>NZ_CABVPN010000015.1 GCF_902499115.1 Burkholderia diffusa
GCTGTAGCTCAGTTGGATAGAGTACTTGGCTACGAACCAAGGGGTCGTGGGTTCGAATCCTGCCAGCCGCGCCACCTCAGAAGGGCCTTCCTCCGGGAAGGCCCTTTTTTCTTTTCCGCCCCCCCCTCTTTTGTTCGGCCACCGCCCGCTCGAGTCGGGTTGCCACTTCATGACATCGCCCGACGCGCTGCACACATGAAAACGGCGGCCCGTGGCCGCCGTCGCATCCCGCCGCAAACCACCGCGCGACGTCAGTAATCCTGCCGCTCGCGCTCGATGCGCATGCCGCCGTCGTGACGCGCATGCACGCTGTCGTCGGTCGAGCGCTCGCGCATGATCCGCATCACGTCCGGATTGGTCCGCACGCGCCGCATCACGTTCGCGAGATGCACGCGATCGCTGACCTGGATCACGAACCGCAGCACCGTCGATTCGTGCGTCAGATCCTCGTCCATCGCGATGTGAACGATGTTCGCGTCGGCCGACGTGATGTCCGCCGCGACGCGCGCGAAGATGCCCTTCGTGTTCTTCACGAGCGCCTTCACCGCGACGTCGAACAGACGACCCGGCTGCGGCGCCCACTCGACGTCGATCCAGCGGCCCGGATCGCGACGATGGATGCGCTGCGCGACCCGGCAATCGGTCGTATGAATCGCCATCCCGAGGCCGATGCCGATATAGCCCATGATCGCATCGCCCGGAATCGGCCGGCAGCACGCCGACAGTTGCACGGACATCCCTTCGGTGCCGGTGATCACGACCGGCGGCGCATTGTGCGCGGGATGCCGCTCGGACTTCGGCAGATCGTCGTCCGCATCGCGGCCGGTCATCAGCACCTCGATGCGCTTGGCCATCACCGCGGCGACGCGGCGGCCGAGGCCGATGTCCGCGAAGATTTCCTGGCGGCTCTTGTTGCCCGTCCACTGAACGAGCTTCTCCCACACCTCCGGCGCGACATCGGCGAGCGCGAGCCCGTAACCCTTCAGGCTCTGATCGACGAGCCGCTCGCCGAGCTGCACCGACTCGTTCAGGCGCATCGTCTTCAGGTAGTGACGAATCGCCGAACGCGCCTTGCCGGTGCGCACGAAACCGAGCCACGCGGGGTTCGGCTTCGAATACGGCGCGGTGATGACCTCGACGATGTCGCCGCTCTTCAGCTCGGTGCGCAGCGGCAGCAACTCGTTGTTGATCTTCACGGCCACGCACTGGTTGCCGAGATCGCTATGGATCGAATACGCGAAATCGAGCGCCGTCGCGCCGCGCGGCAACGCCATGATCTTCGACTTCGGCGTGAACACGTAGACCGCATCCGGGAACAGGTCGATCTTCACGTGCTCGAGGAATTCGCTCGAATCGCCGGCTTCGCTCTGGATGTCGAGCAGCGACTTCAGCCACTGATGCGCGCGCTTCTGCACGTCGTTCAGATCCGCGCCGCCGTTCTTGTACAGCCAGTGCGCGGCCACGCCGGCCTCGGCGATCTCGTGCATCTTGCGCGTGCGCACCTGGAACTCGATCGGCGCGCCGAACGGGCCGACGAGCGTCGTGTGCAGCGACTGATAGCCGTTGATCTTCGGGATCGCGATGTAGTCCTTGAACTTGCCGGGCACGGGCTTGTACAACGCGTGCAACGCACCGATGCATGTGTAGCAGTCGAGCGGACTCTCGACGACGACGCGAAAGCCGTATACGTCGAGCACCTGCGAGAACGATAGCTGCTTGTCGCGCATCTTGCGATAGATGCTGTAGATCGTCTTCTCGCGGCCGGTGATCTCCGCGTCGAGCTTCGCGTCGCTCATCGCGCGCTGAGCAGCCTCGAGGATCTTGCTGATCACTTCGCGGCGGTTGCCGCGCGCAGCCTTCACGGCCTTCTCGAGCGTCGCGTAGCGATGCGGGTTGAAGTTCGCGAAGCTCATGTCCTGCAGCTCGCGATACGTGTTGTTCAACCCGAGGCGGTGCGCGATCGGCGCGTAGATGTCGAGCGTCTCGCGTGCGACGCGCCGGCGCTTTTCCATCGGCACCGCGCCGAGCGTGCGCATGTTGTGCAGACGGTCGGCGAGCTTGACGAGGATGACCCGCACGTCGCGCGCCATCGCGAGCAGCATCTTGCGGAAGTTTTCCGCCTGCGCTTCCTCGCGGCTGCGGAACTCCATCTTGTCGAGCTTGGACAGGCCGTCGACCAGTTCGGCGACCTTCGGGCCGAACCGTTCGGCCAGTTCGCTCTTGGTCACGCCCTGGTCTTCCATCACGTCGTGCAGGAGCGCGGCCATCACCGCTTGCGCGTCGAGCTTCCAGCCGGCACAGATTTCCGCGACGGCGACGGGATGGGTGATGTAGGGTTCGCCGCTCTGGCGATATTGACCGAGGTGGGCTTCGTCACTGAAGTGGAACGCCGCCTTGACCTCTTTGATTTCTTCCGGAGGGAGATACTCGGCAAGCGCGGCCGTCAGTTTCGCGATCGAAACGACGCCGTGCTTGCGCGGCTGCTCCGGCGTGGCGGTCGGCCCGAACAGATGCCGGAAGGACTGTTCGAGGACCGCGTCGATGTACTGGCGCGCAGGCGACTGGGCCGTGGCTTCGGTGGTCGAATCCGCGGAGGCGGACGATGGGGTGGTGCTCATATTCGCCTCCAGGTCGAGTCGTTGCGCGCGTGGACTACATGGCTGGAACGGGCCGGATGCGCGTTACACCGGCACCTTCTTCAGCATCTCGACGCCGACCTGGCCGGCAGCGATCTCGCGCAGCGCGACGACGGTCGGCTTGTCGCGGCTCTCGATCTTCGGCGTATGGCCTTGCGCGAGCTGCCGCGCGCGGTAAGTGGCGGCGAGCGCCAGTTCGAAGCGGTTGGGGATTTGCTTCAGGCAGTCTTCGACGGTAATGCGAGCCATGTTGGTAATTCCTTCTGAATATAGTCCCTATTCTACCTTATGTCCCTCTACCCCCGCGTCATTCCGCGTGGGGCAAATGGATGCCGAGCTCGATGAACAGCTCGGTATGTCGCGCGTACTGCGAAGCAAAGCGCAGGCGCGTCGCCGCGACGATGCATTCGAGCTCGGCCAGTGCACGATCGAAATTTTCGTTGATCACCACGTATTCCGCTTCCGACGCGTGCGCCATCTCGCTGCCCGCGGCGAGCAGGCGTCGCGTGATCACGTTCGGCTCGTCCTGGCCGCGCTTCTTCAGACGTTCCTCGAGCGCGTCGAGCGACGGCGGCAGAATGAAGATGCCGACCGCGTTGCGGAACTGCTTCTTCACCTGCTGCGCGCCCTGCCAGTCGATCTCGAGCAGCACGTCGTGGCCGCTCATCATCTGCTCCTCGATCCAGACGCGCGACGTACCGTAGTAGTTGCCGTGCACTTCCGCGCTTTCGAGGAATTCGTGCGCGGCGTGGCGCGCGCGGAAATCCTCGACGGTCGTGAAGTGGTAGTGCTGGCCGTCCTGCTCGCCCGGGCGCGGCTTGCGCGTCGTGTACGAAATCGACAGGCAGATGTCGCTGTCCTTCGACAGCAGCGCGTTCACGAGCGTCGACTTGCCGGCGCCCGACGGCGCGATGACCATGAACAGGTTGCCGGGATAGACGCCGCCGTGCAGCGCATGCGACGCGTGGCCGTCGTGAGTGGGATGGGTCATGTTGCGTTACTCCAGGTTTTGCACTTGCTCACGCATCTGCTCGATCAACAGCTTGAGCGCCATCGATGCGTCGGCCAGTTCCTTCGCCGCCGCCTTCGAGCCGAGCGTGTTTGCTTCTCGATTCAGTTCTTGCATCATGAAGTCGAGACGCTTGCCGACGCGGCCGCCCTTCTCGATCACGTGACGCGTTTCGTTCAGGTGCGCGGTGAGTCGCGACAGCTCTTCCGCGATGTCGATCCGGATCCCGTACATCGTCACTTCCTGACGAATGCGTTCCGCGGCTTCCTCGCGCGTGACGATCGGCGCGCTGCCTTCGGGCGCCGCGATGCCGAGCGCCTCCTGCAGCCTCTCGACGATCTTCTGCTGATGCTTCGCGATCAGCTCCGGCACGAGCGGCGTGATGCGCGCGACGATCGCCTCCATCTCGGTGACGTTCGACAGCAGCATCGTCGCCAGCTGCGCGCCTTCGCGCGAACGCACGACGACGAGTTCACCGATCGCTTCCTTGCCGCACGCGAGCACCGCGTCGCGGATCGCTTCCGCCGACACGCCGCTCTCGGCGAGCACGCCTGGCCAGCGCAGGATCTCGCCCGCACGCAGGCGACCGACACCCGGGAACGAATCGAGCACCGAGCGCTCGAGCTCGGCAAGCTGGCCGAGCGCCGTCTGGTTCAGCGCACCGGCACCGATGCTCTGCTCGCCGCGCTGCAGGTTGATGCGCACGTCGACCTTGCCGCGCGACAGCTTGTTCATCAGCATTTCGCGCAGCGCGGGCTCGCACGCGCGCACGTCGTCCGGCATGCGGAAATTCAGGTCGAGGAAGCGCGAGTTCACGGTGCGCAGTTCGACCGACACGCTGGTGCCGCCGTTGCCGGTGCCCGTCGCGAGTTCGCGCGTCGCGCTCGCGTAGCCCGTCATGCTGTAGATCATGGTTCGTCTCGCCGTCTGGGTGCCCTTCTCGGGCGGGAATATGTCGAGGCGCCCGGCGCATTGCAAGGCGCGGGGCGGGAAGCGCGCATTATCCCATTTTTGCGCCCCACCCCGCCGGGCAACGCAGCCGTTCGGCGCTAAAATCGGGGTTTCCTCTTCCGTCCACGATTCCCCCATGACGTCTTCCCTGTCCCGCCCGAGCGGCCGCCGCGCCGACGAACTGCGCAAGGTCGCCCTCACGCGCCATTACACGAAACACGCCGAAGGCTCGGTACTCGTCGAATTCGGCGATACCAAGGTGATCTGCACCGCGAGCGTCGCCGAACGCGTGCCCGAATTCCTGCGCGATCGCGGCCAGGGCTGGCTGACGGCGGAATACGGGATGCTGCCGCGCGCGACGCACACGCGCAGCGACCGTGAAGCCGCGCGCGGCAAGCAGACGGGCCGCACGCAGGAAATTCAGCGCCTGATCGGCCGCGCGCTGCGCGCGGTGTTCGATCTCGAAGCGCTCGGCCCGCGCACGATCCACATCGACTGCGACGTGATCCAGGCCGACGGCGGCACGCGCACGGCCAGCATCACCGGCGCCTTCGTCGCCGCGCACGACGCCGTGTCGAAGCTGATCGCGGCCGGCAAGCTCGCGCGCTCGCCGATCACCGACCACGTCGCCGCGATCTCGGTCGGCGTGTACGAAGGCGCACCCGTGCTCGACCTCGACTACGCGGAAGATTCGCGCTGCGACACCGACATGAACGTCGTGATGACGGGCGCCGGCGGCTTCGTCGAAGTCCAGGGCACCGCCGAAGGCGTGCCGTTCTCGCGCGCCGAGATGAACGCGCTGCTCGACCTCGCGCAAAGCGGGATCGGCCAGCTCGTGCAGTTGCAGAAGGACGTGCTGGGCGCCGGCCATGTCTGACGATCGCACCCTCGCGCCGCTGTCGCGCATCGTGCTCGCGTCGAACAACGCCGGCAAGCTGCGCGAGTTCACCGCGCTGTTTTCGACGGTCGGCATCGAGATCGTGCCGCAGGGCGACCTGGCCGTGCCGGAGGCGGACGAGCCGTTCAGCACGTTCATCGAGAACGCGCTGACGAAAGCACGGCACGCGTCGCGGCTCACCGGCCTACCGGCGATCGCCGACGATTCGGGCCTGTGCGTGCGCGCGCTGCGCGGCGCACCGGGCGTCTATTCCGCACGCTACGCGCAGCGCGCGGGCGGCGACAAGGGCGACGCGGCGAACAATGCGTACCTCGTCGAGCAGCTGCGCGGCGTCGCCGACCGGCGCGCATACTATTGCTGCGTGCTCGCGCTGGTGCGCCACGCGGACGATCCCGAGCCGCTGTTCGCCGAAGGTCGCTGGGAAGGCGAGATCGTCGACACGCCGCGCGGCGAGCACGGATTCGGCTACGACCCGTATTTCCACCTGCCGTCGCTCGGCGCGACGGCGGCCGAACTCGAGCCGGCCGTGAAGAACACGCACAGCCATCGCGCGCTCGCGCTGAAGGCACTGCTCGCGCGGCTCGCGGAGGAACCGGCATGATCGTCTTCGTCACGCATTCGCAACCGGAGGCCGCATGAGCCAGGCGGCGGAAACCGGCGCGCGCGTCGTCGCGGCCTTCACGTCGCCCGGGCAGGTGCGGCTCACGTCGCTGCCGCCGCTCGCGCTGTACGTGCATTTTCCGTGGTGCGTGCGCAAGTGCCCGTACTGCGATTTCAACTCGCACGAGTGGAAGGGCGAGCGGTTTCCGGAAACCGAGTACCTCGACGCGCTGCGCGCCGATCTCGAACAGGCGCTGCCGCTCGTCTGGGGCCGGCAGGTGCATACGGTGTTCATCGGCGGCGGCACGCCGAGCCTGCTGTCCGCGGCCGGCCTCGACCGGCTGCTGTCCGACGTGCGCGCGCTGCTGCCGCTCGATGCCGACGCCGAGATCACGCTCGAGGCGAACCCGGGCACGTTCGAGGCCGCGAAGTTCGCGCAGTTTCGCGCGAGCGGCGTGAACCGCCTGTCCGTCGGCATCCAGAGCTTCAACGAAGGCCATCTGAAAGCGCTCGGCCGCATTCACGACACCGCGCAGGCGCGCGCGGCCGTCGAGATCGCCGCGAAGACGTTCGACAACTTCAACCTCGACCTGATGTTCGCGCTGCCGAACCAGACGCTCGACGAATGCCGGGCCGACATCGAGACCGCGCTGTCGTTCGCGCCGCCGCATCTGTCGCTGTATCACCTGACGCTCGAACCGAACACGCTGTTCGCGAAGTTTCCGCCCGTGGTACCCGACGACGACGCGTCGGCCGACATGCAGGAATGGATCCACGCGCGCACGGCCGAGGCCGGTTACGGCCGCTACGAAGTGTCCGCTTACGCGAAGCCGAATCATCAGTGCAAGCACAACCTGAACTACTGGCGCTTCGGCGACTATCTCGGGATCGGCGCGGGCGCGCACACGAAGCTGTCGTTCCCGAACCGGATCCTGCGGCAGGCACGCTACAAGCATCCGGCTACCTTCATCGAACAGGCGATGGCCGGCACGCCGGTGCAGGAAGAACGTGAAGTCGGCGCGCGCGACCTGCCGTTCGAGTTCATGCTGAACACGCTGCGGCTCGTCGAGGGCTTCCCCGTGCACAGCTTCGTCGAACGCACGGGTTTGCCGATCGGCACGATCGAGCAGGCACTCAAGGATGCGGAGCAGCGCGGACTGATCACGCGCGATTTTGCGCAGATCGCGCCGACGCCGCTTGGTCAACGGTTCCTCAACGACCTGCAGGAATTGTTCCTGCGCGACGATTGAGGCGGAACGAGGCGGCATTTCGGTTACAATGCCGCCTCGTGTGGAAGCGTGGCCGAGCGGTTTAAGGCACCGGTCTTGAAAACCGGCGACGGGAAACTGTCCGTGAGTTCGAATCTCACCGCTTCCGCCAGGAAGTTCGCCAAACCCCGTCCATTCATCGAATGACGGGGTTTTTGTTTGTTCGACGCGCGCCGCGCACGGTGCCCGCCCCGCGTGCCGACGCATCTCGCCCGATGCCGTTACAATCCGGCGCTCCGATTCGCGAAACGGGAAACCACGTCATGAAGTCCTTCATCGCCTCGTCGCTCGTCGCCCTGGCCGCCGTCGGCACGCACGCCGCGGCCGCCGATTCCGCCTCCGGCACCGACGCGCAAACGCCGTCATGCGCGATTGCGTACGTGAAGGGTGTCGGCGGCTCGCCGCGCAGCCTGCGCGAATATCTCGCGAGCCCGACGCCGTACAACTATCTGAAGGAAAACGAGATCCAGTGCAAGGTGTCGGATGACGGGCGCGCATCGAACTGCACCGGCGTGACCTATATCCGCAACGAACAGGTCAGCGTGTACGAGGATTCCGACCCGGCGACGCTGACGGTCGTCGCGCCGGTGGAACTCGAGCACGGCCAGAAGTATCCCGTGATCCTCGTGGTGCAGCGCAAGGACGCGCGCTGCACGCGGTAACGCGCGCCACGGCACGCCCGCCGTCCGCCGACGACGCGCGCGAGCCTCACGGGCCGGGCCGCCATCACCTAGAATTCGATCAGCACGGCGACACGACCGCCGCCGCGACTCGATGCCGCCCGCGCCATCCGTGCGTGCGGCCCAGGGAGACCGCCATGACCGAATTGTCGACAGCGACGGATCACGTCGATTACGAAGGCTTCGAGATCCATGTGGTGCCGGGCATCGCCCCGGGCAGCGACACGCGTTACACCTACACCGGCTATGTCTGCCATCCTGGCGCGAATCCCGCGCTGCCCGATCATGCGGTGCCCTTCCACGCGGACGGCGAGGAAAGCTTCGCGAGCGTCGACGAAGCGGTTCGGGAAGCCGTGCACATCGGCAAGAGCATCATCGACGGCACGCATCCGGACCTGTCCGTTCTGTCGCTCGTAACACACGGCTACTAAGCGGGCAGATCGGGCCACGCCCACCGCCACTGCGTGCGACGCGCGTGCGCATATCGCGCCCGCGCCGTCACATGTCACGTCACATCGGAACACATGCCGGTCGGCCCGCCGATCGCCATCATCCGCGAATCGCTACGTCGCGCTTCGCGCACTATGCGTTTCTCCCGATAACAGGTCGCGGCCGGACGCCTATCATTTTTTTATCGTCACCCTCCGGCAGTCCGCCATGTCTCATCTTCCCCACCCGGGCGCCAGCCGGCTGCGTGTTCCCTGGCTGGTCGCCGCCTCGTTGCTTGCCGCCTGCACGATCACGCCGCCGCCATCGCTGCGCTCGGTGCAGACGATCCCGTCCGTCATCCGCAACGCGAATCGCGACCAGTACCGCGTGGAAGTCGCGCGGTGCGTCACCGAGCACAATCCGTCCGGCGTCGCGCGCGGGACGCCGCAGGCGATGCTGCGCTCGCTCGTCGTCGTCGCGTTCACCGTCGATGGCAGCGGCCGCCTCGTCAACGCATCCGTTTATCGCAGCAACGGCGACAGCGAAGCGGAAGGGCTCGCGCTCGCGTCGCTGCGTCGCTCGGCGCCGCTGCCGCCACCACCGTCGAAACTGCTGGACGGCAATGGCCGGCTCGAGATGATGGAAGGCTGGCTGTTCAACGACGACGGACGTTTCCAGTTGCAAAGCACCGCATCCGCACAGGCGCAATCGCTCGACTGAGCCCGCGCCGGCCCGCGATTGCCGCTATGTCGCGGCGCTGGCTATAATTTTCCGCAATCGCGCGGCCACCCTCCCGCGCGCGTTCGCGCGCCGCACCCGGCATGCGAGCCGACCATGCCGGCACTGGGCGGCGGCGACCTATCCGTCTCCATCGTCGACCGGCGGGTGACGTCAGCGCCACGACGCGCGTTCACGCCGCTACCGCATCATCCGCCCGGCTGCGCTCTCCCGGCAGGCGTCCACCTGCCTGCCCGAGCGCACGCTCAGGCGAATGCCCCAACGACAAAACGGAGACATCCATGTCCGCATCTCCCCCGGCCGTTGCACACGCAACCGGTTCGGCCGGCGCCGTCAGCCACCGGCGCATCGTGTTCGCGAGCTTCATCGGCACCGCGATCGAGTTCTACGACTTCTACGTCTACGCGACTGCCGCCGCACTCGTCATCGGCCCCGTGTTCTTTCCGCACGGCTCCGCGACCGCACAGGCGCTGTCCGCATTCGTCACGTTCGGCATCGCATTCATCGCGCGGCCGATCGGCTCGTTCCTGTTCGGCCACTTCGGTGACCGCATCGGTCGCAAGTCGACGCTCGTCGCGTCGCTGCTCGTCATGGGCGTGTCCACCACCGCGATCGGCTTCGTGCCCGGCTACGACAAGATCGGCACACTCGCGCCGGTGCTGCTGTGCGTGCTGCGCTTCGGCCAGGGGATCGGCCTCGGCGGCGAATGGGGCGGCGCGGCGCTGCTCGCGACCGAGCACGCGCCGCAAGGCAAGCGCGGCTGGTTCGGGATGTTCCCGCAGCTGGGCCCGTCGGTGGGCTTCCTGATGTCGAACGGGCTGTTCTTCGCACTCGCGCTGTCGCTGTCCGACGAACAATTCCGCAGCTGGGGCTGGCGCATCCCGTTCCTCGTCAGCGCGGTGCTCGTCGCGCTCGGCCTGTACGTGCGGCTGAAGATCACCGAGACGCCGGCGTTCCAGGCCGCACTCGACCGCAACGAACGCGTGCGCGTGCCGGTCGCGACGCTCGTCTCGCAACATTGGCGCCCAACATTGCTCGGCGCACTCGCGATGGTGGTCTGCTACACGCTGTTCTATATCTCGACGGTGTTCTCGCTGTCGTATGGCGTGTCGACGCTGCACATTCCGCGTCAGAGCTTCCTCGGCCTGTTGTGCTTCGCTGTCGTGTTCATGGGGCTCGCCACGCCGCTGTCGGCGTGGGCGTCGGATCGCTTCGGCCGCAAGCCGGTGCTGGTCGTCGGCGCGATCGCCGCACTGCTGTCCGGCTTCGCGATGGAGCCGCTGCTCGGCAGCGGCTCGATGCCGCTCGTCGCGTTGTTCCTGACGCTCGAGCTGTTCCTGATGGGCGTGACGTTCGCGCCGATGGGCGCGCTGCTGCCCGAGTTGTTCCCGACCAACGTCCGCTATACGGGCGCGGGCGTCGCGTACAACCTCGGCGGGATCCTCGGCGCGTCGATCGCGCCGTACATCGCGCAGTTGCTCGCCGCGCGCGGCGGCCTGTCGTGGGTCGGCGGCTACGTGTCGGTCGCGGCAGCGATCAGCCTGATCGGCGTGCTGCTGATGCGCGAAACCCGCGACGCATCGCTCGTCTGAGCCTCAGGGGCGCCTCGGGTTGTGTGGCGGGCGGCGCTGACTATACTCGATCCGGGGGCGCCGTCGCGCGCCCCCGGATCCTCGAAGGAGCCGCCGCGATGAACATCCGCCTCGACAACGCCGACCTCGTCCTGATCCTGGCGCTCGCGCTGGGTGGCGCCCTGCTGCTCGCGGCACGCTTCCGGCCGAAAACCTGGCGCGGCCTCCTGTTCGAGGCGCTGCTCGCCAACCTGGCCGCCGTCGCCGCGGTGCTCACGGTCGAAGCACTGCTCGCCTGAACCGGCCGGCCCCGTTTCCGCGGCGCCCATTCACGACGATAGCGGCCCTGTGCAGGCCCTAGGCCGTCAGCCGCTCGCGCTGGGCGCCGTAGGCCGACCCGACCGCATCGATCGCATCGAGTGCCTGCGCCACCGACGGCGGCGCGCCGGGCTCGCCGATCGACAGTGCATTCGGTGCGCCGCCGATGCCGCAATGGTGGCGCGAGGTCGCGACGAAAATCATCACGGTCGGCCGCTGCAGCGCATGCGCCATGTGCACGAACCCGGTATCGACCCCCACCACGAGCGCAGCCCGGCCGATGGCCGCGCCCAGTTCGCGCACCGACATCGCGGGCAGCACGACCGCGCCCGGCGCGCGCGCGGCGATGTCCTGCGCGTCGTCGTGCTCGGCGGCCGATCCCCACGGCAACAACACGCGCACGCCACGCGCCATCATCCGGGTGGCTAGCGCGGCCCAGTCGTCGGCCGGCCATTTCTTGTCCGGATTGGACGTCGCGTGGAACAGCAGCATGAACGGCGCGCCGTCGGTCACGGCGGGCGGCAGGCTCGCATCCTGCGGCGGGACGATTCCGTACTCGGCGATGCCTTCGGGGACATAGCCGAGCGCCTCGCCGGCGCTCACGCGCATCCCGTGCCACGCGTCGCAATCCGGCCGCGGGCCGAAGCGATGCGAGTACGCGAAACGGGCGCCCGTCTCGCCAAGATCCTGCGTCTGGTAGCCGACACGGCGTGCGGCGCGCGCGAGTGCCGAGATGATCGCGCTCTTGTAGACGCCGTGCAGATCGATGACGGCATCGTAGCGGTGCGCGCGCAGCGCGCCGATCGACGCGGAGATCGCCTTCAGGTCACCGCCGTTGCGGAGCTTCTTGAACCGCCGCAGCGGCGCGCAGAGCACGTTGCTTACGCCCGGGTGCCAGCGCACGACCTCCGCGCACGATTCATCCACGGCCCAATCGACCCTCACGCCCGGGAAGGCGCGATGGAGGTCCGCGACGACGGGCAGCGTCTGGACGACGTCGCCGAGCGACGTCACTTTCACGATGAGGATGCGTTTCACGTTCGTTATGAGGAATGGCTGGCCATTTCGCCATGCTATCGACGCTTGCGGTGCGCGGATATTACACCGACATTACATTTGCAACAAAATGCGACGCATTTGTGAATATTTGTCGAGCCCCGCCGCATCGGGTTCTTTTTATAATGCGTTCTTTGCCCTCCCGGCCCGCCGCCGATGCAACGCCCCGCCCTTCCTGCCCTGTTCCCTGCCCTCACCCGCCGCTCGCTGCGGATCTGGCGCCAGTACGGCGTGTTCTGGCTCGGCGCGATCGCCGTCGGCCTCGCGGCCGTGCTGTACGCGCGGCTGATCGACTGGGGCTACGACACCTTCCGCACGATGCGCGACCACGCCGCGTGGCTGCCGCTGCTGCTGACGCCGTCGATCGCCGCCGCGTCGGCATGGCTCACGCGCCGCTTCTTCCGCGGCGCGGAGGGCAGCGGGATCCCGCAAGTCATTGCGACACTGCACGCGAGCCCGAGCGCATTCGGTGCGCGGCTGCTGACGCTGCGCATCCTGTTCGGCAAGGTCCTGATCTCGTTCCTGGGAATCCTCGGCGGCTTCACGATCGGCCGCGAAGGCCCGACCGTGCAGGTCGGCGCGGCGCTGATGTTCAACCTGCGGCGCTTCTACCCGCGCTCGAACGCGCAGATCGAACGGCAACTGGTGCTCGCCGGCGCGGCGGCCGGCCTGTCGGCGGCATTCAATACGCCGCTCGCCGGGATCGTGTTCGCGATCGAGGAGCTGACCCGCAGTTTCTCCGCCCGCGCAAGCGGCGTGCTCATCACCGCGATCATCCTCGCCGGTGTCGTCGCATTGGGACTGAACGGCAACTACACGTACTTCGGCACGATCGACGCCGGCCAGCATTTTCCGAAGATGCTTGCCGTCGCCGTGCTCGTCACCGCGATCGTGACGGGCATCGCGGGCGGTCTTTTCAGCTGGCTGCTGCTCAATACGGGCCGCTGGCTGCCCGCGCGCCTGCTCGGCCTGTATCGCGAGCGCCCGATCGCGTTCGCGGCGCTGTGCGGCTTCGTGATCGCGGTCGTCGGCCTCGTGTCGGGCGGGACGACGTTCGGCAGCGGCTATGCCGAGGCACGCGGCCTGCTCGACGGCCATGAACGGCTGTCGGTGCTGTATCCGTTCCTGAAGATGGTGTCGATGGTCGCGTCGTACCTGCCCGGCATCCCGGGCGGGATCTTCGCGCCTTCGCTGTCGATCGGCGCCGGGTTCGGCAACCTGCTGCACATCGTGTTCGGCAACATGAGCCTGCCGATGCTGATCGCGCTCGCGATGGTCGGCTACCTCGCGGCGGTCACGCAGTCGCCGATCACGTCGTTCGTGATCGTGATGGAGATGATCAACGGTCACGCGCTCGTGATTTCGCTGATGGCGACCGCGCTGGTATCGAGCCGCATGGCGCGCTTCTTCGCACCGCCCCTCTACGAAACGCTCGCCGAGCGCTATCTCGCGCCGCCCGCGGCCACCGCGGAACCCGCCGCGGCACCGGCGGCTGCGGCCGCGGTCGTCGAGCCGCAGGATGCGGCCGCCGCGCCCGCCGATCCGCTCGACACGCTGCGCGAGCAGGACGGTGGCGAGCCGGAGGCCCCAGTGGCCGCCAACGTCGCCACGCACACGCCGGCGACGTCGCACGAGCCCGGCCCGTCCGCATCCGGTGCGAGCGGCCCGGCGCCGGCGGACCCGCGTGACCCTCAGTAGATCACCACCGGCGCCGGCCGATAGTAGACGGGCCGGGCCGGCACGACGATACAGCCGGCGAGCGTGATCGCGACGAGCGCGATGGCAATGGCGGTTCGTTTCATCGCATGCCCCCGTCAGGCCCAGTGGCCGCGGGTCCAGAACCAGTTCGGGCCGCGCTGATCCCAGTGGCCCGGCACCCAGTGCATGCCGATGCGCTCGGTTTCCCAGTGGCCGCCGATCCAGACGTAGCGGCCATGGTCCCAGTGCCAGTGCCCGCGCTCCCACACATAGCCGACGCGCGCGTCGGGCACGACTTCGTAGCGCACGGGCGGCGGCGCGTTCGGCGCGACGACGACGATTTCCTCGACGGGCGCGGCCACCGGTTCGGCGACGACCATCCGGCCCGACTGCACCATTACCGGGGCACCGACGAGGATTTCGTCCGCGCGCGCGGCGAGCGGCGCGGCGATGGCTGACAGGCCCGCGGCGAACAGCGCGAGCGAAACGATACGACGTCGAACGGTAGAGACAGCCATGACAACCTCCTGATTAACAAATGACGCGAGCGTATTCGTTCAATGCGGGAGGTCGACCAACGGCCGACAGACGCCGTGTTACGGCGAGCCCGAAAGTGCAACAGGGCGTAAGACGCGCACGACGGCATGCGCCGCCGTGCGGGGGGACATGCAAGCGTCAGGCTTGCGGGATCTCGATCTTCACTTCGAGGACCTCGAGATCGTCCTGGCGCTCGAGGCTCACGCGGATGTCATCGTTCGAAATATGGACGTACTTCGAGATGACCGCGACCAGCTCCTTCTGCAGCGCCGGCAGGTAATCGGCCGGCGGCCGGCCGCCAACCCGCTCGTGCGCGATGATGAGCTGAAGGCGCTCCTTCGCGACCGATGCGGACTTCTTCTTCTCGCCGAGGAGAAACGAAAGGATGGACATGGGCGGCCTCCGTTACTTGCTGCCGAAGAGGCGCTGCAGCAGGCCCGGCTTCTGATAATCGGTGAAGCGCAGCGGCTTGTCCTCGCCGAGGAAGCGAGCGACGACGTCCTTGTACGCTTCGGCAACGTCGGTACCGTCGATATGCACCGCCGGCAGACCCTGGTTCGATGCGTGCAGCACGGCTTCCGATTCCGGAACCACGCCGATCAGCTTGATGCGCAGGATCTCGCTGATGTCCTCGAGGGACAGCATTTCGCCTTCGCTCACGCGCTTCGGGCTGTAGCGCGTGATCAGCAGGTGTTCCTTGATCGGATCCTTGCCCTCGGTCGCGCGCTTCGTCTTCGACGACAGGATGCCGAGAATGCGGTCCGAGTCGCGCACCGACGACACTTCCGGGTTCGTGACGATCAGCGCTTCGTCCGCGAAGTACATCGCGTGCAGCGCGCCCGCCTCGATACCGGCCGGCGAATCGCAGACGATGTATTCGAAGTCCATCGCGACCAGGTCGTTCAGCACCTTCTCGACGCCGTCACGCGTGAGCGCATCCTTGTCGCGCGTCTGCGACGCCGGCAGGATGAACAGGTTCTCGCACTTCTTGTCCTTGATCAGCGCCTGGTTCAGGTTCGCTTCGCCCTGGATCACGTTGACGAGGTCATACACCACGCGACGCTCGCAGCCCATGATGAGATCGAGGTTGCGCAGGCCGACGTCGAAGTCGATCACGGCCGTCTTGTGGCCGCGCAGTGCGATACCGGACGCAAAGCTCGCGCTCGTCGTCGTCTTGCCCACGCCGCCCTTGCCCGAGGTCACCACGATGATTTTTGCCATTTACCCAATACCCTGTGTTCGTCAATGAGAGCCGATCGATCCGGCGTGCGCCGCGTGAATCACGTCAGGCGCAGCGGTTCGATCATCAGTTTTTCCTCTTCGAGCCGGATCTGCACCGATTTGCCCAGTATGTCGGCGGGCAACGGGTTCTCGGTCGTTCGATAGATACCCGCGATCGAAATCAGTTCCGGCTCCAGACACGTGCAGAAAATGCGCGCGTCGTGATTACCGTGCACGCCCGCCAGTGCGCGGCCGCGCAACGGCGCGTAGATGTGGATGTTGCCTTCCGCGATGATCTCGGCGCCGTGACTGACCGGCGCAAGCACCACGAGGTCCCCTTTCGCGTAAATCTGCTGTCCCGAACGCAGCGGCCGATCGATCACCAGCGTCTGGCCGCCCGCCGGAATCGGCGTCGGGCCAGGCTCCGGCGCCGGTTCGGCCGCCACGGCAGCCGCCGCGGCAACGACAGGCGCCGGCTCCGCTTCCTCGGCCGGCTTCGCGGTCGACACGCGGCGGTCGCGCGCCTCGAGCAGCGGCAGGCCGGCTTCCCCCGCCCAACCCTGCGTGGCGAGCGCCACGACGCCCACCGGGCGCATCCGCACGTCGTTCAGCATCTGGCGGATGTCGGCAAGCGCGACGCGTTCGCCGTCCGCGAGGCGGCGAACGTCGATCACGACGACATCATCGGCGAAAAACTCGGGAGTCGCTTCGAAGCGCTTGACCAGTTCGGTACGCAACGCATCGAGATCGGTCGTCTTCACGGTGAACAGCAACGTATCGACCGATCCGCTGCGCAGCTCGAAGAATGGCGATTTTTTAAGCGACATGGACACTCTGCAAAAAATTTTTGCGTATTTTACAGGCGTCCACGCGTGCGGCCATTATTTTTGGGGAACCGGGCGGCGACGGTCGCGGCGAGCGCGCAACCGGCAAGCCGGTAGTCGGACGGGCGGCCGGGCCTTCATCGCACCGTGCGGCCCGCGCATTCATGCGTCAGGGCGTGTTGAAGTGCGACACGAACAACGACTTCATCGCGCCGGGCATCCGCGCGATCGGCGCATGCTCGCCCGTGTTGGCGAAACCCGCGCGTTCGTAGAAACGAATCGCGTTACGGTTCGCATCGGCGATCCATGCGTAGACGTCCTGCGCACCGCGTTCGGCCAGCCACGCGGTGGCCGTTTCGAGCAACAGCACGCCGCCGCGCAGGTGGCGGACCGCGTGCGCGACCCACAGCTCGCTGACGAACGCGCGCCGCTCGGGCGTGTTGTCGAAATACGCGCCAATCATGCCGGCCGGATGACCTTCGGTATACAGCAGGAAAGTCGTCGACTCGTCGGACGCGGCGCGCAGCGCGGCGACGGCCGCCGCCGCGTCGGAATCGACGTTCAGCAATTCGGCCTCCGGCGCTTCACCGGGCGCGTAGGGCTCGCGCAGCGATGCGGCGCGGAGTTCGCGATACACGCGGCCTTGGTCGGCAGCGATACGACGAACGGTCAAGGTCGAACTCATGCAGGCACAGCCCCCTTCGGACAGCAAGCTATTAGCTTCAACCGAAAGCGGGGCATGAGTCAAATCGTAATTTTCAAACGGCAGCGCCGATCGAAAGGCAACAGATGTCGCGCACACGCCGGTGTGCAGGTGCAGCATCGATGCGTCGACGCGCGGCAACGCATGAAACCCGAACTGCGGGACCGGAAGTGTCGCCTCGCTCGCCTTGTCATGCATGGCACGCATGCGGCGAGCGTCCGGCATTTCATCATCGATGCCGTAATGATTCGTTACATGTGTATGCAAAAGAACCGCGCAGCCGGGCGACGTCGCGCCAGACCTGCTGCATCGCAACATTCGTTGCGGACTTCGCCGATGGATGCACGTATGCGTCACGCCAGGCATTCATCTGACAAGAACGCCGGTCGCGCCAGCGGATCGGCCCAAGACTGCGTGTTTCAATCACCCCGTGCCGGCCCTTCCCGACCGTCGTCATGCACGGCCCACCGTTTGGAGTTGCGCGCCTAGCGCCAGGGTTTGGAAAGCGTGCGTGACGGTCGTATAACTGGCACAACCGGACGACCGATCCGGTGCCGCGGACCCGCGACGATTCGAACGACGACAAACGCGTCACTCGGCCGCTGCTCCCGCACACGCGGGAGCCGGCCCCACAAGGAGGGAGACAATGGCAATGACCGACACATCGGCCTCGGGCTGGTCGGATGGCAAACGTTATCTATGGCTGCTCGGCGCGGTGACGATCACGCTGCCCATCCTCTCGGCCCAGCTCGCACTGTCGACGGGCCTTCACGTGTTCTGGTGGTTTGGCCCGCTGTTCGCGTTCGGCGTGATCCCGGTCCTCGACACCCTGATTGGCGACGATCGCGACAATCCGCCCGAAGCCGCCGTCCCGCACCTCGAACGCGAGCGCTACTACCGCTACATCGTCTATCTCGCGACACTGGTCGAATACATCGCGTTCTTCATGTGCGTATGGATCGTCGGTACGCATGCGCTCGCGTGGTACGACTACGTCGGCTTCGCGCTGTCGCTCGGCGCCGCGACGGGCATCTCGATCAACACCGCGCACGAACTCGGGCACAAGACCAACCGCTTCGAGCGCTGGCTCGCGAAAGTCACGCTCGCGCCGGTCGCGTACGGGCACTTCTTCGTCGAACACAATCGCGGCCATCACGTGCGCGTCGCGACGGCCGAGGATCCGGCGAGCGCGCGCTACGGCGAATCGTTCTGGGCATTCCTGCCGCGCACCGTGACGGGCAGCATCCGCTCGGCGTGGCGGCTCGAGACGACGCGCCTCGAGCGCCTCGGGCATTCGCCGTGGACCTGGCGCAACGAGGTGCTGCACGCGTGGGCGATGACCGTCGTCGTGTGGGGCATCGCGATCGCGATGGCCGGCAAGGTCGTGATTCCGTTCCTCGTGATCCAGGCCGTGTACGGCGCGTCGCTGCTCGAAGTCGTCAACTACGTCGAACACTACGGGCTCGGCCGCCGCAAGCTGCCGAGCGGCCGCTACGAACGCTGCACGCCGCAGCATTCGTGGAACAGCAATCACGTCGTCACGAACCTGTTCCTGTATCAGTTGCAGCGGCACGCCGACCATCACGCGAACCCGACGCGCTCGTACCAGGCGCTGCGCCACTTCGACGACTCGCCGCAACTGCCGGCCGGCTATGCGACGATGATCCTGTTCGCGTACGTGCCGCCGCTCTGGTTTCGCGTGATGAATCCGCGTGTCGTCGCGCACTATGGCGGCAACATGGCGCAGTCGAACATCAAGCCGTCAATCCGCGCTCGCGTGCTCGCGCAGTATTCGACCGCGGCCTGATACGCGACGGTGTGGTCCGTTCGCGATCGGCAATATCGTCACGCGGCCTGCGGCAGCCTGAACACGGCGACCGCGTGTCGCAGCGCGCTCGCCTGCTCGGCCAGCGCCTGCGTCGCGGCAGACGCCTGTTCGACCAGCGCCGCGTTGCGCTGCGTCGCCTCGTCCATCTGCGTGACCGCGACGTTCACCTGCTGGATGCCGCCGCTCTGCTCCTGCGATGCCGACGAGATCTCGCCGACGATCGACGTGACTCGCTGAACCGCGCCGACGATCTCGTGGATCGATTCGCCCGCGCGGCCGATCAACACCGCGCCCTCGTCGACCCGCCGCGTCGATTGCTCGATCAGCACTTTGATCTCCTTCGCGGCGGCCGCGCTGCGCTGCGCGAGCATGCGTACTTCCGACGCGACGACCGCGAAGCCGCGCCCCTGCTCGCCCGCGCGCGCCGCCTCGACGGCCGCGTTCAGCGCGAGGATGTTGGTCTGGAACGCAATGCCGTCGATGACCGCGATGATCTCGCCGACCTTCGCCGCGCTGGCGGCAATCCCGCTCATCGTGTCGACGGCGTCGGACATCACGCCACCGCCGGCGGACGCAATGTCCGATGCGTCCCGCGCCAGCTGCGCCGCGTGCTGCGCGTGTTCGGCCGACTGGCGCACGATGCCCGTCAGTTCGGTCATGCTGGCGGCGGTTTCCTCGAGCGACGCAGCTTGCGCCTCGGTTCGCGACGACAGGTCGTGATTGCCCGCCGCGATCTGCGCGCTCGCGGACGCGACCGCTTCGGCGTGCGTCCGTACCTCGAGCACGACGCCCGACAGGCTTGCCTGCATCGTCCGCAACGCGCGCAGCAGATCGGCGATCTCGTCGCGACCGACCGCATCGACGTGGCGCGTCAGGTCGCCGTCGGCCACCGCCTGCGCACAGGCGACGGCGCGATCGAGCGGCCGCAGGATCGCGCGGCTGAACAGGTACGCACCGATCATCGCGATGCCGAGCACGATCAGCATCAGCACGACGCTCGCCGCGGTGGCGTGGCTCGCATCGCGGCTCGCTTGCGCTGACACGGCGGCGCTCTCGTCGGCAATCGCCTTCGCCGCGCGCTCGAGCAGCGCGGCGGGTGCACGGTCGACGCCCGCGACGGCCGCATCCCCGGCCGTCGGCTCGAAGCCAGCGGCCTTGAATGCGTCGAACCCGCGCCGGTAGCCGTCACCCATCGCCGCATGCGCGCGCATGAACTGCTCGACGAGCGTGCGGCTCTCGCCGGGCGGCAACTGGTTCACGAGCTGCGCGGCGAGCGTATCGACCGTGCGCTCGCGCGTCTGGAATGCCTGCCAGTACTTGTCGAGCTTGTCGGGCTGCTTGCCGCGCAGCAGTGTGTCCTTCCATTCCTGGACCTGCAGCTTGAACTGCACGAGTGTCGCCGACACGAGCCGCTCGTCGGCGACCCGGGTCTGCACGTCGTTCGCGAACGTATCGATCGAGCGATTGAGAATGCGGATGCCGTACAGCGCGCCGCAGAACATCAGCAGCAGCGCAATGGCGAATGCGAAGGGAATCTTGTAGCTCAGCTTCATTGGACCTTGAATCGACGGGAAACGGCGACGATGCAAAAGACGCTTGCCGCCGCCCTCTGTTAACGGCACGCGAAGCCAAGGCTGAAGCAGGACATCGACAGCGGGAATCCGGTGCACCGGCCGCGAGGAAGACGGCGATCCGGCGACAGTGAGAACCGGGCCGCCTGCAAGCGAGGGAGCATTGCGACTCTGGCGTCGCGCGATCAGGTCGGGCTTGCCGCGTGCGGTCCGGCCGCCTCGATCGCGTGTCGACCGGCCATCCAGCGCCGTACTGCGGCGATCGACAGCGCGCCGCACACGATCCCGGCGATCGCGTCGGCGAGATAGTGACCGCCCTGCGTCGGCGTCGGCGTCGACGCGATCATCACCGCATTCAGCACGATCGCAGCCGGAAACACGTAGCGAACATGCCGCACCGCATACGCGAACAGCAGCGCCAGCATCACGTGAAACGACGGCAACGACACGAGCCCCTGCGCGTCGGCCAGATTCAGTTGACGGAGCTGCCCGCTGCGCAACAGGTCGTAGTGCGTCACCGTCGATGCGGTGCCCGGGTCGGTGATGCCGAAATGGATGAATGCGCTGGCGGCGGGGAGCGGCACGGAGACGAGCACGACCACGATCACCGCGAACATGAACTGCGCGATGAACTCGGCAAGATCGTCGACGCGGCGGACCGCCGCGAGGATGAACGGCACCGCAAACAGTTGCGGCATGCCGCTGCGATAGGCGAGGTCGAGCATACGGTGCAGGCCGGCGTGCGCCGTCACCCATCGGTACAGGTCCGGCCAATGGAAACCGAGCATCGCATCGAAGCGAACGAGATGGTTTTCGATCGACGGCGGGGCGATCGCCACGCAAAGATAGTCGAGCACGGCGACGGCCGCGCTGAGCGTTGCGAGCAGTGCCACGCTCAGTAGCGCGAATGCGAATTCGCGACAGCGCAGCGTTCGCGTGATGTCGCGATAGCGGCGCACACGAGACAGCACGGCAAGGAACGCGCTTGCGGCGAACCCGAGCGCGACGTGCTGCGCGAACTCGACGATGCTGCCAGGATTCACGACCCAATCCGCGTGCATGACGCACAGGCCGGCGGCAAGCACCGTCAGCAATACCGCGCCGGTCAGCATCCCCCAGATTCGCGTGCTCGCTCTCATCGTGGCTTTTGTGTGGTTCGTGTGGCCGGCCCGCACGCCTGCGCGCTATCGTACACCGCCATCGACGCAGCGTTCACTCACGCGCGACCCAAACGAAAAACCCCGCGATCCTTTCGGATCACGGGGCTTCGTATTTTGGCGGAGAGGGTGGGATTCGAACCCACGGTACGGGGAAACCGTACGCCTGATTTCGAGTCAGGTACATTCGACCACTCTGCCACCTCTCCTTCCTTGCTGCTTCATTCCCGGTTGGTCGTGTCCGGGAAAGAAAAGATTATAGAACGATCTCTTTGAAACTCACAAGCCCTTTTTGCAAATTTTTTTCGGGCCTTCGAAGACCGATCGCGGAGCGATCTCACGACGCCTGCACAGGTGCTTCGATTCGCTCCATGCCGCCCATGTACGGACGCAGTGCCTCCGGCACCGTGACCGAACCGTCGGCATTCTGGTAGTTCTCCAGCACGGCGACGAGCGTGCGGCCGACCGCGAGGCCGGAACCGTTCAGCGTATGCACGAGTTCCGGCTTGCCCTGCGCGTTGCGGAAACGTGCCTGCATGCGGCGCGCCTGGAACGCCTCGGTGTTCGAGCAGCTCGAGATCTCGCGATAGGTGTTCTGCGCGGGCAGCCACACTTCGAGGTCGAACGTCTTCGCAGCCGAGAAGCCCATGTCGCCCGTGCAAAGCGTGATCACGCGGTACGGCAGGCCAAGCTTCTGCAGGATCGCTTCCGCGTGGCCGACCATCTCGTCGAGTGCCGCGTAAGAAGTGTCCGGCGCGACCACCTGCACCATCTCGACCTTGTCGAACTGGTGCTGACGGATCATGCCGCGCGTGTCGCGGCCGTACGAACCGGCTTCCGAACGGAAGCACGGCGAATGCGCGGTCAGCTTGATCGGCAGCGCGGCGCCTTCGACGATCGATTCGCGCACGGTGTTCGTCAGCGAAATCTCGGACGTGGAGATCAGGTACTGCGTGATCGTGTTTTCGGCGCCGCCCTTCTCGACGCGGAACATGTCGTCGGCGAACTTCGGCAGCTGGCCCGTGCCGTAAAGGATTTCGGGGTTCACGATGTACGGCGTGTACGTCTCGCTGTAGCCGTGCTGCAGCGTGTGCGTGTCGATCATGAACTGTGCGAGCGCGCGGTGCAGCCGTGCGATCGAGCCGCGCAGCATCGTGAAACGCGCACCGGCGAGCTTCGCGCCGGTTTCGAAATCGAGGCCGAGCGGCGTGCCGACGTCGACGTGATCCTTCACCTCGAAGTCGAACTCGCGCGGCGTGCCCCAGCGGCGCACCTCGACGTTGTCGGCCTCGTCCTTGCCGACCGGCACGCTTTCGTGCGCGATGTTCGGCATGCCCAGCATCAGGTCGGACAGGCGCGCCTGAATCTCGCCGAGCTTGGCCTCCGACGCTTTCATCTCGTCGCCGATCCCGCCGACTTCGGCCATGACGGCCGACGTGTCCTCGCCCTTCCCCTTCATCGCGCCGATCTGCTTCGACAGGCTGTTACGGCGCGCCTGGAGCTCTTCGGTACGGGTCTGGATCGCACGGCGTTCCGCTTCGAGCGCGGAGAACGCGGCGACGTCGAGGGTGTAGCCGCGATCGGCGAGGCGCTTCGCGACGCCGTCGAGGTCTTTGCGCAGCAACTGGATGTCGAGCATGGGAGGACTTGGAAAATCGTTGTGTAAGACCGGAATTCTAACGCACCGCAGGGCCGCCACGGCACTGGCCGGATGGACAGTGCCGCAAACGCGCGACGGGCGCAGGCATGTCGCTTCGCCGGCTGCGCGTGTGCAGCCGGCAATGCGCGTTGCGCGGCGCCGCTGCGCGGCTTGCGGCGGCAGCCCCCGCAAGCGCTGACGCGCCCCCGGGCCGCGCGCAGCCGGTCAGTCCTTCTTGCCGGCCTCGCGATCGAGTTCGCGCAGCCACGCGAGCTTGTCGGCGATCTTCGATTCGAGCCCGCGCGGCACCGGCTTGTACCAGCGCGGCTCGCGCATCCCTTCCGGCAGGTACGACTCGCCGGCCGCATAGGCATTCGGCTCGTCGTGCGCGTAGCGATACGCGTGACCGTAGCCGAGTTCCTTCATCAGCTTGGTCGGCGCATTGCGCAGATGCACGGGGACCTCGCGCGACTTGTCCTGCTTCACGAACGCCATCGCCTGGTTGAACGCGTTGTAGCCCGCGTTGCTCTTCGCCGCGCACGCGAGATAGATCACCGCCTGCCCGAGCGCCAGCTCGCCTTCCGGCGAGCCGAGCCGCTCGTAGGTCTCGGCCGCGTCGTTCGCCACCTGCAGCGCGCGCGGGTCGGCGAGGCCGATGTCTTCCCACGCCATCCGCACGATCCGGCGCGCGAGATATTTCGGATCCGCGCCGCCGTCGATCATCCGGCAGAACCAGTACAGCGCGCCGTCCGGGCTCGAACCGCGCACCGACTTGTGCAGCGCCGAGATCTGGTCATAGAAGTTGTCGCCGCCCTTGTCGAAGCGCCGCGCGTTCAGCGTCATCGCGCTGCTGACGAAATCGGCATCGATGGTCGTGACTCTGGCGGACGATGCGGCCGTCTGCGCCTGCTCGAGCAGGTTCAGGAAACGCCGCGCGTCGCCGTCCGCATAACCAATGAGCGTGTCGATCGCCTTGTCGTCGAACGCGAGGCCGTCGAGCGCGATTTCCTGCGCGCGCTTGAGCAGCTGACGCATCTCGTCGTCGCTCAGCGACTGCAGCACGTACACTTGCGCCCGCGACAGCAGCGCCGAGTTGACTTCGAAACTCGGGTTTTCGGTCGTCGCGCCAATGAAGGTCACGAGCCCCGACTCGACGAACGGCAGCAGCGCATCCTGCTGCCCCTTGTTGAAGCGGTGAATTTCGTCGACGAACAGGATCGTGTGGCGACCGGTGCGGTTCAGCGTGTCCCTCGCCTGCTCCATCGACTCGCGGATGTCCTTCACGCCGCCGAGCACCGCGGACAGCGCGATGAACTCGCAGTCGAACGCGAGCGCGGTGAGGCGAGCGAGCGTCGTCTTGCCGACGCCGGGCGGCCCCCACAGGATCATCGAATGCGGCTTGCCGGATTCGAACGCGAGCCGCAGCGGCTTGCCTTCGCCCAGCAGATGCGTCTGGCCGATCACCTCGGCGAGCGTTTTCGGCCGCAGCGCCTCGGCGAGCGGCCGGCGCGGCTCGACTTGAAACAGGTCGGACATGAACCCTCGCTCCAGATCAAACGATGGCGGCCGAACCGGCCGCCGGACCCGACATTATGACAGCCGCACGACGGCACCGCCGGGCCCGGTGCCCGCGCCGGATGCCCGCACGGGGTGCACGCGCCGGGTGCCCGCGCCGGAAAACAAAACGGGCCTGCCGTCGCCGGCAGGCCCGTGTCGGGAAAAGGGCGCGGTGCCGTTCAGCCCGCGATCACGTCCGCGCCCTTCGGCACGACGAACTTGAATGCATCGCTCTTCAGCGGCGGGTTCGTCTGGATGTTCGTGAAGGTGAGCAGCGTGACGTTGCCGAACACGTCATGCAGCTCCATCGCGGCGAGCGTGCCATTGCGAAAACCAATGCCGATCCGCTGGAACTGCGTGTCCTGCGCCTTCGGCAGCATCTCCAGCCACTCGATGCCGCCCTTCTCGCCGGCGTCGCGCAGCGTGTAGTTCTTGTCGAGATCGTTGCTGCCGAACAGGATCGCGGCCGGGCTCGCGCCCAGCGCGCCGTTCAGCTTGCGCTCGGTGACCTGGTTCAGGTCGTGGTCGTACACGTAGAGCTTGTCGCCGTCGGCCTGCAGCACCTGCTGGTACGGCTTCTGGTACGTCCAGATGAACTTGCCCGGACGCGAGAACACGAACGTGCCGCTCGAGTTGTCATTCGGCTTCGGCGCGGCCTGTGCGGCGCTCGCGCCCTTGGCCGGCGCCTTGACGATCTGCTGCGTGAAATCGCCTTTCGCCGAATGCACCTGCGACACGAAAGCCTTCAGTTGCTCGGTGCCGCCCGCGAACGCGTGCGTCGCCGCGAGCATCAGCGATGCACCTGCGAGCGCCGCGCCGAGCCAGCGCCGCGTCGAACGAAGGGAAGGGACGAACGAAAGTTGCTGCATGTTGCGGTTTTCTCCCTGGGTGGCCGGCGCTGCGTGCGCCGCGGACTCATTCCGCGTCGCGCGCCGGCACAAGAATTTCGCGGTTGCCGCTCGACGACATCGCCGACACGAGCCCCGACTGTTCCATCTGCTCGAGCAGCCGCGCCGCGCGGTTGTAGCCGATCCGCAAATGGCGCTGCACGAGCGAAATCGACGCGCGGTGGTTCTTGATGACGATCTCGACCGCCTGGTCGTACAGCGGATCAGACTCGCCGCCGCCTTCGCCGGTTCCCGCGCCGGCCGAACCCTCGTCGCCGTCGGCGGTGCCGCCCTCGAGCAGCCCTTCGACGTAGTTCGGCTCGCCCTGCTCCTTGAGCTTCTCGACGACGCGATGCACTTCGTCGTCGGCGACGAACGCGCCGTGCACGCGCACCGGCAGCCCGGAGCCCGGCGGCAGGTACAGCATGTCGCCCATCCCGAGCAGCGATTCGGCGCCCATCTGGTCGAGAATCGTGCGCGAATCGATCTTCGACGACACCTGGAACGCGATCCGCGTCGGCACGTTCGCCTTGATCAGGCCCGTGATCACGTCGACGGACGGACGCTGCGTCGCGAGGATCAGGTGGATGCCGGCCGCGCGCGCTTTCTGCGCGATCCGCGCGATCAGCTCCTCGACCTTCTTGCCGACGACCATCATCAGGTCGGCCAGCTCGTCGATCACGACGACGATGTTCGGCAGGCGGCCGAGCGGTTCGGGATCGTCCGGCGTCAGGCTGAACGGATTCGGGATCTTTTCCTCGCGCTTTGCCGCTTCGTCGATCTTGTTGTTGTAGCCCGCCAGGTTGCGCACACCGAGCTTGCTCATCAGCTTGTAGCGGCGTTCCATCTCGGCGACCGTCCAGTTCAGCGCATGGCCGGCCTGGCGCATGTCGGTGACGACCGGGCACAGCAGGTGCGGAATGCCCTCGTAGACGCTCATTTCGAGCATCTTCGGATCGATCAGGATCAGGCGCACCTGCTCGGCGGTGGCCTTGTAGAGCAGCGACAGGATCATCGCGTTGATCCCGACCGACTTGCCGGACCCGGTCGTGCCGGCCACCAGCAGGTGCGGCATCTTCGCGAGATCCGCGCACACCGGCTTGCCGCCGATGTCCTTGCCGAGGCTCAGCGTCAGCGCCGACGACGCGGCCGCATAGACTTCCGAGCCGATGATCTCGGACAGGTGGACCGTCTGGCGGCGCTGGTTCGGCAGTTCGAGCGCCATGTAGTTCTTGCCGGGGATCGTCTCGACCACGCGGATCGACACGAGCGACAGCGAGCGAGCAAGATCCTTCGCGAGGTTGACGATCTGGCTGCCCTTCACGCCGGTGGCCGGCTCGATCTCATAGCGCGTGACGACCGGGCCCGGATACGCGGCGACGACGCTCGCCTCGACGCCGAAGTCCTTCAGCTTCTTCTCGATCAGGCGCGACGTGAATTCGAGCGTATCGGCGGAAATCGCTTCCTGTGTCTGCGGCGCCGGATCGAGCAGCGACACAGGCGGCAGCGTCGAATCGCCCGGCAGGTCGGTGAACAGCGGCACCTGGCGCTCACGCTCGACGCGCTCGGACTTCGCCGGCGTGACGACCGGCGGCACGATCGTCACGGGCTCGTGATCCTCGATGCGCACGCGCTCCTCTTCGACCTTCCCCTCGCGGCGCACGGCCGCGGCCTCGCCGAGCTTGCGGTCGCGTTCGGCCTCGCGGCGCAGCTTCGCGACGTTCACGGCGGACAGGATCGCGCCGCCGACGCGCTCGGCGACCGACAGCCACGAGAAGCGGAAATACAGCGACAGGCCGATCGCGAGCAGGATCAGGAGCAGCAGCGTGCCGCCGGTGAAGCCGAACGCGTGCGACATCGCGCCCGCCACGGCCTCGCCGATCACACCGCCCGGCGCGCGCGGCAGTTGCACCTTCAGCGACCACATCCTCAGCGCCTCGATGCCGTCGCACGCGAGCACGACGAGCACGAACGCGAAGATCTCGGTGAGCCAGCCGATCGGCCGCTCCGGTTCGTCGGCGACGGCCTCGTGACGCGTGATGCGCCGGTAGTTGACCGCGATGCGCCGCCCGAGCGGCACGATCAGCCAGTAGGCCGACAGGCCGAACAGCAGCAGGATGATGTCGGCCGTCCACGCACCGACGCGGCCGGCCCAGTTCGAGATGTGGTCCACCTGCGCGGCGTGCGTCCAGCTCGGATCGTGCCGGCTGTAGCTCAACAGGGCCATCACCAGAAAAGCGCAGAGCGCGACCTGGAGAATCCAGCGGATCTCCGTGAGGAGCTTCGACATCCGGTGCGGCAACGCCTGTGCCTGGGCGGAATAAGGAGCTTTTGCCATGAATCCGTATAAAGAGGACGGGCCGCGCGCCCGCCTGTCGTTCGATCGCGCTTATTGTAAACGCTGCATCGGGCCGCCAAGTGTAAATGACGGTTACATAACAGGGACGGGGTGCCAAACCGGGCGCCTCAAGCGACCGCAAGCCGGACGGACGCGCCCTTGCCGGGGCCTGCGACATCGCGCCGCCGCCCGCCCGGCCCGCCGCGCCGGCACGGGAGGCGCGCCGCGAAACGCTATCGCCACGATTGAAACTCTCGTTCGGCAGCGCAGCAACGGGGCCTTTATAATGCGCGTCTGATACCCATCTATGACGGCATCCCGGTCAACCCGGATCGTACGGCGGGGCCTACCCCACCCGCCGCAGCCGCCTTTTACGGATTCGCACATGTCCACGCCCAAACACGCCAAAGTCCTGATTCTCGGTTCCGGCCCCGCCGGCTACACGGCTGCCGTCTACGCGGCACGCGCCAACCTGTCCCCGGTGCTGATCACCGGCATCGCGCAGGGCGGCCAGCTGATGACCACGACCGACGTCGAAAACTGGCCGGCGGACGCGAAGGGCGTGCAAGGCCCGGAACTGATGGCACGCTTCCAGGAGCACGCCGAGCGCTTCAACACCGAAATCGTATTCGACCACATCCACACCGCGAAACTGCACGAAAAGCCGATCCGGCTGATCGGCGACTCGGGCGAATACACGTGCGACTCGCTGATCATCGCGACCGGCGCGTCCGCGCAGTATCTCGGCCTGGCTTCCGAGGAAGCGTTCATGGGCAAGGGCGTGTCGGCCTGCGCGACCTGCGACGGCTTCTTCTATCGCAACCAGGAAGTCGCGGTGATCGGCGGCGGCAACACGGCCGTCGAGGAAGCGCTCTACCTGACGGGCATCGCGAAGAAGGTCACGGTGATCCACCGCCGCGACAAGTTCCGCGCCGAGCCGATCCTGATCGACCGCCTGCTGGAGAAGCAAAAGGAAGGCGTCGTCGACATCAAGTGGGATCACGTGCTCGACGAGGTGACGGGCGAGGAGTCGGGCGTCACGGGCCTGCGCATCAAGAACGTGAAGACCGGCGCGACGGAAGACCTGCACGTGCAAGGCGTGTTCGTCGCGATCGGCCACAAGCCGAACACCGACCTGTTCCAGGGCCAGCTGGAGATGAAGGACGGCTACATCCTGACGAAGAGCGGCCTGCACGGCAACGCGACGTCGACGAGCGTGCCGGGCGTGTTCGCCGCGGGCGACGTGCAGGACAACGTGTACCGCCAGGCGATCACCAGCGCGGGCACGGGCTGCATGGCCGCGCTCGACGCGCAGCGCTACCTCGAAAGCCTGCACGACAAGAAGTAAGCCGGGAGCCTTGCCGCGGCGGGCGCTACAATGGCGTCCGCTGCCGCGAAGCGGGCTCGACCGGAAAGCCGCTGCCGCCGCGCAGCGGCTTTTTTGTGCCCGCGCGCCCGAACGCGCCTGCCCTGTTACCGAATCATGGCAAAGAACCAGCCCCATCCGAGCGATCCCGCGAAGCGGCAGGTCGCCGCCCGTCCCGCGAACCCCGCGCCCGCCGCGCCGCCGCCCGCGCCCGATCCCGCCGCGTTGCGCGGCCAGGGGCTCGCCGGCCTCGGCGCACTGCGCAAGTCGCTGCAAGGCGAAGCCGATCGCCGCGACCGCGAGCGCATCGAAACGGCCAAGGCCGAGCGCAAGGCGGAAGCCGACGCGAACCTGTTCCGCAACGAGATCGGCGCCGTCCGGCCGCTGAACGCACCGCCGCGCGCGGCGGCCGGCCGCACGCCGCCCGATCCGGTGCCGAAGCAGACGCAGCGCGACGAGGAAGCCGTGCTGAACGCGACGCTGTCCGACGAGTTCGATCCCGAGACGCTGCTCGACAGCGATGACTCGCTGTACTACCACCGCCCCGGCATCAGCCGCGACGTCGTGCGCAAGCTGAGGAGCGGCGCGTGGATCGTCCAGGCGCAGATCGACCTGCACGGCATGCGGCGCGACGAAGCGCGCGATGCGCTCGCCGAATTCATCCGCGAAGCCGGCAAGAAAGGGCTGCGCTGCCTGCGCGTGATCCACGGCAAGGGGCTCGGCTCGATCGGCAAGGAGCCGGTGCTGAAAGGCAAGGTCCGTGCGTGGCTCGTCCAGAAGGAAGAAGTGATCGCATTCTGCGAGGCGCGCGGCCACGACGGCGGCGCGGGCGCGGTGCTGGTGCTGCTGCAGCCGTTCGCGGCGCCGGGCGACCGGGGGCCGCGTGCCGCATCCTAGGCTGACGCTCGCGATCGCGATACTGGAGGCAATCGCCACGCTGGCCTTTGCGATCTCGGGCTTCATCGAGGCGCGCAAGAACCGCCTCGACTCGGTCGGCACGTTCGTGGTGGCGCTCGCCACTGCGTTCGGCGGCGGCACGCTGCGCGACATCCTGCTCGAGCGCCGGCCGTTCTACTGGGTCGTGCACGACGACTACGTGATCGCGATCTTCGTGCTCGCGCTGTTCGCGCCGTTCGTGCTGCGCATGCTGTCGCGGCTGTCGGCCGAGCGGTTGCTGCTCGTCGCCGATGCGATCGGGCTCGGCATCTTCAGCATCTCGGGCACGTCGATCGCGCTCGACGCCGAGATGCCGCGCTTCATCGCGGTGATGATGGGCGTGATTACGGGCGTGGTCGGCGGGATCGTCCGCGACGTGCTGTGCAACGACATCCCGCTGATCCTGCGCGATTCGCGGCCGTACGCGACCTGCGCGTTCGTCGGTTGCTGGTTCTATCTGCTGCTCGTGTGGCTGCAGTTCGATTCGGTGTACAGCGTGCTGCTCGCGACCGGCTTCATCCTCGTCGCACGGCTCGCGACGTTCAAGTTCGACGTGCGGTTGCCGCACTGACGCCGCCGTGCCGCCGCGCCGCAATGCCGTGCCTGGCCGGGACGCCAGAACAAAAGGGGCCGTTCAAGACGGCCCCTTCACGTTCGTTCAGCGCATTCGCGTCCTCACGCGATCCGCTCTTCCGACACCGGATCGAACAGCACCGCCTTCGACACGTCGAACAGCAGCGACTGCGTCTGCCCCGGCTGCGGATTCGCGGCCGGATGCACGCGGCTCACGATCCGCTTGCCGTTGACCTGCGCGAACACGTGCGTGTCCGGCCCGGTCGGCTCCGTCACGTCGACGCGCACGTCGATCGGCTGCAGCTGCGACGTCTCGCCGTGGTGCGCGTTGCGCACGTCGGTGATGCGCTCCGGGCGCAGGCCGAGGATCACCTCGCGGCCGATATGACCGTTCATTCGCTTCGCGTCGAACGGCAGGTTCAGCGCGCCGCGCGCGAGGCCCGTGTCGATTTCGAGCGCGATCCCGCTGCCCTGCTCGACCAGCTTGCCGTTGATGAAGTTCATCGGCGGCGCGCCGATGAAGCCCGCGACGAACAGGTTCGACGGCGAATCGTAGATCTCCTGCGGCGCGCCGAACTGCTGGACCACGCCGTCCTTCATCACCGCGATCCGGTCGCCGAGCGTCATTGCCTCAATCTGGTCGTGCGTCACGTAGACGATCGTCGTGCCGAGGCGCTGGTGCAGCAGCTTGATTTCCGCGCGCATCTCGATGCGCAGCTTCGCGTCGAGGTTCGACAGCGGTTCGTCGAACAGGAACAGCGACGGATCGCGTGCGAGCGCACGGCCCATCGCGACGCGCTGGCGCTGGCCGCCCGACAGCTGGCCCGGCTTGCGGTCAAGCAGATGCTGGATCTGCAGCATCGCCGACACGCGCTCGACGATCTGCTGCTGCTCGCTCTTCGGCACCTTGCGGATGTTCAGGCCGAACGAGATGTTCTCGCGCACCGTCATCGACGGATACAGCGCGTACGACTGGAACACCATCGCGATGTCGCGATCCTTCGGCGACAGGTCGTTCACGACCTTGCCGTCGATGCAGATCTCGCCGCTCGTCACGGTTTCGAGCCCGGCAATCATGTTGAGCAGCGTCGACTTCCCGCAGCCCGACCCGCCGACCAGGATCAGGAACTGTCCGTCCTCGATCTCGATGTCGACACCCTTCAGGACCGGCACCCCGTTCGGGTAGGTCTTGTACACGTCACGGATGGAAAGGCTTGCCATGCTGTGAATCCTCTGTCTCGTCTCGCGCGGCGCACTGCGGCGCCGCGTCGGGTTCGTTTCGATGCGCCGCGCGTCGTGCGCGGCCGGTTCGTCGTTTCGGATGAAACCGCGCTTACCCCTTCACCGCGCCCGCCGTCAGCCCGCGCACGAAGTAGCGGCCGGCGACCACGTAGACGAGCAGCGTCGGCAGCGCGGCGATGATCGCGCCGGCCATGTCGACGTTGTATTCCTTCACGCCCGTCGACGTGTTGACGAGGTTGTTCAGCGCGACCGTGATCGGCATCGAATCGACGCCGGAGAACACGATGCCGAACAGGAAGTCGTTCCAGATCTGCGTGAATTGCCAGATCAGGCACACCATGAAGATCGGCAGCGACACGGGCATCAGGATCTTCGTGAAGATCGTGAAGAAGCCCGCGCCGTCGATGCGCGCGGCCTTCACGAGCTCGGCCGGCACGCTCACATAGAAGTTGCGGAAGAACATCGTCGTGAACGCGATCCCGTACACGACGTGCACGAACACGAGGCCCGGAATCGTGTTGGCGAGGCCGAACATCCCCTGCACGCGCGCCATCGGCAGCAGGATCACCTGGAACGGAATGAAGCAGCCGACCAGCATCATCGTGAACAGCGCATCCGCGCCGCGAAAGCGCCAGTGCGTGAGCACGTAGCCGTTGAACGCGCCGATCAGCGACGAGATCAGCACGGCCGGGATCACCATCTGCAGCGAGTTCAGGAAGAACGGCTTCATGCCGTCGCAGCGCACGCCGGTACACGCGCCGCTCCACGCCTTCACCCACGGATCGATGGTCCAGTGCGTCGGCGGCGTCAGCAGGTTGCCGGTGCGCAGTTGGTCGAGATCCTTGAAGGACGTCGACAGCATCACGTAGATCGGGAACAGGAAATACAGCGCGAACAGGATCAGCGCCGCATAGATCACTGCCCGGCTGATCGTCATCTTAGGCTGCATTGCGGGTGCTCCTCGATTCCATATACATCAGCGGCACCAGCACGGCGACCACGGTCGCGAGCATCATCACCGACGACGCCGCGCCGAGCCCGAGCTGGCCGCGGTTGAACGAAAACGTGTACATGAACATGGCCGGCAGCGACGACGACGTGCCGGGGCCGCCCGCCGTCAACGCGACCACCAGGTCGAAGGTCTTGATCGTGATGTGGCAGAGAATCAGCAGCACCGAGAAGAACACCGGGCGCATGCTCGGGATCACGATCTTGCGGTAGATGGTCGGCAGCGTCGCGCCGTCGACCTGCGCGGCCTTGAAGATCTCGGCGTCGACGCCGCGCAACCCGGCGAGGAACAGCGCCATCACGAAGCCGGTCGACTGCCACACGGCGGCGATCACGATACAGAAGATCGCCTTGTCCGGATCGTCGAGCCAGCCGAACGAGAAGCTCGTCCAGCCCCAGTCGTGCATCACTTTCTCCAGGCCGAGGCCCGGGTTCAGGATCCACTGCCATGCGGTACCCGTGACGATGAACGACAGCGCCATCGGATACAGGAAGATCGCGCGCAGCGCGCCTTCGTTGCGGATCCGCTGGTCGAGCAGGATCGCGAGGAACAGCCCGAGCGCGACGCAGATCGCGATGAACGGTATCCCGAACCAGCCGAGGTTCGCGGCGGAGGTCCACCACACGTCGTTCTGGAACAGGTCCGTGTAACGGCCGAAGCCGTCGAATTCGTAGTTCGGCAACAGCCGCGAGTTGGTCAGCGACAGATAGCCGGTGATCAGAATGAAGCCGTAGATGAACACCACGGCGATCGCGAGGCTCGGCGCGAGCACGAGCTTCGGGATCCAGCGATCGGCGAAGGCCGACATCGGCGACGTGCGCCGTGCGGCGGCAGCGCCGGATCCGTTTCCGCTAAGAGGGGCAGCCACTTGATTCGACTCCTGGAACGAGGGTGACGCAGGCCGGGCCGGCGCCGGGTACGGCACGGGCTTCGCGGGCGAGCCCGTTTGCTGCACTTGCAAAAACGCCCGGCCGGCGAAGTGCTTCCGGCCGGGCGCCTATCGCGTTTTACTTCACCTTCGCGGCTTTCGCGAGCGCGGCGACCGCGCTCTTCGAATCCTGCTGCGAGTTCATGAACTTCGTCACGACGTCGGTGATCGCGCCGGCCGTTGCGTCGCCCTGCGCCATCCCGTGCGCGAGCGACGGCACGAAGCCGCCCGACTTGATCGCGGTCTGCTCGTCGGCGTACGACTTCTTCGCGCAGTCGTCGAACTTGTCCATCTTCACGCCGAGACGCACCGGCACCGAACCCTTCAGCAGGCTGAACTGCTCCTGGAAGGCCGGCGTCATGATCGTCTTCGCGAGTGCGAGCTGGCCCGGCGTCGCTTCCTTCTGGCCCTTCTGCTGGAAGAACACGAACGAGTCGACGTTGAACGTGTACGAATTCGCCGTACCCGGCACCGCCGCGCAGATGTAGTCCTTGCCCGCCTTCTTGCCCGCGTTCTCGAACTCGCCCTTCGCCCAGTCGCCCATGAACTGCATGCCGGCCTTGCCGTTGATGACCATCGCGGTCGCGAGGTTCCAGTCGCGGCCGTTACGGCCGGTATCGAAGTAGCCCTGGATCTTGCGCACCGTGTCGAACACGGACAGCATCTGCGGCGAGGTCAGCGTCGCCTGATCGAGATCCACCAGCGCCTTCTTGTAGAACGCCGGGCCCTGCGACAGCACGACGTCTTCCCACAGCGTCAGGTCCTGCCACGGCTGGCCGCCCATCGCGACCGGCTGGATGCCCGCGGCCTTCAGCTTGTCGGCGACCGCGAAGAATTCCGGCCAGGTGGTCGGCACCTTCGCGCCGACCTTGTCGAGCGCGGCCTTGTTGATATAGAGCCAGTTCACGCGGTGCACCGAGAACGGCGCCGCGACGGTGTGGCCCTTGTACTTGATGATCTTGTCGATTTCCGGCGGCAGGTTCTGCTTCCAGTCGCCAGCGGCGGAATCGATGTTGACGAGCACGCCCTGGTCGGCCCAGTCCTGGATCAGCGGGCCCTTGATCTGCGCGGCCGACGGTGCGTCGCCGCTGATCACCTTGGTCTTCAGCGCGGTCATCGCCGCGGCGCCGGCGCCGCCCGCGACCGCGAAATCCTTCCACACGTAGCCCTGCTTCTGCAAGTCGTCCTTCAGCACGCCGACGGCCTTCGACTCGCCGCCCGAGGTCCACCAGTGCAGCACGGTTACATTCTCGGCCGCCTGCGCCGCCACGGCGCCAGCCATCAGACCCGCGGCGCAGAGCGCGCCCATGATCGAGCGAACTTTCATTACTTATCTCCTCCAGACTGAATCAACTCGTGAGGTTCCCCGACGGGGAACCGGCTTCTTGATAAACGACGGGGAAATCGAGCCGCGGGACGCATGCAGCGTACGGGGCCGATGACCGGCCGGGCTCTTACAGAAAGCGTGAATCGAGATTCAACGGCGTGTCTCCTCTTTGTGTTTCTGGCCCGCCGCGATGCCGCGGCGCGAGCCCGGGGGCGACGGCGCGCGGACGATGCGCACCGTCAATGTCCGATAACATTCGGCACAAGGCGTTCCCGAAGGCGAAGCTCGCGCAGTTCATCGACCGCACTTCTTTTTTTCTTCACCCAGGTGCTACCCCTTGCGGCGGATTGTAGTTAAACTACAATTCAGTGTCAAAAATATTTTTATCGCACTACGGATCGCTTCCCAGCACCCCAACCGGCGGAGACACATGCATACCGATTCCAGCTTTACCTTCGTACTTTTCGGCGGCACCGGCGACCTGTCGATGCGCAAGATCCTGCCCGCGCTGTTCGAAGCGCACCGCGGCAACATGCTCGCGGAAAGCGGCCGGATCGTTGCCGTCGCGCGGCACGAATCGGATCGGGCCGGCTATCTCGAGTGGGTCGACACGCACGTGAAGCCGCACGCGGCGAAAGCCGCCGGCAAGGCCTTCGACGAAACCGCGTGGAAATCCTTCCTCGAACGCATCGAATACGTAAAGCTCGACCTCGGTCGCGCGGAGGACTACGTCGTGCTGCGCGACGCGGTCGCGCAGCTTCCCGGCATCCGCGTGTTCTATCTCGCGACGGGGCCGTCGCTGTTCGTGCCGATCTGCAAGGCACTCGCGTCGGTCGGCCTGAACGAAGGCGCGCGCATCGTGCTCGAGAAGCCGCTCGGCTACGACTTGCGCTCGTCGAACGCGATCAACGACGCGGTCGGCGAGATCTTCGCGGAAGACCAGATCTACCGGATCGACCACTACCTCGGGAAGGAGCCGGTGCAGAACCTGCTCGCGCTGCGCTTCGGCAATGCGCTGTTCGAGCCGCTGTGGCGCCGCGAATGGGTCGAGAGCATCCAGATCACGATCGCCGAGGAGCTCGGCGTCGAGGCGCGCGGCGATTTCTACGACAATACGGGCGCGCTGCGCGACATGGTGCAGAACCACCTGCTGCAGCTGCTGTCGATCGTCGCCATGGAGCCGCCGCACTCGATGGACTCCGACTCGGTGCGCGACGAAAAGCTGCGCGTGCTGCGCGCGCTGAAACCCGTCGATTCGCGCGACATCGGCAAGGTCGCGGTGCGCGGCCAGTATCATGCGGGCGTGATCAAGGGCGCGCAGGTCCCGGCCTACGCGACCGAGCCTGGCGTGAAGCCGGACAGCCCGACCGAAACCTTCGTCGCGCTGAAGGTCGAGATCGAAAACTGGCGCTGGGCCGGCGTGCCGTTCTTCCTGCGCACCGGCAAGCGTCTCGCCGATCGCGTCGCGGAGATCGTCGTCAACTTCCGGCCGGTGCCGCACTCGGCCCTCGGGCCGACCGCGCTGCGCGCCGGATCGAACCGCCTCGTGATCCGGCTGCAGCCGAACGAGACGATTCGCCTGTACTGCCTCGCGAAGCAGCCCGGCGAAGGGATGAACCTCGCGAGCGTGCACCTCGACCTCGCGTTCGACCGTTTCTTCAAGGAAGGGCAGATGGAGGCGTATCAGCGCCTCTTACTCGACGTGATCAACGGCCGCCTCGCCCTGTTCGTGCGTCGCGACGAACAGGAAGCCGCGTGGCGCTGGGTCGAGCCGATCCTGAACGAATGGGCCCGCTCGCTGAAGCCGCCGAAGCCGTATGCGGCAGGCACGTGGGGGCCGGCCGCGGCGAGCGCGATGCTTGCGCAGCACGGCACCTGCTGGCTCGAAGAAGAAAACTGATGCAAACCGTTGCCGTGTGCACACGACAACGTGCCCCATGATTCGCACGAATTGAACAGACAAAGCAGTCCGGAGGAGATGTGATCGAGATTCACGCTTTCGACACCCAGGAAGCGCAAAGCGAAGCGCTCGCGCGCGCCGTCGGCGATGCGCTGCGCGCCGCGCTCGGCGGCCCCGCGCGCCCGACGCTCGCGGTGTCCGGCGGCACGAGCCCGCGCCCGTTCCTGCAAACGCTGTCGCACGCGGCGCTCGACTGGGCCGGCGTCGACGTCACGCTGGTCGACGACCGCTGGGTGCCGGAAGACGACGCGGCCAGCAACGCGCAGCTCGTGCGCGACGCGCTGCTGCAGCACGCGGCGGCCCCTGCCCGCTTCCTGCCGCTCGTCGACACGCGCGCGGCGCTCGACGCGCACGTCGCTTCCCTCAACGCGAACGCCGACTACCGCGTGCCGACCGTCGCCGTGCTCGGCATGGGCGAGGACGGCCACACCGCGTCGATCTTCGCCGATGCGCCCGAATGGGATCGCGCGATCACGACGCCCGAGCGCTTCGTCGCCGTGCATCCCGGTGCCGCGCCGCATGCGCGTGTGAGCTTCTCGCTCGATGCGCTCAAGCGCGTCGAGCGGCTGTTCCTGCTGATCGCGGGCGAACGCAAGCGCGCGGTGCTCGACGCAGCAGCCGCATCGCTGCAGAAGAACGCGATTTCCCAACTGGCCAACGACAAGGGGACCAAGCTCGATGTCTACTGGTGCGCAAAGTAAGGCTGTCGTCGCGGCCCAGCATGCCGACGGCCCGCGCCTGCTCGCGGACGTCGGCGGCACCAACGCGCGTTTCGCGCTGGAAACCGGCCCCGGCGAGATCACGCAGATCCGCGTCTACCCCGGCGCCGACTATCCGACGCTCACCGACGCGATCCGCAAGTATCTGAAGGACGTGAAGATCAGCCGCGTGAACCACGCGGCGATCGCGATCGCGAACCCGGTCGACGGCGACCAGATCACGATGACCAATCACGACTGGAGCTTCTCGATCGAGGCCACGCGCCGCGCGCTCGGCTTCGACACGCTGCTCGTCGTGAACGACTTCACCGCGCTCGCGATGGCGCTGCCGGGCCTGACCGATGCGCAGCGCGTGCAGATCGGTGGCGGCACGCGCCGCCAGAACAGCGTGATCGGGCTGCTCGGGCCCGGCACCGGGCTCGGGGTCTCCGGCCTGATTCCCGCGGACGACCGCTGGATCGCGCTCGGCAGCGAAGGCGGTCACGCATCGTTCGCGCCGCAGGACGAGCGCGAGGATCTCGTGCTGCAGTACGCGCGCAAGAAGTTTCCGCACGTGTCCTTCGAACGCGTGTGCGCGGGACCGGGCATCGAGGTCATCTACCGCGCGCTCGCCGCGCGCGACAAGAAGCGCGTGGCCGCGACCGTCGACACGGCGGACATCGTCGAGCGCGCGCATGCGGGCGACGATCTCGCCCTCGAGGCGGTCGAATGCTTCTGCGGCATCCTCGGCTCGTTCGCGGGCAGCCTCGCGCTGACGCTCGGCGCGCTCGGCGGCGTGTACATTGGCGGCGGCGTCGCGCTGAAGCTCGGCGATCTGTTCACGCGCTCGTCGTTCCGCGCGCGCTTCGAGGCGAAGGGCCGCTTCACGCAGTATCTCCAGAACATCCCGACCTACCTGATCACCGCCGAATATCCGGCCTTCCTCGGCGTGTCGGCGATCCTCGCGGAGCAGTTGTCGAACCGGTCGGGCGGCGCATCGTCGGCCGTGTTCGAGCGGATCCGCCAGATGCGCGACGCGCTGACGCCGGCCGAGCGCCGCGTCGCCGATCTCGCGCTGAACCATCCGCGCTCGATCATCAACGACCCGATCGTCGACATCGCACGCAAGGCGGACGTGAGCCAGCCGACGGTGATCCGCTTCTGCCGCTCGCTCGGCTGCCAGGGGCTGTCGGATTTCAAGCTGAAGCTCGCGACCGGCCTCACAGGCACGATTCCGATGAGCCACAGCCAGGTGCATCTCGGCGACACCGCCACCGACTTCGGCGCGAAGGTGCTCGACAACACGGTGTCCGCGATCCTGCAGTTGCGCGAACACCTGAACTTCGAGCACGTCGAGAACGCGATCGAGATCCTGAACGGCGCGCGCCGCATCGAGTTCTACGGGCTCGGCAACTCGAACATCGTCGCGCAGGACGCGCATTACAAGTTCTTCCGCTTCGGGATTCCGACGATCGCGTACGGCGACCTGTACATGCAGGCCGCATCGGCCGCGCTGCTCGGCAAGGGCGACGTGATCGTCGCGGTGTCGAAATCGGGACGCGCGCCGGAATTGCTGCGCGTGCTCGAGGTCGCGATGCAGGCTGGCGCGAAGGTGATCGCGATCACGTCGAGCAACACGCCGCTCGCGAAGCGCGCGACCGTCGCGCTCGAGACCGACCACATCGAGATGCGCGAATCGCAGCTGTCGATGATCTCGCGGGTCCTGCATCTGCTGATGATCGACGTCCTCGCGGTCGGCGTCGCGATTCGTCGCGCGTCCACCAACGGCGAACTGCCGGAGGCCGTCGCGCAGGCGCGCGCACGGGCGAGCGACGACGAGACGGCCGACGTGCTCGACTGGCTGAGCCACGGCGCCTCGCCGGCGGCGAAGGACGTCGCGCGGGACTGACGCCCGACACGGCACGGCGACCGCTTTCCGCCCGCCCGAAAAAAACGCCACCGACGCATCGCGCGGTGGCGTTTTTTCATGCCGGGGCGGCGGCTGCCGCGCCGGCTCAGGCGCCCGCTTTCACCGGCCGGCCATGCCAGCGCAGCACGAGGGAGCGGCCGACGAAACACAGCACGCCGGTGACGCCGATCGTCACGCCCATCGCGAACGGCGTGCCGTCCGCGAGTGCGCCGATCGCAACGCTCGCGATCGCGCCAAGCGCGAGCTGCATCGCGCCGAACACGGCCGCCGACGCGCCCGCATTGTGCGGATAGCGATGCATCAGGTCGGTCGTGCAGTTCGCGGACAGGATCCCGACCACGCCGACCACGAAGAACAGGCACACGACGATCGACCACAACCCGCCCCACCCGGTCAGCGCGACGAGCGCGACCGCCAGCGACGCGATGCAGCTCACGAGCGACGCGGCCGAGATGATGCGCAGCGATCCGATGCGGCCGACGAGCCGCGTGTTCGCGAAGTTACCGATCATGATCCCGACGACGTTCAGGCCGAACAGCAGCCCGTAGTGCTGCGGCGACACGTGGAAATACTCGATGTACACGAACGGCGTCGCGGTGATGTACGAGAACATCGACGCGAACGCCATCCCGCCGCACAGCATGTGCCCCCACGCGACCGGATCGGACAGGATGCGCCCGTACGATGCGAACGACGCGAGCACGGCCGCGCTCTTGCGCCGCTCCTTCGGCCAGGTTTCCGGCACGCGCAGGTACGCGGTCGCCGCGCACACCGCGCCGAACACGGCGAGCACGACGAACACGCCGCGCCAGCCCGAGAAGCGCAGGATCTGCCCGCCGATCAGCGGCGCGAGCAGCGGCCCGACCGCAGTGACGATCGCAACCATCGACAGCACCTTCGCCGCATCGGTCGGCTCGTGCGCATCGCGCGCGATCGCACGCGACAGCACCGACGCCGCGCCGGCGCCGAGCGCCTGCAGGAACCGCACGAGGATCAGCATGTCGATCGAGTTCGACACGAAGCAGCCGACGCTCGCGAGCGTGAACAGCGCGATGCCACCGAGCAGCACGGGCCGGCGGCCCCACGTGTCGGACATCGGACCGTACAGCAGCATGCCGATCGAGAAGCCAGCCATGAAGCTCGTCAGCGTGCGCTGCGCGGCGCCGGGGCTGACGGAAAAGCCGTCGGCAATCGACGGCAGGCTCGGCAGGTACATGTCGGTGGCGATCGGCCCGCAGGCCGCGAGCGCGCCGAGCAACAGGATCAGCCGGGCATCGGGCCGGCGTCGGATGACGTGAGACATGGGTATCCGGAATGGAGGCCCGCGCGCATCGGGGCGCGCGTGGCGGTGAAGACGGGAGGCCGCGCCGCGAACGGCGCGCCCAGGCCCATGATTGTACGCGCAACTTTTTTACGTGCTGGCGGCCGAGTGGGCGGCTGGCGGGAAAACACCGGCGCGACGCCCACCGCGCGGGATCGAGCGCCGGGATTCGATTAAGCTTGCAACTCCTCGCCCCTCTTGTCTGACCAATACGACACACGATCGAACCGATGACCGCCTTCCTGTTGATCTGGAGCCCCAAGAAATGGCCGTGGCCCGAACTGCCCGACGTCGCCGCGCGCGTGAAAGCCGGCGAGGCCGTGCATGACGTGTGGGGCTGCGGCTTCGCGCGCGGCATCCTGCCGGGCGATCGTGTGTTCCTGCACCGCGTCGCGAAGGAGCCGAAGGGCGTGTTCGGCTCGGGCTACGTGACGCGCGCGCCGTACGAGGTGCACGATCCGTCGACGAAGCGCGGCTACCGGCTATGCATCGACTTCGTGTACGACTGGCTGGTCGACGCCCACCAGGACGTCGTGATCCCGCGCGACGCGCTGCGCGTCCATCCGTACTCGGTGCAGACCTGGGACGCGCAGAGCTCCGGCACGGTGATCAAGCCGATGGTCGAAGGCCCGCTCGAGAAGCGCTGGGCCGAGCTGACCGGCAAGCGCAAGCCGCCACCGTTGCCGGATCGATAACGGGGCCGAATCACACCCTCGTCCCGCCCGGCCCGCGCCATCCCTCACGCGCCGAAAGGCCGCAGACCGCCCGGCGGGCCCGTCATGCGCGTCTCCGGTACAATCAGACGATCGTTCCGCCCAGGCGCCGCGGCCCGTGCACAGGCCCCCGCGCCCTTCTCTCGCAGGTTTCGTCCATGTCCAACAATCAGATCCTCTTCGAACGCGCCCAGAAGACCATTCCGGGCGGCGTCAACTCGCCGGTGCGCGCCTTCCGTTCGGTCGGCGGCACGCCGCGTTTCGTCTCGCGCGCGCAGGGCCCGTACTTCTGGGATGCCGACGGCAAGCAGTACATCGACTACATCGGCTCATGGGGCCCGATGATCGTCGGCCACGTCCATCCGGAAGTGCTGTCGGCCGTGCAGAACGTGCTCGCCGACGGCTTCTCGTTCGGCGCGCCGACCGAAGCCGAGATCGAAATCGCCGAGGAAATCTGCAAGCTCGTCCCGTCGATCGAGCAAGTGCGGATGGTATCGAGCGGCACCGAGGCCACGATGAGCGCGCTGCGTCTCGCGCGCGGCTTCACGGGCCGCAGCCGCATCGTCAAGTTCGAGGGCTGCTATCACGGTCACGCGGACAGCCTGCTGGTCAAGGCCGGCTCCGGCCTGCTGACGTTCGGCAACCCGACGTCGGCCGGCGTGCCGGCCGACATCGCGAAACACACGACCGTCCTGGAATACAACAACGTCGCCGCGCTCGAAGAAGCGTTCGGCGCGTTCGGCGACGAGATCGCCGCGGTGATCGTCGAGCCCGTCGCGGGCAACATGAACCTCGTGCGCGGCACGCCCGAATTCCTGAACGCGCTGCGCGCGCTGTGCACGAAGCACGGCGCCGTGCTGATCTTCGACGAAGTGATGTGCGGCTTCCGCGTCGCGCTCGGCGGCGCGCAGGCGTACTACGGGATCACGGCCGACCTCACCTGCCTCGGCAAGGTGATTGGCGGCGGGATGCCGGCCGCCGCGTTCGGCGGCCGCCGCGACATCATGGCCCACCTCGCGCCGCTCGGCGGCGTCTATCAGGCCGGCACGCTGTCGGGCAACCCGATCGCGGTCGCCGCGGGCCTGAAGACGCTGCAACTGATCCAGGCGCCCGGCTTCTACGACGCGCTCACCGCGCAGACGAAACGCCTCGCCGACGGCCTCGCGGCCGAAGCGCGCGCGGCCGGCGTGCCGTTCGCCGCCGACTCGATCGGCGCGATGTTCGGCCTCTACTTCGCGGAGCGTGTGCCGACCAGCTTCGCGGAAGTCACGAAGAGCGATACCGAGCGCTTCAACCGCTTCTTCCACCTGATGCTCGACGAGGGCGTGTATTTCGCGCCGTCCGCGTACGAGGCCGGCTTCGTGTCGAGCACGCACGACGACGCGGTGATCGACGCGACGCTCGCGGCCGCACGCCGCGCATTCGCAGCCCTTGCCGCCTGACCCGGGTCCGCACGCATGTTCTCGGATACCGATTTCGCCCACATGCAGCGCGCGCTGACGCTCGCGGCGCGCGGCATGTATACGACCGCGCCGAACCCGCGCGTCGGCTGCGTGATCGTCAAGGACGGCGACGTGATCGGCGAAGGCTTCACGCAGCCGGCCGGCCAGGACCACGCGGAAGTGCAGGCGCTGAAGGACGCGCGTGCGCGCGGCCATGACGTCGCCGGCTCCACCGTGTACGTGACGCTCGAGCCGTGCAGCCACTTCGGCCGCACGCCGCCGTGCGCGAACGCGCTGATCGACGCGCGCGTCGCGAAGGTCGTCGCCGCGATGGAAGACCCGAATCCGCAGGTGTCGGGGCGCGGCCTCGGAATGCTGCGCGACGCGGGCATCGACGTGCGCTGCGGGCTGCTCGCGAACGAAGCGGGTGAACTGAACATCGGCTTCGTGTCGCGGATGACGCGCGGCCGCCCATGGGTGCGGATGAAGACGGCCGCGTCGCTCGATGCACGCACGGCGCTGCCGTCCGGCGAAAGCCAGTGGATCACCGGCGAGGCCGCGCGCCTCGACGGCCACGCCTGGCGCGCGCGCGCGTGCGCGATCCTCACCGGGATCGGCACCGTGCGCGAGGACAACCCGCTCCTGACCGTTCGCGGCATCGACACGCCGCGCCAGCCGCAGCGCGTGCTGGTCGACAGCCGCCTCGACCTGCCGCTCGATGCGCGCCTGCTCGAAGGCGCGCCGCTGCTGATCTTCTGCGGCCGGCTCGATGCCGCCGGCGAAGTGCGCGCGAACGTGCTGAAGTCGCGCGGCGCGGAAATCGTGCCGCTCGCGAATGCGTACGGCAAGGTCGACCTGCCCGCGATGCTGGCGGCGCTCGGCGCGCGCGGCGTCAACGAGTTGCACGTCGAGGCCGGCCACAAGCTGAACGGCTCGCTGCTGCGCGAGCAGTGCGTCGACGAGTTGCTGGTCTATCTCGCGCCGAGCCTGCTCGGCAGCGACGCGGCCGGCATGTTCGACCTCGCCGCGCCGGCGAGCCTCGACGCCCGCGTGCGGCTCGCGTTCCACAGCGTCGAGCGGATCGGCGACGATCTGCGAATCCTGGCGCGTGTCGCGCCGCCCCCCGCCACTCTTTGAACGGAGCCGTCAGGATGTTTACCGGAATTGTCGCGGCCGTCGGCCGCATCGAGGCGATCAACCCGCTCGGCGCGTCGCCCGAGGCGGGCGTGCGGCTGACCGTGCAGGCCGGCGGGCTCGACCTTGCCGATGTCGCGCTCGGCGACAGCATCGCGATCCAGGGCGCGTGCATGACGGTGATCGAAAAGACCGACACTGGTTTCGACGTCGACGTGTCTCGCGAAAGCCTGAACCGCACGGTCGGTCTCGCGCAGCCGGGCGAAGTGAACCTCGAGAAGGCGCTGCGCGCGCACGACCGCCTCGGCGGGCACATCGTGTCGGGCCACGTCGACGGCCTCGGCACCGTGACGCGCTTCGCGCCGGTCGGCGAATCGCACGAGTTGCGGATCGTCGCGCCGCGCGAGCTCGGCCGCTATCTCGCGTACAAGGGCTCGATCACGGTCAACGGCGTGAGCCTGACCGTCAACACGGTCGACGATCGCGCCGACGGCTGCGAGTTCTCGATCAACCTGATCCCGCATACGGTCGAGGTCACGACACTGCGTCACGTGAAGGCCGGCGACAAGGTCAATCTCGAAATCGACATGATCGCGCGGTATGTGGAGCGGATGATGTCGGCATCGCAGGGCGTGCATCAGAACTGACCAGACTGTTCCGCCCCCTGGATGGTAAATGGCAGCCGCCGGTGCGGCCAGGCACCTGACCTGATGGCCAACGACGCGCACGGGTCATCCCGTCGCGCTAAGATGCAACGGCAGCGGTTTCGGCGCCGCGACGCACGGTGCGCCGCGTACCGGCTGCCCCCTTTTCCTCCAGGAGTCGTCCCATGTCCATCTCGATGTACCAGGCTTCGCTGCCCGTCCTGATCCGCGGCCTCACCAACCTGCAGCACATCCTCGGCAAGGCGCAGGCGCATGCGGCCGAGAAGCAGATCGACCCGTCGGTGTTCATCGGCGCACGCCTCTATCCGGACATGCTGCCGCTCGTCCGCCAGGTGTATATCGCGACCGACACGGCCAAGGGCTGCGCCGCGCGGCTCGCCGGCGTCGACATCCCGAGCTATCCCGACGTCGAGCAGACATTCGACGAACTGCACGCGCGCATCCAGAAGACGATCGACTATCTGAAAGGCTTCGACGCCGCGCAGATCGATGGCAGCGAAGCGCGCCAGGTCGTGCTCAAGATGCGCGTCGGCCCGATCGAGTTCACCGGCCAATCGTATCTGCTGAACTTCGTGCTGCCCAACTTCTTCTTCCACGTGACGACGGCATACGACATCCTGCGCCACAGCGGCGTCGAACTTGGCAAGCTCGATTACCTCGGCGGCCGTAACGAACAAGCGTGACGCACGGCCGGGGCTCGGCCGGCCTGCGGTGGCCCGTCTTCGGGCGGGCCGCGACGGCCCGGGCAGGCCCGGCCCGACGGCCGGTCGCACCGCTTTCCGGCGCGCTCGCCGGCCGCGCGCAGCCGGTGCCAGCCGAAACGTCGCCCGGCTGGCGTAAAATACGCACTTTCCTCTTTCTCGCCCCCTTATGACGCTCGCCTCCACGCTCGACATCATCGCGGAGTTGAAAGCCGGCCGGATGGTGATCCTGGTCGACGAAGAAGACCGCGAAAATGAAGGCGACCTCGTGATCGCCGCCGAATTCGTCACGCCGGAAGCGATCAACTTCATGGCCAAGTACGGCCGCGGCCTGGTTTGTCTGACGTTGACGCAGGAACGCTGCAAGCAGCTGCACCTGCCGCTGATGACCTACCGCAACGGCACGCAGTACGGCACCGCGTTCACGGTCAGCATCGAAGCGGCCGAAGGCGTGACGACCGGCATCTCGGCCGCCGACCGCGCGCACACGATCGCCACGGCGGTCGCGCACGACGTCCGCCCCGAGCACATCGTTCAGCCGGGGCACGTGTTCCCGATCATGGCGCAGCCGGGCGGCGTGCTCGTGCGCGCCGGCCACACCGAGGCCGGCTGCGACTTCACCGCGCTCGCGGGCCTCACGCCGGCCGCGGTGATCTGCGAGATCATCAAGGACGACGGCACGATGGCGCGCCTGCCCGACCTGATCGAATTCGCGAAGGAACACGGTCTGAAGATCGGCACGATCGCCGACCTGATCCACTATCGCAGCCGCACCGAATCGATCATCGAGCGGATCGCCGAGCGCACGATGCAGACCGCGCACGGCACGTTCCGCGCGGTGCTGTACCGCGACCAGCCGAGCGGCTCGCCGCACATCGCGCTGGTGCGCGGCACGCCGTCGCCCGACGTCGATACGCCCGTGCGCGTGCACGAGCCGCTGTCGGTCCTCGATCTGCTCGAGACGAGCATCTCGACGCACTCGTGGACGCTCGACGCGGCGATGCGCGAGATCGCGGAACGCGACCTCGGCGTGATCGTGCTGCTCAACTGCGGCGACACGAAGGAACATCTGATCGACGTCTTCAAGGCGTTCGACGAGGAAGAAAAGGCCGCTGCGCTGAAGCGCCGGCCGGTCGATTTCAAGACGTTCGGCATCGGCGCGCAGATCCTGCGCGATGTCGGCGTCAGCAAGATGCAGGTGCTGTCGAATCCGCGCAAGCTGGGCAGCATGTCCGGCTACGGCCTCGAAGTCACGGGCTTCATTCCGATGCCCGGCGGCGAAGCCAAGTCCTGCCCGGCGTCCCACGCGTAACCCGCCACGACGCTTTCGCCCTATAACCGTTCATCCACACCACGGACCAGATCATGGAAATCGGACAATACCAACCGAATCTCGAAGGCGACGGCCTGCGTATCGGCATCGTGCAATCCCGCTTCAACGAACCCGTCTGCAACGGCCTCGCCGATGCGTGCGTCGAGGAACTCGAGCGCCTCGGCGTCTCCGGTGAAGATGTGCTGCTCGTGTCGGTGCCCGGCGCGCTGGAAATCCCGCTCGCGCTGCAGAAACTCGCGGAAAGCGGCCAGTTCGACGCGCTGATCGCGCTCGGCGCGGTGATCCGTGGCGAGACATACCACTTCGAACTCGTGTCGAACGAAAGCGGCGCGGGCATCACCCGCATCGGCCTCGACTTCAACCTGCCGATCGCCAACGCGGTCCTGACGACCGAAAACGACGAGCAGGCCGTCGCGCGCATGACCGAAAAGGGTCGTGACGCCGCGCGCGTCGCAGTCGAGATGGCCAACCTGACGATGGCACTCGACCAGCTCGGCGACGACGACGAGGACGACGAAGAGGAAGAAGACGAAGAGGAGCGCGCATGAAGAAGAGCGCCCGCCGACAATCGCGCGAGCTGGCGACGCAGGGCCTGTATCAGTGGCTGCTGTCGAACGCGGCCTCCGGCGAGATCGACGCGCAGCTGCGCGGCGCGCTCGGTTACGACAAGGCTGACAAGGAACTGCTCGAAGCCATCCTGCACGGCGTGATCCGCGAGCACGCGACGCTCGTCGAAGCGCTGACGCCGTCGCTGGACCGCCCGATCGACCAGTTGTCGCCGGTCGAACGCGCGGTGCTGCTGATCGCGACGTTCGAGCTCACGCACCATGTCGAAACGCCGTACCGCGTGATCATCAACGAAGCGGTCGAACTCGCGAAGACGTTCGGCGGCTCCGACGGCTACAAGTACGTCAACGGCGTGCTCGACAAGCTCGCCGCGAAACTGCGCCCCGCCGAAACGCAGGCGCGCCGCAACGGCTGATACCGTTTGTTTGTCCACGGGCGCGCAAGCGCCCGTTTTTCATTCTCTCCCCCGCCCCGCCCGACCGATGAATACCACCGCCGATTCGCTCGTCACGCTCGCCGCACGCGTCGACGCGATCCAGCCCTTCTACGTGATGGAACTGATGAAGGAGGCACAGCGGCTCGAGTCCTCCGGGCGCGATGTTATCCACATGGGCATCGGCGAACCGGATTTCACCGCGCCGGAGCCCGTCGTCGAGGCGGCCGCTGCCGCGTTGCGCCGCGGCGTCACGCAGTACACGAGCGCGCTCGGCATCGCGCCGCTGCGTGAAGCGATCGCCGCGCACTATGCGCGCGCCTACGGCCTCACGATCAGCCCCGAGCGGATCGTCGTGACGGCCGGCGCCTCCGCCGCGCTGCTGCTCGCGTGCCTCGCGCTCGTCGGCCGTGACGACGAGGTGCTGATGCCCGACCCGTCGTATCCGTGCAACCGACACTTCGTCGCGGCGGCCGAAGGTCGGCCGGTGCTCGTGCCGAGCGGCCCGGAAGCGCGCTTCCAGCTCACCGCGGACGACGTCCGCACGCGCTGGGGCAGCCACACGCGCGGCGTGCTGCTCGCGTCGCCGTCGAACCCGACCGGCACGTCGCTCGAGCCGGACGAACTGAAGCGGATCGTCGAAGCCGTGCGCGCACGCGGCGGCTTCACGATCGTCGACGAAATCTACCAGGGGCTCAGCTACGACGCGGCGCCCGTGTCGGCGCTGTCGTTCGGCGACGATGTCGTCACCGTGAACAGCTTCTCGAAGTACTTCAGCATGACCGGCTGGCGGCTCGGCTGGCTCGTCGTGCCGCCCGCGCTCGTCGGCACCTTCGAAAAGCTGTCGCAGAACCTGTTCATCTGTCCGTCCGCGCTCGCGCAGCACGCGGCGCTCGCATGCTTCGAACCGGCAGCACTCGACATCTACGAGGCGCGCCGCCTCGAATTCAAGCGTCGCCGCGATTTCATCGCGCCAGCGCTCGAGAAGCTCGGCTTCACGGTGCCCGTGATGCCGGACGGCGCGTTCTACGTATATGCGCACTGCGGCGGCGTCGCCCATCCCGCGGCCGGCGACAGCGCGGCGCTCACGCACGCGATGCTGCACGATGCGGGCGTCGTGCTGGTGCCGGGCATGGATTTCGGCGTGCATGCGCCGCGCGACTATATCCGGCTGTCCTATGCGACCGCCTACTCGCGCCTCGAAGAGGCCGTCGAGCGGCTCGCGGCACTGTTTGGCCAGCACTGACCGCCGATCCGCCGATCCGCTTTCCCGGCCGGCACACCGGCCGTTGCCCCGCGCAAAAAAAGAAAAAGGCACCCGAATCGGGTGCCTTTTTGCTGGAGTCTGGCCGGAGCCGCGGGACGTTACGCGCCGAGTTCCGAGTGGTCGCCGTGCGACTGCTTCGCGGTGTCGACGCTTGCGTCGTCCTGCTGCGGTGCGCCCTTCGGCGCGGCAGCCGCTTTCGCGGTGATCGGCTGCGCGCCGTCGAGCGTCGCATGCACGCGCTTGGCGCCGCCGGCTGCCGCCGTCACGGCCGCGGTCACGATCGGCTTCGACGGCTGAGCCGGCGCCTGCGGCGCATTGACCGGCACGCTGCGGCCATGCGCGACATCGCGCAGGCGGCCGCGCTCGGCCATGACCTTCGAGCCGTAGGCGGTGTCGTCCGGGTTGGTCGAGCCGTTGTACAGACGCAGCCCGTTCGCGAGCGAGCCTCCGCGGGCGATGCAGTCCTTCAGCACGAGCGCGCCGACTTGCAGGTTCGCGAGCGGTTGCAGCGCGGTGTCCGTGCCGCCGAAATACTCGAACTTGTCGGAATGAACCTTCGACATGACCTGCATCAGGCCTTGCGCGCCGACACCGCTTTCCGCGTACGGGTTGAAGCCCGATTCGATCGCCATCACGGACAGCAGCAGCAGCGGATCGAGGCCGACGTCGCGGCCGGTCTGGAACGCAGCCTTGACGAGCTGGCCGAGCGGCTCCTGCGCGACCCTGTAACGGCGCGACAGGTAGGTGGCGACGAGCGCCTGTTCGCGGTTCGACGCGAGCGCACGATCGTCGCGCGCATCGGCCGGGACCCGCTGGGTCGGGATCAGTTTCGCCAGCGCGACGGGCGACGGGCCGCTACGGGACGGATCGGACGCATCGTTCTGCGCCGCGGTTTCCGGCGTGACGTCGAGACCGACGGCGAGCGCATCCGTTTCCGGGGCGTCTTCCTGCTGCGGCTGCGCGCCAGCGGGCGCGAAGTTCGGCAGCGGATGGCCGGTCAGCAGACGGGCCGGACCGGCCTGCACGGCCGCGGATACGACCGGCATCAGCTTCGCGGCGAGATTCCCGCGCACGGTCGGCAGCAACCACAGGGCAAGTGCGACCGCGACAGCGAGACAGCCGACAACGCTGAATAGATGGTGACTGACACGCGTCCCGCGACGCAGCATGTTGCGCACGATTTGTGCATGCTGCTCACTAGGACGCCACGATAACCAAGCGTTCATTCAGATCATCTCCCATGAACATGACTCGTGCGGCTCGCTCAGCTCGATGGCGAGACGGAAAACGCGCCGCGGAATCACGACGCCGCACGCCTTGGTTGGGACGCGCAAGCATCGGGGAAACGGTATAAGTACCGTTCGAGGCCACGGTGTAAGAGGGCCGGCACCTTCGCACAATGGGCGAGGCGGGCATACGCGGTGGCACCCACGCAAAAAAACCAGCGTCTCGTGGCGCTGGCTGGGACTACGACAAAGGCCGTCGAATACGCCGTGCAGGTTTCGGCGGACGGTGACGCGCTGCGTCAAAGATCGGTGATTGGCGGCTCGAAGCCTTTTACCCTGCAACCAATGTGAGCGGATTCTAGCAGGGTTTTATAGATCGTCAACACTATAAAACCGCAAAATCATAACAAAAAGTAATTTTGAGCCGCCCTTCAGATCGCAAGCCCGCTGCCGTAGGGGCTCTGCGCGCCGTCGACTTTTTTCTCCGCCGGGCGTGCGAGCGGCCGCCCGGGTAAAATCGTCGGTCGATTCGGGGCCGCAGCCGGCCGCTGCGCCCGCCCATCGCTGCCCGCTTTGCGGGTGGCTCGGACCTTCTTCATGAAATACAAAGACTTACGCGATTTCATCCAGCGCCTCGAGGCGCTCGGCGAGCTGCGGCGCGTCACGCAGCCCGTGTCGCCCGTGCTCGAAATGACCGAACTGTGCGACCGCGTCCTGCGCGCCGGCGGCCCGGCGCTGCTGTTCGCAGCGCCGCCCGGCAATGCGTTCCCGGTGCTCGGCAACCTGTTCGGCACGCCGCGCCGCGTGGCGCTCGGGATGGGTGTCGATGCGGGCGACGACGCCGCGCTCGGCTCGCTGCGCGACCTCGGGCGGCTGCTGTCCGCGCTGAAGGAGCCGGATCCGCCGAAGAGCCTGAAGGACGCCGGCAAGCTGCTGTCGCTCGCGAAGGCCGTATGGGACATGGCGCCGAAATCGGTGTCGTCGCCGCCGTGCCAGGAGATCGTCTGGGAAGGTGCCGACGTCGACCTGAACAAGCTGCCGATCCAGACCTGCTGGCCCGGCGACGCAGGGCCGCTCGTCACGTGGGGCCTCACGGTCACGCGCGGGCCGAACAAGCCACGCCAGAACCTCGGCATCTACCGCCAGCAACTGATCAGCCGCAACAAGCTGATCATGCGCTGGCTCGCGCATCGCGGCGGTGCGCTGGACTTCCGCGAATTCGCGCTGAAGAACCCCGGCAAGCCGTATCCGGTCGCGGTCGTGCTCGGCGCCGATCCGGCCACGACGCTCGGCGCGGTGACGCCCGTGCCCGATTCACTGTCCGAGTATCAGTTCGCCGGCCTGCTGCGCGGCAGCCGCACCGAGCTCGCGAAATGCCTGACGCCCGGCGTCGATACGCTGCAGGTGCCCGCCCGCGCGGAGATCGTGCTCGAAGGCTTCATCCATCCGCAGGAAGGCGCACCCGCCCCTGCCCCGGCCGGCGCGCCGCCGCGGCCGGCCGGCAACGCGGCCGCCGCATACGAACACGCGCTCGAAGGCCCGTACGGCGACCACACCGGCTACTACAACGAGCAGGAGTGGTTTCCGGTGTTCACCGTCGAGCGGATCACGATGCGCCGCGACGCGATCTATCACTCGACCTATACGGGCAAGCCGCCCGACGAGCCGGCCGTGCTCGGCGTCGCGCTCAACGAGGTGTTCGTGCCGCTGCTGCAGAAGCAGTTCACCGAGATCACCGACTTCTACCTGCCGCCGGAAGGCTGCAGCTACCGGATGGCCATCGTCCAGATGAAGAAGAGCTACGCCGGCCATGCGAAGCGCGTGATGTTCGGCGTGTGGAGTTTCCTGCGACAGTTCATGTATACGAAGTTCATCGTGGTCGTCGACGAGGACGTCAACATCCGCGACTGGAACGAGGTGATCTGGGCGATCACGACGCGCGTCGACCCCGTGCGCGACACCGTGATGGTCGACAGCACGCCGATCGACTATCTCGATTTCGCGTCGCCCGTCGCGGGCCTCGGCTCGAAGATGGGGCTCGACGCGACCAACAAGTGGCCGGGCGAGACGAACCGCGAATGGGGTCGCCCGATCGAGATGGATGCGGCCGTGAAGGCGCGTGTCGACCGTCTCTGGCAGGAAATCGGACTGTAAGTCCGCGCCTTGAACGCACCCGACAAGAACGACGATGAGCTTTCCCCCCACCTCGATGCTGTCCGACGGGTTCTTCCTGTCGCTGTCGCTGTGTCTCGACATCGGCCTCGTCAACGTCGCGATGCTGTCGCTGACGCTGTCGCACGGCTTCCGGCCGGGCTTCTGGCTCGGCGTCGGCTCGTGCGTCGGCGATCTCGTCTACGCGGCGCTCGCACTCGCGGGCATGGCCGTGCTGCTGCAGTTCGAGGCCGTGCGCTGGATCGTCTGGATCGGCGGCGGTGCGGTGCTGCTGTTCCTCACGTGGAAGATGGCGCGTGAAGCGCTCGCGCCGGCCGGCAGCGGCCACGACGGCACGGCGGACGACACGCCGCAGCCGCGTGCCAGCGCGCGGCGCAGCTTCGTGCGCGGAATGCTGCTGGCGATGTCGTCGCCGAGTGCGATTCTGTGGTTCGCGGCGGTCGGCGGCGCGCTGATCGCGAAAGCCGGTGCGACCACGCCGGCGACGGCGTCGGTGTTCCTGTCCGGCTTCTTCCTCGGCGGCCTCGCGTGGACGCTCTTCATGTGCACGCTCGCGAGCCAGGGCCGCAAGCGCGCGGGCGCCGGGATGATGCGCGCGTGCCACGTCGCGTCGGCGCTGCTGTTCGCGTATTTCTCGTACAGCGTGATCGTCGGCGGCTACCGCGACCTGATTGCCCACGCGGCGTAACCGCCGCACGCACACCCGCGCCCCAAATGAAAAACGGCGCAACGCCCCGCGAGGGACGTTGCGCCGTTTTGCCGCGCGCGGTCAGGCCGCCGCGCGGAATTCGTCAACGACGCCAGCCGTGGTGACCCCAGCCGCCGTAGCCGTGACGCCAGTACGGACGGCCGTAGTAGCCGCCGTAGCCGCCGACGACCACGGCGGGCGGTGCATAGTAGGCCGGCGCCGGCGCGTAATACACCGGCGGGGGCGGTGCGTAATAAACGGGCGGAGGCGGTGCATACACGGGATACGCAGGTGCGATCGGGACCCCGATGCCGACCCCGATCGACACGTGAGCCTGAGCGGCGCTTGCGGCCCCCAGGGCCAGCGCGGCGGCGGCGATGAACGGAATGAGCTTTTTCACTTCGATTCTCCTGCTGGAGCGGTAATTTGTACGCTCCTGTCGGCAACGGCGGGCATGCACGTCGCATGGATGCAATGTAGCGAAAACCCACCGCTCGCGTATGGCGCATTTGTTGCAAATTGCAATTCCACGCGGCGGCGGCGACCGTGCAGCAGGGCGCCGAGGCCCGGCAATCCCCCTCGCGAGTCCCGCGATTCCGTCCGAGCAGCCAAACCGCGACGCGCCGGCCGGTCAGTCTTACCGGATCCGGTAAGCGCGGCCGGCACGCTTCCGTAATGAACGATTACAAATTTGAAACAGGACGCCGACAATCCAGGCGGGGACACAGCTCCCGCGCGATTTGGGGCCTGATTAGGCCATCTTCGACGGAGGCGAAACCGCGGCGCGAATTTACCTTGTCCGCACCGAACGCTGCCGTCCAGGCCGTCCCCGTTCGGCATCGCCGCCGATCCGCGACCGCCCCGTCATTCCTGCGATACTGACGTCTGCTCCGTTTTCGCTGCGTGACCCGCCATGCCCCTCCCCGCTCTCCCCCGCCTCGGCTTCATCGGCGCCGGCCGCCTGGCGCGCTGCCTCGCCCTGCGCTTCGCGGCGGCCGGCTTTCCGGTCATCGCGATCGCGAGTCGCACGACGGCATCGGCCGCGGCACTTGCCGCGCGCATCGACGGCTGCCGGGCGGTCGACACGCCGCAGCAGGTTGTCGACGCCGCCGACCTGATCTTCCTGACCGTGCCCGACGACCATCTCGCATCGACCGCCGCCGCGCTGCGGTTCGACGCGGCGCGCGCGGCAGGCCAGGCGCTCGTCCACTGCAGCGGCGCGTCGGCGGTCGAGTTGCTCGATCCGGCAAAGCGCCAAGGCGCGGCCACGGGCGGCTTCCACCCGCTCTACCTGTTCGGCGGCACGGACGCCGATCTCTCCCGCATCGACGGCTGCTCGGTCACGCTCGAAGCCGACGGCGCGCTGCACGCGACGCTGCTGCGACTTGCTGCCGCACTCGGTTGCCATCCGCTGTCGATTCCGGCCGGCGGCCGAATGCTGTATCACGCGGCCGCGCATTACGCGGCGAGCTTCGCGCTGTGCGGGCTGTCGGAAGCGGTCGAGCTGTGGCGCGGCCTCGGCTTCGACGAGGAAGCGGCGTTGCGCGCGCTGCTGCCGATGCTCGCCGGCACGATCGCCACCGCGCGCGACAAGGGCCTCGCGAACGCACTGGCAGGCCCGGTGTCGCGCGGCGACACCGGCATCGTCAAGCGTCAGCTCGCGCTGCTCGAAGCGCGCGGCGGCGACCACGCGACCCTGTATGCGCTGATGACCCGCCGCGCAGTCGCGCTCGCGGCGAAGCGCGCGGCGCCGCCGGCCGCGCTGCCGGCGCTTGCGCAGGCCGTCGAAACGTCGCTCGAGCGCACGACCGGGCACCCCTCCCCGCCGCGAGACGAGGCGTGATAAGGTGTCGGCCGATGCGCCGCCATCCGGCGTTGGCGGCCGCACGCTACCCGACTGTATAAAAAGGATGCCAACGATGTTCGGCGAGATCGCCCGTTTTCTGCTCAATACCGTCTTCACACTGTTCGGCGCGGCGCTGATTCTGCGCGTCTGGATGCAGGCCGTCCGCGTGCCGCCGTACAACCCCGTCACGCAGGCCGTGCTGCAGGCGACCAACTGGCTCGTGCTGCCGTTGCGCCGCGTGATCGCGGGCGTGCGCGGCATCGACTGGGCAAGCGTCGTCGCCGCCCTCCTCACCGCGCTCGTCTATGTGGTGCTGATGGTCGTGATGGCCGGCCTGGATCCGGCCTCGGTGATCGCGACGCTCGTCGTGGTCGCGCTGCTCACCGTCGTGAAGTGGGCGCTCAATCTCGTGATCTGGATGACGATCCTGATGGCGCTGCTGTCGTGGCTCAATCCGCGCTCGCCGGCGATGCCGATCCTCTACCAGCTCACCGCGCCGTTCCTGAACCCGCTGCGCCGCGTGATCCCGAACCTGGGCGGCATCGACCTGTCGCCGATCCTGCTGTTCGTGATCGTGCAGGTGCTGCTGATGATCGTCACGCGCGCCGCCGTGTCGCTGACGATGTTCGGCATCTGACGCGTTGCGCTATGCTGCCGGCCCCTGCGCCGGCGACACCTCGAGCGTGTCGATCACCCCGAAGCGCGCGGGAATCATCGCGTAGCACACGCGCACCTTCTCGCGCGCAAGCCGCTCGAGCAGTTGCTGCGCCTCGTCCTCGGTGACGATGAACTCGACCTCGATCGCGAGCGAGCCCTGCAGCTCGAAAAAGCGGTCCTCGTGCAGCACCCGATGCCGGCCGAAGCCGGCCATCGCCCGAAACGCGGAACCGCCCGCGACGCCCATCCGGTTTCCTTCCTCCAGCAACCACTCCCACAGCGGCTTCCAGTGCAGCCGGTGCTGCTCGTGCACGTAGAAGCGCAAGAAAACCCTGTCCATCGCGTCCTCCCGATGCCGGCGCGCTCAGGCAGCCGCGAACCACACGCGCGCGGTCCACATGCCGAGCGCCGTCAGCGTGAACGATCCAGTCAAGTGTAGGGCAGCCACCGCGAACGCCCATCCCAATTCGCCCTGCACCGCGTGCGTCATCACTTCGACCGAATAGGTCGAGAACGTCGTCAGGCCGCCGAGGAAGCCCGTGATCACGAACAGCCGCCACTCGGGCGGCAGCCCGACGCGGGTGGTAAACGCGACGGCCGCGATGCCGATCACGTAGCCGCCGATCAGGTTTGCGGCGAGCGTACCGAGCGGCACGGCGGGAAAGAACGCGTTGAGCGCAAGGCTCAGGAACCAGCGCAGCAATGCGCCGAGCCCGGCGCCGACGAAGATCGCGACGATCGAATAGAACAAGGGAGCTCCTCGCTGACGAGGCCGCATCGCGGGCGCGGCCTACGCCGAACTGTATGCGGAATCGCGCCGCGACGGCAATGCCGGCCGGCACCCCAGCGCGCACCGGATGGTGTCGCGCCGGAATCGTGCATTTCATTATTTCCACGCACCGCCGAGCTCGATATTTTCCAATGCATTACGCAGGTCATTACAAATCGCCGGAAACGAATCGATTATTCATCAGATTTTCCAGAATTCGAAAAGTCAGCCCCGCGCCAGCCATGTAAGCCTTTCTTCATGGGCATTTCGCGTGTTTTCCCTAATCCAGACATTCCCGAATCGGGTCGATATTCAATGCAATTCGCTCTGCTGATTTCGTAAAATCATTTCGCTCCCCCACTCCATCGACATGGAAGCTCGAAAAATGAACAATTACCGCCTGTCATCCATGTTGATTCCGGCACTGTGCGCGTCGCTGCTCGCGTCGAGCGTCGCGCTCGCCGAGGACAACGGCCCCCCGTCCTACGTCGAAGGCAACCGCGCGCCGAAAGGCTATGCGCGCCCGCCTTTCCACACGAAACAGCGCGCAAGCACGGCCACGGTGGCCGGCCTCACACCCGTGCTCGTACGCCATGCGTACGGGTTCGATTCGATCGCCAACCAGGGCGACGGGATGGTCGTCGCGATCGTCGACGCGTACGACGATCCGAAGATCGAAGCCGATCTCGGCGTGTTCAGCAACGCGTTCTCGCTGCCGGCATGCACTTCGTCGAACGGCTGCTTCTCCAAGGTCTACGCGCGCGGCACGCGGCCCAAGACCGACGCAGGCTGGTCGCTCGAGATGTCGCTCGACGTCGAATGGGTGCATGCGATCGCACCGAAGGCGAAGATCGTGCTCGTCGAGGCCGCGTCGGCCAGCTTCAGTGACCTGATGGCCGCGGTCGACGTAGCGGTCAAGCGCGGCGCATCGGTCGTGTCGATGAGCTTCGGCGGCAACGAGTTCGGCAGCGAGACCGGCTTCGACAGCCATTTCAACGCATCGGGCGTCACGTTCGTCGCGTCGTCCGGCGACAGCGGCACCGGCACCGAGTACCCGGCGGCGTCGCCGTACGTGGTGGCGGTGGGCGGCACGACGTTGTCCACCGACGCATCCGGCACTTACGTCAGCGAGGCCGCGTGGAGCGGCAGCGGCGGCGGCGTCAGCTCGATCGAGGCCGAGCCGGCCGGGCAGACCGGCTGGCCGGTGCCGGTGGCCGGCAAGCGCGGCGTGCCCGACGTCAGCTACGACGCGAATCCGTCAAGCGGCTTCGCGGTGTACGACTCCGTCACCTATCAGGGGCAGGCCGGCTGGTTCCAGGTCGGCGGCACGAGCGCGGGCGCGCCGCAATGGTCGGCGCTCGTCGCCATCGCGAATTCGCTGCGCACGGCGGCCGGCAAACACGCGCTGAGCGGCACCTACGACACGCTCTATACGATCGGGAAAAACGCCTACGGCAGCGACTATCACGACGTCACGACCGGATCCAACGGCACTTGCGGCAGCATCTGCAATGCAGCGGGCGGCTACGACTACGTGACGGGCCTCGGCTCGCCGATCGCGCCGGCGCTCGTCCAGGCGCTCGTCGCACAGCCGTGATCGCGCGGCCGCGGCCGGCCGATTCGTCCCGCGCCGCTCAGCTGCCGTGCCATGCACGGTCGAGCGCCACGAGCGTCGCGAGCGCGCTGCCCTTCAGCCCGATCACGTCCGCGCGGCGGGCATGGGCCTCGCGTGCATTGATGCGGATCACGTCGGCACCGAGCCGTTCGCTTGAGAGACGCACGGTCGGAATCGCGGTGCCCGCGCCGATCTCGACGACGGTCACCCATCCCGCCTGCGCGATCCAGTCCTGCAGGGCCCGCTCCTGCGCGTCGTAGCGTTCGCCGAGCCAGCCGTTGTCGCCGAACATCAGGATGTTCGGTCGCGCGAGGCCGCCGCAACGCGGGCAGCGCGGCAGCTCGCCGACCAGCCGGCACGCGGCCGCGTCGACATCGGGCGTGAACGGCGCGGCGTCCCACGTGTCGTCCGAGCAGGGTCGCAGGCACTGCATCGAATGAATCGAACCGTGAATCTCGGCGACACGCGCCGGATCGAAACCGGCCTTCTGAAACTGGCCGTCGACGTTGCTCGTCAGCACGAAGCCGCCGTTCGGCATCGCGTCCATCCAGCGCCGCAGGATCGCGAAGCCCGCGTGCGGCACCGTCTGCCGGTAGAGTCCGAGACGGTGTCCGTAAAAGCCCCACGCAAGCTGCGGATGTGCGCGGAACGCCTGCGGCGAGGCGATCTCGTGGAATTCGAAACGCTCGTGGCGCAGCGCCGGGTACGCGCGCCAGAAGCCGTCCGTGCCGCGGAAATCGGGCAGCCCCGAATCGACGCCGATGCCCGCGCCGGCCGTCACGAGCAGCGCATCGGCGCGCGCGAGCGCCTCGACGGCGGACGCGACCAGATGAGCCGGCAGTGGCTCGGCAGCGGCGCTGGAATCGGTGGAATCAGTGGAATCGGACGAGTCGGAAATCGGCATGATGGAGCAGCGGAAGCGTCGAACGGTGCGCGAGTGGCGTCGCGCGATCATACGCCGGTTCGGGCGCCGTGCCGCGACATCACGCAGCCGCGGCGCGCACGCCCGCGGGTTCCCGCAGCGCGACGTACTGCAGCAGCATGATCGTCTTCGCGTCGACGATCTCGCCACGCTCGACGGCATCCAGCGCCGCGTGCAGCGGCATCTCGACGACCTCGAGATCCTCGCCCTCCTCCGCGATGCCGCCGCCGTCGCCCGTGCGCAGCGACGCATCGTATTCGCCGACGAAGAAATGCAGCTTTTCCGTCACCGAGCCGGGACTCATGAACGCCTCGAACACCTTGCGCACGCCGCGCACGCGATAGCCGGTTTCCTCTTCGGCCTCCGCGCGAATGCGTGCATCGGGCGTCGCGTCGTCGAGCAGGCCGGCGGCGGCTTCGAGCAGCATCCCGTCGTGTCCGTTGACGAACGCCGGCATCCGGAACTGCCGCGTGAGCAGCACGTCGCCCGTCGTCGCGTTGCGCAGCAGGATGGTCGCGCCGTTGCCGCGGTCGTACGTTTCGCGGCTCAGGCGCTGCCACGTGCCGTCGCGGCGCAGGAAATCGAACGTCACCTTCTTCAGCACATACCAGTCATTGGACAGCACCGTCGTATCGACGATACGGACGCGGTCCCGCGTTGCGGCCATGGTGGTCTCCCATTCGACAAGTGACGGCACTCATGGTAGCGTGCATGTTCGTGCAATTTCAAGAAATTTCGTGCAAACCCGATGCTGACGACCCAACGCAAGAAAGCGATCCTCGACGCGCTCGCCCGCGACGGCCAGGTGCTGGCCGTCGAACTGAGCGCGCAATTCGGCGTGTCCGAGGACACGATCCGGCGCGACCTGCGCGAACTGGCGGCCGAGGGCCTGCTGCAGCGCGTGCACGGCGGCGCGCTGCCGGCGTCGCCGGCGGTCGCGCCGTTCGCGCAGCGCGAGCTGCTCGAAACCGCGGAGAAACGGCGCATCGCGCGCCGGGCCGCGCAGATGATCGCGCCCGGACAGGTCGCGATCGTCGACGGTGGCACGACGTCGGCACTGCTCGTCAGCGAGCTGCCGCCCGACCTGCGCGCGACGATCGTCACGCACAGCCCGAGCGTCGCCGTCGCACTGGCCGCGCATCCGTCGATCGACGTGATCCTGATCGGCGGACGGCTGTACAAGCATTCGATCGTCGCGGTGGGCGCCGCGGCGATGGAAAGCATCTCGCGCATCCACGCGGACCTGTATTTCATGGGTGTGACCGGCGTTCATCCAGTCGCGGGGCTGAGCACCGGCGACTTCGAGGAAGCGGCGATCAAGCGCGCACTCGCGGGGCGCGCCGGCGAGACGATCGTGCTGGCTTCGCAATCCAAGCTGCGAGCGGCGTCGCAGTTCGCGATCGGCGAACTCACGCTCGCACAAGCGATCGTGGTCGAACGGGAAACCGATGCAGCGCTGACCGAGCCGATCGAGGCCGCGGGCGTGACGGTCGTGCGCGCGTAGCCGAGCCGCGGCTTCGACGTCTGCACGTCGGTGGGGCGGCACCGACATCGTCGTCGGCGCGATGTCAGCGTGCCGACAGGTGCCGCTTGCTACGATGGGCGACTGCCCACCCGCCGCGCCCCGTCCGCCCGATGTCTTCACCCTGCAACCCGATCACACCCGCGCCATCCGACGGCCCTGCCCCGCCGCCCGGCGTCCTCGCACTGTTCATCGCGTTCGCGCAGATCGGCCTGACCAGCTTCGGCGGCGGGCTGAGCGGGCGCATGATGCGCGACTTCGTTCACGAGCGGCGCTGGCTCGACGAGGAAGCGTTCCTCAACGGCCTTGCGCTGTCGCAGGCGCTGCCGGGCGTCAACGTGAAGAACCTCGCGATCTGGATCGGCTACCGGCTGGCCGGATGGCGCGGCGCGGTGGCTGGCTTCACCGGCATCATCGCGCCGCCGGCCGTGCTGATCGTGCTGTTCGGCGTCGCGTTCTCGACGCTGACGCGCTTCACGCTCACGCACGTCGCGCTCGCGGGCGCGGCCGCCGCGGCGATCGGGCTGTCGATCTCGATGGCGATCACCGCGGTGCGCCGGCTGCCGCGCCGCGCGCTGCCGTTCGCGGTGGCGGCGCTCACGTTCGTGTCGGTGGCGGTGCTGCACTGGCCGCTCGTATGGACCGTACTTATCGCCGGCGCGCTGAGCGTCGCGCTCGAATACCGGCGCGCGGCCGCATCCATCGTCGGGAGCGACGAACGATGACTGCCTCGTCACGCTACGCCGCCCTGTTCGGCGTATTCGCACCGCTGTCGATCGCGACGATCGGCGGTGGTCAGGCGATCATCGCGGACATCCAGCGGCAGGTCGTCGACGTGCATCGCTGGATGACGGCCTCGCAGTTCGTGAACGACTTCGCGATCGCGCGAATGGCGCCGGGCCCCGGCTCGCTGCTCGCGACGCTGATCGGCTGGCAGGTGGCGGGCTTCTGGGGCGCGGTCATCGCGACGCTCGCGCTGTTCGGGCCGACCGCGTTCCTGATCTACGGCGCAGCGCATCTGTGGCGGCGCCACCAGGGCGCACGCTGGCAGGTCGCGCTGGAGGCAGGCCTGCGCCCGGTCGCGGCCGGCATGATCCTCGCGTCCGTCTGGGTGCTGCTGCAGGCGCTCGACGGCGGCTGGCCCGCGCGGGCGATCGCGGTCGTGTCGACGATATGCGTGATGGTCACGCGCATTCACACGCTGCTGCTGATCGTCGTCGGCGCGTTGCTGCTGGTCGGCGCGCACGCGATCGGGTGACGGCGGCTCGCCCATGGCGTACGGGCATGCCGCACATTGTTCGACCGCGTGCTCACGTAGTGTGTGCGCGAACGGTTCGTCGCCGCGATGATGCTCGGGTTCGCGGTCCGCTTCGCGATCGACGCGCGCCGAGACCGGCCGCGCAGTTCACAAGCCGGCTACCGCGCGAAACGTGCGGTACGCATCGGCATGACGCTCGAAGCCGATGCCCGGCGCCTGTGGCACGGCCGCGTAGCCGGCGTCGACCGATTCGCCGTCCGCCAGCCCGTTGAACGGGCGGAACGCGAACGGGCTCACTTCGGCGCCGCCGAGCCCGAGCGCCGACACGACGTGCAACGAGAACAGATGACCACCGTGCGGCCAGAACGCATCGCGCCGCCAGCCGTTCGACACGAAATGGTCGACGATCTGCAGATAGCCCGGCAGGCCATAGCAATGCACCGGATCGAACACAAGGACGTCGCGGTCCGGGCGCAGGCCGCCGTAGCGTTCGATCAGCTTCGCTTCCGCGAGCGAGAACAACGCCTCACCGGCCGCGACCGGCGGCGCGTATTGCGCGGTCAGGTCCGCATGAAGCGGCAGGTCAAGCGGATCGCAAAGGTCCTCGAACCACCAGAGTTTGAACGGTGCCAGCATCGCGACGGCTGCGCGGCCGCTCGTCGCGTCGTACGTGTTCATCGCATCGACCGCGAGATGCGAACTGTCGGCCAGACACGCCGCGGCCGCTTCGATGCGTCTTTTGTCGTCATCGACATCCGCGCCGCCGATCTTGATCTTCGCGTGCGTGTAGCCGAGATCGGCGATGCGGCGCATCTCGTCCGACAGGTGCGCGAGATCGTCGTGCGGATAGCGGTAACCGCCGCCCGCATAGACACGCACGCGAGGTACCACGTTGCGCGCGAGCCCATCGGCGACGAAGCGATGGAGGGGCAGCCCCGCGATCTTCGCGGCGGCATCCCAGATCGCCATGTCGAGCACGCCGACCGCGACACAGCGTTCGCCGTGCCCGCCGGGCTTCTCGCCTGCCATCATCGCGCGCCATGCGCGAAACGGATCGAGGTTCGTGCCGGCGTCGTCGGCGATGGCGTCCGCGGCGGCCAGCAGACGCGGCGCGAACCGTTCGCGAATCAGCCCGCCCTGTGCATGACGACCGACCGAAGCGTAGCCATAACCCGTGATCGGCCGGCCATCGCGCACGACATCGGTGACGATCGCGACGACGCTCGTCGTCAGGTCGCCCGACGGAAGCGCCGGATCTGCATGGCGGGAAACGGGGATCGCCTGCTCGCGGATGTCGATGATGCGCATGGTCGGGGTTCCGGGAAAACGTTCGGCGTTTGCGGACCATGCGCGCATTTCGGGACAGCGCGAATGGCGAATCGCTGCATCATAGGCGCCTGCGCGATGTCGTGCAGACGCGCGACCGTCGCGATGCGGCGAAGGGATCCGACTCGCTCGACATCACCCGAATCGCGCCGTGCCGCGTCGACGTGCGGACGACCGCCGCATCACGTGCGAGGCGCGTCGCGAGCCTCGACGCCGATCATCGCACCCCACTGGCACGGCCGCGAATTAGATAGACATCCAACGCGAAGCGCGTATGATGATTTTTGTCCGAGCCCGCGTCACTCCACTCGCCGCTCGCCCCGCCGTCTACCCTCTCGCTGCGTCGCGCCGTTACCCTCCGTTACCCGCGCGCATTGCTGTCCTTTTCACCCCACCCGTCACACCGCGCCGCGGTGATACCGGTCGGATGCGTTCGTCCACGCGATTTGTCGCGCCCGAACCCAGGAGTTCATCATGAGCATGCATCTCTATCGTGGCTTCGAAATCTATCCGCTGATCTACCCGCACACTCCGTCGCTGAACGGTAATACGCACAACTACGACGCCGGCTTCGACGCGGCCGTGAAGATCTGCCTGCGCGGCACCACCGACACGCTGACCCGCAGCGAAACATTCCGGCTGATCGACAACGCACCGTTCGAATCGGCGGGCGAAGCGCGCCGCGCGTCCGTTCGCTACGCGGAGCAGATCATCGACGGCAATCGCGACAAGCAGCCGCTCTTCGCTGATTCCCATTGACGCTTCCTGTCGCGGCAGCGCGGCCGCACCCTGATTCGGATGACGAAATGATTATCGATGAACTCCTCCGCCTGATCGAACGGCGAGAGATTTCCACTACCGACGCAGTCCCGCACGACGGCCTCGCCGGTTCTGCGTTGCGTCACCAACCCGAGTTGCAGATGTTCGCTGCAGTGCGCGCGTTGACGATCAGCGCCGGATATTCCGAATTCGAATCCGACGAGATCGCGAGTGCCGTCATGACCCGGCTCGGCTAGTGTTCCGCCACGCGTGTCTTGAAACAGCACCTGCAGACGACGATCATCCGCAAGCCCGACGAACCTGTCGATGTCGCGCTCCGGCGCTTCCGGTGAAACATCGAGAAGATGGGCCTGATCCGCGAGTTGCGTGGTCGCACCGGCTATGAAAAGCCAACTACCGAGCGCAAGCGCAAGAATGCCAGCGCCGTCGCGAGACAGCGCCTGCTCGCGAAACGCATGCTGCCGCCTCGCAAGCTCTATTAGGAGAACGCCGTGTATCAGCCGACCGTCGAGGACCCTCCATTCTTCCCGTTGACGAAGTGCGAGGTCGATTTCGATCGACAGAAGGATGCGATCACGCTTCTGCCTAGCTTCTACGCGTTCGGCTGCGAGTACACCAGTCGCGGCCTCCTGATCGGCCGAGACGATGCATTCAGATTGATTGCCGCAATCGAAAAAGCCCTGAGCATCGAGCAGTGAACGTCGCCCCGACGTTGTCGAATCGCGTCGTGCCGGGCGGTGCTGCGCGGACATCGCGATGCACGCGAGCGCTCTGATCGACTCCGGACTGGCCGCGCTTCTTTGCCCATCGCCTAACCCCCGCAAGGCCGTTCGCCCCCCCCCCCGATCACCACCGTTCTGCCGCGGATCACGAAACGATTGATCTACTCGCGGGACATGCTCGCGGAACGACGGCTGTTCAAGGAAGCGCCCGGCAGCATGGATGCTGATGTATCCGGACAAGAGCATTTTGGAGATCGCGTCGACCTGCCGATTTGCCCATGCGTCGCACCTCGGGCGCGCGCTTCGGCGGGCGTACGGGATGGCGCCGAGCGCCTATCGTGAGCGGCAGACACCCCGCGCGATCGGTGAGATCGACGGGATAGCGGAACCGGCCGAGCGTGCGGCCACGCTCGGCGAGTTGTTTCCGAACCGGAGCGAGTTTGTTGAGCCGGAATCCCCTGCTTGCGATCCCGACTGAACCCTTGCTCGTCGGCACGGGTGCGTTTCAACGCATCGATTCAACCGGCGCTGGTACGCGAGTCGAATCGACAGGCCCGCTCAGGCAAACACGAAGTACTTGCGCACCGTCTCCACCACTTCCCACGTCCCTTTCATGCCGGGTTCGATCACGAACACGTCGCCGGCCTTCAGGTGCACCGGCTCCTCGCCTTCCGGCGTGATGATGCAGTAGCCGTCGAGAAAGTGGCAGTACTCCCATTTCTCGTAGTTCACTTCGAACTTGCCCGGCGTGCAGATCCAGGTGCCCATGATCTTGCTGCCATCCTTCGAGAGGTAGGCGTTGAGGTTCACGGTGTGCGGATCGCCGCCGATGCGCTTCCACTTGGTCGCGTCGACGACCGGGGTCGGGCAGGTTTTGCGCAGAACGGTGATGAAATCGGACATGTCGGCTCCAGACTAACGATCGGGTAGAAGGTCTGTCACGTTAGTTCGAAAGCTTCACCCGGGCTTGTATGCGTCCGACACCGACTCGTCTATTTTCGACACGGGCTTGCGTGCTGGCGCGCCGCCTGCGTGTTCCGGTCGGCCTTGCGATGACCGACCGCTTCCGGCCGATCCTTGACGCCCGTTCCCGGCGATCCGTCGCCCAACCACCGAGCCCATGCGTGCTTCGAGGCAGGCGGCCAAAAACGCCTTGCTTGCAACATCTGGGCCAAACCCTGTAGAATTACGCGTTCTGCGGGCGTCGTATAATGGCCATTACCTCAGCTTCCCAAGCTGATGACGTGGGTTCGATTCCCATCGCCCGCTCCACCTTCGGCTGCTCGGCAGCCTGCGCAAGAGCCGCCTCGTCGAAGGCGGCTTTTTTGTACCGTCTGCCGGTTCATCTGGCAGCACCGTTGCGCATGACGGGCCCGCGCCCGAACCAAGCCTTTCTCTGTCACCGATGATGCACGACGATCCGAACGAAGCCGGCCTGCCGCCGGACGACGCCGCCCTTCCCGACGATGCCGCCGACGGCGCCGACGAAGTCAACCCGCTGCACCGCCGCCGCATCCGCAGCTTCGTGACGCGCGCCGGCCGCGTGTCGACCGGCCAGCGCCGCGCGCTCGACGATCTCGGCCCGCGCTTCGTCGTCCCGTACGCGGCGGAAATCCCGGACTGGGACGCCGTGTTCGGCCGCCGCGCGCCGCGCATCCTGGAGATCGGCTTCGGGATGGGCGCATCGACCGCGGAAATCGCCGCGCACCGCCCGGGCGACGACTTCCTCGGCGTCGAAGTGCACGAACCGGGTGTCGGCGCGCTGCTGAAACTGATCGGCGAGCAGGACCTGCCGAACATCCGCATCATCCAGCACGACGCGGTGGAGGTGCTCGAGCACATGCTCGCGCCGGAAAGCCTCGACGGCGTGCACATCTTCTTCCCCGATCCGTGGCACAAGGCGCGCCATCACAAGCGCCGACTGATCCAGCCGCCGCTCGTCGCGCACCTCGCATCGCGCCTGAAGCCCGGCGCGTACCTGCACTGCGCGACCGACTGGCAAAACTACGCGGAACAGATGCTGGAAGTGCTCGGCGCCGAACCGACGCTCGAAAACACGGCTGCCGACTACGCGCCGCGCCCCGACTACCGCCCCGTCACGAAGTTCGAACGGCGCGGGCTGCGGCTCGGCCACGGCGTGTGGGACCTGGTGTTCCGCAAACGCGCCGGCTGAACACAACGCGCGGCGCGCGCAACGCACGCTGCGCGTCGCGCAATGACAAACGGCCCGACCGGCATCTGCTACCGGTCGGGCCGTTCTCTATTGGATGCGCCCTCGCCCCCGCACGGGCATCACGCCCAGTTCAGCCACCCGCTATACCCCACCAACAGCACGAACAGGCCGAACGCGATCCGGTACCACGCGAACACGGTGAAGTCGTGCGTCGCGACGAAACGCAGCAGCCAGCGCACGCACACGAACGCGCTGACGAAGGCGGCAACGAGCCCGAGCGCGAACAGGCCGAGCGAATCGACCGTGAACGCCTGCCAGTCCTTGACGGTTTCATAGAGCGTCGCGCCGAAGATGATCGGAATCGCGAGGAAGAACGAGAATTCGGTCGCGACGCGCCGGTCGAGGCCGAACAGCATCCCGCCGATGATCGTCGAGCCCGAGCGCGACATGCCCGGCACCAGCGCGAAACATTGCGCGATGCCGACCTTCAGCGCGTCGAGCGGCGTGAGCGCATCGACCGACTGCACGCGCGGCGGCTCGAGGCGTTCGCGCTGCCGCGCCTCGGCCCACAGGATGATCGCGCCGCCGACGACGAGTGCGAACGCGACCGGCACCGGCGAGAACAGCACGGCCTTGATCTTCTTCTCGAACAGCAGGCCGAGCGCGATCGCGGGAATCGTCGCGATCACGACGTTCAGTGTGAAGCGCTGCGCGTCGGGCCGGCTCGGCAGCCCGGACACGATGGAGACGATCCGCTGCCGGTATTCCCAGCAGACCGCGAGGATCGCGCCGAACTGGATCACGACGTCGAAGGTCTTCGCGTGCGCGTCGTTGAAATTCAGGAAGCTGCCCGCGACGATCAGGTGGCCGGTGCTCGACACCGGGAGGAATTCCGTCAGCCCCTCGACGACGCCGAGGATCAATGCCTTGCAGATCAGGATCCAGTCCATCCGTGGCCCAACTCCGAAGTAGTCGAAAGAAAGGGCCGCGTCACCGTCGCGGCCCGCCCGGCCGCGCGCGGTGCGCCGTCACTTTTCGACGATCGCTACGCGTATGCCGTTTGTAAGAATCGTAATTGTACCGGGTTCGTAGTTCACGCCGGCAAATTGCAGTTGTTCGGGCTTGAACGTGTAGATCGGATAGTTGGTCAGCACCTGCGTCGCGAGCAGGCCGGCGGCCGCGCCGACCTGTTGCGCGTACATCTGCGCGTTGCCGTCGAGCACGAGGCTGTCGACGGCCGGCGCCTTCAGCACGACCGAGCGGCTCGGCGCGTCGTAAGCCAGCTGGCCCGACACGATGAACTTGCCGCTCACCGGTTCGCTCAGGAACGGACTCGCGAAATGCGCGTCCAGCTGCACGGCGACGCGGTTCTGGTCGGGCAGCAGGTTGACGGCCGGATTGGCGAGCGACACGTCGACGACCTGCGCGACCGTCTTCTGGTACGGAAACTTGCGCGCGACGGCTTTCTGCACATCGCCGCGCGAGAACGTGTAGTGATCGGGGATGAACGGGAAAGTCGACGCGCAGGCGGCGAGCGATACCGACACGCCGATGGCGCCGGCGCAAGCGGCGAGGAAGCGGCGCCGGCCGGGCGTGCAAGATGCGGTCATGCTGAACAATCTCCTGTATCGGGCGAAGCGTCCGTCGGGTTACCGGCTCGGCCGCAAGCAGGGCCGTGGACCGAAGTTAGTGCTTCGGCGGATGTCGCCGGTTCCATGCGCGTGCCGGTGACGGGCAGCGCGGGCAATGCGTCAGCGGGCCGCGCCGGCGCCCGGCGCCGGCTGCGTCGCGACCTCGAGGCGCGTCAGCCACGCGAGCGCGTCGTCGCGCGACGCACCGCACATCTCGGCGGACGGCTGCAGTCCGGAACAGCACGCGGGACGCTCGGGCCGGCCGAAGATCCGGCAGCGCAGGTCGTCGCCGAGCTGCACGCAACGCACGCCGGCCGGCTTGCCGTCGGGCATCCCCGGAATCGGCGAGGAAATCGACGGCGCGATGCAGCATGCGCCGCACCCCTCGCGGCACGCATGCGGCGGCGGGACATCGGCGGGCGCCGGACGGACAGGCATTTCGACGGACACTCGGCTCTCTCACGAACAACAAAAAACGGTGCGGCAACCGGACGCAGCGTGCGGCAGCCCACTGCGCATTGTGCCACCGCCGGCTGCGACGTTATTACACAATGCAGCCGAAACGCGCGTTTATATACTCGAAAGCATCTAAAAAGCGCGAGACCATCATGAGTTCCGGTTCTGCCGACACAATGTTCCGTCCCGATTTGCTCGCGAAGTACGGCGCGAACGGGCCGCGCTATACGTCCTACCCCACCGCGCTGCAATTCCGCGACGATTTCGACCCGGCCGACTACGTGCGCGCCGCGGGCGATCCCGGCGCGTCGTCGAGCGACCTGTCGCTGTACTTCCACATCCCGTTCTGCAACACGGCCTGCTTCTACTGCGGCTGCAACAAGATCGCGACCAACAACCGCCGCCGCGCGCGCCCGTATCTCGAGCAACTGAAGCGCGAGCTGGCGCTGCAGGCCGCGCTGTTCGATCCCGCGCGCCCGGTCACGCAGCTGCACTGGGGCGGCGGCACGCCGACCTTCCTGTCCGACGACGAAACGGCCGAGCTGATGGTGGCCACCCGCGAACACTTCGCGCTTGCGCCGGACGCCGACGCGGAGTTCTCGATCGAGATCGACCCGCGCACGGTCACGCCCGCGACGCTCGTCCACCTGCGCAACATCGGCTTCAACCGGCTGAGCCTGGGCGTGCAGGATTTCGATCCGATCGTGCAGCAGGCGATCAACCGGATCCAGCCGCTCGCGATGACGGCCGACCTGCTGTCGGCAGCACGCACGACGGGCTTCCATTCGGTCAGCGTCGACCTGATCTACGGACTGCCGCACCAGACGGTCGCCGTATTCGCGCGCACGCTCGAGACAATCATCGAACTCGCGCCCGACCGCCTCTCGGTATTCGGCTACGCGCACATGCCGCACCTGTTCAAGATGCAGCGGCAGATCGACGACGCGACGCTGCCGCCGCCCGCAACGCGCGTCGCGCTGCTCGGCCTCGCGATCGACATGCTGACTCAGGCCGGCTACGTGTACATCGGGATGGATCACTTCGCGCGGCCGACCGACGAGCTCGTGCGCGCGCAGCGCAACGGCACGCTGCAGCGCAATTTCCAGGGCTACAGCACGCGTGCGGATACCGATCTGGTCGGCTTCGGTGTGTCGTCGATCGGGAAGGTCGGCGACGTCTACGCGCAGAACGCGAAGGACCTGCCGGCCTATGGCGCCGCGCTCGACGCGGGCCGGCTGCCGATCACGCGCGGCGTGCGGATCACGCCCGACGACCGGCTGCGCCGGGACGTGATCACCCAGCTGATGTGCAACCTCGAACTGCCGTTCTCGCATATCGAGGCCGCGCACGGGATCCGCTTCGCCGATCACTTCGCGCGCGAGCTCGACGCGCTGCGCACGTTCGAGCAGGACGGGTTGCTGACCATCGCCGGCGACCGCCTGACGATCCACCCGGCCGGCCGGATGGTCGTGCGCAACATCGCGATGGCGTTCGACGCCTACCTCGGCCAGACGCCGCGGCAACGCTACTCGCGCACCGTCTGACGCTGCACGGCCGCATGCGGGCGGCCGGTTTGATAAAGTACGGGGCTCAACGCCCCTGCAAGAATCCGCACGATGCGCACCACCAAAGCAACCAACGCGGTCGAACGCCTGAAAACGCGTTCCGGCAATCCGCAGTTCGCGGCCGTCGCGATGGCGGGCGGCCTGTTCTATCTGGTCGACCGCTCCGGCGGCACCGCCGAGAAGCGCAGCGAGCCGCTGCCGCTCGACGAATTCGTCAGGTTCGTCGACGACTTCGGCCCCAAAAAGCCGCGCAAGGCGAGCAAGCTCGACCTCGCATTCGAGGCGCAGATCAAGAAGAGCAAGGGATAAAGGTCTGTTGCAGGCCGTCTGAAGGCTTAGCGGCCGCCCCCTTTGGTACAATCACGAAGTTTCTCTATCCCCGCTGATGGCCGACCTGGCTGCGTGACCACACCATGAATATCGAAAACGCGCGTTTCAACATGATCGAACAACAGATCCGGCCGTGGGATGTGCTGGATCTGGACGTCCTGGGCCTGCTGTCGATCGTCAAGCGTGAAAACTACGTGTTGCCCGAACACCGCGATCTCGCGTTCGCCGACCTCGAGCTGCCGCTGCCCGGCGGCACCAGCAAGATGCTGTTCCCGCGCGTCGAAGCGCGCGTGCTGCAGGAACTGTCGGTCAAGAAGCACGAGAACGTGCTCGTGATCGGCGCGGGTTCGGGCTACCTGGCCGCACTGTTCGCGCATCGCGCACAGCACGTGACGGCTGTCGATATCGATCCGACCATCGCAAAGTTCGCGGCGGACAACCTGCGCAACGACGGCGTGACGAACGCGGAAGTCGTGCTCGGCGACGGCTCGCTCGGCTGGCCCGACAAGGCGCCGTATGACGTGATCTGCGTCGCGGGCGGCCTGCCGGTCGTGCCGCAGCAGATGCTCGAACAGCTGAAGATCGGCGGCCGCCTGTCGGCGTTCGTCGGCGGCCGTCCGGTGATGAAGGCGCAGATCATCACGCGCATCGACGACAAGCAGTACCGTGTCGCCGACGTGTTCGAAACCTACGTCAATCACCTCGTCAACGCGATGGAGCCGTCGCGCTTCAAGTTCTGAGCGGCGGAGCTTCCATGCAGATCCTGACACCCGCGATGCTCGCGGAATGGCTTCGCGATCCGGCGCGTCCCGCGCCGCTCGTGCTCGACGTGCGCGAGCCCTGGGAAATCTCGACCGCGCAGATCGCCGGCAGCGTGTCGATCCCGATGCAACAGATCCCCGCGCGCAGCGAGGAGCTCGACGACGAAGCGGAAATCGTCTGCGTGTGCCATCACGGGATGCGCAGCGCCCAGGTCGCGATGTTCCTCGAATCGCGCGGCTTCACGAAGCTGTACAACCTGCAGGGCGGGATCGACGCGTGGTCGCGTGACGTCGATCCGTCCGTGCCGCGTTACTGAGTGACTGACCTTCCCGGCGGCGCATCGCGCGCCGCCACGGCGACCGGCACGTTGCAGCCGATCGCCCCGATCCGCCGAACGGGCGCGCATGGCGCGCCCGTTTGCATTTCCGCTTCTGTGTTCCCCCTCCCCCGATCGCTTCAGCCCGTCGGCTATCCGCGTCCGTTCGATGTCGAACGGCGGCGAGCACCCGAGCATGGCACCCGTCGAACGGATCGCTTCGCGCTTCCCGTCGTACTCCACTTCCCCCCCGTGCACTGCGACGCCGACACGACACGACGCGGCTGAATGCATGCGCATCGATCACGTTCCGCACGTCCCTCAACGCGTGACGTGCGCGCTCGCACACGGGCGCACGCCGTGCACCATTTGCGCCCGCGCGACTGCACCGCAACGGATCGCGCATGCTGCACGACGCGTCACGCGCACCACGCCGACGCCCCACGCCACCCCGCACAGGCACGCCCGGCGTGCATCCGTGCGACTGGCACATGCCTTGCGTTAGTCGGATGCCGGCGCCGTCATGGCGCACGCCTACCAAACACGTCAAGGGGAACTCGATGAAACGTCGCAGTCTGCTGAAGTTCGGTTCGATGGCCGGTGCACTCGCGCTGGCGGGCAAGAGTCCGTTTGCGCACGCGGCCGATGCGGGCACGGGTCCGATCAAGGTCGGTATCCTGCATTCGCTGTCGGGCACGATGGCGATCTCCGAAACGTCGCTGAAGGACACGGCGCTGATGACGATCGCCGACATCAACAAGAGCGGCGGCGTGATGGGCCGCAAGCTCGAGCCCGTGGTCGTCGACCCCGCATCGAACTGGCCGCTGTTCGCGGAGAAGGCGCGCCAGCTGCTCACGCAGGACAAGGTCGCATGCGTGTTCGGCTGCTGGACGTCGGTGTCGCGCAAGTCGGTGCTGCCGGTGTTCGAGGAACTGAACGGCCTGCTCTACTACCCGGTGCAATATGAAGGCGAGGAAATGTCGCGCAACGTGTTCTACACGGGCGCCGCGCCGAATCAGCAGGCGATCCCCGCCGTCGAGTACCTGATGAGCGCGGAAGGCGGCGGCGCCAAACGATTCTTCCTGCTCGGCACCGACTATGTGTATCCGCGCACGACCAACAAGATCCTGCGCGCGTTCCTGAAATCGAAAGGCGTCAAGGACGCCGACATTCAGGAGGTCTACACGCCGTTCGGACACAGCGACTACCAGACGATCGTCGCGAACATCAAGAACTTCGCGCAGGGCGGCAAGACGACCGTGGTCTCGACGATCAACGGCGATTCGAACGTGCCGTTCTACAAGGAGCTCGGCAACCAGGGGATCAAGGCGACCGACGTGCCGGTGGTCGCGTTCTCGGTCGGCGAGGAAGAGCTGCGCGGGATCGACACGAAGCCGCTCGTCGGCCATCTCGCCGCCTGGAACTACTTCATGTCGGTGAAGAACCCGACGAACACGAAGTTCAAGGACCAGTTCGCCGCGTGGGTGAAGGCGAACAATCTGCCAGGCGGCGCGAAGCGCGTGACCAACGATCCGATGGAAGCGACCTACGTCGGCATCCACATGTGGAAGCAGGCGGTCGAGAAGGCGAAGAGCACCGACGTCGACAAGGTGCGCGTCGCGATGATCGGACAGACGGTTGCCGCGCCGTCGGGCTTCACGCTCTCGATGGACGGCAACCATCACCTGCACAAGCCGGTGATGATCGGCGAGATCCGCGGCGACGGGCAGTTCAACGTCGTGTGGAAGACGAAGACGGTCGTGCGCGCGCAGCCGTGGAGCCCGTTCATCGCGGGCAACCAGGGCAAGCCGGACATCGTCAGCTCGATCCCGGCGTTCCTGCGCCGGCAGCGCGCGGCGCTCGCCTGATGCGATGCGGAGCGCCGCGCACCGGCGTGGCGCTCCGTTCGCAGGCCGGTGCAGGCACGCCGCCGCGATTGCGGTAACGCGCCGCACTCGCTCGCGCGCCGCCGCACGCGTTCGCTTTCCCACGCCCGACAGGATTTCTCGATGCCTACACGCTTTCGCCGCGCCGCCGTCGCGGTCGTCGCCTGTGCCGCGCTGACGGGCGCGCTGCCGCACGCCGCGTTCGCCCTGACGGCGGCCGATACCGCCGCGCTTGCCGGCGACGACTTCGACGCGAAAACGGCCGCGATCGAACATCTCGCCGCCGATGCCGATCCGCGCGCCGTCGCGTTGCTCAATGCGCTGTCGACCGGCGACGCGCTCGCGACCGGCGACGGACACCTGCTGATCCAGACCGGCGACACCGCGCACGACGCGCTCACGCAGGCCGCGACGCCGGCCGGCGACGCGCAGCCCGTGATGCTGAACAACCTGCTGCGCACGAAGATCGCGGGCGCGCTGTCGGGTCTCGCTCTCGCGTCGCCGGATGTCGCCGCGCGCCGCGACGCGATCGACGCGCTGCTGAAGTCGCCCGACCCGGCGCTCAAGCCGATGATCGAGCGCGCCCGCGCCAAGGAAACCGATCCGGCATTGAAACGCCGTCTCGACGCACTGTGGGCGATCGCCGCGCTGCACGACGCCGATCCGGCGAAGCGTCTCGAAGCCGTGCAGGTGGTGGCCGCGCGCCACGATCTCGACATGATCGAGCAATTGCGCCCGCTCGTCGCGCAGAACGCCGACGGCAGCCATGCGGAGCCCGACGCGCGCGTGCGCGACGCCGCGCAGCAAGGACTCGATGCATTGCACACGCTGCAGCGCCGCGGCGAGATCGCGGGCACCGTGTTCGCGGGCCTGTCGCTCGGCAGCGTGCTGCTGCTCGCGGCGCTCGGCCTCGCGATCACGTACGGGCTGATCGGCGTGATCAACATGGCGCACGGCGAATTCCTGATGATCGGTGCGTACGCAACCTATGTCGTGCAGACGCTGATCCAGCGCTATGCGCCGGCCGCGTTCGACTGGTATCCGCTCGTTGCGGTGCCGGTGTCGTTCGCGGCGGCGGCGCTGGTGGGCATCGTGCTCGAGCGGCTCGTGCTGCGGCACCTGTACGGCCGCCCGCTCGAGACGCTGCTCGCGACGTTCGGCGTGAGCCTGATCCTGATCCAGGCCACGCGCATGCTGTTCGGCGCGCAGAACGTGCAGGTCGTGAACCCGTCGTGGATGAGCGGCGGCGTGACCGTGATGCAGAACCTGATCCTGCCGTACAACCGGCTCGCGATCCTCGCGTTCGCGCTCGCGGTCGTGTGCGTCGCCTGGGGCGTGCTGACGAAGACCCGGCTCGGCCTGTTCGTGCGCGCGGTCACGCAGAACCGCCGGATGGCCGCGTGCGTCGGCGTGAAGACCGCTCGCGTCGACGCGTATGCGTTCGCGTTCGGCGCGGGCATCGCGGGCCTCGGCGGGTGCGCGCTGTCGCAGATCGGCAACGTGGGCCCGGACCTCGGGCAAAACTACATCATCGATTCGTTCATGGCGGTCGTGCTCGGCGGCGTCGGCCAGATCGCCGGCACCGTGCTCGGCGGCTTCGGGCTCGGCCTCGTCAGCAAGGCGATCGAGCCGTTCTGGGGCGCGGTGCTCGCGAAGATCGCGGTGCTCGTGATGATCGTGCTGTTCATCCAGAAACGTCCGCAGGGCATGTTCGCCCCGAAGGGACGCAGCGCGGAGGCCTGACATGACTTCAATCACCGATTCGTTGTCGAATCCGGTCGCCGGCGCGCCGAAGCCCGCCGCAACCGCGCGTGCCGAGGACGGTTTCGCGCTCGGCCTGCCGCCCCGCCCCGCGCTGCTGTCGCGCCGCGCATGGCTTGCGCTCGTCGCGCTGTGCATCGCGATCGGCATCGGCGTGCCGCTCGCCGCGCTGGTCGCGCCCGAGTCGAGCGCGTTCCACCTGTCCGCGTATGCGATGACGCTCGCCGGCAAGCTGATGTGCTACGCGATCGCCGCGCTCGCGCTCGATCTCGTGTGGGGCTACTGCGGAATCCTGAGCCTCGGCCATGGCCTGTTCTTCGCGCTCGGCGGTTATGCGATCGGCATGTACCTGATGCGCGAGATCGGCCGCGACGGCAAATACGGCAGCGACCTGCCCGACTTCATGGTGTTCCTCGACTGGCATCAGCTGCCCTGGTACTGGAGCGGCACGCAGCATCTCGCGTGGGCGCTCGCGCTGGTCGTGCTCGTGCCGGCCGTGCTCGCATGGGTGTTCGGCTTCTTCACGTTCCGCTCGCGCGTGAAGGGCGTGTACCTGTCGATCATCACGCAAGCGCTGACGTTCGCCGCGATGCTGCTGTTCTTTCGCAACGAGACGGGCTTCGGCGGCAACAACGGCTTCACCGACTTCAAGCGCATCGCAGGCTTTTCCGTCACGTCGCCCGGCACGCGCACGGTGCTGTTGCTGCTGACCTTCGCGACGCTCGTACTCGCGTTCATCGCCGCGCGCGCGATCGTCACCAGCAAGCTCGGACGCGTGGTCACCGCGGTGCGCGACGGCGAGACGCGGCTGATGTTCCTCGGTTACAGCCCGCTCGCGTACAAACTGTTCGTATGGACGCTGTCGGCCGTGCTGTGCGGTATCGCGGGCGCGTTGTACGTGCCGCAGGTCGGCATCATCAACCCCGGCGAGATGTCGCCCGGCAACTCGATCGAAATGGCGATCTGGGTCGCGGTGGGCGGGCGCGGCACGCTGATCGGTCCGATCGTCGGCGCTTTCGCGGTGAACGGCGCGAAGAGCCTCTTTACCGCGTACTTCGCCGAATACTGGCTGTTCTTTCTCGGGCTGATCTTCGTGCTCGTGCCGCTCTTGCTGCCGCGCGGCATCATGGGCCTCGTGGACACGCTGCTCGCAAAGGGGAAACGCGCATGAACGGCACGGCCCTCTACCAGTTCACGCCACCGGCCGAGGACGAGCTGCTGGCCGTCAGCGGCACCGCATCGATGGGCCGCGTGGTGCCGCCCGGCATCGACACGTCGCACGGCACGATCCTCTATCTCGAGGACATCGAGGTGAGCTTCGACGGCTTTCGCGCGCTGAACAAGCTGTCGCTCGCGATCGACGCGGGCGAACTGCGCTGCGTGATCGGCCCGAACGGCGCGGGCAAGACGACGATGATGGACGTGATCACCGGCAAGACGCGCCCCGATGCGGGCAAGGTTTTTCTCGGCCAGACCATCGACCTCGCGAGGATGAACGAACCCGAGATCGCACGTGCGGGGATCGGCCGCAAGTTCCAGAAGCCGACCGTGTTCGAACAGCATCCGGTGTGGGAAAACCTCGAACTGGCGGTGCAGACCGACAAGGGCTGGCTCGCGTCGCTGCGCGCGCGGCTCGATCGCACCGCACAGGCGAAGATCGAGGAGACGCTCGCGCTGATCGGCCTCGAAAGCGACGCGTATCGCGCGGCCGGCGAGCTGTCGCACGGGCAGAAGCAGCGGCTCGAGATCGGCATGCTGCTGATGCAGCGCCCGGCTCTGTTGCTGCTCGACGAGCCGGCCGCCGGGATGACCGACCACGAGACGATGGAACTCGCGAAGCTGCTGAACACGCTGCGCGGCACCTGCTCGATGATGGTCGTCGAACACGACATGGAATTCGTCGCGGCGCTCGCGGGCGACACGGGCCGCGTGACGGTGATGTCCGAAGGCGCGGTGCTCGCGCAAGGCACGCTCGACCAGGTCAAGCGCGACGACGCGGTGATCGAGTCCTACCTCGGACGGTAATCCAATGCTGAAGATCGATGCACTGAACCAGTACTACGGCGGCAGCCATATCCTGCGCAACGTGACGCTGGCCGCCGACGACGGCAAGCTCACCGTGCTGCTCGGCCGCAACGGCGTCGGCAAGAGCACGCTGCTGCGCTGCCTGATGGGCGTGGTCGCCGCGAAAAGCGGCAGCGTGTCGTGGCGCGGCACGGCGCTCGGCACGCTGCCGCCGTATGCGCGCGTCGCGGCTGGCCTCGCGTACGTGCCGCAGGGTCGCGACATCTTTCCGCGGCTGACCGTCGAGGAAAACCTGCTCGTCGGCGCGGCGAGCCGCAAGGCGCCGTCGAAAGTGCCCGACCGCATCTACGACCTGTTCCCGGTGCTGAAGGACATGCGCGCACGACGCGGCGGCGACCTGTCGGGCGGCCAGCAGCAGCAGCTCGCGATCGGCCGCGCGCTGATGAGCGAGCCGCAACTGCTGATCCTCGACGAGCCGACCGAGGGCATCCAGCCGTCGATCATCCAGGACATCGGCCGCACGCTGCGCCAGCTCGTCGACGAATCGAAAATGACCGTGCTGCTCGTCGAGCAGTATTACGACTTCGCGCGCTCGATCGCGGACCATTACTGGGTGATGAGCCGCGGCGAGGTCATCGCGGGCGGCGATGCGCGCGACATGGAAACGAACGGTGTCCGCGAACTGATCGCGGTGTGAGCGGCGGCACGGCAGCGCGCACGGGCGGCCGGTTCGCGGTGCGGCCGCACGCCGCGCTTCCAACGAACGCGGCATCTGCATTATTGTTCCGGTAGCATCCACGTTCTTCGCGCCCGTTTCCGTCGTTTCCCGCTCGCCGCCGATGTCCGCCCTCGACTCCCACGCCCCGCTGTCCCGCCCCGCCATCGCCAAGTCGTGGCGCGGCCGTCTCGAACTCGGCTTCGAACGGTACCGCGCGCGCACGACGCTCGTCCACCGGCTGCACGACGGCCCGTTGCGCGTCCAGCGGCCGCTGTATCCGGAGGGCGACGCGATCTGTCACGCGGTCATCGTTCACCCGCCGGGCGGCGTCGCGGGCGGCGACCGACTCGACATCGACATCACACTCGGCGACGGCACGCACGCGGTGCTGACGACACCCGGCGCGACCAAGTGGTACAAGTCGAACGGGCTCGACGCGACGCAGCGCATCGGCATCACGGTCGGCGAGCACGCGAAGCTCGACTGGCTGCCGCAGAACAACCTGTTCTTCGACGCGGCCCACGCCGCGCTCGACTTCACGGTAACGCTCGGCGCCGGCGCGAGCGCGATCGGCTGGGACGCGACGCAGCTCGGCCGGCAGGCGGCCGGCGAAACGTGGTCGGCGGGCCGCATCGCATCGGGTTCGGCACTCGTCGATGCCGATGGACGGCCGCTATGGACCGAGCGCGGGCTGCTCGACGCGCACGATCCGCTGCGCAGCGCACTGCAGGGTCTCGCCGGCTTTCCCGTGTACGGCACGCTGTGGGCGGTTGGCACCGCGTGCGATGCCGCGCTCGCCGAAGCGCTCGCCGTGCGGATGCCGTTCGACGACACCCTGCGCGCGGGCGCGACCTGCGTGACGCCGGGCGTCGTGCTGGTGCGCGCGGTATCGACGTCGATGGAAGCACTGCAGCATCACTTCGCCGACTGCTGGCTTTACCTGCGGCCGCTCGTGCACGGCGTCGACGCACGGCCGCTGCGCCTCTGGCAGACCTGAGCGCCCGGCCCGGCACGCACCGTTTCGGCGCAGTCGCGCCGCCCACCCTGCCCACGATTCATGCATCGCGCACCACGATCGCGCATCGAGACGCGTTCCATCGACATGGCACGCGCCTTGCTGCTTACATAACGGCTACACAACGCACGAAAAGTGGCGCGGTGCTACGATGACCCGCGCCCCGGCCGGAACCCCGCGCACCGATAAAAATTACGTTTTCCTGAACGATTGCCTTCATGAAACTGACTCCCCGAGAAAAGGACAAGCTGCTGATCTTCACGGCGGCGCTGCTGGCCGAGCGCCGCCGCGCGCGCGGGCTGAAGCTCAACTATCCGGAAGCGGTCGCGTTCATCACCGCCGCGTTGATGGAAGCCGCGCGCGACGGCAAGACCGTCGCCGAGGTGATGCACTACGGCACGACGCTGCTCACGCGCGACGACGTGATGGAAGGCGTGCCGGAGATGATCCCCGACATCCAGGTCGAGGCGACCTTCCCCGACGGCACCAAGCTCGTCACCGTCCACCACCCGATTCCGTGACCGAGGTAGCACGCATGATCCCCGGCGAAATCCTCACCGACGACGGCGAGCACGAACTGAATGCAGGCCGCGCGACGCGCTCGCTCGTCATCGCGAACACCGGCGACCGCCCGGTCCAGGTCGGCTCGCATTACCACTTCTTCGAAGTCAACGACGCGCTGTCGTTCGACCGCGCGGCCGCGCGCGGCTTCCGGCTCAACATCGCAGCCGGCACCGCCGTGCGCTTCGAGCCGGGCCAGACGCGCACCGTCGAGCTGGTCGAGCTGGCCGGCGAACGCGCCGTCTACGGTTTTCAGGGCAAGGTGATGGGGCCGCTGTAAGCCGCGCCCCGCTCTTCAGGAACAGCACATGACATTACGCTTGAGCCGCCGCGCATACGCGGAAATGTTCGGGCCGACGACGGGCGACCGCGTGCGGCTCGCCGATACCGAACTGCTGATCGAGATCGAACGCGACTTCACGACCTACGGCGAGGAAGTGAAATTCGGCGGCGGGAAGGTGATCCGCGACGGCATGGGCCAGTCGCAGCGCGTGGCCGCCGACGTGCCCGACACGATCATCACGAACGCGGTGATCCTCGATCATTGGGGCATCGTGAAGGCCGACATCGCGATCAAGCACGGCCGCATCGCCGCGATCGGCAAGGCCGGCAATCCGGACATCCAGCCGGGCGTGACGATCGCCATTGGCGCGGCGACCGAAGTGATCGCCGGCGAAGGGCTGATCGTGACCGCGGGCGGCATCGACACGCACATTCACTTCATCAGCCCGCAGCAGATCGACGAGGCGCTCGCGTCGGGCGTCACGACGATGCTCGGCGGCGGCACGGGGCCGGCCACCGGCACCAATGCGACGACCTGCACGCCGGGCCCGTGGCACATGGAGCGGATGCTGCAGGCCGCCGACGGCTGGCCGATCAACCTCGGCTTTCTCGGCAAGGGCAACGCGAGCCTGCCGCAGCCGCTCGTCGAACAGATCGCAGCCGGCGCGATCGGGCTGAAGCTGCACGAGGACTGGGGCACGACGCCCGCCGCGATCGACAACTGCCTTTCCGTCGCCGACGACACCGACACGCAGGTCGCGATCCACACCGACACGCTGAACGAAGCCGGCTTCGTCGAATCGACGGTCGCCGCGTTCAAGGGCCGCACGATCCACACGTATCACACCGAAGGCGCGGGCGGCGGCCATGCGCCCGACATCCTGAAGGTGTGCGGCGAGGCGAACGTGCTGCCGTCGTCGACCAACCCGACGCGCCCGTACACGATCAACACGCTCGACGAGCATCTCGACATGCTGATGGTATGCCATCACCTCGATCCGTCGATCGCCGAGGATCTCGCGTTCGCGGAATCGCGGATCCGCCGCGAGACGATCGCGGCCGAGGACATCCTGCACGATCTCGGCGCGCTGTCGATGCTGTCGTCCGATTCGCAGGCGATGGGCCGCGTCGGCGAAGTGATCATCCGCACCTGGCAGACCGCGCACAAGATGAAAGTGCAGCGCGGCGCGCTGCCCGAAGACGGCGCGCGCAACGACAACTTCCGCGCGAAGCGCTACGTCGCGAAATACACGATCAACCCGGCGATCACGCACGGGATCGCGCATGAAGTCGGTTCGATCGAGCCCGGCAAGTGGGCCGACCTCGTGCTGTGGGAGCCGGCGTTCTTCGGGATCAAGCCGTCGATGATCCTGAAGGGCGGGATGATCGCGGTCGCGCAGATGGGCGACCCGAACGCGTCGATCCCGACGCCGCAGCCCGTCCATTATCGCGAGATGTTCGCGACGCGTGGCGGCGCACTCGCGCGCACGTCGCTGACCTTCGTGTCGCAGATGGCCGCCGATGCCGGCATCGCCGAACGCTACGGACTCGCGAAGCGCATCGTGCCGGTGCGCAACTGCCGCAACGTGACGAAGGCCGACATGATCCACAACGCGTGGCGTCCGTCGATCAGCGTCGATCCCGAAACCTACGACGTGATCGCCGACGGCCAGCTGCTCACCTGCGAGCCGGCGTCGGTGCTGCCGATGGCGCAGCGCTATTTCCTGTTCTGATTTCCGGTTTTCGCTCCATGCGCACCCTCGACAAACGCATTGCCCCGAACGTGAAGCTTGCCGCGTCGCTCGTCGCGCGTGCGCCGACGCTCACGCTCGCCTATGACGCCCGCTGCAAGAGCCGCCTCGCGGCGACGCTCGACACGGGCGAGGACGTCGCGGTCCTGCTGCCGCGCGGCACCGTGCTGCGCGACGGCGACGTGCTCGTCGCCGACGACGGCGCGCTCGTGCGAATCGCCGCGGCGCCCGAGACCGTGCTGCTCGTGCGCGCGGCCGACCCGCTCACGCTGATGCGCGCCGCGTATCACCTCGGCAATCGTCACACGCCGGTCGAGATCGGCGACGGCTATCTGAAGCTCGAAGCCGATCCGGTGCTCGCCGACATGCTGCGCCGGCTCGGCACGCAGGTCGACGAAGCGAGCGCACCGTTCCAGCCGGAAGCCGGTGCGTACGGCGGCGGCCACAAGCACGGGCACGATGCCACGTTCGCCGAGGATTACGCGCTCGCGCAGCAGGTATTCGGCGAACACCACGGCCACCCGCACGATCACGATCACGATCACCAGCATGGTCCGGGCTGCTCGCACGGCCACCACGGTCATGACCACCACTGAACTCGTCGCGCTGCTGCATCTCGCGTCGCCCGCGCTGCCGATCGGTGCGTACAGCTATTCGCAGGGACTCGAAGCCGCGCTCGACGCGAACCTGATCCGCGACGCCGACACCGCGCGCGACTGGATCGCCAGCGGGCTGACCGACGTGCTCGCGCACGGCGAGCTGCCGTTCCTCGCACATCAGCTCGCGCGCTGGCAGGCGCACGACGCCGACGCGCTCGCGCGCGAAAACGCATGGTTCGTCGCGAGCCGCGAATCGGCGGAATTGCGCCGCGAGACCGAGCAGATGGGCTGGTCGCTCGGGCAGCTTTGCGCGTCGCTCGAATGGGGCGATGCCGCGCGCCGCGCGACGCTCGCGTCGCTGTCGCCGGTCGCACTGCCGACCGCGTTCGCCTACGCGGCCGCCGCGCACGACGCCGGTGCCGACGCCACGCTCGCCGCGTACGCATTCGGCTGGGTCGAGAACCAGACGTCGGCCGCGCTGAAGGCCGTGCCGCTCGGCCAGCTCGCGGGCCAGCGCATCATCGTCGCGCTGCGCGGCGCGATCGACGCGGCCGTACGCCGCGCGCTCGCGACACCACCCGACGCCATCAACACGTTCGCGCCGCAGCTCGGCATCCTGTCCGCGCGGCACGAAACCCAGTATTCGCGGTTGTTCCGCTCCTGAACCCGATCCACACCATGAACGCACCCGCTCCCTCCTCCGCCCGCCGCACGAAGAAACTGCCGCCGCTGCGCGTCGGCATCGGCGGCCCCGTCGGCTCCGGCAAGACCACACTGCTCGAAATGCTGTGCAAGGCGATGCGCGAGCGCTACGACCTCGTCGCGATCACGAACGACATCTATACGAAGGAAGACCAGCGCCTGCTGACGGTCGCGGGCGCGCTGCCCGAGGAACGCATCATGGGCGTCGAGACGGGCGGCTGCCCGCATACGGCGATCCGCGAGGATGCGTCGATCAACCTCGAGGCCGTCGACCGCATGCTGTCGCGCTTTCCGGACGCCGACATCGTGTTCATCGAGTCGGGCGGCGACAATCTCGCGGCGACGTTCAGCCCCGAGTTGTCGGACCTGACGATCTACGTGATCGACGTCGCCGGCGGCGAGAAGATTCCGCGCAAGGGCGGCCCCGGCATCACGAAATCCGACCTGCTCGTGATCAACAAGACCGATCTCGCGCCGCTCGTCGGGGCGAACCTCGACGTGATGGCCTCGGACACGAAGAAGATGCGTGGCGAGCGGCCTTACGTGATGACGAACCTGAAGGCGCTCGAAGGCCTCGCGGACGTCGTCGCGTTCATCGAGAAGAAGGGATTGTTGACGGTGTGAACGGCGGCGCGGCGGCCCGCTGCCGCCTCGCCTGCCTTGGGCGGCCTTGCGCCGCCCGCTCAGTCGCCGGATGCTTCCGACGCGTCGGTTGCGCCGGGCATCGCGCCGCTGCCGCGCTCGGCCGGCGGCAACAACGCCGCGAGCACGTCGACCGAGCGCGCGGTCGCGCCGCGATGACGCGACGCGAACGCGGCACCGGCCGCGCCCATCGCGATACGGCGCGCGTAATCGGCGAACAGCGCGTCGAGCACATGCGCGAGATCGAGCGGATCGGCGACCTGCATCGCCGCGCCGGCCGCGACCGCATCGGCGGTCGCCTGCGTGAAGTTGAACACGTGCGGGCCGATCAGCACCGGCACGCCGACCGCACACGCCTCGATGAGATTCTGCCCGCCGAGCGGCAGCAGGCTGCCGCCAATGAACGCGACGTCGCTGGCCGCGTAGTACGCGCCGAGTTCACCCATCGAATCGCCGAGCAGCACCGTCACGTCGGCCGGCAGCGGTTCCGCCGCGGCGGGCCGGCCGGCCGCGAGCGCCACCGCGTCCGCGCCCCACACCGAACGCCGCACGCACTTGAATCCGTTGCGCGCGACGAGCGCCTCGACTTCGGCGAAACGCTGCGGATGACGCGGCACGAGAATCAGCAGCGCACCGGGCGTCTTCATCGCCGCGAATGCCTGCAGCACCAGCGCCTCTTCGTTCTCGCGCGTGCTTGCTGCGACCCACACGGGCCGCGTGCCGATCGCGTCGCGCCATGCGTGGCCGCGCGCCGCCAGCTCCGGCGGCGTCGTCATGTCGAACTTCAGGTTGCCCAGCACCGTCACGTTACGCGCGCCGAGCGACGTCAGCCGCTCCGCGTCGGCCGGGCTCTGCGCGAGCACGCGCGAGAAACCGCCGAACACGTCGCGCGTCGCCGCGCCGAACTTCGCCGCGCGCCGATGCGAGCGCGCGGACATCCGCGCGTTGGTCAGCACGAGCGGCACGTCCGCGCGGCGGCACTCGTCGATCAGCGTCGGCCACACCTCGGTTTCCATCACGAGGCCGAGCGTCGGCCGCCATGCACGCAGGAAGCGCCGCACCGCGCCCGGCATGTCGTACGGCAGGTAGCAGCGCAGCACGCGGTCGCCGAAGATCTGCTCGCCGGTCGCCCGGCCGCTCGGCGTCATGTGCGTGAGCAGGATGCGCGCGTCGGGACGTGCGCGCATCAGCGCGTCGATCAGCGGCTGCGCGGCGCGCGTCTCGCCGACCGACACCGCATGCACCCAGATCAGCGGCGCGCGATCGTCCGGTGAACGGCCGGCGACGCAGCCGAAGCGCTCGCCGATGTGCTCGCGATAGCCGCGCTCCTTGCGCGAGCGCACGCAGAGCCGGATGACCGCGATCGGTGCGACGAGCCACCACAGCGCGCGATAGATCGCCCTCAGCATGAGCGGACTCCGTCACCGCGGAGGATGCGGTGCGCGCTCAAACCAGCGCCCTGCCCTGCAGGCGCTCGAGAATCCCGAGCGGCGCGCATTCGCGACGCACCATCGCGTCGACCGGCAGGAAGAAGGTCTGCTCGAGCATGAACTGGCCGGACATCACAGCGTGCGAAGTCTGATCCGAGAAACATATCCACACGCTGCCCGGCGGAAACGGCATCGTCTGCTGCGGGCACGTCTTCTGGTAGTCGAGATCGGCCTTCATGCTGTCGTGCAGGTTCAGCATCAGGTGGTCGTACGCGCTGCGCGGCGACTTCGTCACGTGCAGCAGGTTCAGCAGCCACGCCGAACCCGGGAACTGCGGCCGGATCTTCGGCAGGAAGCGCTTCGCGACGTCCTCGAACGGCTCGCCGACGCGCCATACGCGCGGCTGGCCGGCCGGGTTCACGTTCGTGAACACGCGCAGGATCCGCTCGCCGTAGTTCGGCCGCGACGGGAACGCGTCGACGTGCAGCCGGCTGTCGTCCTTGCGCCACGACGTCTGGCGCGTCTCGACCTGCATCAGCCGCAGGCTCGTCGGCGCGACGCGCAGCTTGCCGCGATATTCGGGAAAGAGGCCGTCGACGAGCGTGCCGGCCTGCTGCTGGAAGCGCGCGACCAGCGCGCGTACGGCCGACTGCGTGACACTGTCGCCGAGCACGCCGGCGAGCGCACCGCCGTTCGGCGCGAGGCTGATGTTCTTGCGTTTGGGATCGGCGAGCGCCGGATCGAGCAGCGCTTCCTCGCCGCCTTCGATCGCGAAGCGCAGGTGCGGGAAATACAGCACCTTGCCTTCCTCGACCGCGGCGAGCAGTTGCTCGCGCGGCGCCGACAGGTTGTATCCGCTCCAGTCGGCGGACGGGACTTCGATGATCTGGGATTCGCTCATGATCGGTTCGCGTGCGTGACGGGCAGGGCAGGCATGACGGGCATCACAGCAGACCGAAGCCCGCGAGCACCGCCTTCACCTGCGAGATCGACGGCGGCTGCCCCGCCGTGCCGAGATTGACGACGTTCGGCGACCAGTAACCGCCGGTGCGCCAGGCCGTCGCGAAATTGTACAGTTCGACCGTCGGACGCTTCAGCGCGGCCGCGATGTGAACCAGACCTGTATCAACCCCGACCGTCGCGGCTGCGCCGTCGATCAGGCCGACGACGGCCGGCAGCGACAGTTTCGGCGGCACGATCGCCGCCGCGCCGAACTCCTTCGCGAGCCGCTCGCTCGTCGCGCGCTCCGCGTCGTTGCCCCACGGCAGCACGAGCGACGCGCCGCGCCGCACGAGCGCCTGGCCGAGCTCGATCCAGGCGGCGTCCGGCCACTGCTTGTCGGCGCGCGACGTCGCATGCACGAACACCACGTACGGCACCGGCAGGTTCAGGCCGAGCGCCGCGACCGCGAGCGCCGCCGCACGCGTATCGAGGCCGAAGTCGACCGGATCCGCCGGCGTCGGCGCCGGGTCGCCCAGCGCGGCCGCGACCAGCTGGCGCGAACGTTCGACCACGTGCGTGCGCGGTGCGATCGGCACGCGCTTGCGATAGAAGAAGCGCACCGGCCATTCGTAGCCCGCGCCGTCGGTGCGGTTGCCGAGGCCCGCGAGCGGGCCGCGCGCCCAGCTCGCGACCCAGGCCGTCTTGATGAGACCCTGGCAGTCGATCACGAGGTCGTACTGCTCGGCCGCGAGGCGCTTGCGGAACGCGCGGATCTCGCGCCACGTCGCACCCGAGAGCGGCTTCTTGCGCCAGCGGCGCAGCGAGAACGGCAGCACGTCGCGCACGCCGTCGACGAGCCGCACGAGGTCGACGAAGCTCTCCTCGACGAGCCAGTCGATCTGCGCGTCGGGGTGGCGGCGCCGGATATCGGCGATCACGGGCATGTTGTGCACGACGTCGCCCAGCGACGACACGCGCACGATCAGAATCTTTTGCACGCTGAAAAAACGCCGGCGGACGGCCGGCGACAGGCATAAAGACGCGATTTTATCGCGCCCGGGGGACCACACAGGCAAAAAGCGGCCGCACGCCGTCGGCGTGCGCCGCTTTTCGGGAATGGCGCGACGATCCTTCGACCCTCATCGCGCCGGCGGCGGCCCGCAGGCCGCCCAGGCTCAGAACGGCAGCTTGACGTCCGGCTTCGCGGCCGTCAGCACGCGGCGGAAGTCCGCCTGGATGCGCGCGAGCCCTTCCTGCGTCTCCGATTCGAAACGCATCACGACGACCGGCGTCGTGTTCGACGAACGCGCGAGGCCGAAGCCGTCCGGGTACTCGACACGCAGGCCGTCGATCGTCACGACTTCGTCGGCGCCGTCGAACTTCGCTTCCTTCTGCAGCTTCTCGATCAGGCGGAAGTTCTCGCCTTCGTCGAGCCAGAGCTGCAGCTCCGGCGTGCTCATCGCATCCGGCAGCGCGTTCAGCACCGCGCTCGGATCGGCCGTCTTCGCGAGGATCTCGAGCAGGCGCGCGCCCGTGTAGAGACCGTCGTCGAAGCCGTACCAGCGATCCTTGAAGAACACGTGGCCGCTCATCTCGCCCGCGAGCGGTGCGCCCGTCTCGCGCAGCTTCGCCTTGACCAGCGAATGGCCCGTCTTCCACATCAGCGGCTCGCCGCCCTTCGCCTTCACCCACTGCGCGAGATGGCGCGTGCACTTCACGTCGTAGATGATCTGCGCGCCCGGGTTGCGCGACAGCACTTCTTCCGCGAACAGCATCAGCTGGCGGTCCGGGAAAATGATCTGGCCGTCCTTCGTGACGACGCCCAGGCGGTCGCCGTCGCCGTCGAACGCGAAGCCGAGCTCGGCGTCGGTGTCCTTCAGCGCCTGGATCACGTCCTGCAGGTTTTCCGGGTGCGCCGGATCGGGATGGTGGTTCGGGAACGTGCCGTCGATGTCGGTGAAGCGCTCGACGAGCGTGCAGCCGAGCGCCTTGAACAGGCGCGTCGCGAGCGGGCCGGCGACGCCGTTGCCGGCGTCGACGACGAGCTTCAGCGGGCGCGCGAGCTTCACGTCGCCGACGATGCGCTCGATGTACTGGTCGGCGACGTCGAATGCCTCGTACGAGCCGCTGCCCGTCTCATAGCGCTCGTCCACGATGCGACGGTACAGCGCCTGGATCTGCTCGCCGTAGATCGCCGCGCCGCGCAGCACCATCTTGAAGCCGTTGTAGTCGGGCGGGTTGTGGCTGCCCGTGACGACGATGCACGAATCGACGCGACGCTCGCCGCCCTTCAGCGGAAGCGGCACGCTCGCCGCGAAATAGCCGACCGGCGTGGGCACCATGCCGACGTCGACGACGTCGACGCCCGCCGCACGCAGGCCATCGGCGAGTGCGCCGACGAGCTCGGGCCCCGACAGGCGGCCGTCGCGCGCGACGACGACCGCGTCACCGCCCTGTGCGCGCACTTCGCTGCCGAATGCCCGGCCGATCCCGCGCGCCGTGTCGGCGTCGAGCGTCTTGCCGACCACACCGCGAATGTCATATGCCTTGAAGATGGATTGGGAGATCATCGATTCTCTCTCGGTTGCGTGCATGGAAAATAATCTGGCCGCCTTTCGCGCATGCCCGGCATCATACATGCGGGCCCGGCGCTGCAAGGAACGGGACGGCTGGAGCGGCCCCGATCCAACTTATAATCGCGGGTTTTGATGACGCGGATTCCGTCCATTTTAATGCCTAGCCGTTCCGCCGCCGCCACCCTGCCGCCTCCGGGCGCCCTGCCGGCCGCCTCGCGCGCGCGCGGCTGCCCCGCATGCTGAAGCGATTCGGCAACCCGGACGTCGCGAAGGCCGTCGCGAATCTCGTCTGGCTGGGGCTCGAGCGGCTCACGCAGATCGGCGTCGCGATCGCGATCAGCGGTCTTCTGGCCCGTTATTTCGGGCCGGACGTGTTCGGCAAATGGCAGTATGCGAATACGCTTCTCCTCGTACTGGCACCGCTCACCTGGGTGTGCGGCGCCGAAATCCTGGTTCCGACCATCGTCCACCGACCGCCCGCGCAACTCGGCGCGGTGCTCGGCAGCGCATTCGCGCTGCGCATCGGCGTGTCCGCCGCAGCGCTCGTCGCGACCTGGATCGCGATCGGCGCCGGTGCGTTCGACCCGCTCGTCGGCGCGATGCTCGCGGGCCTCGCGGTCACGATGGTGTTCCGCGAGCCGTTCGTCGGCGTGATCAACGCGTGGCTGCAGAGCATGACCTACAGCAAGCCGCAGCTCGTGACCAGCATGCTCACCGCGCTGGCGAAGGCGCTGCTCGTCTGGCTGCTGGTCCGCGCGGCCGCCGGCCCCGCCCGCTTCGCATGGCTGTGGGCGCTGGAGGCCGCCGCGATCGGCTTCGCGCTGCTGCTCTACTACCGCCATCGTAACGGCGGCACGCTCGGCTGGACGTTCGACAAACCGCTGTTCGGGCACTTTGCCACCGCCGGCACCGTGTTCTGGCTCGGCCTGATCTGCATGTATCTGTTCCTGAAGCTCGACCGCCTGATGCTCGAGCGTCACGTGTCGTTCGCCGACCTCGGCCGCTATTCCGCGGCCCAGCAGCTCAACGAGAACTGGATCACGCTCGCACTGATGCTCGCGCAGACCATCGCGCCCGCGTTCGTGTACCGCGTGCAGGACATCGCGCGGCTGCGCCGCAACATCGTCCGGCTGATCGCGATGACCGCCGGCCTGATGACGGCCGGCGCGCTGGTGCTGGACGCAGCCGCGCCGCTCATCGTCGGCAAGGTGTTCGGCCGCGGCTACGAGGCGTCGGTCGACATCTTCCGCTGGGCCGTCTGGCTGTCCGTGCCGGCCGGCATCGAGGCGATAGGCAATCTTATCGTTCTCAAATATCAAGCAAAATTCGTGTTGCTGGCGAAATGGGTGCTCGCGCTCGCGATCGCCGCGCTCGTCAACGTGTTCGCGATCCCCCGGCTCGGCCTGTACGGCGCGCTCGTCGGGCTGGCGGCCGGCTATGTTGCCGCCGCCGCCGTTAATTTTTATTACATTCGTTTCAAGCTGCGCCCATGACGCCTCCCGCTTGCCCGCCCCCGCTCGACGACGTGGCCGTGCTGATGCCGGCCTACAACGGCCACGACGACGTCGTCCGCACCCTCGCGTCGTTTCGCGAGGACGCGCCGGTGCACGTGCTGATCGTCGACGACGGCAGCACGCCGCCGATCGCGGCGCCCGACCTGCCCGGCCTCGTGGTCGAGGTGCTGCGCATGCCGCAGAACGGCGGCATCGAGCGCGCGCTCGAGGCCGGCATCGACGCGCTCGCGGCGCGCGGCTTCCGCTATGCCGCACGGATCGACGCCGGCGACCTCGCCGCGCCGCAGCGCCTCGCCAAAGAGCGCGCCTATCTCGATGCGCATCCGCGCGTGGCCTGCGTCGGCATGTGGACGCAGGTCGTGTCGCGTGCCGGCGAGCCGCGCTTCATGCTGACGCCGCCCGCCGATCCGCGCACGCTGCGCCGCACGCGCTTCCTGCGCTCGCCACTCGTGCATCCATCGGTCATGTTGCGCATCGACGCGGTGCGCGAAGTCGGCAACTATCGGGCGAAGTACCGCGCGGCCGAGGATCTCGATCTTTTTTTACGGTTAATGCAACGCTACGATTGCGCGAACCTGCCCGAGCTCGGCCTCTATTACGAGCTCAACGAGGGCGGGATCAGCGCGACCAAGCGCCGCCGCCAGCTGATATCGACGCTTTCGCTGCTGCTGCGACACTTCAACGTTCTGAACCCGTACGACTGGGCCGGCCTCGCCAAGAACCTGCTGCATTTCGTGACGCCGTACCGTACGTTGCAGCGGATCAAGCGGACGCTGTTCGCGGCGCGCCCGTCCGCCTAGCCCGCATCCGGCATTTTCGACGCTTTATTTTTTCTTTTTTTTCATGTCCGCTACCTCCTCGCTGCGCATCGCGCTCGTCTGCAACACGGCCTGGGCGATCTACACGTACCGCCACGGGCTGATCCGTGCGCTCGTCGCGCGCGGCGCCGAGGTCATCGTGATCGCGCCGCACGACCGCACGGTGCCGCTGCTCGAGCAGATGGGCTGCCGCTACGTCGCGCTCGCCGTCGCGTCGAAAGGCACGAGCCCGCGCGAGGATCTCGGCACGCTTGCCGCGCTGGTGCGCCATTACCGCGCGCTCAAGCCCGATCTCGTGTTCCATTACACGATCAAGCCGAACATCTACGGGTCGATCGCGGCGTGGCTCGCGCGCGTGCCGTCGATCGCGGTCACCACGGGCCTCGGCTACGTGTTCATCCAGAAAAGCCGCGCGGCCAGTGTCGCGAAGCGCCTGTACCGGTTCGCGTTCCGCTTTCCGCGTGAAGTCTGGTTCCTGAACCGCGACGACCTCGCGACCTTCACCGACGAGCAACTGCTTGCGCACCCCGACCGGGCGCGGCTGCTGCACGGCGAAGGCGTCGACCTCGAACAGTTCGCACCGGCTCCGCTGCCCGCCGGCCGTGGCCCGGTGTTCATCCTGATCGGCCGGCTGCTGTGGGACAAGGGCGTGCGCGAATATGTCGAGGCCGCGCGCGTCGTGCGGGCCCGCTACCCGGACGCGCGCTTCCAGTTGCTCGGGCCGCTCGGCGTCGACAATCCGAGCGCGATCGGCCGCGCGGACGTCGACGCGTGGGTCGGCGAAGGCGTCGTCGAGTATCTCGGCGAGGCGCACGACGTGCGCCCGCACATCGCGGCGGCCGACTGCGTCGTGCTGCCGTCGTACCGCGAGGGCGTGCCGCGCACGCTGATGGAAGCGTCCGCGATGGGCCGCCCGATCGTCGCGACCGACGTGCCGGGCTGCCGCGACGTCGTGGCCGATGGCGAAACGGGCTTCCTGTGCCGCGTGCGCGACAGCGCGAGCCTCGCCGAGCAGCTGATCCGCATGATCGAACTCGGGACTGCCGGGCGCGATGCGATGGGCACGCACGGCCGCCGCAAGGTGGCCGCTGAATTCGACGAGCAGCAGGTCGTCGAACGCTACCGGCAGACCATTCATACATTGACCGGCATCACACTCTGAAGGAGCGCATCAGCATGACCGCTAAAGGCACCATCCTCGTTACCGGCGGTGCGGGCTACATCGGCTCGCACACGGCCGTCGAGCTGCTCGACAACGGCTACGATGTCGTGATCGTCGACAACCTCGTCAACAGCAAGGCCGAGTCCGTGCGGCGCATCGAGCGGATCACGGGCAGGACGCCGGCGTTCCACCAGGTCGACGTGTGCGACGAAGCCGCGCTCGCGAAGGTGTTCGACGCGCATCCGATCACGGGCACGATCCATTTCGCGGCGCTCAAGGCGGTCGGCGAATCGGTCGCGAAGCCGCTCGAGTACTACCAGAACAACCTCGGCGGGCTGCTCGCCGTGCTCAAGATCATGCGCGAGCGCAACGTCCGGCAGTTCGTGTTCAGCTCGTCGGCAACCGTGTACGGCGTGCCGGAGCGCTCGCCGATCGACGAATCGTTCCCGCTGTCCGCGACCAACCCATACGGCCAGTCCAAGCTGATCGCCGAGCAGATCCTTCGCGATCTCGAGGTATCGGACCCGTCGTGGCGCATCGCGACGCTGCGCTACTTCAACCCGGTCGGCGCGCATGCGAGCGGGCTGATCGGCGAGGATCCGGCCGGCATCCCGAACAACCTGATGCCGTACGTCGCGCAGGTGGCGGTCGGCAAGCTCGAGAAGCTGCGCGTGTTCGGCTCCGACTACCCGACGCCGGACGGCACCGGCGTGCGCGACTACATCCACGTCGTCGATCTCGCGAAGGGGCACATCGCCGCGCTCGACGCGCTCGCGAAGCGCGATGCGAGCTTCGTCGTCAACCTCGGCACGGGCCAGGGCTACAGCGTGCTGGAGGTCGTGCGCGCGTTCGAGAAGGCGTCGGGCCGCCCGGTGCCGTACGAACTCGTCGCGCGCCGCCCCGGCGACATCGCCGAGTGCTACGCGAATCCGCAGGCCGCCGCCGACCTGATCGGCTGGCGTGCGACGCTCGGGATCGAGGAGATGTGCGCCGACCACTGGAAATGGCAGGAGGGGAACCCCCGCGGTTTTGTATAATCCGCTGTCCATTTTTCGAGCGATCCCATGCTCAGCTTCGCATCCGGCTTCATCGTCTCCCTGCTCGTCACCTTGTTCATCGTGCGCTATGCGCATCTGCACGAGAAATTCTCGATCGACAGCGACCTGGCCGGCGTGCAGAAATTCCACGTGCGGCCGGTGCCGCGCGTCGGGGGCATCGGGATCCTCGCCGGCGTCGTCATTGCCGCGCTGCTCCTGACCCGGCGCTATCCGACGATCGCCGGCAGCATTCTCGGCATCGTGGCCTGCGGGCTGCCGGCGTTCCTGTCCGGGCTCGTCGAGGACCTGACCAAGCGCGTGTCGCCGCGCGCGCGGCTGCTGTGCACGATGGGCGCGGCCGCGCTGGCGTTCTGGCTGCTGAACATCGCGGTCACGCGCATCAGTGTGCCGCCGCTCGACTTCCTGCTCCACTACGTGGCCATTTCGGCGTTCATCACGGTGCTCGCCGTCGCGGCACTGGCCAACGCGATCAACATCATCGACGGCTTCAACGGCCTCGCGTCGATGGTCAGCTTCATGATGTTCGCGTCGCTCGCCTACGTCGCATTCCACGTCAACGACCCGGTCGTGATGTCCGCGTCGATCATCATGATGGGCGCCGTGCTCGGCTTCTTCCTGTGGAATTTCCCGGCCGGCCTGATCTTCCTCGGCGACGGCGGCGCGTATTTCATCGGCTTCATGCTCGCCGAACTCGCGATCATGCTGGTGATGCGCAATCACGAGGTGTCGGCGTGGTACCCGGTACTGCTGTTCATGTATCCGATCTTCGAGACCTGCTTCTCGATCTACCGGAAGAAGTTCATCCGCGGGATGTCGCCGGGGATTCCGGACGGCGTGCACCTGCACATGCTCGTGTACAAGCGGCTGATGCGATGGGCCGTCGGGACGAAACATGCGCATGACCTCACGCGGCGGAATTCGCTGACGTCGCCGTATCTGTGGCTGCTTTGCCTCGTCGCGGTGATTCCGGCGACGCTGTTCTGGCGGCACACGGTGCACCTGTTCGTGTTCGTGGTGCTGTTCGCGCTGACCTATGTTTGGCTGTATATCAGCATCGTCAGGTTCAGGGCGCCGAGGTGGATGGTGGTGAGGAAGGAAAAGCGGGGGCGTTGAGGGGCGCGGGTCGGCCAACGTGTCACCGAGTCGCACAGCCCGCCGTTGGTGACGGGGCCGTGACGACGCGACCGTGAATCGACGAGCGGAATACTAGGTCCCGGCTGTATTCGTGCTCCAACGCGGCAGTTGCGTATAGATCACGACGTTACCGTCGTCCTGAACGTAAGCGACTGCACCGGGATACCCACTCGTGCGGGAATACCAGAGCGGCACCCATGTCGAACTGTAGACGACCAAATTGCCGTCCGTTTGCATCACCGCAACGGCGCCCGGATGATTGTAGGTACCCGAACTCCACTGCGCAACGCCTTGGCGGAGCAGCACCAAATTCCCGTCTCCCTGCATGACCAGCACGTTCGCGCCATTGCCTGAAGTAAAGCTTTGGCCGCTGCTGAGGGTGACGCCGCCATTCCAGACTGCCGGGCCGCTCGTGGAGTTCGTATATCCGCTGGTAGCGGTCGATGTGAAAAATACCGGGACGGACGATCCGTAGATCACCATGTTGCCGTCGTCCTGCACGGCAAAATACTGGCTGTAGGACGCGCCGTTGGTCGCCGAGTACCACAGCGCGTTGCCGCTCGCGCTGTAGACCACGAAGTTGCCATCGGTCTGAAACACGGCATACGCCCCAGCGTTTCCGTGCGTGCGGGAATTCCACACCGCGGCACCATTGGTCGTGTTGTAAAGCACGAGGTTGCCATCATTCTGCATGACCAGCGCATGGCTTTTGGAAGCCGAATACACGATTTGCCCCGGCTTGAGCGTCGTACCCTCGTTGATCACGCCGCCGTAGATCGGGGCCGCCGGAACGCATATCGCGGAATACAGCACGCTGACGTTCGGCGTGCCCCAGCCGGTCACGAAATCCCATCCCGAACCCGCACTGTATGCGCCATTCGAACCGTTGGTGATATCGCGAAAGATCGATGGGGTCGTGGCTTTAGCGCTATACAGTGTGGGCGCCGCGAAACCGAGATTCGTCGCGCAGGCACCGGACAGCATGCGCGCCCAGGTCGCGGCAAACAGCGGCGCGGACAGGCTCGTCCCGCCTACTATCTCGAGTTGTCCTCCCACGATGACTGCTTCGCCGCTGTTCGGATCGGCATCGAACGCAAGATCCGGCAGGCCCCGGAACGCCCGCCCCTTGAGCGCCGGAACGTTCGACTGCCACGATGGAATCGGCTCGATGCCACTGATGCCGCCCCCGCTGGAGTCCCAGGCCGTCTCACCCGCGTAGCTGCCGTTCCCGTTCGTATAGAGCGTGGTGCCCCCAACGGCCACGACATACGGGGACGTCGCTGGGTATTGCACCGACGTGCCGGTGCAACCGTATGCCACGCTGCCTGAATCCCCGGAACTGACCGCGAAAGTCTGCCCCTGCGCGACGGCGAGCTGGAACAGCGTGTCGATGGCCGCCGTCGGTGCCCAGTTCTCGCAACCGCCGATCGACATGTTGATGACCCGGGCGGTGTTGTCGATCACGGCGCGATTGATTGCAAGCGCCATATCGCTCCAGGCAAGCGATGACGCAACGTAGAAATTGAGCTGCTTGACGCCGCCGGACATCCCGATGATGGTCTGGCTATCGAGCGACCATTCGACGTTCGCGCTCGTGTCCGCGCTCGGCAGTCCGGATTGGATTACCGAAACGGGTACGGCGGGCAGATGGTTGTTGCTCTCGAACGTCGCCAAGTCGATGACAGGCTGCGTCACGTCTCCTTCGGCAATGATGCCGACCGTGACGTTCGCCGCCGTCGGGGTGCTGCCGACAGAATAGATGCCGGGAAAGTCCGTCGGGTTGTGACCCACCGTGACTGCGGAAGTAGTCGGCGACGCATTTGCGGTCGGCGCAGCGCCGGCATTGGAAGCGCGCACGAAATTCGGATGCAGGCGGGTCGCGGTATCGAGCCCGAGAATCCCTTGAACGACCCCGCTGATCGCATCGGGCATCGTCTCCGGGGCGGTATTGATATGCGTGCTGGTGCCGTCCGCCATCGCTACCGGGACGAGCGACGTCTGGAACACGCCGGATATCACGCCGGCCGGGGCATCGGCTTCAACGATCATGTTGTTGTCGGCGACCTTGATGTTCGTGAAGCCCTTACTTCCCAAATAGGCCTTCACGGTGGCGACCTGGCCTGCGGTGGGCGCGTACTGCGCGGCAATCTGCGCCGGCGTCAGCACGACCCCGAAGCTGGCGCTGCCGGGCGTTCGCGCTTGCTGCAGAAAGCGGCTCAACCCGGCTTCGTCATTCAGTTTGAGCACCAGTGCAACATGGACCGGCGCCGTTGCGCTCATCGGCGCCGCGCTCACCGCGTTGCCTGTGGCTCGCAGCGCCAACAGTTTGCCGGCCTGCGCCATAGCCACCGCCGGACTTGCGTCGTCGCCGCCGCAGCCTGCAAGCGCGAGCACCATGAGTGCCGCGCTCATTCCCCTAGCAATATGTTCCGCTTTCATCGGATTGGTATCGAACGTAGATTTTTTATTCAGTTTTTTCACATCGTTCTTTACGGCAATCACACGGCTATCTTGAGGAAACCATATGCAGAAATCGGCCGACAGTCAAATGACGCTGACGTATCGAGCCATGCGCCCGTTCAGCGCGGCGCGCGTCCGACCACACCCGATAGACGCCACATTGTTATAAAACTGAAAGCATTACACTCGGCATTCGCCGCGCTCAAACCCGACTTTGTTCGTGGCGATTCCACCAATAAAAATGCCGTTCAGTACGCTACTGAACGGCATGAATTTCGCGATCGTCTGTTATCTCAGCGCCATCAACCGACGGCCCGATTACTCGCTGGCAACGGCCCGTCTCGACACGCTCTGCAGCACCGGTGCAATCGCTGTCTGATATTCCGGCACCCAGCGCCGCAAATCGCGCCGCACCTCGTCGTCGGACAGCACGCGGTGCTGCATCAGCCACGGCAGCAATTCATCGAGCAGGTTGTCCGGCACTTCGCGCGCCCGCGCGATCCGCAGTTTCGGATGAGGCGTGCGCGTCGTCGCCTCGTCGTCCGCCAGCAGCTCCTCGTAGAGCTTCTCGCCGGGCCGCAGCCCAGTGAACTCGATACGGATCTGTTCTCCCGAGAAACCATACAGGCGGATCAGGTCGCGCGCGAGATCGACGATCTTCACCGGTTCGCCCATGTCGAGAATGAAGATCTCGCCGCCGTGCCCCATGCTCGACGCCTGCAGCACGAGCTGCGACGCTTCCGGGATCGTCATGAAGAAACGCGTGATCTCCGGGTGCGTAACCGTCACCGGGCCGCCCTTCGCGATCTGCTGCTGGAACTTCGGGATCACGCTGCCCGCGCTACCGAGCACGTTGCCGAAGCGCACGGTCTCGAACTGCGTGCGCCCGCTCGTCTGCTGCAACGCCTGGCATGCCATTTCGGCCAGGCGCTTGCTCGCGCCCATCACGTTGGTCGGATTGACGGCCTTGTCAGTCGAAATCAGCACGAAGTGACGCACGTCGTGGCGGATCGCCGCGCGGGCTACGCGATACGTGCCGAGCACGTTGTTGCGCAGCGCCTGCCAGGCGTTGTGCTCCTCCATCAGCGGCACGTGCTTGTAGGCGGCTGCATGGAACACGATATGCGGTGCATGGCGCGACATCACCTGGTCGAGCAGCAGCGCATCCTTCGCGTCGCCGATAATTGGCAGGACCGGCAGGTCGGGGAAGCGTTCCCGCAGCTCCTCGGTCAGCCGGTACATCGCGTACTCGGACAGGTCGAACGCGACAAGCTGCGCCGGCGCGAAGCGCAGGATCTGCCGGCACAGCTCGGAGCCGATCGAGCCGCCCGCGCCCGTCACCATCACGACGCGGCCGCGCAGCAGCGCCTCGACGTGCGGCGTGTCGATCGTCACGGCGTCGCGGCCGAGGAGGTCTTCGAGGTCGATCTGGCGAATGTGCGACAGGAAACCTTGGCCGGGCGGCAATTCGGTCAACGACGGCAGCACCATTGCCCGCACGCCAGCGCGAACACAAAGGGTTGCAGCGCGACGCTGTGCCTCGACCGGAGCTGACGGAATCGCGATGATTGCATACTCGATCTTCAGCGCCGCAGCGAAATGAGACAGTTCATCGATACTGCCAAGCACTTTGTATCCGTAGACCTCCCTTGCCCGCTTGGCAGGGTCATCGTCGAGCAAGCCTACCAACCGCCATTTCCCGGAACGCGACAACTCACGCGCCAAGCTAGCCCCCGCAGTGCCAGCGCCCAAGACTAGGACGGGTCTGCCTTGACCGACCAGGCCGCCATATAGATAGAACTCCTTGACTGCTCGATACAGCGCACGCGCACCTCCCATCGTCACGAACAACAACAATGGGGACAGCAACAGTACGGAACGAGGAATGATCGGCGTCGGCTGCAACATGACGGCGCCAACCATTACGATCACACCGCCGCAACTCACGGCCTTAGATATCCGAAGCAGATCAGGTAGGCTCGCGAATACCCAAAGTCCTCGATAAAGTCCGAAAACATGGAACATCAGGCCGTAGATGGTGAGCACCCAGGTGAGCGCAAGGAGACCGCCCATCCAGAACTCCGTCGGTACGGAACCGTTGAATCTAATCACGTACGCGACCAGCCACGCACATGCGACCGCCATCAGATCATAGAAGAATGCGCTCAACGACAGCCACGAACCCTTCGGCTTGAACATGGGTGTCATGCCTCATCCTTTTCGGTTGTAAGTTTCAGGAATCGTTGCCATCGCACATCAATTGCACCACCTACGCATATGAGTATGCAGGCCCACACGGCAACGACAATCCATTGAATCAACGGTGAACGATCGAGCCCCCACAACGCTACGCCGGCGCCGATGGCCATCACGAAGTACCATGAAACCGCGGTCAACGCGTGTCCCAGCCCGGAACGAACCATTCTTTGATAGTAATGTTCACGATGAGCTTGCCAGAACTTCTCCCCTCGAAGAAGCCGCTTGAACAGCGTCGCGGATGCATCTGCGATGAACGGAGAAAAAATTAAGGGCGGGAACCACAAAGGCCATACTCCGCGAATCCACCCCCAATACCCCATTGCCCCAGCCAGAAAACCCAGCGATATGGACCCGGCATCACCAAGAAAAATTCGTGCCGGATGAAAATTGAATATCAGAAACCCGAGGCTGGCCCCCGCTACAGTCGCGGCTGCGATAGCCAACGACGGTGATGGATGAGCGCTGATGACAGCTCCCGCGGCATAAGCCGAAAAGCCGAACAGCGTCATACCGCCTGCCAGCCCGTCCGCGCCATCCATGAAGTTATACAAGTTGATCAGCCACACCAGCACGAAGGCGATCACGAGGAATACCCACCATGGCTGAACACTCGGATAGAGACTCAGGAGCACGGCAACGGCAGCGACATGGGCGCTGAAGCGCACTCGTGCCGGCAACCCGCGTCGGTCGTCTACTAGGGACACAATGGCCAGAAAGGCCACGAGTGCCACGATCCAGTGAAATTCGGAGTCCGCCATCCATATGCCAACCCCGGCAACCGGAACCACTCCCCAAGCCCCCGCCCTTGGCGTGGGCAACGTATGCAAAGAACGATCGTTCGGAACATCCGTCGCAAGTTGCCATGCGAGACCGGTTTTTAGCAGTCCCCAGAGAATCGCCGCGCAAGCCAACGCGGCACATAGCGCCCAACTTGCCGCGACGAGGAAAGGACTAGATGTAATCGTACTGGTCAACATTGCATTTACTGCGTGGAGCGATACCAAATCGCCGTTTGTCTCAACCCGTCTTCTACGTCGTGCGGAGGGCACCAGTCGAGCACCTCTCGAATCCGACGAGTGTCGAGTTGCAGCGGCCCGACAAGTCGCTCGACCTCAGGGAGGCGCCCTGTCAGCCGCCCCGCGATACGCAGCCAGGTCGCAGGCACTGGAAGCAGTCGAGCGGGAGCATCCAGGTACGTGGCCAAGCTACGCGCCAACTCGGTCACAGTAAGATCCCGGCCATCGGCGACGTGAAAAACCTGCCCGGCGGCGCGGGAATCGCTCGCACACACCAACAGCGCATTCGCAAGATTCTCAACGTAGATCAAGCTGCGGCGCGCCGAAATCGCCCCGATAGGCAAAGGGATTTGCTTGGATAACGCTCGCATCAGGCTTTGGAAATTGGCACGCACGCCTGGACCATATACCAGCGGTGGCCTGACGATCACAATTTCCATCCCCGATTCGCGTCCGAATGCGACAAGTCCCCTTTCCGCCTCCAGTTTGGATATGCCGTACGGGTCTAGCGGAGTCGGCTCGTCGACTTCGCCAAGTGGCGCGCGGCCAGCACTGCTTTCCCCTACGGCCTTGATGCTGCTCACGTAAACAAACCGACGTGCGCCGATCGCATGCGCTGCTCGAGCCACGCGAAGCGTGCCCTCCACATTGGTTTCACGGTATGCAGCCGCAGGATCCACCGCCGAGTCGCGCATGACATGAACCCGCGCGGCGAGGTGAATTACGGAATCGCATCGTACCCAGTCGGGCCACATTTGCTCGATGCCGGCGAAATCCGCCTGATCGTGCACCCATTCGGGGCCGAGGTCAGGTTGACCAGTCGGGCGCCGGACCAGCCTGACGACGCGCTCCCCACGCTCCAGCAACGCGCGACACGTCACTTGGCCCACGAACCCGCTGGCTCCTGTTACTAGAATCATTCGATAGATTTCATCGTGAATCCGCCGTCCGGACCAAACACGTCTGTGCAGCCTTGTCGGCAGGTATTGTCGGTGGGTCGGATCGTCGTCTTGGCAGCAGGCATTCTATCAGGCAGCCGATTACCAAGCTCGTATCGAACATTCGTGTAGCAAGGCTGTTCATCCGGTCGCCTCACCATTTCTAGTGGATCGTGCCACCCGTCAAGCACGCGCAGCGCCGACGTCCCGACGGCATCAGAAACGAAAGCGCCGGTACGCGTTCAGCCAGCGGCCTGCGCACGGCGCCAAGCAAGCGTGCGCCCTCCCCGAAACCGCGTTACGCCACGATCTGCTGATACAACTCGTCAAAGCAGGTTTCCCAAGTCTGCCTAGAGAATTTCGTGGGAATCTGCGCTTCATACTCCGCGAGCGTGTCCGGCTCCTCGATCAACATCCGAACCACTTCGAACGCCTGCTTGTGATCGTAAGGATCGAACATCAGCTGCGGAAATGGATTGATTTCGGGAAGACTCGCCGTATTCGACGATGCGCAGACCTTGCCATAGAACAAGCTCTCCCAAGCGGGCAAGCCCCACCCCTCATAGAACGATGGGAAGACACTAAACAAGCAATCGCTGAACAAGGTCACCAGTTCACGATTTGACACGTCGTGACGAATTTCCACGAGGTCTGCCGTCAAGGGATCGTTCAAGAACAAGTAGACAACATCACCGCTCAACCAACCTGGCCGCCCCACAAGAACAAGCTTTGGACATGACGATCCTAGGCGCTCTGCCAACCTGCGCCAGACGTAATACAGCAGAATATGATTCTTGCGGATCTCCAGTGTCCCTACACATAGAACAAACGGACGAGCGACACTTGAAGGCGAATCCACTGGCGCCTTACTCGCATCGTCGATATCGCCGCCAATCAAAATCACACGAGTATCGGCGTCCGCCTTCAACAAGGCCCGCACATCGGACGCAGTGCTTTGCGAAATACACATGAACCGATCACACACGAGCGGCAACGCACGAAGAAAGTCCTGCACCCGCCCACCAAATTCACGCGTGAAAAACTGCGGATACTTGATAGCGATAAGATCGTAGACAACGAACTGTATTGCGAAATCTGGACGACAGCGCCTCAGTTCGGCAAGCTGCCCGAAATAACCGGGATGATCCCAACCTACTGCAGAAAACAGCCCCCGCGCGTGGCTGCTCAGTGTATCCGTGAACAATGGCCCGTCAGGTAGCTCAGCCGGATCGAATCTCCGTTCGCCTTTCGCTAAGGCGACAAAGTAAGCCGGATCTTCTGTGACGATGAACTGTTCGCGTGTCGGATGATAGTAAAAGTATTGCAAGCCAGTTCTCTTCAGACTCTCGATGAAGATGTTCTGAGTGACGCGAGGAATACCATGAGGCTTTGGGCCCCAATGGTCAAACACCGATATTTCAATCCAGACAGGTAAAGCACTCACCTCTCGCCCCTTTTTCTGTGCACATGCGCAAGTACTGCTGCTACTGCTGTATTTTCCGATTTGGCGAACACATGATCCCTGCTTCGAAAAAAACCTCGCTCAACCGGACACGCTGTCCGTCCGACCGCCGCCCAAGACCTCTTCATACAGGTCCTTGTAAGCTCCACCCAATGCAGGAGCAGAAAACAAGCGCTCGTAACGCGCGCGCGCAGCCTTGCCCATACACTCCGATGCATACTCGTCATCAAGCAACGCATTAACGGCAACCGCCAACGCACGCGGCGACTCCGGCTCCACGACGTAGCCAGTCACACCATGCTCGTTGACATACGAGGTGCCTGAACCGATTTCGCAGCACACCATCGGCTTCCCGAACATTGATGCCTCGACCAACACCATGCCGAACGCCTCCGAACGCAATTGAGACGGCAACACCAACCCGCGGCACCCTTTTAGGAGCGCCACCTTCTCTTCGTTCGTAACTTGCCCTGCGAATATCACGTTTGACGCCCCAACCGCGGCGGCCAGTGCCTTCAGGCGATTCAACTCAGGACCGGATCCGGCTATGACCAAATCGGCCGGAATAGAAGGTGCAGCTTCGATCAGCGTGTGAAGCCCCTTGTAGTAACGCAGCACGCCCAGCGACAGGAAATACGGCCTGTTGCGCAACGAAAGTCGCGCCAGCGTGTCCGGTCCGCACTGCCGCGCAATATCATCAGTCGCATAATCCGCGATGCCGAGCGGAATCACGCGTACCCGATCCGGACGTACGAACGACGTCAGGACCGGGCTTGAATGTGCGTAGGCAGGAGACGTTGCGACAACGGCTGACATCGAGCTCAGCATCCAGCGCATCAGCGGCCCGTACACATATCCGAGATACCGTTGCCGGACAACATCAGAGTGGTACGTCATTACCGCCGGCTTGTTCCTCATTCCGGAAAGCCGCAGCACGTCGCCAAACGGCCAAGGAAAATGAAAGTGGAGAACATCAGCCCAATTCGCAAGCTCACGAAACCGCAAGAACGCATCCGGTCCGCCGATGTCGCAAGAGGCCGGCGCCATCCACGACTTCGACCGGATCACGTTTCCTTCGGCGAACTGCAATTCGCGCGGCGCTGGCGTGGGCGACAGCGTGAATATCCGCGACTCGACACCACAGTCCCGCGTGGCGAGGCTAATCTGCCGGATCGCCTCCTGCAATCCCCCCGGTGGATCGGGGAAATACGTACGATAAATATGAAGCGCCTTTAACATGCTCGCCTTTACGCTTCATACATCCACTGCAGGGTTTCCTTGAGCGAGATCGCCTTCAATTCGCCGATCCGGCTTCGCAGCTTTTCGTTGCTGCCGCGGAGGTACTTTACCTCCCCCGCGCGCACGAACGCAGGATTGACCTTCACATCGATCTGATAGCCGGCGACTCGCTCGAGGATCGAAATCGCGTCCCGCAAGGTGACCGCGTCGCCCGAGCATACATTGAAAACATCACCCGCGGGCTCGACTTCGAGCAGGCGCGCATAAGCATCCACAACTGTCCTGACATCGGAAAAATCGCGGGCGACATCGAGATTTCCAAGTTCGATTTCGCGTGCGCCTCGCTTGAAATGGTCGACGATCTTCGGCAAGAGGAAGTTCACCGACTGACCAATTCCGGTGTAGTTGAACGGACGCACGAGCGTGACAGGCAAACGCGAAACCCAGAGGCTCGCCATGTACTCCATTGCAACCTTGCTGACTGCGTAATCATTGGCAGGCGAAGGCGCGACAGTCTCGACCAACGGGTCGATAGCAGTATTGCCGTAAATGTTTGCACTGCTGGCCAGCAACACCGAGCGAGGAATGTGGCCAGCCGCCGCCACTGCTTCCAGCAAGTTGCGCGTGCCGACCACGTTAGTGCGATACATGGCATCCGCATCGCCGTGGGCTACGAACGCAATAGCAGCCAGGTGAACCACGTAGTCGGGTTTCACTTCGCGCACCACGTTCGCAAGACCACTCCGGTCCAGCAGGTCGCACTGGTAAATGTGCTCCTCCTCGGAGCACACGTTGTGTGCGATTCCGCTGACGCCGTAACCACGCATACGCAACAGGTCCGCGAGATACTTGCCCGTGAACCCCGCGATTCCTGTTATCAGGACGCTCGGCATGTCAGAACGACTTCCCTTGTTCATTGCGGCGCAGATCCGCCTCTACCATCATCGCGCACAGTTGCTCGAGCGTAGTCTGAGGTTGCCAGCCGAGTTCGCTTTTTGCCTTCTCCGGGTTCCCGATCAGCAGTTCCACTTCAGCCGGGCGATAGTACTTCGGGTTGATGCGCACCACGGCCTTACCCGTAGCTTCATCGACGCCGATCTCGTTCTCCGCCTCTCCCTTCCACGCGACTTGCGTACCGGCTGCCTTGAACGCCATCGCCACGAAATCACGGACCGTCTCGGTGCGATTCGTCGCCAAAACGTATGTATCAGGCTTGTCGGACTGCAGCATCAACCACATCCCCTCGACATATTCCTTCGCGAAACCCCAGTCGCGCTTCGCATCGAGGTTTCCCAACTCCAAAACGTCGAGCATGCCAAGCTTGATCTTCGCCACTGAGTCCGTGATCTTGCGCGTCACGAACTCGCGCCCACGCAGCGGGGACTCGTGGTTGAACAAAATTCCGCTACATCCAAAGATGCCATAGGATTCGCGATAGTTGACGGTAATCCAGTGTGCGTAAAGCTTCGCAACGCCATATGGGCTTCGCGGATAGAACGGCGTGCTCTCGATTTGCGGCACCGCCTGAACCTTGCCGAACATTTCCGACGTCGATGCCTGATAGAAGCGGATCGCCGGATTGACGATGCGGATGGCCTCGAGCAGGTTCAGCGGTCCGATACCCGTGATTTCGGCCGTGGTGACAGGTTGATCGAACGAAACGCCGACAAAGCTCTGCGCAGCAAGGTTGTAGACCTCGGTCGCGCCGGTTTGCTGCAACAACCGGATACTGGCCGACAAGTCAGTCAGATCGTATTCGACGAGATGCAGGTTCGGGTGCTTGTCGATACCGAGTTCCTCGATCCGCCAGAAATTCACCGAGCTCGTGCGGCGATACGTCCCATGTACGACATAGCCTTTCTCGAGCAAAAGCTCCGCGAGATACGCACCGTCTTGGCCTGTGATGCCGGTAACGATTGCAATCTTTTCCATCTTGTTTCTCACTGTTCAATAAGTTTGCGCAGAATGGTTCGTGCGCATGCGTCCCAAGTACTTCCGACGTAAGTCGATCGAATGAGCTCGTTTTCGGATGCGAGCTTTATCGGATTGCTCGTCAGCTCAAAAATGTGGCAGGCCCATTCGTCTGGCTTCAAGGGGTGCGCCAACCGGACGAGGTCGGGCGCGATTTCTACCATGCTCGAAGTCGACGAAGCAACGCACTGTTTTCCATATCGCAAGCTCTCGGCTATCGGCAATCCCCAACCTTCGTACAAGGAAGGAAATGCCGTAAACTGGCACTTCCGATACAAATAATCGAGTTCGCCATCCGAAATATCGGAAAGCACGAAAACCTTGCCTTTGATGGCTGGATCGTGCTGGCATTGGAATTCGAGCGAATTATTCAGCCATCCGGGCCGGCCGACGATGACGAGATTCGGGAGTTCTCTCTTGCCATCAGCATTCAGCAGTCGATACGCATTCATGAGCGCCACATGATTCTTGCGCAGCTCGAGCGTGCCAACCGACAAAATGAAATCTCCGAGGTAACCGAATTTTCCTTCAGCGTCCCCTGCGTCGACAGACTCGGGGACATCTAGCTCATCGCCGAGCCTGACAACTGCGATCTCTTTTGCCTCTTCCGTCACCCCCGTCCAGGCGTATACGTCGTGCCGCGTGGCCTCGGAAATCGCGAACGAAGATTTCACAAGATCCAGCGTTTCCCGCGTCCAGTTCCCCATATAGTTGCCGTAGCCTTCCGCCTGCTCATAAAAGTGCGGAAACAACGTGGGAATCATGTCGTAAAACAGTTGATGAAAGTCGACGCCCGCTGCGACCAGCCCTCGGACGACGGGGTTGTAGCAAGCAAACGCCCAGTTAGCGCCACACGAAAATACCCTGTCTCCGCGCACGAATTCAACCGCGGCGCCAGCTTGACGCGTCTCCAGATCGAAATTGCGGAAGCCTTGCAGTTCCTCGTCCATCGCAATAAAGATCGTCTCAGGATAGATCGCCTTGAACGAATGCGCGAGACGTTCGACCGTCCTGGGGATACCCGTGGGACGGCCATGCCACCGAACCATCGTCGAATAGTCAAAAAATAGTCGTCCCATGGCGCTCATCCATTGAATACCGTCTTATCGGAGCGGAGCCCGGTCAACACCTGCTCGGCACTTTGCATCCAGGACGTCCCGCGGTAGCTGGTCACAACACGAGCGGTCTCCTCCGACAGTTGAGCTGGATTCAGATAAAGCTCCTCAATTTGCCGCGCCCATTGCTCCACCTTCAACGGGTGCGCGAAGCGCGTCAATTCGGGGGCAATCTCCGTCATGCTCGACGTCGACGAAGTCACGCACTGCTTCCCATAGCGCAGGCTCTCCGCGACCGGCAGGCCCCACCCCTCGTAAAGCGCGGGGTAGAGCGTGAACATTGCGTTCGCATAAAGATAGTCCAGCTCCGCATCAGAAACATCGGACATCACAAAAATGCTGCCAGAGACTGCCGGATCGTTTTCAACCTGAAACTTGATCGAGTAGTCGAGCCATCCCTGTCGACCAACAATCACCAGTTTCGGCAGGTCGCTCGTCCCCTCGCTCGCAAGCAAGCGATACGCATTCAATAGTGCGATATGATTTTTTCGACATTCAACCGTACCGACCGACAGGACATACTTACCCAGGCCCGAAATCTCAGGACGGGGCACTACCGAATTCGCCTCGCCGCGATGGATTTCATCGCCCAGCCGAATCACCTTGATCTCTGGTGCCGACAAGCCACTTCTTTCCGCGAACTCAATAACATCCCGCTTCGTGTTTTCCGATATCGAAAATGAAAAATCAGCAAGCGACAACGTCTCTCGCAGCCACGCGCGATAAATATCCGGAAATCCTGGACCATAAAAATAGGGGAATTTATCCGGAATCGTGTCATAGAAAAGAATGGACACTTTCGCGCCCTCCTTTCGCACTTTCCTCAGACACTCATTGAACCCTGGAATATCCCAATTTGCGCCAGCCGAAAAAATGACGTCATGCGGCGAGAGATGCACACGATCGCCCATCGCCTTGGCGCTTGGATCATAGTAACGCAACTCTTCCTGCTCAGAGAAACTAACAGGCACGACATCACCATCAAGTTTCACAAGCTCGGCACCAATCAGATGCACCACGCGACTTATTCCCGTGGGATTACCCGTCCAGCGCGCCAATGTGGTGTAGTCAAAATAAATTGCCATATTCCACTCAGTTATCCCGCAACGCTTTTTTTCAAGAAATATTCTTCAATCTTTTCCGGAAGATCACCCAACAGATTCTCCCATTTCAATTCCTGCTCGACGCTCGGTCGAACATATGATTCCTCCACCCGCACTGAATCCATCCCTGCCACCAGTTCGGCAGGTGAATCGAACAGAAAGACACCATGCTCGCGCATATAATTCTCGAACCCGCGGAACGAATACTTCGACCCAACAACCGTTTTACCCGAGAGAAGTGCCTGCGCAGTCTTCAAGTTACTCCCACCTCCCCCCCATACCGGCAACACGACACCAGCAGCGGCGGCGATCGCCGAATTTATTTCGTCCGTTTCAGCAAGCCCCTGAATGCTAAAATTTGGGAGGTCCGATTCCTTAAGGCCATACGTCGCCATCAAGCCCGGCCCAGCGTTCCCAAACACCCAAACCTTGAGCCTGCCACTCGGCAGATCATTAATTCCGCCTCCAATCAGTGCATGCAAACCGTCAATATTAGGCGGGTGCCAGCTACCGACGAAAACCCAATTTCGCTCGTAATCTTTAAATTTTTGCAACCAGCGTGACTTCGCTGGTGCGTCATTGATCCCTTGATGGCCGTTTCGGTAAAGTAGAACATCTGTCGCCGGCGCCATCGATTTCAGATACTCGACGTCTCCCTCCGTAACCGCCAATGACAGATCAGCACGCCGGGCGATACCACGCTCGATTTCAGCGACGCGCGCAAGATTCGATTCAAGATCAGCTCCTCGAAAAATACCCTCATAAACATCTTTCTTGAGCGCATATTCATTATTATGAGAGCTATAAACAACAAGAGCATCACCGATAGCGCGATCACGAAGCATCTCCTCGATCAAAGGCCACATAAATGGCTGCTCAATCAGGACAATATCCGGCGAAAACTCTTTCACAGCGCTCACGACTCGCGCCCTCAACTCCGGCCGACTTCCAAGATAATCATTTATCCCCCAATCTGCCAGGTATCCATTTTTGATGACCTGCATGCAGCCGTCATGATCAAGATTGACGCTCAGCCCCGCAATCGAATCCCCCTGACTCAGCGAGAACGAAAGCGTCTCGACGCGAAATTTTTCCCGAAGTGATTTTCTAATATAAAAAGATCGCAGCTTCCCACCATGATCCGGGTGATCAATGGGGTACGTCGTAACTTGAAGTATTTTCGCGATCATGATTTACATCCAATCCGCAGCCAAAATAATCTCCTATCGCCCCAATCACCCACACCCAAGGACGATAATATATATCTCATCAGGCAAATCAATGGGCTAGCGCAGACATCAAATGATCTCGCAGCCCACTCAATTTCACCCCCGCACCCATCCAGTAATTTATAGCATCAGCGTCCGCAGGCTTACCCAAAATAATACGGTAAGCAAAATTAATTGATGCTGGCGTTACCGTATTATCCGCATCAAGAAGCACCCCGAATACCAAGTGGTCGCGCAGATAGCCCAAGCTGGCCTTCGACCCCATCCAGTAATTTACTGCGTCGGCGTCCGCTGCTCGGCCCAGGATGATTTCATATGCAAGCTTAATGGACTCTGGAGACAGGACGCCGTCCGATTCGAGCAACCCAGCCTGCAGCTCACCTTTGAGATCAGCAAGGGTCGGGCAGCGCTCCTGCCAGAACTTTAGCGTCTCGTCGCTATCGATTTCTCGATCAAGAAGAATTCGATACGCCCATCGGATAGCCTCTTGATCAAGCGGGCTTTCGAAGTTCCGGAGTTCACCGTGAAGCGCCGTCGCGAGACTCGGAATCACCGGGCACTGTTCAACCCATCGTTGCGCTATCTCGACGTCGTCCAATTCACGTCCAAGAATCAGTCGATAGGCCCACGCAACGGCTTCGATCGAAGTCTGTTGCTTGAACGGCGGCAGTCCGAATGCGTATTGCGGCGCGACCTGACGAACCAGTGCCGATAGTTCCTTGGCCGATTCCGCCCAACCCGCGAATTCGAGTTGCGAATGATCAACCACCGAACATCCGGCCCGCTCACCAATAAGACGCGCGAGATCTCCCGGCTTACTGACGTCAAAATAAAACGGATAGCTGCCAGCAAACTCGCCGAAAACCGGCAAGCGATTTGCGTAGACCGGCTTGCCATAGTTCAGCGCCTCTGCGAGCGGCAAACCGAAGCCTTCGGCATGCGAAGGGCAAATGACGGCCGTCGCCCGCTCGTACAACACCTTGAGTTCGCTATCCGACACATTTGACCGCCATGATATCGGTCGCCCTATCTCCATGAGCGAATCGATGCGCGCGACTATCTCGTCCGCACCGGCTCCGCGCTTCCCTACCAGCACGAGCGGCATATCGTCGTTACGCGACCAGACAGTCTCCAGTTCGTCGAGCAATCGCATGATGCCCTTGCGGGGCTCCACCGTCCCGACGGTCAGCATATATGCCGCGGGCGTCTCTACATCACCGTGCGTAGCCCGCACCGCGTCGGGCCGCAAGCCAGGTGCCAGGGCAAATACGCCGGTGCAAGGTGCGACTTTTCCGCACGATTTCTCTTCCAAATACTTCCGCAAATCTGCCTGCGTCGCCCGCGAAATGCATGGCAGAAGATCCGCGTTTTTGATTACGGCGTCAAGCGCATGGCGAAAACCATCGATGTCACTCGGCTCGAAAAACTGCGAATGTGTAAGCGGAATAAGGTCATACACGACATTTACTACTGTCGCGCCGCGGCTGCGGATAAACGGCAACCACTCCGTCATACCCATGGTCCAGAAAGCGTCCGCGCATAAGTAAATATCGCGATAACCAAACGAGATCTTCGAGCATGACGGATCTGTACGGTCAGCCTCCGCCATCTTCAGCGCATCATCCAACCGATAGTACCAGTCAAACTGATGACAGATCGGCACAAACTCCGCTGCGAGTTCGCGCTCGAATACATCTTTCTGCTCGAGCAAGCCACGCACTACGCGCTGAACACCAGTGTTCAGCCCTCCACGAATCGTAGAAGTGCAGTCGAAATAAATTTTCGGATCGTCATTCATAGCAGTCATGACGCGTCTGCGCGCCCCGCAATATCAAGTTCATTCCGATAGACTTCACGAAGATCATTCGCGATTGTTCGCCATGTGAAATTTCGTTCGATTCGGTTCTTGAGTTCCGAACTACCGGTCGACTGAAGCGTTCGCTCGATGGCTTCCGAAATTGATTGGGTAGAATCCGGAGAAACGTACTCAGCTTGGTCAGCGAAGTACTCGACAGTGGACCCAACACTTGTAATCACGATCTTTGCCCCGGTGGCGGCTGCCTCAAGCGCAGCGATACTCGGAGTTTCCAGCGTGCTTGGCATAACGAACGCTTCACACCCCGCATATGCAGAACGCAACAAAGGCGATCCATATGGCAGTTCGCCAACAAATAAGAGTTGATCGCCCGCGAGTTCGAAACATTTGTCGCGATAAACTTCATCACGGGCCAAACCAACGACGACGAGCTTCATATCCGGAAACGATTTGATCGCATCGATGAGCCGAAGCTGGTTCTTCCGAGACTCGATGTTCGCCACGTTCAACAGATATCGCTGGTTCTCTAGCCCATAACGAGATTTGAAATCGCGACCATCCGCGGTGCCGAGGAACATGTCTTCGACACCGTTGTACACGACCGAAAAGCGCTCGAGCGGCAATTCGTAAACACGCGCAAGACTCTCGGCCTCTAATTTCGAATTGACAACCACACGATCGGCAATTGCAAGGAGTCGCTTGATCTCGTCGTGCGGGTACCAATATTTAGTTTCTTCAGTAACCCAAAGGTTCGGGCTGATCACGAGCCGTAAACCTTGCTTCTTAGCGTGCTCGCACAACTGAAATGACCCCGGCATCACCGAAAAAAAATGGAACACATCGTGCTCTCTAAACTCGGGCTTCCATTGGTCGAAAAGATTGACCGAAACGCCAAGCGCACGCAAGTGCTCGTAGTAGGCACATAGCTGGCGCTCCCCCCCACCGGGGCAGTCAAAGGCCCAAGGATAGCTTCCGATCAGAACTCTCAAGATTCCCACTCGCTACAGATAGATTTCTAAACCATCGGACAATATGCGCTCGTCGCCACTGGCCTTGCCGGGCGTCCGCGCCGCGAAATATCCTTCATGTGCCGATGTCGTCGGCACGACGCGAAATTCGATCGACTACTACTGTTGATTCCAAATCGTATGCATCAGCCAATCTCGCCCCGTCACGCCCGATGCTTCGTCTGACAATAGAAACGCGACCAAGTTGGCCACCTCAACCGGAGTATTGAAGCGCTTCAATTCGAGTGGTGCACACGTATCCTGGTAGAACTGCTCCGAGCCCATGCCAAGGTCAGCAGCCATACGATCAACATCCTTGAATGACATCTCGGTACCAACCCAACCTGGGCAGACCGCGTTGACCGTCACACCTTCCGCTCCAAGCTCCTTCGCCCAACATTTCGTCATGCCAATCAAGCCGAATTTGGATGCACAGTAAGCAGAGTATCCGGCCCGCCCCTCCTGACCGAGCTGTGATGCAATGTTGACGATCCGACCGGGCCGGCTCAAGCGCGGCAGCAACCCTTTTGTCAGGAGATATGGGCCGGTCAGATTGGTGCTCAGTACCTCATTTAAAGGATCATCACCTTCATCGAGCATACCGAACGTCTTGCAAATGCCCGCATTGTTCACGATACCCCAAAACGACTCTCGCCAGCCGGCCACAAACTGACCAATCTGCTCGCTGCTCGCCAGATCAACCGCAAACACGTTCGCACCCGATTCTTTCACGAAATCAGCGCATCGCAGCTCTTCTGCCGACGCCTCGCTGCTGACCATGAGATCGAGGTCGTATTGCTTGAGTGTTAGCACCTCGGCAATCGCACGACCGATGCCACGACTTGCCCCAGTTACGATGACGCGTTTACGCATTAGTCAGCATCCCAGAAAGATTCGTTGTTTCGCATTCTTCCGATAGCCGCCATCAACTGCGTGGCGGAATCCGGCCAAGTGAGCACCTCCATACCGTCGGGCGACATACGTTGTCCAGCGTTCCACTTGGCAAGCCACTCGACAAGCAGGCCTTTCAAGTCCTCGCTCGACACGCCGTAAAAGTAGCTTGCCGCATTGCCGCAAATTTCCTGAAATACCGGAATGTCGCGAACGATCAATGGTAGTTTGAAATGCGCCGCTTCAACGAGCGGCAAGCCAAAGCCCTCCGCCAGAGAAAGGGCAAACAGCGCAGATGACGCCATGTATACCTCTCGCAGGTACTCGTCGCTGATGCCGTCCAGCCAAAACAGCCGCCTGTTCAGTTCGGGATGACGCTCGATGCGCTCGGTCAGATGCCCGATTTTCCAACCCGCTCTCCCGACAAACACGAGCTTCACGTCTCGGCCCTCCGCCCAGAGCATCTCTATCGCATCGAGTGCGAGTTCGTGCCCCTTTCTAGGTTCGAGCGTGCCGACCATGAGAAATGTCGTCGACGAACTGAGTTGCTCCAGGACGTCCCGTGCGTTGGCCGGCAATCCGTGGGAAGGGAGACTCTCGGTGATGTCCGAACCGAGATGGAAATACTCGAGCTTCGGTCGATCTTGGCGAGCCGGAGGAAACCGCTCCAGCCAGGAAGCAACGTCCTTGCGTACGGCATCTGAGATGCAGATCATTCCATCGCTTTCTTCACTGACGCACTCAAACCAGAAATTGAATAGCTTGAGATAGTCGTTCCCTTCGAACCACGCGTTGGTTCCTTCGAACCATTCCGGATACATCAACGGAATGAGGTCGTACACAACGAAATACACGCCGACTCCGTGCGCACGGAATCGGACGAGTTCCTGACGCAGCGAAGGCGTGATGTTGTACGCAAGATCAACGCTGAGGAAAATATCGCCCTTCGCCGGTTCGATCGCAATTTCAACAGACGGATCGAGATTTCCCGCCAGTTGACGCTCGGCTAGCGCGGTGGCAGTTACAAAATGGCCCTTTGCCCCGTCCCCTCGTACCGGAATGACCTTCCAGTCCGCAGGCGTTTTTCGCCTCAACGCATGAAGCAACGCACGCGTGACACGCTGGATGCCGGTCCCTTTGTCAAACCCGGCCAGTTCGGTCACGTCGAAGAATAAACGGTGGCGCATGAACTTCAATCTCAAAATAAACAGACACCGCCGCTCGACATCAGCGGCGGTGCAAACAAACAGCCAAAACGAGTATTCGTGAGCCATGCAGCCTCAGATGAGGCTGCCCGCCACAAACCCCGCTAAGCTCCGATCAACTGACCCGCAGGGCGTCGCGCTGTCCTTGGCGACGGTTCCTTTCGATCGCCTCAAATATCACCGATTGCTCGATGTAATGCCCGAAGTTCCCGTTGTTAGTCGGCGCCATGACACCTGCCGTACGCACAAGGCCCATGTAGGCCTTTCCACTGAGGAAATGCTTGTCATAGCGAATCTTTTCCCACAAATCGGACAGCGAAAATGCCTCGGGCACCGTAGTAGGCAGGCCGACCCTGCGAAACACGTCGTAGTGCATCGCAACGGTCTCCTCATCCGACAATCCAAGCAGCAAGGCGACTTCCGCGGAAACACACATGCCGATCGAAATCGCCTCGCCGTGGTACACCTCTCCCTCCGAGAGGTGCTCGACCGCGTGACCGATCGCATGACCGTATTGCTTCAGCGTTTCATCGTAATCCGAATCAAGATCGCCGCTCATCACCTCGAGTTTCAGTTCGATCGATTTCGTCACGACATCAGATAGGAAGTCCGGATCGACGAGATGCTCACTGTTCGAACAGATGTAATCGAGGAATTTCGTATCCTGGCAGATCGCGTGCTTGATCGCCTCGGCCAGCCCGTCCCGGATGAGACGAACGTCCAGCGTACGCAACACCAGCGGGTCGACCACAATCTTGGAGGCCGGGTAATAGCTCCCGATCAGATTCTTGCCATGATCGTAATTGATCGCCTGCTTAAAATCGATAGCCGCGTCTACCTGCGACAGCAGACTGGTCGGAAAATGCACGAGACCGATACCACGGTAAAGCGTCGAAGCCAAGAAACCCGCGAGGTTGTTCACCACCCCGCCGCCGAGACTGAAGATCACCGAATATTTGTCGAAACCGTAATCGAGTGCCTTCTCGACCAGCTGCGAGTACCACTTGAAGCTCTTCGAGCCTTCGCTTGACGGAACGACCAACGTGCGGACCGAACGGCCCGAACGCTCGATACATTCCAGCACGCGACGCAGGTAAAGTTTCTCCACATTTTTGTCGGTTACCAACAGGTGTTTCGACTCCTTTCGGATATGGTCGAAAATCCCCATCGTATCCAGATGGCGGAGGGCATCTTTCTTCACGATGACTTCGCTTTCCAGCTTGCGATCAGCATGGAAGTTGAAGGTTCGCGGTACTGTATGTTCGCTCATATATTTCCAAAGGACCACTCAACGTGTCGCAATGAGTATCGAATTGGGTCAGACTCGCACGCGCAGCATGCGAACCAGAGGCTCAAGACATTGCGGCATCAGGTACTGGTTGTGGACGTTGCGCTGCAGTTGCGGCGAGACCGGTGTCTCGAGAGCGGCTTTGACTCCCGCCTGAATCGAAGCCGGCGACATTGGATCGACCTGATGCACCAATTCACCAAAATGCTCCTGTGCCCACGCCCCCTCTGAGAGAACCATCGGCACGCGAGCCAGCGCAGCCTCAAACGCAGAGAAACCGGCCGGCTCGAGCGAGACCTCAACGAACGCCTTACAGCCTTGCAAGGCCGATCGCAAAATTTCCGACTTTGGCTGTATATACGGCAAAAATTTGAAGTGCGATGGAGCCGCCTTCACGCAAGCTTCGTAATAAGCACGGTCACGATAGTCCCCGACGAACACAAGGGGAATCTTCGAGTCACGCAGCGCGTGGATCGCCGCCAATTGATTCTTGCGTTCCTCAATGATTCCAACCGACAACAGGTATTCGTCAAGCTTGTAGGTTTCCTTGAACAGGCCCCCGTCGACCAGTTCCTCGAAACACGAATCGACACCCCACCGGCAATACACCACTTTCGCTTCGTCTAGCGAAACGTGCTGCGCGATGTTCGCGTACTCAGATTTCGACTTGAATACAACCACGTCGGCGAGGTCGAGGAACGCCGCGACCGAGTCCTTCTCGCCCTGCGCCGGTGCTTTCGACCACCACACTGCGGGCAACAGGACCAGCTTCTTGCCAGCGGCCTTCACTTCACGGACGAACTCCATACCCGTTGGCACAACCGAGTAATGCAGGACGACGTCGTACCGGTTGAGCGGCTGGCAGCCCGGCCCGTAAAGATCCGCGCGAACGCCAAGTTGCCGCAGATTCGCCAGCAGATCCACCAGCTCAAGCTCCCCACCGCCGCGATGCAGAAATGCAGCAGGATAGGTCGTGATCAAGACACGCGAATCGCTCATTCAACACTCCAGTTTAATGTTCGGAAGCAAGCGGCTGCGGCCTTTCCCGGCCGGCCTGCCGCCACACGTGATTCAGCATTTTAACGGTTCGGGCTTCCCAAGTATTGTCACCCACGCCGGCCTGCGCCTCTGCCGGCGTCAGTCTACCGCGTTGCAGCTGCCGTTCGATCGCCTCCACGAAGCGCTCGGGCGTGTCGCCGACATCCAGACCATCCAGCCGCTCGCGGGTAAAATCCAGCGGGGTCGAAACAACCGGCACCCCTGCTGCCAAATACTCAAAAAACTTCATCGGGAACATCGAACGCGTGTAGTCGTTCAGCAGGGTCGGCAGCAACCCGACGTCCATGCCTCGCAGATAGTCAGGCAACTCTTCATAGCGCCGATACCCCAGGAAATGCACGTTCGGCAATCGCTTCAGCTGTGTGATCAGCTCGCTGCGCTGCCCTTCCCGCTCCTCTCCGATGAAGATCCATTGCCAATCCGGCCTCGCACGCGCGGCGGCCAGAACAAGCGGGAAATCGACCTTGAAATCGGACAAGACACCGTGGTACACGAGTCGCACGCCCGAAATATCGGCCACGTCGCGTGGCAATGGCCCGGGCTCCAATGCCCTCCCGAAATGGTCGGCGTCGACTACGTTGGAGAAAAAGTGCGTATTCGGATTAAATGGCAAGCACTGGTCTCGCAACGCGGCAGCCGTTGTGAATACCGAATCGCACTGCTTGAGCAAGTCCTGCTGGGCGCTTCGGAAGGCAGGGACATCGACGCCCGGAATAGCAGCGAGATCGTCTACACAGTGATAGACAAGTGCGCCACTCTCCAGATTTCGCACGGCATCAAGCATGAATGGGTGGTAAGTCCAAATAATCGGCTGCTGAAACGAACGCCGGCGCGCAAACCGAGTGATGCTCCACCGCAGCAACGTCTGGTTGAAGCGACGCACCAGCGGCCAATGGTGCTTTGCCGGAATCATCAGCGGCGACAGCACCCAGACATTGGACTCCCGCTGCGGCGGTGCAACGAAATTGGACCGCACACCTTGCCACAAACGGCGCCAGATACGCCCCCAATCCTTGCCGCTTGTGAGCTTTGGCGAGCGCAAGCCTACGCTCTCAACATACAGTACGCGCCAGCCGCTCTTCGCGAGTACCCGCGCAGTATGTTGCTTGTTCGTCCAGTATGGCTCGTCCCAGTCAGCTGTCGAAAAGAGCACACAATCGCCACGCGAGCCAGGCCGCCCTTTCACTTCAGCCACCAAACACCTCCTGTGGCTGGTCAAGCAGGTTCGCAACGATACGCTGCGACGCCCGACCGTCTCCATATGGGTTCGGGCGATCGCGCAGCGCCCCGCGTCGTTCCGCGTCATCGAGCCACGACGACGCTGCCGCCTCGATCCGATCGGCAGCCTGTCCGGCCAACGTGGCGAATCCTGCTTTGACGCCTTCCTCTCGTTCGGTGTGATTGCGCATGACGACCACCGGAACACCGAAGCTCGGCGCCTCTTCCTGAATACCCCCGGAATCGCTGATGACAAGCGCGCTGCGGCTGATCAGATAAAGGCTGGACGGATAATCGACGGGCTCAATCAATGCGAGATTCCGCACCCCCGTCAGTTCGCGCATGACGGGCTCCCGAATCGAAGGATTAAGGTGGACCGGGAAAATCCATTGGTACTGCGTGTAACGCTCGCACAAGCGCCGCAGAACCTGGCAGATACCCAACAGGGTTTCGCCGAAGTTCTCGCGACGGTGACAAGTCACCAGAACGAATGGCCGTGTCACGTTGCACGACTCGGGCAAACGGAGGGACGCAGGCGCATCGAGCCATTCATGTTTCGCCAGCGCAATCGCATCCACGACCGTATTACCGGTCACAACAATGGACGCGTCGTCGATCCCCTCGCGCAGCAGGTTCTGGCGGGCGGATTCGGTCGGCGCAAAGTGGCGAGTTGCAATCCGTCCCAGCAGGCTGCGATTGGCTTCTTCGGGAAATGGGCTGGAGAGATCGCCAGTTCGAAGTCCCGCCTCGACGTGACCGACCGCGATACCGCGATGAAATGCAGCGAGGCCGGCGCACATTGCAGTCGTCGTATCCCCTTGTACGAGCACCCAGTCCGGTTTCTCTCGCGCGAGAACACCATCCATCTCGGTCAGGATGCGCGCCGACAAGACGTTCAACGACTGCCCAGGGCTCATCGTATCGACGCCGATGTCCGGTTCGATGCCGAAATAGGCAAGCGCCTGAGCGAGCATCTCCCGGTGCTGGCCGCTCGTGCACGCTATCAAGTCGACGTTACCACGCAATGCCGCAACGACGGGCGCCAACTTGATCACTTCGGGCCGGGTGCCCATTATGACCATGACTCTCATTGCAACCGCCCGCTATCATTGACCTCAAGAAGTTCACCACGATATTCGACCGCAAGCGGAAATGGCGATGTAACGCCACGCATCGGCGTCACGACGTAAGCATCGCCGACCTCATTCAGGTCATACATCGACTTTGCAAGCAGGAAATCCATTGCGACTTCTTCGTTGATGAAGAGCGGTCGTTTGGCACGAGCGCGCATGTAGTGAACGAACTCCTCGTGAGCCGAAATCCGTTCGTCCTCGGTCCGCCAGCCGTATTGATATCGCTCGGAAAACGGATGATCAAGATAGCCGAACAGCGTCTTCGTCTCATAGGCGAGGTCGAATGCGGCCTTGAACACGGCGAGCGGATCGCCCTCCGCCAGCATGCAATCGCCGTGAAGCATACATTGCTGGCTATGTCCTACGAACCCCTCCGGCATCCCAGCCAGGATGCCGCCGCGAGCCAACAGGAACTCCGGATCGTTTCGGATGATTCCGCCGATACATCCGGCATAACCCGCATCGGCCAACCCCTCGAGCGCATAGTGCGGCGTTTGGTGAAAAGGGGATACCGCGTATCGCACCGGTCGAGCAATGACCGACTCGAGCAGGTGCGCGGATTCACGACCTTCCGCAAGCGCGGCCGCGTAGCTCCCTCCCCAGTTTGGCGCGTGCGTCGCAGTGTGGGAAAGTATCGCCGCGCTCGGATCGGCGGCCAACTCCTTCAGGATCACGTGATGCGTCGTGTTCCCGAGGTTGGCGGTATGCACCGCCAGCGAAAACGGCACCCCAAGTCGGCGATATGCGTCCCAAAGCGGGCGGGCAGATTCGACGTCCTCGTCGCAATCAAGGCGCGAGGTAATCACGGCGTCATAGCCCCACGGGACTTCGCTCAACACAGGTTGACAGTGCAATTCATCTGCCCTGTAACCCGACAGGAAGTTCTCGACGACGCGCCATTCGAACGAATCACAAGGCCCGACTGGCCGATTGAACCACAGCACGCTCGTCGCTTCGTCGTCCCACAAGGCCGCATAAGCAAACTGGCGGTCTTGCTCTATATACACGGACGCGACTCGAGCGGACTCCGGGACATCCAGCGGAGCACCGACCGACCAGATTGAATCATCCGATCGAATCGCACCAAAACCCAGGTTGTTCCATTCATCAGCGAAATCGAAACGCTCGAATGGCCGCACCCACTCCCGCCCGCCGACAGAAGCGGTGAACCTCGTATAACGCACTGTTGCGCTACTCTGACTAGTGCAACGGCTTGCCGCCGGCGCACTACGTGCTGCATCGGCAAAGCCTTCCACATGCTCGATCTGCCGACAATTTAAGCGAATTGCAAGCGCATGCGGCATTCGCCCAAACACTATCAATTTGCGCCCAGACGTCCCAAGCCAGCTAATCAACGCGTTGCCAAACTCATCTGGCACATCGACAGCAACCAGCACCGATGCGGAGCAGGTGCTCAGCGCGCTAAAACTAAGTGCGCGCGCTTGCCCCAACCCGACGGAACGACGGAGAGACGCCAGCACCAATTGCCCCGCAACCGCCGATGCAGCTGAATAGATAACGCCGATCATGCGGTCACCACATGGCGGAATTTGGCACGGCTCCCTACCCGCACCAGCGCATCATGACCGACAAACTCGATTGCGAATGCGTCACCCCAATAGCCGCGCAGCTTACGTGTCGTGTCCTCTTCGGTCGCCCACGGCTCAAGCACGATGCGTAGTGTAGGCGGCACGGTACGTAGATCGATCTGAAATTCCTGAATGCCGCCCACCCGATGATCGAGCATGTCCTGAATGTGATGCGTCGCGTGAGCCACACCGTTGATCGGTACGACGTCGTGAATCCGGCCAACCACGTCGCTCAGATACATTGCGCCATTGCGCTCCGCGACACGAGCGAGGTCACCCGTTGCGTAGCGAATCAACGGCATGAGGTGATTGCGGAATCCCGTGAATACCAGCTCGCTGGCGCCGTCTTCGTCCGCATCGAGATGGCGACTTTCGGGCCACCCTTCGGATTCGAGAATCTGAAATCCTGCGTCATGGCCGTCGAGTTCGTACGCCATCACTCCAAGTTCGGCGAGGCCGTAGCGATTGATCACGCGACACTGCAGCGCACGCTCGATGATCAAGCGCGCCTGGGGCTCAAGCAATTCGCCGCTCGACTCGAAAATTTCGAATGCCTTGCCGCTCCCGTATTTTCTTTCGACGTAACATGCGAGCGCATACATGGTCGATGGATGCCCGTGCGCGAGAAACGGTCGCCGTGCCTTGAGCGTTTGCCAGATCTCTTCGAGGCCCTTGTCGTCGATGCTGTCAAAAAAGATGTTGCTTCGATTCATCGCGAAGCATTTGAAGTCTTCGCGGGATGGCCAATTCGGAGTAACCTCGTCAGGAAAGCGGCAGGCAAAATGCAACTCCGGCTGGTAACCGCGCTTACCGATCCGTTGACGCGCGTAGAACGTCACGGCCGACGAATAATCGGCAGCCTCCTGATCGTAGTAAATCGTACAAGAGAGTCCGGTAGACCCCCCCGTCTTGCACGCATGATGCCGCACCGCTTCCAGTGGCTTTGAAAGCAGGCGTACCCCCTGCTCCCGTATGATGTCTTTGGTCAGATACGGTAAAGACTCGAGATAGCGCGGATCCAGTCCGGCTTTCAGCGGATCGAAATTCCTTTCGCGGAATAGATCTCGGTAGTAAGGCACGTGCTCGCCGGCGAACTGCAGGATTTGCACCAAGCGGGCCAGCACAATCCGCCTGCGTTGCTCGACCGGTAGCGCATAGTGGCGGTGCAATTCCGCGACCTTGGGACGGACGTTGCGCTTTTCGCGACTCTCCGCGATCGGGTATGCGATGTACGCTCCCGCAGCGCCTTTCAGAAAGCGGAAAGGCTGGTGCCTAAACAACGATCCGCCATAGCGAATCAAAGGATGGTCTGAACGCATGTTTGATGCCTTTCCCGGCTCACCGGGTGAGCCGCCGTTTGATATTCGATCGCCTGCAGCGTAGGAGCGCTTTCAGGAAAGCGACAATGTGGTGGGCGGTGCTTGCACCGCGGGGGTGATCGGCTCGTCCGCCACGATCTTCCCGTGCTCAAGGCTGATTCTTCGGGTACACACGCGCGCGACCAACGTCGGATCATGGGACGCGATCACGACAATGGATGCATTCCCCACCAAGGTTTCAAGACGGCGCGCTGCCTTAGCACTGAACTCCGCGTCGCCGACGCTGAGCCACTCGTCCATGATCAGAATGTCCGCCTCAACACTCGTCGAGATCGCGAACGCTAGGCGCAGCATCATCCCGCTCGAATAAGTCCGGACCGGCAGGTTCAAGTACTCTCCGAGATCGCTGAAATCAGCAATTTCGTCGATCTTGCTGCGAATTCTGCTTGGCGACAGGCCGTCAAGAATGCCACGCAGGTAGATATTCTCGAACCCAGTGGCATCCGGATCCAGCCCCATGGACACGTCCAGCAGCGACGCAACCTTACCATGCACCTTCAGTTTGCCTCGGACCGGCTCGTAGACCCCGGAAAGCGTACGCAACAGCGTAGTCTTTCCGGAGCCGTTATGCCCGACAAGGCCGACACGCGCACCGTCGGCGAACTCGAAACTCAGGTCATCGAGCGCACGGACAATCGTATGTTTTCCCGCATCCTGACCGATACGACCACCGGTCGTCAGGTTCAGTACCGCCTTCTTCAGCGAGCGATGGGAATTTTCGTAAATAGGGAACTCGACAAATATTCCCTCTGCAACAATAGATGAGCTCACGGTATCAAAGCCAGTATGGAACCCGATTACGGGTGCGTCGCATCAAGAATTGCGAGAATGCAAGCCCTGCGACAAGCATTGCCACCGACCATACCCAAGACTCCCAATGCATCGGTCGACCGGTAATCGGTGCACGCACAATTTCCATCAAGTGATAGAGCGGATTGTATTCAGCCACCCAAGCGCGGTCCTTCAGAATTTCAGGCGACCACATCACCGGAGTGAAAAAAAACACCACTTGAATCAAATTGGTAACGATCGGCGGAATATCGCGAAAACGGGCACACAGTATTCCGAGCGTTACACTGATCCATACTCCGTGCAGCAGCAGCAGAAACAATCCAAGCGGCACCAACAGAAATTCCCATGTGGGCCAGTGTCCGAACACGATAAGCAACACCACGACGACGGGGAAACTGTGAAGCATGATCACGAAGTTGCGCCATACGATCCGACACGCATGAATCGTAAGCGGAATCCGTATCTGCTTGATCATGAAGGCGGAACCAATGAAAGCGTTACACCCTTCGTTCGCGACGGTCGACAAGTACTGCCAGAGAACCAGCCCTACCGCCAGATACGGTAGGTAGTCCTTGATCTCCTGGTGCAGGAGGGTCGAGTACAGTGCGCCAAGCACGATGACCATGATCGCCGTGCTGAGCGTAAACCAGAACGGCCCTATCACTGACCGGCGATATCGCTGGCGAATGTCATGCCACCCCAAGGTTCCCCACACGCGCGCCGACTTCACGCCAACCAAAATGTCGTCGCGTCCGCTGTGAGAGCCAAGGTCGCTGCCTCCGCGGTCGATTGCCGCAGCTTCAGTGCTGTTAAGCACGCCCATAGACATCCTCAAACCTGACGATATCGTCCTCGCCGAGATATTCCCCGCTCTGCACCTCGATCATCACAAGATCGACAACACCAGGATTTTCGAGTCGATGCTTGTGGCCAGCCGGAATGTACGTTGATTCGTTTGTCGAAACGAACAGTTCCCGATCACCATTCACGACTTTCGCCATTCCGCTTACGACAATCCAGTGCTCGCTGCGATGGTGATGCATCTGCAGGCTAAGACTTGCACCAGGCTTGACCTCGATGCGCTTGATTTTGAAGCGGGCACCCTCTTCCAGCACCGTATACGTCCCCCACGGACGATGAACGGTACGATGCAATTTATGCGCTTCGTGACCGCGCGCCTTCAATTCCGAATAGATGTGCCGAACGTCCTGCGCCCGATCGCGATTGACGACAAGCAGCGCGTCTGGCGTATCGATCACGATGAGATTATCGACGCCAACCGCGCCGATAATTCGATCGTTGCTCATCAGGTAGCAATTTCCGACATCGTGCAGCAACGCCTCGCCCTCAACCCGATTACCGTTGCCGTCCGGCTTGCAAAGCTCGCTAATGGCGGTCCAGGATCCGATGTCGCTCCATCCGATGGTGCACGGGACGACAGCAACATTCGTCGATTTTTCCATGACCGCATAGTCAATGGAGTCATCGCGTACGGCACCAAAGCGCTTGGGTTCCAGTTGAACCTGCGTCCAACCGCTTCCTTCCGAAATTCGGGACGCCTCCATGCACGCCTGAGTGGCTCGCAGGATGTCCGGACAGTGCGCTTCCAGTTCGCGCAGCATGGCGCCGGCCGTAAAGCAGAAGAGCCCCGAGTTCCAGAGGAATCGTCCAGATTCGACGTATTCTCGCGCCTTTGCAAGTGCCGGCTTCTCGACAAACCGCAACACTTTATTACCGTCGGCTTCGATGTAGCCATACCCAGTTTCGGGCGTTTCGGGACGGATACCAAACGTGACTATCTTGCCCTGCTCGGCCAACTTGACGGCCTCATCGACGGCCTTTGCGAACGCGTCCTGATCGGAGACCAAGTGGTCCGCAGCCAAGACAAGCATCGTTGTTTCAGGACCGGATACCTGCGCAACGTGCGAGGCTGCCGCAGCAATCGCAGCCGCCGTATTGCGGCCGAACGGTTCACAGATGAACGACGTTGCGACGTTGCCTGTATTGACCTCCCGAAACTCGTCTTCCGCCTTGAAGAACAGATCCCGGTTCGTCACCGTGAGGACCTGCTCGACACCCGGCAAGCCAGTCGCGCGAAGGAAAGCCTTCTGAAGGAGACTCTGCCCGTCGGAAAGGCGAATGAAGGGCTTGGGATGCATTTCTCGCGACACCGGCCATAACCGCGAACCGGCACCACCACACAGGATGATAGGGATCAAACTCACAAATTCCTCGCTGCACAGACTTTACTGAAAGATTATCGATCGTCCTGCGCCGCCCCTGCGGCTATGCCCGAACCAGCGCTTGCTGATCGAAGCGGAACAATCCTGCCGCCCTTAAAAATGGGGCGCTATCGGAGACTACTGTGAACAAATTTTAACGTATGACGTCGCCCCTGAATATTGCTCCCTCGGATTCTAGACACACTATTGCCACGCGCGCCCCGTAGGGAGTGCTACGAATTGCAACGGGTGAAAGAGGATTTTTCAGTGCCAGACTCGATCAGTTCGCTGCACTGCCGCGAAACATGTCATCCAGCACGAGCCCAAGCGCCTGATCCCAGGAGGGTCGAGCGAGTTCGAATGCAGCATCAAACCGACTGCAGTCGAGAACCGAATACGTCGGGCGTCGTGCGGCTCTCGTCAGATCTGACGAGGTTATCTCGTCGACACGGGTTGCGCGCACGCCGTGAACGCCCCGCGCCCTCATCCCACTGACGATCGCTTGTGCGAATCCGTGCCATGTCGTTTCGCCTCGCAACGTGAGATGGTACAGCCCGAGCTTTGACAGGTCACGGGTACGGCGCAACTGAATGACAGTTCGCAGCGCCTGCACACTCAGGTCGGCAAGAACGCGTACCGCTGTAGGCGTGCCGTACTGGTCGGCAACGACACGCAACACTTCTTGCTCGCGCGCCGCTTTCGTGATCGCTCGTAGAAAATTGTGCCCACCCGGGCCGTAAACCCAGGAGGTCCTGAACACAAGCCAGTCAGCGCCGGAATCGGCGATTGCCTGCTCACCTGCAAGCTTGCTTCGCCCATAGGTCGTTTGCGGGTCTGGCCGGATGTCCTCTCGATAGGGCACCTCCGCCAGACCGTCAAAGACATAGTCCGTCGAATAGTGCAGCAACAATGCGTTTAGCTTCCTTGCTGCAATGGCCAGCTCACCCACTGCGGTTGCATTGACCACCGCCGCGAACTCATGATGAGTTTCCGCTTCGTCGACCGCCGTGTACGCCGCCGCATTGACGATCACGTCAGGACGAATCGCCGCGATCGCTGGCCCTATCGTCGATGGAGAACTCAAATCAAGGGCCTGCCGGTCAACTGCGATCACCTCACCCAACGGTATCAGCGATCGTTGCAGCTCCCAGCCCAGTTGCCCACGCTTTCCGACCAGCAAGATCCTCATGCATACACCTCTGCATCCACCAAACGCACACCCGCCGCATCCTTGACGGCAAGAACAGGTGGAGCGTCGAGAGGCCATGTGATCCCTATGTCGGGATCATTCCATTGCAGGCAGCGCTCGCACTCCGGGTACCAAAAATCAGTCGTCTTGTACAGAAACTCGCAAGAGGCCGAAAGTGTCAGAAATCCATGTGCGAAGCCTGCCGGCACCCAGAGCTGCCTGTGATTGCCCGCGGACAGGTGTACCCCCACCCATTTGCCAAAGGTGGGTGAACTCCTGCGAATATCGACCGCGACGTCAAACACCTCACCTTGGATGACGCGAACCAGCTTTCCCTGCGCATGCTGGATTTGATAGTGAAGGCCGCGCAGCACCCCCTTCTCCGATCGCGAGTGATTGTCCTGCACGAACTCGACACCCGGGGCGACCTGCTCCGCAAACTCGCGGGCATTGAAGCTCTCGTAGAAATACCCACGCGCGTCGCCGAATACCTTCGGCTCGATGATCTTGACTTCCGGCAGCGCCGTCGCGGTTACTTGGATTGCCATGCGACCTGATCCGAAAGAATGTGTTCGAGATAGCGCCCGTAGCTGTTCTTTGCCAGCGGCACGGCAAGCTTGCGCAATTGATCCGCGTCGATCCACCGCCTACGATAGGCGATCTCCTCGGGGCAGGCGACGACGAGCCCCTGCCGCTTCTGCAACGTTGCGATGAACGTCGCCGCATCGATCAGCGAATCGTGCGTACCGGTATCGAGCCATGCATAGCCGCGCCCCATGATCTCGACGTCGAGCTTCCCGTCGGCGAGATAACGCGAATTCACGTCGGTGATCTCAAGCTCGCCACGCGCGGACGGCTTGATATCGGCGGCGATGTCGCACACCCGGTTGTCGTAGAAGTACAGGCCGGTCACTGCATAGTTCGAGCGCGGTATGGCCGGCTTCTCCTCGATCGACAGCGCGCGAAACTCCTTGTCGAATTCGACGACGCCGTAACGCTCGGGATCGTTCACGTGATACGCAAACACCGTTGCGCCGGTTTCCTGCACGTGAGCACGCTCGAGCTGCTTCGCCAGGTCGTGGCCATAGAAGATGTTGTCACCGAGGATCAGCGCCGACGGATCGTTGCCGACGAACTCCTTGCCGATGATGAAGGCCTGCGCGAGACCGTCGGGAGACGGCTGCACCGCGTACTGGATGTTCATCCCCCACTGGCTGCCGTCGCCGAGCATCGCTTCGAAGCGCGGCGTGTCCTGCGGCGTCGAGATGATCAGCACATCTCGGATGCCCGAGATCATCAGCGTCGACAGCGGATAGTAGATCATCGGCTTGTCGTACACCGGCAAAAGCTGCTTCGATACGACGTGCGTGATCGGATACAGACGCGTGCCGGAACCGCCGGCGAGAATGATGCCCTTACGTGCCATCGATGAACTCCTCAAGCGCGCTCTGCGTAGTTGGTTTCCACCCACTTGCGGTATTCACCCGAGGCCACCTCGTTGACCCACACCTGGTTGTCGAGATACCACGCGACCGTCTTCGCCAGACCGGTCTCGAACGTCTCCACGGGCTTCCAGCCGAGTTCGCGCTCGAGCTTGCGCGCATCGATCGCATAACGACGATCATGGCCGGGCCGATCCGTTACATAGGTGATCTGGTCGCGGTACGAACCCGCCGCCTTCGGGCGGGCCTTGTCGAGCAAATCGCACAGCGTATGCACGACTTCGAGGTTCTTCTTCTCGTTCCAGCCGCCGACGTTGTAAGTCTCGCCGGGCACGGCGCGCGCGAGCACTTCTCGAATCGCGCTGCAGTGGTCGCCGACGTACAACCAGTCGCGCACGTTCTGCCCGTCACCATAGACGGGCAGCGGCTTACCGGCGAGCGCATTCGCAATCATCAGCGGAATGAGCTTCTCGGGAAACTGGTACGGACCGTAGTTGTTCGAGCAGTTCGTGGTAAGCGTGGGCAGGCCGTACGTATGATGATAGGCGCGCACGAGATGATCGGAGCCGGCCTTCGTTGCCGAATACGGACTGTTGGGCGCGTACGGTGTGGTTTCCGAGAACTGCGAATCGGTGGCCGACAGCGAGCCGAACACTTCGTCCGTCGATACGTGCAGAAAACGGAAGGCCGATTTGTCTGCTTCGCTCAGGCTGCTCCAGTATGTCCGTGCGGCTTCGAGCAGCGTAAACGTGCCCACCACATTGGTCTGAACAAAATCCGCCGGCCCGTGAATCGAGCGATCGACGTGGCTTTCAGCGGCGAAATGCAGGACCGCGCGAGGCTGGTATTCGGCGAACAGCGCATCGAGCGCGGCGCGATCGCAAATGTCGGCGCGTACGAACACGTGTTTCGGGCTCCCGTCCAGCGATTGCAGCGTGCGAAGGTTGCCAGCGTAGGTCAGCTTATCGACATTGAGCACAGCCTCGTCGGAATGACGCAGCCAGTCGAGTACAAAATTTGCGCCGATAAAACCCGCGCCACCCGTCACCAGGATCATGAGGCTCCCTTTAGTCGTCCGCGGCAGACCCCGAGCACGAGCCGCCCCCATTTCGAACAGCGACAACGCCAAGGTGCGCGTCGCTCAAGGCGGGCATTCTAACTTCTCACCGAGACCGTCAAAGTCATGAAATGCTAATTTTGTCGAGGAAGCGGTAATTATAGGAAGCAAGCCGCTGCAAAAGCCATGTTGCTAACAACTTGAAACACGGAGACGCATTCGGCAACACGGATAAAATTATGTTTTAAATCAATATGTTAAGCTGGCACAATATTGTGCCTGAGCACGCTGTCGCAATCATGCTTTTCCCATTCAGCATCAGGACTTGCACAACGACCACCACTCATGCCGCCCATCCCCATCGCCATCGGCGACATCCAAGGCTGTCATTCAGCTTTCCAGTCGCTGTTCGAAAAGCTTTCAGCCCCCGCCGACACCCCACTCTGGATCGCCGGCGACATCGTCAACCGCGGCCCTGACTCTCTCGCCGCGCTGCGTGCGATGGTCGACCTCGGCCCGCGCGCGACCGTAGTCCTCGGCAACCACGACCTCCACCTGCTCGCCGTCTCGGCCGGCATCCGCACGGAACGTCCGGGCGACACGATTGGCGAGATTGTCGACGCCCCCGACGCCGATGCACTGCTCGACTGGGTACGTCACCGCCCGTTCGCGCACTTCGAGCACGGGATGCTGCTCGTCCACGCAGGCGTGTTGCCGCAATGGGACACCACGCTCGCACTGGAACTCGCGGACGAGCTGCAACGCGCGCTGCGCGCCCCTGATTGGCGCGACACACTGCAAGGCCTGTACGGCAACGAGCCGAACCAATGGAGTCCGAACCTAAAAAAACGCGACCGGATGCGCGTCGCATTCAACGCGTTCACGCGCCTGCGCTTCTGCACGTCCGACGGCACGATGGAGTTCAAGGCGAACGGCGGCCCCGACAGCGCGCCGCCCGGCTATCTGCCATGGTTCGACGCACCGGAGCGCCGCACCGAAAACGTGACCGTCGTATTCGGGCACTGGGCCGCGCTCGGCCTGATGCTGCGCGACAATATCGTCGCGCTCGATTCCGGATGCGTGTGGGGAAATCGGTTGTCGGCCGTACGACTGACGGCCGACCCGGCGCAACGCACGGTCACGCAGGTGCAGTGCGAAGCATGCCGTGCGCCGGGCGGCGAATAGCCTGCCCGCGTCGCACCGGGGCGCAATGAAGCCTTACCCCTCGCGCCCCGCCACCGGCTCTTCGGCCGCCGCATCGCCCGTCGCCCCGGCACCGACTTCGGTTACCGGATACGCATGCTTCTCGAGCTCCGCAAGCGCGTCGGGCGACGGCTTGCCGACCTTCGCCTGCATCGCTTCGAGTGCAGCGGCGATCGCGTCACGCGCGGCGGCAGAGGTCGCGCGACGGTCGCCACCCGGCGCAATGGGCTCGCACACGTACAGATGCGCGACCAGCGGGCCGCCGCGCAACACCATGTCGAGCGACTTGCCGAGCGACAGTTCGCCCGTATAGGCCGGCGTGACCGACTGCCGCCCCTGTGCATCCTCGTACATCAGGCAGATCGGCTGCACCGCGCAGCCTGCCGACACCGCCGCCTGGAACAGGTTCGCGTGAAACGGCAGCAGCTCCTGCCCGTCCGACGTCGTGCCTTCCGGAAACACGCACATCACGCCGCCGTTGCGCAGCCGCTCCGCCATCTCGTGCATGACACGCATGGCCTCGGTACGCTTCTCGCGCTGCAGGAACACGGTGTCGAGCTTCTCGGCCAGCCAGCCGACCACCGGCCACTGCCGCACCTCGGCCTTCGACACGAACGGCGTCGGCCGCCACGCATTGACGGTGTAGATGTCGAGCCACGACACATGGTTGCCGACGACGAGCGCGCCCGCGTCGAGGCGCGCGCCGTCGTTGTGGACGACGAGCCGCATCCCGCAGATCCGCAACAGCTTGAGCGACCAGCGGCGCGTGAGCTCGAGGCGCCGCGGGGCGCTCACGTGCGAGAAGCGCAGCGCGACGGTCGCCATGCCGCGCAGCAGGTGAAAGACGAGACGCAGCTTGCGAAGTGCGATCATGGCGAAGATCTGGCGTGGTTCAGTGGCGCTCGAACGCGACCTGCCCGGCCACGAGCGTCGCACGCACGCAAGCCGGCAGTTCGTAGCCGAGGAACGGCGAATTGTGACCCTGGCTCTTCAGCGCGCGCGGCTCGACACGCCAGTGCGCGCGCGGATCGAACACGCACAGATCGGCCGCGCCGCCTTCGGCAAGACGCCCGGCCGGCAGCTGCAGCACGTCGGCCGGCGCCGCGGTGATGCGGCGCAGCGCCTGCGCGAGCGGCGTCCTGGTTTCGTCGGCCCACTTCACCGTCAGCGACAGCAACAGTTCGAGCCCCGTCGCACCGGGCGTCGCTTCGGCGAACGGCAGCAGCTTCTCGTCGTCGTCGACCGGCGTGTGATCGGAGCAGATCGCATCGATCGTGCCGTCGGCGAGCGCCGCGCGGATCGCTTCGCGATCGCGCTCGCCGCGCAGCGGCGGATCGAGCCGGAACTGCGAATCGAAATAGCCGATGTCGACGTCGATCAGGTGCAGGTGATTCACGCCGACGTCGCAGGTCACGGGCAGCCCCTCGGCCTTCGCCTCGCGCACGAGCGCGAGGCCCGCCGCCGACGACAGCCGCGCGAGGTGCACGCGCGCGCCCGTCACGCGCATCAGTTCGAAGATCGTGTGCAGCGCGATCGTCTCGGCCGCGACCGGCACGCCGGACAGCCCGAGCCGCGACGCGAGCGCACCGCTCGCCGCGACACCGCCACGGCCGATGAACGCGTCGAGCGGACGCAGCCACGTCGTGTAACCGTAGGTGCTCGCGTACTGCAGCGCACGCAGCAACACCTGCGTGTCGCGCACCGGCACGTTCGCGTGCGTGAAACCGACGCAGCCCGACTCGGTCAGCGCGACCATCTCGGTGATCACTTCGCCCTTGAGGCCGACGGTGAGCGCGCCGAGCGGATGGACGTTGGCCTGGTGGAGGTTGCGGGCGCGGAACTTGAGCATCTCGACGAGGCCCGGCTCGTCGAGCACGGGGTCGGTGTCCGGCGGGCACACGAGGGTCGTAACGCCGCCGGCGACGGCCGCGGCCATCTCGGACGCGAGCGTCGCCTTGTGCTCGTAGCCGGGCTCGCGCAGCCGCGCGCACAGGTCGACGAGACCGGGGGCGACGATCAGGCCGGACGCGTCGATCGTCTTGTCCGCGTTGAAACCGGCCGGCGCCGCACCGGCCGCCGCGATCGCGGCGATCTTGCCGTCCGCGACGAATACGTCGGCCTGCCGTTCGGTGCCGGCGACCGGGTCGATCAGCGTGCCGCCTTGGATATGAATCTTCATGCGCTGTCTGTGAATGCGTTGAATGCGTTGAATGCCTGGATAAGGATGCGCGTAGACGGGCTCAGTCGCTGTTGCCGGCAACGATGCCCATCACCGCCATCCGCACGGCGATGCCGAACGTGACCTGGTTGAGGATCACCGACTGCGGACCGTCGGCGACCTGCGAGTCGATCTCGACGCCGCGGTTCATCGGGCCCGGGTGCATCACGATCGCGTCGGGCGCGGCGAGCGCGAGGCGGTCCGGCGTCAGGCCCCAGGTCTTGAAGTATTCCTGCGCGGACGGCAGCAGCGCGCCGCTCATCCGCTCGTTCTGCAGGCGCAGCATGATGATCACGTCGACGCCCTTCAGCCCTTCGTCGAGGTTGTGGAACACCTTCACGCCCATCTGTTCGAGGCCGCCCGGCAGCAGCGTGCGCGGGCCGATCGCGCGCACTTCCGGCACGCCGAGCGTGGTGAGCGCGTGAATATCGGAGCGCGCGACGCGCGAATGCAGGATGTCGCCGACGATCGCCACGCGCAGCTTCGTGAAGTCGCGCTTGTAGTGACGGATCGTGTACATGTCGAGCAGGCCCTGCGTCGGGTGCGCATGACGGCCGTCGCCGGCGTTGATCACGTGCACGTGCGGCGCGCAGTGCTCGGCGATCAGATACGGTGCGCCGCTCGACGCATGGCGCACGACGAACAGGTCGGCATGCATCGCCGACAGGTTGTTGATCGTGTCGAGCAGCGACTCGCCCTTGCTCGTCGACGACGCGTTGATGTTCAGGTTCAGCACGTCGGCCGACAGGCGCGTCGCGGCGATCTCGAAGGTCGTGCGCGTGCGCGTCGAGTTCTCGAAGAACAGGTTGAACACCGACTTGCCGCGCAGGAGCGGCACCTTCTTCACCTCGCGGTCCGTCACGCTGACGAACTGCTCGGCCGTATCGAGAATGTGGTTGACGATCGAGCGCGGCAGCCCCTCGATCGACAGCAGGTGTTTCAGCTCGCCGTTTTTCGTGAGCTGCGGGTTGCCCTTCAGGAAACCGTAGCGGAACCGCTCGGGGCTCGCGGTCGCAGCGGGATTGCCGGTGCGGCCAGTGGTGTCGGTAGTCATGGTGTGCGTGATTCCAACTATGCAAACGGGCCGCGGTACGAACCGGCGGCCCGGGATACGGTTTCGCGGTTCGGTCAGGCGCCGTGCGCCTCGATGCGCAGCGTCAGCTGCGCGGCTTCGTCGCGCGCGAGCACGAGCGTCGCATCGGCCGGCACGTCGAGCGTGCCGCCCGCGAAGCGCGCGGCGACCGGCAGCTCGCGGCCGCCGCGATCGGCGAGCACCGCGAGCTCGACCGCGGCCGGACGGCCGTAGTCGAACAGTTCGTTGAGCGCGGCGCGCACGGTGCGTCCGGTGGACAGCACGTCGTCGACGAGCACGATGCGCGCGCCGTCGACGTCGAACGGCAGCGACGTCGGGCTGGCCTGGCTGTGCAGCCCCTTCTTCGCGTAGTCGTCGCGATGCAGCGCGACGTTCACGACGCCGAACGCCGGCGCGCCGAGATCGCGCGCGAGGCGCTCGGCGAGCCACGCGCCGCCGCTGTAAATGCCTGCGAGCCGCGGGCCGCCCGGCTCGGCGAAGGCCGTGCCGTATGCGTCGCGGATCTGGTCGAGCAGGACGCGGTAGAGCGCGTCGGCGTCAATGGTGCTCATGGTCGGACAATTGATCGAGATACTGTTGAAGGATCACGCGCGCGGCCTCGGCGTCGAGCATCTCGGCACGTGCGCGCCCGCGCACGTTGCGCTCGCGCAGCCCGGCCTCGGCCTCGACCGACGAATAGCGTTCGTCGACCCACGTGACGGGCAGCCCGAAGCGGCCGTTCAGCTGGTTGCCGAAGCGCTTCGCCTGCTGCGTCATCTCGTGCGGCGTGCCGTCCGGATGCATCGGCAGGCCGACGACGAGCGCGTCGGGCCGCCATTCGGCCAGCAGTTCGCCGACCGCCTTGAAGCGGTGCTCGCGGTTCAGGTTGGGAATCACGACGAGGGCACGGGCCGAGCGCGTCAGCGCATTGCCGATCGCGACGCCGATTCGCTTTTCGCCGTAGTCGAACGCCAGGAGCGTCGCATCGCGCGCGCTCGCGCCACTCATGCGTGCCCTGCTTCGCCGGACAGCATCGACGAGCTGACGCCGAGCAGGCCCAGTGCGGCTTCGAAGCGTTCCTCGGCCGGCGTGTCGAACACGATGCGGGGATCGGCGGCCACGGTCAGCCAGCCGTTGCGGGAAATTTCTTCCTCGAGCTGACCGGCGCCCCAGCCTGCATGGCCGAGCGTCAGCAGGAAGCGTTTCGGGCCGGTGCCCGTCGCGACCGCCTCGAGCACATCCTTCGACGTCGTCATCTCGAGCCCGCCCTCGACCGACATGGACGAGTTGTAGTTCGCGCCCTCGACCGGCTCGTGCAGCACGAAGCCGCGCTCGGTCTGGACCGGGCCGCCGAAGTACACGGGGATGTGCAGCAGCGGCTCGATGTCGAGCTTCAGGTCGATGCGGTTGAACAGCGATTCGAGGTCGATGTCGGTGGGACGATTGATGACGAGGCCGAGCGCGCCGCGCTCGCTGTGATCGCAAAGATAGACCACCGTTCCCGAAAACGTCGGATCCGCCATGTTCGGCATGGCGATCAGGAACTGGTTGGTGAGATTGATGCGATCGGAAGGCTTTGACATGGTTTGAATTTTAGCAAAGACGCCGCGACCTGACCGGGCCGCGATCAACAAGCAACGCCGCGCGACGCTGGCAACGACGCGCGCGGATCACACGGCACTCTAACACGCGCGCGGGCGCTGTCGGCAGCGTGTTGCCGGCCCGCGCGACAAGGGCTGCCGCTGCGGTCGCGCCCCGTTGTGCGTCAGGTCCGGCCGAGCGCCGCGCCGAGCGCCCCGGACGCCGCGGTCAGGTCCGGCGGCGCCACCCCCGCGGCGATCTTCAGCAGCGCGGCGCGCAGCATGTCGGACGCGCGGGCGTGTGCATCGAGCCCGCCGTCGGCGAGCGGCATGCCGTGCGCTGCGCGGCGCCACGCGAGCCCGAGCGTGTCGGCCAGCAGCGCCGCATGACCGAGCCCGAGCGCGCACGCGGCCGTACCGACCCGGTAGGCGGCCGCGGATGCGCGCCATGCAGCCCCCGCATCGGCCGCGGCCGGATCGACGGCCAGATCGGCCATCGACGCGTCGGCCGTCTGCAGGAAATCCTCATACGCATGCGCGTTGACGGTCACGACGCCGAGCGCACGGGTCGGCGCGACGGCAACCGCGTCGTGCTCGGCCCGCGCGGCGTCGGCCTCCCACAGCGCCTCGGACGCGGGCGTGCCGGCGACATGCCAGTCCACGGTCAACCCATAGTCGTGCAGCACGTCGACGAGCGCGACGTCTTCCGCGGCTGCGCCGAACAGCGCGAAATCGCGCCACAACAGCGCGACCGTCTCGCGCACGAGCTCGGGCGGCGCGCTGCGCCGCCGGCCCTGCGCCTGCTCGCCGAGCAGCAGGTTCGTCCGCGCGAGAAAGCGCTTCAGTTCGGGCGCGCCGGTTACGCGCAGCGCACGCTGGCACGCTGCCGCGAGCCGCCAGAAATCGTACGGGCCATCGTCGGCCAGCGCAGCCTGCATCGCATCGAGTTCGTCGAGCGCGGCGTCGGGCGCGCCGTGCTGCGCACGCAGCACGGCGAGCAGCGCCTGCTCGTAGCGGGCGCGTACCCGGGTCGCGATCTCCTCGGGCAGTACGCGCAGCGTGGCCTGCGGCACCGCGCGACCGACGAGCGCGAGCGCGTCGAGCGGCGTGCTCGCACGCAGGTCGGCGGCGCTTTGCGCACGCAATGCACGGAAATGATCGAAGAGAACGGACGAACAGGCGAGTTCGCGCAGGTTGTGGCGGCCGACGGCCGCGCGGAAGTCGCGCAGCGCGGCCTGCCAGCCGGCCGAAGTCGGCTCGGCGGCGACGAGCGGCACGGCGGCCGACAGTTGCCCGGCGAAACGGGCGGCCGGCAGCCAGCCGGCCTCCGCCAGCACGGCGGCGGCGGCTGACAGCGGCGCGGCCGCGTCGTCCCGGTGCTCGAATGCGTCGGCGGCTGCCGCGAGCCACGCGTCGGCGGCGCGCACGGCCCCGCCACGCGGGTTGGGCAGTGCGTCAGGGTGAGAAACGTTGGCCGGATCGGACGTCATGGACACGCGCGCCTGTCATCGTCAAGTCGCTCGCGCCGGCCGCGGCGCAAGAGCGCCGGGCAACCGCGAGGCCGAAGCGGTGTGTCCGTGGGCCAAGGGTCCGGTCAGATCTGGACCATCTCGAAGTCTTCCTTGCGAGCGCCGCATTCGGGGCACGTCCAGTTGATCGGGACGTCTTCCCAGCGCGTGCCCGGGGCGATGCCCTCTTCGGGCAGCCCGGCTTCTTCGTCATAAATCCAGCCACAAATCAGGCACATCCAGCTCTTGTGTTCCATCTTAAGCCGCGTCGGGAAAAGTCGGTAAATTCGGGAGCCATGATGGTACCGTGTCGGGGCCGGACTGCCTAGCAATCGCGCTGGAGTACGGCGACTACGTTGCGCTGCGCTAAAAATTCCGTCGTGCGGGCCGGATTCCGCCGCATAATGACTGAAAAGTGCGGCCTGCCGGGCAACACGGGGCCGAAATGCCCACTTCGCCTCGCCGTCCGCAGTTCTGTCGCTTCCCCGTTTTTTTCTTGCCCCATTTCTACATGTCCAGCAACGCCCCTCCGATCGTCCTCACCTTCGGCCTGTCCGATCCCACCGGCGGCTCCGGCCTCCAAGCCGATCTGATGACCCTGGCGAGCATGGGCTGTCACGGCGTGTCCGTCCTGACGGGCTACACCGTGCGCGACTCCGCCGCCTGCGACGAAGTGACCGGCCTCGATCCCGATGTCGTCGCCGCCCAGGCGCGCATGCTGCTCGAGGACATGCCGGTTGCCGCGTTCAAGATCGGCGCCGCGACGCGCGCGGAAGTCGTGAGCGCGATCGCGGAAGTGGTCGCCGACTACGACGGCGTGCCGCTCGTGCTCGCACCGGACTTCACGCTCGACGACGAGCACGTGCTCGCCGCCGACGACCTGCGCGAATCGATCGCCGACCTGCTCGCACCGCAGACGACACTGCTGGTCGCCGACCACGCGACGCTGATCGCGCTCGCGCAGCCGGACGGCGATGCCGAGGCGCCGAATCTCGACGCGGCCGTATCGCACCTGCTGTCGCAGGGCTGCGAGTACATCCTGTCGTCGGAGACGGGTTCGCACCGGCTCGTCAACACGCTGTACGGCGAGGAAGGCCAGCTTCGCGAAGACATGTGGGATCGCTCGCCGCACCGGCTGATGGGCATCACCGACACGCTCGGCGCGGCGATCGCGGCACTGCTCGCGAACGGCCAGGAGCCGCCCGAAGCGGTGCGCGAGGCGCAGGAATACCTGTACCAGGCCGTCCGCGACGCGTTCCGGCCCGGCATGGGCGCGTACCTGCCCGACCGGTTCTTCTGGGCGCGCAGCAACGATGAGGAAGGCGGGCGTCCGGTGACGGACAGCAGCAAAACCTCGCCGCGAATCGCCCGGCATTGACGTCCGCGCGGCGGCCCTGCGCCGCCGTTGCGCGCCTGCTCTCGCTTAGGAGCCGCATGTCAGCCCCTTTCGCGTGCGCATAAAAAAAGACCCGCATCGCTGCGGGTCTTTTCTTTTGGCTGGAACGCGCATCGCTGCGCGTTCCGGACACCATCGACCGAAGTCGATTACATGTCCATGCCCATGCCGCCCATGCCGCCCGGCATGCCGCCCGGCATCGGTGCATCTTCCTTCGGCAGTTCTGCGACAGCTGCGTCCGTCGTCAGCAGCAGGCCTGCGACCGAAGCTGCGTTCTGCAGTGCGGTACGCGTGACCTTGGTCGGGTCGACGACACCGGCTTCGACCATGTCGACGTACTCGCCCGTCGCTGCGTTGTAGCCGTAGTTGCCCTTGCCTGCTGCAACTGCTGCGACCACGACGCTCGCTTCTTCGCCGCCGTTCGTGACGATCTGGCGCAGCGGCTCTTCCATTGCGCGCAGCACGATCTTGATGCCTGCGTTCTGATCGGCGTTCGCGCCGGTCACGCCTGCGATCGCGGTACGTGCACGGATCAGCGCAACGCCGCCGCCCGGGACGATGCCTTCTTCAACGGCAGCGCGGGTTGCGTGCAGCGCGTCTTCGACGCGTGCCTTCTTTTCCTTCATTTCGACTTCGGTCGCAGCGCCGACCTTGATCACTGCCACGCCGCCGGCCAGCTTGGCCACGCGCTCTTGCAGCTTTTCACGGTCGTAGTCCGACGTCGCTTCTTCGATTTGCGTGCGGATCTGCTTGACGCGCGCTTCGATGTTCACGGCTTCGCCTGCGCCGTCGATGATCGTCGTGTTTTCCTTGCCCACTTCGATGCGCTTCGCCTGGCCCAGTTCAGCCAGCGTTGCCTTCTCGAGCGTCAGGCCGGTTTCTTCCGCGACGACTTGACCGCCGGTCAGGATCGCGATGTCTTCCAGCATCGCCTTGCGACGATCGCCGAAGCCCGGCGCCTTGACCGCAACGGTCTTCAGGATGCCGCGGATGTTGTTGACGACCAGCGTTGCGAGCGCTTCGCCTTCGACGTCTTCGGCGATGATCAGCAGCGGACGGCCTGCCTTCGCGACTTGTTCGAGCACCGGCAGCAGATCGCGGATGTTCGACACCTTCTTGTCGTGCAGCAGCACGAACGGGTTTTCGAGGACGGCGACTTGCTTGTCCGGGTTGTTGATGAAGTACGGCGACAGGTAGCCGCGATCGAATTGCATGCCTTCGACGACGTCGAGTTCGTCGGCCAGCGACTTGCCGTCTTCGACGGTGATCACGCCTTCCTTACCGACCTTGTCCATCGCTTCAGCAATGCGATCGCCGATCGACGAGTCGCTGTTCGCCGAGATCGAGCCGACCTGTGCGATTTCCTTGTTCGTCGTGCACGGCTTGCTGATCTTCTTCAGCTCTTCGACAGCCGCTGCGACTGCCTTGTCGATGCCGCGCTTCAGGTCCATCGGGTTCATGCCCGATGCGACGTACTTCATGCCTTCGCGAACGATCGATTGCGCGAGGACGGTTGCCGTCGTCGTGCCGTCGCCTGCGTTGTCGCTGGTCTTGGAAGCGACTTCCTTGACCATTTGCGCGCCCATGTTCTGGAGCTTGTCCTTCAGCTCGATTTCCTTCGCGACCGACACACCGTCCTTGGTGACCGTCGGGCCGCCGAAGCTGCGCTCGAGCACCACGTTGCGGCCCTTCGGACCCAGCGTGACCTTGACTGCGTTGGCGAGAATGTTCACGCCTTCGACCATCTTCGAACGGGCGGAATCGCCGAATACGACGTCTTTAGCTGCCATCTTCTAACTCCTTGAATTCTTGGGAATATGTACCGTCAGTGGACGCTTACTTCGCGTTGACCACGGCCATGATGTCTTCTTCGCGCATGACCAGCAGTTCCTGGCCGTCGACCTTGACGGTCTGGCCTGCGTACTTGCCGAACAGGACGCGATCGCCGACCTTCACGTCGAGCGCGATCGGAGCGCCCTTGTCGTCACGCTTGCCCGGGCCGACCGCGAGGATCTCGCCTTGATCCGGCTTTTCAGCAGCGGCTTCGGGGATGACGATGCCCGAGGCGGTCTTGGTTTCTTGATCCAGACGCTTGACGATCACGCGATCGTGCAAAGGACGAAGGTTCATATTCACTCCTCTCTTGACTGAGATTGAAGAACGCTTGGGGAATCTGCCCGGCGAATCGCCCGGCAGAGAATTGTTAGCACTCTCGTGCAGCGAGTGCTAATTATATGGACGGGTTTTGACAAATTCAAGAAGGGGAGCCGGAGGTTTTTTCGTGCGAGGCGGAACGACGGAAAAACGGGGGTGAATCACAAAAATTCAGTTAAAACAATTACATAAGCATCAATCTCGCACACCGGGAGCGGACGGGATACGGGAAATCCCGACCCTCGCCCCAATTTGACACGGGGCGAGCACCGAGTTCCCGCGGTCGTCCGGCATCGCGTGAAAAAGGCTGCTCGGACGCCACAGTGGCCCAAACGGCGGCCACGGGATCGTCACATGTCCGGACAGCCCGCCACTGGCTGGAACGTCCGGCCGTCGGTCACGACCGTCGCGCCGAGCAGTCGCGCGAGGCCTTTCGCGCCTTCGCGCATCACGACGTCGTGATTCCAGGCGAACAGCGGGCGCGCGATCGGCTCCAGCCAGTTCATCCAGCGCTCGCGCGTGCGGATGTGCCAGTCGTAGCGCACGACGGTGCGCGCACCGTCGCCGGCGAACGACCAGCGGCCGTCACCTTCGATCGCGCCGCTCGCGCGGCCTTCGAGCACATGCGGCCGCTCGACGCGCAGCACACGCATGTCGAAGGTCAGCCGGTACGGCAACGCGCCTTTCCACGTGTATCGCTGCAGCGCGCCGACGCCGCGCGCGTCGCCGCGCTCGATCTCGGCGGTCTGCACGGCACTCTTCCACCAGTCGGGCCAGCGATCGACCTGGTAGATCGCGTCCCAGACAGCCGCGAGGGGCGCGTCCACGCGCCACGTCGTCGAAAACCGGTATTCCGCCATGCTGCCTCCGGCGCGAATCAGAATCGGGATCAAGCGCGCGATCAGGGCGCGAAAAAGCGGGCGGGAAACGCGACGTCGATCTCGACGTCGTCGAGCGTCACCGTTTCGAGCGGCGCGCCGTCGTCATCCGCGAAGCTGACGACCTTCAGCGGAAAACCGTCCTCGGCGTCCAGCCACAACAGATAGCGATGCACGCCGTCAACCACGTGTGCGGGCGCGCCCGTCACCGATACGCGCAGCGTGGTACGGCCGCCGATGGTTTCCTTGCCTTCCGTCACGGTCGCACCGCCCTGCTGCAGCGCGTGTACGTTACGCAGCAGCACGCCGACATCCGACCGGTCGACGCGATGGCCGCTGCGGTCGCGCAGGAGCGGATTCGACGGCGACAGCGTCAGCGCGGGCAGCGCATGCTCGCCGAACGGGCGCAGCCGCACCTTGCCCGCGTCGGGGTCGTACGCGAGCACCGCGCCGTGATGCGGCGACACGAAGTCCATCCGGACGAAACCGGGTTTCCGGTATGCATAGTGGAATTCGGCGTGCTCGCCGCTTCGCACGGACGAGCGGATCGTCGCGCGGTACGAATGGACCTGGTCGAAATGCGACTGCGCGATGGTAACGGGATCGGCTGTCATGCTCGCTCCTATCAGGCTCGCGGCCAGCAATGCGGTGATCACGGCGCCGCCTCGACGTCGAGCACGCCTTCCATTCCGCGCTCGCGATGGCTGCGCAGGAACAGCAGCCGATGCGTGCAATAGTAGGCGAAGCGGCCGGGCGCCGTCGGCGTGAAGCGCAACGTGCGCGGCGTCGTGCCCAGTTCGGTGTGCACCGCGATCCCGGCCTGCGGCGCATCGATCTCGAAACTGTGCGGCACGACGCCCGGTTCGGCCGATACGGTGAGTTCGACCGGCACGTGCGCGCGGACGATCACGTGGTTCGGGCGAAAGAAATAGCTGCCGCCGACGATCGCCACCCGCTGCACGCCGTCGGCATCGACCGGCACGCGCACGGGCGCATCGCCGTCCGCCCGCGCGAGCCCGGCGCCCGCCACGAGCGCCACCGCCGCCATCACCGCCTTCGTGTTCATGTTGGCTCCCTGCCGACGTCGCGCGCGTCAACCCTTCCACGCGTCGGTCGGTCCGCCGAGCGCGCCGCATGCTTCGATCGCGAGCTCGCGCAGCCGTCGTTCGTCGGCGCGTCCGGAGAGCGCATAACCCATGCCGCGATCGGACCAGAAATACGTGTCGCGGCCGCCGGCCGACATCGACTGCGGCGCGAAGCGCCGCGCATCGTACGCCGTCATGTAGAGCGTCACGCGCTTGCCGTCCGCACGCTGGTACATCAGTTGCGCGGCCGGCCCCGCGTCGCCCGGCAGCAGCCGGCCGCCCAGCAATGCATATCCGTATTCGTCGAGCGACGGCGCGCGCACGGGCCGCCCGAGACGCGCGGACAGCCACGCGGCAAGGCGCGCCGGATCGCGTGCGTCGACCTCGACCGGATGCTCCCGATCGGCCGCGTACACGGCGTACGCGACGTCCGCGCGCGCGGCGAAGGCCGGCTCGGCACCGAACGTCGTCCAGCCCGCGTGCAGCGCGACGCCGATCACCAGCCCGGCCGCCAGTCCCGCGAATGCATACGCGACGCCGCGCCAGCGCGGTGCGCGCCGCTGCACAAACAGCGCGGGTGCGGCGGCAGGCAGCGGGAACAGCGCGTGCAACGCGTCGCGCTGCGCGCCGTAATGCGCAAACCGGTCGGCTTCGCGCGGATCGGACTGCAGCCGTTCGAGCACCTCGCGGCGCTCCTGTCCGGACAGTTCGCCGTCGAGCAGCGCCGACAGCAATTGCGCCGATGCATCGGCTCCGCCGTCTCGATCATTCGAAGATTTGCGCGGATCGTCGTCCATCATGTCTTCCCGATCACCCGTAACGCGGCCGCGCCGCGCGCCGGCGACTCGCCGGACAGCAGCGCACGCATCTGTTCACGCGCCCGCGACAACCGCGACATCACCGTCCCCACCGGCACGCCAAGCACCTGTGCGGCTTCGCGGTAACTCAATTCCTCGAGCGCGACCAGGAGCAGCACCTCGCGCTGCTCGACGGGCAGCCGATACAGCGCGCGCTGCACGTCGCGCAGCAGCAGGCCGCCGATCTCGTCGGTCGGCGCGGCCATCGTCTGCCATGGCGCGGTCGCATCGTCGACCGCAATCTCGTGCCGCGCGCGCAACTGGTCGATGAAGCGGTGGCGCAGCAGCGTCAGCAGCCACGCACGCAGGTTTCCGCCGTCGCGCGGCGGCCGGTTCAGCGCGCGCTCGAGCGTGTCCTGCACGAGATCGTCCGCCCAGGCCCGCTCGCCCGTCAGCGCGCGCGCATATCGCGTGAGATGCGGCAGCCACACCAGCAGGTCCGATTCGTAGCTCATCCGGATGCCTCGCGCATCGCCGCGCCGTCAGTCCGTCATTCGGTCCGTCGGTTCTCAGGGGCGCGCGACGTGCCACATGCCGCCGATCCCGTCGCCGCCGGCATCGCCTGCCTTGCGGTCCATCTTCCAGCGATACAGCGGACGGCCGTGGTAAGCCCATTGCTTCCGACCGTCGTCGCGCGTGACGAGGCTCAGTGCACCCGTCGCCTTGTCGTATCCGTCGGCGAGCGCCGGCGGCCAGTTGGCCGCACAGGTGCCGGTGCAGGTGCTCTTGCCCGGCGCGTCGTGATCGAACACGTACAGCGTCATGTGATCTTCGTCGACCAGTTTCCCGTCACCGGCCTGCGGCGGCTCGGCGGCCGCGGGCCGCGCGATCGCGGCCGTCATCGCGATGGCGAACAGCATCGTCTTCATTCCCGTTCTCCTTGACATGGCATCGCGGCACGGTGGCGCCGGACGGGACGTCGACTTCGTCATGACCATTATCCCGCTGTCCGGCCGCGCCGAGACTCGGTATGTAAACGGACGAAACCGGCCGGTTATTCCATGCCACCCCACAAAGCGACGCCATTCCTCACGGGAAACACATCGGGAACCCAAAGAAAACGCGGCATGACATTGCTGTCATGCCGCGATGTACGACCCGTTGCGCGCGGCGGGCGATGCGCCGCCGCCGCGCGTTCCGGCCGGTTACTTCGGCAATGCGCCAGTCACCGCCTGCAGCAGCGTCGACACCGGCGCGAGCGGGTTGTTCGCGGAGCCGTTGCCCGAGTGCGGCGTGACCGACAGGCTCGGCGTGGAACCCAGCGCCGCGCCCAGCGTCGTGCCGACAGCATTGACGACCGTTGCCGTCGCGTTGCCGGTCGTGGACACCAGCGAACCGGTCGCGCCCGCCGTGCTGCCGGCCGCGCTCGCGCCGGAGCCGAGCAGGCTGCCGCCCGCCGCAGCCGTCGAACCCGCCGCGCCCGACAGCGCGCCGGCCGCCTGCCCGAGGGCTGCCGGACCGTTCGCGAGGGCGCCCGTCACCGAACCGAGTGCACCGGTCAGTGCGCCGGCCGGGTTGCTGCCGCCGGTCAGACCGCTGACGAGGTTCGTGATCGGCGCGATCGGGCTGCCGCCTGCGCCCGACAGCGTGCCAACGACCTGGTTCACGACACCCTGCACCGGGGCCAGCGGGTTCGTGCCGCCGAGGTTGCCGAGCGCGCCCGTCACCGAGCTCACGGCCCCCGTCAGTGCGCCGGCCGGATTGCTGCCGCCGAGCGTGCCGACCACCTGGTTCACGACGCCTTGCACCGGCGCCAGCGGGTTCGTACCGCCGAGGTTGCCGAGTGCACCCGTCACCGAACTGACCGCGTTGCTCAGTGCGGCTGCCGGGTTGCCGCTGCCGAGCGTGCCGACGACCTGGTTCACAACGCCCTGGACCGGGGCCAGCGGGTTTGTGCTACCGAGGTTGCCGAGCGCGCTCGTGACCGAACCGAGTGCGCCGGTCAGCGCGCCGGCCGCGTTGCCACCCGTCGGCAGTGCGTTCTGCAGGCCGCTGACGAGGTTCGTGATCGGCGCGATCGGGCTGCCGCCGCCGGCGCCCGACAACGTGCCGACGACCTGGTTCACGACGCCCTGCACCGGCGCCAGCGGGTTCGTGCCGCCGAGGTTGCCGAGCGCGCCCGTCATCGAGTTCACGGCGTCCGTCAGCGCACCGGCCGGGTTGCCGTTGCCAAGCGTGCCGGCGAGTTGCGTGACGGCGCCTTGCACCGGTGCCAACGGGCTCGACGCGCCGCCGATGTTGCCGAGCGTCCCGGTGATCGTATTGACCGCGTTGCCCAGCGCACCGGCCGGATTGCCGCTGCCCACCGTGCCCGTGACCTGGTCGACAATGTTCTGGATCGGTGTCAGCGGGTTCGTGCCGCCGACGTTCCCCAGTGCACCCGTGACCGTGCCGAGGGCACCGGTCAACGCACCTGCCGGATTGCCGCCACCGAGCGCGCCCGTCACTTGATTGACGACGCCTTGAACCGGCGCCAGCGGGTTTGAACCGCCACCCACGCTACCCAGTGCGCCCGTGACCGTACCGAGTGCACCGGTCAACGCACCTGCCGGATTGCCGCCGCCGAGCGCCCCCGTCACTTGATTGACGACACCTTGAACCGGCGCCAGCGGGTTTGAACCGCCACCCACGTTACCCAGTGCACCCGTGACCGTGCCCAGCGCACCGGTCAACGCACCTGCCGGATTGCCGCCGCCGAGCGCCCCCGTCACTTGATTGACGACACCCTGAACCGGCGCCAGCGGATTCGCACCGCCACCCACGTTACCCAGCGCACCCGTCACCGTGCCCAGCGCACCGGTCAACGCACCTGCCGGATTGCCGCCACCGAGCGCCCCCGTCACTTGATTGACGACACCTTGAACCGGCGCCAGCGGATTCGCACCGCCGCCCACGTTACCCAGTGCACCCGTGACCGTACCAACCGCATTGCTCAACGTCCCCGTCGCCGTGCCCAGCGCGCCGGTCAATGCGCCGGCCGGATTGCCGCCGGCGAGCGCCCCCGTCACCTGGTTCACCACGCCTTGAACCGGCGCGAGCGGCGTCACCGTGCCGCCAGCGCCGCCGAGCGCGCCTTGCAGCGCGTTCACCGCGCCAGACAACGCCTGCGCCGGATCGCCCAGCGACATCTGAATCGCGCCCGACCCGCCCGCCGCCACGGTGATCGAACCCAGCGGTGACGTGCCGGTCGCGGCCAGCCCGATCGAGACGCTGTTCGTCGGCGGATTCACGATTACCTGCGGAAGCGGCAGCGCATCGAGCGTCCCCGCGATTGCCGAACCGGAAGCCAGTACCCCGAACACCGTCGCGACCGACAGCGCCACACCCGTCAATTCAATCTTTTGTCCCATCTTTACCCCATCTCGGTTGGCACTACGTTGATAAAGCATGGGGACGGATTGCACGAAGTGTGCCACCCGGATAAAACGGATTGATTCGTTGGCCTATTGCGGGCCAATAACGGTTTTATATGGATTTCCGGGCAAATAAATGGGTCGCACGGCCACAATAATCTGACGAATGAGACGTCCGGCGCGCGGATGTAACGTAACGTTTGCGAGGCCCGAAGTAACGTGTTCCGGTACATTCCGTGCCACATCGGGACGTCCGTTGTGAAAGCGCCGCCGGATTGCCCTGGCAGATCGCCTGCTCCGCATTTCATTTTCATGAAAATGCATTAATAAATCACTTGTTTACCGTTTTTCTTATTTCGTGATTTCTTTCCAATCAATTACGCAGATCATTTCCATTTTCGCGACTGCGGATAATACGGATAACCAAATGAAAAAATGTGACGGCCGCACTGCGACGGCCGTCGTATCGAAACGCGCTCAGCCGAAGCGCGCGGGTCGGTACGGATGGGGATCGATGTAGGTCGGCTCGCCCGTCATCATCTCGGCGAGCAGACGCCCGGTCGCGGGGCCGAGCGTCAGCCCGTGGTGGCAATGGCCGAACGCGAACCAAAGATGACGATGGCGCGGCGCAGGCCCGATCACCGGCCGCATGTCGGGCGTGCACGGCCGCATCCCGAGCCATGGTGCCGGATCGAGCCGCTCGCCGATGCCGAACGCGTCGCGCGCCAGCGGCTCGGCGCGCGCGAGCTGCACGCCGGTCGGCGGCGCGCCGCGCAACGCGATCTCGACGCCGGTCGTGAGCCGCAGGCGGCCGCCCTCCATCGGAGCGACGACGAACCCCTCCTCGGTATCGCACACGGGCACGTTCAGCTGCGCGCGGGTCGGCCGGTAATGCATGTGATAGCCGCGCTTGGCGCGCAGCGGAATCCGGTAGCCGAGCGGCGCGAACACGTGATCGGACCACGGCCCGAGCGCGACCACGGCCGAGCGGGCCGCGATCGGCCCATGCTCGGTATTGACCAGCCAGCCGTCGTCCACCTGCGCGAGCGTCGCCGCGTCGCCGCGCACGAACGTGCCGCCGTCACGCTCGAACAGCCGCGCGTACGCCTTCGTCAGGCCCCCGGGGCTCGACACGGTCTTCGGGTCCCGCCAGTGGAATGCGCCGCAGAATGCGTCGCCGATGCCGGGCTCGCGTTCGCGCAACGCGCGCGCGTCGAGGACGCTCATCCGCAACCCGTGCGCGTCGGCCACCCGCTGCTGCGCGCGCGTTTCCGCGTCGAACAGCGCCGGTGAACGGAACGCCTCGATCCACCCGCCGTCATGCACGAGCGGTTGCGCGTCGGTGCGCGCAAGCAGCGCGTCGTGCTCGACGACGCTCGCCGCGACGAGCGGCAGCATGTCGCGCGCGGCGGCCGCGAGCCGCTGCGGCGACGATTCGCGCCAGAAGCGCGCGAGCCAGCCCGCATACGCGGGCAATGCCTTGTAGTCCCAATAGAGATCGACCGAGCGGTTGCGTGCGTAGCGCAGCAGCGTGCCGAGCCGGCGCGGGAACGCGTACGGCACGACCGACGAGCGCTCGATCAGCCCGGCATTGCCGTGGCTCGTTTCCTCGCCGGGCGCGCGCCGGTCGACGAGCGCGACGCGCAGCCCGCGATCCTGCAGATGCAGCGCCGACGACACGCCGACGATGCCGGCCCCCAGAACGATGACGTCGAAATCCATGCTTCCCCGTACTGCGTCGAGATTCGGTGCGACGCGCGCCGGCACCGCGGCCGGCGCGCGGCCAGGCTTACTTCGCGACGATGTCGCGCTTGAAGTACTTCTGCGACAGCGCACTCAGCGTGCCGTCCTTCTTCAGCGCGTCGAGCGCGCCGACGATCTTCGCCTGCAGCGCCTTGTCGCCCTTGCGCATCCCGAAGCCGGTGCCTTCGCCGAGCGTCGCGGGATCCTTCAGCGCGTCGCCGACGATCTGGTAGTCGCGGCCGGCCGGCTTGTCGAGGAAACCGTCCTGCGCGGTCTGCGCTTCCTGCACGGCCGCGTCGAGACGTCCGGCGACGAGATCGGCATAGATCTGGTCCTGGTCCTGATACGACACGACTGCCACGCCCGCATTCGCCCAGTGCGCCTTGAGGAAATCCTCCTGCGACGAGCCCTGCAGCACGCCGACGTGCTTGCCGCGCAGGCTGGCGGCATCGGGCCGCAGCGGCGAGCCGCGGTGCGCGACCATCACGATCGGCACCACGTAGATCGCCGGCGTGAAGTCGATGCTCTGCTTGCGCTTCGCGGTGATGTTCATCGCCGAATTGATCGCGTCGAACTTGCGCGCCTGCAGCGCCGGGATCAGCCCGTCGAACGCATTCTCGACCCACACGCACTTCATGTTCAGCTTCGCGCACACCGCGTTGCCGATGTCGACGTCGAAACCCTGCAGCTGGCCGGCCGGCGTCTTGCTCTCGAACGGCGGATACGCTGCTTCGATCCCGAAGCGCAGCGTGGTCTGTTCCGCGTGGGCCGAGACGGCCGCGCACGCAAGCGCCGCGACGGCGCAGAGGGAAAGCTTCCAGTTCATGACGGATGTCCTTCGATTCCGGATTGAGGCGATGAAGACCGGTCATCGTGCGACGGCACGCCGGTCCGCACGCAAAATATAGACTCTTAGTCTACTATAGACTATAGGGGATACGATAATCGCAAGCGCGATGCAGTGATCGAATCGTTACCGCCCGCGCTCCACGCCATTGATTTAGCGACGTTTTTACCGTGACGCATAGCGCAACCCGGTCCGAAAAAGAAAAACTCACCAGAATTCTATTGTCTATATTAGACTTTTAGTCCACAACGAACACCGCCGGACACGCTATTTCGAGACTGTCCTGTCCGGCCCCGACCGGAGAAGTCCCATGACGCAACCCGCCCCGACCCTGCCGCTGGTCGTCGACGAAGCCGCGGTGCGCGCGGCGCTGCCGTCGCTCGACGTGCTCGGCACGCTGCGCCGCATGTTCGCGTCGCTCGCGTCGGCCCGCGCGGTGCAGCCGCCGCAGACCCTCACGCTGTTCCCCGAGCAGGCCGGCGATTTCATCACGTATCTCGGCGCGCTCGCCGACGAGCAGGTGTTCGGCGCGAAGCTGTCTCCGTACGTCGTGACGGGCGGCAAACCCGACGGGAAACCCATCGTCACCGCATGGACGGCGCTGATGTCGATGCGCACCGGCCAGCCGCTGATGTGGTGCGACGCGGGGCTGCTGACGGTCGAGCGCACGGCCGGCACGACGGCGCTCGCGGTCGACTGCCTCGCACCGCGCGACGCGCGCCGGCTCGCCGTGATCGGCACGGGCGCGGTCGGCCTCGCGCATCTGCGCCACACCGCGGCGTTGCGCGACTGGGCATCGATCGGCGTCCATTCGCCCGCGCTCGCCGGCGACCCGACGCTACAGGCGACGCTTGCGCGGATCGATCCGCGGGCCCGTGCGGCCGCCAGCGTCGAGGCGTGCGTGCGCGACGCGGACGTCGTGATGCTGTGCACGTCGTCGGGCACGCCGGTGCTCGCGGACGGCATGCTCACGCGCCCCGCGCTCGTCACGTCGATCAGCACCAACGTCGCGCGCGCGCACGAGATCCCGCCCGCGTGGTTGCCCGACATGGACGTGTACTGCGACTACCGGCACACGACGCCCGCGAGCGCGGGCGAGATGCAGATCGCGGCGGCCGGGCACGGCTGGACGCCCGAGCGGATCGTCGGCGACCTGCCCGCGCTCGTCGCCGGCACGTGCGCGGCGCCGTCTCGCACGCGTCATGCGTTCTTCCGCTCGATCGGCCTTGGGCTCGAGGACATCGCGATCGCACACGCGCTGTACACGCATCTGACGCGCGCATGAGCAGCACGCGCGCGCGGGGCCGATACAATGGCGCAACCGCCGCGGCGGCAGCGCGCGGGCGCACGGACCAGCCGGTCGACGGCACGCCGGCGCGCCGTGCCGACGCACCGCCCGGCCCCCGCTCACCCGAGATGGCGATTCCGATGCGCAAGAAGCAATCCCCCGTCAAAGACCTGCTGCTCACCCGCTATGCACCGATCGCCGACGGCATCGCGGCGCTGTTCTTCCCGTATGCGGAAGTCGTGATCCACGACCTGCACGACCAGACCGTGCTGTATCTCGCGAACAACCTGTCGAAGCGCGAGGTCGGCGACGACTCCGCGCTCGAGGAAATCGATCATTCGGCGCGCGAGCGCGTGATCGGTCCGTACGAAAAGCTGAACTGGGACGGCCGGCGGATGCGTTGCGTGAGCAACGTGCTGTTCGACGACGAAGGCCGCCCGGCCGGGATGATGTGCATCAACTTCAACATCGCGGTGTTCGACGACGTCCGCGCGACGCTCGACGTCTTCATCAAGGGCGCGGGCATCGTCGCGCAACCGGACGAGCTGTTCCGCGACGACTGGCAGGAGCGTATCAACACGTTCCTGCACGGCTGGCTGCGCGAGCGGCAGGTCGGCTTGAACGGGCTCACGCGCGAGCACCGGCGCGAACTCGTCGAAGCGCTGTACGCGGAAGGCGCGTTCCGTGGCAAGAGCGCCGCGAACTACGTCGCGAACGTGCTCGGGATGGGGCGCGCGACCGTCTACAAGCACCTGAAGCATCTGAAGGAAACGCAGGGCGACGCGTAAGCAGCGCGTGCGGCGAGCGGCGGCGCCGGGCATGCCGTCATCGCCATCGACAATCGCTACCGGTACACACCATGCGTGTCTATGCTTCGTGAAGCGTCCGGGCCGGCCCGTTCCACCTGGGCGAGACGCCGACGAAGCATCGAAGCATAAAATGATATAGTCCCGGTTACATTTATTTGCCGTCCCGGACCGCCCATGACGACCACCCCTGCCCCGACTGCCCGCCCGACCCTGACCGTCGAAATCTGGTCCGACCTGATCTGCCCATGGTGCTGGATCGGCAAGCGCCGCTTCGACGAGGCGCTCGCCGCATTTGCGCACGCCGAGCACGTCGACGTCGCGCTGCGCGCGTACCGGCTGATGCCGGGCCAGCCGGTCGAACCGGTCGAGGCGATGCTCGCCGGCAAGTACCGGATGTCGCCCGCGCAGGTCGACCAGATGCTGCGCCAGGTGACCGATGCGGCCGCGAGTGTCGGGCTCCGCTACGACCTGCCCGGCACGTTCGTCGGCGACACGCTCGACGGTCACCGGCTCGTGAAGCTCGCGGAAACGACCGGCCGTGCGCATGCGCTGACCGAGCGGCTGTACCGCGCGTATTTCTGCGAGCACGGCTCGCTGTTCGACCACGCGGCGCTGATCGACTTCGCGGTCGAAGCGGGGCTCGAGCGCTCGGCCGTCGAAGCCGTGCTGCGCAGCGACGCATACCGTGACGAAGTCGAGGCCGACATCGCGCACGCGGCGCAGATCGGCGGACGCGGCGTGCCGCTGTTCGTGTTCGGCGGCCGTTACGCGGTATCGGGCGCGCAGCCGACCGACGTGTTCGCGCAGGCACTCGAGCAGGCGTGGCGCGATAGCGCCATCGTCGAATTCGCCGGCGACGCCGCCGCATGCGGCCCCGACGGCTGCGAACTGCCGCCGCGCGGATAACCTCCCGGCGCCGCGCGACGCGCGCCGCCGCTACGCGTCGCTCCTGCCATAAACCGGCAGGAAGCGCGCGCGAATGACGTCTACAATGCAGCCTTTCAAATAACTATCAGAGAGAAGGCGGCCAGCCCATGACCCACGGGATCCACGGCGAGAAGCGCTGGTACGCGCTGATCGTCCTCTGCCTCGGCGTGCTGATGATCGTGCTCGACAGCACGATCGTCAACGTTGCGCTGCCGTCGATCAGCACCGACCTCCATTTCACCGAGACGGCCCTCGTGTGGGTCGTCAACGCATACCTGTTGACGTTCGGCGGCTGCCTGCTGCTCGGCGGCCGGCTCGGCGACCTGTACGGCCAGCGGCGCATGTTCCTCGCCGGCCTCGTCGTGTTCACGCTCGCATCGCTCGCCTGCGGCCTCGCGCAGTCGCAGACGATGCTGATCGCCGCGCGCGCGGTGCAGGGCTTCGGCGGCGCGATCGTGTCGGCCGTGTCGCTGTCGCTGATCATGAACCTCTTCACCGAACCGGGCGAACGGGCGCGCGCGATGGGCGTCTACGGCTTCGTCTGCGCGGGCGGCGGCAGCATCGGCGTGCTGCTCGGCGGGCTCTTGACGAGCACGCTGTCGTGGCACTGGATCTTCCTCGTCAACCTGCCGATCGGCTTCGCGGTCTATGCGATGTGCGTCGCGCTGCTGCCGAGCATGCGCGCGCCGGCCGGCGCCGCGCGGCTCGACGTCGCGGGCGCGATCACCGTGACCGCGTCGTTGATGCTCGCGGTCTACGGGATCGTCGGCGGCAACGAGGCCGGCTGGCTGTCGACGCAGACCGTCGTGCTGATCGGCGCGGCCGTCGTGCTGCTCGCGCTGTTCATCGCGATCGAGGCGCGCGTCGCGCATCCGCTGATGCCGCTCACGCTGTTCGCCGCGCGCAACGTCGCGCTCGCGAACGTGATCGGCGTGCTGTGGGCGGCGGCCATGTTCGCGTGGTTTTTCCTGTCCGCGCTCTACATGCAGCGCGTGCTCGGCTACGGGCCGCTGCAGGTCGGGCTTGCGTTCCTGCCGGCGAACCTGATCATGGCCGCGTTCTCGCTCGGGCTGTCGGCGCGGATCGTGATGCGCTTCGGAATCCGCGGCCCGATCGCGGCCGGCCTGCTTGTCGCGGCGTGCGGCCTCGCGCTGTTCTCGCGCGCGCCGGCGGACGGCAGCTTCGTCTGGCACGTGCTACCGGGCATGACGCTGCTCGGCATCGGCGCCGGCGTCGCGTTCAATCCGGTGCTGCTCGCCGCGATGAGCGACGTCGACCCGGCCGATTCGGGGCTCGCGTCAGGCATCGTCAACACCGCGTTCATGATGGGCGGCGCACTCGGCCTCGCCGTGCTCGCGAGCCTTGCGGCCGCCCGCACCGATGCGCTCGCGGCCACGCACGCCGCGCCACTCGACGCGCTGAACGGCGGCTACCACGCGGCCTTCGCGTTCGGCGCGGTGTTCGCCGCCGCCGCCGCGCTGATCGGCCTTGCGCTGCGCATCCGGCCGCAGAACGGCGTCGAAGGCGTCGGCCCCGCGATGCACTGACCGTCGGCGGGCGGCACCGGTCGCCGGCATCGCAACGGGGCGCGCACTGTCGCGCCCTTTTTTGCGCGCGCCGGGGTACGGCACGCATGCCCGATTCGTCATACCTTTCTGGCCGATCGCGTAATCGGCCTCTCCGTCGATCGAACGCCCGTTTCACGCCCGTCCGGCCGCCCGCCGCACGGGCCTTCCCGGCCGATTTTTAACGCAGTCGTACATCGAACCGCCACATTTGCGACAATGGCGGACTTTGACGCGCGCGCAGCGGCCGCGCGCCGCCGCCGAACGCCGCATAACCGCCTGCTTCCGATGTCGCTTCCCCATATCGATCTGCTGTACTCCCTGTCCGGCCTGTTCGTCGGCATCCTCGTCGGCCTGACGGGCGTCGGCGGTGGTTCGCTGATGACACCGATCCTCGTGCTGCTGTTCGGCGTCCACCCGGCGACAGCGGTCGGCACCGACCTGCTGTACGCGGCCGCGACCAAGGCGACCGGCACGCTCGTCCACGGCCTGAAGGGGTCGATCGACTGGCGTATCACGGGCCGGCTCGCGGCCGGCAGCGTCCCGGCCGCGGCGCTCACGCTGTGGTGGCTGCACACGCACGGGATGAACACGCCGGGCACCGCGCGCATGATCCAGCTCGTGCTCGGCATCGCGCTGCTGCTCACGTCGCTTGCGCTGATCTTCCGTCCGCAATTGACCGCGTTCGCCGCGCGCAACCCGCTCGCGCCGAGCCCTGCGCGCACGCTGTGGTCGACCGTGCTGACGGGCGCCGTGCTCGGCGTGCTCGTGTCGATGACGTCGGTCGGCGCCGGCGCGATCGGCGTCACCGTGCTGCTGCTGCTGTACCCGACGCTCGCGACCACGCGCATCGTCGGCTCCGACATCGCGCACGCGGTGCCGCTCACGCTCGTCGCGGGCATGGGCCACTGGCTGCTCGGCTCGGTCGACTGGTCGATGCTGCTGTCGCTTCTGCTCGGCTCGCTGCCCGGCATCGTTATCGGCAGCCTGCTGTCGGCGCGCGCGCCCGAGCGGCTGCTGCGCAACCTGCTCGCCGCGACGCTCGTCGCGGTCGGCGTGCGGCTCGTGCTCGCGTAGGCGCCGCCGCCGGGCGCCTCCTTCAGCCGCCGGCATCGCCATGCGCTGAAAAAAACAGCCCGACCGGCCTGCGCCGATCGGGCTGTCGTCCATCCGGGGCCTCGCGAACCCGCACCGCCCGGCGCAAGGCCGGACCGTGCGGGCCGCAACGCGATGCTTACTGCCCCTGCTGCTTCAACTGTTGCTGCTTGAGCTGCTGCGTGCGCGCCTGCAGCTTCAGCACGCGCTGCAGTGCGGTGCGGTTCGCGAGGATGCCGTCGTAGAAGTTGGCGAGATCGCCCTTCAGCGCGGTCCGCGACGCGTCGTTCAGGTAGATCATGTGGCCCGACGGGTAGTTCTTGATCGTCAGGTTCTGCGCCTTGAGCGTCGGATCGAGCGCCATCTGCGCGAGCGTCAGCTCGGTCTGGTGGAACGGCGTGACCGCATCGAAATAACCGTTCGCCGACAGCACCTTCAGGTCCGGGTTCACGCTCATCGTCGCCGCCAGGTCGCCGGCCGTGTACAGCGTGTTGCCGCCGCCCTTGTTCGCGCCGGTCGGGTCCGTGTGGCTGAAGTCCCAGTTGTTGAACACCTGGTCGTTCAGGTCCACGAACGACGACGTCGACGTGTACTTGAGGTCGGTGTTGATGTAGCTGTTCCACAGCACCGTGTACGCGCCGCCGACGTTCGTGATCGACGGATCGTTGCTGCCCGAGTTCGGCAGGATGTACGGCGCGATGCCCTTGCCCGTGAAGTTCGCGCGACCGTCGTACTGGCCGATCTGCGTGCCCGGAACGAGCGTCAGGAAGAACGTGTACGGCGGGTTGTCGTCCGACGACGGCACGTTGCCGAGCGCGGCCGGGTTGCCGAACGTCTGGATCAGCGACGTCGGATCCGTGCCGATGTACGAGCCCATCTGCTGCGCGGTCTGCAGGTTCAGGTTAAGCCGCACGTTCACGAAGCCGCCGTCCTGCGGATTCGGCTTCTGCGCGAGCGGCGCGAGCGTGTTGTCCGCATAGTTGCGGGCCTGCACCATGTACGCGTCGAGATCCGTCGGCGTCGGGTTGAGCGTCGTCTTTTTCCAGTAGAACGCGTCGGCCGCGAGCGTCGGGAAGGTGCCCGGCGCGGACAGCGCGTTCGCGTAGTCGAGAATCGACGATTGCAGCGTGATCCCGTTCAGGTCGATGCCGTCCTCGTGCAGCACCCACGATACGACCGCGCTGCGCGCCGTGCCGTACGACTCGCCATACAGGAACTTCGGCGAGTTCCAGCGCGAGTACTTGGTCAGGTAGCGCTGGATGAAGCGGTCGATCGAGTGCGCGTCCTGGTCAGTGCCCCAGAAGTCCTTGTTCTTCGCCGGGGCGATCGCCGCCGAGTAGCCGGTGCCGACCGGGTTGATGAACACGAGGTCGGTGCGGTCGAGCAGGCTGTCCGGGTTGTCGAGCAGCTTGTACGGGGCCGGCGGCGTGAAGTTCGGGAACGACGACTGCAGGCGCTTCGGCCCGTACGAGCCGAGCAGCAGGTAGACCGACGACGAGCCGGGGCCGCCGTTGTAGAAGAACGTGACCGGGCGCGGTTTCGACGGGTCCGGGTTGTCCTGGGTGTACGCGACGTAGAACATCTTCGCGTTCGGCGCCGACGTGACCGGATCGATCGTGGTCAGGTGGCCCGTGGTGGCCGTGTACTGAACGGTCTTGCCGCCGATTGTGACCTGGCGGTGCACGACCGCGGCCCCTTCGGTCGAATCCGTGACCGCGTCGTTCGGCCCGGTGCCGTATACGTCGTTGTCGACGTACGGCTGGTCGGCCGGGACGGCGGCCGTTGCATTGGCGGTGGCCGCCGTGCTGCCGTTCGACGTCGTCGCGGCCGCCGCGGTGGCGGCGGTCGGGCCGGACCCGTCGTCGCCGCCGCACCCCGTGACGAGCAGCGCCGCGGCCGCGGCTGCGGCGAGCGGCAAGCTCAGTGTCGTTCCAAATAGCGCGAAACCGTCTTTCAAGGACTTCAGTGTCGTCATTATTGCCTCTCGAACAGAACGATAAATACCGCCGGTCGCAAAGGATCATTTGCGCCGGCGCTCCGCACCGGGAGCGCATTCGTTTTGCGATGCACTCCGAGTTTTTTACCGGATCGGCGAATACCGACCGGCACGATTTACCCCACCCATATTCCTCGACCGCACAATGGAATCAATTCCATTGCAAACGACGATTCAATAATGCTCGGCAATGCGAATTCCGCCCTGTCATCCGCATGCGCCAGAAACAGCAAGCAAAAGCATTCCCCGTGAAGCCCGCCAGAAAAGGCGCCTTCGCTTCCAAGAGACGAACGACCCCCTCGGCGAAATGCCGATCAATCGCAAAGCGGCGACCAATCGCAGCTCGAGCCGATTTAATAAAATCGAAAGGATCGATTAACTATACGGAAAGGAATATTGTCTTTGCGGTAATTTATTAAATTAAGTGAAAATATCGGCGCATAATAGATTCCGGGTTTTACGTCGTAAAGTAATAATTTGTTACAGAGCGTGCCATTCCGATAAAGGCCAGTGCGGGACCGATTCCAGGTGCCGAAAAGAAAAAAGCCGGACGACTGTCCGGCTTCCGTATCGCGGCGCGGCGGCGCCGTCAGAGCGGCACGTCGATCGCGCCAGCGCCGGTCGTGATCGTGTTCGCGCCGGGGGACGCCGAGATCGGCGGCAGGTTCGCGCTCGTCAGCGCCGGCGCGGCGCCCGGCGTGCCGCCGCGCGGCACCGTGCGGATCACCTGCGACGGCGGCAGCGCGGCACCGCCCTTCAGGTGCCGCCACATCAGGTTCAGCGCCTGCAGGTTGTAGTAGTGGACCGGCACGAAGCGCGTGTCGAAGCCCGCGACGGGCAGGAACGCATCGAAGTGCTGTCCGTTCGTCACCTCGTAGAACACGAGCTGGCTGCGGCCGCCTTCGCTGATGCCGTTCTGCGCGACGTATGCGCGCGACGCATGATTCACGGGCACGAGCGCGTCGCTGCGGCCCTGCACGATGATCGCGGGCTTGCCCTGCAGGTTCGCGTTCACGCGCACTGCGTCGACGTTCGCCGGCATGTCGAGCATCCCGTTGGTCCACAGCTGCCGCAGGCACAGCGCGCCCGCGAAACTCGCGTCGGGCGTCGCGAGCCGGTGGTCGACACCCGCGCCGGTGTTGAACACGAGACTGACGCCGGCGGTCGGCGGTACGCCGTTGCCGAGACCGAACACGGCCGGCATCGGCGACGTAGCGGGCGGCGCGACCGCGCCCGTCGCCGCGCTGGTGGTCGCGAAGCTGAAATTGCACAGGTTGTCGGTCACGCGCGAGCGCGTGTACGCGTTCGCATAGGTGACCGCGATCGCCGGAATCGCCTGCGAATCCCACATCGGCGCCTGCAGCAGGTCGGAATCGGCGAGATAGCCGGCCGCATGCAGTTGCGCGAGCGCGTCGGCGGCCTGGCTTTGCGTATCGGCGCCCGACACGAGCCCCGCCGCGGCGAGCGTCGCGCAGCGCTGCGTGCGGATCGACTGCGTGGTGGCGGCCGGCAGCGCGCTCAGGTACGGCGCGCCCGCGAGCGACGCCGATGCGGCCGCGCACGGCTCCAGCAGGTTCGCGAGCGTCGCGTAGTCGGCCAGCGGCCGGCCGAACGACGGCACCGGCTGGCCGCCCTCGCGCACGACCGCGTTCGGCGCCATCCGCACGTTGACCTGCGGCTCGCCGACCACGACCGCGGTGATCCAGCGACGCGTGTCCTGCTCGGCCGCCGCGAGCGCCGCGCCGCCGCCGTTGCTGACGGACGCGGCGATCGTCGTGATGTCGCCCGGGCGGTAGCGCACGCCGTGATGCGAGCTGTCGAGCAGCGGCCCGAACTGCTCGTTGAGTGCCCAGTACGCGAATTCGACCGACTGCAGCGTCACATGCCCCCAGTCCTGCTCGGGATTCTGCTGCGAATGCGCGTGCTTGAACGCGTAGCGGTTCGGGAAGCGGCTGTTGAAGGCGGCCAGGTCGCCGCTCGTCACGTTGGCGGTAAAGAGACTGGCGTTGCCGGCGAGCACGGCGTCGGCGAGCGCGCCGTCGATCAGCGTGATCGTGTCGGAGCCGAGTTCGTGCGCGCCGTTGCCGCCACCCTTGTCGTTGTATGCGACCGCGCAGCCGCGCTTGAGGCCCCACTCGCCGGCCGCCGAAATCGCGCCGTACACGCCGCGCGAACCGGACGACGTCGCCGTGACGATGCACGGCTGCGCGGGATCGAAACTCGCGGGCACCTGCACGAGCAGCGTCACGTTCTTGCGGCCGCTGCCGTCGTCGGAATACGCGAGATATTCGGTGCCGGGGATCTTGCCTTCGCCGAGCGTGTCGTTGCCGTCGAGATCGACGTTCGGCCCCCAGAAACGGCCGTAGCCGCCATTGGCGCTCATGTCGACGAGCGCGCGGTAGTTCGACCAGATCGCGACCCGGCGCAGCTCGGCGCTCGTCGGTCGGGACGGATTCGCGAACGCGGGCGCAGTGGCAGTGGCGAGCCCGGTCTTGCCCAGGCCGGCCGTCAGCAGATCGTCGCTCGTGCCGTCATAGGCGGTCGTGCGCACGCTGCCGGACACGAAACCCGGCAACCGGTTGCGCTCGCCCGAATCGTCACCGTTGCAGGCACCGAGCATCGCAACCGCGACCAGCGCCGCGACCAAGAGAATCCGACTGCCCCACCCGTGCGTCGTCATTGCCGCCCTCTCGATATCGTTATCGGTCCGCCGCTACGTCGTGCGCGGCTCACGGCCTCTGAAGAACGCGGGGCCGTCCAGCGTTTTCCGTCCCGAAGGAAGTCCCTTGGGGATACCCGTTCGGGGGGCCTGGCGCAAAGCGGCAGGCCCGAGGCATTCTAAAGCGCAAACGGGCCCCGGTACGCCGGGGCCCGCCGCAAGCGGGCGCGCGGCGCTGGCGCGCCGCCGCCCGGCATCATTGCTGCTGAACCGTCAGCTTGTTCGTGACCGACGTCACGCCCTTCACGCTCTTCGCTACCTCTTCCGCCTTGTCGATCTGTGCCTGGTCGGGCACCGTGCCCTCCAGCGAGATCGCGCCGCCCTTCGAGCGCACGACGAGGTTCGCCACGTCGATGCCGCCTGCCTTCGCAATTGCCTTGCGCACCGCGTAGCCGAGCTTGCGGTTCGCCTTCTTCGCGGTCTTGGCCGCGGCCTTCGGCGAGCTCGCTGCCGCAGCCGGCGCCCCGGTTGCCGCCGCATCGCTCGACTGCGCATATACGCTGCCCGACAGACAGGCAGCCACGGCCGCAACACCCAACGCTCTCAACACGATCGACTTCATGCTATCTCCTTATGACTTCGGAACGGCCGCGCACAGTACGGCCGGATACCCCCAAAGGCAGCCGGCCCGCGCGCGAACGGGCGGGACGGCCGATGATTTCCACGGCGATGCGAGAGAGGCGACACGGGCCGGCGACCGGCGCACGCGAATGCGGGCCGGCCGGGCCGGACAGCCGCCGGCCGGACGCGCCCGGTCTCATTGCGTGCCGGGTCGCGCGCGAATCGGTCGCGGCTGCGACGCACAATGTAATCCAGCGCCCGCCGAAGCGCAAAGCTTTTGACGCGCGAGCCCCCGGCGGCCGCGGGCTCGCGCGCCCGTGCCCGCCGCCGCGCCACGGCGCCGGACTCGCGCATGCCGGGCGAAACCGGGTACCATCGCCGCCAGAACCTGCATCGCGTACATCGTCCGTGACGCGCGTCATCGGCGCGTCACGCCCGTGTCATCCGTCGACTCCATGAAGCCAGCCAGCCCTCGCCCGCCCCGCCGCATCCTCGCCCGCTTCGTCGCGGTGTCGTGGCGCGACCTCGCGCTGTCGATCGGCCCCACCGTGCTGCTCGCGGTCGCGGCGGTCTGGCTCGCGGTCAAGCTGATCCAGCCGGCGCCGCCGTCCACGCTCGTGATTTCGTCCGGCCCGCCCGGCAGCACCTACTGGAACGCCGCGCAGAAATACAAGGCGATCCTCGCGAAGAACGGCGTCACGCTCGACGTCCAGTCATCCGAAGGATCCGCGCAGAACCTCGCGCGGCTGTCGAACCCGAACGCGCCGGTCGACGTCGGCTTCGTGCAGAGCGGCATCGGCCCGAAGGAGCGCGACGAGCACCTGGTATCGCTCGGCAGCATCGGCTACGTGCCGCTCGCGATCATGTACCGCGGCCCGGTGGTCGCGCGCCTGTCCGACTTCAAGGGCAAGCGGCTCGCGCTCGGCGCCGAAGGCAGCGGCGCGCGCGAATTGAGCCTCGCGCTGCTGAAGATGAACGGCATCGTGCCGGGCGGCTCGACCGAGCTGCTGCCGACGGCCGGCGAGGACGCGGCGACCGCGCTGCTCGACGGCAGGATCGACGCCGCATTCCTGTCCGGCGACTCGACGCAGATCCCGGTCATGGCGAAACTGTTCCGCGCGCCCGGCGTGCACGTGTACTCGTTCACGCAGGCCGAGGCGTACGCACGGCGCTTCCCGTACCTGACCGCGATCACGCTGCCGATGGGCGTCTACGATCTCGGCCGCAACCTGCCGCCCGCCGATATCCATACGGTCGCGCCGACGATCGAGCTGGTCGCGCGCGACTCGCTGCACCCTGCGTTGTCCGACCTGCTGATCGAGGCCGCGCGCGAGGTGCACGGCCACGCGACAATCCTGCAGCACGCGGGCGAATTCCCGTCGGCCGTCACGCGCGGCTTCCCGCTGTCCGACGACGCGGCGCGCTATTACAAGTCGGGCAAGACCTTCCTGTACCGGCGGCTGCCGTTCTGGGTCGCGAGTCTCGTCGACCGGCTGCTGGTCGTGGTGGTGCCGCTGATCGTCGTGCTGATCCCCGGGCTGCGGCTGGTGCCGTCGCTGTACGGCTGGCGCGTGCGTTCGCGCATCTACCGCTGGTACGGCGCGCTGATCGCGCTCGAGCGCCGCGCGCTCGGCGAGCATACGGCCGAGGAGCGCGTCCATCTGCTCGACGAGCTCGACGACATCGAGGAAGCCGTGAACCGGATGAAGATGCCGCTCGCGTATGCGGGGCAGTTCTACGTGCTGCGCGAGCACATCGGCTTCGTGCGCGAGCGGCTCACCGCGCACGACCACGACGCCGCGTCGGGCACACCCGGCGCCGGCGGCCTCGCGGCGGCGCGCGGCGGCGCGGCCGCGTCGCCGGCCGGCGAGCCCCCTCGGGCGACTCCCGGTTCCGCATGAGCGGACGATCCACGATCATTGCTGCATCCGCGCGGCTGCATCCGCGCGCCGCCGCTTAACTTGAAGGCCGCCGCGAGGCGCACACGCCCCATTCTCTGGAGATCGCCATGACAACCGGCCTCGACACTGCCCAACCCGCCTGGTTCTTCGACTTCGTGTCGCCGTTCTCCTACCTGCTGCTCGAACAGCACGACAAGTGGCCGGACGTGCCGTTCGACCCCGTCGCCGTGTCGCTGCCCGACCTGCAGCGCCACTGGGGACAGCGTCCGAGCGCCGACGTGCCGGCCAAGCGCATGTTCACGTACCGCCATGCGCTGTTTCGCGCCGAACAGCTCGGCATCCGCTTCAAGATGCCGCCCGCGCATCCGTTCGACACCGACAAGGTGCTGCGCCTCGCGATCGCGCTGCGCGCCGACATCGCGACCGTGCTCGAAATGTTCCGCTTCATCTGGCACGACGGCAACGATCCGTCGACGCCGGACGGGTTCGCCGCGCTGTGCGAGCGCGTCGGCGTCGGGCACGGTGACGAGTTGATCGAATTCGAGGAAACGAGCGCGCAGTTGCGCCGCAACACCGACGACGCGATCGCGCTCGGCGTGTTCGGCGTGCCGACGTTCTGGATGAACCAGCAGCTGTTCTGGGGCGAGGACGCGCTGCCAATGGTGCTGTACTGCGCGCGCACGCCGAACTGGCTCGAATCGCGCGAGGTCAAGCGGATCAGCACGCTGCCGAAGGGGCGCGCGTGATGGCCGGTATCACGCACCGCGACACGTGGCTGCGGTAAGGTTACGCTTCTCCCGAATCACCGCGCACCGATGGAAGACGACGACCGTACCGCCTCGCTCGATATCTGGCTCGTGCGCGTATTGCGCACGCTGCTGCTCGAGCGCAGCGTCACGCAGACCGCACTGCGGCTGAACCAGACCCAGCCCGCGATCAGCACCGCGCTGCGCAAGCTGCGCGAGACGCTGAACGACCCGATTCTCGTGCGCGGCAAGTCCGGAATGGTGCCGACCGAGTACGGCGCGTCGCTGCTCGGCGCGGCGTCGCGCGCGCTGCGCGAGGTCGACTTCATCGCAACGCCGCACGGCGACTTCGACCCGTCGTCGGCGCGGCGCACGTTCCGCGTCGCCGCGCCCGACTACCTGAACGATTTCTTCATGCCGACGCTGATCGAACGCTTTCGCGACGCGGCGCCGCATGCACATCTGGAAATCGACTCGCTGAATCCCGCGCTCGATCACGCGGAGGCGCTCGAATCGGGCGCGCTCGATCTCGTGATCGGCAACTGGCCGAAGCCCGACCCGCGGTTCGCGCGCCAGGACCTGTTCTCCGACACGATCGTGTGCCTGATGCGCGATGCGCATCCGCTCGCCCGTGCACCGCTGACGCGCGAAGCGTACGCGTCGGCCGCGCACGTCGCGCCGACGCCCTACACCGGCGACAAGCGCAACGCGATCGAGATCGGCCTCGCACGCGCGCGCCTCACGCGGCGGATCGTGACGACGCTGCCGTATTTCGGGATCGTGCCGCAGGTGCTGCTGCAGTCGGACCTGATCTTCACGACGACGCGCCGCTTCGCGACGCACTATGCGCAGCTGCTGCCGCTCGTCGTCGTCACGCCGCCCGTGCCGTTCCCGCGCATCAAGAGCTACCTGCTCACGCACCCGCACCCCGATCGCCCGACCGACATCGCGTGGCTGTGCGCGCTGATGCAGAGCGTGTCCGACGAGCTGACCGCCGCACGCGGCCGCAAGCGGTGACGCCGCGCGGCACGGCCTGCGCGCGACGACGCAGTCCCGCCGCTCAGGCCGTGCAGAAGGTTTCCTGCAGATGCGTCCAGCGCACGATGCCTGCCGCGTCGCGCGCGAACACGGCGGTGGCGCGACGCGCGGGCAGTTCGCCCGATGCCGCATGCTGCGCTTCGAGATAGGTGAGCACCGCATGCGATGCGTCGGCCGCGAGCACGCGGATGTCCGACAGCGCGATGCGCAGCCCCGGCTTCGCGCCGCCGAGCCTCGCGAACAGTGCACGCGTGCCGTCGCGGTCGAGCGCGCGGCCGTCGGTCATGATCATCGTGAAATCGGCGGAAAAAGGCGCGATCAGCGCCTCGAGCGCCGCGGGTGAAGTATCGGTGCCGGACAGCCAGCGCTCGATGTCGACGACGCTTGCATCGAGTGCGTCGAGATAGACCTGGGGATCGGACATGGTGCCTGCACGAAAAGGCGCGCGGCCCGATGCCGCGCGATCCGTGCAGTGTAGGCAAAAACCGGCGGACGTGCGTCGGGCGTGCCGGCCCGCGTCGTTACCGCGCGCAGCTCACGTCGTCGCGCACGCGCCCCGCCGCGGCCGCCTTCGCATCGGCCACCGGCATGCCCGAGCGGGCCTGCAGCAGTTCCGCGCAGACGGCCACCGCGATCGCGCCGGGCGCCTTGTCGACGATGCCCGCGATGCCGATCGGGCACACCATCTCCGCGAGCCGCGCCGGATCGACGCCGCGCGCCGCGAGCCGGCGCTCGAACTTCACGCGCTTGGTGCGCGAACCGATCATCCCGAAGTACGCGAAGTCGCACCGCCGCATGATCTGCGCGGCGAGCGAGAAATCGAGCGCATGATTGTGCGTCATCACCAGAAAGTACGCGCCGGGCGGCGCCGCGTCGACAACGGCCTCCGGCGTGTCGGTCGACTCCGGCTGCACGTTCGGCGGACATTCGTCCGGGAACAGCTCGTCGCGCGTGTCGACCCACTGCACGACGCACGGCAGTGCGCCGAGCAGCGTGACGAGCGCATGACCGACGTGCCCCGCGCCGAACAGCACGATGTGCATCGGCGGCTGCGCCGCGCTCGCGCGGTTGCGCCGGCCGGTGCCCGGTGCGAACGTCCCGATCGACGGCGCGTTGTCGCACGCGCCGTTGCAACCGGCGGCGGGCGCATGCGACGCGGCATGCAGCGAGCGCAGTGAGCCTGGGGGCCGGTTCATATCAGCCTGCCCGCGCGGCGCCCGCCGCGCGCACCGCATTCACCGCACGCAGGATCGATTCGCCGGTGGCCGGCGCGTCGAGCGGCGGATTCACCCGGTAGTCGCCAACCGCGGCAATCGCGTCGCGCACCGCGAAGAACACCGAGAACGGCAGCAGCAGCGGCGGCTCGCCGACGGCCTTCGACCGGTGGATGCTGTCCTCGACGTTGCGGTTCTGGAACAGCCGCACGTTGAACTCGGGCGGCGTGTCGTTGACGGTCGGAATCTTGTACGTGGACGGCGCGTGCGTCATCAGCTTGCCGCCCGCGTTCCACCACAGCTCCTCGGTCGTGAGCCAGCCCATCCCCTGGATGAATGCGCCTTCGACCTGGCCGATGTCGAGCGCAGGGTTCAGCGAAGCGCCCACGTCGTGCAACGCGTCGACGCGCAGCGTGCGCATCTCGCCCGTCAGCGTGTCGATCACGACTTCCGACACGGCCGCGCCGTACGAGTAGTAGTAGAACGGCCGGCCCTGCAGCTTCGACTGATCCCAGTGCAGCTTCGGCGTCGCGTAGAAACCGTCGGACCACAACTGCACACGCGCAAGGTAGGCCTTCGCGATCACTTCGCCGAACGGCACGCCGTGGCCGCCGACCCACACGACATCGTTGCCGAACTTCACGTCGGCCGCATCGATCTTGCCGTCGCCGAACTGCTTCGCCGCGAATGCCGCGAGGCGCTCGCGCAGCTGGCGCGCCGCATCCTGCGCGGCCTTGCCGTTCAGGTCGGAGCCCGTCGACGCGGCCGTCGCGGACGTGTTCGCGACCTTGCTCGTGTCGGTCGCCGTCACGCGGATCCGGCCGAAGCGGATGCCGAGCTCGTGCGCGACCACTTGCGCGACCTTCGTGTTGAGCCCCTGCCCCATCTCCGTGCCGCCGTGGTTCACGAGCACCGAGCCGTCGGTGTAGATGTGCACCAGCGCGCCGGCCTGGTTGAAGTGCGTGACGTTGAACGCGATGCCGAACTTCACCGGCGTGAGCGCGATGCCCTTCTTCAGCACCGCGTTGCGTGCGTTGAATTCGCGCACGCCCGCGCGCCGTGCGCGGTAGTCGCTCGTCGTCTCGAGTTCGCCGAGCAGTTCATGCAGCACGTTGTCCTCGACCGTCTGCCCGTAAGGCGTCACGTTGCGTTCGGTCTTGCCGTACAGGTTCGCGTAGCGCACGTCGAGCGGATCGCGGCCGAGCGTGCGCGCGACGTCGTCGAGGATGTACTCGATCGCGAACGCGCCCTGCGGGCCGCCGAAGCCGCGGAACGCGGTGTTCGACTGCGTGTTGGTCTTGCCGCAGTAGCCGGCGATGTCGACGTCGCCGAGCCAGTACGCGTTGTCGAAGTGGCACACCGCGCGCGTCATCACCGGGCCCGACAGGTCCGCCGAGAAGCCGCAGCGCGACGTCATGTCGAGGGCGACGCCGTCGAGGCGGCCGTCGTCGTCGTAGCCGACGTCGAAGCGGTAATGGAAATCGTGCCGCTTGCCGGTGATCATCATGTCGTCGTCGCGGTCCGGACGCAGCTTCACCGGGCACAGCAGCTTCCAGGCGGCGAGCGCCGCGCAGCACGCGAACAGGCCCGACTGCGATTCCTTGCCGCCGAACCCGCCGCCCATCCGGCGGCATTCGACCAGCACGTTGTGCGACGCGACGCCGAGCACGTGCGCGACGAGATGCTGCATCTCGCTCGGGTGCTGCGTCGAGCAATACACATGCATCCCGTCGTCGTCCTTCGGCACCGCGTAGGCGATCTGGCCTTCCAGGTAGAACTGCTCCTGGCCGCCGAGCAGCATCTCGCCCGACTCGCGATGCGGCGCGGCGGCGAGCCGCGCGGCCGCGTCGCCGCGTGCGAGCTTCAGCGGCGGGATCACGTAGGTTTCGGCCTTGCGCGCATCCTGCGCGGTCAGGATCGCGGGCAGCTCCTCGTAGTCGACCTGCGCGCGGCGCGCGGCGAGCCGCGCGATTTCGTGCGACGTCGCGACGACGATGAACATCGGCTGGCCGACGAACTGCACGATGCCCTTGGCGAGCACCGGGTCGTCGTGGATGATCGGGCCGCAATCGTTGACGCCCGGGATGTCGTCGGCCGTGAACACGGCGACCACGCCGGGCGTCGCGCGCACCGCGTCGAAGTTCATCGACACGATCTTCGCGTGCGGCTTCGCGGACAACCCGAGCGCCGCGTGCAGCGTGCCCGCGACGAGCGGGATGTCGTCGGTGTAGGTCGCGCGCCCGCTCACGTGCAGGTGGGCCGATTCGTGCGCGCGCGAGACGTGCACCTGCGCGGCGTCGGCCTGCGGGTCGAGGGTGTTCAGGAACGGTTCTGCTTGCTGGTTCATCTTCGGTGTTCTCCGTCTTCAGACGCGCGCCGCGACATCGGCAACGTCGGCGCCGGCTTCGGCGGCCACTTCACGCACATTCAGGGCTTGCGGCGGCAGCGGGTCGTGCGGACGCGTCTCCAGCCAGAATCGATACATCAGGTTCTTCGCGGTATCGAGGCGATACGCGCTCGTCGCACGCATGTCGGTGAGCGGCTGGTAGTCGCGCTCGAGCGCCTGCATCGCGGCCTGCGCGGTGGCTTCGTGCCATTGCGCGCCGTCGAGCAGGCTTTCCGTGTGGGTCGCGCGCTTCGGCGTCGCGGCCATCCCGCCGAACGCGATGCGCGGCTCGCGGATCAGCTCGCCGTCCGCGATGAACGCGAACGCCGCGCACACCGCCGAAATGTCGGAGTCGAAGCGCTTCGACAGCTTGTACGTCCGGAACTGCAGCTTCGCACGCGCGCCGGTGCGGGTCGGCACCTTCAGGCCGACGACGAATTCGTGCGGCGCCATGTCCTTTTGCTGATAGCCGGTGTAGAGCGCCTCGAGCGGCAGCTCGCGCACCGTGTCGCCGCCCCGCAGCACGACCCGCGCGCCGAGCGCGATCAGGCCCGGCATCGAGTCGCCGATCGGCGAACCGTTCGCGACGTTGCCGCCGATCGTCCCTGCGTTGCGGATCGGCAGCGACGCGAAGCGCTTCCACATTTCCGTCAGTTCCGGATACGTGTCGGCGAGCGCCGCATACCCGTTCTCGACCGTCACGCCCGCGCCGATCTCGATCCAGTCGTCGCCGCGCACGACGTTCTGCAGTTCGGCGATCTGGCCGACGTAGATCAGGTCGTCCAGACGGCGCATCTGCTTGGTGACCCACAGGCCGATGTCGGTGCTGCCGGCGAGGATCCGCGCAGCGGGACGCTCGGCCTTCAGCGCGGCCAGCGCGTCGAGCGTGCGCGGCGCCGCGAAGCGCGCGCCGTCGGCTGTCGTGTAGTCGAACGTGTCGTCGCGCTTGAGCGTTGCGAGCGTACGGGCGAGCGTGGCCGTGTCGACCGGCGCGGCAGACGCCGGCGCACCTTCGCCGGTTGCGTCGAACATCTGCACGGCCGCGTCGACGATCGGGCGATAGCCGGTGCAGCGGCACAGGTTGCCGGTCAGCGCATCGGCGATCTCGGTGCGCGTCGGCACGTCCTTCGCCTTTGCACACGCACTGCCGCAGCCTTCGTGGCCATGCTTCTCGTACAGCGCCCACATCGACATCACGAAACCGGGTGTGCAGAACCCGCATTGCGACCCGTGGCAATCGACCATCGCCTGCTGCACCGGGTGCAGCGAACCGTCCGGCTGGCGCAGGTCTTCCACCGTGAGCAGCGCCTTGCCGTCGAGCGTCGGCAGGAACTGGATGCAGGCGTTGACGGCCTTGAACGCGACGGTGCCCGCGTCGGTCAGCTCGCCGACGACGACCGTGCACGCGCCGCAGTCGCCTTCCGCGCAGCCTTCCTTGGTGCCGGTGCAGTGCGCGTCCTCGCGCAGGTATTGCAGCACGGTGCGGGTGACGTCCGCGCCGCTGACTTCGCGGACCGCGTGACGATGGTAGAAGCGGATCGGCTCACTCATGTCTCTATCGTTCTTCAAGTGGGGGCAAGGCGGCCTGCGCGGGGCGCTCGACCGACGTTTCTCTGACAGTTTGCACGCTATCACCATCAAATTCCGCAACCCATAGCCCATCACGCATGGGGCCCATATAACTGCCGCGATATGGGCGCCGAGGCCGCACGGCGGGCGTCGAGCACCTTGCCCCATCTGGGTTCCAGGCCTGCCGGCGCCGTTCCGTCAGCGATTCTTCGGCAACGGAAACGGGTCGCGATTAACTAAATGGTACCTGCGTGAAAACCGGTTCCATGGGAAAATCCCGATTCCCTTTTTCGCCGTCTTCCGCCCGTTTCGCCCATTCGTTCCGACCCCATGTCAACCGATTCCGCCACACCGCCGCGCAGCGGGTTCGCGGTCACGCTGCAAATCGTGTCCGTCGTCTGCTTCACGTTCATCTGCTACCTGACCATCGGCCTGCCGCTCGCGGTGCTGCCGGGCTTCGTCCACGACGACCTCGGCTTTTCCGCCATCGTCGCGGGCGGCGCAATCAGCGTCCAGTATTTCGCGACCCTCGCGTCGCGCCCGCTCGCCGGGCGCTTCGCCGACACACTCGGGCCGAAGCAGACAGTGCTGCGCGGGCTGATCGGCTGCGGCGTGTCGGGCGTGCTGCTGCTCGTCGCGCTGCTGCTGGCCCACTGGCCGATCGCGAGCCTCGTGCTGCTGGTCGCGAGCCGGCTCGTGCTCGGCGTCGGCGAGAGCCTGTGCGGCACCGGCGCGATCCTCTGGGGCATCGGGCGGGTCGGCGTCGCGCACAACGCGAAAGTGATTTCGTGGAACGGCATCGCGACCTACGGCGCACTCGCACTCGGCGCGCCCGTCGGCGTCGCGATCGCGCATACGTTGAATCCGGCGCTGATCGGCGTGATCGTGATCGCGCTCGCCGCGACCGGCTTCTACCTTGCACGCCTGATCGATTCCGTGCCGCTCGTGCACGGCGAACGGATGTCGTATGCGAGCGTGTTCACGCGCGTGCTGCCGCACGGCCTCGGTCTCGCGCTCGGCTCCGCCGGCTTCGGCTCGATCGCGACCTTCGTCACGCTGTACTACGCGGCGCGCCACTGGCCGAACGCCGCGCTGTCGCTGACCGTGTTCGGCACGCTGTTCATCGGCGCGCGCCTGCTGTTCGCGAACACGATCAAGACTTACGGCGGCTTCCGCGTCGCGATCGTGTCGTTCGCGTTCGAATGCTCGGGCCTCGTGCTGCTGTGGCTCGCGCCCGTGCCACACGTCGCGCTCGTCGGCGCGGCGCTGACGGGCTTCGGCTTCGCGCTGATCTTCCCGGCGCTCGGCGTCGAGGCCGTCGGGCTCGTGCCGCCGGCAAGCCGCGGCGCGGCGCTGTCCGCGTATTCGGTGTTCCTCGACCTCTCGCTCGGCATCACGGGCCCGCTCGCCGGCTATGTGGCTGGTGAGTTCGGCTATCCGCAGGTGTTCCTGTTCGCGGCGGTGGCCGCGGCGGCAGGCGTCGCGCTGTCGATGGTGCTGTATCAGCGGCAGGCGCGGGTCGCGGGGAGCGGCGCGGCGGCTTGAGCGAGCCGCTCGCCGGACGCGCAGGCAGCCGCTGCCCTGGCGCCCAAAGGAAAACGCCCGCATCGCGCGGGCGTTTTTTGTTTCCGGCGGCCGTCGCGACGGCCGCCCCGGTCAGGCCGTGCGCAGGAACAACCGTCGCGTCAGGTCGAACGCGACAAGGTTGCCGGCCACCACGAGCAACAACCCGACCACCGCGAGCGGCGACCACTGGTAGCCCTCGAAGACCGTCGACACGGCAAGCGCGACGATCGGGAACAGCACCGTGCAGTATGCGGCGCGCTCGGGCCCGATCCGGCCGACGAGGGTCAGGTAAGCAGTGAACCCGATCACCGAGCCCGGCACGGCCAGATAGAGGAGCGCGCCGAGATAGCGCGGGCTCGGGTCGATCATGAACGGCAGCCCGGCCATCGCGCTGCCGACCGTCAGGATCGCCGCGCCGATCAGCATCGCCCAGCCGTTGGTCACGAGCGGGTGCAGGCCCATCGACTGCATCCGGCTCGACAGCAGGTTGCCCGCCGAGAAGCACATCGTGCCCGCGAACGCGATCGCGAGGCCCGTCCAGGTCGCGTGATCGTCGAGATGGCTGGCCATCTGCTGCCAGAACAGGCATGCGATGCCGGTCAGCCCGAGCAGCGCGCCGGCGATCGCGGACGGCCGCAGCGGGCGGCCCATGAACAGCCGGCCGTTGATCGAGTTCAGCAGCGGAGCGGTCGAGAAGATCACGGCGACGAGGCCGCTCGGCACGACCTGCTCCGAATAGTAGAAGCACAGGAAATTCAGGCAGAACAGCGCGAAGCCCTGCGCGACGAGGTAGCGCCACGCCTCGCGCGGCGGACGCACCGGCCGGCGCATCACGCGCAGCAGCGCGAACAGCACGGCGGCCGCGAGCCAGAAGCGCCACGCGATCGACACGGGCGGCGGCACGGCGCCGAGCTGCCATTTGATCGCGATCCAGGTGGTGCCCCAGATCAGCACGGTAACGAAATAGAGCGACAGGTTCATGGCGGCAACGAAGCGGAACGAGTGAAGCGGACTCCGACTGTGCCGCCACCCTGCCCGCGCGGATTGTCCGGAATTGCGGTCTTTTTCGGGCAGCCGCACGGCGCGCTTCGCGCGCGCTTATACTCGCCCCATCATGAGTTCGCCCCTGTACGCCCCGCCCATCGACCACGCGGCTGCCCTTGCCGGCGGTGCGATGCCGTTCGGCCTGCAGTCGGTATGCCGCACGCTCGCCGAGGCGAACGCGACGCTCGAGCGCTTCACCTGGCTCGGCGACCATCTCGCGATCGCCGAATGGACGCGCATCACCGACGAAAGCGAAACGATCTACGAACAGCCCGGCCACCACACGCTGTCGTGCTATCTGGACGGCGGCTACCGGACGGAGCGCGAACGCGTGCCGCGCTACGGCGCGCCGAGCCTGCTGTGCGCGCTGCCGGGCGACCATGAGTCGCGCTGGTGGGTGCGCGGCGAGATGCACTTCATCCACCTTTACTTCCTGCCCGAGCACTTCACGCAGCGCGCGATCCGCGAGCTCGATCGCGAGCCGCGCGAGCTGAAGCTCGCCGACCGCACCTATTTCGAGGATGCACGCGTCGCGGCGCAGTTCCGTTCGCTTGCGCTCGAACGCTGGGACGATGCCGACGGACGGCTGCGCGTCAACGAAGCCGCGCACGACGTGCTGAGCCTGCTGCTGCGCGGCCAGAGCACGACGCGCACCGATGTGCCGTTCCGCGGCGGACTCGCGCCGGCCGTGCGCCGCCGCGTGCGCGACTACATCGACAGCTACCTGTCGCAGCCGCTGACGCTCGGCGAGCTGGCGAACGTCGCCGCGCTGTCCGAATACCATTTCTCGCGGATGTTCAGGCTGTCGTTCGGCCGCGCGCCGCACGCGTGGGTGGCCGAGCAGCGGCTCGCGCGGGCGCGCCTGCTGCTGCGCACGACGGCGCTACCGCTCGCGCAGGTCGCGGCCGAATGCGGCTACGCGAACGCCGGCCACTTCAGCCACCGCTTTCGCGACGCGCACGGCACGACGCCGAACGCGTACCGGCGCGCGATGCAGGGCGGCTGAACGCCGCACCCCGGCTGTCGACGAGGCGGTTTCGTGCAGCGCACCCGCCTCGCGTCTCTCCGCTTACGTACCGCGCCGCGACAGTTCCTGCTCGAGCGCAGCCACGCCGGCCGGCAGGTCGACCGGCACCTTCAGGTCGACCATCGTGCGGCCGAACGCGTGCAGCGTGCGGAACAGGTTGTGTTCGCGGCACTGTTCGCCCATCTGCCCGATCCGCACGATCGGCAGCCCGAACGAGCCCGAAATCTCGACCTGGTACTGCTTCGAGATATGGCCGCACACCATCCCGGGCGTGAGCCCTTCGGGCGTCTCGATCCCGACCACCGAGTTGAGCCGGCAGTCCTTCGGCGCATAGAGCGCGAGCCCCATCGCCTCGACGCCCGCCTGCAGCGCGAGCGAGCAGCGCAGGTGGCGCGCGAAGCGACTTTCGAGCGTCTCCGCGCAGACGAGCCGCAGCGCCTCGTGCAGCGCGAGCACGCCCGACACCGGCGCCGTGTAGTGATAGCCCGCGTTGTGCCAGAAGTTCTCCGCGAGCGCCATGTCGAGGCACCAGTGCGCGTTCGGTTCCGGACGATGCTTCATGCGCTCCCACGCGGCGTCGGAGAATGCGATCAGCGACACACCGGGGATCGACGACAGCCCCTTCTGGCCCCCCGTGATCACCGCGTCGATGCCCCACGCGTCCATTTCGAGCGGCATCGTCGACAGCGTGCACACCGCGTCGACCACGACCAGCGCACCGGCCGCCTTCGCGAGCGCCGCGATGTCGCGCAGATCGCGATTCCACACGGTGTTCGACGTCTCGCCCTGCACGATCGTGACGATCTCGGGCCGCTCCCGCGCGATCGCGTCCGCGATTTCGTCGAGGCTCGCGACCGAGCGGTCGGCCACCTCGAGCGTGGCGACGTCGGCGCCGACGCGCGTGGCCATCTCGGCCATCCGCGCGCTGAAGAACCCGTTGCGGATCGACAGCACGCGCGTACCGCGCCACGCGAGGTTCGAAATCGCCATCTCCATCGCGGCCGAGCCGGGGCCGGCAACGCCGAGCACCCACTTCGTGCGGGTCTGGAACACGTAGCGCGCCATCTCCTTCACCTGCTCGATGATCTTCGCCATCGTCGCGCCGAGGTGGTTGATCACGATCGTGTTCGCCTTCGCGACGGCGGCCGGGATCGGGACCGGGCCGGCCCCCATCATCAGCAGCGGTTCTTCGGGCAGGATCGCGTCGAGCGGCACGACGACGGGACAGGGAATCGGCGAGTAATCGATGGACATGGCAGGCAAGGGAGGTAGGAAGAAAACGCTCGGACGTCGTTCGCCGCACGGCACGGCCAACTGATCGATCATTCCGCGTTCCGCGCTCGCGCGCAAGAGGCACGCGCGGCCGGACAGCGTGACGCTGGCCCGGTCGACGGACCGGGCCAGCCAGCCGGGCCTGCGTCGCACGACCGGGTTGCGCAATCCCGCAGCATGGCCGTGCGCATGCAAAACGGTTCCATCCGCGGTTCGATGTCCGCGATTTTCTCGCGCAGTATTGCGATGCGCTCCGGATGCCCGCGTTCTGCACGATACATGCATCCACCGGAATACCGGCCATCACGATGAAAATCGTGCAGGGTGGAATCGGCCCACGAAAACCAGACCCCGGGAAAAAACATCCATTATCGCGGCATCAATTGGTGAGCGATTTCACCCATTACCGCACCCCGCCACACACGATCACGCACAATGCATTGATTTACATGACAAATATTCGAACCGTCGGCAGTTTCACTCAATACACTTCCGGCTATCCCCCGCACATACACACGACACTTCCCCGCTAAATCGATACCCGCTATTTCGATTTTACGCAACCCGCCCTTTTTCTCAGGTTGACGGATATCGGTTCTGTAATGAACAATCGTCTGCAGAATCGAAATCCGATTTTTCGATATGGGCCAGAACCTGGTGTCACGCGACGTTTTTCCAGGTCGCGCAACGAAAAATCACAACCAAAATCAATCAACCGGGCCAGAAATTCGCGAGCCATGAACCAGATTCAGACCATGCGTGTGTTCGTCTGCGTCGCCGAACAGCAGAGCTTCCGGCGCGCGGCGCACCATCTAGGCGTATCCAATGCGCTCGTCACGCGCTCGATCGCGATGCTCGAGTCTCACCTGAACACGCGGTTGATCCACCGCACCACGCGCAACCTGTCGCTGACCGAGGCCGGCCTGCGCTACCTCGACGGCTGCCGTGCGCTGCTCGAGGAATTCGATCATCTCGAGGCGTCCGTCGCGCACGCCGTGCGCGAGCCGGCCGGCACGTTGCGCGTGGTCGCGTCCGGCCTGCTGTCGCCGCTTGCGCTCACCCCGCTCGTCAGCAGTTTCCGGCACCGCTACCCCGAACTGCGCGTGCAGCTTACCGTCGCCGAAGGGCCGCTCGACGTGCTCGAATCCGGCTACGACGTCGGCATCGCGACGGGCAACCTGCTCGACGGCAACCCGACCCTGATCGGCCACGCACTCGCACCGAACCCGTTCGTCGCCTGCGCGGCGCCCGCGTATCTCGAACGGCGCGGCGAGCCGCGCGCACCCGACGACCTGCCGGGCCACGACTGGGTCGCGCTCGCGCCGCACCAGCATGCGCCCGCGTGGCGGCTGGTCGGCCACGACGGCGTCACGCATTCGATCACGGTGCGCCCGACCTGCACGGTCAACCAGCTGGCGCTCGTGCAGTTGGCGGCCGTCGCCGGGTCCGGCATCGCGGTGCTGCCCGAGGCGAGCATCGTCGACGCGCTCGCCACCGGCACGCTCGTGCGGCTACTGCCCGCCTACCGGATCGACGACACGGACACGCAGCTGTCCCTCGTCTACCCGAACCGCCAGTACGTGCCGGCCCGCACGCGAAGCTTCGTCGAGCACGCGCTCGAGCATTTCGGCGCACAGGCGGCCCGCGAGCGGACCGGCTACGGCTTCCTGCGCACGCCCGATCGCACCGACATCGCCACCGGCCGGCAGACGGGCCTGCAGTAAACTGCACGCGACAGCCATCGGAGGTGCAGCGTGCGCGTGATCCTGTTCAGCAGCCGGCAGTACGACGACGAATCGTTTACCGCCGCCAACCGGCAATTCGGCTATCGGCTGCACTTCCAGCCGTCGCACCTCGACGCGGAGACCGCGATCCTCGCGCACGGCTTCGAGGTCGTCTGTCCGTTCGTCAACGACACCGTCGACGCGGCCGTGCTCCAACGGCTCGCTGACGGCGGCACGCGCCTGATCGCGCTGCGCTCGGCGGGTTTCAACCACGTCGACCTGGCGGCCGCGGAGCGGCTCGGCATCGCCGTCGTGCGCGTGCCGGCGTATTCGCCGCATGCGGTTGCCGAACACGCGGTCGCATTGATCCTTGCACTCAACCGCCGGCTGCCGCGCGCGGTCGCACGCACGCGCGAAGGCGACTTCTCGCTGAACGGCCTGCTCGGCTTCGACCTGCACGGCAAGACCGTCGGCGTGGTTGGCACCGGCCTGATCGGCAGTGTGTTCGCGAAGATCATGATGGGCTTCGGGATGCACGTGCTCGCGCACTCGATGCCGCCGTACGACGACGAATTGATCGCGTTCGGCGCGCGCTACGTCGAACTCGACGAGTTGCTGCACCATTCGGACATCGTCAGCCTGCACTGCCCCCTGCTGCCGTCGACGCACCATCTGATCAACGCGCAGACGCTCGCGCGGATGAAGCACGGCGCGATGCTGATCAATACCGGCCGCGGCGGCCTCGTCGACGCGCAGGCGCTGGTCGACGCGCTCAAGAGCGGCCAGCTCGGCCATCTCGGGCTCGACGTGTACGAGGAGGAGAGCGGTCTGTTCTTCGAGGATCACTCCGACCTGCCGCTGCAGGACGACGTCCTCGCGCGCCTGCTGACGTTCCCGAACGTGATCGTCACGTCGCACCAGGCGTTCTTCACGCGCGAGGCGCTCGCCGAGATCGCGCACACGACGCTGCTGAACATCGAGGCGTGGCACGCCGGCACACCGACCAACGTCGTCACGACGGGGCGCTGATCCTCGGCGCTCGGCGCACGTGATCCGTCAACGATTCATCATTTTGTTTTGACTGATGTAACGCCGCCCGTCCGGCGTCTGCTATCGTTGCGCCGACTTCCCCCTTGCTTCTGCCGCTCATGCGTTTCGACGACTCCGCCATTGCCGCGGTCTACCGCGCGATCTTCGAACGGCGCGACATGCGCCACTTCACGCCGGCGCCCGTCGATCCGGCCACGCTCGCGCGGCTGCTGCGCGCCGCGCACCACGCGCCGAGCGTCGGCTTCATGCAGCCATGGCGCTTCATCCGCATCACCGATCCCGCGCTGCGCACCGCGATCCACGCGCTGGTCGAGGCCGAGCGCCGCGCGACCGCCGACGCACTCGGCGAGCGGCAGGACGAATTCATGCGGCTGAAGGTCGAAGGGGTGCGCGAATGCGGCGAGCTGCTGGTCGTCGCGCTGACCGACGATCGCGAGCGCCACGTGTTCGGCCGCCGCACGCTGCCGGAGATGGACCTCGCGTCCGCCGCCTGCGCGATTCAGAACATGTGGCTCGCCGCGCGCGCGGAAGGGCTCGGGATGGGCTGGGTGTCGCTGTTCGACGTCGACGCGCTGCGCACGCTGCTCGGCATGCCGGCCGGCGCGAAGCCGATCGCCGTGCTGTGCGTCGGGCATGTCGATGCGTTCTACGCGAAGCCGATGCTCGAGGAGGAGCGCTGGGCCGCGCGGATGCCGATCGAGGCATGCCTGTTCGAAAACGGCTGGGACGCACCGGTGATGCAGGCCGCCGGTTGCACGGCAAACGCCGGCGCGACAGCCGGATCGTCGCCATCGCCGTCGCCCGCAGTTGCCGAACCGGACGACCGCTCAGACTCGGCACCAGCCGGCGCCCTGCCCGCACGCTGACCGAACCCACGGCGCGCGCAAGGCGCCGCTCCACCGGCGTCGCTCCGGCCCGAATTTCGCCGCGCCGCCGCGGGACCCGCCTAATCCCACACTGTGACGCACCCCTGCCGTTACCGCGTCGCGCGCCGGCAACATCCGTTTTGGCCCCGAGCATAGGGGTTTTCACTGAAGTAGAATCGCGGCTGATGCCTCTCCGCCCCGCCCGCCCCGCGCATCCCGCGCCGACCTCGGGCCGCGGCCTTTCCGTAGCCCACCGCGATGCCGTTACCTCTCTTCGCCCTTGCCGTTGCCGCATTTGGAATCGGTACCACCGAGTTCGTGATCATGGGGCTGCTGCCCAACGTCGCCCGCGACCTCGGCGTGTCGATCCCGGCCGCCGGCATGCTCGTGTCGGGCTACGCGCTCGGCGTGACGATCGGCGCGCCGATCCTCGCGATCGTCACCGCGAAGATGCCGCGCAAGCGCGCGTTGATGGGCCTGATCGGGCTGTTCATCGCGGGCAACCTGTTCTGCGCGATCGCGCCCGGCTACGCGGTGCTGATGGCCGCGCGCGTCGTCACCGCGTTCTGCCATGGCGCATTCTTCGGGATCGGCTCGGTGGTCGCGAGCAACCTGGTCGCGCCGAACCGGCGCGCGCAGGCGATCGCGCTGATGTTCACCGGCCTTACGCTCGCGAACGTGCTCGGCGTGCCGCTCGGCACCGCGCTCGGCCAGGCGTTCGGCTGGCGCGCGACGTTCTGGGCCGTCACCGGCATCGGCGTCGCCGCGGCCGCCGCGCTCGCGGTCTGCCTGCCGAAGAACCTCGCGATGCCCGACACCAGCATCACGCGGGAATTCAGCGTGCTGAAGCACCCGCAGGTGCTGATGGTGCTCGGCATCAGCGTGCTTGCGTCCGCGAGCCTGTTCAGCGTGTTCACGTACATCACGCCGATCCTCGAGGACGTGACGGGCTTCTCGCCGCGTCAGGTGACTTACGTGCTGCTGCTGTTCGGCCTCGGCCTGACGGTCGGCGGCACGCTCGGCGGCAAGCTCGCCGACTGGCGCCGGATGCCGTCGCTGATCGCGACGCTCGCGCTGATCGGCATCGTCCTCGCGCTGTTCCCGGGCACGATGCATTTGCCGTTCGCGGCGCTCGCGACGATCTTCGTGTGGGGCATCCTCGCGTTCGCGATCGTGCCGCCGCTGCAGATCCTGATCGTCGATCGCGCAAGCGACGCGCCGAACCTCGCGTCGACGCTGAACCAGGGCGCGTTCAACCTCGGCAATGCGACGGGCGCCTGGCTCGGCGGCATGGCGATCGGCTCCGGCGTGTCGCTCGTGAACCTGCCGTGGGTCGGCGTCGCGATGGCGGTCGCGGCACTGGCGCTCACGCTGTGGTCGGCGTCGCTCGAACGCCGCCCGGTCGCCGTGCCGACCGAGTACGTGTAACGCAACCCTGCTGCAATCGTTGCGCGCACAACTCCACGCGAACCTGATGGCCTTCATGGACCTTTCAAGGTCCGCGGTGTAGCATCGCGCCCGATGAAAGCCATTCTCAACCGTGATTTCCTTGCGCTGATCCTGAGCGTCGCGGTCGTCGGTCTCGGCACCGGCGCCACACTGCCGCTCACTGCGCTCGCGCTGACCGAGGCCGGACACGGCACCAACGTCGTCGGCATGCTGACGGCCGCGCAGGCCCTGGGGGGCCTCGCGATCGTCCCGTTCGTCACCGCGCTCGCGCGACACATCGGCTCGCGCCGCGCGATCGTCGTGTCGGTCGTACTGCTTGCTGCAGCCACCGCGCTGATGCAGGTCACGTCGCACCTGATCGTATGGGGCGTGCTGCGCGTGCTGTGCGGCGCGGCGCTGATGCTGCTGTTCACGATCGGCGAGGCGTGGGTCAACCAGCTCGCCGACGATTCGACGCGCGGCCGCGTGGTCGCGATCTACGCGACGAATTTCACGCTGTTCCAGATGGCGGGCCCCGTGCTCGTCAGCCAGATCGCCGGCGCGACGAGCATCCGCTTCGCGCTGTGCGGCGCACTTTTCCTGCTCGCACTGCCGACGCTCGCGACGATCCGCCGCGCGCCGCTCGCCGGCGACGACGCGCATCACGCAGCGCACGACAGCTGGCTCGCCGTGCTGCCGCGCATGCCCGCGCTGATCATCGGCACCGGCTTCTTCGCGCTGTTCGATACGCTCGCGCTGTCGCTGCTGCCGCTCTATGCGATGGATCACGGCGTCGCGAGCGCGACCGCCGTGCTGCTCGCGTCGATCATGCTGTTCGGCGATACGGCGATGCAGTTCCCGATCGGCTGGCTCGCGGACAAGCTCGGCCGCGAACGCGTGCACCTCGGCGCCGGCTGGATCGTGCTCGCCGGCCTGCCGCTGCTGCCGCTCGTGATCGCCGATCCGTGGCTGTGCTGGCCGCTGCTGTTCGTGCTCGGCGCGGCGGCCGGCAGCATCTACACGCTGTCGCTGGTCGCATGCGGCGAACGCTTCCGTGGCGCAGCGCTCGTCACCGCGAGTTCGCTCGTGTCGGCATCGTGGAGCGCCGCGAGCTTCGGCGGCCCGCTGGTTGCCGGCGCGTTGATGGAGCAACTGGGCAGCAACGCGCTGATCGGCGTGCTGGTCGTCTGCGTCGCCGCGTTCGTCGCGGCCGCGCTGTGGGAACGACGCGCCGCGTTGCAGCGCGCGGTCTGACATTGGCGCGCACGCCGCAGCGCGCCGCCCGGACGACGACGGCGCGAACACGCGCCGCCGGGCCACGGATACGCCGGTCACACGCCGAAAACGACGACGGCCCGCGCAATGCGGGCCGTCGTGCTCATGATCGCTACGTTGCGCGTTACGCCTTCAACGCCGGCAAGATCTTGCCGGCACACGTGCCGAAGCCGACGCGATAGCCGTCGCCCTGGCACCATCCGGCGAGCGTGAGCTCGTCGCCGTCCTCGATGAACGCGCGGCTGCCGCCGCCGTTCAGCGCGAGCGGCTCCTTGCCGTTCCACGTCAGTTCGAGCAGGCTGCCGAACGAATCCTTCGTCGGCCCGCTGATCGTGCCCGATCCCATCAGGTCGCCGACGCGCGTGTTGCAGCCCGCGACCGTGTGATGCGCGAGTTGCTGCGCCATCGTCCAGTACATGTGCTTGAAGTTGGTGCGGCAGATCGACGTCGCTTCGGCGGCACCCTCCGCGCGCAGCGTCACTTCGAGCGCGATGTCGAACGCATGCTTGCCCGCGTGCCGCAGATACGCGAGCGGCTGCGGCGACTGTTCGGGCTGCTCGACGCGAAACGGTTCGAGCGCGTCGAGCGTGACGATCCACGGCGAGATCGTCGTCGCGAAGGTCTTCGCGTTGAACGGGCCGAGCGGCACGTATTCCCACTGCTGGATATCGCGCGCGCTCCAGTCGTTCAGCAGCACCATCCCGAAGATATGCGCTTCGGCATCCTCACACGCGATCGGCTCGCCGAGCGCGTTGCCGCGGCCGACGATGAAGCCCGTTTCCAGTTCGATGTCGAGCTTGCGGCATGCGCCGAACACCGGACGCTCCTGGTCGGGCAGCTTCAATTGGCCGTTCGGGCGCCGCACCGGCGTGCCGCTCACGACCACCGACGACGCTCGGCCGTTGTAGCCGATCGGCATCTCCGACCAGTTCGGCAGCAGCGCATTCTTCGGATCGCGGAACATCGAGCCGACGTTGGTCGCGTGCTCCTTCGACGAATAGAAATCGGTGTAGCCGGGAATGTCGACCGGCAGGTGAAGCGTCGCTTCGCGCTGCGCGACGAGCACCTGCGCGCGCAGCGCCGCATCGTCACGCAGCCGCACGTTCTCGCGCGAGAACAGGTCCGACAGTTGCACGCGCACGCTGCGCCATGCGTCGCGGCCGAGCGCGATGAATGCGTTGAGCGTCGGTGCAGCGAACGCATCGGCACCGGCGGGCAGCGTCAAGAGGCCCGCACGCGCGAGCGCCGCGAGGTCGACGATCTGGTCGCCGAGCGCGACGCCCGCGCGGCGCGCCGGTTGCTTCGCATCGCTGAAGACACCGAACGGCAGGTTCTGGATCGGGAAATCGCAGGCGGGATCGTTCGCCGTCTCGACCCAGCTCTTGCGGGCCGGGTCGAGCGTCGCGCGCCAGTCTTGGGTATCGCTCATCGTTGCTCCGGATTGAAGTGTTTCTTGATGCCTTGCCAGCATTCGAAGTAGTCGGCCTGCAGCTGCGCGGTGTCGAGCGCGTAGCGCGTCGGCCGGATCAGCGTGCGGGTTTCGAACATGAACGCCATCGTCGCGTCGACCTTGTGCGGCTTCGTCGTGTCGCTCGCCGATGCCTTCTCGAACGTATCCGCATCCGGCCCGTGGCCCGACATGCAGTTGTGCAGGCTCGCGCCACCCGGCACGAAGCCTTCGGCCTTCGCGTCGTACGCGCCGTGCACGAGCCCCATGAACTCGCTCGCGACGTTGCGGTGGAACCAGGGCGGGCGGAACGTATCCTCGGCCGCGAGCCAGCGCGGCGGGAAGATCACGAAGTCGATCGAGTCGACGCCGGGCGTGTCGCTCGGCGACTGCAGCACGAGGAAGATCGACGGATCGGGATGGTCGAAGCTGATCGAGCCGATCGTGTTGAACAGGCGCAGGTCGTATTTGTACGGCGCGTAGTTGCCGTGCCACGCAACGACGTCGAACGGCGAATGTCCGATATCCGCGCGCCACAGGCGCCCGTTCAGCTTCGCGACCAGCTCGAATGCGCCCTCGCGATCCTCGTACGCGGCCTGCGGCGTGAGGAAATCGCGCGGGTTCGCGAGCCCGTTCGAGCCGATGGGGCCGAGGTCCGGCAGGCGCAGCAGCGCGCCGAAGTTCTCGCAGATGTAACCGCGCGCATCGCCGTCCGGCAGCGCGACGGAAAACCGCACGCCGCGCGGGATCACCGCGATCTCGAACGGCTCGACGTCGAGCTGGCCGAACTCGGTCGCGATGAAGAGCCGCCCCTGCTGCGGCACGATCAGCAGTTCGCCGTCGGCGCTGTAGAAGAAGCGGTCCTGCATCGAGCGGTTCGCGGCGTACAGGTGGATCGCGCAGCCGTTCATCGCGGCCGCCGAGCCGTTGCCGGCCATGGTCACGAGCCCTTCGACGAAATCGGTCGGTTCGGCCGGCATCGGCAGCGGATCCCAGCGCAGCTGGTTCGGCGGCGTCGGCGGCACGTCGGCCGAGTCGCCGAATTCCGACACGAGCCGCTGCGTGCCCGTGAACGGCTCGAACGGCCGGTGCACGGCCGCGGGCCGGATCCGGTACAGCCACGAGCGGCGGTTGTGGCTGCGTGGCGCGGTAAACGCGGTGCCCGACAGTTGCTCCGCATACAGCCCGTACGGCGCGCGCTGCGGCGAGTTGCGGCCATGCGGCAGCGCGCCGGGCAGTGCCTCGGTCGCGAATTCGTTCGCGAAACCGCTCAAGTAGCCGGCGTTCGCCGGTTTCGACAGGTCAAGCGTCATCGTTTCCTTTCTCCATCAATTCATGGCGGCGTTCGGCGCCTGCGCACCGCTGCGCCGCGTTACGCCGGCCAGTCCCAGCACGAACAGCGCCGAGCACAGCACGGGTACCGCGGCTGCATGGAACAGCGCGCCGTTGGTCCAGTTGAGCGCAATCAGTTGTCCGCCGACGAGCGGCCCGAGCACCGAGCCGATCCGGCCGATGCCGAGGCTCCAGCCGATGCCGGTCGAGCGCAGCGACGTCGGGTAATACTGGCCCGCGAGCGCATTCACGGCTGGCTGCCCGCCGACCACGCAGAATCCGCCCGCGAACACGACAATCAGCAGCCACGGCAGCGCATGGGCGACCGAGCCGATCAGTCCGACCGAGACGGCCGCGCACGCGAAGCACGCGAACAGCACGCGCACGAAGCCGTGGCGTTCGATGAACCAGCCGAGCGACAGCGTGCCGATCACGCCGCCCGTCTGCAGCACCGTGCCGACGATCACCGCCGTGCCCGGCGAATAGCCCGCGTCGCGCATCACGGTCGGCAGCCAGTTCGACAGGAAGTACAGGTCGATCAGGTTCATGAAGCTGATGGCCCACAGCAGCAGCGTGACCGGCAGGCGGCCATGGCGGAACAGCTCGGCGACCGGCGCGCCGCTCGCCGCGCGCTCGCGCACGACGAGGCGCGTGCTCGCGTCGATGCCGGCCTGCGGCGCGAAGCGCGCGAGCCAGGCGCGGGCCTGCGCGTCGCGCCCTTTCAGCACCAGGAACTGCAGCGACTCGGGCAGCCGCGCGAGCATCGCGAGCGTCAGCACGAGCGGCACCGCGCCGCCGACGAAGAACACCGAGCGCCAGCCGAGCGCCGGAATCAGCGCGGCGCTGATGAAGCCGCCGATCGCGGCGCCGAGCGTGAAGCCGCACGACACGATCATCATCCGCTTCACGCGATGCGCGGCCGGGCTGAATTCGCCGACCAGCGCCATCGCGTTCGGCATGATGCAGCCGAGGCCGAGGCCCGTGACGAAGCGCAGCGCCATCAGCACGGGAATCGAGCTTGCGAACGGCGTCGCGAGCATCGTCACCGCGAAGAACAGCGTCGAGCCGATCAGCACCGGGCGCCGCCCGATCCGGTCGGCCAGCACCGACAGCCCGAGCGCGCCGAGCAGCATCCCGAACAGGCTCGCGCTGAACACCGGGCCGAGCGCCTGCTTCGGCACGCCCCATTCGGCGATCACGCTCGGCGCGACGTAGCCCATCGCCTGCGCATCGAAGCCGTCGATCACGAGACACAGCCCGCACAACGCGAGCAGCATCCAGTGAAAGCCAGGGCGATGAGTCTCGTCGATCACGCGCTCGACTTCGAGCACGCGCGCGTCGGCCGGCGCCGCGCTCATTGCGCCACCTCGGCGGCCGGATGCACGGGCGGCGTCACGCCCTGGCGCGCGAGCGCCATCGCTTCGCGCAGCACGTCGGCATCACCGATCTGGTTCGCGAGCAGCAGGATCAGCTTCGCGTTGACGATCTGGCTGTCGGCGTCGGACAGGTCGCGATGCATGTCGATCAACGCTTCGTAGAACGCGTCCGGATCGGCGAGGCGCGGGCGGGTATCGAGTCGGGGCATGACGGGTGTCTCCGGTATCGTTGTCGTGTTCAATGCGGTGTTCCGCGCGCGCAGGTCGCGCGCGCCAGCGCGTCGGCGATCGCCTGGCGCTCGAGCGAGCGCATCCGCGCGCAGACGTGCTGGTCGGGGCGCAGCAGGTAGAACGTGCCGGGCTTCGCGTCGTAGCGTTGCGCGGCGAAACCGTCGACGTCCTCCACGACGTCGACGCCAGCCACCGGTTGCGCGTGTCCGGCCGGCACGATCAGCACCGGCCGCACCGGCAGCGCCAGGCCGTCGAGTGCCTGCGCGAGCGCGGCGGCGTCGCCCGGCAGGCCGAACAGCATGCCCGCGAAGCCGTCGCCCAGGTGCCGCAGCAGCCAGCCCGACGCGCCGTGCGCGCGCACCGGCGCATCGGCCGCCGCCGCGCCCGGCCGCATCGCGCACGCGAACGCGTCACCGTTGCGGTCCGGCGTATTCAGCGGCGAATCGGCCAGCACGGCCGGCACTGACAGGCGGCCGCTGTTCACGAGCTTGCGCGCGAACTCGCAGTCACGCGCGAGCTTCAGCGTCGCGTCGCGGAACACGCGCGACACCGCGCTCTTCGGCGTGATGAAGTCGGTCGAGCGCGTCGAGTTGCGGATGTTCTCGTCAGCCGCAAACTCGCGCTCGCTCGCATAGGTGTCGAGCAGGCGGTCGTCCGCGCGGCCGTCGAGCACGAGCTTCAGTTTCCACGCGAGGTTGTCCGCGTCCTGCACGCCGCTGTTCGCGCCGCGCGCGCCGAACGGCGACACGCCGTGCGCGGAATCGCCCGCGAACAGCACGCGGCCGTGCCGGAACGTATCCATCCGCTGGCAGCGGAACGTATAGACGCTCACCCATTCCAGCTCGAACTCGGCGTCCGGCCCGAGCAGCGCGCGCACGCGCGGGATCACGCGCTCCGGCTGCTTCTCGGCGACCGGATCGGCGTCCCAGCCGAGCTGGAAGTCGATGCGCCAGACGTTGTCGGGCTGGCGGTGCAGCAGCACCGACTGGTTGCGGTGGAACGGCGGATCGAACCAGAACCAGCGCTCGGTCGGGAATTCCGCCTTCATCTTCACGTCGGCGATCAGGAAGCGGTCCTTGAACGTGCGGCCGCGGCTCTCGAGGCCCATTGCCGCGCGCATCGGGCTGCGCGAGCCGTCGGCCGCGATCACGTACTGCGCGCGCAGCGTCTCGATGCCTTCCGGCGTCTCGACGGTGAGCGTGGCGTGTTCCGCCGATTGCGCGACACCCGTCACCTTGTGCTTCCAGCGGATGTCGATATTCGGCAGCGCGAACGCGCGCTCGGCCAGATAGCCTTCGACGTAGTACTGCTGCAGGTTGATGAATGCGGGACGCGCATGGCCTTCCTCCGGCAGCAGGTCGAACGCATACAGCTGTTCGTCCTGCAGGAACACCTTGCCGACATGCCAGCTCACGCCCTTGTCGACGAAACGCTCGCCGCAGCCGAGCCGATCGAAGATCTCGAGCGTGCGCTTCGCGAAGCAGATCGCGCGCGAGCCCGTCGACAGCGTGTCGTCGTCGTCGAGCAGCACGACCGGCACCCCCTGCTGCGCGAGGTCGATCGCGGCCGACAGGCCTACCGGGCCCGCACCGACCACCACCACCGGGTGGATGGCGGCGTCATCGCCGGCGCCGCGCGTCGCGCGCGGCCGGTAGTCGAACTTCAGCGTCTGGTAATCGATGCTCATGGTCGCCATCCGCTCCTCAGCCCTGCCGTCCGCGCGCCGACGCGCGCCGCGTCGTCCCGCTCATGCCCGTTGCCCGCCGCTGCCGCGGCCCGCCCTGCCTCGCCCACTTGCTGTCAACCGCCACGTCTCGCTCCTTGCTTCCTGTTGATTCGATTCGGGAAACGGCGCCGCTCCGGGCGCCCGAACGCCGCTTTTCTTGATCGGCGACAAATCTTTGGATTTACGAATAGTAAAACCAATTACGAATAGTGAAATCAACGTAAACCCTAGCCATTGGCTCGAGGACGGGATAACCATATGAGCGAAACGCCAAGCCGAGCCGGGCGCGCGCTGCTAATATCAAGGCACGAGGCGGCCCTTTCGGCCGCCATTTTTCCTTCCTACGCCGATGATTCCGCCCAACATTCCCGAGCTGATCGTCCGTGCCGGGCAATTGCCGTATCTGCGGGAACACCTCGCGCTCGCCGAGGGCGGCACCGCGTGCGCAATCCTGCCGGAGCGCACGCTCGCGAGCGCCTATGAACCGATCTACGACGTGACGATGCCCGGCGCGCCGCAGTCGACGTCGTTTGCTGACGCGATCGAGCGCTACGGCGACGAACTCGGCTTCCAGGCCGTCACGCTGGTCACGGGCACGCCGCACGACCCGGTCGACTCCGCTGTCGACGACCAGACGCTCGTCGCGATCGACCGGCTGTCGCGCGCGCTGCACGCGATCAACTTCTTCGGCGCGCAACGACACGGGCTGCTGTTCCTGCGCGTGCACGAACGGCTGCTCAAGAGCGTGAAGTACGACCACGGCAAGCATTTTTCGTCGGTGCTGCAGCGCTTCGGGCTGCCGACCGAGCGAATCGTGATCGAGCTGCCGGCGGTCGCGGTCGCGCACAAGACCTTCCTCGGCTACCTGACGCGCAGCTACCAGCATCACGGCTTCAAGGTCGCGGACAAGCTGCCCGACCCGGGCCGGATCCTCGCGGTCGAATCGGAGATGGCGCGGCCCGACTACATCAAGATGGATGCGGGCATCGCGCTGCGCGACGGGATGGTGAAGGCGCTGGTCGCGTATGCGCAGCGCGTGCGGATTCCGCTGATTTTCGACGGCGTCGTCGACGAGACGCAGTGCGAGCTGCTGCGCCAGCACGACGTGCGGTTCATGCAGGGGCCGGTGTTCGCGAAGGTCGTCCCGGCCTGAGCGGGCGGGTGCCCGGTCCGCGCGGGGCGCGGCACGCCGGATGGCGGAATCCGACGCCCGGATTGCTTCGGGAATCGGGGGCGGCGGGCATCGCCGCCCGAAACCGGCCGGTTCCTCTTCCGTTCATGCGTGAAAGGTAGAACGCACTTGCGCGCGGATTCATGCCGGCACGGCGACGGCCGCAGCCTATGCCGTTCCGCCATCGTCGAATTTCGGCAGATCGTCGTCGATCTCGATGCCCGGGAAGCGATCCCCGTACCAGACGTGCCACGCGGGACGCAGCCGCGCCGGCTCGTCGAGCGTTGCATAGTTGATTTCCACGGTCGTCGGCGCATCGGTCAGGCGGTACTCCAACTGCGCGCCGCAGCGGCCGCAAAAGCGCCGCTCGCCCCATGCGCTCGACGCATAGACCGTCGGCTCACCCCGCAGGTATTCGAATGCGTCGAGCGGCACCGATGCCGACGCGACGACCGCCGCCCCCGTCGTGCGCTGACAGAGCCGGCAATGGCAAAAGCCTGCGTCGGCCGGAATGCCGGCGATCCGGTAGCGGATCGCCCCGCATGCGCAACCGCCTTCCATGGTTTCCGGGTGGGACATCGCGAACCTCGTCATCGTCGGGGAACCGGTGGACGATGATGAGCGCGGTTCGCACGCGGTGCAACCGGCTGCGGCGCCCACTCCGGTGCCCGATCGGCCCGGCGACGCGCCGCTTGCGGCGACCGTTTCAGACCGTCTGCCCGAGCCGCTGCGCGAGCGCCTTCAGCTTCGGCCCGACCTGCGTGCGGAATACGTCCTCGTCCATCGACGACGCAGGCCCGCTGCAGCTCAGGATCAGCCAGCGCCCCTCGCGCGGTTCGCGAAACGGCACGGCCGCCGCGTTCACGTCCATGTGCCACGCGCGGAACGAATAGCAGCATCCGCCCGCGGAGAACTCGGCCACCGCGTCCCGCGCGGCCGCGACGAGCGCATCCGCGTCGGCCGCGCCGCCGGCGGCCCGGTGCAGATCCGCATAGAGCGCGCGGCGCACGTCCTCCGGCTGCACGGCCAGGTACGCACGCCCCATCGAGCTCGTCAGCATCGACAGCCGCGAGCCAGGCGCAAGCCCGAGCGTCAGCGCGGTTTCGCTGCGGATCGTCTCCAGATAGATCATGTCGAGCCCGTCGCGGCAACCGAGCGACACGGCCGCGCCGATCTCGCGCGCAAGCGCCTGCATGTGCGGCCGGGCGAGATCGAGCGTCCCCGAGCCGGACAGCAGCGCGTAGCCGAGCGACAGCACGCCGGCGTCGAGCGCATACTTTCCGAGCGTCTCGTCATAGCGCAGGTAGCCGAGCACGGTCAGCGTATAGGCGAGCCGGTTCACCGTCGCCTTGGGCAGCCCGGTGCGCTCCGCGAAGTCGCGATTGCCGAGCATCGTCTCGCCGGGCCGGAATGCGCGCAGCAGGTCGAGCCCGCGCGCGAGCGCAACGACGAACTTGCGCTCGTCGATCGTGGTTTCGTCGATGGTTGAAAGCGTCATGTGATGCTACACTGGGTTCGTTTTGCAAAACATTGTTCCGCACAGCGGAACTATAGTCAAGCGAACGTTAGATATCGGGGCAGGCCGCGAAGCGCCAACCCGGGACCGACCGCAAAGCATGGGATCAGGGCAAGTGCTGAAGCGCCCACCCTGGCCAACAGGAGATGACACGATGAGCGCTGCAACTTTTCATTGGGACGATCCGCTGTTGCTGGACCAGCAACTGACCGAAGAAGAGCGGATGGTGCGCGATGCCGCGCACGCGTATGCGCGGGACAAGCTCGCGCCGCGCGTCACCGAGGCGTTCCGCCATGAACGCACCGACGCCGAGATCTTCCGCGAGATGGGGGAGATCGGCCTGCTCGGCCCGACGATTCCGGAAGAGTACGGCGGCCCCGGCCTCAATTACGTGAGTTACGGGCTGATCGCGCGCGAAGTCGAGCGCGTCGACTCCGGCTACCGCTCGATGATGTCCGTTCAGTCGTCGCTCGTGATGGTGCCGATCCACGAATTCGGCTCGGACGCGCAGAAGCAGAAATACTTGCCGAAGCTCGCGACCGGCGAATGGATCGGCTGCTTCGGCCTGACCGAGCCGAACCATGGCTCCGACCCGGGCAGCATGGTCACGCGCGCGACGAAGGTGGCCGGCGGTTATTCCCTATCCGGCTCGAAGATGTGGATCACCAACTCGCCGATCGCCGACGTGTTCGTCGTGTGGGCGAAACTGGAAGAAAACGGCAAGGACGCGATCCGCGGCTTCATCCTCGAGAAGGGCTGGAAGGGCCTGTCAGCGCCGGCGATCCACGGTAAGGTCGGGCTGCGCGCGTCGATCACCGGCGAGATCGTCCTCGACGAAGTGTTCGTGCCCGAAGAGAACCTGATGCCGAACGTGAGCGGCCTGCGCGGCCCGTTCACGTGCCTGAACTCGGCGCGCTACGGCATTGCCTGGGGCGCGCTCGGCGCGGCCGAGTCGTGCTGGCACACCGCGCGGCAGTATGTGCTCGACCGCAAGCAGTTCGGCCGGCCGCTCGCCGCGAACCAGCTGATCCAGAAGAAGCTCGCCGACATGCAGACCGAAATCACGCTCGGCCTGCAAGGCGTGCTGCGTCTCGGCCGGATGAAGGACGAAGGCACGGCGGCCGTCGAGATCACGTCGATCATGAAGCGCAACTCGTGCGGCAAGGCGCTCGACATCGCGAGGCTCGCGCGCGACATGCTCGGCGGCAACGGCATCTCGGACGAATTCGGCGTCGCGCGCCATCTCGTGAACCTCGAAGTGGTGAACACGTACGAAGGCACGCACGACATCCACGCGCTGATCCTCGGCCGTGCGCAGACGGGCATCCAGGCGTTCTTCTGATCGTCCGGATGCGGCGTCGTACGCGGCAGTGCCGCGGCGTACGCGCAAAAAGATACGGCCCGCCCGGCATGACTGCCGGACGGGCCGTTTTTCATCGGATCCGCGCTTCGGGCCGCCGGCCCGGTACCGCGTTCACCCGCCGCTGCTTACTTGTTCGGCTGCGGCGTGAGGCGCAGGTACGGACGCACGGCGTTGAAGCCCTTCGGGAAACGCTTCTTCAGCTCTTCCGGATCCTGCAGCGACGGCACGATCACGACGTCGTCGCCGTCCTTCCAGTTGCCAGGCGTCGCGACCTTGTAGTTGTCGGTCAACTGCAGCGAGTCGATCACGCGCAGCACTTCGTCGAAGTTGCGGCCGGTGCTGGCCGGATAGGTGATGGTGAGCCGCACCTTCTTGTTCGGGTCGATCACGAACAGCGAGCGCACCGTCAGCGTTTCGTTCGCGTTCGGGTGGATCATGTCGTACAGCTGCGACACCTTGCGGTCCGCGTCGGCGATGATCGGGAACCCGACGACGGTCGACTGCGTTTCGTTGATGTCGTTGATCCAGCCCTTGTGCGATTCGACGCCGTCGACCGACAGCGCGATCACCTTCACGTTGCGTTTCTCGAATTCGCCCTTCAGCTTCGAGGTCAGCCCGAGTTCAGTCGTGCACACCGGCGTGTAGTCGGCCGGGTGCGAGAACAGGACGCCCCAGCTGTCGCCCAGCCACTCGTGAAACTTGATGGGGCCCAGGCTCGATTCCTGCTCGAAATCCGGTGCGATGTCACCAAGACGCAGACTCATGATGTTCCCTCCTCGAACGATGCTGATTGAAACCGCGCCTTGGACGGCGCGGGACAGTCCATCAGCTTACGGGAAGCAATGGGCGACGCGAACGATTATTCTGTTTGATATTCATACTTTTTTGTCATTTTTACCCGGTATCGGGACACGACCGACGGCCACAAGGGAAACTTTTCGCAGCATTTGTGGCTCTGTCAATGCTTACGAGTCATTTACCATGTGGTCTTGCACCGCCGCCGCGTGTCTTCCCGGCTCGCCAGCAGGCAAGGGTTTCGCTACGATGTGAACCTGCAGCATGACAGCATGAAGGGAGTTGCAATGTCGGAAATCAACAAGGAGAAGCTGATGTCGGATATCAAAACCGTTCTCGCGGACGCCGAGGATCTGCTCAAGCAGGCAGCGAGCAGCACGGGCGACCGTGCGGCCGAGCTGCGCGAGAAAGCCATGTCGCGCCTGAAACAGGCCAAGGAAAAGGCAACCGACGTCCAGGTCGTGGTGGTCGAGAAAGGCAAGAAGGCCGCGCGCGCGACCGACGACTACGTGCACGAGCATCCGTGGACGTCGATCGGCGTCGCTGCCGGCGTCGGCGTGCTGATCGGCCTGCTGATCAACCGCAAGTAACGCGCTCAACGCCGTTCCGCCCCATGTGCCGCCCGGTGCGGCGTATGGGTGCCGAAGCCAGCCGGCGGTCCGCCCCCGGCCGGCTTTGCCCTAGCCGCTCATTGCGCGCACAAGCGCCTCATCCATGACGACAGACACCCACCCGCAGCCGTCCGGCCAGGGACCGCTGCGCCGCCTCGTCGGCTCCGCGATCGGCCTCCTGCAAACGCGCCTCGAACTGGTCGGCATCGAGCTCGCCGAGGAGAAGGAACGCCTGATGGGCGTGCTGTTCCTCGGGCTCGCGGCCATGATGCTCGCGACGATGGCGCTCATCAGCCTGACCGTGCTCGTCACGATCGCGTTCTGGGACACCTATCGCTGGCAGTCGCTCGCGGCCATCACCGCGCTGTACGCGATCGCGGGCATCGGATGTGCATTGAAAGCGCGTTCGGGCCTGCGCGACGCGCCGACCGTGTTCGAGGCGACGCTCGCCGAGCTCGATAAAGATCGCGAAATTTTCCGCGGCAAGCCGTGAACGCAGTCGCGTTCCCCTCCCTCACCTACTTCGCCGACGCGCCATGAGCCAGAACGTCACGGGCCATTCAACCCGCCCCCATTCGTCGCGATCGAACTGGAGCGCGTCGCAGCATCGCGCACTCCGCAAGGAATTGCTGATCCTGCGATCCGAGGTCGAACGGCTCGAGCTTGCCGAAGCCGCCGCCGAAATGCGCCACGCCGTCACGCGCTTCAGTTGGCTCAAGGTATTCGTCCCCGGCCTGTCGGGCACCGGCTTCAGCCAGTCCGCCAAGAACCTGAACGCGAGCCTCGGCCAACTCGTCAACCAGTACCCGATGTTGAGTTCGCTCGCGTCGCTCGTGCTGGCGAAACCCATACGCTCGCTGCTACGCGCGAGCGCTGGCCCCGCGCTGAAATGGGGCTCCGTCGGCTTCGCTGCATGGGAGATCTACCGGATCTGGAAACAGTCGCGCGACGAGCGCAACCCTGCCACGAACGACGACTGACACGCAATGACAGGCGCGCATGGGCCCGGCGCCGTTGCGCGTTTTCCGTGCGTGATCGCGTGATCAACGCACGCTCCAGCATGTCCGCTCCCGTGCGTCGGCGTCCGCGTCGTTCGATCCCGCATTGCCTTTCGTCCCGTCCGCGCGCAGCGTGAAAGCACCGCATGCGTCGTCGCGCATCGGGCCTGCATCGAGCGGGCGTGCAATGAGTTCGTAGGCCACCGGTGCATCGTCGCCGGCTGCTCGCCGCAGCGCGATGTCGTAGACCGCCTGCCCGTCCGGGGGCGCCTGCGAATATGCGTCTGGCAGCGTCCGTGGCGGCGCGCCGTCGAGCGTTTCGAGATACTGAGCCGCGCGGTAGAGCGCAGCGACCGCGGATGCGCGATGCACACGCGCGACGTGCTCGCGATACGACGGGATACCCCACCCGGCAAGCGCGGCGACGATCGCGAGCACGATCATCAGTTCGAGCAACGTGAACGCCACCGATCGGCGCAGCAATGGAGGCCGTTTCATCGATGAACCGCCGCGACGCGACGCCAGCGCTGTGCAACGATGCGTCCGTGTCGCACCGCGACCTGGCTCTGCAGCCAGACCACGCTTGACGCGTGGCCACCGACACCACGCGCGGTGACGAGGTAAGCACGACTCCCTCGAGGGCCGACACCTCGCCAGGCTTCGATCAGGCAACGCGGCGGCTGGGCCGCCATCGGCCAGGATGCGAACGGCGCGAATGCTTCGGCGACACCCAGCGCGGTCACACGCCGCCACGCGTCCGGCTCGGCGGATGACGCGAGCTCGTCGATGTACGGCGCCCCGCCTCGAAGCAATCGCGCCGTGCAGGCTGCGACCGCCGCATCGGCCGCGTGAAATGCAATCAGCCGGTCCGACAATGCACGTGTGCGGCGCGATTCCGTCAATGCGGATTCGAACCATGTGCCGGTCAGCGCGGCGACCGCCGCGCCAACCGCGATCACGGCAGGCAGTGCAAGGCCTGCGTCGCGACGCCAGTGGCGGCTGGTGGACGGAAAGCGTGTGCGTGATGTTGTTCCGCTCAGCATGGGGACCTCACCGCGTGCCGCATGTCGCGGAACGCCACGGCGCGCTGCCTTGCAAGACCAGCCGCGATTCGCATTGCGAGCTGGTCGACGAATCGGTTCGCGTCGATCATCGCAACACCTCATGATCCTGCGCCGCATCACCCACGGGATCGGTGGATGCGACCGCGGCATTGCGCAACGCGACGATTCGATGCAGCGCCAGATGCGCGCGACCGTCCGACGAAACGGCCGTGCGGCCGTCGCAATCGACATGACGCGCGGGCCCGTGCGTCGGTTCGCCACGCGCACGCACGCATACATGCACGGCAACGACATCGCGCCAGTCGCCGCTGCCCATCGCCCCCGCGTCGACGAACTGCGCGGCTTCGCGACGGAGGTAACGCACGCGCAGTTGATCGATGCCGGACACGACGGGTTGCGGCGTACCCGGGCGCCCGCTTCCCTCGCAGTACAACTCGGGCTCACCCGTCGATGGGCTGACATGCGCGTCGAAACGATTTTCCACGAGCGGTCGCTCACCAGGAACGCCAACACCCTGCCCGAGACAATCCGACACCTGTGCCCCAGTCGTCGGCCACGTCGACACGGCATCGCCGACATACCGAACCAGCAATGCGTCCGACGCTGCGCGCATCGCTTCGCAGCGCACCTGCGCTCCATTGCCTCGCACGCGCCCCGCGGAACAGCCGAACACGGGCGGTAACGATGGCGGCCCTTCGACATCGAGCGGGCGAAACCCGGCCATCTGGATCTGCTCGCCGATCAGCATCAGTGCGGTCGCGGCCGCATCGCGCATCCGGAACCCGTCTTCCGCTCGCCGCTGCGCGACGCGCTGGGCGTGATACAGCGCACCGGCAGCGGCAAGCACCAGCAGACCGACCGTCATCGCGATCATCACTTCGAGCAGCGTATGCGCGCGGCTGCGGCGTTCACCGTTCATCGGCATTGACCTCGGCCTCCCGAAACGGAATCCGCACGCACGACGGTGGCCCAACCGTTGCCCGCGCACTTTCACAGCGCGCCGATGTCAGCGCGTGGGCGTGAGCGTCACGCCAGCCGACCGTCACGTAGCGGACACCCGCCGGCCCATCGTCGAGCGCCGTCGTGCCGCCGGGCAACGATGCGGACGCGAGCGCCGCGATGCCGTCGTCGGCGCCTGCCACTGCGTGCCGGCGCTCAATGCGAGCATCGGCCAGCCACAGCGCGCGTTCACGCCAGATCGTCGCCCGCTGCGCGCGCGTCATCGCAAGCTGGCTGCCGGCCACGGCCAGCATCACGGTTGCAAGTAGCGCGACAGCCAGCACCGCTTCGAGCAGCGACGTGCCGTCCATCGATTTGCGCGCGCGCTTCATGCCGCTTCGCAACGACCGGTGACGACGCGCGCCCGGCCGCCTGCCGCGATCCGGACGCAGCGCGACACGCGTGTGTCGTCACCGGACAGCGTGCGCTGCGGACGCAACTCGAAACGTCTGATCCCGCCAAGCACCTGACCCGCCGGCGGAGCAAATGCCAGATCGTGCGCCGCCCCCGCGACAGCGATGTCGGCATCGCGCGGATAGCGCCGCAGCACGCGCGACCGTCCGTCGAACTGCCCGCTGACGATCCATCCGCACGACCATCCCGGCAGGTCGCACCGCTCGCCTGAACGCACGCAACCGCCGTCGCGCCCGGCCCTGCACAGCGTGACGCGCACGCCGAGACGTGTTGCTTCGGTGCGCGCGAACGACAGCGCGCCGAGCAACGCACGCGTGCGTGCATCCACACGTTCACGCATGTGCCACTGATCGAATGCAGGTGTTGCGTATAGCCCGATCGCGGCTGCGAGCGCGATCGCGATCGCGACCATCAGCTCGACGAGCGTAAAGCCGCCGCAGCGTCGCACGCGTTGTTCAACGCCCTGTCGGTGCAGTCCCATCGCCATCACCCTCCGTCAACGTGATGCGACGACTGTAGCGACGCAAGCAGACACGCGCCATTAGCCGAACGGCCGACTGGCGACATGCGATCGCGGCCGACACAATCGGCGCGAACTGAACCCACGGAGAAGACGATGAACGGACGCAGCGCGTCAGCGCTTACGCGGAGGTTTGGAGGGGGACGCGCGACGGAACTCTTCGATCACGTCGGCAAATTCGGAAACATCCTCGAACCGGCGGTAAACCGATGCGAAACGGACATAGGCGATCGTATCGAGGCCGCGCAACTCGTTCATCACGAGTTCGCCAAGCTTCTCGCTACGCACTTCACGCTCGCCGGTCGCGAGCAGTTGATATTCGATGCGGGCAACCGCCGCGTCGATCGCGTCAGCCGCAACCGGCCGCTTGCGCAGCGCGAGTTGCATGCTGGCGACGATCTTGCGACGGTCGAATTCCGTGCGGCTGCCGTCCTTCTTCACGACGGCCGGCAGGTTCAGCTCGACCCGCTCGTACGTCGTGAAGCGCTTGTCGCAAGCCGAGCAACGACGGCGCCGACGAATCGCGGCGCCATCTTCGGACACACGCGAGTCGACGACCTGCGTGTCCTCGTGCCGGCAGAACGGGCAGCGCATGCTGGATCAGCGATAAACCGGGAAACGCTTGGTCAGCTCGGCTACTTGCGCGCGCACGCGCTCGATCGTCGCTGCGTCTTCCGGGTTCTCGAGCACGTCGGCGATCAGGTTGCCGACCGTCTCCGCTTCCGCCGGGCCGAAGCCGCGCGTCGTCATCGCCGGCGAACCCAGACGGATCCCGCTCGTCACGAACGGCTTTTCCGGATCGTTCGGAATCGCGTTCTTGTTCACCGTGATGTGTGCCGCGCCCAACGCCGCTTCCGCCGCCTTGCCCGTGATCTTCTTCGCGCGCAGGTCCACCAGCATCACGTGGCTTTCCGTACGGCCCGACACGATCCGCAGCCCGCGCTTGACCAACGTTTCAGCCAGCACGCGTGCGTTCTCGACCACCTTCTCCTGGTAGGCCTTGAACTCCGGCGACAGCGCTTCCTTGAACGCCACCGCCTTCGCCGCGATCACGTGCATCAGCGGGCCGCCCTG
>NZ_CABVPN010000016.1 GCF_902499115.1 Burkholderia diffusa
CTTCACTTCGGCATCCGGAATTTGCGCGTCAGCACCGCCGACAAGCTCGCGCGTTGGCCTATTAATCAGCGTTTCCCTAGTCTAAAGCAGTTTCGCGTCTGTCACGACAACAACGCATCCGCTGCGGCGGCACCCTCACGGGTATGCGCATGCGCCCGCGTAGCATGCGGTGCCGCAGCCTCGCCATCCGATGGAGACACACTCGCATGAGTGCTGAACTGCTGGCCTCGCGTCCGCCCGAGAGCGAATCGACGCTCGTCCTCACGCTGTCCAATCCCGGCGCACGCAACGCGCTGCATCCCGACATGTATGCGGCCGGCGTCGAGGCGCTCGCCACCGCCGAGCGCGACCCCGCCATTCGCGCGGTCGTGCTCACGGGTGCCGATCGCTTCTTTTGCGCAGGCGGCAACCTGAACCGGCTGCTCGACAACCGCTCGAAGGATCCGTCCTATCAGGCCGACAGCATCGATCAACTCGCCGCGTGGATCACGGCGATCCGCGCAGCGACCAAGCCCGTGATCGCGGCAGTCGAAGGTGCGGCGGCCGGCGCGGGCTTTTCGCTCGCGCTCGCGTGCGACCTGGTCGTTGCCGCGCACGACGCGAAGTTCGTGATGTCGTACGCGCGCGTCGGCCTCACGCCCGACGGCGGCGGCTCGTGGTTCCTCTCGCGCGCACTGCCGCGTGCGCTCGCCGCCGAAATCCTGTTCGAGGGCAAGCCCGTCGCGGCCGACCGCCTGCATGCGCTCGGCGTCGTCAATCGGCTCGCCGTGCCCGGTGCCGCGCTGTCCGACGCGCTCGCGTGGGCCGACTCGCTTGCCGGCATCTCGCCGAACGCGCTCACGCGCATCAAGTCGCTGCTCGACGATGCGGCCGCACAGCCGCTCGATGCGCATCTGGACACCGAGCGCGATCACTTCGTCGCATCGTTGCATCATGCGGACGCATTCGAAGGGATTACCGCATTCCTCGAGAAACGCCAACCGCACTACAGGCGCTGATACGCAAGCCCTCGCCGTAGCGGCGTTTCGGTCGCCGCAACGCCATGCACGCGCAGGCGCGCGGCCGCACGTTTCCGTCGCCTGCAGCCCGCATCGATCCATGCTCTAATGACCGCCTGTCGCGGCGCCCCGCCGGCGCCGTTTTCGCGCATGCAATAATGGAGTTGACGATGATCGACGTCTACAGCTGGGCGACCCCGAACGGCCACAAGGTACACATCATGCTCGAGGAAACGGGCCTCGCGTATCGTGCGCATCCGGTCGATATCGGTGCGGGCGACCAGTTCAAGCCCGAATTCCTGAAGATCAGCCCGAACAACAAGATCCCCGCGATCGTCGACTCGGACGGCCCCGGCGGCAAGCCGATCTCGCTGTTCGAATCGGGCGCGATCCTCGTGTACCTGGCGGAAAAGACCGGCAAGTTCCTGCCAACCGAGCCGGCCGAGCGCTACGCGACGCTCGAATGGCTGATGTTTCAGATGGGCGGCGTCGGCCCGATGCTCGGGCAGGCGCATCACTTCCGGCTGTATGCGCCGGAGAAGATCGAGTACGCGGTCAATCGCTACACGAACGAAGCGAAGCGCCTGTACAACGTGATGGAAAAGCGTCTCGGCGAATCCGAATTTCTCGCCGGCGACACGTACACGATCGCGGACATTGCGACGTTCCCGTGGACGCGCTCGTGGCAGAATCAGGGCATCGCGCTCGACGAACTGCCAAACGTGAAGCACTGGCACGAAACGATTGCCGCGCGTCCGGCCGTGCAGCGCGGCGTCGAAGTACTCGCATCGCTGCGCAAGCCGCTGCAGGACGACAAGGCGCGCGAAATGCTGTTCGGTGCGACGCAATACGCAAAGCACTGACGAACCACGCAACAAGCGACGCGGCGGCATCCATCGACGCCGCCGCGCGCATCAGAAATAGTGCAGCGTAATGAATTCCGCCGCGCAAACGAGCAACGGCACGTCCGGACGCTCGACCTGCATCGACACAGACCACGTCACCTGCACGCCGCCCTGAGCGGCCTCTGCGGCTTCCTTCACCGCGAACAGCGCGCGCACGCGTGCGCCGACCGGCACCGGCTTCAGGAATCGCACGCGGTTCAGTCCGTAGTTCACGCCCATCTTCTGCTCGAAGCGCATCGCATCGGTCATCAGCGCGGGAATCAGCGACAGCGTCAGGAATCCGTGCGCGATCGGGCCGCCGAACGGCGACTCGCGCCGCGCCCGCTCGGGATCGACGTGAATCCACTGATGATCGCCGGTGGCGTCGGCAAAACTATCGACGCGACGCTGGTCGATCTCGACCCAGCCGCTCGCGAGCGGCTCCGCGCCGACCCGCTCGTGCAGCGCTTGCGCCGACGCGATAAGTGGCACTGTCACGTCCGTCATGCGCCTACCCCTTGCGGATGACGCAGTCCGAAGATCACCTTGGTATGCACGGTGATCACCGTGTCGCCGGCACCGTTGACGCCGATCCACTCCGTCGACACGATGCCGCGATCGGGCTTGCTCGCCGACACGCGCTTGTCGTGGACCTTCTGGTACATCGTGATCGTGTCGCCGGCACGCACGGGCTTTAGCCAGCGGATCGAGTCGATGCCGGGCGAGCCCATGCTGGTCGAATCCGGCCCCAGCTTCTTGATGAGCAGGCTCATGAACACCGAACACGTATGCCAGCCGCTCGCAACCAGTCCACCGAACGGCGATGCCTTGCCGGCCGCTTCATCGAGGTGGAACGGTTGCGGATCGTAGCGTAGCGCGAACGCCTTGATGTCGTCCGATTCGAACGTATAGCGGCCGATTTCGGTCGTACTGCCGACTTCCAGATCTTCGTAACTGATACCCACTGTCTATCTCCTCTGGCGCGCTCACGCGCCGCCGTCATGCCGCGTCGGTTTGCGCGAAATCCGGCAGGGCCGCAATGCGCGCAAGATGATGATCGGTGTCGCCGAGTGTCGTCTCGATGATCGACAGCCGCTTGAACAGGTGTGCGGCGGCTACCTCATTGGTCACGCCCATGCCGCCGTGTAGTTGCACCGCCTGCTGCCCGACGAAGCGTGCGGCCGCGCCGACCCGCGCCTTCGCGGCCGACACCGCCTTGCGACGGGCATCGGCATCGCCGCCCGCGTAACGCACCGCAGCCAGGTAAGTCAGCGAGCGCGCCTGCTCCGCATGAATCAGCATGTCGACCATCCGGTGCTGCAGTGCCTGGAAACGTGCAATCGGTACGCCGAACTGTTCGCGCGTCTTCGTGTATTCGACCGTCACGCGGTTCAGCTCGTCGAGTGCACCGACCGCTTCCGCGCAAAGCAGGAAGGTCGCGTAATCGGCAATCTGCTCGAGTGCGGCCGCATCGCGTGCGCCGCCCGTCAGCTGCCGCGCAGGCGTGTCACGCAGCTCGATCGTCGCAGCGCGCTGGCCGTCGATCGTCCGGTAGTCGACGAGTTTCGCCCCCGCGGCATCGCGCTCGACGACGAACAGGCCGATGCCGCCGCCGTCTACCCGAGCGGGTACGATCCACGCATGCGCCTGGGCGCCGTGCTGAACGACCGACTTGGTTCCGGTCAGTCGGTACGTGCCGCCCTGCTCACGCGCGTGTGTATCGAGTGCGTACAGGTCGTAGCGCGCCCGCGGTTCGTGGAACGCAACGGCCAGGCGCTTCTGCCCTTGTGCGACCGCTTCCAGCAGCGCAGCATCGTCACCCGTGCCGGACCCGGCGACACGCAGCGCCTCGATGCCGACCGCCGTCGCCCAGTACGGCTCGACCACGAGTGCACGGCCGAGCTCCTGCATCGCGACCAGCATGTCGACCGGGCCGCCGCCGAAACCGCCCTGTGCATCCGGCACGGGCAGCGCGGTCAGGCCCAGCTCCGCGAATGCGCTCCATTGCGCGTCCGACACGCCGGCATCGCTTCGCACGATGCCCTGGCGTGCGTCGAAACCGTATTGCTCGCCGAGATAACGACGCAGCGCGTCGGCAAACTGTTGCTGCTCATCGGTAAAGCTGAAATCCATGGTTGTCTCCGTTCCCTGATCACAGCCCCAGGATCATCTGCGCGATGATGTTCTTCTGAATCTCGTTCGAACCACCGTAGATCGACGTCTTCCGGTAATTGAAGTAGTAGGCCGCGAGCGGCGCGGCATCATCGTCGCCCGCGCTGCTGTGTTCACGTTCGCCCTCGAGGAACGGAACGTCGAACGGCGCGGCGAGCGGCCCGATCGCCTCGAACATCAGCTCGGTAAGCGCCTGCTGCACCTCGGTGCCCTTGATCTTCAACATTGATGCCTCGGGGCCCGGCCCCTTGCCACTCGTCTCGCGGCTCACGACACGCAGCACCGTCACCTCCAGCGCCATCAGCTCAACTTCGAGCGCGGCAACCTTCGCGGCAAACACGGGATCGGCGAGCAACGGCTTGCCGTTCTTGCGCTGGTTCGACGCCACGCGTTTCAGGAATGCGAGCTCGCGCTTCGACGCGCCGACGCGTGCGATGCCGGTGCGCTCGTGGCCCAACAGGTATTTCGCGTAAGTCCAGCCGCGGTTTTCATCGCCGACGAGATTCTCGACGGGCACCTTCACGTCCTCGAAGAACACCTCGTTGACTTCGTGATCCTCGTCGAGCGTGATGATCGGGCGCACCGTGATGCCAGGCGTCTTCATGTCGATCAGCAGGAACGAGATGCCCTCCTGTTTCTTCGCCGCCGGATCGGTGCGCACGAGACAGAACATCATGTCCGCGTACTGACCCAGCGTCGTCCAGGTCTTCTGGCCGTTGACGACGTAGTGGTCGCCATGACGCTCGGCACGCGTGCGCAGCGATGCGAGATCCGACCCGGAGCCCGGCTCCGAATACCCCTGGCACCACCAGTCGGTACCGTCGAGAATGCGCGGCAGATAGTGGCGCTTCTGCGCTTCGCTGCCGTATTTCATCAGCACCGGCGCGACCATCGATACGCCGAACGGCAGCACGGTCGGCGCGCCGATGCGTGCGCACTCCTCATCCCAGATGTGGCGCTGCGTCGCGTTCCATTCCGGACCGCCATATTCGGCCGGCCACGCGGGCGCGGACCAGCCGCGCTGGCCGAGAATCCGGTGCCAGCTCGCGAAATCCTCGCGGTCTAGTCGTTTGTGATCGAGTACCTTGGCGCGCAGTGCATGAGGCAGGTTGGCCTCGAGCCAGACGCGGACGTCGACGCGGAACGCGTCGTCGGCGGGGGAGTAATCCAGATCCATGCGCAGTGTCTCCTTGCCGCGGCCGTCCGGCCCGGCAAGGACACACTGCGTACGTCATTGCAGCGGTTCTTTCAGCGCGGCAGGAATCGGTAGCGGCATCACGTCGATGCCTTCTTCGACCAAGGATTGCGCATCCTCCGGCGTCGTGACGCCACGAATGCTGCGCGCCGGCGCCTCGTTGTAATGAATGCGCCGCGCTTCCTCGGCGAAGCGCTCGCCCACGTTCTCGGTCTTCTCCAGCACCTCGCGCAGTGCGCGCATCACCTGCGCCTGCAACGCACGCGGATCGGCCGGCGGCGCCTGCGTCGCACCCGACAGGTTAAGGCGCGGCGCCGACGGCATCCGGTTGATCTCGGTCGTCCCGCACACCGGACATTCGACCAGCTTGCGGGACAACTGCGCTTCGAACTCATCGGCGGAAGCGAACCAGCCTTCGAACCGATGACCGTGCGGGCACTGTAAATCGAGGACCTTCATGCTGAATCAGGGCGTGTGGCGAGTGTAGCGCAAAACGCGCTTTTGTGAACGATCGTGCTAAACGAGGATCGCGCGGCCGGACAGCGGCCGCGTCACAGAATTGTAACGCGGCGCCCCACTCGCCGCTGACGCGCCGTCAGGGCTTCTCGACCGGGCCGAGCGGCCAGGTGCCGGACAGCACCTTGTCGAGCCACATTGCGCCGATGATCGTCTTCACGTCAGTGATCTGGCCTGTGCGCACCCACTCCTGCAGGTCGGGCAGCGTCGCCGTGAAGGTTTCGAGGAATTCGCCTTCGTCGAGCTTACGCTCGCCGGCCGTCAGGCCGCGCGCGAGATACAGGTCGATGAATTCGGTCGAATAGGAAATGATCGGGTGAATTCGGGCAAGGAACACGTATTCGCGCGCCGTGTAGCCGGTTTCCTCGCGCAGTTCGCGCACCGCGCAGGCGAGCGCGCCCTCGTTCGGATCAAGTTTGCCGGCAGGGAATTCGGCCATGACCTTGCCGATCGGATAGCGATACTGGCTTTCCATCAGCACGCGGCCGTCGTCGAACAGCGGGATCACCATCACCGCGCCGGGGTGCTGGACGTATTCGCGCGTGGCCTGCTTGCCGTCGGGCAAACGAACGGTATCGCGCTTCAGCTTGAGGAACGAGCCGTCGAAAATCGCCTCGCTCTCGAGGCAGGTTTCGGTCAGTGCGGCGTCGTGATTGGGTAGTTCGGCCATCGGCGGGCTCCGGAGGAATGAGCACGCGACGGCCGAAGCCGTCAGCGTCGTTTGACGAGATACTGGAACGTGAAGCCGGGAAACGCGAATACAACGAAAAGACTGAACGTGATCGCGTAGAACTGCCAGCCCTGTTCGAAGCGGTTGCCGGCGCGCGACTCGAGCCAGAAGCCGAGCGCACCGACGACGAAATACAGCACGATCAGTTCGCCGATCCGAACCCACGCGTTCTTCTTCGTCGCACCGATCGGCACGACGGCGAAAAGGCGTTGGTTCAGGAACGGTACGTTGGCGCATACGAGCGCCAACAGCACGATGAACCAGCCGGCTGCCGACATTACAGCGGCAGCGTGTGACGGATCGCCTGCAGGCAGGCCGTCAGCAGCGGGCTCGGGATCAGGCCGAGCACCACGACTGCAATACCGTTCAGCACGAGGATCGTGCGCTTGCAGAAATCGCCGGTGACCGGAGTCGCGTCCTGCGGGGCATCGAAGTACATCAGCTTGACGATGCGCAGGTAGTAGAACGCGCCGAACAGCGACGTGATCACGGCCAGCACGGCCAGCCACGTGAGACCCGCGTTGACGGTCGCCTCGAGCACCGCGAGCTTCGCGTAGAAACCAACGGTCGGCGGGATACCGGCCAGCGAGAACATCATGACCATCATCACGAACGCGAACACCGGGCTGCGCTTGTTCAGGCCCTTGAAGTCGTCGATCGTTTCCGCTTCGAAATCGCGGCGTGCGAGCAGCATCACCACGCCGAACGAGCCGAGCGTCGTGATCAGGTAGACGATCGCGTAGAACATCGCCGAGCTGTACGCGTTCGCCGGTGCGGCCGCGTCGCCCTTCACGATGCCGGCGAGCAGGCCGAGCAGCACGAAGCCCATGTTCGAGATCGCCGAGTACGCGAGCATCCGCTTGATGTTGCGCTGGACGATACCGGTGATGTTACCCACGATCAGCGACAGCGCGGCGAGGATCACGAGCGCGGTCTGCCAGTTCTGAGCGAGCGGCAGCAGGCCCATCACCAGGAAGCGCAGGCCCCACGCGAACGCGGCAACCTTCGGGCCGCCGCCGACGAACAGCGTCATCGCGGTCGGTGCGCCCTGGTAGACATCCGGCACCCACATGTGGAACGGCACGGCGCCGAGCTTGAACGCGATACCGGCGACGATGAAGACCACGCCGAACATCAGCACGGCCGCGTCGGTGTTGCCGCCGACCGCCTTGTACACCTCGCCCAGCTCAAGCGAGCCGGTCGCGCCGTAGAGCATCGAAATGCCGTACAGCACGAAGCCCGACGCGAGCGCGCCCAGCACGTAGTACTTCATCGCGGCTTCGCTCGACTGAGCGACATCGCGGCGCAGCGCGATGACGGCGTACAGCGACAGCGACATCAGTTCGAGGCCGAGGTACAGCGTCAGGAAGTTGTTGCCCGACACCATCACCAGTTGACCGAGCAGCGAGAACATGCCCAGCAGGAACACGTCGCCGCGGAACATGTCGCGGTCTTCGAGGTACTTGCGCGAATAGACGAGCGAGACCGCGAAGCCGAGCGACACGACGGCCTTCATCATGCTCGCGAACGAGTCGACGACGACCATCCGCGAGAAGAAGTAATACTGCTGCGGGTCCAGCGCCTGCACCGCGAACCACACGCCGGCAACGACCGACGAAACCACCGCGATCAGATAGGTCAGGCGGCGGCCAGCAGCACCGGTAAAGGTGTCGTTCAGCCATGCGACGACGACGGCGACCATCACCAGCGCGTCAGGCAACAGGACATTCATAGGAGCGTTCATGATCTTGATTTCCTCCGCTCGCGATTACTGGGCCAGCGGCAGCTTGGACTGCGCGACGTGGGAGAGGAGGTTTTCCACGGAAACGTGCATCACGTCGGTGAAAGGCTTCGGATACAGACCCATCAGCAGCGTGAACGCGGCGAGCACGGCCAGCATCACGAATTCGCGACGGCCGATGTCCTTCAGCTTTGCAACGTGATCGTTCGCGACCGCGCCGAAGTACACGCGCTTGTACATCCACAGCGTGTAGGCGGCGCCGAGGATCAGCGTGAATGCCGCGCCGAATGCGATCCAGAAGTTGTACTGGACAGCCGCGAGAATCACCATGAACTCGCCGACGAAACCCGAGGTACCCGGCAGGCCGCAGTTGGCCATCGAGAACAGCATCGCAAATGCCGCGAACTTCGGCATCACGTTCACGACGCCGCCGTAATCGGCGATCTGGCGCGAGTGCACGCGGTCGTACAGCACGCCGATGCACAGGAACATCGCGCCCGACACGAAGCCGTGCGAGATCATCTGGACGATCGCGCCTTCGACGCCGAGCTGGTTGAAGATGAAGAAGCCGAGCGTGACGAAGCCCATGTGCGCGATCGACGAATACGCGACCAGCTTCTTCATGTCGGCCTGCACCATCGCGACGAGGCCGATATAGATCACCGCGATCAGCGACAACGTGATCACGACAGGTGCCAGGAAGTGGCTTGCGTCAGGCGTGATCGGCAGCGAGAAACGCAGGAAACCGTACGCGCCGAGCTTCAGCATGATTGCCGCCAGCACGACCGAGCCGCCCGTCGGCGCTTCCACGTGCGCGTCCGGCAGCCAGGTGTGCACCGGCCACATCGGCACCTTCACCGCGAACGCGAGGAAGAATGCAATGAACAACAGGATCTGCGGCGTCATCGCGATCTTGGCGTTCTGCCACGTCGCGAGGTCGAACGAATGCGTCTGCGTGTACAGGTAGATCAGCGCGACCAGCATCAGCAGCGAGCCGGCCAGCGTGTACAGGAAGAACTTGAACGCCGCGTACACGCGGTTCGGGCCGCCCCACACGCCGATGATGATGTACATCGGGATCAGGGTCGCCTCGAAGAACACGTAGAACAGCAGGCCGTCGGCCGCCGAGAACACGCCGATCATGATCCCGGACAGGATCAGGAACGCCGCGAGGTACTGCGCGACGTTCTCGGTGATCACTTCCCACGCGGCGATCACGACGATCACCGTGATCAGCGCGGTCAGCACGACGAACCACATCGAGATGCCGTCGACGCCGAGGTGATACGCGATGTTGAAGCGCTCGATCCAGGTCGACTGTTCGACGAACTGCAGCGCAGCCGTGCTCGAGTCGAAGCCCGTGATCAGCGGAATCGTGACCGCGAGACCGAGCAGCGAACCGATCAGCGCGACCCAGCGGGCCGTCCCCGGATTTTTGTCGTTACCCACCGCGAGCACGAGGAGGCCGAAAACGATCGGCAACCAGATCGCGGTACTGAGAATCGGAAAAGCGTGCATTAGTGTTGTCCCCCCGCCTTATTTGCCGCCGAGCGTTACAAACAGGGTCAGGAGCCCCAGCATGCCGATGATCATGGCGAACGCGTAGTGATAGATGTAACCGGATTGGAGGAAGCGGATCACGCCGGCGAACCAGCCGATGAACCGCGCGCTGCCGTTGACGAGACCGTCGATCACGACGACGTCGCCTTCCTTCCACAGGCCGCGGCCGATCGCCACCGAACCACGGGCGAACACCACTTCGTTGATCTTGTCCATGTAGTACTTGTTGTCCAGCAGCGTGTAGATCGGACCGAACGCGCGGCGGATCGACGCCGGCAGCTCCGGACGCTTCAGGTACAGAAACCACGCAACGACGACACCGGCGAGCGCCAGCCATACCGGCAGGCCCGACACCGAGTGCAGGCCCATGCCCACCCAGCCGTGGAACTCTTCGGCCATCTCGGCCAGGGCCGGATGGTTTTCACCGATGAAGATCACCTTGTCGAACGCGACGCCGTGCTGGAAGAAGTCGCCGAACAGCATCGGGCCAATCGCGATCGCACCGATGATCACCGACGGAATGGCCAGCAGGACCAGCGGCACCCACACGACCCACGGGGTCTCGTGCGGCTCGTGCGCGTGGTCGTCATGACCGTGGCCATGGCCGTGATCGTCGTGGCCGTGCGCGGCCGCCATGCCCATCGGCGATTCAGGATGCTTCGGCTTGCGGAAGCGCTCTTCGCCGTGGAACACCAGGAAGTACATGCGGAACGAGTAGAGCGCCGTGACGAACACGCTCGCGACAACCGCGAAGTATGCGAAGCCCGAACCCGGCAGGTGCGACAGCTTCACCGCGTCGATGATCGAGTCTTTCGAGTAGAAGCCGGAGAAGAACGGCGTACCGATCAGCGCCAGCGAACCGACGAGCGACGTGATCCACGTGATCGGCATGTACTTGCGCAGGCCACCCATGTTGCGCATGTCCTGGTCGTGGTGCATGCCCATGATCACCGAACCGGCGCCAAGGAACAGCAGCGCCTTGAAGAACGCGTGCGTCATCAGGTGGAACACGGCGACCGGGTAAGCGGACACGCCGAGCGCGACGGTCATGTAGCCGAGCTGCGACAGCGTCGAATACGCAACCACGCGCTTGATGTCGTTCTGGACGATACCGAGGAAGCCCATGAAGAGCGCCGTGATCGCGCCGATCACCGTGATGAACGACAGCGCGGTATCCGACAGCTCGAACAGCGGCGACATGCGCGACACCATGAAGATGCCGGCCGTCACCATCGTCGCCGCGTGAATCAGCGCGGAGATCGGGGTCGGGCCTTCCATCGAGTCGGGCAGCCAGACGTGCAGCGGGAACTGCGCCGATTTACCCATCGCGCCGATGAACAGGCAGATGCAGGCGACGGTCAGCAAGCCCCAGTCGGTGCCCGGGAAGTGCAGGCTTGCGAGCTCGGCACGCTTCGCGAACACTTCGCCGTAGTTCATCGAACCCGCGAACGCCAGCAGCAGGCCGATGCCCAGCAGGAAGCCGAAGTCGCCCACGCGGTTCACGAGGAACGCCTTCATGTTCGCGTAGATCGCGCTCTCACGCGTGAAGTAGAAGCCGATCAGCAGGTACGACACCAGACCCACCGCTTCCCAGCCGAAGAACAGCTGCAGGAAGTTGTTGCTCATCACGAGCATCAGCATCGAGAACGTGAACAGCGAGATGTACGAGAAGAAGCGCTGGTAGCCGTCTTCTTCCGACATGTAGCCGATCGTGTACACGTGCACCATCAGCGAGACGAAGGTCACGACGACCATCATCATCGCGGTCAGCGAATCGACGAGGAAGCCGACTTCGAGTTTCAGCGAACCGACGTTCATCCATTCGTAGACGGTCGCGTTGAAGCTCGCGCCGCCCATCACGTCGAGGAAGACTTTCGCCGACAGGAGGAACGCGATCAATACGCCGAGGATCGTGATCCGGTGTGCGCCCTTGCGCCCGACTGCGTTCCCGAACAGCCCCGCAATCAGCGAGCCGGCCAGCGGAGCGAGCGGAATCGCCAGCAGCAGGTTTTCATTGAGTGTCGTTGACATAACAGCGTTGCCTGAAATTAACCTTTGAGCTGATCGAGATCCTCGACATTGATCGTGTCGAGCTTACGGAACAGGGTCACCAGAATCGCGAGGCCGATCGCGGCTTCCGCTGCGGCGACGGTCAGCACGAAGAACACGAATATCTGGCCGTGCACATCGCCGAGGTAGTGCGAAAAAGCGACGAAGTTGGTGTTCACCGCCAGCAGCATCAGTTCGATCGCCATCAGGATGATGATGATGTTGCGGCGGTTCAGGAAGATCCCGACGATCGCGATCGCAAAGAGGATCGCGCCGAGCACAAGGTAATGAGCAAGAGTCAGCATGGTTTTCTTTTCCTCCGCTTAGCCGTTGGTGCTCGTACCGGCTTCGCTCTGCGCCGTTTCCGGCTGCGGCTTTTCCGCTTCCATCTTCACGAGGCGCACGCGGTCGTCGCGGCGCACCTTGACCTGATCCGACACGCGCTGCCGCTTGCTGTCCTTGCCCTTGCGCTCGGTCAGCCCGATCGCGGCGATGATCGCAACCAGCAGCACCAGGCCTGCGATTTCAAACGCGAAGATGTAGTCGGTGTAAATCACCTTGCCGATCAGGCGCGTGTTCGACCAGTCGGCCATCGCGCCCGTCGCCATCGCGTGCACCGTGTGGGTGTCGCCGTAGCCGCGCCACAGGATCAGCGCGGTCTCGACCACGATGATCGCGCCGACGACGGTCGCCATCGGTACGAAGCGCTTGAAGTCGCGGCGCAGGTAATCGATGTTGATGTCCAGCATCATCACGACGAACAGGAACAGCACCATCACGGCGCCCACGTACACCAGCACCAGCAGGATCGCGAGGAACTCCGCTTCCAGCAGCATCCAGATCGCGGCGGCGTTGAAGAACGCCAGCACAAGGAAAAGCGCAGACGCCACCGGGTTGCGCGAAGTGATCACCTTCAGCCCTGATACCACCAGGAGCAGCGCGAAGATGTAGAACAGTACGGTCGTGAATTCCATGATTACCGGTTCATCGTTAGGCCATAGTCAGGCGCGGCTTGCGGGACGCTCTCGCGTGCCGCACCCGTCGCGGCGGCTCGGCCCGTTCCTGCCGGGCCGGCACTGCAAACACAATCAACGATACGGCGCGTCGGCGGCCTTCGCCGCAGCGATGTCCTTCTCGTAGCGATCGCCCACCGCGAGCAGCATTTCCTTCGTGAAATACAGGTCGCCGCGCTTTTCGCCGTGGTACTCGAGAATCTGCGTCTCGACGATCGAATCGACCGGACAGCTTTCCTCGCAGAAACCACAGAAGATGCACTTCGTCAGGTCGATGTCGTAGCGCGTCGTGCGGCGCGTGTTGTCCGCGCGCGTTTCCGATTCGATCGTGATCGCCATCGCGGGGCACACTGCCTCGCAGAGTTTGCACGCGATGCAGCGCTCTTCGCCGTTTTCATAGCGGCGCAGCGCGTGCAGCCCGCGGAAACGCGGCGAAATCGGGGTCTTTTCTTCCGGGAACTGCACGGTGAACTTGCGCTTGAACGTGTAACGACCGGTCAGCGCGAGCCCCTTGAGCAGCTCCGTCAGGAAGAAGGTCTTAAAGAAGTGTTGGATTGCCGTCATGATTTCGTCCGATCTTTACTTCACCCAGATGTTGAGCGGCGACATCATCCAGAAGCCGACCACGACCACCCAGATCACCGTGACGGGCAGGAACACCTTCCAGCCCAGACGCATGATCTGGTCGTAACGGTAGCGCGGGAACGTCGCGCGCACCCAGATGAACACCGACAGCAGCGCGAATACCTTCAGCACCAGCCAGAAGATGCCCGGAATGAACGACAGGAATTCGAACGGTGCGTCCCAGCCGCCGAGGAACAGCGTCGCGGCCAGCGCCGAGATCACGATCATGTTGATGTACTCGGCGAGGAAGAACAGCGCGAACGCCATGCCCGAGTAATCGATCATGTGACCTGCGACGATCTCCGACTCCCCTTCCACCACGTCGAACGGGTGACGGTTCGTTTCGGCGATGCCGGACACGAAGTAGACCACGAAGGCCGGCAGCAGCGGCAGCCAGTTCCACGACAGGAAGTTCACCCCGTGGCCGGCGAAGAAGCCGTGCTGTTGCGAGCCGACGATTTCCGACAGGTTCAGGCTGCCGGCCGTCATCAGCACGAGCACCAGCGCGAAGCCCATCGAGATTTCGTACGACACCATCTGCGCCGCGGCGCGCATCGCGCCGAGAAACGCGTACTTCGAGTTCGACGCCCAGCCGGCGAGAATCACCGCGTACACACCGATCGACGAGATCGCCATCGCATACAGCAGGCCTGCGTTCACGTTGGCGAGCACGGCTTCGGCCTGGAACGGGATCACCGCCCACACAGCGAACGCCGGCACGACGGTCATGACCGGTGCGATCAGGTACAGCCAACGGCTGGCGGCGCTCGGCTGAATCACTTCCTTCAGCAGCAGCTTCAGCACGTCGGCGATCGGTTGCAGCAGGCCGCCGGGGCCGACGCGGTTCGGGCCGAGACGCACGTGCATCCAGCCGATCAGCTTGCGTTCCCACAGAATCAGGTACGCGACGCACAGCAGGATCACGACGGCGACGACGAGGATGCGCACGACGGCCCACACCGTCGGCCACGCGACGCCGAGAAGCTGGGCTCCGCCCGCGTTGATCGTATCGAACAAGCTCATTTACGCCTTCTCCACCACCAGTTCACCGGACAGGCTGCCGAGCGCTGCGCCGGCAGGCGTCGCCGCCGACACGCGAACGACCGTCTCCGCAAGATTCGCGTCGCGCACGGCCGGCAACTGCACCGCACGCTCGCCCTGGCGCACGCGCACTGCGTCGCCTTCCTTCAAGCCCAGCTTGTCGAACAGCGCGGCCGGCAGGGCTGCGGCATTCGCTGCCTTCGCGGCAGCCGTCAGGTGCAGCGCACCTGCGCGGCGCACCAGCACGTCGGCGTGATAGATCGGCACATCGGCCAGGCGCTCGAAGCCGCCATTCGCGGCATTCGCCGCGACGCGCGCCGGAGCGACCGACGTCTGGTTCGACAGGCGGCCCGCGACGCCTGCGTCGCCGAGCGCAGCGAGACGCACTTCTTCCGCCGTCTCGTATTCGAAGTTCGGCAGGCCGAGCAGGCTGCCGAGCACGCGCAGCACCTTCCATGCCGGACGCGTGTCGCCGAGCGGGCGCACGACGCCGTTGAAGCTCTGCACGGTGCCTTCCGCGTTGACGAACGTGCCGGACGTTTCCGTGAACGGCGCGATCGGCAGCAGCACGTCGGCGTAATCGAGGCCGTGCTTGAACGGCGACATCACGACGACCATTTCAGCCTGGTTCAGCGCGGCAAGCGCCTGCGCCGGATCGGCCGTGTCGAATTCCGGTTCGACGTTCAGCAGCACGTAGCCCTTGCGCGGCTGTGCGAACGCTTCGCGTGCATTCAGGCCGCCTTCGCCCGGCAGCGCGCCGACGACGTGCGCACCGACCGTGTTCGCCGCTTCCGTGAGGAAGCCGAACGTCGCGCCGGTGTTATCGGCGATCCACTGGGCGACCGCGTGCAGCTTCGCGAATTCCGGATGGCGGACCGCGACGTTGCCGAGCAGCACCGCGCGGCGTTCGCCGTTCGCGAGCGACTGGGCGACCGCTTGCGCAGCCGGCGATGCCGTGACACCCGCGAGCGTGTCGGGCAGCGCGACGCCGCGCAGTTGCGCGACGGCCGCAGCGATGCCGGCCAGCTCGTCGAGCCATGCCGACGGCGCGGCGACGATGCGCTGCGCGGTCGGGATCAGCGAGTCGTCGGCGGTCGCGTGCAGGAAGTGCAGCTTCGCGCCGTTCTTCGCGGCCTGGCGCAGGCGTGCGGCGAACAGCGGGTGGTCGCGGCGCAGGAACGAACCGACGACGAACGCGGCATCCACGCTCGACAGATCGGTGATCGGCATGCCGAGCCACGGTGCACCCTGGACCGGCGCCGAGAAATCCTGCTGCCGCAGACGGAAGTCGACGTTCGGCGTTTTCAGTTCGCTGGCAAGCTGCTTAACGAGGAACAGCTCTTCAGCGGTGCTGTGCGCGCTCGCGAGCATCGCCAGCGCGTTCGCGCCGTGATCCGCGGCGATGCCCTTCAGGCCCTTCGCGACATATTCGAGCGCGGTCTGCCAGTCGGTCTCGATCCACTGGCCGCCCTGCTTCAGCATCGGCTTCGTCAGGCGCTCTTCACTGTTCAGGCCTTCGTACGAGAAGCGATCCTTGTCCGAGATCCAGCATTCGTTGATCGCTTCGTTCTCGAACGGCAACACGCGCATCACGCGGTTGTTCTTCACCTGCACGACGAGGTTCGCGCCGACTGAATCGTGCGGGCTCACCGACTTGCGGCGCGACAGTTCCCACGTACGGGCGCTGTAGCGGAACGGCTTGCTGGTCAGCGCGCCGACCGGGCACAGGTCGATCATGTTGCCCGACAGCTCGGAGTCGACCGTCTTGCCGACGAACGTCGTGATTTCCGAGTGCTCGCCGCGACCCAGCATGCCGAGCTCCATCACGCCGGCGATTTCCTGGCCGAAGCGGACGCAGCGCGTGCAGTGGATGCAGCGCGACATTTCTTCCATCGAGATCAGCGGGCCCACGTTCTTGTGGAACACCACGCGCTTTTCTTCCGAGTAGCGCGACGACGACTTGCCGTAACCGACCGCCAGATCCTGCAGCTGGCATTCGCCGCCCTGATCGCAGATCGGGCAGTCGAGCGGATGGTTGATGAGGAGAAATTCCATCACCGACTGCTGCGCCTTCACGGCCTTGTCGGACTGCGTGCGCACGATCATGCCTGCCGACACGGGCGTCGCGCAGGCAGGCACGGCCTTCGGCATCTTCTCGACTTCGACGAGACACATCCGGCAGTTGGCCGCGACCGACAGTTTCTTGTGATAGCAGAAGTGAGGAATGTACGTATCCGCCTTGTGCGCAGCCTGGATCACCATGCTGCCTTCGGGCACCTCGACCTTCTTGCCGTCTATTTCAAGTTCAACCATGATGGTGAATGGTCCTTAACCTATTTCCGCCCGTTCGCGCCTTCGCCCGACCGTGCGCTCAAATTCCGCAACCGGTGCTTCGCTTCAGGCCGCCGCCGCGTGCGCGTGGCCGCCGACCATGCAGTGCTTATGCTCGACGTGGTACGCGAATTCGTCCCAGTAATGCTTCAGCATCCCGCGTACCGGCATCGCCGCCGCATCGCCGAGCGCGCAGATCGTGCGGCCCATGATGTTCTCGGCAACCGAGTTCAGCAGGTCCAGATCTTCCTGGCGGCCTTCGCCGTGCTCGATACGATTCACGACGCGATACAGCCAGCCGGTGCCTTCACGGCACGGCGTGCACTGGCCGCACGATTCCTCGTAGTAGAAGTACGACAGGCGCAACAGCGAACGCACCATGCAACGCGTCTCGTCCATCACGATCACCGCGCCGGAGCCGAGCATCGAGCCCGCCTTCGCGATCGAGTCGTAATCGAGATCGGTCTGCATCATGATGTCGCCCGGGATCACCGGTGCCGACGAACCGCCCGGAATCACGGCCTTGATCTTGCGACCGCCGCGCATCCCGCCGGCGAGCTCCATCAGCGTCGCGAACGGCGTGCCGAGCGGCACTTCATAGTTGCCCGGACGCTCGACGTCACCCGACACCGAGAAGATCTTCGTGCCGCCATTGTTCGGCTTGCCGATCTCGAGGTAATTCTGCGGCCCGATGGACAGCAGGAACGGCACCGCCGCGAACGTCTCGGTGTTGTTGATCGTGGTCGGCTTGCCGTACACGCCGAAGCTCGCCGGGAACGGCGGCTTGAAGCGCGGCTGGCCCTTCTTGCCTTCGAGCGACTCGAGCAGCGCCGTTTCCTCGCCGCAGATGTACGCGCCGTAACCGTGGTGCGCGTGCAGCTGGAACGAGAATTCCGAGCCCATGATGTTGTCGCCGAGGAAACCCGCGGCACGCGCTTCATCGAGCGCGGCCTCGAAGCGTCGATACACTTCGAAGATTTCCCCGTGGATGTAGTTGTAGCCGACGGTGATGCCCATCGCGTACGCGCCGATGGCCATGCCTTCGATCAGTGCATGCGGGTTCCAGCGCAGGATGTCGCGATCCTTGAACGTGCCCGGTTCGCCTTCGTCCGAGTTGCAGACGAGGTACTTCTGCCCCGGGAACTGGCGCGGCATGAAGCTCCACTTCAGGCCGGTCGGGAAGCCCGCACCGCCACGGCCACGCAGGCCCGACGCCTTCACGTCGGCGATCACCTGCTCCGGCGGAATCTTTTCTTCGAGAATGCGGCGCAGCTGCTTGTAGCCGCCGCGCGCGACGTAGTCTTCGAGATGCCAGTTCTCGCCGTTCAGACCAGCGAGGATCAGCGGTTTGATGTGACGGTCGTGGAGGGACGTCATTTCGAGAGCTCCTCAAGCAGCTGGTCGATCTTCTCGCGGCTCATGAAGCTGCACATTCTGTGATTGTTCACCAGCAGCACCGGCGCATCACCGCAAGAGCCCATGCATTCGCCTTCCTTCAGCGTGAACTTGCCGTCGGGCGTGGTCTCGCCGAAGCCGATGCCCAGCTTCTGTTTCAGGTAGTCGGCAGTCGCTTCCGCGCCGCCGTGCGGGCCAAGCTGGCACGGCAGGTTCGTGCAGAGCGTGATCTTGTGCTTGCCGACCGGTTTGAGCTCGTACATCGTGTAGAACGTCGCGACTTCCTGCACGGCAACGGCCGGCATGCCGAGATAGTCCGCGACGAACTGCATCAGTTCGGGCGACAGCCAGCCGTGCTCTTCCTGAGCAACGGCCAACGCCGACATCACGGCGGACTGTTTCTGATCGGCGGGATACTTCGTCAACGCTCGATCGATTTCCTTCAGGCCTTCAGCTGAGATCATTTTCAGACACGACTCTTTCAATTCCTACCGAACGAACAACCTGCCGCACTGCTGTGCAAGGACGGCAGACCTGGCGCTCACTGTTGACAGCTTGCGAAGCCGCGCCGGTTCAGCGCGCATCGCGTGTGACTTACTGCTCGCCGCCCGCTCGCGCAGGCGGCGCAACCATTAGCGATCGATCTCGCCGAACACGATGTCCTGCGTACCGATGATCGTGACGGCGTCGGCAATCATGTGGCCGCGCGCCATTTCGTCGAGCGACGCGAGGTGCGCGAAGCCCGGTGCGCGGATCTTGAGGCGATACGGCTTGTTGGCACCGTCCGACACGAGGTAGATGCCGAATTCACCCTTCGGATGCTCGACCGCCGCGTACGCTTCGCCTTCCGGCACGTGAAAACCTTCGGTGAAGAGCTTGAAGTGGTGAATCAAGTCTTCCATGTTGGTCTTCATGCCGACGCGCGACGGCGGTGCAACCTTGTGATTGTCCGTCATCACCGGGCCCGGATTCTTGCGGAGCCACTCAATACACTGTTTCGCGATGCGGATCGACTGGCGCATTTCCTCGACGCGCACCAGATAGCGGTCGTAGCAATCGCCGTTCACGCCGACCGGCACGTCGAAATCCATGCGGTCGTACACTTCGTACGGCTGCTTCTTGCGCAGGTCCCACGCGATACCCGAGCCGCGCAGCATCGGACCCGTCAGGCCCATCTGAAGCGCACGCTCCGGGCTGACGACGCCGATCCCGACCAGACGCTGTTTCCAGATCCGGTTGTCGGTCAGCAGCGTTTCGTATTCGTCGACGCACTTCGGGAAGCGCGTGAAGAAGTCGTCGATGAAGTCGAGCACCGAGCCGCTGCGCGCTTCGTTCATCTTCGCGAGCGCCTTCTCGTTGCGAATCTTCGACGCCTTGTATTGCGGCATTGCGTCAGGCAGGTCGCGGTAGACGCCGCCCGGACGGTAGTACGCCGCGTGCATCCGGGCACCGGACACCGCTTCGTACACGTCCATCAGGTCTTCGCGCTCGCGGAATGCGTACAGGAACACCGCCATCGCGCCGACGTCGAGTGCGTGCGCGCCGATCCACATCAGGTGGTTCAGCACGCGCGTGATCTCGTCGAACAGCACGCGGATGTACTGCGCGCGCTCAGGCACGTCGATGCCGAGCAGACGCTCGATTGCGAGCACGTAGCCGTGCTCGTTGACCATCATCGACACGTAGTCGAGACGGTCCATGTACGGCACGGACTGGATGAAGGTCTTGCTTTCCGCGAGCTTTTCAGTCGCGCGATGCAGCAAGCCGATGTGCGGATCGGCGCGCTGGATGACTTCGCCGTCGAGCTCGAGCACAAGGCGCAGCACGCCGTGCGCTGCCGGGTGCTGCGGGCCGAAGTTGAGGGTGTAGTTCTTGATTTCTGCCATGACGCCCCCTTAATGTTTCAGACCGCCATAGCGATCCTCGCGGATCACGCGCGGCGTGATTTCGCGCGGCTCGATCGTCACCGGCTGGTAGACGACCCGCTTCTCTTCCGGGTCGTAACGCATTTCGACATACCCCGACACCGGGAAGTCCTTGCGGAACGGATGGCCGATGAAGCCGTAGTCGGTGAGGATGCGGCGCAGATCGGGGTGACCCTCGAACACGAGGCCGTACAGGTCGAACGCCTCGCGCTCGTACCAGTTTGCGGAGGCCCAGATGTCGACGAGCGATGCCACGATCGGCAGATCGTCGTCCGGAGCGAACACGCGCAGACGCAGGCGCCAGTTGTTCGTGACCGATAGCAGCTGCGACACGGCCGCGAAACGCGGGCCGTCGTAGGCGCCGTCGCCGTAGGTCTGGTAATCGACGCCGCAGAGGTCGATCAGTTGCTCGAAACGGAGCTTCGGATCGTCGCGCAGCATCTTTGCGACTTCGAGGTAATCGCTCGCCTTCACGACGAGCGTCAGTTCACCGATCGCTTCGGTGAGGCTCACCACGCGCGCGCCGAGCGCTGCTTCGAGGTTTGCCTTGAGGGTCTCGATTTTGCTTGCCATATTGAGGGGACGCTCGGGACTTTATTGACGGGCGATGGTGTTGGTGCGGCGGATCTTCGCCTGAAGCTGGATCACGCCGTAGACCAGCGCCTCGGCCGTGGGCGGACAGCCCGGTACGTAGACGTCGACCGGCACGATCCGGTCGCAACCGCGAACCACCGAGTACGAGTAGTGGTAGTAACCGCCACCGTTCGCGCACGACCCCATCGAGATCACCCAGCGCGGCTCGGCCATCTGGTCGTACACGCGGCGCAGTGCGGGCGCCATCTTGTTGCACAGTGTGCCGGCGACGATCATCACGTCCGATTGACGCGGGCTCGGACGGAACACGACCCCGAACCGGTCCAGGTCATAACGGGCCGCGCCCGCATGCATCATCTCGACGGCGCAACACGCGAGCCCGAACGTCATCGGCCACAGCGAGCCGGTACGCGTCCAGTTGATCAGCTTGTCAGCCGTCGTGGTGACAAACCCTTCCTTCAAGACCCCTTCGATACTCATTTGCTTTCCACTCCAGACGAGCGGCCCAGCGTGGCCGCCCATGCAAACCGGCGATTAACCCATCACTCCCAGTCGAGGCCGCCTTTCTTCCAGATATAGGCAAAGCCCAGCAGGAATTCGAGCAGAAAAATCATCATTGCGATGAAACCCGGCCAGCCGATGTCCCGGAGCGCGACGCCCCACGGAAACAGGAATGCGGTTTCGAGATCGAAGATGATGAACAGGATGGCGACGAGGTAGTACCGGACGTCGAATTTCATCCGGGCGTCTTCAAAGGCTTCGAAGCCGCACTCGTACGGTGCGTTCTTCTCGACGTCCGGCTTGTTGGGACCAAGGAGCTTGCCGATGCTGACCAGCGCTATACCTAAACCAGTGCCCACGAGGAGGAACAACAAGACGGGGTAATAGGCTGCGAGGTTCAAGGCAATCCTCTATCGGTTGGTTCTGAGCGTCCGGAGAATACCACTTCCGGCGGAAGGAATCATTTCGGAGTGCTCGCGATCACAAGACAATCGCAAGGCACACCCCAGAAATGAAAAATGCCAGCCACTAGAAGCGGCTGGCATTGAGTAACTTTGGTGCCGACGGCGAGACTCGAACTCGCACAGCTTTCGCCACTACCCCCTCAAGATAGCGTGTCTACCAATTTCACCACGTCGGCACTGCATGCAACTCGGGTTGTGCTGCTTGTTTCCCGCGAATCGCTTCAAGAATTAAATTCTAACCCGAGTTCCAGATTTGTTCAACGCACAAACGCAAAAATTTTGACCTTTTATTTCGGGACATCCTGACCAGGCGCGCTTGCTGCCGAACCTGCGGCAGCGGACGCCGCGACGGCCGGCGCCGACGCTGCGGGCGTCGATGCCGGCGCGGTCGCGGCGGCACCGAGCACGCCCGCCGACGGTGTCGACTTGTACGAACCGAGGTACGTCAGCGCGAGCGTCGCGACGAAGAAGATCGTCGCGAGAATGCCCGTCGTGCGCGACAGGAAGTTGGCGGAGCCCGTTGCACCGAACAGGCTGCCCGACGCGCCGCTGCCGAATGCAGCGCCCATGTCCGCACCCTTGCCGTGCTGCAGCAGCACGAGTCCGATCACACCGAGTGCAGACAGCACCTGCACGACAATAATCAGCGTCTTGAATAACAGCATCACACCCACCCGATTGGATCAGGCAACCGGACCAACCGGCCGCCATCATGGTTCAATTCGATCCCGGACCGCTCAACGTGCGGCCCGGCAGATCGCCAGGAAATCTTCCGCCTTCAGCGACGCGCCGCCGATCAGGCCGCCGTCGATGTCGGGCTGCGCGAACAGCTCTTCCGCGTTGTCCGGCTTCACGCTGCCGCCGTACAGCACCGATACGTCCGCCGCCCCCTTCGCCGCGAGACGCGCCCGCAGGAATGCGTGCACGTCCTGCGCCTGCGCCGACGTCGCGCTCTTGCCCGTGCCGATCGCCCAGACCGGCTCGTATGCGACGACGATGCGGGCGGCTTCGTCAGCCGTCAGCACGGCCAGCACGGCGTCGAGCTGCGCACCGACTACCTGCTCGGTCGCGCCCGCTTCGCGCTCGTCGAGCGTTTCACCGACGCACACGACGGGCGTGAGGCCCGCCGCAAGCGCGCGTTGCGTCTTCGCGGCGACGGTTTCGTTGCGCTCGCCGTGATACGCGCGACGCTCCGAGTGACCGACGATCGCATACCGCGCGCCGAACTCCGCCACCATCGCGGCCGCCACTTCACCGGTGAACGCGCCCTGCTCGTGCGCGGACACGTCCTGCGCGCCGAACGCGACACGGCCGCCGCCGAGCTGCGCCTGAACCTGCGCGAGGTACGGGAACGGCACGCACACGCCGACCGACGTTTCGGCCGGCACCGCACCCGCGCCCTGCATCACTTCGTTCAGCAATGCCTGGTTGCCGGCCAGCCGGCCGTGCATCTTCCAGTTGCCGATCACTCGCTTCGTTCGTTGTTTCGACATCGTGTCTGTCTCGTCACTATCTTGTCATTAACGCACCGGAAACCGGCCCGTCAGGTTGGATCTGGCGAAGCAAACCCGCGATTTTACTGCGCGCGGCTTGAACCGGTCAAACCACACATGTCAAGCCCGTCGCACGGGCCGTCACGCGTTCGCACCCCAATCGAGCACGATCTTGCCGATGTGCTCGCCGCTTTCCATCAGCGCATGCGCCTGGGCGGCCTCCCCTGCCGGCAGCACGCGGTAGATGACGGGTTTGATGCGGCCGTCCGCGAGCAGCGGCCAGACACGCGCCTTCAGCTGCGCTGCGATGCGCGCCTTGAACTCGACCGGCCGCGGACGCAGCGTCGAGCCCGTCACCGTCAACCGGCGGCGCAGGATTTCATTCAGGTTGACCTCGGCCTTCGCGCCGCCGAGCAGCGCGATCAGCACGAGGCGGCCGCCATCCGCGAGCGCGGACAGTTCGCGCGGCACGTACGAGCCCGCGACCATGTCGAGGATCACGTCGACGCCGCGATCGTGCGTCAGCGACTTGACGACCTCGACGAAGTCTTCGGTCTTGTAGTTGATCGCACGCTCGGCGCCGAGCGCCTCGCAGGCACGGCATTTATCGGCACTCCCCGCCGTCGCGAAGACACGAAAGCCGAGCGCGTGCGCGATCTGGATCGCCGTCACGCCGATCCCGCTCGAGCCGCCCTGCACGAGCAGCGTTTCCTGCTCGCCGCCCTCGCCCGCACCGAGCAGCGCGCGGTCGAACACGTTGCTCCACACCGTGAAGAAGGTTTCGGGCAGCGATGCGGCCTCGATGTCAGTCAGCCCGTCGGGCACCGGCAGGCATTGCGGCAGCGGCGCGACCGCATATTCGGCGTAACCGCCGCCCGCGAGCAGCGCGCAGACGCGATCGCCCATCTTCAGGCCGAACGGGTTCAGTGCCGCATCCGACAGGTCACCGCCGACAATCTCGCCCGCGACCTCGAGGCCCGGCAGATCCGACGCACCCGGCGGCGGCGCATACGCGCCCTTGCGCTGGAATACGTCCGGCCGGTTCACGCCGGAAGCCGCCACCTTGATCAGCACTTCGCCGCGCTTCGGTTCGGGGCGCGGACGCTCCGCGAGCTTCAGCACGTCGGGGGCGCCGAATTCGGTGATTTCGATGGCTTTCATGGTGGTCGCTCCAGGATCAGTCGGGGGCGCACCCGTGCGCGGCACGGGCGCCTCGCCGGCGCTGCTGCGCCGCACAACGATGCTACAGAAAAAACGGCCGGCACGCTTTCGCACTGCCGGCCGCTCTTACGCCCGTCCGCTTACTGCTGCGGCGGCGTATCCGACTGCGACGCTGCCGCTGCTTCGTTCAGCAGCGCCTTCGCCGACAGACGCACGCGACCCTTCTCGTCCGTCTGGATCACCTTGACCTTCACCTGCTGACCTTCCTTCAGGTAGTCGTTGATGTCCTTCACGCGCTCGTTGACGATTTCCGAGATGTGCAGCAGGCCGTCCTTGCCCGGCAGCAGGTTCACGATCGCGCCGAAATCGAGCAGCTTGAGCACCGTGCCTTCGTACACCTGGCCGACTTCGATCTCGGCCGTGATGTTCTCGATGCGCTTCTTCGCTTCGGCCATGCCTTCGCTGCTCGTGCTCGCGATCGTCACGACGCCGTCATCCGAGATGTCGATGGTCGTGCCCGTTTCTTCCGTCAGCGCGCGGATCACCGAACCACCCTTGCCGATCACGTCGCGGATCTTTTCCGGGTTGATCTTGATCGTGATCATGCGCGGCGCGAATTCCGACAGTTGCGTGTTCGCACCCGAGACCGCCGACGTCATCTTGCCGAGGATGTGCATGCGGCCTTCCTTCGCCTGCGCGAGCGCGACCTGCATGATTTCCTTCGTGATGCCCTGGATCTTGATGTCCATCTGCAGCGCCGTCACGCCTTGCTCCGTGCCGGCTACCTTGAAGTCCATGTCGCCGAGGTGATCCTCGTCGCCGAGGATGTCGGTCAGCACCGCGAACTTGTTGCCTTCGAGGATCAGGCCCATCGCGATACCCGCGACGTGCGCCTTCATCGGCACGCCGGCGTCCATCAGCGCGAGGCAGCCGCCGCACACCGATGCCATCGACGACGAACCGTTCGATTCGGTGATTTCCGACACGACGCGGATCGAGTAGCCGAATTCGTCGGCGCTCGGCAGGCACTTGACCAGCGCGCGCTTCGCGAGACGGCCGTGGCCGATTTCACGACGCTTCGGCGAGCCGACGCGCCCCGTTTCGCCGGTCGCGAACGGAGGCATGTTGTAGTGGAGCATGAAGCGCTCGCGGTATTCGCCTTCGAGCGCGTCGATGATCTGCTCGTCACCCTTCGTGCCGAGCGTCGCGACGACGAGCGCCTGCGTTTCGCCACGCGTGAACAACGCCGAACCGTGGGTGCGCGGCAGCACGCCGGTGCGGATCTCGATCGGACGCACGGTGCGCGTGTCGCGACCGTCGATGCGCGGCTCGCCGTTCAGGATCTGCGAACGGACGATCTTCGCTTCGATGTCGAACAGGATGTTGCCGACGGTAGCCTTGTCGGCCGCGACCGTGCCGGCCGCCAGCGCGTCTTCCTCGAGCTTCGCCGAGGTCGCCGCGTAGACTTCCTTCAGCTTCGTCGAACGCGCCTGCTTGTCGCGCAGCTGGTAAGCGGCGAGCAGGTCGCCGTGCGCCAGTTCCGTCACGCGCGCGATCAGCGCCTCGTTCTTCGGTGCCGGCTGCCAGTCCCACTCGGGCTTGCCACCTTCGCGCACGAGTTCGTGGATCGCGTCGATCGCCGTCTGCATCTGCTCGTGACCGAACACGACCGCGCCCAGCATCACGTCTTCCGGCAACTGGTCGGCTTCCGATTCGACCATCAGCACCGCGCGCTCCGTGCCGGCGACGACGAGATCGAGGCTCGATGCCTTGATCTGGTCACGCGTCGGGTTCAGCACGTATGCGTTGTCGATGTACGCGACGCGCGCGGCACCGACCGGACCGTTGAACGGCAGGCCCGACACGGCGAGCGCAGCCGATGCACCGATCAGCGCGGGGATGTCCGCCGGGATTTCCGGGTTCACGGACAGCACGTGGATCACAACCTGCACTTCGTTGTAGAAGCCTTCCGGGAACAGCGGGCGCAGCGGACGGTCGATCAGGCGCGACGTCAGCGTCTCGTGTTCCGACGGACGGCCTTCGCGACGGAAGAAGCCGCCCGGGATCTTGCCGGCCGAGTAGGTCTTTTCGAGGTAGTCGACGGTCAGCGGGAAGAAATCCTGGCCCGGCTTTGCCGACTTCGCGCCGACGACGGTTGCCAGCACGACGGTGTCTTCCACGTCGACGATCACGGCACCGCTCGCCTGGCGAGCGACTTCACCGGTTTCGAGGCGCACCTTGTGCTGGCCCCACTGGAATTCCTTCACGACCTTGTTGAACATGGACATGGTTGCTCCTTTGAATTCATTCATTTCATTCGCCGCCCGGGTCATCCCGTGCGGCGGCGTCCCGACCGAATCACCCGGAGCAAGGTGTGTTTTTTATGCCATTCCAGCGCGGCGCTCGTCGAGCGACGCGCTGGAATGACACAAATCCCGACCCCGGTATCAGCCGTTCCGGCAGCCGGCACTCTCGTGCCGGACAACCTGCGGTGCGCGTGACGCTACGCACCGCGCAAAAACAAAATGCCTGCATCAGCGGACTGACACAGGCATCTTGCTGGCGGCAATCGCCTCGATTACTTACGCAGACCCAGCTTCTCGATCAGCGCGCGGTAACGGTCGGCATCCTTGCCCTTGAGGTAGTCGAGCAGCTTGCGGCGGCGGCTCACCATGCGCAGCAGGCCGCGGCGGCTGTGGTGGTCCTTCGCGTGGGTCTTGAAGTGACCCGTCAGTTCGACGATACGTGCGGTCAGCAGTGCGACCTGGACTTCGGGCGAACCCGTGTCGTTGGTACCGCGGGCGAACTGAGCAACGACTTCCGACTTCTTGATATCTGCAACAGACATGTGATTTCCTTTCTAACTGAACAGGCGGACACGGAAGAATGGCCGTGCCGTGACTTACAACCGGCGGGCATTGTAGCACAACTCCCCGCCGTTCTTACCGCCTCCTGTCACGGACGCGTCATCGAGCACGCCGACGGCATCTCCGTGCGCTGCGCTGGCACCGCCAGCACCGTCCGAAAGCCATAGCCCGACCCCTCGTTGTCGAAGCGCACGCCCGGCGTGCCGGCCTTGTCCATCTCCATCACGTAAAGGGGCTGGATCAGCTGGTGATCCTGCGCGCGCATCCGCGACGCATGGAAACCGTCGTCGAACGACAGGCCCTCGAGCGACCGCGCGACCGCCACGGGGTCGGCCGACCCCGCCCGGTTCATCGCCGCGGCCAGCATCTCGATCATCAGGCTCATCCGCCGCACCGGATAGTCGTCCTGCGCGGCCGGGAATCGGGTCCGGAACGTGCGGTAGAACGCGTCGGATTTCGCGCCGTCCGCGTTCGGGTGCCAGTCGGCCACGGCCACGACGCGCCCGACCCCGGCATCGCCCAGGGCGGCCGGCGCGCCGAGACTGTTGCCGTAGAACGTATAGAACTTCGCGTTCAGCCCCTGCTCGCGCGCCGCCTTCACGAGCAGCGTGAGGTCGTTGCCCCAGTTGCCGGTCACGACGGCATCCGCGCCGCTCGCGCGGATTTTCGCGATGTACGGCGAGAAATCCTTGATGCGGCCGATCGGGTGGAATTCGTCGCCGGCGATCGTCACGTCCGGGCGCCGCGCGGCCAGCGCCTGCCGCGCGAGCGTGCTGACGTCGTGACCGAAGCTATAGTCCTGGTTCAGCAGATAGACCTTGCGCAGCGCGCGGTCGCGCGCCATCACGTCCGCGAGCGCGGCCATCCGCATGCCCGCGTGCGCATCGAAGCGGAAATGCCAGAAGCTGCAGCGCGCGCCGGTGAGCGCGGGATCGTCGGCCGAATAGTTCAGCAACAGCATCCGGTTGTCCGGGTCGCGCGCGTTCAGCTTGTCGAGCGCCGCGACGAGCGCGGCCGCGACGGCCGAACTGTTGCCTTGCGCAACGAAGCCGATATGGCGGTCCGCGGCCGCGCGCAGTTGCACGAGCGCCTCCTCCGGACTGCCCTTGCTGTCGAGCACGACGAGTTCGAGCGGGTGCGCGCCGTCGCGCAGCTTCACGCCGCCCGCCGCGTTGACCTGCTCGACGCCGAAGCGCAGGTTGCGCTCGACCGCCGCGCCCGCGTTCGCGAACGGGCCCGACATCCCCTCGATAAGCGCGATCCGCACCGGCTCGCCGCCGGCAAACGCGGACGACACCAGCATCCATCCTGCGCTCAACGCGAGCGCGCACCATTTCCATCCCTGCATCGGCCACCTGCCCTTCGATCTGCCCGAGAAGCGCGGATCATAGGCCGGCGCGCCCGCCGCCCGCAAGCCTCGCCACGCCGCCGATCCGCACCGATTTTTTCCGCGCGATGCACCGGCGCGCGCCGTCCGTGATACAACGGGGCCTGTTTCCGTGTTCTGGAGGATCCCATGCGCATTCGTATTCCCGCGCGCCTGCCGGTGCTGGTCGCCGGTGCCGCCGCACTGCTGGCCGGTTGCGCGCAACCGTGGCAGCAATACCAGGCCGGCCAGGACGAGTCGGCGATCGTCGCGCGCATGGGTCCGCCGCGCGAGATCTACGACCTGCCCGGCGGCGGCAAGCGGCTGATGTGGCCGACCCAGCCGATGGGCGAAATCACGATCGCGGCCGACGTCGACGCAGCCCACAGGATCGTCAACGTGCGCCAGGTGCTGCAGCCGAGCGAGTTCTATCGCGCGGAGATCGGCAAGTGGACGAAGACCGACGTGCTCGTCAATTTCGGCCGCCCGGTCGAGACGTCCTACTTCCCGCTGATGAAGCGCGAGGTGTGGACGTACCGGTATCTCGAGGACAACGTCTGGTACATGATGTACAGCTTCTATTTCGATCCGCAGGGCATCCTGCGCACCACGCAGAAAACACCGGACCCGCTGCACGATCCCGATCGCCGTAATCTGTTCTGACCGATTGCGCATTTACGCGCAATTTTCGCAATGGCCATTCACGAATTATTGCGTGAATGGCCATTTCGTTTTTTCCGCCACATTATTCAATGCACGGAATATGGCGGAAAACTTTTCCGGTCAATGACATCCCGATGGCAATCCGCTGAACGCCCCGTCATGCGGCCCTCTGCGCAGAAACCGGCATACGCGATGCATGTCATGCGTCGGGTTGGTGCACGCAATGCACTGCGCCAAATCAATTTGAAACAATTTGTTTCAATGCCCCCGGAGCGCTAGGGCATACCCCTAATATCAGTCCAAATCCAACCTTTCAATTTAGAAAGAATGGAGTTGCGTCATTTCGTCGATATTTATTTGCCGTTGTCAGAAAGGAGTCCTCATGAATCGCCCCAAGAGCATGCTGGTTGCCAACATTGCCTGGGCCCGCGAGACGCGTGAACACACGCCCGGTTTCTTCGACGCGCTCGCGCGTGGCCAGAACCCGCGCGTGCTGTGGATCGGCTGCGCAGACAGCCGTGTGCCGGCCGAAACCATCACGCACTGCGCGCCCGGCGAACTGTTTGTCCATCGCAACATCGCGAACCTGTTCCATCCCGACGACGACAATTCCGCCAGCGTGCTCGAGTACGCGGTGCGCGTGCTGAAGGTCGACCACGTGATCGTGTGCGGCCACTACGGCTGCGGCGGCGTGCGCGCGTCGCTGCTGCCGCCGCCGGCCGACCTGCCGCACGTCGCGCGCCGCATCGCGCCGCTCTGCGCGCTCGCGCGGCGCCATCGCGACACGCTCGACGGGCTCGACGACACGGCCGCCGCCGACCGCCTCGCCGAGCTGAACGTGCTCGAGCAGGTGCGACTGCTGCGCGCATCGCCGATCGTGCGCGACCGCGAACGGCCGCCGCTCGTGCACGGCTGGATATTCTCGCTCGCCGACGGTCGCCTGCTGGAGCTCGATTCCGGCTACGCGGCACCGCCCGTCGACGTCGAACCCGCGCTGGCCACGACCGCCGCCGCGCTCGGCTGATTCATCCCCCCGCCCCAACGCCCACGAAACCGCCCCAACCATGAAACTGAACGAGCGCCTGTCCACCCTGCCGCGCGACATCGTCGCCGGCATCGTCGTTTTCCTCGTCGCGCTGCCGCTCTGTCTCGGCATCGCCAACGCCTCCGGCGTCGAACCGTTCGCCGGGCTCGTGTCCGGCATCGTCGGCGGCATCGTCGTCGCGCTGCTGAGCGGCTCGTCGCTATCCGTCAGCGGGCCAGCCGCCGGCCTCGTCGTGATCGTCGTCGAAGGGATCGCGCAACTCGGCAGCTTCTCCGCGTTCCTGCTCGCGGTGCTGCTGTCCGGCGTGCTGCAGTTCGGGTTCGGCATGCTTCGCGCCGGCCGCTTCGCCGCCTACGTGCCGTCGCCCGTCATCAAGGGCATGCTCGCCGCGATCGGCCTGCTGCTGATCGTGAAGCAGATTCCGTTCGCGTTCGGCATCGGCGGCTCGGCCGCGCAATCGTTTGCGAACTGGCCGGGCCTGCCGGTCGCATGGGCTGCCACGGCCATCGCGCTCGCGTCGCTCGCGCTGCTGATCGCATGGGACACGCCCGCGCTGCGCCGCTTCGCGCTGGTGCGCTCGGTGCCCGCGCCGCTCGCGGTCGTCGTGCTCGGCATCGGCGCGACGCTCGTGCTGGGCTTCGTCGCGCCGGCCGTTGCGCCGGGCGCGGCCCATCGCGTGACGCTGCCCGAGCTCGGATCGTTCGCGGCGTTCGCGGCCTCGCTCAAGCATGCGGAGCTCGGCCCGAACTTCGCGCAGCTCGTCAATCCGGACGTGTGGCGCGTCGCGATCACGCTCGCGGTCGTCGCGAGCCTCGAGACGCTGCTGAGCCTGGAGGCGGTCGAGCAGATCGACCCGAAGCGCCGGCCGACGCAGCCCGATCGCGAACTGAAGGCCCAGGGCGTCGGCAATCTCGTCGCGGGTGCGTTCGGCGGGCTGCCGATCACGTCCGTGATCGTGCGCAGCTCGGTGAACGTGAACGCGGGTGCGCAAAGCCGGATGTCGGCGATCGTGCACGGGATCCTGCTGCTTGCCAGCGTGTTCGCGCTCACCGGGCTCATCAACCTGATCCCGCTCGCAAGCCTGGCCGCGATCCTGATCCATACGGGCTTCAAGCTCGCGAAACCGGCGCTGTTCCGCTCGGTGCTGAAGCAGGGGCCGGCCGCATTCGTGCCGTTCGCCGCGACGATCGCGGGCGTGCTCGCGGTCGACCTGCTGTTCGGCATTGCCGTCGGCCTCGCGTGCAGCGTGCTGGCGGTCGCCGTCGCGAACCTGAAGAGCCCCGTCACGCTCGCGCAGCACGACGACCACTTCCTGCTTTCGTTCCGCAAGGACGTCTCGTTCCTCGGCAAGGTGCAGGTCAAGCATCACCTGCGGCACATTCCCGACCGCGCGGCCGTGATCATCGACGCAACGCGCGCAGACTACATCGATCACGACGTGCTCGAACTGCTCGACGCGTTCGTCGCCGATGCGCCGCGGCGCGGGATCGCGGTGGAATTCCGCCGCCGCAGCCCGGCGCCTCGCCCTGCCGCGCGCCGCTGGCTGTTCCGCGCGCAGGCGGCCGAATGAATGGCGCATGAAAAAACGCCCCGGGCGGCGCAAGGCCGCACGGGGCGTTTCGTATGCTTCGAGCGCTCGACGCGCAGCGCTTACGAGCGCTGCGGGTTGACCTTGTCGTCCTTCGAATGCAGTTTGTTCAGCGCCGAAATGTACGCCTTCGCGGACGCCGCGACGATGTCCGGATCGGTGCCAACGCCGTTCACGATCCGCCCGCTCTTCGACAGCCGGACGGTCACTTCGCCCTGCGCCTGCGTGCCGGTCGTGATCGCGTTCACCGAATACAGGAGCAGTTCGGAACCGCTGCCGACTTCGCCCTCGATCGCGTTGAACGTCGCATCGACCGGCCCGTTACCGCGCGCCTCGCCGGTCACTTCCTTGCCCTCGACCGCGAACACGATCTTCGCCTGCGGCTGCTCGCCCGTCTCAGAATGCTGTGACAGCGACACGAACTTGAAGTGCTCCTGCTCCTGCGCGAGCGCCGATTCTTCGGAGACGATCGCGATGATGTCTTCGTCGAAGATCTCGGCCTTGCGATCGGCGAGGTCCTTGAAGCGCATGAACGCGGCGTTCAGCTCGGCTTCGCTGTCGAGCGACACGCCGAGCTCCTGCAGGCGCTGCTTGAACGCGTTGCGGCCCGACAGCTTGCCGAGCACGATCTTGTTCGCGGTCCAGCCCACGTCTTCCGCGCGCATGATCTCGTAGGTGTCGCGCGCCTTCAGCACGCCGTCCTGGTGGATGCCCGACGCGTGCGCGAATGCGTTCGCGCCGACCACGGCCTTGTTCGGCTGCACGACGAAACCGGTGATCTGCGACACGAGCTTCGACGTCGGCACGATCTGCGTGGTGTCGATGCCGACGTCGAGGCCGAAGTAGTCCTTGCGGGTCTTCACGGCCATCACGATTTCCTCGAGCGACGTATTGCCCGCGCGCTCGCCGAGACCGTTGATCGTGCACTCGACCTGTCGCGCACCGCCGATCTTCACGCCGGCGAGCGAGTTTGCCACCGCCATCCCGAGGTCGTTGTGGCAGTGCACGGAGAAGATCGCCTTGTCCGAGTTCGGAATGCGTTCGCGCAGCGTCTTCACGAGGTTGCCGTAGAGTTCCGGCACGCCGTAGCCGACCGTGTCGGCGATGTTGATCGTCGTCGCCCCTTCGGCGATCACGGCTTCCAGCACGCGGCACAGGAAGTCAAGGTCCGAACGGCTGCCGTCTTCCGGCGAGAATTCGACGTTGTCGGTGAACTTGCGCGCGAAGCGCACCGCGAGGCGAGCCTGCTCGAACACCTGGTCCGGCGTCATCCGCAGCTTCTTCTCCATGTGCAGCGGCGACGTCGCGATGAACGTGTGGATCCGCGAGCTATTGGCCGGCTTCAGGGCGTCGGCCGCACGCTGGATGTCCTTGTCGTTGGCGCGCGCCAGCGAGCAGATCGTGCTCTCCTTCACCAGGCCGGCGATCGTGTGGATCGCGTCGAAGTCGCCGTTCGAGCTGGCCGCGAAGCCGGCCTCGATCACGTCGACCTTCATCCGCTCGAGATGCTTCGCGATGCGGACTTTCTCTTCCTTCGTCATCGACGCACCGGGCGATTGTTCACCGTCACGCAACGTCGTATCGAAAATGATCAGCTTGTCTGTCATGGGGGGCTCCAGGGCTCTTTATACGGGAATCAAACGTAATGAGATCGCGCCACCGCTGGCGACGCTCAACAACAGACGAGGCTTGACGGAGGGCGAGAACGGTCAGCGCGGCAGGCGCGCCAAAGCTAGCGCGCGTAGCGGCGCACCGGCTAGAAGGAGGGAGAGGCGGGAAAATGCAGTCATGCCGAAGACTATAGCGGCATTCCGCTGGGTGCGCAATCGGACGGCACCCGGGATGCCAGACCGCGCCGCGCGAAAAAGGGGCAAATGAAAACGGCGGCCTCGTGGCCGCCGTTGCCGGGCAGGTTGCGCGTCAGTGATCGCGCTGCGACGAGCGCGCGGGGTTCGCCCGTCCGCGCACGGCCATGTAGGCCCAAAACACGTAGCCGGACAGCCCGTACAGCACGAACAGGCAGAACAGCATCAACGGCGGATCGGACGACACGAGCACGAACGCGACGACGACCAGCAGGATCGCCGCGAACGGCACGCGGTGCCGTACGTCGAGCGCCTTGCCGCTGTAGAACGGCGCGTTCGACACCATCGTCACGCCTGCATAGATCGTCAGTGCGAACGCGACCCAGGGCAACCAGCCGAGCTTCATCGGCACGCGGTTGTCGGTCGCGAGCCAGACGAAGCCGGCGATCAGCGCGGCGGCGGCCGGGCTCGGCAGCCCCTGGAAGAAGCGCTTGTCGACGACGCCGATGTTCGTGTTGAAGCGCGCGAGACGCAGCGCGGCGCCCGAACAGTAGACGAATGCAGCGAGCCAGCCCCAGCGGCCAAGATCCTTCAGCACCCACTCGTACATCACGAGCGCCGGCGCGACGCCGAATGACACCATGTCCGACAGGCTGTCGAACTGTTCGCCGAACGCGCTTTGGGTATGCGTCATCCGTGCGACTCGTCCGTCCATCCCGTCGAGCACCATCGCGACGAAGATCGCGATCGCGGCGATCTCGAAGCGCACGTTCATCGCCTGCACGACCGCGAAGAAGCCGCAGAACAGCGCGGCGGTCGTGAACGCGTTCGGCAGCAGGTAGATGCCGCGCGTCTTCAGGAACCGTTGCCGCGCGGCGCGGCGGCTCTCGATGGGCGCCTGATCCGGCGCCATCACCTTGTTGCGGCGGAACGGGCGTGGCGTCTGGCCGGAGCCGTTGCGCGGACGACGCGGTTTGAATGCGGCCATCGTGCGTCCCGCCGCTTACTGTTCGAGTTCAGCGAGGATCGTCGACGACGCGTAGACCTTCTCGCCGATCGACACCTTCGCGCGGCTGCCGAGCGGCAGGTACACGTCGACGCGCGAACCGAAGCGGATGAAACCGTAGCGCTGACCGCGCGACAGCGGTTCGCCGGCACGCACGTAGCACAGGATCCGGCGGGCGACGAGGCCGGCGATCTGCACGGCGGTGACGGTCTTGCCGCTCGCCGTCTGGATCACGACCGCATTGCGCTCGTTCTCGGTCGACGCCTTGTCGATCGCCGCGTTCAGAAACGCGCCCGGGAAGTATTCGACCTTGGTGACCGCGCCGTCGACCGGCGAACGCTGCGAATGGACGTTGAAGACATTCATGAACACGCTGATCTTCAGCGCTTCGCGATTCGCGTACGGATCCTGGGTGGTCTCGACCGCGACGATGCGGCCGTCCGCCGGGCACAGCACCGCGTTCGGCTGCGCCGGGATCGGGCGCTGCGGATCGCGGAAGAACTGGACGACGAAGACGAGCAGCAGCCAGAACGGCCACGCGAAGCCGAAGCCCCCGACGGCGTGGATCAACAACGCGATGACGGCTGCAATCGCGATGAACGGCCAGCCTTCGCGCGCGATGATCGGATGAGGATAGTTCATGGGTTCGTTCGGTGTTCGGTGAATTGCAAAGCCCGTAGGATAGCAAAAGCCGCCCGGGGCACTGCTGCCTTCGGACGGCTTTTTGATACCGACCCTCCACTCGAAGGGCCGGAACAGCACGTGGTGCTTAGTTCTTCGTCTGGTCGACGAGCTTGTTCTTCGCGATCCACGGCATCATCGCGCGCAGCTTCGAGCCGACCTGCTCGATCTGGTGCTCGGCCGTCAGGCGGCGGCGCGACTGCAGCGTCGGCGCACCTGCCTTGTTCTCGAGAATGAAGCTCTTCGCGTATTCGCCCGTCTGGATGTCGGTCAGGCACTGCTTCATCGCCTTCTTCGTCTCTTCCGTGACGACGCGCGGGCCCGTCACGTACTCGCCGTACTCGGCGTTGTTCGAGATCGAGTAGTTCATGTTCGCGATGCCGCCTTCGTAGATCAGGTCGACGATCAGCTTCAGTTCGTGCAGGCACTCGAAGTACGCCATTTCCGGCGCGTAGCCCGCTTCGACCAGCGTCTCGAAACCTGCCTTGATCAGCTCGACGGTACCGCCGCAAAGCACGGCCTGCTCGCCGAACAGGTCGGTTTCGGTCTCTTCACGGAAGTTCGTCTCGATGATGCCGGCACGGCCGCCACCGTTCGCTGCCGCATACGACAGCGCGATGTCGCGTGCCGCGCCCGACTTGTTCTGCGCAACCGCGATCAGGTGCGGCACGCCGCCGCCTTGCGAGTACGTGCCGCGCACGGTGTGGCCCGGTGCCTTCGGCGCGATCATGATCACATCGAGGTCGGCGCGCGGGATCACCTGGCCGTAGTGGACGTTGAAGCCGTGTGCGAATGCCAGTGCGGCGCCCTGCTTGATGTTTGCGTGCACTTCCTTCGCGTACACGTCGGCGATCTGCTCGTCCGGCAGCAGCATCATGACGACGTCCGCGCCCTTCACCGCTTCCGCGACTTCCTTGACCGACAGGCCTGCGTTTTCGGCCTTGCTCCACGACGCGCCGCCCTTGCGAAGGCCGACCGTCACGTTCACGCCGCTGTCCTTCAGGTTCAGTGCGTGTGCATGGCCTTGCGAGCCGTAGCCGATGATCGTGACTTGCTTGCCCTTGATGAGGGAGAGGTCAGCGTCTTTATCGTAGAAAACGTTCATGATGGTTCCTTCGCCAATTCAAAAATTCAACAATTCGTTCAGATGGAGTACTGCGGGCCGGGACATGACGGCGCACCCGGCGTGCCTGTCTGGCATCACACCTTCAGGATGCGCTCGCCGCGTCCGATGCCGGAGCTGCCGGTGCGCACGGTCTCTAGGATCGCGGTCGCGTCCAGCCCCTGGATGAATGCGTCGAGTTTGTCGCTCGCGCCCGTCAATTCGATCGTGTAGGTCTTTTCGGTCACGTCGATGATGCGGCCGCGGAAAATATCCGACATCCGCTTCATTTCTTCGCGCTCCTTGCCCACTGCTCGTACCTTGATCAGCATCAGCTCACGTTCGATGTGTGCACCGTCGGTCAGGTCCACCACTTTCACCACCTCGATCAGGCGGTTCAGATGCTTCGTGATCTGTTCGATCACGTCGTCAGAGCCAATGGAAACGATGGTCAGACGCGACAGCGATTGGTCTTCGGTCGGCGCCACCGTCAAGGTTTCGATGTTGTAGCCGCGTGCGGAAAACAGACCGACCACGCGCGACAGCGCACCCGGTTCGTTTTCCAGCAGGACGGAAATGATGTGTCTCATGTTCGCTTCTTCCAGAATGTGTCCGTGTCGATTCACTCGCGCCGCGCGCCGCCCGGTGCCGCACCGCCCTTCGTGAAGGCGGCCGCCTCGGCCCTGGCGCGCGTCGCGCCGTTACAGATCTTCCGATCCGAGCAGCATCTCGGTGATGCCCTTGCCGGCCTGTACCATCGGCCAGACGTTTTCGGTCGGATCGGTCTGGAAGTCGAGAAACACGGTGCGGTCCTTCAGGCGCAGCGCTTCCTTCAGCGCCGGCTCCACATCCGAGGTCTTTTCGATCCGCATGCCGACATGGCCGTACGCTTCGGCGAGCTTCACGAAATCGGGCAGCGCATCCATGTACGAATGCGAATAGCGCTTGCTGTATTCGATCTGCTGCCACTGGCGGACCATGCCGAGATAGCGGTTGTTCAGCGAAATGATCTTCACGGGCGTGTCGTACTGCAGGCAGGTCGACAGTTCCTGGATGCACATCTGGATCGAGCCTTCGCCCGTGATGCACAGCACGTCGTCGTCCGGGTGCGCCATCTTGACGCCCATCGCTGCCGGCAGGCCGAAGCCCATCGTGCCGAGGCCACCGGAGTTGATCCAGCGACGCGGCTTGTTGAAACGGTAGAACTGCGCCGCCCACATCTGGTGCTGGCCGACGTCCGAGCACACGAACGCGTTGCCGTCCGTCAGCTCCCACGCCTTCTCCACCACGTACTGCGGCTTGATGATCTCGCTTTCGCGGTCGAACTTCAGGCAGTCCTTCGAGCGCCAGTCCTCGATGTCCTTCCACCATTGCGCGAGCGCCTCGGTGTCGGGGCCATGCTCGGCCGTCTGCAGTTGCTCGATCAGCTCCTTCAGCACTTCCTTCACGTCGCCGACGATCGGGATGTCGACCTTCACACGCTTCGAGATCGACGACGGGTCGATGTCGATGTGGATGATCTTGCGGGGACGCGACGCGAAGTGCGCCGGGTCGCCGATCACGCGGTCGTCGAAGCGGGCGCCGATCGCGATCAGCACGTCGCAGTGCTGCATCGCCATGTTCGCTTCGTACGTGCCGTGCATGCCGAGCATGCCGAGGAATTTCTTGTCCGATGCGCGATAGCCGCCGAGGCCCATCAGCGTGTTCGTGACCGGGTAGCCGAGCAGGTCGGCGAACTGGTTCAGTTCGCGCGCCGCGTCGGCGAGGATGATGCCGCCGCCCGTGTAGATATAGGGACGCTTTGCCGACAGCAGCAGCGACACGGCCTTGCGGATCTGGCCCGAATGGCCCTTCGTGACGGGGTTGTACGAGCGCAGCGACACGCTCTTGACCGGCTCGTACTGGCACGGCGTCTTCGAGATGTCCTTCGGGATGTCGATCAGCACCGGGCCCGGACGGCCGGTGCGGGCGATGTAGAACGCCTTCTTGACGGTTTCCGCGAGGTCGCGCACGTCCTTCACGAGGAAGTTGTGCTTCACGCACGGACGCGTGATACCGACCGTATCGCATTCCTGGAACGCGTCCTGGCCGATCGCGGCAGTCGGCACCTGGCCGCTGATCACGACCATCGGGATCGAATCCATGTAGGCCGTTGCAATGCCGGTCACCGCATTGGTGACACCGGGGCCGGACGTCACGAGACAGACGCCGACGTTGCCGGTGGAACGCGCATACGCATCGGCTGCGTGCACGGCCGCCTGTTCGTGGCGCACCAGCACGTGCTGAATCTTGTCCTGCTTGTAAAGCTCGTCGTAGATGTATAGTACCGAGCCGCCGGGATAGCCCCAGATGAATTCGACGTTCTCGTCGGCCAGTGCTTTCATGAGCACGGTGGCGCCGATGGAGTCGCTATCGGGAGGGGAAAGGGGTTCCGACGTGGAGAATTCCGCGCTGGGCATGTTCATTTTGACCTTTCGAATTTTCGGCAAAAAATTGATCGGGTGCTCTCTGCCGGGCTTGTGGCTCGGGTTCAAGCGGCGCGTCCAGTTTGAAGGGCGGGCTTCTTGGGCCAGCCTCAAATGAGACCATCACTTCATGTTGCGAATCATTGACGATAGCGGGTCATGATTGGGTCGTCAAGCAAAATATCCCGCAGCGCATCATGCGCCCCGCCCGGCGGCCCGCGGACGCTGCTCGCGCGCAACGTACCGAGCCGTCACCGGTGCCAAGTCGCGCGAAAATTTGTTAGCATCCGCGGGTTTTACGAAATTTTTCGACCTTTCACACGCCGCAGTCCGCAGCGCATACCTTTACGGAATGGCATCAGACAAGGAACTCGCCGACTTTCTGGCGGGCGTCGAAAGGCGCGCGTTCAAGCAGGCTGCGTACGCCGTGCGCGACGATGATGCGTCGCTCGACATCGTGCAGGACGCGATGATCAAGCTGGCGGAGAAGTACGGCGACCGGCCGGCGGCCGAGCTGCCGCTGCTGTTCCAGCGGATCCTGCAGAACGCGATCCATGACTGGTTCCGCCGGCAAAAGGTCCGCAATACCTGGGTCACGCTCTTTTCGTCGCTCAACAACACGGACGACGAGGACTTCGATCCGCTGGAAACGCTCGAGTCCGCGGACGACAACGCGGGCGTCGAGAGCACCGAGCACCGCCTCGAGCGGGAGCAGGTTCTGGCCCTGATCGACGCAGAAATCCGGAAACTTCCGACGCGTCAACGGGAAGCGTTCCTGATGCGTTATTGGGAAGATATGGATGTCGCCGAGACTGCCGCCGCAATGGGGTGCTCCGAAGGCAGCGTCAAGACGCACTGCTCGCGAGCCACCCACACCCTGGCGCAAGCGCTCAAGGCCAAAGGAATCACGCTATGAGCTCCGCTCCCGTAAATCGAGAACACGAATTCGCGCTGAAGGTCCGCCGCGCGCTGGACGAACGTGCCGCGGCGCTGCCTGCCGCGACCACTGACCGTCTGGCCGCCGCGCGCGGGGCCGCGCTCGCGCGCAAGAAGCCGGAACCCGCGACCGCGCCGGTGTTCGTGCCCGCCTTCGCCGGTGCCGCCGCCGCATACGGCACGCCGCCCGCGAGTCGCCCGCAGACGTCGTTCGCGCGCCGCCTGCTGCGCGCCTGGCCGCTCGCGCTGCTGCTCGCGGGGCTCGTCGGCATCGCGTACTGGGAAGACATGCAGCGCACCGCCGAACTCGCCGACATCGACGCGGCGATGCTCAGCGACGACCTGCCGCTCAACGCGTATCTCGATCACGGGTTCAACGCGTATCTTTCGCACGCACGCTAACAGAGAATAACGAGGGGATCGCACGGGTGAGTCAGAAACGCGGCCTGGCCGTATTTTTCGGATGCGTGATCGCGATCGCCGTTTCCTACGTCGCCACCTATTCCCGATTCAACCCGCCCGCCGCGACGGTCTCCGCGGCGGCCAGCAGCGCGCCCGCGCCGACCTCGGCCGCCGCCGGGCTGACCACCGAACTCGCCCCGCTGCCCCTGCCGCTGCCGGCCGCCAACGGCCCGCTGTCGTGGGCGCGCCTGACGCCTGCGCAACGCTCGGCACTCGCGCCGTTCGCCGACCAGTGGGATGGCTTCAGCGACGCTCGCAAGCGCAAATGGCTGAAGATCGCATCACGTTTCGCGAAATTGACGCCCGATGAGCAGAAGCACCTGCAGGACAGGATGTCCGAGTGGGCGCGGATGACGCCCGAGCAGCGCCGCGTCGCGCGTGAGAATTACCAGAGCGCGAAGGAGCTGTCCGCGCAGGCGCGCGAGCGTGCGTGGAAGGCCTACCAGCAACTTCCCGAAGAACAGAAGGAGCGCCTGGCCGCGACCGAGCGCCGTCGCCGACCGAGCGTCGTCAGCGCGCCGCCGACGGTCGCCGACCGCGATGTGCGCCGCCTCGTCAATTCGCACGAGCATCCGGCGAGCAACGCCGCGCCGGCATCGGCGCCCGCTACGGCCGGCGTCGGCACACCGCCCGTGGCGGCATCATCCACGTCCGGCACCGCACCCGCGCCTGCGACCGTCACGCCCGTCTCGCCGGCCGACGCGCCGTCGATGTTCAAGGGTTCCTGACCCGACGTGGCGAGCGCCCTCGCACCCCAGGCCCCGGCCGTCTTCGCCGTGCCGTCCGTGCGGCGGCGCCTCGCCGCGATGCTGTACGAAGCCGTGCTGCTGTTCGGCATCGTGTTCTTCGCCGGCCTCGCATTCAGCCTCGCGACGCAGCAGCGCAACGGCCTCGTTCATCACAACCTCCTCGCCGCGTGGATCGCGCTCGTCGTCGGCGCGTACTTCGTCTGGTTCTGGACCCACGGCGGCCAGACGCTGCCGATGAAGACCTGGCGGCTGCGGCTCGAATCGTCCAGCGGCCAGCCGCTGAACGCCGGCCATGCGCTCGTCCGCTACGCGCTCGGGTGGCTGTGGTTCCTGCCGCCGCTCGCGCTGCATCCGCTCCTCGGCCTGTCGGTGCCCGTCACGCTCGCGCTGGCTGCCGCGTGGATCGTCGCATGGGCCGGCGCCGCCCGCCTGCACGCCGATCGTCAATTCCCGCACGACCGCATCGCCCGCACGCGCGTCGTCGCGATTCCGCGCTGACGCGCTCGCGCGGTCCGCACGAGCGCGACCGGTTCCGCGCGTCGGCGCATCCGTCAGACGAAATCCCTTGAAGGCACCGTCACAGCCACCCCGCTCGGCGTGCCCGATCATCGCAAAGGCGGTCGGTTCGGCAGATTGCGCAACGCCACCGCATTCACTGCTAAACATGGCGGAACGACAGTAATAAGAACGTCTCGTGACTGTCACGGCATGGTCACGCCCGCATGGCGCAATGCCGGTAATGTCAACCGGCGCGAGTCATGCATGGGCCAGAAAACGTCCGCGACCTCCCTGTTCCGTCAACCCCTCGGCGCCCGCGCCGTCACCGCATTCCTGTCCGGCTCGGCCGCAACCGATGCCCTTTCGTCGAACGAGCCGACGGCCGCGCACGCCAGGCAGCACGACGACCCCGAGCCGTCCGCCCATCGCTACCGCACGATCTGGCTGTCCGACATTCACCTCGGCTCGAGCGGATGCCAGGCGCCGTATCTGCTCGACTTCCTCCGTCACAACGATTCGGAATACCTGTACCTCGTGGGCGACATCATCGACGGCTGGCAGCTGAAGAAGGGCTGGTACTGGCCGCAGGCGCACAACGACGTCGTGCAGAAAGTCTTGCGCAAGGCGCGCAAGGGCACGCAGGTGGTCTACATTCCGGGCAACCACGACGAAGGCGCGCGGCAGTTCTGCGACCTCGCGTTCGGTGACATCCAGGTGCGGGGCGAGGCATTTCACACGACGCTCGCGGGCAAGCGCCTGTGGATTGTCCACGGCGACCTGTTCGACGGCGTGATCCAGCACGCGAAATGGCTCGCGTATCTCGGCGACACGCTCTACACGCTGATCCTCGTGCTGAACCGCTGGTTCAACCGGATCCGCAGCCGGCTGGGCTTCCAGTACTGGTCGCTGTCGCAGTACCTGAAGCATCAGGTGAAGAACGCGGTGAACTTCATCTCGCAGTTCGAGACCGTGATGACCGACGAAGCGCGCCGCCGCGGCTGCGACGGCGTCGTGTGCGGGCACATCCACAAGGCGGAGATCCGCGACATCGACGGCGTGCTGTACTGCAACGACGGCGACTGGGTCGAAAGCCTGTCCGCGCTCGTCGAAACGATGGAAGGCGAACTGAAGATCGTCTACTGGACGGCGATGCGCACCGCGCCGTCCGCTGCCCCGTCGCGCAAGGCCAAGGCCACCGCCTGACACAACTCCACTTACAGGACACATGCCGCGATGAAGATCATGATCGTCACCGACGCGTGGGAACCGCAGGTCAACGGCGTCGTGCGCACGCTGAAGAGCACCTCCCGCGAACTCACCGCGCTCGGCCACCGGGTCGAAATGCTGACGCCGCTGGAATTCCGCACGGTGCCCTGCCCGACCTATCCCGAGATCCGCCTGTCGATTCTGCCGTACCGCAAGCTGCGCGCCCGGATCGATGCGTTCGCACCCGACGCGCTGCACATCGCGACCGAAGGCCCGCTCGGCCTCGCCGCGCGACGCTATGCGCGCGCACGCAAGCTGCCGTACACGACCGCGTACCACACGCGCTTTCCTGAATACGTGCAGGCGCGCTTCGGCATTCCGCTGTCGGCGACCTACAAGTTCCTGCACTGGTTCCACGCGCCGTCGCTCGCGGTGATGGCGCCGACCCCGGTCGTGAAGCAGGACCTCGAGAAGTTCGGCTTCACGAACGTCGTGCTGTGGACGCGCGGCGTCGACCTCGACATCTTCCGGCCGATGGAGTCGAAGGTGCTCAATACCGCGCGGCCGATCTTCCTGTACGTGGGCCGCGTCGCGATCGAGAAGAACGTCGAGGCATTCCTGCGCCTCGACCTGCCCGGCTCGAAGTGGGTCGCGGGCGAAGGTCCGGCGCTCGCCGAGCTGAAATCGCGCTATCCGGAAGCGAACTATCTCGGCGTCCTGTCGCAAGCCGAGCTCGCCAAGGTGTATGCTGCGGCCGACGTGTTCGTGTTCCCGAGTCGCACCGACACGTTCGGCCTCGTGCTGCTGGAGGCGCTCGCGTGTGGCACGCCGGTCGCCGCGTACCCGGTCACGGGCCCGATCGACGTGCTCGGCGGGGGCGATGCCGGCGTGATGCACGAAGACCTGCAGGAAGCCTGCCTCGAGGCGCTCAAGATCGAACGCGAGACTGCCCGCGCGTGGGCCGAGCGCTTTTCGTGGCGCGCGGCGTCCGAGCAGTTCGCGTCGCATCTGAAACCGCTGCCGAAGACTGCGTACTCGCCCGCCGAAGGTGCCGCCGTTTGAAACGAGACCTGAACGACAAGACCCCGCCCCCTGCCACGACGGCGCAACCACATCGTCCGTTCGACGAAGAAGAGCCGCACTTCGACGCGGACGTGCACCCGCACGAACCGCTCGGCCCCGACGATCGGCTCGCGCCGCTGCCGCCGAACCCGTACAAGCGCCACCGCGGCATCACGCGTGCGTGGTATGCGCTCAAGCATTCGCTGAACGGGTTTCGCGTCGCGATCCGCGAGGAGAGCGCGTTTCGCCAGGAGCTCACGCTCGCCGCGCTGATGCTGCCGATCGGTGCGTTCTCGCCGGTCCCCGCCGCATCGCGCGCGCTGCTGATCGCGTCGGTGCTGCTCGTGCTGATCGTCGAGCTGCTGAATTCGAGCGTCGAGGCCGCGATCGATCGCATCTCGCTCGAGCGCCACGAATTGTCGAAGCGCGCGAAGGATCTCGGCAGCGCGGCGGTCACGGTCGCGCTGTTCGCGTGCATGACGACGTGGGGCTTCGTGCTCGGCCCGGTGATCGCACGCTGGCTCGGCTTCTAGCGGCATCCGCGGCATCGCCGCCGTGCGGCGGTGCACCATGCGCAGGGAACGCGCCGCGATCACGAAATGCGCCCGTTGTCAGGAAACAGCGGTTTATAATCGTCCGCTAGACTTAGAACAGCAACCCGCGCCGGACGAATCTCGCAGCATCGATTGCAGCGCCCGCCAGTCCGGCACACACAGGGCCGGACGACATGGAAGCGAAACCTCCCCGCCGCACCCGCGAACGGATTCTCGAGTTGTCGTTGAAACTCTTCAACGAGATCGGCGAGCCGAACGTCACGACCACGACGATCGCCGAGGAAATGGAAATCAGTCCAGGCAACCTGTACTACCATTTCCGCAACAAGGACGACATCATCAACAGCATCTTCGCGCAGTTCGAGCAGCAGATCGAACGGCGGCTGCGCTTTCCCGAAGATCACCGTCCGACGATCGACGAAACCTGGTCGTACCTGCAGTACATGGCCGACTTCATGTGGACCTACCGGTTCCTGTATCGCGACCTCAACGACCTGCTCGCGCGCAACCGCACGCTCGAGACGCACTTCAAGCAGATCATCAGCCACAAGGTGCGCTTCGCGCACGACATGTGCGAGCTGCTCGTGTCCGACGCCGAAATGGTCGCGACGCCCGCCGAGATCGAGGTCATCGCCACCAACATGGCCGTGATCTCGACGTACTGGCTGTCGTATCAGTACGTGATGCACCCGCGCAAATACAACGACCAGGACGCGATCCGCGAAGAGCTGCACCAGGTGAGCATGCATGTGATCTCGGTCATGGCCCCGTACCTGCGCGGCCGTTCGCGCCAGCTGTTCGACGATCTCGTCTCCGGCAAGCTGCCCAAGCGCCAGTTCACCGACTACCTGCCGCCGCGCGACGGTTCGCCGCGCCCGGCGGGCAGCCCGGTCGCCGCCAAGCCCGCCGCGAAGGATACGAAACAATGAAGGCAGTCTGTGTTTACTGCGGCTCGTCGTCCGGCGTGCGGCCCGTCTATGCGGACGCCGCACGCGCGTTCGGCCGCGCGCTCGTCGATGCGGGCCTCACGCTCGTCTACGGCGGCGGCCGCGTCGGCCTGATGGGCGTGATCGCCGATGAAGTGATGGCGGCCGGCGGCCATGTGGTCGGTGTGATCCCCGAGTTGCTGGTCGACAAGGAAGTCGGCCACACCGGGCTGTCCGAGCTGCACGTCGTGCCCGACATGCACCACCGCAAGAAGATGATGGCCGACCTCGCGGATGCGTTCGTCGCGATGCCCGGCGGCGCCGGCACGCTCGAGGAATTCTTCGAGGTCTATACGTGGGCGCAGCTCGGCTATCACCGCAAGCCCGTCGCGCTGTACAACATCGATTCGTTCTACGATCCGCTGATCGCGCTGCTGCGCCATACGGTCGACGAAGGCTTCATGCGCCCGACCTACTTCGACGCGTTGTGCATCGACGCCGAACCGGTCGCGCTGATCGAACAGCTGCGCCGCTACCAGCCGCCCGTCCGCGACAAGTGGGCGCCGGACGCAGCCAAGTAACGTTTATCGGGAGCCGCACGCGATGCCCGCACCGTCGTCCCAGCGCAAGGCCGTCCTCATCACCGGCGCGAGCCGCGGCATCGGCCGCGCGACCGCCGTGCTCGCGGCCGAGCGCGGCTGGGACGTCGGCATCAACTACGCACGCGACGCGGCGGCAGCCGAACTGACCGCGCAAGCCGTTCGCGACGCCGGCGCTCGCGCGTGCGTCGTGGCCGGCGACGTCGCGAACGAAGCGGACGTCATCGCGATGTTCGACACCGTGGCGGCGGCGTTCGGTCGCTTCGACGCGCTCGTCAACAATGCAGGGATCGTCGCGCCGTCGATGCCGCTCGCCGACATGCCGGTCGACCGACTGCGGCGGATGTTCGATACCAACGTGCTCGGCGCCTACCTGTGCGCGCGCGAAGCCGCGCGCCGGCTGTCCACCGATCGCGGCGGGCACGGCGGCGCGATCGTCAACGTGTCGTCGATCGCGTCGCGGCTCGGTTCGCCGAACGAGTACGTCGACTACGCGGGCTCGAAGGGCGCGGTCGATTCGCTGACGATCGGCCTCGCGAAGGAACTCGGGCCGCACGGCGTGCGCGTCAACGCGGTGCGGCCCGGCCTCATCGAGACGGATATCCATGCGAGCGGCGGCCAGCCGGGCCGCGCGGCACGCCTCGGCGTGCAGACCCCGCTCGGCCGTGCGGGCGAGGCCCAAGAGATCGCGGAAGCGATCGTCTGGCTGCTCGGCGACACGGCGTCATACACGACGGGCGCCCTGCTCGACGTCGGCGGCGGCCGGTAATCGCGCCCCAGAAGGCGGAAAAACGGACCGGCTGAAGCGGTCCGTGGTCACGACACCACAAATCTCCACAATATCGTGACCATTTCAGTAAACATCCGTAACAGTTCCGTGCTTTACTAGCGCCAAGCCAAAAACAGCCGGTCATCCGGCTGTCATCTCGCCTTGATGCGACCCTTACTGGGTCCGGCCCATGTCGCCGGACCAGCTTGACCCGACCGAGATCTTTTCCATGCCAGGAACCGCAGCGCCCGGCCGCCGGCAACGCACGTCCGTGCCCGCTTCGGCCACGCACGCCCGATCAGCCGCCGACCCCGACCTCAGCGCGACGCTCCATGCCGCCGGCACGCCTGCCGTGGCCGGCACCGCCGCGACGGACGCCGCCGGCGATCGCATCGTCCGGCTCGGCTGGCGCGTCTGGCTGCTGGTTGCCGCGCTGGTCTGCGCGTACACGCTGCCGGGCGTGCTCGGCCACGATCCGTGGAAGCAGGACGAAACCTATACGTTCGGCATCATCCAGCACATGCTCGAGACGGGCGACTTCGTCGTGCCGACCAACGCCGGCCAGCCGTTCATGGAAAAGCCGCCGCTTTACGCGTGGGTCGCGACGAGCCTCGCGTGGCTGCTGCAGCGGGTGATGCCACTGCACGACGCGGCACGGCTCGCGAGCGCGCTGTTCGCAGCGCTCGCGTTCGGCTTCATCGCACGCGCGGCACGCAGTGCCAGCCGGGCCGACAGCTGGCTCGACCTGCGCGTGATCGGCCCCGTCGTGCTGAGCGCGAGCACGCTCGTCGTGGTCAAGCACGTGCACGACATGATGACGGACGTCGCGCTGTTCGCGGGCACCGCGATGGGCTTCTGCGGCCTGCTCGAGCTCGTGATGCAGCATGTCGCGCGCGCGCGCCGGATGCGGCATGGGCTGCCGGTGCGGCCGTCCGGCCGCTGGGCCGCGCCGATCTTCGGCGTGGGCGTCGGCATCGCGCTGATGGCAAAGGGGCTGTTCGTGCCGCTCGTGTTCGCGGCCACGCTCACGGGCGCGCTGGTGCTCTACCCTGCCTGCCGCACACGTGCGTTCGCGCGCTCGCTCGGCGTCGCCGCGCTCGTGTTCGCACCGTTCGCGCTCATCTGGCCGACCGCGCTGTTCCTGCGTTCCGAGACGCTGTTCATGACCTGGTTCTGGGACAACAACGTCGGCCGCTTCTTCGGTTTCTCGGTGCCGGAACTCGGCGCGGAAAACGACAAGCCGTTCTTCATCCTGCGTGCGTTCCTGCTGCTCGGCTTCCCGGTCGCGCCGCTCGCGATCGTCGCGCTGGCACGCGGCGCATGGCGCGAGTGGCGCACGCCGCGCATCGCGCTGCCCGTCCTGTTCGCCGGGATTGGCCTCGCGGTGCTGCAAGTGTCCGCGACCTCGCGCCAGCTCTACATCCTGCCGTTCTTCGCGCCGCTCGCGCTGGTTGCCGCACAGGCGATCGAGCGCCTGCCGCGCGGGCTGCATCTTGCATGGGATTACCTGAGCCGCCTGCTGTTCGGCACCGTCGTCGCGCTCGCGTGGGGGATCTGGGCAGTGATGGCCGATCCGGGTGCATCGCGTGCAGGCCTCGCGCCGCTCGGCCGATGGCTGCCGCTCGACTGGACGATGCCGATCGTGCCCGGACTTGTGATCGGCGCGCTCGTGTTGACGGCCGGCTGGCTGTGGCTGCTGCCGAAGCTGCGCACGACCGGCCTCTGGCGCGGCGCGCTGTCGTGGGGCGCGGGTGCTGTGGTTGCGTGGGGCCTGGTGTATACGCTGTTGCTGCCGTGGCTCGACGTCGCGAAGAGTTACCGGTCGGTATTCGACGACCTGAACGCGCATCTCGCCCTCGAATGGAGCGACGGCGACTGCATGGCGAGCCTGCACGGGCTCGGGGAATCGGAAGCGCCGATGCTGTACTACTTCTCCGGCATCCAGCACACGCCGATCGACGACGCGAAGACGACACGCTGCACGTGGATGATCGTCCAGGGCGTGCGGTCGGTCGATCCGGCGCCGGGCAGCGACTGGAAACTGTTCTGGACCGGCGCTCGCCCGGGCGACGACGAGGAACTGCTGCGCGTCTACGTGCGCACCCCCGAAGAGCACGAAACGCAGTAATGCAAGGCGGCGCCGCGAAACGGCGCCGTCCTCATTTCCGGGAGGCCAGGCAAGCGGCGCTCAAGCGCGCTTCCACGCCCGCCGCCCCACCGCCCCGCACGTCAGAACGACGAGCCCGGCTCGCGCAGGAATGCTGTCTCCGCATCGGTCGACACACGGCCGAGAATCGCGTTCCGGTGCGGAAAACGACCGAAGCGCTCGACCACGGCCGCATGACGCAACGCGAAGTGGTGATAGCTCTCGCATTCGGCCTCGCCGCGAATGCCCGCGCAAAGGCGCACTGCCTCGCGCTGGCTCTCGTCCGACTCGTCATGTTCGAACGGCAGGTACGCAAAGGCGCGGTGATGGCCGCTCGGCAATTGCGCGTCCCACCCTGCCGCCACGACGCGCCGCGCGAGCGCCAGCGCCTTCGAATCGGCGGCGAACGCACGCGGCGTGCCGCGATGAATGTTGCGCGAGAACTGGTCGAGCACCACGATCAGCGCGAGCGCGCCGAGCGGCGTGTCGGCCCAGTGATCGTGGGCGCCGTCGCACGCGGCGTCGAGCAAGGCGCCGTAGCGCGTCCGCAGTACCTCGTCGAACGCCGCACCGCCGTTGAACCACACCTTGCGCGCGTGGCCGAACTCGACCGAACCAGGCTCGCCGAACCAGAAATCGAGAATCTCGCGCGCTTGCGGATCGAGCGCCGCGGCACTGTCCGTCAGGTTTTCGACCGTCATGCAAACTCCAGTACGAGGCGCCGTGTCCGCGCGCTCTTCTTTTCAAGTTTGGCGACCCGCAGGTCGCCGATTTCCGACGTATTGCGCACATGCGTGCCGCCGCACGGCTGCAGATCGACCCCTTCGATGCGCAGCAGCCGCACGCGGCCCAGCCCCATCGGCGGCTTCACGCTCATCGTGCGCACGAGGTCGGGCCGCTCGGCCATCTCGGCGTCGGTGATCCATTCGGTGGTGACCGCATGCGCGCCGTGGACCAGCGCCGCGAGACGGCGCTCGACGTCGACGCGGTCGATCGCGTCCGACGTCGCGAAATCGAGCCGCACGTAGTCGGCTGTCACGCTGCAGCCGTCGACCGGGTACGGCAGCACCGCGCACATCAGGTGCGCGGCCGTATGCAGCCGCATGTGCCGGTAGCGGCGCAGCCAGTCGATGTCCGCGACCACGCGCGCGCCGGTGGCGAGCGCCGCGACGCGCGCTTCCTGGCCCTTCGCCGGCACGTGTACGGCATCGTCGGGCGTCGCACCGTCGAACTTCGCCTTGCGCGTGTCGGCGATCGTGATCGTGCTGCCGTCGGGCAGCGTCAGCGTGCCGCTGTCGCCGGCCTGCCCGCCGCCAAGCGGATAGAACACGGTGCGGTCGAGGCGGATGCCGTCATCGTCGACGGCCGCGACGACGGCCTCGCATTGCGTCAGATAGGCATCTTCACGAAACAGTGCGTGGGTCGTCATCGGGCGAGCCTCGTATCGATGGGGAAGCGGTCAGTGTCGCGCCGCACGGGCCAGGCGCCCAGACGCAGATCGTCCGGCGTCCGGACAGCGGCGTACCGGTCGATCAACCGGGCCGGTTGCGCATCCAGTCGGCCGTGTCGTAGAACGAATGCATGAGCCGTTCGCGCAGCGGCTCGGCCAACCCGATGTCCTCCATCGCCCACGCCATACAGCGCAGCCACTGATCGCGCTCGACCGACGCAATCGGGAACGGCAGGTGCCGCGCGCGCAGCCGCGGATGGCCGAACCGGCTGATGTAGTGATCGGGGCCGCCAAGCCAGCCGCACAGGAACCAGAACAGCTTGTCGCGCGAGCCGTCGAGCGACGCCGGATGCAGCGCGCGAATCTCCGCGAACTCGGGCTCGAGGTCCATCAGGTCGTAAAAGCGGTCCACCATTTCGCGCACGCGGGCTTCGCCGCCCACGAGCTCGAACGCCGTCGGTTGCGACGGCGCCTCATCATTCACATCGGTCATACGGATAATCGGAAACGGGATAGTCGGGGCCGCCGGCGACGCTCAGGCGTCGCGCAGCGACTGCAGCGCCGGGCGCCGCAACACATTATGCAGGCTCAGCCAGCCGGCCGCACCGGCGCACGCGACGCCGGCCGCGATGCCGGCCGGCACGAGCCACGGATCGACGGCGAGCCGGAAGTCGAACACGCGCGACGCGAGCACCCAGCCGACCGCGATCGCACCGGCCGACGCCAGCGCGCCGGCCAGCGCGCCGACGACGATGAATTCCGCGCGCTGCACGGCATTGATTTGCGCGCGCGACGCGCCGAGCGCGCGCAGCAGCGCAGCCTCGCGCACGCGCTCGTCGCGCGAGCCGGCGAGCGCCGTGTACAGCACGAGCACACCCGCCGCGAGCGTGAACGCAAACAGGAACTGCACCGCGCCGACCACCTGCAGCATCATCCGCTGCAACTGAGCGAGGATCGGTGCAACGTCGATCGCGGTCAGGTTCGGGTAGCGCGCGATCAGCGGATCGAGCAGCGCCGCCTGCTCGGCCGGCAGGTGGAAGCTCGTCAGGTAGACGGCCGGGAAATCCTTCAGCACGGGCGGCGGCATCAGCACGAAAAAGTTGACGCGGAACGAGCCCCAGTCGAGCTTGCGCACGCTGGTGATCGGCGCATCGACCGTCAGCCCCGTCACGTCGAAGCGCAGCGTGTCGCCCGGCTTCACGTTCAGCGTCTTCGCGAGCCCGGCCTCGATCGAGATCTGCGGGCTGGCCGAGCGGCCGAACCAGTCGCCGGCGACGATCCGGTTGTCCGACGGCAGCTCGGTCGTATACGACAGGTTGAACTCGCGGTCGACGAGCCGGCGCGCCTCGTCCGACGGATATGCGTCCGGGTTCACCGGCTTGCCGTTGATCGCGACGAGCCGGCCGCGCACCATCGGCGCGGGCACCGCGTCGCGTACGCCGTGCGCGGCGAGCCATGCCGCGACGTCGTCGCGCTGGTCGGGCTGGATGTCGATCAGGAACTGGTTCGGCGCATCGGGCGGCGTCGACTGCCGCCAGCCCGCGACGAGGTCGTTGCGCGTGATCGCGATCAGCAGCAGGCACATCAGGCCCAGCGCGAGCGCGGTGATCTGCAGCGCGCTGGCCGTGCCGCGCCGGTGCAGCGACGCGAGCGCATAGCGCCAGCCGACGCCCGCTGCCACGCGCGCATCGCGCACCGCGCGCGCCGCCGCGTACAGCGCGAGCCGCGCGATCAGCGAGAAGCCGACCAAGGCGCCCGCGAACCCGCCCGCGACGATCAGCCCGAGCTTCAGGTTGCCTGCCGCGACGATCAGCAGCCCCGCGAACAGCACGACGCCGAGCGCGTACAGAGCCCAGGCCGTGCGCGACGCGTCGCCCCAGTCGCGCCGCAGCACGCGTACCGGCGGCACGCGGGTGAGCGGTGCAAGCGGCGGCAGCGCGAAGCCGAGCAGCAGCACGAGCGCGGCGCCGATCCCGACGAGCGCGGGCCAAGGCGTGGGCGGCGGCAGCACGACGTCGATCAGGCTGCCGATCGCCGCGAGGAGCGCCCAGTGGCCGGCGTAGCCGAGCACCGCGCCGGCGACGCCCGAGACGATGCCGATGCCGGCGAATTCGAGCGCGAACAGCGCGCCGAGCGTGCGACGGCTCACGCCGAGGCAGCGCATCGTCGCGCAACCGTCCAGATGGCGCCGCATGTAGCGCTGCGCGGCCATCGCGATCGCGACCGCCGCGAGCAGCGCGGTGAGGAGCGCGACGAGCGTCAGGAAATGGCGCGCGCGATCGAGCGTCTGGCGCACCTGTGGCTGGCCTTCCTGCAACGATTCGAGACCGACGCCGCGCACCTTGCCGCCGTCGACGCGCGCGTGCGCGTAGGCCTCGAAGCGCGCGACGGCCGGTGTGTCGCCGGCCACGAGCAGCCGGTACGTGACGCGGCTGCCGTAACCGGTGAGCCCCGTCGCGGCGAGCTCGTCCGCGCGCATCATCAGCCGCGGCGAGAAATTGACGAACGAGAAACCGCGATCGAGTTCGCGGGAGATCGACGCGGCCACCGTGAACGTGCGCAGCCCGACACGCACGGTGTCCCCCGCCTTCAGATGCAATGCGTCGAGCAGCGCGGGATCGGCCCACACGGTACCGGGCGCGGGGATCGCGGTCGCCTTGTGCGCGACGGTCGTGCCGGCCGGCACGATCTCGACCGCGCCGCGCAGCGGATACCCGGGCGAGACTGCCTTCACCGCCGCGAGGCGCGCCGGCGCCGCGTCGCTCGCCTGCCCGCCGGCGGCCGATGCGATCATGCTCGGGAAGATCGCGGTCGTCGCGGTACGCAGCCCGAGTGCGCGCGCCTCGCGGTCGAACGACGGATCGACGGGATGGTCGGCGCGCACGACGAAATCGGCGCCGAGCATCTGGCGCGCGTCGCGCTCGAGCCCCTGGCGCAGCCGGTCGGCGAGGAAGCCGACGCTCGTCAGCGCGGCGACCGCGAGCACCAGCGCCAGCACGAGCAGCGTCAGTTCGCCGGCGCGCCAGTCGCGCGCGGTCATCCGCGCGGCCTGGCGAATCAGGTCGTGCAGGCCGAAGCGGCCGGCATGGCCGGGCCGCCCGGCCGGCGACGGGTCAGCGTGCTGCCGCTCGACGGGTGACGGCGCCTTCAATCGCGCTTGCCCCCGATCGAATTGAGCCGCGACACCATGTGGTTCGCCATCCCGCGAAAGCCGCCCGACACGCCGCGCCACAAACGCGGCAGCGCCCAGGCCGACGCCGCGATGAACGCCGCGAGCAGGACGAGGAACGCGAGCGGAACGAAGAACGCGAGTGCGAGGCCGCCGAACACGAGGCCGTCCTCGGTGGACGACGCGACCCAGTTCGAGATCGGCTCGGGAGACAGGTTGATCAGCGCGCGCGTGCCGGCCTTCGCGACGTGGGCGGCACCGGCGAGCGAACCGCCGGCCAGCCCGGCGACCGCGAGCACGGTCGGGTCGGCATGGCCGAGCGCACCGGCGGCCAGCACCGCGCCGGCCGGAATGCGGATGAAGGTGTGCACCGCGTCCCACAGCGAATCGAACGCGGGAATCTTGTCGGCAAGGAATTCGGTGACGGCGAGCACGGCGGCGGCGCCGATGACCCACGGCGACATCAGGACCGCGAGCGTGTCCGGCAGATGGAGCCAGCCGACCCGCGCGAGCACGCCGGCGATCAGCACCGTCAGGTAAAGGCGCAGCCCGCTCGCCCACGCGAGCCCCGCGCCGAGCGAAATGGCTTCGATCATGGCCCTCTCCTTGCACTTTTCCGTGCGCTTTGCCGATTGATCGGATCGAGTCGGTACGACCGGCCGCGCGGCGCGTGGCGACCGGCGCCGCGTGCCGAGAACGGCACGGCGACATTCAGGCCCGAATCCGTTCCATTATAGACAGGCTGGCAGGAGGGCCGCCGCAATTCCGCAGTGCGTCACGGCCGGGCGCGGACGCCGGCCGGCGCCCGGCGCGTCGGCGTCAGGCAGCCGACGACAGCTTCAGGCCGACCAGCCCGAGCACGATCAGCGACGCGCTCGCGACGCGGGCGGCGGTGAGCGCCTCGCCCATCATCACGATCCCGAACACGAACGCGCCAACCGCGCCGATGCCCGTCCACACCGCATACGCGGTGCCGAGCGGCAACTGGCGCATCGCGACCGCGAGCAGCCCGAAGCTGGCGAGCGCCGTCACGATCGTAAACACCGACGGTCCGAGCTTCGTGAAACCCTCGGACGATTTCATGCCGGCCGCCCAGGCCACTTCCAGCAAACCGGCAATCAACAACAATACCCACGCCATCTCGACGTACTCCGGATCGGATGGGGCCGTCCCCGTTGAAGCGAATGACCCGGGGTCGTCCCCGGGCGGCGCCGAGTATAACAAGACGCTTACAGGCATGCCGGATGCACCGGCCGCGGGGGTGAACGGGGATGAACGGGGGCAGGCCGGCGCATGGCGCGGCCACGCCCGCCCTGCCGCGCCCGGTCTCAGTTCGACACGCGCTTGGCGCCGCCACCGCCGATGCAGCGGTCGTCGCGGTACAACGCCCATTCGTCGCACACGCGGCCGTCCTTGAACACGCACATGCCGACCTGCCCGCTCGGCAGGTTGCGGATCACGTGGCGGCCGCCGAGCTTTTCGCAATTGACTGACGCGGGATTGGCCAGCGCCTGCTGCGGGGCCGAAGGCTGCTGCCCGGGCGGCAGCGGCTGCGCGAACGCGCCGGGCGCGGCAAGCGCCAGCGCACTGATGACGACGAGACGGACGGACATGGCACGCTCCTCGGTTTCGTTCGCGGAACGATCAGCATAGCGGGGAATCCGTGGCCGGTGTGCGCGGCCGGCGCATGCGGCCGCAATGTCGCGCCGATGCAACTTCACCGGCGTGCGGCCTTGCATTCGGGCCGTATCACGCGGCATGCCGCGGACGTCACGCAGCGCCGACGAGCCGGTAGCCGACGCCCGTTTCGGTAATGATGTGCTCGGGCTGCGCGGGATCGCGCTCGAGCTTCTGGCGCAGATGCGCCATGTAGATCCGCAGATAGTGATGGCTCTCGACGTGCGACGGCCCCCATACGTCGCGCAACAGTTGACGGTGCGTGAGCACGCGCCCCGCATGCCGCACGAGCGTCGCGAGCAGCCGGTATTCGAGCGGCGTCAGGTGCACGATCTCGCCGTCGCGCCACACCTGGCGCAGCGCGAGATCGACGGTCACGCCGCCGAAGCCCACCTTCGGCGATTCGTTCGCACCGCCCTGGTTGCGCCGGCGCAGTTGCGCACGGATCCGCGCGCGCAGCTCGGACACGCCGAACGGCTTGGTCAGGTAGTCGTCTGCGCCCGCGTCGAGCGCGGCGACCTTCTCCTCCTCCTGCGTGCGCGCGGACAGCACGATCACCGGCACCTCGGACCAGCCGCGCAGCTCGCGGATCACGTCGAGGCCGTCGGTGTCGGGCAGGCCGAGATCGACGATCACGAGATCGGGCTTGCGGGTCGCCGCGTCGATCAGCCCCTGCTTGCCCGTCTCCGCCTCGAACACGGCGATGTCCTCCTCTTCGAGCGCGGCGCGCACGAAGCGGCGGATCTGTTTCTCGTCCTCGATCAGGACGACGGTCAGGCTCGGTTCACTCATGGTCTGGCAATGGCTCGGAGGGGGACGATGCGCCGGGCACGTCGATTTCGTCGTCGGGTACGGCAGGCACGGCCGGCGGCGTGTCGACCGGCAGCGTGAACCAGAAGCGCGCGCCCGTCACGCGGCCGTCGGGCGCGGTACGGTTGAGCGCGCCGATTTTACCGCCATGCGCCTCGACGATCGCGCGGCAGATCGCGAGGCCGAGCCCGATGCCTGGCGTCGCCGATTCCTTCTCGCCGCGCGTGAACTTGTCGAAGATCCGCGTTTCCATGCCGGCCGGCAGGCCCGGGCCGTGATCGTCGACGTGCACGCGCACGAACGGCTGGCCGTCGTCGGTCACGCGCTCGGCGCCGATGTCGATCGACGTATCGGGCGGCGTGTACTTCGCCGCGTTCTCGAACAGGTTGGTGAACAGCCGCTCCATCAGCACCGCGTCCATCTGCAGGAGCGGCAGGTCGGCCGGCAGCGACACGCGCGCGGGATGCCGCGCGAGCACGCGCTTGCACGCGGCGAGCGCGGCGCCGACGGTTTCCTCGAGCAGCGACCACTGGCGCTTGAGCTGCAGGCTGCCGGCCTGCAGCCGCGCCATGTCGAGCAGGTTCGTGACGATGCCCGTCATCCGCAGCGCCTCGTCGTGGATCGCGTCGACGAGTTCGCCCTCGCGCTGCGCGAAACGTTCGGCTGCCGCCGCGTCGCCGCCCTGGGCGGCCGCGCGCCCGTTCGCGAGCATCGACGAGAAGCCGACGATCGTCGTGAGCGGCGTGCGCAGATCGTGCGAGATCGCCGACAGCAGCGAGTTGCGCAACCGCTCGGATTCCATGTTGACGAGCGCGTCGCGCGCGATCTCGACGTAATGCACGCGCTCGAGCGCGAGCGCGATCTGCGCGGCGAACGCATCGAGCATCCGCAGCTGCTCGGGCACCTCGAGCTCCCCCGGGTCACGCGACGCGACCGCGAGCACGCCACGCGTGCGCATCGGCGCCTTCAGCGGCAGGTACAGCGCGGCGGTCGCGGGCAGCGTGTCGGTGCCGCGGCCGGCCGGCTTCTGCTGGTCGTACACCCACTGGCCGACGTCGCTGTCGAGATCGGCGCCCGTCAGCGTGACGGCCGCATCGGGCTCCTCGATCTTCTGCCGCACCTTGTCCGCGCTGTCGGGGAGCAGGAACGCCACGCGCGCGCGGAACACCTCGCCCACGTGGCGGCTGCCGATCTCGACGATCTGCTCGGTCGTCAACGCCGCGCCGAGCTCGCGCGCCATCGCGTAGATCGCGCCGGTGCGGCGCTCGCGGCGCTGCGCGATGCTCGCCTGGCGCGTCAGCGTCGACGTCAGGTGGCTGATCACGAGCGACGTCAGCAGCATCCCGAAGAAGGTCAGCAAGTACTGCGTGTCGCTGACCGAGAACGACATGCGCGGCGGCACGAAGAAGAAATCGAACGCGGCGACCGACAGGAACGACTGCAGCACGCCCGGGCCACGCCCGAGCCGCACGGCCGAGAACACGACGCCGAGCAGATACAGCATCACGAGGTTCGTCAGGTCGAGCCGCTCGGACACGATGCTCGCGACGCCGGTGATCACCGCGCAGATTGCGGCCGCGTACAGGTAGTGACGCGGCGGCGAACGCCGCATGCCGAATTGCGCGAACGCGTCGCGCCAGTCGCGTGCACGCGCGTCGAGCGGCGCGGCGCGCACTTCGTCGCTCGCCGACGCGCGGATCAGCATCAGGTCGACGTCGCCTGCGCGCTCGGCGAGCTTTTCGCCGAATGGCCGCGCGAAGCGGCGCGCGAGCCCGACCTTCGGCGAGCCGCCCGCGACGAGCTTCGACACGTTGCGCACCTTCGCATAGCCGATCAGCGCGGCGACCGCGTCGTCGCCGGCGAGCGTGGCCGTCTCCGCGCCGAGCTCGACCGCGAGCTTCAGCGCGTCGAGCGTGCGCTGCCGCCGCGCGTCGGGCAGCCGCTGCAGGCGCGGCGTCTCCACGTAGACGGCGATCCAGTCGGCCTTCAGGCTCGCGGCGAGCCGCGCGGCCGCGCGCACGAGCGTCGGCGCCTCGGGGCCGGGCCCGACGCACACGAGCAGCCGCTCGCGCGCCTGCCAGATGCGCTGAATCGAACGGTCGGCGCGGTATTCGCGCATCTGCGCGTCGACGCGGTCTGCCGTGCGCCGCAGCGCCAGTTCGCGCAGCGCGATCAGGTTGCCCTTGCGGAAGAAATTGCGCACCGCGCGCTCGGCCTGCTGCGCGAGATACACCTTGCCGTCGCGCATCCGCGCGAGCAGTTCCTCGGCCGGCAGGTCGACCAGCGTGACCTCGTCGGCCGCGTCGAACACGCGGTCGGGCACGGTCTCCCACACGCGGATGCCGGTGATCGCGCCGACCACGTCGTTCAGGCTTTCGAGATGCTGGACGTTGACGGTGGTGTACACGTCGATGCCCGCGTCGAGCAGTTCGTAGACGTCCTGCCAGCGCTTCAGGTGACGCGCGCCCTGCACATTCGAATGCGCGAGTTCGTCGACGAGGATCAGTTGCGGCGCACGCGCGAGCGCGCCGTCGAGATCGAATTCGGCGAGCGTGCGGCCGCGATAGTCGATGCGCGCGAGCGGCAGCACGTCGAGGCCGTCGAGCAGCGCGGCGGTTTCGCCGCGGCCGTGGGTCTCGACGATGCCGACGACGACGTCGACACCATCCTGCAGCCGCTGGCGCGCGGCCTGCAGCATCGCGTAGGTCTTGCCGACGCCGGCGGACGCACCGAAGAAGATCTTGAGCTGGCCGCGCCGCTGCTTTTCTTCGTCTCGCTGCAGCTTGTCGAGGAGTTGGTCGGGATCGGGGCGGTTCATGCGTCAGGAAGGCGAAGCGCGGGATGGCGAACGAGTACCGTCATTGTTGTTCCAAATCGCCGCAAAAGGCAAAGACGGCGCATGCGCCGTCGGAAAAGTCGTCCGACGCGGATCGGGCCGCGCCGGACGCAGGTTGTCGCATACGCTCAGTGCGCGGCCTGGGTCGCGTCGAGCGCGAGATTCAGCTTCAGCACGTTCACGCGCGGCTCGCCGAGCACGCCGAACTGGCGGCCCGTCGTGTTCGCGTCGACAAGTTGCGCAACCGCATCGGCCGTCAGGTTGCGCGCATTCGCGACGCGCTCGACCTGGTACGCGGCGGCGGCCGGCGTGATCTCCGGATCGAGGCCGCTCGCCGACGCCGTCACGAGGTCGACGGGCACGGGCTTCGACATGTCGGTGCCCGCGTCGCGCAACGCGGCGATGCGCGCCTTCACCTGGTCGGCCAGCGACGGGTTCAGCGGGCCGAGGTTCGAGCCGCCGGAGCCGGTCGCGTTGTACGGCATCGGCGACGTGGCCGACAGCCGGCCCCAGAAGTACTTCGGCGCATCGAACGGCTGGCCGATCAGCGCGGAGCCGACCGCCTTGCCGTCCTTCTCGATCAGGCTGCCGTTCGCCTGCGACGGGAACACGGCCTGGCCGAACACGGTCATCACGGCCGGGTAGGCGAGACCCGTCACGACGGTCAGTACGACGAAGATCACGACGAGCGGGCGAATCAACGATTTCATGATGGTTCTTCCTTCAGGTACGGCGCATCAGGCCCAGCCGAGCGCGGCGAGCGTCATGTCGATCAGCTTGATGAACGGGAACGGCAGCAGCACGCCGCCGAGGCCGTACACCAGCAGGTTGCGGCGCAGCAGCGACGCGGCGCCGAGCGGCCGGTAGGTGACGCCCTTCAGCGCGAGCGGGATCAGCGCAACGATGATCAGCGCGTTGAAGATCACCGCCGACAGGATCGCCGACGCCGGGGACGTCAGATGCATGATGTCGAGCACGCGCAGTTGCGGGTACGTCGTCACGAACGCGGCCGGGATGATCGCGAAGTACTTCGCGATGTCGTTCGCGATCGAGAACGTGGTCAGCGAGCCGCGCGTCATCAGCATCTGCTTGCCGATCTCGACGATCTCGATCAGCTTCGTCGGGTTCGAGTCGAGGTCGACCATGTTGCCGGCTTCCTTCGCCGCCTGCGTGCCGGTGTTCATCGCGACCGCCACGTCGGCCTGCGCGAGCGCCGGTGCGTCGTTGGTGCCGTCGCCCGTCATCGCGACGAGGCGCCCCGCCGCCTGATGCTCGCGGATCGTCGCGAGCTTGGTTTCCGGCGTCGCTTCCGCGAGGAAGTCGTCGACGCCCGCTTCCGCCGCGATCGCCGCGGCGGTGAGCCGGTTGTCGCCCGTCACCATCACGGTCTTGATGCCCATCTTGCGCAGTTCCGCGAAGCGCTCCTTGATGCCGCCCTTCACGATGTCCTTCAGCTCGATCACGCCGAGCACACGCGCCACGCCGTCATGCAGGTCGGCCACGACGAGCGGCGTGCTGCCGCGGCGCGCGACGTCGTCGACCGCGCGGCGCACCTCTTCCGGGAAGCGGCTGCCGTGCGTCTCGACGTAGCGGCGGATCGCATCGGCCGCGCCCTTGCGGATTTCACGACCGGGCAGATCGACGCCGCTCATCCGCGTCTGCGCGGAGAAGCCGATGAACGTCGCATGCAGTTGCGCCATGTCGCGCTGGCGGATGTTGAAGCGTTCCTTCGCGAGCACGACGATGCTGCGGCCCTCCGGCGTTTCGTCGGCGAGCGACGACAGCTGCGCGGCGTCGGCCAGCGCTTCCTCGGTCACGCCCGGCGCGGGCACGAACATCGACGCCTGGCGGTTGCCGAGCGTGATCGTGCCGGTCTTGTCGAGCAGCAGCACGTCGACGTCGCCGGCCGCTTCGACCGCGCGGCCCGACGTCGCGATCACGTTCGCCTGCATCATCCGGCTCATCCCGGCCACGCCGATCGCCGACAGCAGCCCTCCGATCGTCGTCGGGATCAGACACACGAGCAGCGCAACGAGCACGGTGATCGTCACCACGTGGCCGGCCTTCATCGCCTCGACCGAGAACATCGAGAACGGCAGCAGCGTCGCGGTCGCGAGCAGCATCACGATCGTCAGCGCGACGAGCAGGATCGTCAGCGCGACCTCGTTCGGCGTCTTCTTGCGCTTCGCGCCTTCGACCATCGCGATCATCCGGTCGAGGAACGCCTCGCCGGGGTTCGCGGTGACCTTCACGACGATCCAGTCGGACAGCACGCGCGTGCCGCCCGTCACCGACGAGAAGTCGCCGCCCGATTCGCGGATCACCGGCGCGGATTCGCCGGTGATCGCCGATTCGTCGACCGATGCGACGCCCTCGACGACTTCGCCGTCGGCCGGGATCACGTCGCCGGCCTCGACCAGCACGACGTCGCCGCGACGCAGGTCGGACGCGGTCGTGATGCGGATCGGCGACTTCGGATGCGGCTCGTTGAGCTTCTTCGCCATCACGTCCTTCTTCGCGCTGCGCAGCGACGCGGCCTGCGCCTTCGAGCGCCCTTCGGCGAGCGCTTCGGCGAAGTTTGCGAACAGCACCGTGAACCACAGCCACAGCGCGATCGCGAGGATGAAGCCCGCCGGCGCCTCGGCCTGGCCGGCGAGCGCCGCGATCCACAGGATCGTGGTCAGGATGCTGCCGACGTACACGCAGAACATCACCGGGTTGCGGAACTGCGTGCGCGGCGTGAGTTTCTTGAACGAATCCACGATCGCCGGGCGCAGCAGCGCCGGATCGAACATGGACCGTGTTGCGGAATGTTGAGTCATTGCGATCTCTTCAATCTCTTCAGTCTTTGCAAGGTGTCGCCATGCGGGCGCGCATCACGCGCCCAGCCACATCATCAGATGCTCGACGCCCGGGCCGAGCGCGAGCGCCGGCACGTAGGTCAGCGCGCCCACCAGCATCACGGTGCCGAGCAGCAGCACGACGAACAGCGGGCCGTGCGTCGGCAGCGTGCCGCTCGTCACCGCGATGCGCTTCTTCGCGGCGAGCGAGCCGGCGATCGCCAGCACCGGCACGATCGTGCCGAAGCGGCCGAACCACATCGCGATCGCGGTCATCCAGTTGTAGAAGGGCGTGCCGACCGTCAGGCCCGCGAACGCGCTGCCGTTGTTGTTCGCGGCCGAGCTGAACGCGTACAGGATTTCCGAGAAGCCGTGCGGGCCCCGGTTCGCGATGCCGGCACGGCCCGCATCGGCGAGCACGGCGATCGACGTGCCGACCAGCACGAGCAGCGGCGTGAGCAGCACGACGATCGACACCATCTTCATCTCGTACGACTCGATCTTCTTGCCGACGTATTCCGGCGTGCGGCCGATCATCAGGCCGGCGACGAACACCGCGAGCAGCGCGAACACGAGCATCCCGTAGAGGCCGGAACCGACACCGCCGTAGATCACCTCGCCGAGCTGCATCAGCAGCATCGGCACGAGACCGCCGAGCGGCGTCAGCGAATCGTGCATCGTATCGACCGCGCCGCACGACGCGGCCGTCGTCGCGACCGTGAAGATGCCGGTCTGCGCGATGCCGAAGCGCGTTTCCTTGCCTTCCATGTTGCCGCCCGGCTGGAGCGCGCTCGTCGACTGGTCGACGTGCAGCGCGGCGAGCGTCGGGTTGCCGGCCTGCTCGGCGCTCACCTCGACACCGATCGCGATCGCGAACGCAACCGTCATCGCCGCGAGCACCGCGATGCCCTGCCGGCGGTCGCCGATCATCCGGCCGAACACCAGGGCCAGCGCGGCCGGGATGATCAGGATCGAGAAGATCTGCAGGAAGTTCGAGAACGGCGTCGGGTTCTCGTACGGGTGCGCCGAGTTCGCGTTGAAGAAGCCGCCACCGTTGGTGCCGAGCATCTTGATCGCTTCCTGCGACGCGACCGGGCCCATCGCGAGCGTCTGCTTCGTGAGCGGCATGGGCACCGTCACCGGGTTGCCCTTGTCGTCCTTCACCGGGTTGCCCTGCGCGTCGAGCTTCGGCGCCGCGTAGGTGCTCGCCTGCAGCACCGGTACGTCCTGGTAAGCCTTCATGTTCTGGATCACGCCCTGGCTCATCAGCAGCGCGGCGATGATCATCGACATCGGCACGAGCACGTACATCGTCACGCGCGTGAGGTCGACCCAGAAGTTGCCGATCGTCTGCGCGGTATGACGCGCGAAGCCGCGGATCAGTGCGATCACCACGACGATGCCCGTTGCCGCCGACAGGAAGTTCTGCACGGTCAGGCCGAGCATCTGCGTCAGGTAGCTGACGGTCTGCTCGGGCGTGTAGTCCTGCCAGTTGGTGTTGGTGACGAAGCTGACGGCCGTGTTGAAGGCACCGTCGGCCGTCATCGCGCCGAATTGCTGCGGATTGCCGGGCAGGAAGCCCTGCAGGCGCAGCAGACCGTACAGGAACAGCGCGCCGAGCGCGTTGAACGCGATCGTGGCGATCGCATACTGCCTCCAGTTCATTTCGGTGCCGGCGTCGACGCCGGCGATGCGGTACAGCGCGCGCTCGAGTGGCCCGAACACGCGCACGACGCGCGAACTGCCGTCCATCACGCCCGTCAGGTAGCGCGCGACCGGCACGGCCGCCGCGAGCAGCACGACGATGAACAGCAGTATCTGCAACAGGTTGTTCGCGTTCATTCGATGTCCTCCGCGCGCAGCAGCGCAAAGACGAGATACGCGAACAGCAGGGCCGTCGAGGCACCCGCGAGCCAAAGCATCCAGGTCATGCGCGCCCCCCGCGACCGTATTGCACGAGCTTCTCGCAACCGGCAAGCAAACCGAGGATCAGCGCGGTGAACAACACCAGTGCGCCGATGAAAACCCCATCCATTTTTTGTTCTCCGTCGTCGAAATCGGACGACTAGAACCTTATGGGAACGCGCGTAAAGGTCGGGTCAAAGGTCATCGGGCCGGTATAAAAAACGCGTAAACGCGTGCGGTGGGAAACGGCGGCCGGGATGAAGACGGAGCGGGCGGCGGCCAGCGCCGCCCGTCAGGATGCGTGCCGGCGTGGCGCCGGCACGAAGGGATGCGTCAGGGAACGAGGATCGTCGAGCCGGTCGTCTTGCGCGCTTCGAGATCTTCATGCGCGCGGCCGACTTCCGCGAGCGGATAGCGCTGGTTGATGCTCGTCTTCACCTTTCCCGACAGGATCACGTCGAACAGCTCGGCGGCCGCGGATTCGAGATCCGCACGCTTCGCGATGTACGAGAACAGCGTCGGCCGCGTGAAGAACAGCGAGCCGCGCGACGAAAACTCCTTCGAGTCGATCGGCGGCAGCGGGCCCGACGCATTACCGAAGCTGACGAACAGACCGAGCGGCGCGAGGCAGTCGAGCGAGCCGATGTAGGTGTCCTTGCCGATCGAGTCGTAGACGACCGGCACGCCCGCGCCGTTCGTGATCTCCTTCACGCGCTGCGTGAAGTTCTCGCGCGTATAGACGATCGGATGATCGCAGCCGTGCGCCTTTGCGAGCGCGGCCTTCTCGTCGGAGCCGACCGTCCCGATCACGGTCGCGCCGAGCGCCTTCGCCCACTGGCACACGAGCAGGCCGACACCGCCGGCCGCCGCGTGGATCAGGATCGTGTCACCGGCCTTCACCGGGTACGTGCGGCGCAGCAGGTAGTGCGCGGTCAGTCCCTGCAGCATCACCGATGCCGCGTCGTCGTAGCTGATCCCGTCGGGCAGCTTCACGAGCCGCTCGGCCGGCATCACGCGCTCCTGCGCGTACGCGCCCGGCGGCTGCCCGACGTAGGCGACGCGGTCGCCCGCCTTGAGCGCGGTCACGCCGTCGCCGACGGCCGTCACCTCGCCCGCCGCCTCCATCCCGAGGCCGCCGGGCAGCGGCTGCGGGTAAAGGCCGGTGCGGAAATACACGTCGATGTAGTTGAGCCCGACCGCATGCTGCCGGATGCGGACTTCGCCCGCCTTCGGTTCGCCGACCTCGACATCGACCCACTTCATCACGTCCGGGCCGCCCGGCTGGTCGTATCGGATTGCTTTCGGCATCGTTTCGCTCCTCGTTTCTGAATCGGTCAGGGGAAATTCGGCTCGCCGACGCCAGCCGTTGCCGATCGGTACAGGACCGGCGGCGGTGCGCGTCGCGACGCCCGATTCTCGCGCGTCACCGCCGGGCGTGCATGGCCCTGCCGCCAGCAAGGGCAATCAGGCTGGCGGGCGACTAGCAGACGTCCTGCATGTTCCGCGCCAGGTCGTCGAGCAGCATCCGCGCGGTCGCCACGTTCGTCGCGACCGGCACGTCGTGCACGTCGCACGCGCGCACCAGCGCGGTGATGTCCGGATCGTGCGGCTGCGCGGTCATCGGGTCACGCAGGAACACGACGATGTCGACGCGGCCTTCGGCCAGTTCCGCACCGATCTGCAGGTCGCCGCCGAGCGGCCCCGACAGCTTGCGCTCGACCTCGAGCCCATGCGCGGCGGCGATGCGGCCGCCCGTCGTGCCCGTTCCGACCAGCCTGCATTGCGCGAGCGTCTCGCGGTACTGGCCCGCGAGCGCGACGATCTCGTCCTTCTTCGCGTCGTGCGCGATCAATGCGATGCGGGGTTTGCTCATCTCCGTTTCCTTCGTGGGTCGATTGTTGTCGTATGTGTGAATGGCGGTGCGCGCGTCAGAACGTACCCGGATACGCGCCGCCGTCGAGCAGCCAGTTCTGCCCGGTGATGTAGCCGGCATGGACGCTGCAGAGGAACGCGCACGCCGCGCCGAATTCGGCACGCGTGCCGAGGCGCCCAGCCGGGATTTCCTTCGCGCGCCGCGCGCGCATCTCGTCGACCGTCACGCCCTGCGCCTTCGCCGACGCGGCGAGCGTCGTCGCGATCCGGTCGGTGTCGAACAGCCCGGGCAGCAGATTGTTTATCGTCACGCCCTGCCCCGCGACCTTGCGCGACAGCCCCGCGACGAAGCCGGTCAGTCCCGAGCGCGCACCGTTCGACAGCGCGAGCACGTCGATCGGCGCCTTCACGGCCGAACTCGTGATGTTGACGATCCGGCCGAAACCGCGCCCGATCATCCCGTCCACGGTCGCGCGGATCAGCTCGATCGGCGTCAGCATGTTCGACTCCAGCGCGCGGATCCAGTCGTCGTGCGAGAAATCACGGAAGTCGCCGGGCGGCGGCCCGCCGGCATTCGTCACGAGAATGTCCGGCTGCGGGCAGGCGGCGAGCGCGGCCGCGCGGCCGTCGGGCGTCGTGATGTCGCAGGCGACGGCGGTGACTGACACGTTCGACCCGGCGCGGATCTCCTCCGCGGTTTCCTCCAGCGTGTCGCGCGTGCGCGCGACGATCACGAGATTCACGCCCTCGGCGGCCAGCGCTTCCGCGCAGCCGCGCCCGAGCCCCTTGCTCGCCGCGCACACGAGCGCGGTCTTTCCTGCGATGCCGAGATCCATCGTCGATTCCCTTATGGCGACGCGCGCCGGCGCAGCCGCCCGCATCGCCGGACGGGCGAGCGGTCGGAAACGGGCGAACACGGCGCGCGGATTGTCGTGAGACGTCGATAATATCCGGATCAGGTGGCGCGCCTTGGTAAAATTGCGGCCATAAGCGGCGGCCGGCCTCGCGCCATCGCCGCCCCCGATCCCCTTTTGCCGCCAAGGCACCCCGTCATGAAACAGGACAGCCGTTTCCCGAATCTCTTCATCACTGATCACCCGCTGATCCAGCACAAGCTGACCCACATGCGCGACAAGGACACGTCGACGCGCACGTTCCGCGAACTGCTGCGCGAGATCACGCTGCTGATGGGCTACGAGATCACCCGTAACCTCCCGATCACGACCAAGCGGGTCGAAACCCCGCTCGTGGCGGTCGACGCGCCGGTGATCGCGGGCAAGAAGCTCGCGATCGTGCCCGTGCTGCGGGCCGGCATCGGGATGTCGGACGGCCTGCTCGACCTGGTGCCGTCCGCGCGCGTCGGCCACATCGGCGTGTACCGCGCCGAGGATCACCGCCCGGTCGAATACCTGGTGCGCCTGCCCGATCTCGAGGATCGCATCTTCATTCTGTGCGACCCGATGGTCGCGACCGGCTATTCGGCCGTGCACGCGGTCGACGTGCTCAAGCGCCGCAACGTGCCGGCCGCGAACATCATGTTCGTCGCACTGGTCGCCGCGCCCGAGGGCGTGCAGGTGTTCCAGGACGCGCACCCGGACGTGAAGCTGTTCGTCGCATCGCTCGACTCGCACCTGAACGAGCACGCGTACATCGTGCCGGGCCTGGGCGACGCAGGCGACCGCCTGTTCGGCACCAAGAACTGACGCACGGCGGCGCCGGGGCGCGCGGCACGGCGCTCCGAGCGGCCCTCCCGGCCGTTCGGCCATGCACGGCGGCCCCGAAGCGACGGTCGCCGCGTGATAAAATCACGTTCCACTCGACACGCGCGGCCCCGCGGCATCATGCCCGCCCAGACGGCCGCCGATTCAACGACACATTGGCACAATCGCCCGCGCAGCGCGCCCGGGCACGGAGAAAGGTATGGCTGGTCATTCGAAATGGGCCAACATCAAGCATAAGAAGGCAGCGGCCGACGCGAAGCGCGGCAAGATCTGGACCCGCCTGATCAAGGAAATCCAGGTCGCGGCCCGCCTCGGCGGCGGCGACGCCAGCTCGAACCCGCGTCTGCGTCTCGCGGTCGACAAGGCAGCCGACGCGAACATGCCGAAAGACAACGTCAAGCGCGCGATCGACCGCGGCGTCGGCGGCGCGGACGGCGCGAACTACGAAGAAATCCGTTACGAAGGCTACGGCATCAGCGGCGCGGCGATCATCGTCGACACGCTGACCGACAACCGCACCCGCACGGTCGCGGAAGTCCGTCACGCATTCTCGAAGTTCGGCGGCAACATGGGCACCGACGGTTCGGTCGCGTTCATGTTCGATCACGTCGGCCAGTTCCTGTTCGCGCCCGGCACGTCGGAAGACGCGCTGATGGAAGCGGCGCTCGAAGCCGGCGCGGACGACGTCAGCACGAACGACGACGGCTCGATCGAAGTGCTGTGCGACTGGCAGGCCTTCTCGGCGGTGAAGGACGCGCTCGAAGCCGCGGGCTTCAAGGCCGAACTCGCCGAAGTGACGATGAAGCCGCAGAACGAAGTCGAATTCACCGGCGACGATGCGGCGAAGATGCAGAAGCTCCTGGACGCGCTCGAAAACCTCGACGACGTGCAGGAGGTGTATACGAACGCCGTCATCGTCGAGGAATGAGATGCCGGCCGCCGTGCTCATCGTCGCGGCGGCGGCCCGACCGATTTCGCGGCCGGCGCGCCTGAGCGTGCCGGCCGCCCTGTTTTCTAGTCTGCGGGGAATCCCATGAAACTACTCGTCGTCGGTTCCGGCGGCCGCGAACATGCGCTGGCGTGGAAGCTCGCGCAGTCGCCGCGTGTCCAGATGGTCTACGTCGCGCCCGGCAATGGCGGCACGGCGCAGGACGAGCGTCTGAAGAACGTCGACATCACGGCGCTCGACGAACTCGCCGATTTCGCGGAACGCGAAGGCGTCGCGTTCACGCTCGTCGGGCCGGAAGCGCCGCTCGCGGCGGGCATCGTCAACCTGTTCCGCGCACGCGGCCTGAAGGTCTTCGGCCCGACCCGCGAAGCCGCACAGCTCGAAAGCTCGAAGGATTTCGCGAAGGCGTTCATGAAGCGCCACGGCATCCCCACCGCCGAGTACGAAACGTTCTCCGACGTGGCTGCCGCACACGCGTACATCGACGCGAAGGGTGCGCCGATCGTCGTGAAGGCCGACGGCCTCGCGGCCGGCAAGGGCGTCGTCGTCGCGATGACGCTGGAAGAAGCACACGAAGCCGTCGACATGATGCTGTCGGGCAACAAGCTCGGCGACGCCGGCGCGCGCGTCGTGATCGAGGAATTCCTCGACGGCGAGGAAGCAAGCTTCATCGTGATGGTCGACGGCAAGCACGCGCTGGCGCTGGCCTCGAGCCAGGACCACAAGCGCCTGCTCGACGAGGACCGCGGCCCGAACACGGGCGGCATGGGCGCCTACTCGCCCGCGCCGATCGTCACGCCTCAGATGCACGCACGCGTGATGCGCGAAATCATCATGCCGACGGTGCGCGGGATGGAGAAGGACGGCATCCGCTTCACGGGCTTCCTGTATGCGGGCCTGATGATCGACAAGGAAGGTAATCCGCGCACGCTCGAGTTCAACTGCCGGATGGGCGACCCCGAGACGCAGCCGATCATGGCGCGCCTGAAGAGCGATTTCTCGAAGGTCGTCGAACAGGCGATCGCGGGCACGCTCGACACGGTCGAGCTCGACTGGGACCGCCGCACCGCGCTCGGCGTCGTGCTGGCCGCGCACGGTTATCCGGACGCGCCGCGCAAGGGCGACCGCATCAACGGGATCCCGGCCGAGACCGAACAGGCCGTGACGTTCCATGCGGGCACGACGCTCGCCGAAGGCGACAAGCTCGTCACGTCGGGCGGCCGCGTGCTGTGCGTGGTCGGTCTCGCCGATTCGGTGCGCGAAGCCCAGCAGCATGCGTACGACACGATCAATCAGATCAATTTCGAAGGCATGCAGTACCGCCGCGACATCGGCTTCCGCGCGCTTAACCGCAAGAGCGCGTGACGCCCTGACCGCCGCCTGCCGTCACAAGCGGCGGCCTCCTCTGCCGGGGTTCGATAGAATGCCCGGCAGATGCCTTTTTTACGGCCCCCGCTTCGCGCGGAGGCACCCAGTTCAGACATGACCGATTCGACCTACGACGTGGCGCGCGTGCGCACGTACCTCCAGGGCCTGCAGACACGTATCGCCGACGCGCTCGGCGCGGTCGACGGCACGCCGCTCGCGACCGATGCGTGGCAGCGCGGGCCGGAAGAGCGCCTGCGCGGCGGCGGCTGCACCCGGATTCTCGAAGGCGGCCGCGTGTTCGAGCGCGCTGGGATCGGTTTTTCCGACGTCGCGGGCGACGCGCTGCCGCCGTCGGCGAGCGCCGCGCGCCCGCAGCTGGCCGGCCGCGGCTTCGAGGCGCTCGGCGTGTCGCTCGTGCTGCACCCGCGCAACCCGTACTGCCCGACGGTGCACATGAACGTGCGGATGCTGATCGCGACGAAGCCCGACGAGGCGCCGATCTTCTGGTTCGGCGGCGGAATGGATCTGACACCGGTTTATCCGTTCGAGGACGACGCGCGGCATTTCCACCAGACCTGCAAGGACGCGCTCGACCCGTTCGGTGCCGAGCTCTATCCGCGTTTCAAGACGTGGTGCGACGAGTATTTCTTCCTGAAGCACCGCAACGAGACGCGCGGCATCGGCGGGATCTTCTTCGACGACTTCTCCGAACCCGGATTCGAACGCTCGTTCGAGATGATGCAGCGCGTCGGCGACGCGTTCCTGAACGCGTACCTGCCGATCGTCGAACGCCGGGTCGCGCTGCCGTACGGCGAGCGTGAACGCGACTTCCAGGCTTACCGGCGCGGCCGCTACGTGGAATTCAACCTCGTGTTCGACCGCGGCACGCTGTTCGGCCTGCAAAGCGGTGGCCGGACCGAATCGATCCTGATGTCGATGCCGCCGGTCGCGAACTGGCGCTACAACTGGCAGCCCGAGCCGGGCTCGCCCGAAGCGCGCCTGAGCGAGTTCCTCCTGCCGCGCGACTGGGTCTGAGCCCGTCGCGCCCCGCCGCCCCAAGAACAGGACACGTTTTTCTGGACACCACCGCCCGCCCCGCCCCGCAGCCGCGCCCGCCGTTACGTCGCATCGGCCTGCTGGGCGGCACGTTCGATCCGATCCACGACGGCCACCTCGCGCTCGCGCGCCGGTTCGCCGACGTGCTCGGCCTGACCGACCTCGTGCTGCTGCCCGCCGGGCAGCCTTACCAGAAGCGCGACGTGTCGGCCGCCGAGCATCGGCTCGCGATGACGCGCGCCGCTGCCGGCTCGCTGTCTCTGCCCGGCGTGACAATCACCGTCGCGACCGACGAGATCGAGCACGCGGGGCCGACCTATACGGTCGAGACGCTCGCGCGCTGGCGCGATCGGATCGGCCCCGACGCCTCGCTGTCGCTGCTGATCGGCGCCGACCAGCTGGTGCGGCTCGACACGTGGCGCGACTGGCGCAAGCTGTTCGACTACGCGCACGTGTGCGCGTCGACGCGCCCGGGCTTCGACCTCGGCACGGCGCCACCGGCGGTCGCACGGGAAATCGCGCGGCGGCAGGCCGGCGCCGATGTGCTGAAAGCGACACCGGCCGGCCACCTGCTGATCGACACGACACTGGCGTTCGATATCGCCGCAACCGACATCCGTGCGCACCTGCGCGAATGCATCGCGCGTCATGCGCAGATGCCCGACGCGTCGGCCGAACATGTACCGGCCGCCGTCTGGGCCTATATTCTTCAACATCGTCTCTACCATTCCTGATTCCATGGATATCCGCAAACTGCAGCGCGTGATCGTCGACGCTCTCGAAGACATCAAGGCGCAAGACATCAAGGTGTTCAACACCAGCCACCTGACCGAACTGTTCGACCGCGTGATCGTCGCGTCGGGCACGTCGAACCGCCAGACCAAGGCGCTCGCGTCGAGCGTGCGCGACAAGGTCAAGGAAGCCGGCGGCGACATCGTCAGCTCCGAGGGCGAAGACACGGGCGAATGGGTGCTGGTCGACTGCGGCGACGCCGTCGTGCACATCCTGCAACCGGCGCTGCGCCAGTACTACAACCTCGAGGAAATCTGGGGCGACAAGCCCGTGCGGATGAAGCTCGGCGGCGGCAAGGACGGTTTCGCGACGGCCAGCGAAGGCGAGGACGACGAGGAAGAAGCGCCCGCACGCCCGGCGCGCAAGACGGCGGCCCGCCGCCGCTGAGCCGCAGCGAGTCGTCCCGATGAAGCTTTTCATCCTCGCGGTCGGCCACAAGATGCCCGGCTGGATCGCGTCCGGCTTCGACGAATACACGAAGCGCATGCCGCCCGAGCTGCGCATCGAGCTGCGCGAGATCAAGCCCGAACTGCGTTCGGGCGGCCGCAGCGCGGAAAGCGTGATGGCGGCCGAGCGGCAGAAGATCGAGGCCGCGCTGCCGAAGGGCGCGCGCATCGTCGCGCTCGACGAGCGCGGCCGCGACTGGACCACCATGCAGCTCGCGCAGGCGCTGCCCGGCTGGCAGCAGGACGGCCGTGACGTCGCATTCGTGATCGGCGGCGCCGACGGGCTCGATCCGGAACTCAAGGCGCGCGCCGACCTGCTACTGCGCATTTCGAGCATGACGCTGCCGCACGGTATGGTGCGCGTGCTGCTTGCCGAACAGCTTTACCGGGCGTGGAGCATCACGCAGAATCACCCCTATCACCGCGCATGACGCGTCGTCTTCTGGACGCGCGACGCGCGCGCACGACGAGATAACGACACCATGCCGTCCAGCACGCCCCCCGCCCTTTTCCCGATTCTCTACCTCGCTTCGCAAAGCCCGCGCCGCCAGGAGCTGCTGCTGCAGATCGGCGTGCGCTTCGAATTGCTGCTGCCGCGCCCCGACGAGGACGCCGAGGCGCTCGAAGCCGAATTGCCCGGCGAAGCCGCCGATGTGTACGTCCGGCGCGTGACCGTCGCGAAGGCCGAGGCCGCACGTGCGCGCCTCGTCGCGAGCGGCAAGCCGGCCGCGCCGGTGCTGGTTGCGGACACCACCGTGACGATCGACGGCGCGATCCTCGGCAAGCCGGCCGATGCCGCCGACGCGCTCGCGATGCTGACCCGCCTGGCGGGCCGCGAACACGAGGTGCTCACCGCGGTCGCGGTGATCGGCGCCGACGGCGAACTGCTGCCGCCCGCGCTGTCGCGCTCGTCGGTGCGCTTCGCGGCCACGCCGCGCGACGCGTTCGAACGTTACGTCGACAGCCGTGAACCGTTAGGCAAGGCCGGCGCCTACGCGATCCAGGGGCGTGCGGCCGAATTCATCGAGCGAATCGAGGGCTCCCATTCGGGTATCATGGGTCTGCCCCTCTTTGAGACTGCGGCACTGCTGCGCGCCGCGCGCGTCGACTTCTGAATCCCACCATGAACGAAGAAATCCTGATCAACCTCACGCCGCAGGAAACGCGGGTCGCACTCGTGCAGCAAGGCGCGGTGCAGGAGCTTCACGTCGAGCGCACGCTGTCGCGCGGGCGGGTCGGCAACATCTACCTCGGCAAGGTCGTGCGCGTGCTGCCCGGCATGCAGTCGGCGTTCATCGACATCGGCCTCGAGCGCGCGGCGTTCCTGCACGTCGCCGACATCTGGCATCCGCGCCTCGCGGGCGAGCCGCAGTCGGGCGCGCCGCACCAGCCGATCGAGAAGACCGTCTTCGAGGGCCAGACGCTGATGGTCCAGGTGATCAAGGATCCGATCGGCACGAAGGGCGCGCGACTGTCGACGCAGGTCAGCATCGCAGGCCGCACGCTCGTGTACCTGCCGCAGGAGCCGCACATCGGCATCTCGCAGAAGATCGAGAGCGAGGCCGAGCGCGAGGCCGTGCGCGCACGGCTGACCGCCGTGATCCCGCCGGACGAGAAAGGCGGCTACATCGTGCGCACGATCGCCGAGGATGCGACTTCCGACGAACTGGCGGGCGACGTCACGTATCTGCGCAAGACCTGGGCGACGATCGTCGCGCAAGCGCAGCGGCTGCCGGCGACGAGCCTGCTGTACCAGGATCTCGATCTCGCGCAGCGCGTGTTGCGCGATTTCGCGAACGACGACACGACGCGCATCCAGGTCGATTCGCGCGAGACCTACCAGCGCCTCGCGGAATTCGCGGGCGAGTTCACGCCGGCGGTGAGCCCGAAGCTGCATCACTACACCGGCGAGCGGCCGCTGTTCGACCTGTACAACATCGAGACGGAGATCCAGCGCGCACTGTCGCGCCGCGTCGACCTCAAGTCGGGCGGCTACCTGATGATCGATCAGACCGAGGCGATGACGACGATCGACGTGAACACCGGCGGCTACGTCGGTGCACGCAACTTCGACGACACGATCTTCAAGACCAACCTCGAGGCCGCGCATACGATCGCGCGGCAGCTGCGTCTGCGCAACCTCGGCGGGATCATCATCATCGACTTCATCGACATGGAGAACGCCGAGCATCGCGACGCGGTGCTGTCCGAGCTGAAGAAGGCGCTGTCGCGCGATCGCACGCGCGTGACGGTCAACAGCTTCTCGCAGCTCGGGCTCGTCGAGATGACGCGCAAGCGCACGCGCGAATCGCTCGCGCACGTGCTGTGCGAGCCATGCCCGACCTGCCAGGGCAAGGGCCAGGTGAAGACGTCGCGCACCGTGTGCTACGACATCCTGCGCGAGATCCTGCGCGAGTCGCGCCAGTTCAACCCGCGCGAATTCCGCGTGATCGCCGCGCAGCAGGTGATCGATTTGTTCCTCGACGAGGAGTCGCAGCATCTTGCGATGCTGATCGACTTCATCGGCAAGCCGGTATCGCTGCAGGTCGAGTCGAACCTTAGCCAGGAGCAGTACGATATCGTGCTGATGTGACGTTCCGTCTGCCCGCCGCCGGCTACGCCGCGCGGCGATCCAACGCGGCGCCGGCCGCTCGCGCATGTCATATCCGCGCCCGCCGCCGCTGCCTTTTTCCTCTTCCCGTTCATCACACACCATGAGCCAACGCCACAACCGCCGCCAGCGCAAGAAACTCCACATCGCCGAGTTCCAGGAACTCGCGTTCAACGCGACCGCGCAATACAGCAAAGAATTGTCCGACCTCGAACGCGGTCAGCTGATCGATTCGTTCATCGATTTCGTCGAAGCGAACGGGCTGCTGACCGTCGCGTCCGCCGACGAAGGGATCGGCGCATACGTGATCTCCGGCGCACCGCGCGGCACGACGACCGATGCCGACCGCGAAAACGTCCGTGCATGGCTGGCCGCACGGCCCGAGCTGACCGACGTCAAGGTCAGCGAATTCACCGATGCGTGGTATCCGGACGCCTGACTTTCCGGTTTCTGCCTGCATCGGGCAGCGCCCGCGCCGGCCCGCCATGACGGCGGGCCAGGCCGGCGCCTGGATGTCCCGCCTTCTCTTCCGCCTCCGTTACCCGCCTCCCGACACCCGCGCAACCGGCACGGCTCGCACGATTCACGCCGTGTCGACCGTGACTACCCCTGATCAGGCGCCGCGGCTGCATCCTCGACCATCATTCGGCATCCCTCGGGCCGCCACCGATCCCTTCCTTTTCCCGACGGTCCGCCTCCAATCGGCCATCGAAATCGGTCCTGAAAGCAAGACACGTTAAACTCTCACCTCGCGTGGTGCGCCGCCCGCACCCGCCATCCATCGCCAGCCGCGAGCCTCCGGGCCCGCCCCCGACCCATGGAGTGAGTGTCAATGAGCGGCGGACTCCCGTTTCCCGCATCCCGCATGTCGTTACCGTCCTCGACGGTCTTCCTCGTTCTCGCGGCCGCCGCGCTGCTGTCCGGCTGCGGGCTGCTGCCGACCCAGAATCCGCCTGCGCCGATCAGCGAGGCGCTCGTCGAGCCCATCGGGGAAACAGCCGGCGAACCGCTGACGATGCCGCCCGTGCCGCCGCTCGTCCAGCCGGAGGAACCGGAAGCGCCGAAGAAGCCGCACCGTGAAGTGACGAAGCCGAAGCCGGTGCAGCGCCCCGAATCGCCGACGCCGCCTCCGCCGCCCCCGCCGCCGCTCGTCGCGACACGCCCGCTCGACCGCACCCAGATCCATGCGCTGCTCGACAGCGAGGTCGCGCGCCGCAACGGCAAGGTGATCGGCCGCGCGGTCGACATGGTGACCGACGCAAGCGGCAAACCGCGCGAGATGATCGTCAACCTGCAGGGGTTCATGGGTGTCGGCGACCGCAAGGTCGTCTTCCCGTGGAACGTGTTCCGCTTCACGCCGGGCGGCAAACAGGAACCGATCGTGCTCGACGTGCCATCGGGCGACCTGCCGCCGGCCGCCCGCCCCAAGGCCGTGCCGCTGTCGGGCTCGGCCGCGGCGTCGCCCGCGACGCGTCTGCCGCTGCTCGACAGCGACGTCGAACGCCCGAACGGCACGAAGATCGGCCGGGTCGTCGACGTGCTGATCGACCGCGGCGCGCAACCGCAGGCCGTCGTGCTCGACCTCGGCGGGCTCGTCAATACCGACCGCCGCTCGATCGCCGCGAGCTGGGGCGCGTTGCGCTTCGTCATGCGCGACAAGGCGCTGCGTCCGCAACTCGACCTGAACGACGCGCAGATCAAGGCGTCGCCGCCCTACGCGGCCGACAAGCCGATCGTCGTGGTCTCGCCGCCGGTTACTGCCGCGCCGGCTTCGCCTGCGAGTGCCGCCCGATGACGATCAAGCATTCCGTCAGCGTTCGCAGTCTCCGGGCCCTCGACTGGCTCAACTTTTTCGTTGCAAACGTTCAAACCGGGTTCGGTCCGTTCATCGCGTCCTACCTCGCGTCGCACAAGTGGACGCAGGGCGAGATCGGCATGGTGCTGTCGATCGGCACGATCAGCGCGATGGTCAGCCAGGTGCCGGGCGGCGCCGCCGTCGACGCGCTGAAGAACAAGAAAGGCGCGGCCGCATGGGCGATCGCGGCCATCATCCTGTCCGCGGTGCTGCTCGCGTCGAGCCCGACGATCGTGCCGGTGATCGCGGCCGAAGTGTTCCACGGCTTCGCGAGCTGCATGCTCGTGCCCGCGATGGCCGCGATCTCGTTCTCGTTGGTCGGCCGCGCCGACCTCGGCGACCGGCTCGGCCGCAACGCGCGCTGGGCATCGATCGGCAGCGCGGTCGCCGCGGGCCTGATGGGGCTCACCGGCGAGTATTTCTCCGCGCGCGCTGTGTTCTGGCTGACCGCCGTGCTGGCATTGCCCGCGCTGTTCGCGCTCGCGATGATCCAGCCGACACACGAAGTGATTCCGCATGCGCCGAAACCCGACGACCACGACGAAGGCGAGGCACGCGAGACGCTTTCCGAGCTGCTGCGCGATCGCCGGATGCTGACCTTCGCGGCATGCGTCGTGCTGTTCCACCTGTCGAACGCGGCGATGCTCAACCTCGCGGCCGGCGAAGTGACGGCCGGCATGGGCGAGAACGTGCAGCTCGTGATCGCCGCGTGCATCATCGTGCCGCAGGCGATCGTCGCGATGCTGTCTCCGTGGGTCGGCCGCTCCGCGCAACGCTGGGGACGCCGGCCGATCCTGCTGCTCGGCTTCTCGGCGCTGCCGGTGCGCGCGCTGCTGTTCGCCGGCGTGAGCAGCCCCTACCTGCTGGTGCCGGTGCAGATGCTCGATGGCATCAGCGCGGCCGTGTTCGGTGTGATGCTGCCGCTGATCGCGGCCGATGTCGCAGGCGGCAAGGGCCGCTACAACCTGTGCATCGGGCTGTTCGGGCTTGCGGCCGGAATCGGCGCGACGCTCAGCACGGCCGTGGCCGGCTTTGTCGCCGATCACTTCGGCAATGCGGTCAGCTTCTTCGGGCTCGCCGCCGCCGGCGCGCTCGCCGTGCTGCTGGTCTGGCTCGCGATGCCGGAAACGCGCGTCGAAAACGGCGATGCGGCCACCGGAGAGCCGGCCGCCGCATCGTCGGAACAGGCGCACTGACGCGCCCGCACCCGCTTCCCGGCCCGACACGATGGATACGATCAGGACACTCAACGAAGCCCGCCAGCAGATCCAGCAGTCGATCTTCGATCTGTTCAAGGGGCTGACTTTCGGCGAGCGGCTCACGCAAGGCGCGCTGATGGCGTTGCAAGCGGTCTGCGGCGCGTGCCTCGCGTACACGATCGGTCGCGCGCTGCACACCGAGCAGGCAGTGTGGGCGGCGGTCACCGCGATCGCCGTCACGCAGCACAACTATTCGGACACGATGTCGTTGTCGCGCGACCAGTTCATCGGCGCGATGATCGGCGGCCTGGTCGGCTTCGCGGGTGCCGCGCTCGGTGGCGACCGCCTCGTCGCCTATGCGATCGCGGTCGCGGTCACGATCATCAGCTGCTGGTGCCTGAATGTCGGCAGCGCGGCTCGGCTCGGCGGCGTGACCACGACGATCGTGCTGCTGTTTCCGGGCAACGGCCCGCTATGGGACATTCCGCTGATGCGGCTCGGGGAAGTGGCGCTCGGCACCGTCTGCGCGCTGGCCGTGTGCTGGGCGATGTCGCACATCGAGCGGCGCGGGTTCCGCCGGGCGGCGGACAAGGATAAGGACAAGTGACGCGGCTGCCGGAGCGCACGCTCCGGCATCCTGATGAATCGATGATCGGCGACAGGTGTTACGGACCGACCCGCAGCACGATGCCCGAGCCGATCTGCACGAGCAGGTAGTCGCCGCCGACGCCCACCCAGTGATAGCCGCGCGGCGGCGGGCTCAGGCGGTAGCCGCGCCAGTCGTCGACCACGTACTGGCGATCGCGGAATTCGTCCGGGAGACGATCGCCCCTGTGCCACTCACGGCGCGGCTGGTCGGCCCAGCGCGGCGGCACGTCGTCTTCGCGATGCATCGCCTGCCCCGGCGGCATGTGCCTCGGGCCGTGGCCGTGCCGCATACCCGGGCCGCCGTGGTCTCCGCGGTTGTCGTAGTTGCCGTGATCCTGCGCCATCGCGACCGGCGCTGCGAAACCCGCCGCGACCAGCGCGGCCAGCATCATCCCGTGCATCTTCTTCATCGCCCTTCCCTCCGTGTTGTCACGTCGAACCGGAAACAACGAAACCGGACCTGCCGGATCAAGACTAGCACACGGGTGCGATCCGACGTCACGCCGCCTGCTGCTGGTACTGGATCCGGTGAAGGTGCGCGTACAGCCCGCCATGGCGCAGCAGCTCGTCGTGGCTGCCCGTTTCGACGATCTTGCCGGCTTCGAGCACGAGGATCCGGTCCGCACGCTCGATCGTGGACAGCCGGTGCGCGATCACGAGCGTCGTGCGCCCTTCCATCAGCCGCTCGAGCGCGGCCTGCACGTGGCGCTCGGATTCCGAATCGAGCGCCGAGGTCGCCTCGTCGAGGATCAGGATCGGCGCGTCCTTGTAGATCGCGCGCGCGATCGCGAGCCGCTGCCGTTGGCCGCCCGACAGACGCATCCCGTTACCGCCGACCAGCGTGTCGAGCCCGTCCGGCATCGCGGCGACCGCGTCGGCGAGGTTCGCGGCCTCGAGCGCCGCCTGCACGCGTGCGCGGTCGGGCGTCTGCCCGTACGCGACGTTCGCGGCGATCGTGTCGTTGAACAGCACGACGTCCTGGCTGACCATCGCCATCTGGCTGCGCAGCGCGTGGATGTCGTAGTCGGACACCGCCACGCCGTCGACCAGGATCGCGCCGCCCGTCGGATCGAAGAAGCGAGGCAACAGGTTGACGAGGGTCGTCTTGCCGCTGCCCGACGGCCCCGCGAGCGCGATCATCTCGCCCGGCGCGACCTTGAACGAAATGCGGTCGAGCGTCGGCCGCTCGGAGGCGCCGTAGTCGAACGACACGTCGCGGAATTCGATCTCGCCACGAGCGTTCGGCAGCGCACGGTCGCCGCCCTGCGGCTCGGCCGGCTCGTCGATCAGCCCGAAGATCAGCTCGGCGGCCGTCATCCCGCGCTGCAGCGGCTGGTTGACGTCGATCAGGTGCTTGAGCGGCGAAATCACCAGCAGCATCGACGTGACGAACGCGACGAAGCCGCCGACCGTCGTCTGGTCGTTGGTCGACTGCACGACCGCGATCGTGATCACGACCGCGAGCGCGATCGACGCGAGGAACTGCGTCAGCGGCTGCGCGAGCCCGCCCGAGATCGTCATGCGCATCGCGTAGCCGCGCAGGCGCTTGCTCATCGTCGTGAAGCGATCCATCTCGTACGCTTCGCCGTTGTGCACCTTCACGACCTTGTAGCCGCCGACCGTCTCCTCGACGATGTAGGACAGCTCGTTGGTCAGCGTCTGGTGCTCGCGGTTCAGGCGGCGCAGGCGACGGTTGATCTTGCTGACGAGCCAGCCGATGCCCGGCAGGATCACCGCGACGATCAGCGTGAGCCGCCAGTTCAGGTAGAACAGGTAACCGAGCAGGAACACCACGGTCAGCGAGTCGCGCACGAGCGTGACCATCACGCCGGTCAGCACCGACAGGATCTGGTTGACCTCGAACACGATCGCGTTGATCACGGTGCTCGCGGTCTCGCGCTGGAAGAACGATGCGCCCGTGTGGATCATCCGCTGGAACATCTCGAGCCGCAGTTGCAGCAGGATGCGGTTCGACACGTAGTTGAGCAGGTAGTTGGACGCATACTGCGACACGCCGCGCACGAGCGCGAGGCCGATCACCGCGATCGGCACGTACCATTTCGCGCGGTCGCTGCCGTGCGAGCCGAAGCCGTGATCGAGCAGCGGCTTGAGCAGTGCCGGGATCCCGGCTTCCGTGGCCGCGACGACGCCCATCGTCATCACGGCGAGCACCACGATGCCGATGAGCGGCCGGATGTACGGCCACAGGCGCTTGAGGACCGTGACCGGCGACGTACCGGTGCCGTCCATCGGTTTGCGAAGAGTGTTCTGGGTTTCCAAGGCAATCCTTCTTGAGCCGCGACGCGGCGCCCGGGGCGTGACTGCCCGGAATTCACCCCGTCCGGCGGGTGCCGAAAAAGGCCCAACATTATAGCTGCACCGCCCTCGCCGGCATGGCCGCCGCCGAAGCGGCCGCCGGCCGGCGCGCGGGTATACTGCCGCTCACCGTTTTTCTCCGCCTTTTCGACGATTTCATGGCAGAACCCACCCTCGGCGTCGCCCTCATCGCCCTCAACGCGGCCGCGCGGCTCGCGCAGTGCCTCGACGCGCTGACCTTCGCCGACGACGTCGTCGTGATCGACGGCGGCAGCACCGACGATACCGTGGCGATCGCCCGCGCGCACGGCGCCCGCGTGATCGTCGAGCGCGACTGGCCGGGTTTCGGCCCGCAGAAGAACCGCGCGCTCGACGCCCTCGAGACCGACTGGATCCTGTCGCTCGACACCGACGAGGTGGTCAGCCCGGAACTCGCGCAGTCGATCCGCGCGGTCATTCGCGCACCGGCCGCGCAGGTCTATGCGCTCGACCGGCTGTCGAGCTTCTGCGGCCAATGGATCCGCCACAGCGGCTGGTATCCGGACTGGGTGCCGCGCCTGTTCCGGCGCGGCACCGCCCGCTTCTCCGACGACCTGGTGCACGAACGGCTCGTGTTCGACACGCCCGCGCAGCGGCTGCCGGGCAAGCTGATGCACTATTCGTACGAGGATTTCGAAACCGTCGTGCGCAAGCTCGATGCGTATTCGACGGCCGGCGCGCGCCAGCGCCGCGCGGCCGGCCAGCGCGGCGGCTTCGGCAAGGCGCTCGCGCGCGGCGCATGGGCGTTCGTGCGGACCTACGTGCTGCGGCGCGGGTTTCTCGACGGCCGCGCGGGCTTCATGATCGCCGTGTTCAACGCGGAAACGGTGTACTACCGGTTCCTGAAGCTCGGCCACGAGCCGACCCGCTGAGCGCGCGCCGCCCTGCCCCGATCCTGACGGCGCCGGCATGCGGCCGGCCCGGCGTTACAATGCCGGGCTGCCCGCGCGCCATGCGCGCCCGAGTGCGGCGCCGCGCCACGCGCCGCCGACACGACGACCACCGAATCCGACCGCCATGTTCTCCATCATCATCCCGACCTGGAACAACCTGCCGTACCTCAAGCTCGTCGTCGACAGCCTGCGCCGCCATTCGGCGCATGACCACCAGATCATCGTGCACGTGAACGACGGCTCGGACGGCACGCTCGACTGGGTGCGCGGCGAAGGCATCGAGCACACCGCGTCGCCGGCCAACATCGGCATCTGCCACGCGGTGAACCTGGCCGCCGCGCGCGCGACGCGCGACTACGTCGTCTACATGAACGACGACATGTACTGCTGCCCCGGCTGGGACGCGGCGCTCGTGCGGCGCATCGAGCAGATGCCGACCGACCTGTTCATGCTGTCCGGCACGATGGTGGAGCCGGTCGACACGCGCAATCCGTGCGTTGTCGTCAGCAATTTCGGCCGCGACGCCGAACAGTTCGACGCGGCCGGCCTCGTCGCGGCAACGCCGCGGCTCGCGCGCGCGGACTGGCTCGGCTCGACCTGGCCGCCGACGCTCGTGCACCGCGACTGGTGGAACCGCATCGGCGGCTACAGCAGCGAGCTGTCGCCGGGGATGAGCAGCGACAACGACTTCTCGATGAAATTCTGGGACGCCGGCTGCCGGATCTTCCTCGGCGTCGGCGACAGCCTCGTCTATCACTTCCAGCAGAAGAGCACGGGCAAGATCGTCAAGAACGATGGCCGCCGCCAGTTCCTCAACAAATGGGGCATGACCCAGGCCACGTTCGACCGCTACTACCTGCATCGCGGCGAGCCGGCCGGCTCGCGACTCGCGCTCGATACGCCGGCCGTCGAGGGGCGCCTGAAGCGCGCACTGCTGCGCTCGCGGATCAAGCGCGCATTCAGCTGATCGGACCCCGGAAACGGTAAAGAAACGCCCGCCGCTTCGCGTATACTGCGCGCTTCGTCCCGCGCGGTGCCGCCGGGACGCGCGGCGCGCAGCACGGTGCCTGCATGCCGCATTCGCCCATTCGACAGGTTCCGATGCTTTCGTTTTCCGCTCCCGCCACGCGGCGCCTGACCGCCGCCCGCGCCTTCGCCGTCATCGCGCTGTGCATGGTGCCCGTCTCGACCGCGCTGACCAACGTGTTCTGCGGGCTGTTCGCGGCCGCGCTCGTCATCTCCCCCGAATTCTGGCGCGACCTGCGCACGTTCATCACCGAACCGGCGTCGCTCGCGGCGCTCCTGATCCTCGCGGCGCTGACCGCGAGCGTCACCTATACCGTCGCGCCGCACCCGAAGGCGTGGAACTGGGTCGCCAAGTACGACAAGCTGCTGCTGCTGCCGTTTGCCGTGCTCGCCTTCCGCCACTCGAACTGGGCGCCGATCGTGCGGCGAGCGTGGTTCGGGACGCTGTGCGTGATCCTGCTGCTGTCGACCACCAACTATCTCGGGCTGACCGCGATCGGGCCCGCGCATGCGACCGAACTGCCGCTCTCGCGTGCCTGGGTGTTCAAGAACCACATTGCGGCCGGCATGTTCGGCGCGCTGCTGTTCTACCAGGCCGCCGACCTCGCGCTTTCGGCCCGCACCGCGCTGTCGCGAGCCGCGTATGCCGCCGTCGCCGCATGGTCGCTGATCAACGTGTTCGTGATGCTGCAAGGGCGCACCGGGCAGGTCATCGCGCTGCTGCTGATCCTCGTTGTGGCGGTGCGTTTCGTGCTGTTGATGCGCCGCCAGTCGGCGCTGCGCGCGGGCCTCGCCGCCGGTGCACTGGTCCTGGCGGGCGTCGCACTCGTCGTCGCTGCATGCACGGTGCACAACGGCCGGCTTGTGAAGGTGGTGTCGGAAGTGCAGCAGTATCGGCAGACCGATGCGGTTACATCGACCGGGCTGCGTCTCGAGTGGTACAAGAAGGGGCTCGAGCTGTATCGCATGCGTCCCGTGATCGGCTACGGTGCGGGTGGCCTCGAGTTCGAGTTCGAGAAGCTCACGGCCGGCAAGACGGCCGCCGAAGGGCAGCTCACGTCGAATCCGCATAACGAATACCTGCTGATGGCCGTGCAGCTCGGCGCGCTCGGCGTATTGCTGTTCGTGAACCTGATCGTGCAGATCGCGCGCGGCAGCCGCGCGCTCGATCCGGGTTCGCGGCAGCTGCTGCTCGCGTGGCTCGCGATCTTCGCGATCGGCAGCCTCGCGAATTCGCTGCTGCTCGATTTCGCCGAAGGCCACCTGTTGGTGCTGCTCGCCGGGATCCTGCTCGGCTGCGGCGCGCGCACCGAAGCACTGCCCCGCGAGACGTCGGCGATCCGGCGCAGCGCGTAACGCATCATGCGGCGGGCGGCGCGCGATCCGCGTTGCCACCTGCCACGGATTCGGCCTCTCGGGCTTCAATGGCGGCGCACGCGCGCCGCTGCCGGAAGCACGGCCGCGCGCCGTCGACGCGTCGTCACTCCCCCGCTTTTCAAATCAGGAAACGCAAGGCCTTCACTCGTCAGTCGGAACGCGCGCGATGCAATCGCGACGTGTCGATGACCGCGTCGGCGGCGCCCAGCGGATTCAGCCCGAGCATCTCGGCTGCCGCCGCCTTCACGCGCTGCGTGCCTAGATTGACGAGGCAGTCGCTACGGCTGTCGACATGGCGCTCGCAGCCTTCGTGCCGGCACGGCACGCAATCGCCCTCGCCCTGCAACAGCCAAACGTTGCCGTGCCGTGCGGAACCGCGCAGCGCCCACGGGTTCTCGGTCGCGGGCCAGTACTGCGGCCACGGCCCCCAGCGCACCGGATCGGACGGACCGAACAGCGCGATCGTGTCGGTGCCCGTCGCAGCCGCAACGTGCGTCGCACCCGTATCGGGCCCGATGAAGAGCCGCGCACGCCGCACCAGTTCCGCGCTTTCACCGAACGTCAGCCGACCGACCAGATTCAGCACGTCACCGCCCGCCTCGGCCGCGACCTGCTCCGCGTACTCACGCTCGCGATCGGCCGGACCGCCCGACAGCGCGATCGCGAATCCCTGCGCGCGCAGCCAGTCGATCATCTCGACCCAGCCTTCGAGCCGCCATTGCTTGTAGCGGAACATCGGATACGGATGCAGCACCACGAGCGGCTTGCCCTCGCGGATCGCCGGCGATTCCGCGAGCCACGCGTCGAATCGCGCGCGACGCTCGGGATCGTCGCCGATGCCCGGCGCGACGACTTCGGATACCGGCTCGATGCCGATCACCGGTGCGAGCGCGAGTGTGCTGACGACCGTATGCGCGGATTCGTGATGATTGATCGCGATGCCGTTCAGCATCATTCGCGTCAGCCAGGTGACGCGGTTCGGATCGACGAGGCCGACGCGCTTGCGGCCGGCGAACCAGCTGTAGAAACGCGGCCGGTCGGAGCTCAGCGCCGCGCACGCGAGATCGTAGCGGCGCCACATCGACAGCGCGTCGCGCAGACGCTCCCGGAACCCCGCACGCTGCGCGACGACGATCACGCGCCGCACGTCGGGGTTGTGCTCCAGCACACCCTCGGTGCCACGAAACACCAGCATGTCGATCTGCGCGTCGGGCCAGCGCGCCTTCAGTGAACGCACGAGCGGCGTCGTCAGCAGCACGTCGCCGATGCGGCGTGGGGCTGCGACGAGGATGGTTCTGGGCGGGCGGGCGGAAGAAAACAGGGCCACGGCGATCGTTCCGTCTAGCTGGCTGGACAAGGCTCGCAATGTACAGGATTTTGCCGCCGGTGGCGTGGCGGCGGGCGCAGGCGCCGATAACGCGCCGCGGTCGGTAGCTGCTGGGGCACCCGCCCCGCATCGCGGCGGGCAACGACGCGTCGTGCACGGCGGGGCCTGCGGCCATCGCAACGCCTGGTGCCCATTTGCCCGTTCGACGGCATTGCCGGCAATGCGGTCGCCGCCTGGCTTCCCGGGGCTACGAAACGAATGCGTCGACCCCGGGTGCCGCGGACGTGGCGGCCGGGAGCGGCACCGCTGCCTCCATCGCGTCGTCGGGCTGTCCGGCCGGCATCAACAGATGAAGCACCGCGCGCTCGAGCGCGTCGACGCCGATCGCGTCGACCGTCGCGCCGGCCCGCAGGATCACATGCGGCACGCCGAGCGGATGCCAGCGCCGGTATTTCTCGGGACGGTCCTCGAACAGCGCGGCGACCGGCACGCCGAGCGCCGACGCGAGATGAACGGGCGCGCTGTCGGCCGACACGATCGCGTCGAGCAGGCTCGCGGCGGCCACCAGTTCGGCGACCGACGACGGCGCGACATGCCGGGCGCTCACGTCCCGCCACCTGTCGTGGTCGGCCGCGGCCGACACGGCGGGATCGCGGAACACGATCACGTCGGCGAGCGGTGCGAGCCGCCGGCCGAGGTCGCACCATCGATCGGCCGGCCAGCGCCGCTCGGCCGCCTTGTTCGACACGAAGAGCCCGACGCGCGGCTTCGTGCGCGGCCCGAGCAGCCGAGACCACGTTTCCTGCAGCGCGCTGTCCGGGTGGACGGACAGCGCGAGACCCTCGAGCTCGGTGCGGCCGAGCTCGGGCACGAGCCGGAATCCCGACAGCGCCTCATGGCACATCGGCCGCGACGCGACGTGTTCGGGCTTGCGATCGTCGAATTCTGAATCGGCATCGTGCCAGCGGCAATCCTTCACGCCGAGCTGCCGCGCGAACTGGATGCTGCTGCGATGCATGCCGCCGTTCGGCACGACCACGAGGTCGAACCGCAAGCGGCGCAGCCTGCGCACGAGCCGCAGCCTGTCGAAGAACGCGCGCATCCGTCCCGGGCGGTCGTTGCGCTCGCACTGACGGCTGTACACGTAGGTATGGACCGTGTGCACGTCCGGATTGCCGGCCAGCGCGGCCGCGTTGTAGCGGTTCGCGACCACGTGCAGTTCCGCATCGGGCCAGCGCTGTTTCAGCGCGCCGAGAAAAGCGGTCGTGCACAGCATGTCGCCCAGAAAATCAATCCGGATCACGAGGATCCGCCCCGTCGGTTTTCCGTTGGCCATTGTTGTGGTCGTGCTGTCGGTTTTTTTATCGTCGCGTACCGACCGGCATCCTGGCGTACTTCCCCGTGCCGGCATCGTCGCGTGGTCGCTCGCGGCATCGCGCCGCATCGCGTGCTGCGCTGACCCGCCCCCGTCTTCAAGCGCGCGATATCGCCTCCGGCCGGCGGACGTGCCGCAGCCGGCGCCGCATCTGCGTCGCGCGCGAGGGATTGTATAGCGTCCGGATGACGGCCCCAAGCACCCGCCGAAATGAAAACGGCCCGCCGCACCGCACGATGGCGATGCGACGGGCCATGCAGGCGACGGCCGTCCGGCGAGGGGCGTTCAGTACGTGATTTCGACGATGCTGCCGTCGAACGTCGCACGCAACTCCGAGAGCAACGTGTCGCTGGGTTTGACGCGCCACGCGTCGCCGAGACGCATTTCACCCTGCGCGCGCGCGTTGCTGTAGTGAATCTGGACCGCGAGCCCGTTCGGCAGCGGCGCCTGCGGGCGACGGCCGCCATCGCGTCCGCCGCCACGCGGCGCGGGCGCCTCGACCGCCTGCGCGGCCGCCGGATCGTCCTTCGACACGTGCGGCTCGAGCACGCGGCGCAGCGCCGCCGCATCCGCATTGCCGTTCATCGTGAGCCGCACCGCCTGCGCGTAGCGGCTGCGCGCGCGCTCGAGATCCATCACCGTGTCGGCCGTGAAACGGATGCCGCCGGTGAACGCGTCGTTGCGCGCCTGCCCCTGCACGATCAGCAGTTCGTCCTCCTTGAACAGCGCCTTGTTCGCCTCGAACTGCTCGTTGAAGATCGTGATCTCGCACTGGCCCGAACCGTCGTCGAGCAACGCGATCAGCATCTTGCCGCGCTGGGTCATCTGCGTGCGCAGCGATGCGATGATGCCCGCGACGAGCTTGTCGCGCCCTTCCTTCAGGTCGCCGACCTTCTGCCGCACGAACCGGCGCACTTCGTCGCGATACGCATCGAACAGGTGCCCGGACAGATAGAAGCCGAGCGCGCCCTTTTCTTCCTGCAGGCGGCGCTTGTCGTCCCACGCGGGTTCGTCGACGAGCGCATGCGCGTGCGGCGACTCGGCCCCCATGTCGAACAGGCCGGCCTGCATCGCGTTCGCCGCGGCCTGGTCGGCCGCTTCCATCGCGAGCGGCACCGACGCGAGCATCTGCGCGCGATTGGCGTTCAGCGAATCGAACGCGCCGGCACGGATCAGCGCCTCGACCGTGCGGCGGTTGACGACCCGCCGGTCGATCCGCTCGCAGAAATCGAACAGGTCGGTGAACGGCTTTTCCTCGCGCGCGCGCAGGATCTCCTCGATCGCGTTCTGGCCGCTGCCCTTCACCGCGCCGAGACCGTAGCGGATCGTGCGCGAGCGCTTGCCGTCGGCTTCCGCGACGGGCTCGAACCGGTAATGCGACTGGTTGATGTCCGGCGGCAGCACGGTGAGGTTGTTCACGACGCAGTCGTCGAACAGGATCTTCACCTTGTCGGTGTCGTCCATCGCGAGCGTCATGTTGGCCGCCATGAATTCGGCCGGATGGTGCGCCTTCAGCCACGCGGTGTAATACGCGAGCAGCGCGTAGGCCGCCGCGTGCGACTTGTTGAAGCCGTAGCCCGCGAACTTCTCCATCAGGTCGAAGATCTCGTCGGACTTCTCGCGCGTGAGGCCGTTCTTCGCCGCACCCTCGGCGAAGATCTCGCGGTGCTTGGCCATCTCCTCGGGCTTCTTCTTGCCCATCGCGCGACGCAGCAGGTCGGCGCCACCGAGCGAGTAGCCGCCGATGATCTGCGCCATCTGCATCACCTGCTCCTGATAGACCATGATGCCGTAGGTCTCTTTCAGGACGGGTTCGACGCGCGGATCCGGATAGTCGACCTTCTCGCGGCCGTGCTTCCGTGCGCAGAAGCTCGGGATCAGGTCCATCGGGCCCGGACGGTACAACGACACGAGCGCGATGATGTCCTCGAAACGGTCGGGCTGCGCGTCCTTCAGCATGCCCTGCATCCCGCGGCTTTCCAGCTGGAACACGGCGACCGTGTTGGCCTTCTTCAGGATCTGGAATGATGCCGGATCGTCGAGCGGCACCTGCGCGAGCGACCAGTCGGCCTTCGACGCATCGAGACGGCGGATATAGCGCTCGGCCCAGTCGAGGATCGTCAGCGTAGTGAGGCCCAGAAAGTCGAACTTCACCAGGCCGACGGCTTCGACGTCGTCCTTGTCGTACTGGCTGACGACACCGCCGTCGTCGCCCTGCGTGTACAGCGGGCAGAAATCGGTCAGCTTGCCCGGCGCGATCAGCACGCCGCCCGCGTGCATCCCGACGTTACGCGTCAGGCCCTCGACGCGCTGCGCGAGGTCGAGCAGCTGGTGCACTTCGTCCTCGTGGTCGTAGCGCTCCTGCAGTTGCGGCTCTTCCTTCATCGCGTCGGCGATGGTCACGTGCTTGCCCGGCTTGAACGGGATCAGCTTCGCGACGCCGTCGGTGAACATGTAGCCGAGGTCGAGCACGCGGCCGATGTCGCGCACGGCAGCCTTTGCCGCCATCGTGCCGAAGGTGGCGATCTGCGACACGGCGTCCGCGCCGTATTTTTCCTTCACGTACTGGATCACGCGATCGCGGCCGTGCTGGCAGAAGTCGATGTCGAAGTCGGGCATCGACACGCGCTCCGGATTCAGGAATCGCTCGAACAGTAGGTTGTAACGCAGCGGGTCCAGATCGGTAATGCCGAGCGCGTACGCGACCAGCGAACCGGCGCCCGAGCCGCGGCCCGGGCCGACCGGCACACCGTTGTTCTTCGCCCAGTTGATGAAGTCCGCAACGATCAGGAAGTAGCCCGGGAAGCCCATCTTCGTGATGGTCCCGCACTCGAACTCGAGCCGCTTGTAGTACGTCTCGCGCTGCGCTTCGCGCTCCGCCGCATCCGGATACAGCTGTTCGAGGCGCTTCTCGAGCCCTTCCTTCGACAGCTGGACCAGGTAGTCGTCGAGCGACATGCCGTCCGGCGTCGGAAACAGCGGCAGCTTCGGCTTGCCGAGCTCGAGCTTCAGGTTGCAGCGCTTCGCGATCTCGACCGTGTTCGCGACCGCCGACGGCAAGTCAGCGAACAACGCGACCATGTCGTCCTGCGTGCGGAAATACTGATCGGTCGTGAAGCGCTTCTGGCGTCGCGGATTCGCGAGCATGTCGCCTTCCGAGATGCACACGCGCGCTTCGTGCGCGGTGAAGTCGTCATCGGTCATGAACTGCGTCGGATGCGTCGCGACGACCGGCAGCTTCAGCGACGCGGCGAGCGTCGCAGCCTGCTGGATGTACGTCTCGGCGCCCGGCTGGCCGTACCGCTGCAGTTCGATGTAGAAGCCGCCCGGGAACACCTTCGCCCAGCGCTCGGCATGCCGGCGCGCGGCTTCCTCGTTACCGGCCGCGAACGCGAGCCCGATATCGCCCTGCTGCGCACCCGACAGCGCGAGCAGCCCGTGCGAGAGCTCGCCGTCGAGCCAGCTCGCATCAAGCTCCGCGCGGCCGCGATACTGGTTCGTGAGCCACGCCTTCGAGAGCAGTTCGCACAGGTTCAGGTAGCCGACCTTGTCCTTCACCAGCAGCAACAGGCGCGACGGTTTGTCGCGATCGTCCGGATTGGTGATCCAGACGTCGCAGCCGGCGATCGGCTTGATGCCCTTGCCGCGGGCTTCCTGGTAGAAACGGACGAGGCCGAATGCGTTGCCGAGATCGGTGAGGGCGAGCGCGCCCTGACCGTCCGCGGCTGCCGCCTTGACGATGTCGTCGAGACGCACGATGCCGTCGGCAATCGAGAATTCGGAGTGAACGCGAAGATGGACGAAACGGGGATCTGACATGGGCGATATTGTAGCCGCGTCGTCGCGCCGGCTGCCCAAAAAATCCCCACGCCCGGCCGTTCGGCCGATGCGCGCGACGTCGGCCGAATGGTCAGGTGCCGGTGCATGCGCAGTTTGCGGGATAATACGGGTTTTCGAATCATCGCCCCGGCTTCGCACCCTTTTTTGCGGGGCCGCCGTGCGCCCGCCGCACGGCCGCGGCCGTTTTCCCGTCGGACCATCATGACCATCGTCAACCTTGCCGCCTACCACTTCGTGTCGCTCGACGCGACCGAGCAATGGCGCCCGCTCGTCACCGCCCGCTGCAACGAACTCGGCCTGCGCGGTACGATCCTGCTCGCGCCGGAAGGCATCAACCTGTTCATCGCCGGCCCGCGCGAAGCGACCGACGCGTTCATCGACTACATCCGCCACGATCCGCTGTTCGAAGGCAAGTTTGCGACGCTGCAGTTCAAGGAGAGCCTGTCCGACTCGCAGCCGTTCCGCCGGATGCTCGTACGCCTGAAGCGCGAGATCATCACGATGAAGAAGCCCGCGATCAAGCCGGAGCTCGGCCGCGCGCCGTCGGTCGACGCGCGCACGCTGAAGGCGTGGCTCGACCGCGGCCACGACGATGCCGGCCGCCCCGTCGTGATGCTCGACACGCGCAACGCGTTCGAAGTCGACGTCGGCACGTTCGACGACGCGCTCGACTACCGGATCGACAAGTTCAGCGAGTTCCCGGAAGTGATCGACGCGAACCGCGCCGATCTCGAGGGCAAGACGGTCGTGTCGTTCTGCACGGGCGGCATCCGCTGCGAGAAGGCAGCGATCCACATGAAGGAAATCGGCATCGAGAACGTGTACCAGCTCGAGGGCGGGATCCTGAAGTATTTCGAGGAAGTCGGCGGCGCGCACTATCACGGTGACTGCTTCGTGTTCGACTACCGCACCGCGCTGAACCCGCAACTGCAGCCGACCGAAAACGTCACGTGCTTCGCGTGCCGCGCGGTCGTCACGCCGGAAGCCCAGCAATCGCCGAGCTACGTGGCTGGCCAGTCGTGCCCGGCCTGCGCGCAGGCAGCCAGCGCCGCGTAAGCGCGCGTCGCTCCGCGCCCCGATGAACGGCTACCGTGGCCGCTTCGCGCCATCGCCCACCGGCCCGCTGCATTTCGGCTCGCTGGTCGGTGCGCTCGCGAGCTGGCTCGACGCGCGCGCGCACGGCGGCGCGTGGCTCGTGCGCATCGAGGACATCGACGGCCCGCGCACGGTGCCCGGCGCCGCCGACGACATCCTTGCAACGCTCGCGCATTTCGGCATGACCCCCGACGAACCGCCCGTGTGGCAAAGCACGCGCGATGCCGATTATGCAGCCGCGCTCGAACGGCTCGTCGCCGCGGGTCTCGTCTATCCGTGCGGCTGCACACGCAAGGAAATCGCCGATTCGCTGCGTGCCGCGCACGAGCGCCACACGACCCTCGCGTATCCAGGCACCTGCCGCACCGGCCTGCACGGCAAGCCCGCGCGTGCATGGCGGCTGCGCGTGCCGGACGGCGACGATGCGATCGTCACGTTCGACGACCGCTGGCAACACACGCAGGCGCAGAACCTCGCGACCGAAGTCGGCGATTTCGTGCTGAAGCGCGCGGACGGCCAATGGGCGTATCAGCTCGCGGTCGTGGTCGACGATGCCGACGCGGGCATCACCCACGTCGTGCGCGGCGCCGACCTGCTCGATTCGACCGCGCGCCAGATCTACCTGCAGCGCTGTCTCGGCGTGCCGACGCCCGCCTACCTGCACGTCCCCGTCGTCGTCGATGCGAACGGCGAAAAGCTCAGCAAGCAGACGGGCGCGATCGCGCTCGAGCGCGACGATCCGCTGCCGGCGCTGCGGGCCGCCGCCGCGCATCTCGGCCTTGCCGCCGACGGCGATCCGTCGGGCGGCACGATGGATGCGTTCTACGCGGCCGCGACCGATGCGTGGGCGCGTCGCTTCGGGCCACGCGCCGGCTGAGTCGCGCGCGGAATCCCGGTTCGTATCGACCAGGTTCCGGAATTCGTCGGCGCTGAATCGACCGGAGACCGGACGCACGCTGACGATACTGCACCGAAGCCCCGCTGCCCGCGCGACAAGTCACCCCTCCTCTCAACGGCCTCGTCACGAACCGTCTCGCCCAATGAAAAACGGGCACATGCTCATCGCATGCACCCGTTTCCGCGGCAGCGCTCGCGCGCCGCACCGACCGCCTGAACCGCCCGCTTACGCAGACGGCTTGCGCGGCATTCCGAAGCCGCCGAGCAGCGCGGCGACCTGACGCTTCGGCCCCTTCTTCTCGGGCTGCTGCCCGGACTTCGTCTCTTCCGGCTGTGTCGCCGGCGCCGACGGTTCGTACGGCTTCAGGAAGAAATCGTCGATCGGCGCCTCGTGACGACGATGATGGCCGCCACGCTCGGACCCGCCCGAACGACGCCCCGACGCACCGCGATGCTCGTCGCGCTCGCGGCGGCCGCCGCGTTCGCCGCCGCGTTCGCCACTGCGCTCCCCCCCGCGATCGCCGCCACGCTCGTCGTGACGATGGCGCGCCGGCTTGTCGATCGCGAGCGTCTGCACGTCGAGCGGACGCTTGATCAGCTTCTCGATATCGGCGAGCTGCTTGCGCTCGTTCGGGCTGCACAGCGACAGCGCATCGCCCGTCGCGCCCGCGCGGCCCGTGCGGCCGATCCGGTGCACGTAGTCTTCCGCGTTGAACGGCAGGTCGAAGTTGATCACGGCCGGCAGTTCGGCGATGTCGAGACCGCGCGCGGCCACGTCGGTCGCGACCAGCGCCTCGATTTCGCCGCGCTTGAACGCGTCGAGGGCCTGCATCCGCTCGATCTGTGTCTTGTCGCCGTGGATCGCCGACGCAACCACGCCGTCGCGCTCGAGGTTGCGGGCCAACCGGCTTGCGCCAATCTTGCTGTTGCAGAACACGATCACCTGCTTGAGCCCGCGATCGCGCAGCAGCTGCACGACGGCGGCCTGCTTGTCGCCTTCGGCGACGTCGTAGACGATCTGCGTGACGTTCGCGTTGGTCGAGTTGCTGCGCGCGACCTCGATCGTCTGCGGGTTGCGCAGGTAGGTCGATGCGAGCTTCTTGATTTCCGGCGAGAAAGTGGCCGAGAACAGCAGCGTCTGACGCTCCTTCGGCAGCAGGTTCAGGATGCGCTGCAGATCCGGCAGGAAGCCCATGTCGAGCATCCGGTCGGCCTCGTCGAGCACGAGCATCTGCACCTGCCCGAGGTTCGCCGTCTTCTGCTGCACGTGGTCGAGCAGGCGGCCGGGCGTCGCGATCAGGATCTCGACGCCGCGGCGCAGCTCGGCCATCTGCGGGTTCATGTCGACGCCGCCGAACACGACCGCGCTGCGCAGCGGCGTGTGCTTCCCGTACGCATGCACGTTCGCGGCGACCTGGTCGGCGAGCTCGCGGGTCGGCGTGAGAATCAGCGCGCGCACCGGGTGGCGCGCAGGCGATGCGCTCGTGTTGGCCTGCGGCAGCAGCCGCTGGAGGATCGGCAGCGAGAAACTCGCGGTCTTGCCGGTACCCGTTTGCGCGGCGCCCATGACGTCGCGGCCGGCGAGCACGACCGGAATGGCCTGCGCCTGGATCGGCGTCGGCGTCGTATAACCCTGCTCCGCAATGGCTTTCAGGATATCGGCGGCAAGGCCGAATTGATCGAAGGTTGCGTCGGCTGGCTTAGCGACAGAATCGGACATGGTGGCGTTTCGCTCAAAAGGCGCGGCGGGGACATCGTGCGTCAGGCCGGCCGGGCCTGCGCTCATCACATTTCGGAAGTAGACGGAGCCGCGGCGCGCCGCGCGGCGCCGCTCTGGCGCTTGGGACCGGTTCATTTCGAACATCGGGCGCCACAGGCCGTGCGGACTCCGTTCGGCGCGAATGCCGGCGGAAAGGGCCGTATTGTAGCACTGCGCGGCAATCTGTCCGTGACAACGCCGCGAACGTCCACGGTGGCGGTTCGCGGCGAGTTCCGGCAGGCCGGGCGCGCGCGGATGCGTCAAGCGACCGGGCTATCCCGATCGGCCGATGGGAAAAATAGGGGTCGAATTGCGGGCGTGTGGTTCGGGAAGTCGGCAAGCGGTCGACGAACCCGAGCGCCGCCTGCCCCGCGGTCCGGCTCGAGGCCGAACCCGGCTGCCCGCATCGATCGCGGTAATCGGCACGCCCGCACGGCGTATTCGATCGCGTGCGGCGCTCAGCCCTTCTTCTTTTTCTTCTTCTCGACCTGCACGCAGTCGCCCAGCAGCGGTGCCGCATTCTGGTCTGCGATCTCGTCGCGCAGCGTCCCTTCCTTGCCCTTCGTCCACCACGTATAGCGTCCGGCCTGGTAGCGCACGCCAGACGCCGAAACGGTATCGACGAACAGCAGCTGCTGCCCGTTGACCGGCACCAGCGCGAAGCTCTGGCCGTTGCCCGCGCGCCAGTACGACACCCGCACCGGCTGCTTCTGGTTCGCGCACTGATAGAACGCCTGCTGGCGCGAATCGGCGTCGATCTCCTCGACGGTCAGTTGCGCGGCATGCGCGACGGAAACGGCGGTGCCGGCGAGCGCGAGCGCGGCGAAGGCTTGGCGAATCATGCAGGTCCTCTCACGAGACGGGTGTAAGCGCGCCCTCACGGGGCGTGCGGCTATCGTTGGTTATGGGTTGAGCGTTCGTCGCTCAGGGATCGATGACGTCGGCGCATGCGTCGGTCGGCGCGGCCGCGACATGGCCGACGACTGGCACGATCTTCAGCCCGGCCGATACGACCCGGCACGGAGCGGCCGCGAGGCCGCACCCCGCGAGGCTCGCGACCAGCGCCAGCGCGACGCCCACCTTGCCGATACGTCCGATCCGCCGCCATGTCGACGCCACCGCGCGCTCCTCGTCTGGTCAGCGCGCCGACACGGGCCGCACGGCCGCCGCGGCGCGCTTCGCGCGTTCACGGGCTTCGTCGACGGTCGCGCCGGTCGCGAGGGCGACGCCCATGCGCCGCTTCGCGAAGCTCTCCGGTTTGCCGAACAGGCGCAGGTCGGCGCCCGGCACGGCCAGCGCGTCGCGCACGCCCTCGAACGCGATGCCGCGCTCGTCGAGCCCGCCGTAGATCACCGCCGACGCGGCCGGCGAGCCGAGCGTCGGATCGACCGGCAGCCCGAGAATCGCGCGCGCGTGCAGTTCGAATTCCGACTGGCGCTGCGACGCGAGCGTCACGAGGCCGGTGTCATGCGGCCGCGGGCTCACCTCGGAAAACCAGACTTGGTCGCCGCGCACGAACAGCTCGACGCCGAACAGCCCTCGCCCGCCGAGCGCCTCGGTCACCTTGTGCGCGATCTCGCGCGACTTTTCCAGTGCGACGGCGCTCATCGGCTGCGGCTGCCACGATTCGACGTAATCGCCCGCCACCTGCACGTGCCCGACCGGCTCGCAAAAGTAGGTGCGCGTCTCGAGCGTCGCCGGATCGATCGCGCGCACGGTCAGCTGCGTGATCTCGTACTCGAAATCGATGAAGCCCTCGACGATCACGCGGCCGTGGTTCACGCGGCCGCCCGCCATCGCGTAATCCCAGGCCGGCTTCACGTCGGCCTCGGTCCGCACGACCGACTGTCCCTTGCCCGACGACGACATCACCGGCTTCACGACGCACGGCATGCCGATCTTCGCGACAGCCGCGCTGAACGCGTCGAACGACTCGGCGAACGCATACGGCGAAGTCGCCAGCCCGAGCTCCTCGGCCGCGAGGCGGCGGATGCCTTCGCGGTTCATCGTGAGCTGCGTCGCGCGCGCGGTCGGGATCACCTCGGCCAGGCCGGCCGCCTCGATCGCCGCGAGCGCATCGGTCGCGATCGCCTCGATCTCCGGCACGATCAGGTGCGGGCGCTCGGCCTCGACGACCGCGCGCAGCGCGGCGGCGTCGGTCATGTCGATCACGTGCGCGCGATGCGCGACCTGGTGGCCAGGCGCGTCCGGATAACGGTCGACCGCGACGACTTCGACGCCGAGACGCTGCAACGCGATGATGACTTCCTTGCCGAGTTCGCCCGCGCCGAGCAGCATGACGCGCGTGGCCGAGGGTGAAAGCGGCGTACCGAGCCGCTGACCGATCTGCATGTGATTTCCCGCTGGTTCTGTTGGAGGACGAAAACGGCTTCGATGTTAACACGCGCACCCGCGCCGGTCCGGCCGGTTTCGTCGTTTCGCCGCCCCGCCGCGCGAGGCCCGCGGGTGGGATGCGAACGTTTTCGCGCGCGAAGTGTCGGCTCGCCTCGCGCGGGGCGGGTGCGTTACTCTTACGGCTTGATCAGAATCCGATGAGGAACGAGGCTCATGTCCCACCTGTCCGCCGCCGCACGCGCACGCACCGGCCTGCTTCGCCCGTTGCGCGCGCCGCTCTGCGCGTTGACGCTTGCCACGCTTCTCGCCGCCTGCGCGATGCCGACCCACCCCGATTCCGCCGCCCCCGCACCCGACCCGTACAACCCCGCCGCCGTCCAGCTGCTCGACGACACGAGCTGGGAGCTCACGAGCTGGGTGAACGCCGACGGCACGCCGCGCACGATTCCGCACGGCGACAACGGCGAGCCGATCAAGCTCGCGCTGTCCACCGAATCGGGCGTCCGGCGTGCCAGCGGCTTTTCCGGCTGCAACCGCTACATGGGCACCTATGCGCTGAAGAACGGTCTGCTCAGCTTCGGGCCGCTGGCCGGCACGCGCATGGCATGCACGAACACACTCGGCGGCCAGCTCGAACACGCGTACCTCGATGCGCTCGCGCACATCGAGAAGACCGGCGTGCAGATGCGCGAGCCGCAGCAGCTGCAGATCGTGACCGAAGCCGGCGCAACGCTGACCTTCACGCGCCGGAGCCCCTGATGCCGCGCGCGGGCGAAGGCCGACCGGCCGCCTTCGCCGCGCGCGAATCCCGGACGCACGCGTCCCGCGGCCTGGAAGCGCTTCGACGCCTTCATGCTGCCTTAGAGTCCTGTTCGCCGGCCGGTTAAACTCGGCGGGTCGCGCACCGCGCTCCCCACCCTCTTCCTGTTTCATCAAAGCATGCACACGGTTGTCTTCGGCTGGTTCGGCATCTCCGCCGTCTGGTTCCTCCTTCTCATCTGGCGTCTCGTTCAGGCGATGCTGCCCGGCGGCGGCGGACTCGCCGGCCGCGGCTCGATTCGCCTGTGGCTCGGCTTCGCGGCCGTGTTCATCGCGAGTTGCGCGCTGACGAGCCCGCTGTCGGGCCCCGACACGAACGCGCTCGGCCACGCGTTCTCGAACGGCTTCGCGCATGTGCTCGGCCCGATCGGCACGCCGGTCGCGATGGTCGTGCTGTTCTTCGCGGGCCTGCCGTGGCTGACCGGCATCGGCTGGCGGCAGTTCGCCGCGTGGGTCGACACGTCTTTCGGCGTCAAGCTCGCGCGCGACGTCGACGACGACGTGCGCGGCGTCGCCGACCTGCCGCGCAGCGCGCTGCATCGCGACGACGACATCGTGCAGCCGACCACCGCACACACCGTCAACTCGATGGCGCCGCGCCAGAATGGCCGCTATTCGCGCCCAACGTTGTGGAAACCCGATCCGCAAGCCCGGCCGAAGCCGCGCGGCAACGCAGCGCCGCGTCCGCTCACCGAGCCGGTCGCGCCGTCGGGCTGGCTGAAGCCGACATCGGCCCATCGCGTGCCCCCGCCGCCCGCACCGGGCACGACGAACGCCATGCCGCCGCCGACGACCGGCAGCACCGCCAGCCTCGCGCGGGCCGCCGCGAACGCACAGGTGCCGCGCCCGAATCCGGCCCCGCTTCCGGCCGGGTTCGAGCCCGTTCGGCCGCAACCGACCACCGCGCGACCAACCGCGGCCGCATCGAAGCAGCCGGCCGCGCCGCGCACCGTGGTCACGCCGCGCCCGGCCGCCGCGACGCCGCCGCGCACGCCCGCACGCCCAGTGGCGGGCGCAGGCGCCGCCGGCCCGTCGCCCGACGCGACACGGCGCCGCCCCGCGGCACCGGTCCCCGCGCGCGCACCGCTCTACGCATGGGTGCAGCAGCCCGCGGAGCCGATCACGCCGGCGCCGAGCGTTCACGACACGCTGCGCTCGATCGAGGCCAGCACCGCGCAATGGGCGACGCTGGACGATGTGCGGACGCCCGATGCGGCACCGGCGACGGCCGCCGCGACGACCTTGGCCGGCGCAGTTGCGGCGGCAGGGAGCGTCACGGCGTCGGCATCGGCGTCGGCATCGGCATCGACGGCCATACCCGCCGGGATCGTTGCGGGCGCGCATCAGGCCGCGCCCCGCGACGCAGGCCTTTCGCGCGAAGCTGCGCCGGCATACGACGACGCACCGATCGTGCTCGGTGCATTCATGCCGGCCGAGCCGAGCGTGCGCATGCCCGTTGTCGATGTTGGTACGAGCATTCCGGCCTTCGGTGAAACTGCGCGGCATGCCGCACCGGATACCGGCGTCGAGACCAATGCACCGACGCGTCAGGCGGACGCCGATGCGCCCGCCGCGCCGGCACTCGATTCCCCGATCGAATTTGCACCGTGGGAAGACATCGTCAGCGCGCCGGTTTCCGGACTCGGCGCATCGCATGAAAACCTCACTGCCGCACCGCTGTCCGGCACGGACGAGTCGGCGGCGACGAGCGAATCTGTCAATACGCATCCGGCCGCCGCTACGTCCACGGCAAGCGACATGGGCCGCACCGCCGATGCGAAGGATGCGGCAACGGCCGCAGGGACGGTCGGTCAGATCCAGTCGCAATCCACGCCGCCGGCCGATACCGCCGTATCGGTCGATACGAAACAGGACACGCAAGCAGCTCGGGACGTCGTGAAGCCTGCCCAGCAGGTCGCGCCGACCGCTGCCCTCCCCGCTTCGTCGATCGCGGCAACGCCCACGTGGCCGCTTGCCGATGCAATGCCCGTCGCGGCAGCGACGCCGGCAGCCTCGGACACGTCGAACGCCGCATCCGCAGGCGGCGTGACGGGAACGGCCTGGCATGCAGCAGCAAAGCACGCTGGAGAAACCGCACCATCGCCTGCCGGCACGCAACACGCCATGCCACCCGCACCGGCGGCGTCGACATCCGCGATCGCGGAACCTGCGTCCGCATCGTGGTCGAAGCCGTTGTCCGCTGAATCCCCCTCTCCTGCGCAGACGATTTCGTCAACTGCCGCGTCGTCGCGCGTCGGCACCGCGCCGGCACTCGCGAACACGTCGAACAGCACACCTGCCGCCGCTACGCCTTCGTTGTCCGGCATGACGAGCACGGCCTCCTGGTCGCCGTCGCAACCGCCCGCATCGGCAGCGCCCGTTGCATCGGCTGAGCCGTCCGCGCCGGCGGGCGCCACGGGGATCGCATACGGTTCCAGCGGTCATGTGCCGGCAGCGGCAGCATCGGCGCTCGGTACCACGGGCGCGGCATCGGCCACGGTCACGCCGGCAGCCGCACCGACGACACCCGCCCACACGCCTTCGACCGGTGCCGCCGCCCTTCCCACCGCGCAGCCGCCCGCACCCGCGGCGACGTCTGCTCCGACGGCTGCGACCGGAGCCCACAGTGTGACCGTGACACAACCTTCTGCGGCCGTTCCAGGCATGGCGGCGGCGTCTGCCCTGACGCCCGCGATGAATGCTTCCGGTCCGGCCATGTCGCAGCCGTCCGCGACCGCGCCGATCGTGGCAGCCGCGACGGCCCCCGCATCGACCGGCATGTCCTTCAGCGCAACCGGATTGCAGCCGGCGCAAAGCACGCAGGTGTCGCCTGCGATCGCGTCTACCGCCCCGTCCGGCAGCGCATCAACCGCAACGTCGACCGCATCGGCGACGCCTTCGGCAGCACCGACGAGCCGCACGCCTGACGCTTGGTCGACCGGTACGCAGGCCGTGCCGGCCGGAGCAGCGCACTCAGCACCCGGCATCGCGCCTTCCCCGTCGGTCGTCCCGGCGCCGTCTTCCGGCGCGCTCGCCCAAACGAGCACGATCGGTGCCGCTGCGCCCGCCGCGTTCGGCGGCGTGCCTGCGGCGTCGGGTAGCGCGCCGGCCTCCTTCGCCACGACCACCGCCGCGACGGCATCGGCCGCGTCCCCGACTTACGCGACGGCGCCTGTGTCGGCAATGCCAACCTTCTCCGCACCGGGCGAATCCATCGACACGGCGACACCGGCGCACGCCATCGCGTCCGCTCCGGCGCCGCAGGCCCAGTCGTTCACCACCCCGCTGGCTCCCGCGGCTGCATCGGCGAGCTGGTCCATGCCCGGCGCCGGCGCGACGCCTGCGGCAACCGGCACCGCCATCCCGGCCGTCACGACCGCACCGCCTCCGGACGCAACGCTTTCCGGGACCACCGTGCCGCCGGCTCCGGCGGAATCGAGCGTCCCGGCCCCGGACGCATCGGCCGCACCCGCGCGCCAGCCGCGCCCGAACGCGTTCGAATTCCACGCACCCGCATCGTTCAACGTCGAACTGCCGACGCTCGACCTGCTTGAGCCTGCCTCCGACGACGTCGAAACGATCACCGAGGAACACCTCGCGCAGACCGCCCAGGTCATCGAGCAACGCCTGCAGGAGTTCAAGGTGCCGGTGACCGTGGTCGGCGCATCGGCGGGCCCGGTGATCACGCGCTTCGAGATCGAACCCGCACTCGGCGTGCGCGGCAGCCAGATCGTCGGCCTGATGAAGGACCTGTCGCGCGGCCTCGGCCTCACGTCGATCCGCGTCGTCGAGACGATTCCCGGCAAGACCTGCATGGGCCTTGAGCTGCCGAACGCGAAACGCCAGATGATCCGCCTGTCGGAAATCCTCGAATCGCGCCAGTACCAGCATTCGGCATCGCAGTTGACGATCGCGATGGGCAAGGACATCACCGGCCACCCGGTCGTCACCGATCTCGCGAAGGCGCCGCACATGCTGGTCGCCGGCACGACGGGTTCGGGCAAGTCGGTCGCGATCAACGCGATGATCCTGTCGCTGCTGTACAAGGCGACGCCCGAGGACGTGCGGCTCATCATGATCGACCCGAAGATGCTCGAACTGTCGGTCTACGAAGGCATCCCGCACCTGCTGGCGCCGGTCGTCACCGACATGAAGCTCGCGGCGAACGCGCTGAACTGGTGCGTCGGTGAAATGGAGAAGCGCTACCGACTGATGTCGGCCGTCGGCGTGCGCAACCTCGCGGGCTTCAACCAGAAGATCCGCGACGCGGAGGCGAAGGAAAAGAAGATCGGCAACCCGTTCTCGCTGACGCCCGAGGATCCCGAGCCGCTGTCGAAGCTGCCGCTGATCGTCGTCGTGATCGACGAGCTGGCCGACCTGATGATGGTCGCCGGCAAGAAGATCGAGGAGTTGATCGCCCGCCTCGCGCAGAAGGCGCGCGCGGCCGGCATCCACCTGATCCTCGCGACCCAGCGCCCGTCCGTCGACGTGATCACCGGCCTCATCAAGGCGAACATCCCGACCCGCGTCGCGTTCCAGGTGTCGTCGAAGATCGACTCGCGCACGATCCTCGACCAGATGGGCGCCGAATCGCTGCTCGGCCAGGGCGACATGCTGTTCCTGCCGCCAGGCACGGGCTACCCGCAGCGCGTGCACGGCGCGTTCGTCGCAGACGAGGAAGTGCACCGGGTCGTCGAATACCTGAAGCAGTTCGGCGAGCCGCAGTACGAGGAAGGGATTCTCGACGGCCCGGCGGCCGACGGCGCGACGCAGGACCTGTTCGGCGACGCGCCGGATGCGGAAGCCGATCCGCTGTACGACGAAGCGGTCGCGTTCGTCGTGCGCACGCGGCGCGCGTCGATCTCGTCGGTGCAGCGCCAGTTGCGCATCGGCTACAACCGCGCCGCGCGACTCGTCGAGCAGATGGAAGCGGCCGGACTCGTGTCACCGATGGGCATCAACGGCAGCCGCGAGGTGCTCGTGCCAGCCGCGGCCGACTGAGCACGGCGGCCGCGCGGCCGACAACGACCGATACGGGCACCCCGCGCAAGCGGCCGCCCGAACGAAAAAGGGCGCTGCCGAGGCAGCGCCCTTTCTGCATTTATTGCGCCACCGGCACCAGCTTGAAGTCGACCGGGCTGCCGACCGCCACCTTCTGCGGATTCGGGCCGAGCTGCCCCGTTTCGACGTCGCGACTGAATACGTAGAACGTGTCGCTGTCCTGGTTGCCGACGATCAGCCACTTGCCGGTCGGATCGATCAGGAATTCGCGCGGCGTCTTGCCGAGGCTCGACTGGCGGCCGACGGTCTTCAACCGGCCGTCGGCCTTGTTCACCGCGTAGATCACGATGTCGTTCACGTCGCCCCGGTTGCTCGCGTACAGGAAGCGGCCGTCCGGCGACAGATGGATCGCACCGCCGCCGACCTTGCCCTTGAAGCCCGGCACCGTCATCGGCAGCGTCTCGACCGGCGTCAGCTTGCCGTCGTGGTAGCCGAACACCTCGACCGCTGCGTTGAGCTCGCTCGTCACGTACGCGAACCGGCCGTCGTCACTGAACACCATGTGACGCGGGCCCGAGCCGGCCTTCACCGGCGTGTAGCGCGTGTCGGTCGGGCTGATCAGCCCGCGGCTGCCGTCCACCGTGTAGCGGTAGCCGTAGATCTTGTCCGCGCCGAGATCCTGCACGAACAGGTAACGGCCGTCGGGCGAGAACACCGTCGAGTGCACGTGCGCGCCGTCCTGGCGCCCCTTCACGGGCCCCGTGCCTTCATGATGCACCGTCAGCACGGCCGGGCCGACCGCACCGCCGTCGCGGACCGGGAACACGGCGAAACTGCCGCCCGGATCGGCCGCGACCGAGTAGTTGGCCGTGACGAGGTACTTGCCGTCCGGTGACAGCGCGAGATAGCAGGGATCGTTCCCTTCCGACGACACGCGGTCGACGAACGTGAGGGCGCCTGTCTTCGGATCGAAGCTGAACGCGCTGATGCCGCCGCGCTGCGTGGCCGGCCCGTTGTCGCCGGGCAGTTCATTGACCGCGTAGACGGTGCGACCGTCGCGGCTAGGCAACAGGTACGACGGGTTCACGGTCTTCGCCGACGACACGGGCGCGACGCTGCCCGTTTTCGTATCGAAGCGGTATACGTAGATCCCGTCGCTGCCGTGCCCCGTATAGGTGCCCACCAGCAGGTTGTAGACGCCGTCGGCCGGCGCCGGCGATTGTTGAGCGAATGCCTGGGTTGCGGACAAGGACAGCACGATCGCGAAACCTTTCATCCAGTGAGCGAGCCTAAGCGGGAACCCTCGTGTCGAAGCGCGTGCGTCACGCTCGCGTAAACGGCTGGGCATTGAATCCTCCTTGCATCGAGTCGCTTCAAGTGTTGAGATAGGACGAAACGCCGGCCGTTCATGCGCTCCGCCGCCGAGCCGAGTATACGGGGCGCGACGCCGGCAGGTGAAGCCCGGGCGCCGCAGCCTGCATAGTGAACTCGAATACTCAAGGACCGCTTGCCCATGCCCGCCCTGATCGAAGACTACGCCCTCGTCGGCGACGGCCACACCGCCGCGCTGATCTCGAAAGACGGCTCCGTCGACTGGCTGTGCTGGCCCCGCTTCGATTCGGGCGCCTGTTTCGCGGCGCTGGTCGGCACGCCCGAGCACGGCCGCTGGCTGCTCGCGCCGGCCGCCGACGCCGCGATCACGCACACGACGCGCCGCTATCGCGGCGATACGCTGATCCTCGAAACCGACTACGAAAGCGCCGACGGCGCCGTCACCGTGATCGACTTCATGCCGCCCGGCAACGGCTGGTCCGAACTGGTGCGGATCGTCGTCGGCCGCCACGGCACGATGAAGATGCGCATGGAACTGGTGTTGCGCTTCGACTACGGTTTCTCCGTCCCGTGGGTCACGCAGCTGACGCGCGAGGACGGCATGAAGGCGATCGCCGGCCCCGATACCGTCGTGCTGCGCACGCCCGTGCCGCTCACGGGCAAGAACCTCCATACGCTCGCGGAATTCACGGTGAGCGCCGACGAACGCGTGCCGTTTTCGCTCAGCTACGCGGCGTCGCACCTGCGGTTGCCGCCCGCGCGCGATCCGCTGTCGATGCTCGCCCGCACCGAGAACTACTGGCTCGAATGGTCGGGCCGCTGCCAGGTGCAGGGTCGCTACGCGGCCGCCGTGCGCCGCTCGCTGATCACGCTGAAGGCACTCGCGTACGAGCCGACCGGCGGGATCGTCGCGGCGCCCACCACGTCGCTGCCGGAGAAGATCGGCGGCAACCGCAACTGGGACTACCGCTACTGCTGGCTGCGCGACGCGACGATCACGCTGCTCGCGCTGATGCGCGGCGGCTACTACGACGAGGCGCGCGCCTGGCGCACATGGCTCGGCCGCGTGATGGCCGGCTCGCCCGAACAAATCCAGATCATGTACGGGATCGCGGGTGAGCGCCGGCTGCCGGAAATCGAGCTCGACTGGCTGCCCGGCTACCAGGACTCGAAACCGGTGCGCGTCGGCAACGGCGCGGCGAACCAGCTCCAGCTCGACGTGTTCGGCGAAGTGATGGCCGCGCTGCACCTCGCGCGCGTGGGCGGCCTGCAGGCCGACGACACGGTGTGGTCCGTCCAGTGTTCGCTGCTCGATCATCTCGAGAAGATCTGGCAGGAGCCCGACGAGGGCATCTGGGAAACGCGCGGCGGCCGCCGCCATTTCACGTTCTCGAAGGTGATGGCGTGGGTCGCGTTCGACCGCGCGATCAAGTCGGCGGAGATGTTCCGGCTGCCCGCGTCGCTCGACCGCTGGCGCGCGCTGCGCGACCGGATCCACGCCGACGTCTGCGACAACGCATGGCACGAAGGCAAACGGGCGTTTACGCAGAGCTATGGCAGCGACGAGCTCGACGCGAGCGTGCTGCTGATGCCGCTGCTCGGCTTCCTGCCGCCGGAGGACCCGCGCATCGTCGGCACGGTCGACGCGATCGAGCGGGAATTGCTGCACGACGGCCTCGTGATGCGCTACCGAACGACGGAGTACGACGACGGCCTGCCGCCCGGCGAAGGCACGTTTCTCGCTTGCAGTTTCTGGCTGGTCGACAACTACGCGCTGCTCGGCCGGATCGACGACGCGCACCGGCTCTTCAGCCGGCTGCTCGCGCTGTCCAACGACCTCGGGCTGCTCGCCGAGGAATACGACCCGGTCGAGGGCCGGCTCGTCGGCAACTTCCCGCAGGCGTTCTCGCACGTTGCGCTGGTGCACACCGCGATGAACCTGATGCACCACGAGGACGCCATGGCGCGCGCGGCCGGCCAGCCCGCGCCGGCCGTGGCGACGGGGCGCTGACCGGGGGCGGAACGGCTTCTTCAGAGATCGTCAATTCGCAACAGTTTGATGAAAAATCGGGGAAATGTTGCATTGCACCACCCATCGTTGTCCGATATGATCGATTCGATTGTCCGGCCGCACTGCAACATGGCCGGTCGCCGACCCACACGGCACGCCGCGACGCCCCACGCCGCCCTTGCGCACCGTCCCCCACGCGGGAGTAGTCTGCATGCTTTACCAACTGCACGAATTCCAGCGGGCGATGTTGAGCCCGCTCACGGCCTGGGCCCAGGCCGCATCCAAGTCGTTCGCCAATCCGTCCAGCCCGTTCTCGCTGATGCCCGGCGCGACGCGGATGGCCGCCGCGTACGAGCTCATGTACCGGCTCGGCAAGGATTACGAGAAGCCCGAATTCAACATTCATCAGATCGTCAAGGACGGCCACAACATCCCGATCGTTGAGCAGACGATCGTCGAGAAGCCGTTCTGCCGGCTGCTGCGCTTCAAACGCTATTCGGACGACGCCGATGCCGTCACGCAGTTGAAGGACGAGCCGGTCGTGCTGGTCTGCGCGCCGCTGTCGGGCCACCACTCGACGCTGCTGCGCGACACCGTGCGCACGCTGCTGCAGGATCACAAGGTGTACATCACCGACTGGATCGACGCGCGGATGGTGCCGGTCGAGGTCGGCCCGTTCCACCTGCACGACTACATCGCGTACATCCAGGAATTCATCCGCCACATCGGCGCGCGCAACCTGCACGTGATTTCCGTGTGCCAGCCGACCGTGCCGGTGCTCGCGGCAATCTCGCTGATGGCGAGCCGCGGCGAGGACACGCCGCTCACGATGACGATGATGGGCGGCCCGATCGACGCGCGCCGCAGCCCGACGTCGGTCAATTCGCTCGCGACGCAGCACTCGACCGCGTGGTTCGAGAACAACGTGATCCACACGGTGCCCGCGAACTATCCGGGCGAAGGCCGCCAGGTGTACCCGGGCTTCCTGCAGCACACGGGCTTCGTCGCGATGAATCCGGAACGTCACGCGCAGTCGCACTGGGACTTCTACCAGAGCCTGCTGCGCGGCGACGAGGATGACGCCGAGGCACACCGCCGCTTCTACGACGAGTACAACGCGGTGCTCGACATGGCGGCCGAGTATTACCTCGAGACGATCCGCGTCGTGTTCCAGGAATTCCGGCTCGCGGAAGGCACGTGGGATGTCGAAGGCGAGCGCGTGCGTCCGCAGGACATCAAGCACACCGCGCTGATGACGATCGAGGGCGAACTCGACGACATCTCGGGCAGCGGCCAGACGCACGTCGCGCACGAGCTGTGCACGGGCATCCCGCAGGACGATCGCCGCAGCCTGACCGCCGAGAAGTGCGGTCACTACGGGATCTTCTCGGGCCGCCGCTGGCGCACGATCATTTACCCGCAGCTGCGCGATTTCATCCGCGAGCATGCGCCGGAACCGAAGAACGGCGCGGCCAAGGTGCCCGCCGAAGCACCGGCAGCGACGACCCTCACCGCCGTGCCGGCCGGCAAGCCGCAACCCGAGGTGACGGTGCGCGCGACCGCCCCGAAGCGCGCGCGCGCGAAGGCGCCGGCCGTCACGGTTGCGCCCGCCAAGACGGCAACCGCGAAGGCCGCACCGGCCGCACCGGCCGCGAAACGCGCGGGCGGCACACGCGCCAAAACCGTTCGCGCGCGCAAGGCCGCCTGACGCGCCGCGTTCCGACGCAAAAACGCCGCCGTTGCTTGCGCACGGCGGCGTTTTTTTATCCGGCGGCCAACGGTGAGCCGCTCATCGGCGCGCGGGCTCAGCGTCGCAACAGGTACGCGAGCAGCACCTCGGTGTTCATCCTGACCATCTCCGCGCGCTCGTCGGCTTCGCTGAAGTCGCGGCCGAGTGTCGCGGCCAGCGTGAAACGGTTCGACACGATGTAGTAGCCGAGCCCCGACAGCGTCACGTAGAAGCGCAGCGGATCGACGTCGCTGCGGAACAGCCCAGCCTTCTGGCCGCGCATCAGCACGTTGCCGAGCTTCGCGACGATCGGCGACATCATCTCGCGGATTCGCGTCGACTTGTGCAGGTAGCGCGCTTCGTGCAGGTTCTCATTGTTGATGAGCCGCAGCAGCTCCGGATGATCGCGGTAGTAATCCCACACGAAATGCGCGAGCCTTGTCACGGCCTCGACGGGCGCGACGCCGTCGAGATCGAGCACGCGCTCGGCCTCGGTCAGCGCGGAGAACGCGTGTTCGAGCACGGCCGTAAACAACTGCTCCTTGCTGCCGAAATAGTAATAGAGCATGCGCTCGTTGGTTTCGGCCCGGCGCGCGATCTGGTCGACGCGCGCGCCGAACAGCCCTCCACTCGCGAACTCTTCGGCTGCCGCCATCAGGATGCGGCGGCGGGTACCTTCAGGATCTCTTTTGATTTTTGGCTGATTCATGGTGGCGTTTTGCTATGTGAGCCGCGTGATCCGGACCGGCACCCCCACCGCCTCGGCGCCGGCTGCCCTGGAACGAGCGCACCGCGTGCGGCCGCCCTCCTGCTGAGCCCCTGCAAAAAAGCGGTTCGATTATGCGCACAGACAGCGTCCAGCGCAATGCGGGAAATCGGCGATAATCGAGGTTTGGCAAACCTTTCCGGCCGCGCCAGACGCGGCCGAGAGCCATTCGGCGCTGCTGCGCCCGTTGTCACCGTGACCGATTCCAAGACCCTCGCAGATCGCATCGAAGATCTGCTTCCCCAGACGCAATGCACGAAGTGCGGCTATGACGGCTGCCGTCCGTACGCGGACGCGATCGCCGCCGGCAACGCGAACTACAACCAGTGCCCGCCCGGCGGCGCCGAAGGCATCGCACGCCTCGCGAACCTGCTCGGCAAGCCCGTGATCCCGCTGAACCCCGTCAACGGCACCGAGCATCCGCGCGCCGTCGCGTTCATCGACGAAAGCCTGTGCATCGGCTGCACGCTGTGCATGCAGGCATGCCCGGTCGACGCGATCGTCGGCGCACCGAAACAGATGCACACGATCGTCGAATCGCTGTGCACCGGCTGCGACCTGTGCGTGCCGCCCTGCCCGGTCGACTGCATCGCGATGGTCCCCGTGACCGACGAGCGCACCGGCTGGGACGCGTGGTCGCAGGAACAGGCGGACGCCGCGCGCGAACGCCACGACCGCCGGCTCGCCCGCCAGCGTCGCGAACGGGAGGCCGCCGAAGCGCGTGCCGCCGCCCGCCGCGCGGCCAGTGCCGGTGCGGCCAAGGCTGCGCCGGCCGCGGCACAGCCTGGCGCACCGGGCGCCGCCCCGGCCGACGATGCCGACGCCAGGAAACGCGCGATCATCGCCGCCGCGCTCGAACGCGCACGCAAGAAGAAGGAAGAACTGTCCGAACGAGGTGCCGGACCGAAGAACACCGAAGGCGTGAGCGCGGCCGTGCAGGCGCAGATCGACGCGGCCGAAGCCCGCCGCAAGCGGCTCGCCGAACAGCAGGCGCAGCGCGACACCGAGGCTGCGGACACCCGTGACGACCACGACGACCACGACGATCCGAACAACGACGACCGGAACGGCCCGACCGCGCCGCCCGACAAGAACCGTCCATGAACGCCTCCAAACGACGCGCGATCTACGAAACGCTGCAGAGCCTCAATCCGCATCCGACGACCGAGCTCGAATACACGACGCCGTTCGAGTTGCTGATCGCGGTGATGTTGTCCGCGCAGGCAACCGACGTGTCGGTCAACAAGGCGATGCGCAAGATGTTCCCGGTCGCGAACACCCCGCGACAAATCGTCGCGCTCGGTGAAGAAGGCGTCGCCGACTACATCAAGACGATCGGCCTCTACCGCACCAAGGCGAAGAACGTGATCGCGGCGTGCAACATCCTGCTCGAGCGCTACGACGGCGAAGTGCCGGCCGATCGCGACGCGCTCGAGAGCCTGCCGGGCGTCGGCCGCAAGACCGCGAACGTCGTGCTGAACACCGCGTTCGGCCAGCCGACGATCGCGGTCGACACGCATATCTTCCGCGTCGCGAACCGCACGGGGCTCGCGCCGGGCAAGGACGTGCGAGCCGTCGAGGCCGCGCTCGAGAAGTTCACGCCGAAGGAATTCCTGCAGGACGCACATCACTGGCTGATTCTGCACGGTCGCTACGTGTGCAAGGCCCGCAAGCCCGAATGCTGGCACTGCGCGATCGAGCCGCTGTGCGAATTCCGGCCGAAGACACCACCGCCGAACGAGTGACCGCCGGCCGCGGCTGACGCGCCGCAAGCGGCCGCCCGAGCCGTGCGCGGCGCGCGGGCACGACCCGGGAGCGCCGTTGCGGCCCCCACGACTTTCCCCGTTTCCCTGCTTATGCGTTGGACGTCGCCGTCGCGTCGTCGGCCGCCGCGCCGCCCGCACGCACGAGCGCCAGCACGGCCGCGAGGATCGCGACGCCGCCGACCCACTGCAACGGCGACAGCGCCTCGCCGAACAGCAGCGCCGCGAGCGCGACCGTCACGACCGGTTCGAGCGTCGACAGCATCGACGTGCGCGCGGCCCCCAGCCGCTCGAGCCCGGCGAAGAACGCGAGCATCGCTGCGACCGTCGACACCAGCGCGATCGCGAGCATCGACGCCCAGCCGGCGCCCGTCTCCGGCCAGCGCGGCGGCGCGCCGAACGCCGTGGTCCGCACGATCGCGATCGCGACGAGCGTCGCGGTCGCCGACAGGCAGATGATCGCGGTGGTCGCGAGCGGATCGACGCCGCGCGTCGCCTTCGTGCCGCCGACGATGTACAGCGAATAGATCACCGCGGCGGCCAGTGCGAGCGCGATGCCGAGCGGCTCGCCGTGGCCGCCGCCGACCATCAGCGCGGAGCCCGCGACACAGAGCACGAGCGCGACCGCCTTCGCGCGCGTGAGGCGCTCGCCGAGCCACCACGCGGCCAACAGCGTGACGAAGGCCGGATACAGGTACAGCAGCAGCGCGACGAGGCTCGCCTGCGCATGCTGGAGCGCGCTGAAATAGCAAAACGACTGCCCGACGTAGCCGAGCGCGCCCATCGCCACGAGCGGCGTGAGCGCGCGGCCGCGCGGCCATGCGACGCGGCGGTGCCGGGCGATCGCGGCAAGGACCGCGCCGCCGATCGCGAAGCGCACGATGAGCAGCCCGAGCACGTCGACGCCGGCCGCATACGCATAACGACCGAAGATCGCCATCGCGCCGAATGCGGCGGCGGACAGCGCGACATAGAGCGCGCCCTGCAGCGCGGCGGACGATGAGCGGACGGTGGCGGACATGACGGAACGGTGTGAGCGCGACGACGGGAATCGTCGGAGTTTAACGGCCCGGTGGCCGGCAGCCTAGCCCGCGCTTACCCGTTGCGCCGCGCCGCGGCCCGCGCCGGCCGACTCCAGTTGACGTCGCCCGCGCTATGCCACGGTGCGCACCCCGCCCGCGCGCCGCCCGCCGCCAGCGCCGTGCGCCGACCCGGCGTACAATGCGCGACGCGGCATGACGCCGCCCGAATCACGACGCATCCCCACCATGTTCAATCCGAGTCGCGACGAAGTCCGTCGCTTTTTCACCGAGACCTGGCGCAAGCAACGCGCAGGCGAGATCCTGACGCCGCTGGAAGCGATGGCAGCCGACTGGATCGTCGAGCATCCCGAATACCACGACGACCTCGCGGACGCCGACGGCGCCGCCGCGCGCAACTACACGCCCGAGGAAGGCCGCACGAACCCGTTCCTGCACCTGTCGATGCACCTCGCGATCAGCGAGCAGTTGTCGATCGACCAGCCGCCCGGCATCCGCGCCGCGCACGACAAGCTGGCCGCGAAGCTCGATTCGACCCACGAGGCGCAGCACATGATCATGGAATGCCTCGGCGAGACGATCTGGGAAGCGCAGCGCACCGGCACGCCGCCCGATACGGACGCGTACCTGCAGCGCATCCTGCGCCGCGCGTCGCGCGACTGAGCGCCGCGGACAAAAAAATACCCCGCCGCGGCGGGGTACTCTGGCTGCACGGACCAGGAAGGTCCGATGCGCTTACTTCTTGAAGACGAGATCGGTCTCTTTCAGCGACTCGATGTAGGCCGCGATGTCCTTCATGTCGTTGACCGACAGGTTCTGCACCTGCGCCTGCATGATCGCGTTATTGCGACCGAGCAGCGGGTTCGTCAGCCCCATCTGGTACTGGCGCATCGCCCACACGAGGTAGTCGGCGTGCTGGCCGGCGAGGCGCGGATACTCTGCGTTGATCGGCTTGTTCAGCTGCGCGCCGTGGCAGGCCGCGCAATTGTGCGACTCGACCAGCTCCTTGCCCTTCGTGGTGTCCGCCGCATGCGCGGTACCGATCGCGAGGCCGGCCGCCAGTGCAACCGCCGCCGTCTTGAATGCGTTATTCATGAATGCTCCTGTCCCGCCGGTCAGATCGGCGGCGCGCGCTTTACTTGTAGGGATTGTCCTTCGTGTCGGCCTTCTGGGCGGCGTAGTAAGCCGCCAGATCCGCGATGTCCTGGTCCGTCAGCGAACCGGCGATCGCATTCATCGACGGGAAGTGGCGATCCTTCTTGCGGTAGGCCTTCAGCGCGTTCTCGAGGTATTGCTGGTTCTGGCCGCCGAGGACCGGCACCCGGTAGACCTCCGGGTACGCCGCGCGGTAATCCTGGATGCCGTGGCAACCGATGCACATGGCGGCCTTGCTCGCCCCGTCCTTCGGGTTGCCGACCACACCGGCCGCCTGCGCGCTGCCCGCGAGCGCCACGAGCGCTGCGACAACGACGTGTTTGCCGACGAATTTGTTCATAGCTCTTGTAACCTAGCTTGAGGGGAAACTGGCGCCGAAGCGGCAACGGCCCGCGCCGTTTTGCTTATCGGATCGCCACGCAGGCCAAAAAAAACGGCCAGATTGTACCGCGTCGGCGGGGAACGCGTCCATATGGCGCCCCAGTCCGGCCCCGCCGCAACCCCGCAACGATACGCGGCCCCGGGCCAACCGGACAGCCCTTCTGACTTATACTGGGTTTTTTTGCGACCAGGAAAGAGCGCCGCCATGCGTTTCGAAGGATCCTCGCACTACGTCGCCACCGACGACCTGAAGCTCGCGGTCAACGCCGCGCTGACGCTGCAACGCCCGCTGCTGATCAAGGGCGAGCCCGGCACCGGCAAGACCATGCTCGCCGAGGAAGTGGCGGCCGCGCTCGACATGCCGCTGTTGCAGTGGCACATCAAGTCGACGACGAAGGCGCAGCAGGGCCTGTACGAATACGACGCGGTATCGCGGCTGCGCGACTCGCAGCTCGGCGACGAACGCGTGAAGGACATCTCGAACTACATCGTCAAGGGCGTGCTGTGGCAGGCGTTCGACGCCGAGCACCCGAGCGTGCTGCTGATCGACGAGATCGACAAGGCCGACATCGAATTCCCGAACGACCTGCTGCGCGAGCTCGACCGGATGGAATTCCACGTGTACGAGACGCGCGAGACGGTACGCGCGAAGCACCGCCCGCTCGTGATCATCACGTCGAACAACGAGAAGGAACTGCCCGACGCGTTCCTGCGCCGCTGCTTCTTCCACTACATCCAGTTTCCCGATCCGTCGACGATGCAGAAGATCGTCGCGGTCCACTTTCCGAACATCCGCGAAGAATTGCTGCAGGCGGCGCTGCAAAGTTTCTTCGAATTGCGCGGCGTGTCGGGGCTGAAGAAGAAGCCGTCGACGTCCGAACTCCTCGACTGGCTCAAGCTGCTGCTCGCCGAGAACATCCCGGCCGACGCGCTGCGCGGCGCCGACGCGAAGCAGATCGTGCCGCCGCTCGCGGGCGCGCTGCTGAAGAACGAGCAGGATCTGAGCCTGCTCGAGCGGCTCGTCTACATGAACCGGCACAACCGGTAACCCACCCGCGAAGGCCCGGCCATGCTGCTCAATTTCTTCTACGCGCTGCGCGCAGCCAAGCTGCCCGTCTCGGTGAAGGAATACCTGACGCTGCTCGAATCGCTGAAGGCTGGCCTGATCTCGCCGTCGATCGACGCGTTCTACTTCCTCGCACGGATGACGCTCGTCAAGGACGAGCAGTACTTCGACAAGTTCGACCAGGCGTTCGGCGCGTATTTCCACGGCGTGTCCGTGCTGCCGTCCGAAGCGTTCGACATCCCGCTCGACTGGCTCGAGAAGCGCCTCGAGCGCGAGCTGTCGCCGGAGGAAAAGGCGCAGATCGAAGCGATGGGCGGGCTCGACAAGCTGATGGAGCGCCTGAAGGAACTGCTCGACGAGCAGAAGGAACGCCACGAAGGCGGCAACAAGTGGATCGGCACCGGCGGCACGTCGCCGTTCGGGCACGGCGGCTACAACCCGGAAGGCGTGCGCATCGGCGGCCCGTCGAACGGCAACCGTACCGCCGTCAAGGTGTGGGAGGCGCGCGCGTACCGTGACTACGACGATTCGGTCGAAATCGGCACGCGCAACATCAAGGTCGCGTTGCGGCGCCTGCGCCGCTTCGCGCGCGAAGGCGCGGCCGAGGAGCTCGACCTGCCCGGCACGATCCGCAGCACGGCCGCGAACGCCGGCTGGCTCGACTTGCGGATGGTGCCCGAGCGTCACAACAACGTGAAGGTGCTGATGCTGCTCGACGTCGGCGGCTCGATGGACGACCATATCAAGCGCACCGAAGAGCTGTTCTCGGCCGCGAAGGCCGAATTCAAGCACCTGGAGTTCTACTACTTCCACAACTGCGTGTACGACCACCTGTGGAAGAACAACCGCCGTCGTCACTCGGAGCGCACCGCGACGTGGGACGTGCTGCACAAGTTCACGCCCGACTACAAGCTGATCTTCGTCGGCGACGCGACGATGAGCCCGTACGAGGTGCTGCAGCCCGGCGGCTCGGTCGAATACAACAACCCGGAAGCCGGCGCCGTCTGGCTGCGCCGCCTCGCGGACCAGTTCCCCCACCATGCCTGGCTGAACCCCGAGCCCGAGCGGCTATGGGAGTACCGGCAATCGGTCGCGGTGATCCGCGACCTGCTCGGCCAGCGCATGTATCCGCTCACGCTCGCGGGCCTCGAAACCGCGATGCGCGCACTCAGCAAATAACGAACCCGCCCTGCAGACACGAAGGCCGCGTCAGAGCGGCCTCCCCCCGGAGATAGCATGAACCCTTCGCCCACCGCGAGCGCTGGCCGCGCCGGCGGCCGCCGCTTTTTCACCGACACGTCCGTTTCCGCGCTCGTCGCCGGCTTCGTCGCGATGATGACGGGCTACACGAGCTCGCTCGTGCTGATGTTTCAGGCCGGCCGCGCCGCGCACCTGACCGACGCGCAAATCTCGTCGTGGATCTGGGCGCTGTCGATCGGCATGGCGCTGACGACGATCGGCCTGTCGCTGCGCTTTCGCGCGCCTGTCGTGGTCGCATGGTCGACGCCCGGCGCCGCGCTGCTGATCGCGTCGCTGCCCGGCGTGCCGTACCCCGAGGCCATCGGCGCGTTCGTCGTGTGCGCGCTGCTGCTGACCGCGGTCGGCGTGAGCGGGCTGTTCGACACGCTGATGCGGCGCATTCCGGCCGGCATCGCGGCCGCCTTGCTCGCGGGCATCCTGTTCGAGATCGGCATCGAGATCTTCCGCGCCGCGCAGTTCCAGACCGCGCTCGTGCTCGCGATGTTCTTCACCTACCTGATCGTCAAGCGACTCGCGCCGCGTTACGCGATCGTCACGACGCTGATCGTCGGCACTGCGGTGGCCGGCGGTCTCGGCCTGCTCGACTTCAGCCGCTTCCACATCGCGCTCGCGCAGCCCGTGTTCACGATGCCCGCGTTCTCGATCGCATCGATCGTCAGCATCGGCATTCCGCTGTTCGTCGTCGCGATGGCATCGCAGAACGTGCCCGGCATCGCCGTGCTGCGCGCGGACGGTTATTCGACGCCGTCGTCGCCGCTCATCGCGACCACGGGTCTCGCATCGCTGCTGCTCGCGCCGTTCGGCTCGCACGGCGTGAACCTCGCGGCGATCACCGCCGCGATCTGCACCGGCCCCGAAGCGCACGAGGATCACGCGAAGCGCTACACGGCCGCCGTGTGGTGCGGCACGTTCTACCTGGTCGCCGGGATCTTCGGTGCGACGATCGCGGCGCTGTTCGCGGCGCTGCCGAAGGCGCTCGTCGTGTCGGTCGCCGCGCTCGCGCTGTTCGGCTCGATCATGAGCGGGCTCGCAAATGCGATGCAGGACGTGAAGCAGCGCGAAGCCGCGCTCGTCACGTTCATGGTCACCGCGTCGGGCCTCACGCTGCTGTCGATCGGCTCGGCGTTCTGGGGGCTCGTCGCGGGGATCGTCACGCAGGTGATCCTGAACGCGCGGCGCCCCGCGTAGCGCCGCATGGCGCGGCCCCGCACCGCAAACGGCACGCCGAAACGTGCACGACGCGATTCGGGCCTAGAATAGCGGATCGGAGGTGGCGCCCGGGCGCCGCCTCGCTTCGCTGCCGCGCTCGCGCGGCCCGTGAGAACCCCGGCGCCTTGCGCCCTCCTCCCGAATCGCCATGACTACCGCACTCGACCAGCTGAAGCAATATACGACCGTCGTCGCCGACACGGGCGATTTCCAGCAGCTTGCGCAATACAAGCCGCAGGACGCGACCACGAACCCGTCGCTGATCCTGAAGGCCGTCCAGAAGGACGCGTACAAGCCGATCCTCGAGAAAACCGTCCGCGATCATCGCAACGAAAGCACCGATTTCATCATCGACCGCCTGCTGATCGCATTCGGCACCGAGATCCTGAAGCTGATCCCGGGCCGCGTGTCGACCGAGGTCGATGCGCGCCTGTCGTTCGACACGCAGCGCTCGATCGACAAGGGTCGCGAGCTCATCAAGCTTTACGAAGCCGCCGGCATCGGCCGCGAGCGCATCCTGATCAAGCTCGCGTCGACGTGGGAAGGCATTCGCGCGGCCGAGGTGCTGCAGAAAGAAGGGATCAAGTGCAACATGACCCTGCTTTTCTCGCTCGTCCAGGCCGCCGCATGCGCGGAAGCCGGCGCGCAACTGATCTCGCCGTTCGTCGGCCGCATCTACGACTGGTACAAGAAGCAGGCGGGGGCCGACTGGGATGAAGCGAAGAACGGTGGTGCGAACGATCCGGGCGTGCAGTCGGTGCGAGGCATCTACACGTACTACAAGACGTTCGGCTACAACACCGAAGTGATGGGCGCGAGCTTCCGCACGACGAGCCAGATCACCGAGCTCGCGGGCTGCGACCTGCTGACGATCAGCCCCGATTTGCTGCAGAAGCTGCAGGAAAGCAACGATACGGTGGCACGCAAGCTGTCGCCGGACGCGCTGCAGGACAAGCCGACCGAGCGCGTCGCCATCGACGAGGCATCGTTCCGCTTCCAGTTGAACGACGAAGCGATGGCAACGGAAAAACTGGCCGAGGGCATCCGCGTGTTCGCCGCCGACGCGGTGAAGCTCGAGAAGCTGATCGATGCACTGCGCTGAACCGTGCTGCACGTGACGGTTGTCAGTTGAACTGTCAGCAAGCCTGACAACAGCCGTCAGCAAGCGTGACGAACGGCCGCGAACTCCGTGTTCGCGGCCGTTTTTATTTTTCATTCCATCGTCAAGCGCGCGCACTACAATCCACGTCACGAGTGCGCCGGCCGCATCCCGGCGTGCTCTTCCCGGTCAATCTTGGAAGTACCCGGGCCGGCACCGACACGCCGGCCCGGCCAACAGGAGACAACGATGCAGGTCCAACCGTATCTGACGTTCTACGGCCGCGCGGAAGAGGCCCTTCAGTTCTACGAAAAGGCGCTCGGCGCGAAGACGATGTTCAAGATGCACTTCAAGGACGCGCCGCCGAATCCCGACTATCCGATGTCGCCGGAAATGAGCGACAAGGTGATGCATGCGAGCTTCACGATCGGCGACTCGATGATCATGTGCTCGGACGGCGACTGCAGCCAGCCGGGCGGCACGCATTCGGGTTATTCGCTGTCGCTGAACCCGGCGACGGTCGAAGAAGGCCAGAAGCTGTTCAATGCGCTCGCCGACGGTGGCGAAGTGACGATGCCGTTCGGCAAGACGTTCTGGGCGCTCGGCTTCGGCATGGCGAAGGATCGTTTCGGCGTGCACTGGATGGTCAACGTCGAAGATCTCTCGCAACGCGAGGATCTCGCGAAACGCGCGGGGCAGTAACGCACGCGCGCCGCCCGGACCGCCGCGCAAGCGCCGTGATCCGGGCGGCCTCGCTACTTGCGCAGCGCCTCCGCCAGCGCCCGCTCCAGCGTGCCGTTCGAGCGGCACGCGACGCGCGCGCTCTTCTGCTTGCCGGCCGCGACCACGCTGGCCGTGCCCGCGACGTCGATCGACACGGTCACGCCTTGCGTGGCGTCGTCGATGCGCGTCACCACCTTCAGCGTGTGTGTCACGTTGGACGTCTGCTTCAGCTCGGAGCAATCCAGGAAATTCCCTGCGTTCGGATAATCGGCATAGGCGGCGGCCAGGAGCCCCGCATCGCGATCGCTGACGCGCACGGCGAGCTTGTGGTCCGCGTAGAACTGCGCGACGGCCGTCCATACTTCGTCATACTTGCGATTGCCGATTACGATGCCCGACGCATCGTCGGCGCCGTGCGCGCCGTCGGACGTATCCTGCCGCTGCGGCGGCGCATCGCGCGCCGCGTACCGCTGTCCTGGACCGTAGACTGAAATGCAGCCGGCGAGCATCGCGCACAGCAGCGCGGCCGGCAAGATCGTTTTCATCGGGCCCACCATCACCGGTAATACATGTTCGCGCAGCCGGCGAGCAGGATCGGGGCGACGAGCACCCACATCAACAGGACTCTCATCGTTCGCCTCACCGGTAGTACGCGTTCACGCAACCGGCAAGCGCGGCGCACCACAGGCCAAGCACCAGCATCCCAATCTTCATCATTGCATCCCTCATGTAGTCGAATCGTGTCGAGATCGAATCACCCGGCGTGGCCGGGCGGGACGCAATACTGGCAAACAGGAAGCGCAGCTTCCAATCGGTCTTCCACCGATTTTCGCCGCGGCGCGACTATCCTAGAATCGCTTGGAGATCAACGGAAACGGAAGCACGGCCGCACGGGGCGTTCACGGCGGACCATGCAAAACGCCCGCGATTTGCGTCGCGGGCGCCGTGTCGAAATTGCAACAGCCGGGAGGCGTTCAGCCCTCGGCGACGTCGAGGTAATCCTCCGGCCGCGTGCGGTCCTCCGCGTGCGCCATGCCCATCATGCGCACCAGCACGCTCACCGCCACCGACACCACCAGGTTCACGACCAGCGACCACACGGCCGCATAGCCGGGAATCGCGAGACCGAACAGGTGGATCGTGAAGATCGAGCTGGCCAGCTTCAGCGAAATCGCCATCCACGTGCCGCACACGATGCCTGCCGCCCAGCCGGCCAGCAGGCCGCGATGGTCGAGCACGCGCGTGTACAGGCCGAGCACGATCGCCGGCAGCGTCTGGATGATCCAGATCCCACCGAGCAGCTGCAACTGGATCGCGTACGTCAACGGCAGCCCGAGGATGAACGCGACCGCGCCGACCTTCACGATCAGCGACACGAGTTTCGCGACGTGCGTCTCCTGGTCGTGCGTCATGTTGCGGTTCACGAACTCGCGGTGGATGTTGCGCGTGTACAGGTTCGCGGCCGCGATCGACATGATCGCCGCCGGCACCAGCGCGCCGATGCCGATCGCCGCGAACGCGACGCCGACGAACCACGACGGGAAATACTCGAGGAACAGCGCGGGCACCGCGAAGTTCGGGCCGAACGCCTTGAAGTACGGCGCGTACTGCGGCATGTCCTTCACGCCCGCCGCGAGCGCCATGTAGCCGAGCAGCGCGAGCAGGCCGAGCACGAACGAATACGCGGGCAGCATCGCCATGTTGCGGCGGATCGAGTTGCCCGACGCCGACGACAGGATCGCCGTGACCGAGTGCGGATACAGAAACAGCGCGAGCGCGGAGCCGATCGCGAGCGTCGCATACGCGCTGTAGCCGTTCAGGCTCGTCGCATCGGGCGCTTTCAGCAGCAGCTTCGCCGGCGGCACCGACGCGAAGATGTGGCTGAAGCCGCCGAGCTTCGCGGGGATCACGATGACCGCCGCCGCGATCGTGATGTAGATCAGGATGTCCTTCACGATCGCGATCATCGCGGGCGCGCGCAGCCCCGACGTGTAGGTGTATGCGGCGAGAATCGCGAACGCGATGATGAGCGGCAGGTCGCCGACGAAGCCGGTCGTGTCGAAACCCAGCGCGCCGATCACGACTTCGATGCCGACGAGCTGCAGCGCGATGTACGGCATCGTCGCGAGGATGCCCGTCACCGCGATCGCGAGCGCGAGCATCCGGCTGCCGTAACGCGCGTTGACGAAGTCGGCGGCCGTCACGTAGCCGTGCCGCTTCGCGATGCTCCACAGCTTCGGAAACACGACGAACGCGAACGGGTAGATCAGGATCGTGTACGGCAACGCGAAGAAGCCCATCGCGCCGGCGCCGAACACGAGCGCGGGCACCGCGACGAACGTGTAGGCCGTGTAGAGGTCGCCGCCGAGCAGGAACCACGTGACGATCGTACCGAAGCGGCGGCCGCCGAGTCCCCATTCGTCGAGGTGGGCGAGATCGCCGCGCCGCCAGTTCGCGGCGAGAAAACCGAGTATGGTGACACCGATGAACAGGAGTACGAAGACGAAGGTCGCGCCGAGATTCATCGCGCACCTCCCTGCGTGCCGCCTGCCTTCCATGCGTGCTTGGTCTTGAAATACACGAACGCGGTGATCACCGCGCTAATGAACACCCACAGCAACTGGTACCAGTAGAAAAACGGAAAACCCAACCATTGCGGTTCGATCTTGCTGTACGAAGGCACCCAGACCATCGCGATCAGCGGCAGCACCAGCAGCCAGAGCCAGCGCTTGGCGGCCCGATTGGCGTCGGCATCGTGAGCCATGACGTCTCCTCATCTTTCCCGGTTATCGATCTTGTCAAGCGGGTACGGCGGCGAGAGGAGGGGCAAAACGGGTAAGCTGCGGCTCCCCTGGCTTCGCGCCAGTATAGGAGCCGCGAGCGAGCGGTCAAGCAGGGGCGAACCCGAGGTGATCCGCCCCCCCAGTCAAGCGGTTGCACCGGCATGCGACCGGTGCATGAGCGTCAGATCGCGAACGAGGATTCGCGCGCGCCGGTCGTTTCTTTCAAAGCTTTCACCCACTTGCGCGCGGGGAGCTTCAGCGTGTCCTCGATCAGCTTCGCGCGGGCTTCCAGCTGCGCGAACGACACGTCGAGCGCGGGGCCCGAGAACGCGATCGCGATCCGGTTGCCGTCGTGCACTTCCGGCAGCGCGATCACGCGATGGTCGAACGCCGCGTTCAGGTGCTTCATGTTGCGCACGAAGCTCGGATGGTCGCCGAACAGGTTGATCGTCGCGACGCCCGCGTCGGCGAGGCAGCCGCGCACCGCGCGGTAGAACGCGACGCTGTCGAGCACCGGGCCGCGGGCGGTCGCGTCGTACAGGTCGATCTGCAATGCGCCCGTCGTGCCGCGGTTGGCCGGATCGTTGACGAAATCCCATGCATCGGCTTCATGCACGACGAGGCGTGCGTCATCGGGCGGCAGCGCGAACATCGTGCGCGCCGCGACGATCACGGCCGGGTTCAGTTCGACGGCCTCGACCTTCGCGTGCGGCAGGAAGCGGTGCGAGAACTTGGTGAGCGCGCCGGTGCCGAGCCCGAGCTGGACGATCCGCTCGGGCGTTTCGAGGAACAGCAGCCACGCCATCATCTGCTGCGCGTATTCGAGCTCGATGTGCAGCGGCTTCGAGATCCGCATCGCACCTTGCACCCATTCGGTACCGAAGTGCAGGAAGCGCACGCCGCGCTCTTCGGAGAACGTGACGGGTGCGAAGCGCGGCTTGCGCGGCGCCTCGAAGACGGGCACGTCGTCGTGTTCGTCGATCTCCGGACGGCGCTTCACGCGCGGCGGCTGGAGCTTTTCGGAGCCGTTGTAGGCGGCCGGCTTGCGTTGCTTGAACGCGCGCGCCTCGGCGGACGCGCGCTTGATCAGTCGGGTCATGTGTGAATCTCGCTGGGTGAAGCTGGTTTTGGCGGACGAGAGGATAGCATTGGCGGGGGATCGTGGCCGTGCCGCATGCCCTGCATGACTTCGAATCCGGTTGGCGCTACGCTGCATTCGGTGATCGATGAAGGACACATGACCTCGAGCTGCAGGAAGATCTGGTTTCCGGCGAAACGCTATCGCTGAGAATGGGGGTTGCCTGTGGCTTGGCTGGGCTGGGTCGTGCCGCCCCGGTTCGCGATCGGAGTCATTGCGAGCGTGTCGCTACTGCCGCTCCACAAGTCACCCTCTCACGTACGGCATGTGCACTGCGACGTTGTCCGCACTACCGATCGTCGTGTGCTGGATCAAGCGCGAGAAGCCCGAATGGAGATCAGATAAAGAAAATTGAGCGGGCGGGAGCGCTGGCCGCGTCCTCGCCGGAGACTCAAAACACACGCTTCACGATTGACTTGCGCACATTGTGCGCGCACAATGTGCGCAAGTCAATTTCGATTACCGGTGGTGTAATGACCTGGTCATATGTCTATTTATCGAGCCGCGCTACTCACATCGAATCTCAAACAGTTTTCGAGATCGAATTTGCGCGAAATATTCAATCCTCGGCCGACCTCACGATCCGCCCACTGGCTGGTTCGAAGAAAAAATTCAGCACAGCGGAACTGAAAATTCTCAGGGATGAGCTTTGGGAGAATCACCTCGGTGAGCGCCGCAGAAACGAGATGCGTTGCCTCGTCGAAAACGACTTCTCCGGTGACAGACAACAGGTAGCTACAATTATTTCGGAATTGACGGCCAAGAACGTGTCTGTCCGAAGCATTCAAGCATGGTTAATCGAACCGGGAAAACCTAGTAGCCGGCAATGTCCGGAGTGGGCATTGAAAGCACTTCACGACTACACTTGCCGACCTGAGAATGAGCAACGCCTTCGCGCACGACGCGAGTACAAAGCAGGTCAACCACTCGCCATTAAGCGTACGTCGCTCGACGTCTACGACAAATACGCAGTAGATATGGCGACCAATCAGATCGAAGCTGATCAGCATAAGCGAGACTCGTGGAGAAACTTGCCCTATGGAGAAATTCCAGACAAATTATTCGAGCTTGAAAATCGCTTGACCGGTCATCTTCACTATCTGCAGACACAACTTGTTGCCATATCAATCGCCCTGAGGACCTGTGAATCTTTCGACGAGTTCAAACAAAAGGTGCTCGAAGATATCGATAATCAAACCTCGGAAGACTATTTCGTCAGAGAGGCTCGTCGCGCCATCGAGTCAAGAACTGACGAGTTTTCGAACGTGGAAGGCCTGTTGAACAAATAAGCAACCGTTACTCGGCCCCCATTCCGACAATGTGTGTGGGCATCACGCGCAAAGCGCTAGCCAAGCCGCCAACTTCTGCTCGAACGACAGCATCGCGTTCGCCGGGCTCGACGAAGGCAGCACGAGCGTGTCGTATCCGGCCTCGCCGATCACCTCCGCAAACCGCCCTGCCGTCTTGCCGTTGAAGCACACGCGCTTGAGCAACGGCGCATGCTCGCGCAACGACGCAAAGTCGTTCGGCTTCGCATTCCGGATAGCAGAATCGAGGCTGCCTTGTCGATGGCACGCATCGAGGACGTCCCAGATGCCGATGCCGTGCGAAAGCACGCGCTCGAGCCGCGCGTCGTACACAAGCTCGTGCAGCCCCGGCTCGCCGAGCACGGCACCGAGCAACCGCCAGAACTGGTTGCGCGGATGCGCGTAGTACTGCGCCGCATCGAGCGACGCCTCGCCCGGAAAGCTGCCGAGGATCATCGTGTGCGTATGCGGCGCGACGACCGGCCCAAAGCCCTGCAGCATCACGCCGCCCCGCGCGGCCCGACGGATCGCGGCCCGTCGCCGTGCGCATCGAGATGGCGCCACAGCGCAGGCAGCATGCACTCGGTGACCATCAACGGCTTGCCGTGCCGCTGGAACACCGAGCGCCGCGCGGCGAACGCATGCGGCGCCCGCGCACCCTGCAACGCATGGCTCGCGAGCGCATACAGTGGATGACCGGCGATCACGCGCCGGCTGACGAGCGTGGAGCGTTCGACTTGCGGATCGCTGTACAGCAGCTCCGCGAGCGGCCGCGTGCGCAACCGCCGCATCGCCTGCCACACGCCCTTGCTGGCCGCGAGCGGCGCGATGCTGTGCGCGGCGACGTACGGCATGCCGTCGACCGACAGGATCACCTCGCGCACCCACATCGGCGCACGCGGCGCACTGTCGAGCGCGTCCGGTTCGTCGAACCACGCGCAGTCGACGGCCTCGCGCGTCACGCGCACGCTCACACCGCCGAGCCGCGCCAGATGCGCGGTCAACGAACCACCGCGCGTCAGCCAGTCGCGCTGGTCGAGCGTGCAGCCGGGCCGGGGCGTTTCGCGCCAGCCCGCCCGTGCGCCGTCGAATCGCATCCGCGCGTTCACGCGGAGCGCGACAGCAGCAGCGCGTTGGTCCGCTTCACGAAGCTCGCCGGATCGTCGAGCATCCCGCCTTCGGCCAGCAACGCCTGGTCGAACAGCAGGTGGCACCAGTCGCCGAAATCGGCGCTGTCGGCGTTCAGCTGCTTCACGAGCGCGTGCTCAGGATTGATCTCGAGGATCGGCTGCATCGCCGGCGCGTTCTGGCCGGCCGCCTTCAACATCCGTTGCAGGTAACCGCTCATGTCGTTATCGTCCGCGACGAGGCACGACGGTGAATCGGTCAGGCGGAACGTGACGCGCACTTCCTTCACCTTGTCACCGAGCGCTTCCTTCATCTTCTCGACGACCGGCTTGATCGCCTCGCCCGCCTGCTCCTGCGCCTTCTTTTCCTCGTCGTTCAGCTCGCCGAGGTCGAGATCGCCGCGGGCCACGCTCGCGAGCGGCTTGCCGTCGAATTCATGCAGGAACGACAGCATCCATTCGTCGACGCGATCGGTCAGCAGCAGCACCTCGACACCCTTCTTGCGGAACACTTCCAGGTGCGGGCTGTTCTTCGCGGCCTGCCACGTATCGGCAGTCACGTAGTAGATCTTGCTCTGCTCGGGCTTCATGCGCGACACGTAGTCGGCGAGCGACACGTCCTGCGCGTCGGTGTCGCCGTGCGTCGAGGCGAAGCGCAGCAGCTTCGCGATCCGCTCGCGGTTCGCGTGATCCTCGCCCAGACCTTCCTTCAGCACCTGGCCGAACGCGCTCCAGAACGTCTTGTACTTCTCCTTGCCGGCGTCCTCTTCCGCGTTCGCGAGTTCCTCGAGCATCGACAGCGCGCGCTTGGTCACGCCTTCGCGGATCGCCTTCACGTCGCGGCTTTCCTGCAGGATTTCACGCGACACGTTCAGCGGCAGGTCGGCCGAATCGACGACGCCCTTCACGAAGCGCAGGTATTGCGGCAGCAACTGCTCGGCGTCGTCCATGATGAACACGCGCTTCACGTACAGCTTCAGGCCGCCGCGGTAATCGCGGTTCCACAGGTCGAACGGCGCATGCGCCGGCACGAACAGCAGCTGCGTGTATTCGCTGCGGCCCTCGACGCGGTTGTGCGTCCACGTGAGCGGATCCTGGTGGTCGTGCGCGATATGCTGGTAGAACTGCGTGTACTGCTCGTCGGTGACGTCGCTCTTCGAACGCGTCCAGAGCGCGCTCGCCTGGTTGACGGTCTCGTCCTCGTCCTTCAGGACCATCTCGCCCTTTTCCTGATCCCACTCTTCCTTCTGCATCAGGATCGGCAGCGCGATGTGATCGGAATACTTCTGGATGATCGACTTCAAGCGGTGCGACGACAGCAGTTCGTCCTCGCCTTCGCGCAGGTGCAGCGTGATCGTCGTGCCGCGTTGCGCGCGCTCGATCGCGTCGATCGTGAAATCGCCCTCGCCCGCGCTTTCCCAGCGCACGGCTTCGTTCGCCGGCAGGCCGGCGCGGCGCGTCTCGACGGTGATCTTGTCCGCGACGATGAAGCCCGAGTAGAAGCCGACGCCGAACTGGCCGATCAGCGCCGCGTCCTTCTGCTGGTCACCGGACAGCTTCGTGAAGAATTCCTTGGTGCCCGAACGCGCGATCGTGCCGAGGTTCGCGATCGCCTCGTCGCGGCTCATGCCGATGCCGTTGTCGTCGATCGTGATCGTGCGCGCGGCCTTGTCGTAGCCGATGCGGATGCGCAGGTTCGGATCGTTCTCGTACAGCGCGTTGTCCGCGAACCCTTCGAAACGCAGCTTGTCGGCGGCGTCGGACGCGTTCGACACCAGTTCGCGCAGGAAGATTTCCTTGTTGCTGTAGAGCGAATGAATCATCAGGTGGAGGAGTTGCTTGACCTCTGCCTGAAAGCTCATCGTTTCGTGTGCCATGGATGCTGTTTCCTCTTACATGAACTTGAATGGTGTGGCGCGGGCGGCCGGCGCGCGATGCCGGCGGGCCCGTCAAGGACGACCGCCTGGCGCAAGCGGTTCGCGCGGGTATCTGGGGACGGGCGAGCGGATTTCAAGGGGCGGCGTGCCGCCCCCCGTCACGACGCGCGCCGCGCCGCCGCTTCGATATAGCGCGCGAGAAACCCCGGCAGTGCCGGATCGCCGCAGTTCGCGACGTTGAAGCGCGTCCAGGTCGACGACGACTGCTGCGGCGAGAACAGGCTCCCCGGCGTCAGCAGGAACCCTTCCTCGTGCGCGGCGGCCGCGAGCGCGTCCGAATCGACGCCCGTGTCGGCCCACAGGAACATCCCCGCCGCCGGCATCGTGAAGAGCCGCAACCCGGTACGCTCGAGCATCCGCGCGGTCTTGTCGCGCACGCCGTCGAGCCGCGCGCGCAGCCGCTCGACGTGGCGCCGGTAATGCCCTTCGGTCAGGATCTTGTACAAGACGCGCTCGTTGAGCTCCGGCGTCGTCATGCCGACCAGCATTTTCTGGTCGGTGACCGCCTTCGCGATCTCCGGTGCGCAGGCGACATAGCCGACCCGCAAATTCGCCGCGAGCGTCTTCGAATAGCTGCCCAGGTAGATCACGCGCTTCAGCTGGTCGAGACTCGCGAGCCGCGTGGCCGGATAGCTCGGCGGGCACAGGTCGCCGTACACGTCGTCCTCGACGACGAGGAAGTCGTACGCCTCCGCGAGCTTCAGGATCCGGAACGCCTGCGCGGCCGACAGCGACGTGCCGGTCGGGTTCTGCAGCACCGAATTGATCACGAGCATCTTCGGCCGCCACATCTGCACGAGCGTTTCCAGCGCGTCGAGATCGGGGCCGTCGGGCGTATAGGGCATGCCGACCAGTTGCGCGCCCTGCGACGCGAAGCGGCCGAACATCTGGAACCACGCGGGATCGCCGACGATCACCGCATCGCCGGGCCGCACGTAGATCCGCGAGATCAGGTCGATCGCCTGCGTGATGCCCGACACCAGCACGAGCTGCTCGGGCTTCGCGCCGATCTCGACTTCCGCGAGCCGCGTCTGCAATTGCTGGCGCAGCGGCAGGAAACCCTGCGCGGTGCCGAAACCGAGCATCTGCGCGCCGGACTGGCGCCCGAGCGCGCGCAGCGCGCCGGTGATCAGCTCGCCGTCGAGCCAGCGGCCCGGCAAGTAGCCGAGACCCGGCCCTTTTTCCGGACTGACGGTGTGCAGCATGTTGCGCAGCAGCCAGACGACGTCGATCGTGTTGTGCACGGGCGCGGCCTCGGCCACGCGCACCACGTTGTCGGCCGGCTGCGGGCCGGTGGCCGTGCGCTCGCGCACGTAGAAACCCGAGCCGCGCCGCGAGTCGAGGTAGCCCTGCGCGACGAGCCGTTCGTACGCTTCCACCACGGTAAAGCGCGACACGCTCTTGTCGAGCGCGAGCTTGCGGATCGACGGCATCCGCATGCCGGGCCGGAACACGCGTTCGTCGATTCGGCGCCGCGCCCATTGGACGAGCTGGTCGACGAGCGTGAGCGTGGCCGTATCGTGCGGCGCGGGAATCTGGGCGAGTGGGACGGTGGACATGGGTGGTGGCGGCTCCAACTGTACCGAAGGCTATCGCGCCGATTGTACCGTTACTGTGCCGGTGCCGACGATTACAGTTGACCGGAATGGCGATCGTGCGGCTGCCGTCGCGGCCTTGCCGCACGCGGTGCCGCACCGCCGGGCCTGCATCGCGGCCCGGGCACCGGCCGGTTCCGCAACCGTCCGGCGCATCGCCCGCCCACCATGACACTTTCGCTTCCCGACCGACGTTCATGCCAGCCCGCTCCCTGACCCTCGACCATCTCGTGATCGCCGCGCGCACGCTCGACGAAGGCGTGCGCCATGTCGCCGCTTCGCTCGGCATCGAGCCGGCCGGCGGCGGCCGCCACCCGCTGATGCGGACCCACAATGCGCTGTTCGGCGTCTGGGGCGGGCTCTATCTCGAAGTGATCGCGATCGACCCCGACGCATCCGCCCCGGACGACGGCGCCACGCCGCCGCGCGCGCGGCTGTTCGCGCTCGACGATCCGGCGATGCACGCACGGCTCGCGCAGGGCCCGTTTCTCGCTCACTGGGTCGCGCGCGTCGACCGCCCGCGCCAGCTCGCGATGTGGCAAAGCCAGTACCCGGCGCGCATCGCGCCGGTCGTCGCGATGCGGCGCGGCGACCTGAGCTGGGGTCTCACGGTGCCCGACGACGGCGCGTTTCCCGCGTGGCAAGGCGTCGGCGACGGCCTCGTGCCATCGCTGATCCAGTGGGACAGCCCGCGCCATCCGGCCGAATCGCTGCCGAACGACGGCGTCGCACTGAAAGCGCTCAAGGGCATCCACCCGCATGCGGACGTCATCCGCGAGCAGCTCGACTGGCTCGGCGCCGGCCATCTGCTCGACGTCGACACCGGCGACGGCCCGCCGGCGCTCGTCGCCGAATTCGACACGCCGCAGGGCGCACGCACGCTGCGCTGAACGCCCCTGCCGCCCCCCCCCGATTACACGAACCCCGCATTACGGAGACACCCATTTCATGAATTCGCGCGAAACCCGGGGCATGCTGCTCGGCCTCATCGGCGTGATGATCTTCAGCCTGACGCTGCCGATGACGCGGATCGTCGTCTCCGAACTCAACCCGCTACTGAACGGGCTCGGCCGCGCGCTCGCCGCGTCGGTGCCGGCCGGCCTGCTGCTGTGGTGGCGCCGCGAACGGCTGCCGACCCGCGCGCAGCTGAAAAGCCTCGCGGTCGTGTCGGCCGGCGTGATCATCGCGTATCCGGTGTTCTCCGCCTGGGCGATGAAAACCGTGCCGGCCTCGCACGGCGCGGTCGTCAACGGGCTGCAGCCGCTGTTCGTCGCGCTGTACGCGGCGTGGCTGTCGCACGAGCGGCCGTCGAAGGCGTTCTGGGCCAGCGCGCTGGCGGGCAGCGCGCTCGTGATCGCGTTCGCGCTACGTGACGGCGGCGGCACGGTGCAGGCCGGCGACGCACTGATGCTCGTCGCCGTCGGCATCGGCGCGCTCGGCTACGCGGAAGGCGCGCGCCTCGCGCGCCAGATCGGCGGCTGGCAGGTGATCTGCTGGGCGCTCGTCGTGTCCGCGCCGTTCCTGGTGCTGCCGGTCGGCTGGCTCGCATGGACGCAGCACGTCGCGCACCCTGCCCCGCTCGCGTTGCGCACGTGGCTTGCATTCGGCTACGTGACCCTTTTTTCGCAATTCATCGGCTTTTTCGCGTGGTACGCCGGGCTCGCCATGGGCGGCATCGCGCGCGTCGGCCAGGTGCAGCTGCTGCAGATCTTCTTCACGATCGCCTTTTCCGCGCTGCTGTTCGGCGAGACGGTGACGCCGTCGACCTGGCTGTTCGCGGCCGCCGTGATCGCGACCGTGATGCTGGGCCGGCGCTCGGCGGTGGCCACGGCCCCGCGCGCCGCTCGCGCCGGTTGATGAGGTGCGCCATAATGTTCGTTTTGCCTGAACGGTTTTGCCCACCCGGCCGCGACGGCCCGATCGCGCTCCCGCGCACCCACCCGGCCGCGTCGACGCGATCAGCCCGATCGACCTTTCTTGACTGACCACGATATCCGAACGAGGAGACTATGAATCCGAGCGACCTGCATCCGCCGCACTGGCAGCTTTCCGAACGCGCCCGCAAGCTGACGAGCTCTGCGATCCGCGAGATCCTGAAGGTCACGGAACGCCCCGAGGTCATCTCGTTCGCAGGCGGCCTGCCCGCTCCCGCGACGTTCCCGGCCGAACGCATGCGCGCCGCGGCCGACCGCGTGCTGCGCGATGCGCCCGCCGCCGCACTCCAGTACAGCGCGACCGAAGGCTACCTGCCGCTGCGCGAATGGATCGCCGAGCGCTACAGCGTGCGCGTGTCGCAGGTGCTGATCACGACCGGCTCGCAGCAGGCGCTCGACCTGCTCGGCAAGGCGCTGATCGATCCGGACAGCCCGATCCTGGTCGAAACCCCGACCTACCTCGGCGCGCTGCAGTCGTTCTCGCTGTACGAGCCGCGCTACGTGCAGGTGCCGACCGACGAGCTGGGCCTGCTGCCCGAAGGCCTCACGCCCGACCTGACGCAAGGTGCGCGCCTGCTGTACGCGCAGCCGAACTTCCAGAACCCGACCGGCCGCCGCCTGCCCGTCGAGCGCCGTCGAGCGCTCGCCGCGTTCGCGCAGTCGAGCCCGTTCCCGGTGCTGGAAGACGACCCGTACGGCGCACTGAACTACCAGGGCGAACCGCTGCCGACGATGCTGTCGATGGCGCCCGACCATATCGTGCACCTCGGCACGTTCTCGAAGGTGCTCGCGCCGGGCCTGCGGATCGGCTACATCATTGCTCCCGAGGAGCTCCACTTCAAGCTCGTGCAGGCCAAGCAGGCCACCGACCTGCACACGCCGACGCTCACGCAGCGCATCGCGCACGAAGTGATCAAGGACGGCTTCCTCGACGAGCACATCCCGACGATCCGCCAGCTGTACGGCGCGCAATGCGAGGCGATGCTCGCGTCGCTCGCGCGCCACATGCCGGAAGGCGTCACGTGGAACCGCCCGGACGGCGGCATGTTCATCTGGGTCAATCTGCCCGCGCAGATCGACAGCATGAAGCTGCTCGAGGCCGCGGTCGCCAACCACGTCGCCTTCGTGCCGGGCGCGCCGTTCTTCGCGAACGACCCGCAGCAGAACACGCTGCGCCTGTCGTTCGTGACGGTGCCGCCGGAGAAGATCGAGGAAGGCGTCGCGCGCCTCGGCAAGCTGCTGCGCGAGCGTCTCTGATCCCCTTTTTCCTGTCACGACTCTCAACGAGGAATCGAACCCATGGCTAACGTCTACGACAAACTGAAGTCGCTCGGCATCGAACTCCCGACCGCCGGCGCACCCGCCGCCGCCTACGTGATGAGCGCGCAAAGCGGCAACACGGTCTACCTGTCGGGCCACATCGCGAAGAAGGACGGCAAGGTCTGGGCCGGCAAGCTCGGCGCGGATCTGCAGACGGAAGACGGCAAGGCGGCCGCACGCTCGATCGCGATCGACCTGCTCGCGACGCTGCACGCGCACACGGGCGACCTGAACAAGGTCACGCGCATCGTGAAGCTGATGAGCCTCGTCAACTCGACGCTCGACTTCACCGAACAGCACATCGTGACGAACGGTGCGTCGGAACTGATCGCCGAAGTGTTCGGCGACGCAGGCAAGCACGCGCGTTCGGCGTTCGGCGTCGCGCAGATTCCGCTCGGCGCGTGCGTCGAGATCGAACTGATCGCCGAAGTCGCGTAACGGGCGCATCAATATGACCGGTCGTCTCGTCCGCTTCAAGCAGGTCGACGTCTTCACGTCGGTGCCGTTCAAGGGCAACCCGCTCGCCGTCGTGTTCGACGCCGATTCGCTCGGCGACGACGCCATGCTCGAGATCGCCCGCTGGACGAACCTGTCGGAAACGACGTTCGTCTGCACGCCGACCGATCCGGACGCCGACTACCGCGTGCGGATCTTCACGACGGCCGGTGAACTGCCGTTCGCCGGCCATCCGACGCTCGGCACCGCGCATGCGTTCCTGGAAAGCGGCGCGCGGCCACGCACGCCGGGCCGGCTGATCCAGCAGTGCGGGGTCGGCCGGGTCGCGCTGCGCGAGCAGGCCGGCGGCTGGGCGTTCGCCGCGCCGCCTGCCCGCGTCACGCCGCTCGACCGTTCGGACTACGCGGCGCTGGCTGCCGCGTTGCGCAGTGACTCGATCGACCTGGAAGCCGAGCCGTGTGCGGTGGACAACGGCGCGCCGTGGCTGGTCGTGCGACTGAAGTCGGCCGACGCGTGCGTCGGCCTGTCGCCCGATCCGGCCGCGCTGGAGGCACTCACGCGCCGCTATGGCGTGGACGGCCTCGCCGTCTACGCGCCGCATGCCGAAGGCGGCCCCGCGACATTCGAAATCCGCTGCCTGATGACGGGCGGCAACTTCGGCTTCGGCGAGGACCCGGTCACCGGCAGCGCCAACGCCGCGCTGGCCGGGCTGCTGACGCGGCAGGAGCGCCGCCCCGGCCAGTCGTATACGGCCCGCCAGGGTACGGCGATCGGCCGCGACGGCCGCATCTCCGTCAGTTATGACGAAGACGGCACCACGTGGATCGGCGGCCACGTCGTCACGGTCGTCGACGGCACCTTCCGGTCTCCTGTTTAACATTTCGCGATGTGCGATGGCGCCGGCCCGTCCGGCGCCCTACGATTCGCCCAACTATCGCAAAAGCGTTCCAGCCAGTAATATCGGGCCTAATCCGTTGTTTCGGAGGTCTGTCCATGGTTGCGTGTCCCGCGAACGAACAGACGTCGGGACAACCCGAACCATAGCCAGCCATCCAGACGGATGACGCATGCGAGCAGGACGCCGCCCTCTCAGATGAGCTCCGCCCGGTCAAACCACACGCCGCCGACCCGACCGCTGCGCGCGCCGCGCAAGTCGCGCCGGCGCGCGCTGTTCGCGATCCCGCTGCTCGGGATGCTGGCGCTTGCGCTGCTGTGGGCGGTGATCGTCGCGCGGCTGTCGGTCGAAAAGGACAGCGCGTACAAGGAAGCGGCGGCCTCGGCGGCGATCCTGTCGTCGGCGCTCGAACAGCACACGGTCAAGGCGATCCACCAGGTCGACCAGATCACCCGCTTCGTCAAGTTCGAGTTCGAGAAATCGCCCGCGCGCTTCAACCTCGCGAGCGCGGTCGAAAAAGGCGTCGTGCCGAGCGACACGCTGATCCAGGTTTCGCTCGTCAACGCGAAGGGCATCCTGTTCGCGAACACGGCCGAACTCCATCCGAAGCCGATCAACCTGGCCGACCGCGAGCACTTCAAGGTCCACCTCGCGCACAACGACGACCGCCTGTACATCAGCAAGCCCGTGCTCGGCCGCGTGTCGAGCCACTGGACGCTGCAGATGACGCGGCGCCTGAACAATCCGGACGGCAGCTTCGCGGGCATCGTCGTGGTGTCGGAAGACCCGAGCTACTTCACGAACGATTTCTACAACAACGCGGCGATCGGCAAGGAAGGCGTGATCGCCGTGGTGTCCGACACGGGCGCCGTGCTCGCGCGGCGCACCGGCTCGCTCAACAACGCACCCGGCGCGTTCTCCGCATCGGGCGTCTACCCGATCTCCGAGCGCGTGACAGGCACGATCATCGACCCGATCGACGGCGTGACGCGCATCGTGTCGTACCGCCACCTCGACGGCTACCCGCTCGCGGTGATGGTCGGGCTGTCGCAGTCCGAAGAATTCGCGGACTACTACCACACGCGCAACGTCTATCTGCTGATGACGAGCTTCATCACGCTCGCGATGCTCGCGTTCTTCGGCGTCGCGACGGGGCTGATCGGCAAGCTGCTCGGCCGCGAGCGCGAGATGACCCAGCTCGCCGAGTACGACCTCCTCACCGGCCTCGCGAACCGCTACGCGACGCTGCGCGGGCTGCGCAACGACGTGTCGATGCCGGCCAGCCTGTCGCGGCTGGGCCTGCTGTTCATCGACCTCGACAACTTCAAGACCGTCAATGACACCCTCGGCCACAACGCCGGCGACATCGTGCTGCAGATGACCGCGTCGCGCCTGTCGGATGCCGTCGGCGACGAAGGGTCGCTTGCACGGATCGGCGGCGACGAGTTCGTCGTCGTGATGAAGGGCGACGACGTCGAACGGCGCGCGGTGCGGCTCGCGGAAGCGATCATCCGGATGTTCGCCGAGTCGTTCGACGTGCGCGGCAGTTCGTTCGTGCTGCACGCGAGCATCGGCATCGCGCTGCACACCGTCGCGAACGAAAGCGAGATCGACCTGCTGAAGAAGGCCGATCTCGCGATGTACAGCGCGAAGGACGCGGGCAAGAACTGCTACCAGTTCTACGCGCCGCACCTGTCGCATCGCGCGGACCACCTGATGCGCTGGGAACAGCAATTGCGCGTCGCGCTCGCCGAGGGGCAACTGTTCCTCGCTTACCAGCCGAAGATCGACCTGACGCACCGCACGATCACCGGCTTCGAGGCGCTCGCGCGCTGGGATCACCCCGAGCACGGGATCATCTCCGCGAACGAATTCATTTCGATTGCCGAATCGACGGGCCTGATCGTGCCCATCGGCGACTTCGTGATCCGCACCGCGTGCGAACAGATCGCGCGCTGGCGCGACGATGGCCACGACACGCTGACGCTCGCGGTCAACATCTCGCCGGTGCAGTTCTGGCGCGGCGACCTGATCGAGACGATTTCGCAGGCGCTGCAGGACACCGGCATCGAGGCGAACCGGCTCGAAATCGAGATCACCGAGACCGCGATGATGGAATATCCGGAGCTCGTCTCCGAGAAGATCGTCGCGTTGAAGAAGCTCGGCATCCGGGTCGCGCTCGACGATTTCGGTACCGGGTATTCGTCGCTGTCGTACCTGCACCGCTTCTCCGTCGATACGCTGAAGGTCGACCGCTCGTTCGTGCAGGCGATCCCGAACGATCGCAGCGTGTGCGTGATGGTGTCGTCGATCGTGCATCTCGCGCGCTCGCTCGGCCTGACGGTCGTCGTCGAGGGCACCGAAACCGAGGAGCAGATCGCATGGCTGTCCGCGCTCGGCGAGATCGAGGCGCAGGGCTTCCTGTTCTCGCGCCCCGTGCCGGCCGACGCGATCCCTGCGCTGATCGCACGCTTCGGCGTGCGCGGCGACCTGCCGAACGTCCTCACGCACCGCGCGACCGGCAGCACGGGCGCCTGAGTCCGCAGCCCGCAGCCCGCAGCCCGCGCGGCAATGTTGCGCAGCACACCGATTATTTCGGTTTCCGATCCGGTTGTTTAGTTCATTAACTAGCGTTTTCGCGCATGGCAGTGTCACGATGCGCGGCGGACAATCGGGAGGGCCATCGTGTCGGCGGGCTGCCGGCACGTTTCCACGCGCAAGACCAGGCCCAGCGCCAACAGCACAGTCATGACAACCGTCGAAGTCGAAGCGGCCGAACGTGTCGAACAGGCACAGGCATCCCTTTGGGCCTTGTTCAAGGTCGTGGCCAGCATTTCCGCCGTGTCCTGGGGCGGGCTTTCGATGATGGCGCAGCTCGAACGCCACTACGTCGACCGGTTGCAGCGCATCGAGCCGCACGTGTTCGCCGATCTCGTCGCCCTGGCATGGCTCGTGCCAGGCCCCGTCGGCTGCAATGTCGCGGTGCAGGTCGGCCAGACGCTGCACGGCCGCACCGGCGCATGGATCGCCGGCATCGCGAGCGTGCTGCCGTTCTCCTTGCTGATGACGCTGTTCGCGATCTTCTACCGCACGCCGATCGTGCGCTCGCTTGCCGCGCCGATGCTGATCAATCACTTCGGGATGGTGCTCGCCGCACTGATCGGCGTCACGTGGGTCAAGCAGTTGCGCACGCTCGCGAGCACACGGCTCGAACAGGCAATCGCCGCGCTATCGACGATTCTGCTCGCTTTCGCGCATAGTCCGGCCGCCTTCGTCGGGATTCTCTTCGCTGCGTTTGCAGCCGGCTGGCTGACCGGGCCGTCGCAACACGACTCGGTCGACTTCACGCTGTCGAAACGCGACCGCAACCTGCTCGTGCTGCTCGCCGTGCTCGTCGCGCTGTTCGCGCTGCCGCTGCCCGGCGACTACCAGGAGACGCTGCTGTGGCCGCGGCTCGCCGGCGCCGGCATGACGCTGTTCGGCGGCGGCTTCTCCGCGCTGCCCGTGCTCAAGACGCTGTTCGTGTCGCCGGCCACCGGCATCTCCGATCACGACTTCACGCTCGCGTTCGCGCTGTCGCCGGTGTCGCCCGGCCCGCTGCTGAACGTCGTGCCGTTCCTCGGCTACCTGACCGACGGCTGGACCGGCGCGCTGCTCGCGACCGCCGCGCTGTTCATTCCGTCGGGGTGTCTCGTCGCATTCGCGCAGAACCATCTGCTCCGGCTCAAGCGCCATTCGCGCTTCGAGCACGGGATGCGCCTGCTGCGCGCGGCAACGACGGGTTTTCTCGTCGTCGCCGTCGTGAGGATCCTCCACCGCGAACCGGCCGATCCCGTCTACTGGCTCACGGGCGCGTTTGCGACGCTGTGCTTCACGCGCTTCAAGGTGCCCGTGTACGCCGTCTATGGTGCGGTCGCGATCGTGTGCGGCGCGTGGCTGTTATGGGCCGCCATCGCGCACTGACGGCACGCCCTCCACCACCGCCGACGGCTGGCCGTTCAACTCGCCTGCACGGCGACGCGGCGTGCGACCCAGCGTGCACGCAACGCGTCGTACGCGAGGTTGAAGCAGAACGTGTACGGCAGGAAGAACAGCACGATGCCGAGGTCGAGCAGCAGCGCCTCGACCAGGCTCACGTTCAGCCACCACGCGGCAACCGGCACCACCATTGCGACCAGGCCGAGTTCGAATACGACCGCGTGCGCGATCCGCATCCCGAGCGTGCGCGTGAGGCCGGCGCGGCGCTCGAAACGGTCGAACAGCGTGTTGAACGTCATGTTCCAGGCCATCGCGATCAACGACACCATCACCGTCAGCACGCCGACGTGCGACACCGGCATGTCGAGCAACCACGCGCCGATCGGCGCGCACAGCGCGATCGCCACCAGTTCGAACGTCAGCGCGTGAACGAGGCGCTCCGTCACCGTCTTGTTCATCTGTTTCATGGGTCCCTCCAGTTCGTTTGTGAAGCGTATGCCGGCCATTTTGATCGGCGTAAATGCATGAATCCAGTTTGATATCATCGGTTTTACCGATATAACGCTGTGAGACCCGCGCATGCGCCACGCCCCCGAAGCCCTGCTCGCCTTCGCCGAAGCCGCGCTGCTCGGCTCGTTCACGGCCGCCGCGCGCAAGCTCGGCAAGCGCCAGTCGACGGTGTCCGAAGCGATCGCGAACCTCGAGATCGATCTCGGCGTGCAGTTGTTCGACCGCTCCACGCGCGCACCGACGCTGACCGACGCCGGACGTGCGCTGCTGCCGCAGGTGCAGCGCGCACTGGAGGCCGGCGCGGCGATCGACCGCACCGCCGCGCGGCTCGCGCAGGGCGAGGAAGCACGGCTGACGCTCGTCGTGTCCGATACGTATCAATCGAAGCGTTACGAGGAAACCTTGATGGCGCTCGAGCGGCGCTTTCCGACGCTGGAACTCGAATGCCAGATTGCCGAACACGAGGACGTGCTCGACCTGATCCAGCAGGGCCGCGCCCAGCTCGGGCTGATGGCCGCGCGCGCCGCCTACCCGCCCGATATCGGCGCGGCGACGGTGGCGGAGGAATCGGAGATCGGTCTGTTCGTCGGGCACACGCACGCGCTGGCGGCCTACGGCGACGCTGACGTGCCGCATGCTGCGCTGCGCGACGCGCGCGAGCTGCGCCTCAACACGTACGTGAAACCGGAGGATCGCGGCGCCGACGACCGGATCGTCATCGGCACGCAGCGCTGGCTCGCGCCGAGCTACCTGATGCTGCTGGAGATGGCGGTGCTGGGGTTCGGCTGGGCCGAGCTGCCGCGCTGGATGGTCGAGCACTTCGCGGGCGAGCGCCTCTGCGAGCTGCGCTCGCGTGGCTGGCCGCGCCGCGTGCGGGTCGATGCGGTGTGGTCGCGCAACCGGCCGCTCGGCCCGGCCGGCGCGTGGCTGCTCGACGCGATGCTGGCCGCATAGCGGCGCGCGGCATCGCGCCGGCGGCGGGCGGCGAACGGCGCCGCAAGGTCAGGCGTTCGCGCTCAGAGGCCGCGCGACAGCACGGCTGCGCCGATCGTCACGACGCCGAGCACGAGGTTGACGACGACAAGCAGGCGCACCGTGTTCACCGCGCGCGCGCCGTCCGGCCAGTTCTGCGCCTGCACCGCGCGGCGGATGCGCGGGAACAGCGCGAAGCGGATGTGGCCGAAGATCAGCATCATCACGACACCGAGCCCCGCCATCGCATGCAGCGTCCACGTCGCGTGCGCGCCGCCGAATGCCGTGAGCAGGAAACCGCCGGACAGCAGGATCACGATCACCGACCCCGACACCCAGTTGAAGAATCGGCCGAACACGCCCTCGATCAGCGGCAGTCGCAACTGCGGCGTCAGGTCGGACAGCGCCGGGCGCAGGCAGAAGTGCGCGAAGACCATCCCGCCCACCCACACGGCGACGGCCAGCAGATGAAGAAACAGCGCGACGGCAACAGCGTGGGACATGGCGGCAATCCTGGTATGAGTTAAGTGCAACGAACAGCCGCGTCACGCGCGGTCTCGAGCGACGTTCGACCCGCGCGCAGCCGCTCGGTTCAGACCCCTGGCGGAATTTCACAATATTTTGCAAGTTCCGCGTGATGGCGCCACTCGCGCTTGCCTGGATGCGTCGCGCAAAAAAGAATCGGCCGCACGCCCGCCGAAGCGGAGGTGCGGCCTTCGATACCGGTCGAGCCGGCCAACGGATGCGGCGTCAGCCGAGCAGCGGACGCAGCTCGGTGACGACCTTGAGCTTCGTTTCCGGCGCGCGGCCCTTCCGCGCACGCTTGCCGACGTGCGGCGCGAGCCCCGCGTACGACAGCGTTTCGTCCTGCGCCTTGCCGCCGCGGCCGGTGCCGATCAGCACGACGCCGGCCGGGTCGATCGCGAGCGCCTGCACGAGCGTTTCCTTGTCGTCGAGCGCCATCAGGATCACGCCGCGGCCGCCACCCGACAGCGTCTTCATCTCGTCCATCCCGAACACCAGCAGTCGACCGCCGCTCGACAGACACGCGACCTGCGTTGCGTTCGGCAGCACGGGCATCGGCGCGAGCGGCACCGCGCCCGCATCGATGGTCATGAACGACTTGCCGGCCTTCACGCGGCTCACCATGTCGCCGACCTTCGCGAGGAAGCCGAAGCCGTTGCTCGACGCGAGCAGCAGTTGCTGGTCGGCCGGCGCTGCGTAGTAGTGCATCAGGTGCGAGCCCGATTCGAGCTCGATCAACGACGTCACCGGCACGCCGTCGCCGCGCCCGCCCGGCAGCACCGACACGTCGACCGAGTACACGCGGCCGCTGCTGCCCCACGCGATCAGTCGATCGGGCGTGCGGCACTGGAATGCCGCATACAGGTGATCGCCTGCCTTGAACGAGAAGCCGGCCGGGTCGAGCCCGTGCCCCTTCAGCGCACGCACCCAGCCCTTCTGCGACACGACGACCGTCACCGGCTCGTCGACGACCTTCGCCTCGAACGTCGCGCGCTTTTCCTGCTGGATCAGCGTGCGGCGGTCGTCGCCGTACTGCTTCGCGTCGGCCTCGATCTCCTTGATCATCAGCCGCTTCATCGCGCTTTCGTTCGCGAGCAGTTCCTCGAGCTTCGCCTTCTCGTCACGCAGCGCCTCGAGTTCCTTCTCGATCTTGATCTTCTCGAGCCGCGCGAGCTGACGCAGGCGGATTTCGAGGATGTCTTCGGCCTGGCGGTCGCTCAGGCCGAACGCGCTCATCAGCGCAGCCTTCGGCTCATCCGACTCGCGGATGATGCGGATCACCTCGTCGATGTTCAGGAAGACGATCATCCGCCCTTCGAGGATGTGGATGCGGTCGTCGACCTTCGCGAGACGATGGCGGCAGCGGCGCGTCATCGTGAGCTGGCGGAACTTCACCCATTCGTCGAGGATCGTCAGCAGCCCCTTCTGGCCTGGCCGGCCGTCGGCGCCGATCATCACGAGGTTCAGTGTCGCGTTCGACTCGAGGCTCGTATACGCGAGCAGCGTGTTCACGAATTCGGTCTGGTCGATCGTGCGCGACTTCGGCTCGAACACGAGCCGCACCGCCGCTTCCTTGCCCGACTCGTCGCGCACCGCGTCGAGCAGGTCGAGCATCGCCTTCTTGGTGTTGAGCTGCTCGGGCGTGAGCGTCTTCTTGCCGAGCTTGAGCTTCGGATTGGTGAGTTCCTCGATTTCCTCGAGCACCTTCTGGCCCGACGTGTTCGGCGGCAGCTCGGTGACGACGAGCTGCCACTGGCCGCGCGCGAGATCCTCGATCTTCCAGCGCGCGCGTACCTTCAGGCTGCCGCGGCCGGTTTCATAGGCCGCCGCGATCTCGGTGTCGCTCGAGATGATCTGGCCGCCGCCCGGGAAGTCCGGGCCGGGGATCAGGTTCATCAGCTCCGCGTGCGTGAGCTTCGGATTGCGGATCAACGCGACCGCCGCCGCCGCGACCTCGCGCAGGTTGTGGGACGGAATCTCGGTCGCGAGACCCACAGCGATGCCCGATGCGCCGTTCAGCAGCACGAACGGCATGCGGCTCGGCAGCGTCTTCGGTTCCTCGAACGAGCCGTCGTAGTTCGGCATGAAGTCGACCGTGCCCTGGTCGATCTCGTCGAGCAGCAGCTTCGAGATCGGCGTGAGCCTCGCCTCGGTGTATCGCATCGCTGCCGCGCCGTCGCCGTCGCGCGAGCCGAAGTTGCCCTGCCCGTCGATCAGCGGATAGCGCAGCGAGAAATCCTGCGCGAGACGCACGAGCGCATCGTATGCCGACTGGTCGCCGTGCGGGTGGTATTTACCGAGCACGTCGCCCACCACGCGCGCCGACTTCACCGGCTTCGCGTCCGGGCCGAGGCCCATTTCGTTCATCGCGAACAGGATCCGGCGCTGCACCGGCTTCTGGCCGTCGCACACGTCGGGCAGCGCGCGGCTCTTCACGACGCTGACCGCGTAGCTGAGATACGCCTGCTCCGCGTAGTTGCCGAGCGTCAGCGCTTCGGCGTCCGGTGCGTCGGACCCGGCGAAGAGATCGGAAGTATTGTCGTCCATCTGAATTCCGTATTCGTAAGTGGCGTGAGGCCGGGCCGGGCGTCATGCCCGGCCGCGCGGGTTTAGATGTCCGCTTCGACGTCGTTGCCCTTTTCCTCGAGCCAGCCGCGTCGCGCGGCTGCCTCGCCCTTGCCCATCAGCATGGTCATCCGCGCGACGGTCGCCTCGTAGTCGAGTTCGCCGAGCTTCACCGGCATCAGGCGGCGCGTGTCGGGGTTCATCGTCGTGTCCCACAACTGCTCCGCGCTCATTTCGCCGAGACCCTTGAAGCGGCTGATGCTCCACTGCGTTTCGCGCACGCCGTCCTTGCGCAGCTTGTCGAGGGTCGCCTCGAGTTCGCCTTCGTCGAGCGCATAGAGCTTCTGCGCGGGCTTCTTGCCGCGCGCGGGCGCATCGACGCGGAACAGCGGCGGCCGCGCGACATGCACGTGACCGCGCTCGATCAGTTGCGGGAAATGCTTGAAGAACAGCGTGAGCAGCAGCACCTGGATGTGCGAGCCGTCGACGTCCGCGTCCGACAGGATGCAGATCTTGCCGTAGCGCAGATTCGACAGGTCGACGGTGTCGTCGGGGCTGTGCGGATCGACGCCGATCGCGACCGAGATGTCGTGAACCTCGTTGTTCGCGAACAGGCGATCACGCTCGGTTTCCCACGTGTTCAGCACTTTGCCGCGCAGCGGCAGGATCGCCTGGTATTCCTTGTCGCGGCCCATCTTTGCGGAACCGCCCGCCGAGTCGCCCTCGACGAGAAACAACTCGTTGCGCGCGATATCTTCCGTCTCGCAATCAGTCAGCTTGCCCGGCAGCACCGCGACGCCCGAACTCTTGCGCTTCTCGACCTTCTGGCCCGCACGTGTGCGCGCCTGCGCCTGCTTGATCACCAGTTCGGCGAGCTTCTTGCCGTGCTCGACGTGCTGGTTCAGCCACAGTTCGAGCGCCGGACGCGAGAACGACGACACGAGCTTCACCGCGTCGCGGCTGTTCAGGCGTTCCTTGATCTGCCCCTGGAACTGCGGATCGAGCACCTTCGCGGACAGCACGAACGACACGCGCGCGAACACGTCTTCCGCGAGCAGCTTCACGCCCTTCGGCTGCAGGTTGTGCAGTTCGACGAAGCTCTTGACCGCCTGGTAGAGACCGTCACGCAAGCCCGACTCGTGCGTGCCGCCGGCCGGCGTCGGGATCAGGTTCACGTACGACTCGCGCACGAGCGATCCTTCCTCGCTCCATGCGACGACCCACGACGCGCCTTCCCCTTCGGCGAAGGTCTCGTCGGTCGCACGCGCATCGGCGAAGCGCTCGCCCTCGAACAGCGGGATCAGCAGCTCGCTGCCGTTCATCTCGTCGAGCAGGTAGCCGCGCAGGCCGTCCTCGTACTTCCACGCCTGGCGTTCGCCGGTCTTCTCGTTGACGAGCACCACCTCGACGCCCGGCAGCAGCACGGCCTTCGAGCGCAGCAGACGCTGCAGCTCGCCAAGCGGCAGGTTCGGCGAATCGAAGTACTTCGGATTCGGCCAGACCCGCACGCGAGTGCCGGACTTCTTCTCACCGCGGCCCGCGCCTTGCGTCGCGAGCGGCTTCACGACGTCGCCTTCCGCGAAGCCGAGCTCGGCGATCTTGCCGTCGCGCCAGACCGTCACGTCGAGACGCGTCGCGAGTGCGTTCGTCACCGACACGCCGACGCCGTGCAGGCCACCCGAGAACGTGTACGCGCCGCCTGCAGCCTTGTCGAACTTGCCGCCCGCGTGCAGGCGCGTAAATACGATCTCGACGACCGGCACACCCTCTTCGGGGTGCATCCCGAACGGGATGCCGCGGCCGTCGTCCTCGACCGACACCGACTGGTCGGTATGCAGCGTGACCGTGATCTGCTTGCCGTAGCCGCCGAGCGCCTCGTCGGAGGCATTGTCGATGACTTCCTGAATGATGTGCAGCGGATTTTCGGTACGGGTGTACATGCCGGGCCGCTGCTTGACCGGCTCAAGGCCCTTGAGCACCTTGATCGATGCTTCGCTATAGGCCGCGCTGGGCTTCTTCGTTGACATAGGCGCTGAATTTCGTCATTCATCGGGACGTTGTCCACACTTCGTGTGGACAACGTCGTGGACAAAACGTTGAGTTCCGTAAAAAAGCGAATCGAAACAACGGTGTGCTTGGACTGCTCCGAAAGCGGGCGCGCGGCATTCGCTGCGCTGCCCGGGACGCGCGGTATTTTACTGGTTCCGCGTGGCGCGCCGTAGCAAGATCACTCACACGGCGCACGGGGCGTCAGACCGGCTTGCGCTTTGCCTCGAGCGTCTCCCACCGCTCGAGCGCGGCGAGGAGCTCGTCATCGATCGCCGCGAACCGTTCGGTCAGGCGCGTGCCTTCCTGCGGATCCTTCGCGAAGATCGAACCATCCTCGAGCTGCGCATTGATCGTCTTCTGTTCTTCCTCGAGCGCCGCGATCTTCTCCGGCAGCCCATCGAGTTCGCGCTGCTCGTTGAACGACAGCTTCACCGTGCGCTGTGCGTTGCGGCCGGCCGCGCTTTTCGCCGCGTCTTCCTTGACCGGCGCCGCTTCCTTCACCGCGCGCTTCGCCGCCTCCTGCTGCGCGAGCTGCTGCGAACGCTCGCTCTGGATCTGCCAGTCGGTGAAGCCGCCGACGTATTCGCGCCACTTGCCGTCGCCCTCGGCCGCGATCACCGACGTCACGACGTTGTCGAGGAACGCGCGATCGTGGCTGACGAGCAGCACCGTGCCGTCGTAGTCGGCCAGCAGCTCTTCGAGCAGTTCGAGCGTCGGGATGTCGAGGTCGTTGGTCGGTTCGTCGAGCACCAGCACGTTGGCCGGACGCGCAAACAGGCGCGCGAGCAGCAGCCGGTTGCGCTCGCCGCCCGACAGCGACTTCACCGGCGAGCGTGCGCGCTCAGGCGCGAACAGGAAGTCGCCGAGATAGCTCATCACGTGCTTGCGCACGCCGCCGATCTCGACCCATTCGCTTCCGGGGCTGATCGTGTCGGCCAGGCTCTTTTCCTGGTCGAGCTGCGCGCGCATCTGGTCGAAGTACGCGACCTGCAGGTTCGTGCCGGTGCGCACCGTGCCTTCGTCGGGCTTCAGCTCGCCGAGGATCAGCTTGAGCAGCGTGGTCTTGCCCGCGCCGTTCGGGCCGACGAAGCCGATCTTGTCGCCGCGCATGACCGTCGTCGAGAAGCGCTCGACGACCGCGCGGCCGCCGTAGCGCTTCGTCACGTCCGTCAGCTCCGCGACGATCTTGCCCGACTTCTCGCCCTGCGCGACGTCGAGCTTCACGTTGCCCTGCGAATTGCGGCGCTCCGCGCGCTCGTTGCGCATCTGCTCGAGCCGCGCGATGCGGCCGACGCTGCGCGTGCGGCGCGCCTCGACGCCCTTGCGGATCCAAACTTCTTCCTGCGCGAGCAGCTTGTCGAACTTCTCGTTTTCCACGCGCTCGACTTCGAGCTGCTGCGCCTTGCGCGTCTGGTACGCGGAGAAATTGCCCGGATACGACAGCAGCCGGCCGCGATCGAGCTCGACGATGCGCGTCGCGACGCGGTCGAGGAACGCGCGATCGTGGGTGATGAACAGCAGGCCCGCGCGCTGCGCGACGAGCAGTTCTTCCAGCCAGCGGATGCCGTCGAAGTCGAGGTGGTTGGTCGGTTCGTCGAGCAGCAGCACGTCGGGCTGCACCACGAGCGCGCGCGCCAGCGCGACACGCTTCTGCATCCCGCCCGACAGCGCGTCGACCTGCGCATCGCCGTCCGTCAGGCCGATCTGCGCGAGCGTCATCGATACGCGCGTACGCCAATTCCACGCATCGTGCGCATCGAGTGACGACTGCAGCGCGTTCATCCGCGCGAGCAACGCGTCGTGCTCGGCGCCTTCGGGCGTCTCCGCAAGGCGGTGCGCGATCGAATCGTATTCTTCGAGCACTTCGCGCGTGTGCGTGAGCCCCGATGCGACGGCCTCGAACACGGTCGCGCCCGGTTCGAATTCCGGCTCCTGCGGCACGTAGACGGTCACAAGCTCCTGCTGGCGCGTAATCAGCCCGTCGTCGGGCTTCGCCAGCCCGGCGACGATCTTCAGCAGCGACGACTTGCCCGCGCCGTTGCGACCGATCAGGCCGACGCGCTCGCCGGCCTCCAGCGAGAAATCCGCGTGATCGAGCAACGCGACGTGACCGAACGCGAGTTGCGCGCCGGTAATGGAATAAAGCGACATGGGGAGGCGGCGAAGAGAGAAATCGGAAGCGCCCATTGTACCGGTGGCGGGCGCCTGCGCCGGGATGGCCGGACGGACTAGGCCGGTGCGCGGTTCATTTCGTGCCGTGGCGGGCATCCGGCCGCACCTTCCCGGCCGGGTGCCCGCATGCGGAAGATGCGATTACTTTACGTTGACCGAGATCGTCGAGCTCAGCTCGGGACCGTACGAGCGGTGCGCGCCGTCGCCGAGCTGCAGCGTCAGCGTGTGCTGGCCGGGCGGCAGCTTCACATCGGTTTCGGTCTGGCCCTTGCCGAAGTGCAGCGAATGGTCTGTCGCGGGGATCACGTCGCCCTTCGGCACCGGCTGGCCGTCGATCAGCAGGTGATGGTGGCCCGTGTCCGGCGTCATGTCGCCGGCCGGCTTGAGCCCCATGCCTTCGAGGCCGAACTTCACGTGCACGGGGCTCGACACCGTCGCGCCATCCTTCGGCTCGACGAAGAACACGCGCGCCTCGGCACGCGCGAGCGTCGACACGGCCAATGCCGCGACACATACCGCACCTGCGATCCACTTCTTGTTGAGCATCGTTTTCTCCTTCAGATTGAAAGGCTCACGAAGCATACACTGCGTGCCCGGCCCGCGCGATGATGGAAATTGTTCGCGATGCGCACGTTTAAAACGACGTTGCGGAGGCGTTCGGCGAAATTCCGGTACCATTGCGCCTTTCGTCCGCCGGACACACGGCGTGCGGCATCACAGATCTTCATCATTCCGAGCACCACATGAGCGAAGTAACCGAATACCAGAGCTGGGTCTGCCTGATTTGCGGGTGGGTCTACAACGAAGCGGAAGGCCTGCCCGACGAGGGTATCCCCGCCGGCACCCGTTTCGCCGACATTCCCGCCGACTGGCGCTGCCCGCTGTGCGACGTGGGCAAGGAAGATTTCGTCGTCGTCGATTTCTGATTCGGGCTTCCGGACACGATCGAGCGCGCGCGGCGCGCATCGGCACGCATTCCGTCCGCCGAGGCGCCGCGCGTTTGCTATGCTCTGCGCGCTGTCCACATCGCCGTCCCGTTCGCGTCTTCTGTACGCGAAACTGCGAACATGGCTCTCCCCGTAGTTCAGGGGATGGAATGATAAGCGCAAGGCTTGTCCCGCAAGACTTCCACCTTTTGCTGTAGCAAATTTTTAGCACGCGAAAAAACCCGCTCGTAGCGGGCTTTGCGAAACGACCAAATCCGCGCAAACTCGCCGTCTCTTGCCTAAAACTGTCCGGTCAACTGAAACCCGACCGTCACACGGGCCGTCGGGAACCCGGACGGTTTGTACACTGGCGTACCGGCGAATAAATCGTATCCGTATGCGCCATAGCGCGTGCCAATACTGCCCTTGACGCCGATCACCGCGCCGGCCAATTGCGTACCAACAAGCGCGACCGGTTGTGGCCCCCATACCCGGCCATAATCCAGTCCCGCGTAAATCGCTTGCCCTGTTTGACCGATAGGCATCTGCAGTTCGTTACGCCAATACAGGCCGCGCGCAGCCGCCAACATCGTCTCACCATCGAAGCCGCGCACCGTGTATCGGCTGCCGATGGTCAGGTCATCGATGTAGTACAGCGTGTTCCCCGTGTATTGACCGTGAACGCTTGTTACGTAGCGGAAAGGTTGCTTTGCGACCGCGAACGGCACCGATAGATTCGCATCGAGCACCGCCATTCGATAACGGTAGGTCGGGCCGCCGCCTGCCGCGAGTATGTCGTCCCGCGCACCCAATCCGCCGACGCCCTGACGATAGGCTAACGTACCGTCAAACTGGGCACCGTCGAAGTAGTGACGATCGGTCAGGCCGAATTCGAGCACCGTGTTGTTGCGCCGCTGCTGCGTGATTTCCGTGTCTTCGATAAAGCTTTCGCCGAAGCGGCGCGACAGACGGACGTATGCACCGAGTACATCGTTCTGACTACGCGCCAACACGCGAGCCAGCTTGAAATCGATCGTCTTCGAATTGCCGCTCGCGACGAACGTCTGATTCACGCCGGCAATCTGCTGATAGTACGTGTTCGTGTATGCGGCCAGCGTCGCCGTCCAGTAGCCCCACGGAATCGAATAGAAGCCATTCCATCCGTGCGACCCAAGGCGCTTGTCACCGAATTCGAGGTCTTGACTGACGCCGACGTTAAACACGTCGTTCAAGCCCAACGGGTTATCGATGCCGATCGACAGATTGCCCTGCAGTTTGCCTGTCGCACGCGTACCCGAATTATCGATAGATGCAACAATAGTCCACGGCTTGCCGCGCTTCACGTCCAGGACCACATCGCTTTCGCCCGGTTGGTCTGCCGGAACGATTTGCATCGATACGTCCTGACTGGTGACGCGTTTCATTTGCTCCAGACCCTGCTCCAGATCGCGCAGGTTCAGCACTTCGCCATCGCCGGTTGGAAATGCGGTCTTCCAAGTGCCGCGCAATTTCTCGTCAGCGAAACGCACGTGCCGAATCGTGCCCGGCACCAACGCAAGCTTCAACGTTCCCGTCGTCAAGTCTTGCTCCGGCAGCAATACGCGCGTCGTGATGTAGCCGCGTGCCAAGATTTCCCGAGACAGCCCCTTAACGATCGTATCGAGACCTTGCTTGCCAACACACTGGCCCGCATAGTGGGCGAGCCATTCGCGCGCGAAGGCGAAGCGATCCATCGGCAGCGCGGATGCACCGGCCGACCTTGCGGCATCGGGGAGCGAATCCGGCACGTCGAGCGCGAAACGGTCAACACGGAAACACGGCTGTTCGCTCGGCAATGGCGGGTAGGTTTCGGCGTGCGGCACTTCCGACCGCACTGAAGGGGCACGCAACGCAGCGTCGCGCTGCTGTGCGTCGCGTTGCTGTTGTGCCTGCCGGTCCTGTTCCGCGTTTGCGCGTGCGGCGGCGGCTTGGTCGGCAGGCGTCGGGGTCTGCTGCGCTTGCACTGATAACGACACCAAGACATGGAATGGCAATGCCGCCAGCCGTATTGTATTTTTCATTTTAGGATTACTTTCTGATCCGCATCTACGCGGCCATCAGTCTTTAATAAATCAATATTAAATATCAATCAATGAAATGTCTTATATTCCCCAGATCGCCACCCACCCAAAAGTTTTTTCAGAAATTCGTTATCACTCGACGAAACAACCCGATCACCTATCCCAAGTTCAATCGCATTATAATTACACGCAACACTTACCCCGGGCGGCAGGGCTAGAAATGGCACAACCCATGGGACATTTATTGCAACCTCAAATAGCGAACAAAATTTCCCTTCATTACCTTGCCCACCACTTTCCAAGAAGAACCATCCGGAATCACCGTCCTGCTGCGACTCGCGATTCATAACGAACTCCTTTGCCAATAAGAAGGCGGGAGAGACGATGCTCCTCTGCAAGAGCGACGGGAAATCGGGCTCAGCACCTGCCTGTGCGCACAACTCCCTCTGCAAATACAAATCCCTAAGAGTTTTATTTATGGAAAATTCCCAATTTATCGGCATAGCACCAAAATCCGGCTCCCACAACTCCAAATCGCCGCAATCGTCGCTCTTCAACATTAAAATCATCCATCCGAATTGAACGGTCTCACCGGCATTGAATCTCTTCCCAAGGCGAATCTCGTTTTGGAAATATGAAAACAAAGATCCAACAGTCGACTGGCAATCACCATTCGCTGATGCAACAAAATTTTGATGATTTAATGATTTGTTGAAATTCGATCGCAAAATCATGACAAGTCACCCAGAGACAGCCAACGCGCGTACATTTTCATTGCCGGTCAAATGTCGTACCATGCCCCATTTATTCCAACCCTAAATTTTCGGGCAGATCATTTACAAAGTCCGCCCGCTCGGCGTAGTCATTAGCCCAACCACGAATACATTCAGCAACCTCATTTTTATCGTGCTCAGGCATGCACCGCAACTCCTCAACCAATTGCTCCATTGCTTCAATTGATGCATCCGGATCAAGAACTCCTTCGCCAGAGAACTCCAAAAATACAGCCACATCAATAATTGCCTTAACGAGGTGTTTATTTTGCATTTCTATTAATCCCACCTCAAGGAACGCTTGGAAATATGAAAATCGGTCAGACATCCGTCGTCATCAGCGGGCGAATAACATCCCATGCGTAAGGGATAGCCACATTTAAATACCACCCCCAATACATCCGCCGAGCGTCAATACCACCCTTATTCTCCCAAACTGCACTTCCCGACGTGGCCAACGCCGCATAAAAACTCGCATCCCAATCATCTGGCGGCACCTGCTTTTCGCTTTCGCCAACAATATCGAAATTGGTATCAAAAAGGATTGTATTGATAGCAGCAAATGATGCCATGCCAGCATAAACGGAGCAAAATGCCGCCTCTCCATTCTCAAGCAGGTCTATCACTTTTGTATGGAATTCACCATTTTCTGCTCTCAAAATCTTCAGGTCATACTTACCCAGAAGCGCTGCCACCCCTTTTTCTAAATTCTGCTGCGCGCTCTGCAGCACGTCTTCATAGGGCCTAATTACGTGCAAAACCTTACTTGCGCAAATATGCGCGAGTCGTGCGCGTCGCAAGTACCCTGCGTCGTGCGACTCCTTGGATGACAGCTCCTCAATCACAAGGAGAATGGTTTTTCGGCTGCTGGCCGGAAGCTCACCGTCTTGCGTAATGCATCGAAGCGCAAGTTCAAGCTCTTGGGTCAAACGCGGTGGCATTGTCATATTCTTCACTTCCGTGGCGTCGAAATGATTCGCCCATCTGGCATGAATGTACGAGTTACGCTGGGATCAGAGACGATCAGCGGCCGGCCTTGCTTTGCGGCTTCGGCTTGGTAAAACGCCTGACAATCAGTACACATCGCACGGGACACATCCACTTGGGCTGCATCAGGATTGTTTACAATCGATTGCTTTTCAGCGTGCGAAGCACTGTATTGGCCTGCCACGCCTTGATCCATCGCCCCGGCAGGACGAAGTGTGTGACCGATTTCAGCCGCGCGGTCAGCAACACTGCTTGGGTCTACGTAAGTATAACCGTCTGGAAGATTTGCACCGTATCCACTAATCGTGTTCGTCGTTCCGTCTGTAGCTACAGTCTTGTTTTGAAGTCGTGCCGGCAGCTTATCGTAAAGGGCTTGCGAACTACCCGTGATGTTCGTCGACGTGTCACCGCCGTTTGATCCGGACGAATCTTGATTGTTACCTGTAGAGAGCATGGCGTTAGGCGGTGCGCCGCGAGAAGCCCCCTGCGCAATACTGCCAACTTGACCCGCAGTCGAATCGACAAGTACGACTCCAGGATTTGCGGCAGGCGGTTCGCCACCTTTCGCTCCAATGACCCCATTGAGGCCGTTCGCCGTGCCTCTCGCTATTTGAGTCGACGCGGGCTGCGACATTGTTGCCTTAGTGTCAGCCTGCGCCATTCCAAGGAGCTGCCCGCCCCAGCGAGTAATATCGTCAACCGGGTGCCCGTACGTTTCCTTAGCCCAATTGACAAAGCTATCCTTCGCCTGCTTGATTGTGTCAAGGAGTTCGCTTCCCGTGCTGCAAGTTCCGTTGACATTGCATTGGCTACGGTTATACAAGTCGGCATTCGATGCTGTAAACGCACCCGATGTACCGCCAATAAGTGCGCCGCCGGCTCCTGCAAGGACGTTCGACAAAACGTTGCCTGCCAGTAGCGAACCTGTACTGTTGCCGACTGCATCAGCAAGGCTATTCAACTTCCCCGCCACCGTTGCCGACAGTGCAGCTCCTGCGGCCCCTGCAAACACGTTACCACCGCCCAACCCTGCAAGCGCGGCTCCCCCTGCCGTATGTAACAGCACGCGGTTTGAGCCCCCTTCCGCCCACGAATCGGCTTCAGCCTGATACGCGGCCTGTGATGTCGCGTCACCAGCAGCCTTGGCTGCATCGGCTTCGCGTTGGGCTTCCTTTTGCTTCGTATCGGCATAGGCACCGATACCTTGCGCGACGACCTGACCAGCTGCCTGTCCGGCGTTCATAAGGTCCGCCTGCTGATTCAACAGGTTCTGCACGTCCGGCGTCTTCGACACCGTGCCATTCAGGTTCGACGTATCGCGATTCAGGTTCGCCAAGTCCTGCGTCTGACCGGCCTGATTCTCGATGATGATCGTGCCCGTGCTGACGCCGCTACGCGTGGTCGCGTTCTCGCTTCCACTATCCGACTGCGAAATCATCGGCGTCACACCACCCGAGCCGCTCACCGATCCAGTTCCGATCGCCTTGCCGGTCACGCCAAAGCCTGCGCCGGCACTAAAGCCGCTGCTGTCGGCGTTGTAGGTCGAATGGTTCGCGATGTCGCTCGTCGTCAGCGTCCCCGTCGTCAATGTGTTCTTCGACGGATCGGCCGTGCTGGTGATTACTGCGCCCGTCAAGTCCGTATTGCCCTTGACGTTCACATTGAATCCACCGTCGCCCGCCTGAATCCCTGCCTGTTCGTTCACGCCCGCGTAATTGCCGTTCGCGCTGCCATGCTGTGAGCTGAAACTCGCACTGCCGCCGCCCATTGTGCTGACACTGATGCCGCCTCCGGCGCTGCTTTGATGCGCGCTGCTGACGGTCGTATCCTGCACACTGCGAATATTCAGGTTGCCGCCCACGTCGGCCGTGACCGCGCGACCCGACACGTCCGAACCAATGATGTTGGTATCGCCTCCGCTCACCATCGTGACGCTGTTCGCACCAGTCACGTGCGAATTGTTCTGCATCGCCGCGTCGCTGTTGCCGTCACCGTGCGCGCGCGACATCGATGCCGAAACGCCGATGCCGTTCGTACCGATCGACACACCAACGCTGCTGCCCGACGACGAATTCGAGCTACGCGTCGAATCGGTGTTCGTCGTGTTTTGCAGGTCGATCTGGTTCTTTGCAGCGAGCAGCACGTCTTTGCCGGACACGTTCGAGCCAGCGACCGTAATGTTGCCGCTACCCGGCGTGCCATTGCCCGTCGCAACCAACGAAGTCGTACCACCTGCGCCGAGGTTCGAACCGCGCTGCGTCGTCTGGTTTTCCGACGTGTCCAAGCGGCTATGGCTCGATCCGACGCTCACCTGGACACCAATGCTCGGCGTACCACCGCCCGCAAGTGCACCGCCAGTCAGGCCGGCGACGCCCATCGCAGCATTGCCGGCCGCTGCGATCGCGTGCAGCGCAGTAGCGCGGCTATCGCCGCTGCCGCTCTTGGCGGCTTGCGCCTGTTGGTAAGCACCATTGATCGCATCGCCGACGCTACCCGACAAACCGAGCGTGACGCCGCTGCTGCTCGTCTCTTGGCTATGCGTTTTGTTCGCGGTGTCCGTCGCCGAGTCGATCACGATATTCGATGCCGCGCCGGTCAGGTTCTTTCCGGCGATCAGATCGCTACCGGTCACGTGCAGCGTATCGCCGGCCGTGACATTCAGGTTACCGTTGAGCGACCCGACCGTGCTCGCGTTGTTCGTGACGGACGATGCATGATCCGTTTCCTTCCGCGACTGCGTGCCGATGCTGACAGTCAGCCCGCTCGTTCCCAAACCCGAATGCGTTTCACGGTAGTAGCTGTCTTGCGAGACCGCATCCTTCGAGGTCGTGATGTTGACGTTGTTCGTCGCGGCGAGATTCACGTCGTTCGTGCCGACGACCGTGCTGCCCTGAACAGTCAGATCATGCCCCGACTGAATGTTGACGGTGTTGCCCGACACCGTGCTGCCGACGCCTACATTAGCGTGCGTGTCGGTCATCCCATCGGTCTTCGTGCTGCTGACGAAGCTGCCGCGTTGGACTTGCACCGACTGGTACTTGTCGTGTTCCTCGCGGGCCTCGTTGATCGTGACGTTGCCCGTCGCAGCGATATTTGCCGCGCCGGAACCGTTCTCGACGCCGTCCGTCATACCCGCCGTCAGAGCGGAGCCGGTCAACGTCACGTTGCCCTTGGACTTGTCGGCACTCACAGCCGCAAGCGTCGCGTTTCCGCCCGCCGTGAATTGCGTGCCGACCGCATGCTCGTCGTAGTTGTGATCCGTTTCTTTTCGCGTATTACTGTCCGCCGCGACGTTATCAAGCTTCGCCGTATCCGCGACGGTTGTCGCCGTCAGGTTGCCACCAGCGATCACCGACAGATCCTTGCCGGACGAAACCGTCGCACCCTTGAGCGTCGTATCGTTGCCGCTTTGCATCGCCAAGCCGCCGCCAGCGGTTATCCCGCTCGTCACGTTCTTCGTCGTCGACTCTTCCCAATGATGCTGATCGTTCAGATACATCGACTGGTTCGTGGTCGACTGAACCGTATCGACGTTGATATTCCGGCCCGCCGTCACCAGCGCATCGCCGCCAGCCGACAAATTCGCGCCGTGAAGCGTCAGATCGCGACCGGCTTGTACGGCCAGATCGCCGGTCGCCGAGATCGTCCCCTGCTGGCCGATTAAGCTCGTATTGACCTTGCTCGCGCCCGATGCGCCGGTTGCGCCTACGGCATCGACCAGCGTCGTGTTGACGATATCGCGGCCGGCCATCACGGCAACCCGGTTGCCGGAAATCTGGCCCGACGCGTTGACGACATCGTTGCTCGCCGACACGACGGTCGTGCCGTTCTTGGCGCTGCTCGAAATCGTGCCGCCACGGTTCAAGATATCCGTCGCCGTCAGGACGGTTTTTGTGCCGCCCTTGATCACGCCCGAATTCGTCGTGCTACCCGCCGTATGGATCTCGACATCGTCCGCGGCGATCAATGCACCGGTCGGTTGCAGGTCATTCGCGTGAGTCTGCGCCATGTAGACGACCGGGGCCAGCACGTGCGTCGTACTGCCATCGGGCAGGGTCACGGTCTGGTCGACCAGCCACACGATATCGCTCGTGAGCGCATCCATTTGGGCGGCCGTCAGTGCCATGCCCGGCACCAGGCCGAACTCCTTCGCGTAGTTCACGCCGTTGGTCATCAACGCGCGATACTCATCTTCGGCGCTCGCGTAGCCCGGCAGGAAGGTGCGTCCCGTCAACTGCGTGATCTGGTTGCGCACCATCTGCTGCTCGTACATCCCGTCGCCCAACCGCTTTTCGATACTCGCCGGATTCAGGTTCAACTGCCCGAGCATGTAGTCGCTCGAGATGAACTTCGTGTAGCTGGTCAGGCGTGGATCCGTCACGATCAGATACGGCTGCCCCGGCGCGGGATTGATCGAATACATGCCGCTCGTCGGCAACGTAATCGACAATGCACCCTTGGCGCTCGCGACCGACTGCAGTGCGGGGACCGTCGTCGTGCCGCTTGCGGTGCCGACCTTGGTCTGGTTGCCGCCCGACACCCCTTGATTGGCGGCGTTGCTACCGAGCGTACCGCCCGTCGCACCGGTGGCCGAGTTTTGCGCGGCGACGTTCTGGTTATTGACGTTCTGCGCGTTGATCGACACCGATTGGTTCGCGATGATCGTACCGCCGGTGCCGCCGATTGCGACCGGCGTATAAACGATGGACGGCTCGACGATCGTGCCACGATCCTGCGTCGTGTCTTCGTTCCACGCGTACATCGACGTAATGTCGTCGCGCTGGTATTGATACAGCGTACGACCGACGTTGTTCACCGTCGTGCCGCCATAGCTGCCACTACCGACGGATCCGCCTTGCTGGGTGCTGCCAATCTGAATCGACTTGCCCGCCGTGATCGCGCTGTAATTGTTGTTGATCGTTCCGACGTTCGCCATCGTGATACTGCCGCCGGCCACGAGCTGCGCTTGCTGCGCCTGACTCGTCACCTTGTCCTGCTGGACAGTGGTCGTCGTATCGCGCCAGATCTCGACTCGTTGATAGCCGTTATGGCCGTCGCTGCGGGTCACATACTCCGAATCCGGCACATAGTTCACGTGCGGGTCATACGCATCCCAATAATTGACCGTAACCGTCCCGTCCGCATTCGTCGTCAGCGTGTTGTAGTAGATCGTCTGCTGCTGCCCGTTCACGTTCACGACGAGCACCTTGTCGGTCGCGTTCGGCCCGGACGTTTGCGACACGACTTGCGAAGGACTATAGGTTGAAGTCAACGGCGTCTTGTAGCCATTCACCCACATCGCCTGCGAGCAGCCCCCGTTCGGATCTGCATTCATCGTCGCGCATACGATGTACTTCTGGCGCTTGGTTTCGTGCTTGCTAGACGTGCTCGTCGTTTCGGTCGTGACCGTCGGTGCGGGACGCGTATTGGTGAACGTGCCGGCAGCCAGTTCAATGTTGCCCTGCGCTTCGATCGTGGACTGGTCGTTCAGCACGTTTTGCGTGCGGTTCGCGAGGAAACCATTTGCATCACGCTGACCGTTCGCCGCGATATTGATATCGCCGACGCTGTACAGGTTTGCGCCGCCGGTGTTCGACAACTGATTCGTCGCATACAGATTCAGCTGGTTCGCAGCGGCGAAGACAGCAGCGGCGCCGGTGTTGGTGATCGTGGCCGCGTTCGACGTGACGTTGCCACCGATCACGGTTCCAGTATTGTTGAGCGCTGCGCTGTTGGTCGTGACCGCATCGCCTTCAATGCGGCCCGCGTTATTGATCGTGCCGCCGTTGGCGTTGACCGTCGTGTTCGCGGAATTCAGGTCCGCGCCGCTCTGGTTGTCGACGTTCGCAGCATTCACCGTGAGCGCACCATTGGCGTCCATCACGCCTTGGTTCGTCAGCTTGCCCGACGTGGAAAACGTCAGGTCGCCATTCGCGTGCAGCCTGTTCGCTGCCGTCTGCGTATAGTCGCTGCCAAGCGTCACTACACCGTTGCGGCCCGCGACGATCGACCCGTCACCGGTCAACGTGCCACTCGTCAACGACAGATCCTGATCGCTACCAATCGCACCACCCTGGTTCGACAGAGCGCCGGTTTGAATCGATACGCTGCCGCCGCTACCCGCGTCATTGCCGAGTTTGCCCGACGTATTGTCGACCGATGCGGCTTGCACCAAAAGGACACCATTTGCGCGAACCGAGCCATTCTGGTTCGACAGCGTAGCGTTCGGACCAACAAAGTTCAGGTTGTTCCCTGCCGACAGGACACCCGCATTGTTGTTCGCGCTGCTGCCGACGTTCAGTGTCAGATCATGGCCGGCGAGCGTTTGGGCGCCCTGCGCGTTCGTGAGAGCCTGCGTAGTCAGCGTGACGTCACCGTTGCCGCCGATCGTACCGGCACCCGCTGTACCGGACGCATTCGTGTTCGTAATCGATGCACCGCCGTCGATCGTCGTTGCCCCGCTGCCGATGTTGGCGATGCGCGCGTCACTATTGTCGATGCTGGCTCCAGACAGGTCGAGCGTCGACGTCACGCCATTCGCTTCGATTTGACCCGCATGGTTGTTCACCGCACCTTGCGCGCGGACTTTCAGATTCCCGTTCGACTGGATCAGGCCCGCCGCGTTCGCGAGCGCGCCATTCGACTGCACCGACAACGACTGCGATGCGAGCAGCGAGCCGCCGGAATTGTCGACGCTGCCAGCGTTGACCGAGACGTCGCCGTTACCGCCGATCGTGCCGTTCGCCGTATTGGTCAACGCGTTCGTCGCCGTGACCGACAACGCGCCTGAGCCGAGTTGCTTAATTGAGCCGCCGTCGTTCGACAGGCTGTCACCGGACACCCTGAGACCGTTACTGGCTTCGACCGTGCCGGCGCGATTGTTAATCGCCGATTGCGCTTTCAGCACAAGGCTGTCTGCGCCGATATAGCCGCCCGCACTGTTGTCGAGCGACTGCACATCGAGCGCGGCCTGCCGCTGAGCCGACAGCACACCCGCTTGATTCGACACGGCGGCGGCCGTCAGCTTCATCGCGCCATTGGTCGCGATCATGCCGCCTTGGTTCGAGACAGCACCCGTGCCGACGGTCAACGTGCCGCTGCCGGCATGCGCGATCTTGCCGTGGTCGTTGATCAATGCGGCCGGCGTCAGGCTGAGGTCGGTACTGTTCGTTTGAACGGTTCCCGAGCTATTGTCCAGCGTGCCCGAAACCGCGATCGTTGCCGGTCCCGAGCCGGTCTGCGTGATCGAGCCCGACTGATTTTTGAGATTGGTCGCCGTCAGCGACAACTGGCTGGCCTGAATTGCCCCTGCACTGTTGTCCAGACTGGCCGCGCGAACGTTTGCCAACGCACCTGCGGAAATGCTGCCTGCTGCATTAGTGAGCGCTGTGCCGGCATCGATCGTCGCATTCTGGCCTGCCGCCAGCGAACCGTTGCCGTTGTCGACCGATTGCGCACCGACAGCCAAATCGGTGTTCGCGCTGATTGATCCATGGTTCGCGAGGCTGCCCGCCTGAATCGTGACAGAGCCGTCACCACCGATCACACCGCCTTGTGCGCCGTTCGCTGTCGTACCCGCAGCGTTCGTGAGCTGGCCGCTCGTTGCGATGGACAGGCCGTCGCCATTGAGGGACGTCACGCGCCCGGCCGAGTTATCCAAGGATGCGCCGCCGACGCTCATCCGGCCCGCGCTCTGGATGATGCCCTGTTGGTTCAGGATCGCACCACCGTGGACGTCCGCCGTGCTTTGCGACACCAGTGTGCCGGCTTGATTTGCGATCTGTCCGGCCGACTGCACCGACAACGGCCCCTGGGACGATACCGTGCCGCCTTGGTTCGAAACGCTGCCTGCCGTCAACGTCGCGCTGCTCTGGCTCAAAAGATTGCCGTGGTCGTTGATAAGCGCCCCGGCGGCGCTCGCGTTGAGCGCGCCCTGCGCACTCGTCGTTGCGCTGGAAAGGTTGAGGTCGCCGGCATTGGCGTTCAGCGTCATGCCGCCGTTAGCGGCCGTCTGGCCGCCTGCAAGGTTCACACTGCTGCCAGTGAGCGTCGCGTTGCCGCCGGCAAGATTCTGGCCCGTCGCGTTCAGTTGGCCGGACGCGGTAATGCTCAGATCGCCGCTGTGGCTCACGGAACCGTCGTTGTTCACACCTGCGCCGAGTGCGCCGGTTGAACTGACGGTTGCGGCGCTGATCGTCGTATTCTGCTGCGCTGCGAGCGTGCCGCTATTAGACAGCGTCCCGCTGGCCGCTACGTTCGCGCTCTGCTGCGCGTAGGTCGTCCCCGTATTCTGGACATCGCTACCGTTCGCCGTAAGATTGCCGCTTGCGATCGTCTTGCCGGACAGCACAAGCTGCCCGTTCGACTGGAGCGTCAGATCCCCGGCCTGCGCGGCAATCGTGCCGGCGTTCGCCACGCCGACACCATTCTGATTAGCGACAAGAAACACCCTATTGGCGTACATTCCGCCCAATTGACCAACGTCAATTGCGATTGCCGGTGCAGGGCTGCCGTCCTGAATCGGCGTCGTGGCGAGCGTATCGTGATTGACTTGGTTCGGACCGGCGATTACGTTCAGATTTTTCGCGTAAATCGCCGCATTTGCCTGAACCGCACGGGCGATAATGTCAACTTGATCGACATTGGCCGCATTCAAACCCGCGCCGGACACGGTGACGAGGCCGCGATTTACATTAAAGCCAGCTACCGAACCGTCAGCACCGTAATACGGCACCCCGGTTGTCAAGACAGCGCGCGAGGTATTAATAAAACCGCCACCGTCGACCAGGAGGCCAGCGGAATTCGATAAGATAATCTCGGCTTTGGGGCCCGCTATCTCAACATACCCCCTGAGAACCGAGGGATTATTGCTATTAACCTGATTAACAATAATCCGCGCAGAATCGTTGGGTCCGAAATTCGGGTTCCCGTTGATATATCCCGCTTGTTGCGTGTTGACGATCGTCGGCGAATTATTGAGTATCGCGCCGGGTTTCTGCACGTCGAACTGATTATAGGTGTTTAAAGAAACACCTGAACTTCCCGGCTTATTAATATTGACTTGTGGCAATCCATTTTGCGTCTGGATCACCGAGGGCGCATGCACACCGCCACCGACAATTTGCGCATCAGCCCATATCGGCGTCGCGCCGACCGCAATCAGGGATGCCAATGCGATGCTCCGGAGGGCAAATCGCACAATCGATTCGCGCTCAACCGCCGCCCCACGCGTCTCGCCACGACCCGCGTTGCCCGACGCATTGGCTGTCTCTTCGACGGCAATCAACATGCCGCGTACACGGCTGTACACCAAACGGTAGTTATTTTGATTCATTTTTCTGGTCTACTCGCAACTTGAGCGACTGCGCCCTACGGATTATCGGATGGCGGCATCTTCTCGCAACCCACGCAGCCGCGTCTCGGCGAGCGGGTCAACAATTGTCAAACGTCGGGTAAACGCGACAATGATCGGGGCACGGACGCGCTTGCAATTAGAATTTTTGAGCAATTGGCCATCGCGTCTTTCGACACGATGGCCCGCGATTAGAAGAGCCCAGCCGGCTGCGCCGCGTCGCCCCAACTGAAGATAATCAGCTCGTTTCTCTCGACACCCTTGCCTCCGCCGACCGTGTACTGAATCGGCACGGTTTCGATATGGAATCCATCGAATACGCGCCGAATGTCGGGATGGTCGTTCAGGCTTACGATCGCACGTCCCTTGATCGAACGCAGTTTCGCGGCCATCTTCTCGTACTCGGCAAACGGAAACGCGACGCCATACCCTTCCGTCTCGTAATACGGCGGATCGAGATAGAACAGCGTGTGTGCCCGGTCGTATCGCTCGATGCATGCGGCCCAATCGAGCCGCTCGACGAATGTGTTCGCGAGCCGCACAGGCGTCGACCCACCAGCACCAGATCCGCCGACAGAACTGGTGGATGAACACGTTCTGCTGCAGCTGCTCGATCGAGCGCCGGAACTCGTTGAGCAACACGCGCAGAACGCGGTCGCTGACATCGCGCAGGTCGCCCGTCAGCACCTCATAGGGCATGCCGACCGATGCCGCTGCGGCCATCAGCTGTTGACGCATGAACGGCGCATAGTCGGCACCTGCGCCGGGCGGCGTTGCGAATCGCACGTCCTCGCCGGGTGCCAGCTCCTGCATTGCGCCCGGCTCCAGCGACACAACCGGCGAGAAGCCGTCGACGTCGAAGTCGATCGGCGCACCTGAGACCGGATCGCCGAGCGGACCGACTTCCGCCTGCGGCTCCACGATGAAGCCGGCAAAGAGATTGCTCACCTCCTGCCGGAACAGCACCGCGTCGTCGAAGTTGTCCAGCGAATGCAGCCGCAGCAGCACCGTCGATAGTTCCGGCACGCCACGCACCTGACCGGGCCGCAGCGCGTGGAACACGTGCGCGATCTCGTCGGCCGGCACGCGCACGGTCTGCACCGCATCGCCGGCAAACCGGTTGTACTCACCCGGATGCCGGCGAAGCAGGTGATACGCGACGCGCTCGCCGTCTTCGTTGAACTCGACACCGTTGATGATCTCGCCGCCTGGAATCGGCTCGTTTTTCGTGACCGGCAGCATGTCCCCTTCGAACAGTTGGATCTGCATCGGCACCGCCAGCCCGGCATTCGGAGGGCGTAAACGGCGACGCACCAGCACCTCGCCGTCGCTGAAAAATGCCCGCGCTGCGAGCGTTTGCAATCCGTACAAATCATGGTCGCCGTTCGGGTCCAGCTCGCTCGAGCTGTCGTCCCAAAGTTGCTTTTGCGCACGACGCACGTCCGCGTCCGGATGCCGCGGATGTGCCTGAATGCCGGTGCCAATGGCGTTCGACACCAACCGGGCGATCGCGGTCTTCGCCCACGGATCATTCCGGATCGCGTCCCGCGCGCGGTGACGCATCAGCGGCAGGTTCTGCACGACCGATGCATTCGGGTCGGCACGACAAAGCCGCGCTGCGCGAGAACCGGATACGCGCGGCTCATCGCACCCCCTTGCCGGCATGGCGCGGGCGAATGAGCCGCGAGCGGCCGGTCGCGCCGTCAAGCGCCCGAATGATCTCGGTCTGCGCATCGCGCAGCTCGGCAATCGACCGGTAGCGCACCTTGCGATCCGCGTACTGGACCTCCAGCTCGCCCTTCGCGATCGCCAACTGGATGCGTTGCAGGTCCGCCATCGTGTAAGCCATGTGTTTCTCCTATCGGCGTTTCAGGTACGTCGAGCGACCGACACGCCGGCCCTGAATGCGCGAAACCCCGCTCAGAGGCGGGGCTTCGGTTGGTTTTGGTGCCGTCATGACGACCGCCGTCGGCTCGGCGGCCGATTCGTTCGGCGGATCCGGGGGTTGCTCGAACGGTTGTGCGAGCGGTAACGCTTCGATCACCGGCGCTGCGTCGAACAACGTCACCTGCGAGATACGATGCTGTTCCAGCAACCAGTGCTGTTCGGTCAGCAGGTGGGTTTTCACACTACGCGCCGCGTGCAGTGCATACACTTCGCAGTCGAGCGCTTCGTTACGTGCGCCAGCCTTCTTCTGCCAGACCCGCTTGCCGCCGACGCGCCCGGGCACCTTCACTTCCGCCGTGACCTGCGAGAGGTAATCGGACCGCACGCCGACGTACCAGTGCATCCGCCCCGGCCCGTCGCCGTCCAGCTTCAGCCGGTTGTCCAGGATCAGGTCTTTCGCCTTGCTGACTCCGACCATGAACGGTCGCAGGCCGTATTTCGCGGCCTTGCTGTTGTTACGCGTCGAGTCGATCGACGCCTTCGGCACGGCGTCTATACACCGACGGACATCGTGTCCGCGCCGAAGCAACAACGCACCAGTCGAAGCCCCGCAGAAATTCGGGTCGCGCTGATTGCCGAAGGCGTTTGGATCTACGGGATCGATTACACCATTGGTACTGCCGGCGGCGCTTCACCGTGCTCTTATCACGAGGGCATGGCGACCTATCCGACCCGCGTTCAGGCAATTCGCGGGGCCGTCCGCGACTTGACCCGACGCATCGAGACAAGCACTGCCATGTCCAAGGCCAAGGAAACTGACAGCGTACGCAAATGGCTCGATAAGCTGTATGCGATGCCCGACCCTTCAGCAAATCACTCGAAGATCTTCACGATCTCTTCACGCGTCGGCCGCCGGTCGCGATGCTTCCCCGGCCCGATGAGCTGCAGGTGATCGAGCGTCGGCCGCGCGATGCTCGGAGCATGCGGCAACCGCAGATCCAGTAGCGACGCCATGTGTTTGTACACCGTCCCGAGCTTGGATATGTCCATGTCGATCGTGTACTGCCCCGCGCCCTCTTTCTTGCGCTCCTGGGCAAACTTGACCAGCCGCTTGGTCGATAGCTTCGCCGCTACCTCATCGTCAAAGTGACTTTCCAGCCGCTTCAGCATGTAGTCTTCGTTCGACTTCTCGGCGACCGGCCGGCCGGAATCGTTGCGAGCGTTTCGATACAAACGCACCAACTCGCCGACCGTGATTGTCTGCTCGTCGACGGCGGCTTGCCCCTTGTCGATACCGCCCTCGATCTCTCGCGCCCATGCTTCGGCCGCGCCCTTGGTTCGAAACGTCTTTGCTATACTCTGTCCCCGCCGGCGGATTTGAGCACGCCAGCGGTCGCCGATCTTGAGGATCGAAGCCATGAAACACCCCGTCTGTGGACTGTAGCAATGCGTCATCCACGTACGCTGCTACAGGGTCGATTTGTAGCAGGCAGGGCGTTAAACTATGCTTCACATCCAGTCATTTCGCGTCACGAGCACGACGACGAAAATCCCGGAAAGGCACACGGGACAAGGGCAAGAGCCTGATCTATAAGGGTTCAGTCCATCCCGCTCAAACTATCCGCTCCCCGTAGTTCAATGGATAGAACAAGCGCCTCCTAAGCGCTAGATACAGGTTCGATTCCTGTCGGGGGGACCAGAGCTCCCCAGCAAAGCCTTATCTGGCTTGCCTGACGGGCTTTCAAGGTCGTTTGTAGGTACTACATTGGTTGCTACAATGGGTACTACATGTCGTTGCTGCGTCTCTCCTCTATTGTCTCCGTGAAGCTCAAATACACTCGGCCCAAGACGGGTAGCTCCCTGCTGCTCTTCAAGCGCCGGATCCCTAACGACATCAAGCCGCTGCTCCCCGCTGGATCTAAATACGCGGGTAAGACTCACTACGTGGTCTCGTTGCAAACCGCTGACCCTCGAGTCGCAGCGCCAAAGGTCGCCCAGTTGGTCAAGGAGACTGACGAAGATTGGGAGCGATTGCGCAATCCCACTCGGGCGGGGCACCTGCAGGAAGCCCGCGAGTTGCTGACGCAGTACGGCATCGATCCGGCCAACCTTGAGGACACCCCCGAGGGTGCACTATGGGCCTTTGAGGACCTCATAGAGGCGCAGGTACCCCAATCGGTCCTGGAGAGTGAACACATCACCGAAGGTCGACAACTAGACCAATACCTGTCGCCGGTCCACGCCGCCGCTTTCCAGATGAGGCAGGGCCGACTCAGGGTCACCCTTGCCGACTGCCTCGACCAATACGTCAAGACGCGTCCCGATACGGAAGCGGATGCCCGGTTGGTGTTTAACTACCTCTTCGCTTTCCTGGGGGAACGCTCGGGTACGCCTAGGGCAAGTGTAGAGGGTCGCGATATGCGGAGCATCAGACGGTCAGATTCAAACGCATTCGTGGCTTGGTTGCTCGCTGGCAAGCATTCCAGAGCTGGAAAGCCGATTCGCACCTCTACCGTTGAGCGCTACCTACGCACGCTCACCGCCGCGTTTAATCTGGCGATCCGGGAGAACGAGTTAGGTGGTGACAACGTGTTCTCCAATGTCGAGATCCCCAAGGCGGGCGAGGACGTGGAGAAGCGGGAGACATTCACGGTCGACCAGTACCGGCACCTCTACCGCGCTATCGACAACCACACTGCCACGAAAGGCCCCGACCAACTCCGCTGCATTCTGACGCTGGTGGCTGAGACCGGTGCCCGGTTGGCCGAGATTGTGGGTATGGCTGGTACCGACGTGCGCCTGAGCGCCGCCGTTCCCTATCTAGACCTCCGCAAGCATCCGTGGCGCACGCTGAAGAACGACAGTTCAGTGCGGGAGGTACCGTTGACGCCCCGGGCACAGGAAGCCGTACAAGCGGCGCTGCGGCTCGCAGGCGACTCCCCCTTCCTGTTTCCGGCGTACACCAACGCCGACCAGTGCAAAGCCGACTCCGTAAGCGCCTCGTTGGTCAAGTGGGTGCGTAACCGCGATGGCCTCAAGGGCACCAAGCTAGGGAATCACTCGCTCCGGCACGGCATGGAAGACCTCCTCCGCGCCGTTGGTTGCCCAGGTTCGGTCCGGGACCAGATAACCGGTCACAAGACCCCCGGTATGGGTGCGAACTACGGCGAGGGCTATCCTCTGGAAATGTTGGCGGATTGGTTGAACAAGGCAACCTCGACGCTGCGTGACTAGGACCCGACGCCAATGGATGCAAACGCTCGAGCTAAGGGCGTTACGCCCCCGCTGCACCCTTGGGATCAACCAGATCCGCCACGTGGTCAATAACTTCGTTGGCATTCCGGTAATGGAATCTGATCTGCGAAAGGCTCGTGCCGACAGACTCACCATGCGCGATTTTGTGCCGAAGAGCTACCAAACTGTTGACACTGTCCTTCCGCTGATCGACAAGATAGGCCGTCAGGTTATCGCGCCAATCTTGATTAAAGGCCCCGAACAAGTCGATGATTTTCTCGGCCTTCGGATTTGTCCACGGGCCGAGCTGACGCTCCACAAATGACGCCACCTCCCGGGAACTCCGCGTCTGCGCGTAACCTAGAAGCAACGCGCAAAGTGCGCTCTCGAGGTAGCCCGATACCAACACGCAAAGATATTTGGCGAAGTCAGCCTGAAATTCAGGATCGGCTGTTGGATCAGGGGCGCGTGCAAAAGTCGCGTCCAAGCGAGTTCTGAGGCGGTGAACCTCCCCTCGTCCGCTCATCTGACCTTCGCGAAAGCGTTGGTAGAGCGTTCCAGCCGAAGCCGGACAAACTCCTCATCTGCGGTCGATCTGCCAATAGTCTTCAGGTACTCAGCGTCTTGGAGCAACGACTCGTATGCGGCGTTGAAGTCATCCGGATTGGAAATTGGACCCGACGCCAATCGACGGGCAACGCCAACCATTATCGAGTCAGCCACAGCCGCATTGATGGCCGCTTTTAGACGGAAGGCGCGTACTCCGATGGACTTGTGAATGGCTTCCGTCGTCGCCACGAAGAGCGGGCGCAGCGTCTCCTCTCCGACATTTTGGAGATTGAGGTTGGACGCCATGTACCGGTTCAAGAACTCCTTCATCGGGCGTTTGTAAGACTTCGCGTGATAGTACAGCGCAAAAAACCGAAGGATCAGTTCCAAGTCTTTGAGGCGTGCGCTTTTCTTCCCGTAGAGTGCTCTCCACGACTCGTTTTCGTTGAGTGAACTGAGTAACGTGGCTAGCTCCCCGTGATACAGCGCCACCCGAATCTCTTGAGGTTGCAGGAACGTCCCCCCCGAGTTGAGGCGCTCGAATATCATATAGATACTACTCAGGTCGTCTGACGGCTCATCCTGCCGCACGATAGTAGCGTGAATGATGCTGTCATCGAGCCTGCGCCTGTCATCGACTTCAAGCGTTTTATACGTTCGCCCACGCCACTTCTCCTGTACGTTTTCCAAGACGAACTCCTTACCCTGGATTAGTCCGCCGCAGAAATACTGGAGCGTCCGGAGACGCTGCTGGCCGTCCAGTACCAGGAGCCTCCCACTCGGCTCCTTAACCAGGAAGATTCCTGGTACCGGAAGCCCCAGCAGCAGGGACTCAATGAAACGATCGCATTGGGGGCGCGTCCACACGAACTCTCGCTGGAAACCAACCGCTTGCTGGCCAGGCCCCGCTGGGATGTTGAATAGCGGGACAACGATGTCGCCTTGCTCGAGGCGCTTCACTAGCCCGTCAACAGGGTAGTCGGCACCGTACGAGGTGATGGTGTACGTGGTTGGGATGACCTCGTTGATCTCGTCAAGGTCTTCGACTTCCTCCTCCGACTGGAGAGGCTGGAAAAGATCGTTCGACATTCGCTTTTTTCTCCGACAGGGACCACATTGTAGCTTGCCGCACACCTATCAAATGCGCAAAGCGTACCTTCACTCGTCGGCGGGTCACGTGATACGGCCTCAAAGGGCCGGGCCTGTCGTGCTACTCGTTCAGGCTCAGCTTCTCGGGCATACGACTCCCGGGGTAGACGCAACCTACGGCAAGGGGTACTCGCTTGAGATGCTGGCTGGATGACTCGGGAAGGCTACAGAACCGGTACGCTGATGACATCCGCCTTCCCGAGGCAGAAAACGACTTGCCAGTCATCAGGAGACTAGTGATTCGAGGCGCTATCGGTATTCTTCTGCTGAGGCGGAGCCCCGAATCGCAGCCACCGTTTTCAATCCCATAACGTTATTTGTTCGCGAGAAATGTAGAGCGTAACCTGTCGCGTCCCTCCAGGTATCGGCCACTGGATTAGGATGCCCAAACCTCCGAAGAAACAATGCCAGGGATTGCAGGCAGGCTGGGTTATATTGGGCACTACTCTTCGCGCAAATTAGTTGAAATGCATCATGTGACTCGGAAAACTCACCAAGCAGCTTGGCCGAAAATACCGGATTTCGAGCTTCCGCCGACAGGGCAATCAAAATTGTGCGAACGCACCACGCAACGCGCTTATTGAAAAAAGCGTAATTCCTAAAACTCCCAGCATTATCCAGCATAAACCATGCAACATCCGAGGCGTGAATAATCTCAGGCTTGTAATTATCCCGATATTTGAAGGACTGCCGTAGAACGTCCATTTCCCCACCCGTGTCGAGCAACGTCTTTGCCTCGCGCACGATGTGAAGCATAAACAAGTCCCCCGTCGACGCACGATTGATTGCAAGCGCACGCGGATAGCAGGCAATATTAATGTTGTTTTGCACAATCATCCGATAGTCAGCATCAGCAGTTACCGCAAAAAGATCGACGTCCGATTCCGGCTGCTGATCCTCGCGAGCACGACTACCATAAAGAGCCAACGCTAAAATCGACATCAGCGCACCCTACTAATCCGATTTATTACCGTAGGAACAAAAACAGCATACCACCAGAGGCCAATTAACGCGTTGCACCCATAAACCAACTGCGCCAGCCACGTAGTTTTTTCACCTGCGTGTTTTGTGTATCCCACAAGGAGAGACACATCAAACGACGTCATAAGTGCCAATTTGTTCGTACATGCCATAACGACGTCACTGCTATCGCATGTTATTCCGGTCAATCGATAGATCGCCGCAAACAATAAAATAATAGCCAAACCTACAAGCGCGGGACGCGCAAGACTGAAGCCCCAGGCATTGATCGCCCCAGACAATCTCAAGATACTGAGTTCTATTGCAGCCAACAGAAACGATCCGGCCGAACTGATCCGCCTAGGTAGTGATCTATTCGTCTGCATTTCGTACATGGCACGCGTTCGCCTAGAAATCAGCGATTGCGTGAGATACGTCTTAACGGCGTTGTAATAAACACTATCATCGCCGTTACCTTCACTGTTAGAGAGAATCACCCTCGCAATTTTAACCTTAGTCTCTTCGAGACGCATAGTTTGGTATGCAGGCGTTGTATTACCTCGCTGCTCCAACACACCTCTATCTGTATTGGTGCAAGCAGCCATAATAAAATCCCAAGGATTCGTTATTATGGTATTAAAGAATTTCGATTCCGTACCTGATATGCCGATGTCTTCCCATGTGCAATCAATGAACTGACATTGATCAAATGTCGCCAACGAAAAAGAGCTGCGAGAAAAGACACACTTTGAAAATTTGACGTCTTTCCAAGTCGACCCACCGAGGTCGCAAGCAGAAAAACGACACTCGTTAAATGACAGCCCCATTGAAACAAAATTTCCGCGAAAGTCGCAATTTTCGAAGGCAAAGCCCTTCACGGCCCATCTCGTCCTAGTCTTATCGCGCATGGTCTCAGCAAGCGCGTCGGCCGTACATTCCGAATATTTTATCCCACTAATATTCGTTGTATCCCAATCGAAGTCACTATCTGTTCCGCGGAATTGAGGGGAATAAAGCGGGTCCCAAAAGCTGTTGCGTCGTTTGTTACTGACGCGCCCTTTTTGCCCGCCATTTGCCTTACTGTTGTTTCGCGGACGTGCGGACTTACCGGCAGCAGCGTTCGCCTTGGTTCCCGTTTTGCCTGCTGGCTGGGTGTTCGGGGTTGTCATTCTGCAAATCTCTCGACTTGTTGTTGGTCTGCCTCGAAGCTTGGGATTCTACCTCTTCGTCTTCGGCTACCACCTTACGCGAACATTGCCGCCTAGGCACCGCTCAGCCCATCACGGGATTCGTGCAAACTCCCCGCGTGCCGTCGCGCCAAAGGTATGGCCGGTAACCTCAGCGTAGCGAACGCATGCGGCTCAGGGCCTCGGTCTCGCTGCCCACTTTGCGTAGGCCGTCGCTCCCTCCTCCAGAATCCCCTGTTTCGTAATATTCGGATTCAAAACTTGGAGGTCCTTCGCCATCGTCACATCACTGACCATCAGTTTCCGGCGCTCAATGATGGACTGCAGTTGCTTCTGCTTGCGAGCCTTGTCGGTCGACCGGATGCCGGGGCATTCCCGGGCAATCCAGAGGTCCAGTAGGTCCCTCAGAGGTCGGATCAATCCGCCGCGATGGTTGCGCATCTCCAGCAGGTAGCGGACAAATGGGCGTTCGCTCGGCGTGCAGCCTGCCAAGCGTTCGCCAAGTGCCAGGGCCTTTTCAGAGGTCGACCGCGCCCCCGGAAGCTTGATGCCACGCTTCCGCGCTTCCAGCTTGGTAATGATTTCGCCGGTCTCCATGTCAACCCAAGTATCTGGCACAACCTGGGTAACGGGCGGCATGGTCTTCGTGATCTTCCAGCCTGCCGCCCGTAGGCGCTCCTTGGGGACCGCCTTGTATTCACCCCCGATTGCCGCATATCGTGGCGCGGCGTAGGGGGGAGTCTCCATTGCTACGGCACTTACCGCCTGTAATTCTTCGTTGTCGATCTTCATTCAAAAATTCTCAAATTTCGCTGTTAAACAGCAATTCTCAAAAGGCCCAACCCTTACGGGACGGGCCTCTCCGATGTTTCGTCTATAAGATAAGAAAGGGGGCACCCAGGTAACGGGAGAGACTAGGGAGACCACAGACCCCACGGGAACCCTGGGAATTCCATGTCCCAGGCAAGAGACCACCCATAAGTGATTGACCGTTATCGGATTCACACTTAACAAAAGCTATGCAGTCCAAAGCATCTCCGAGTCAGCACAATGACATGGACTGGTCTCGGGGTTCGCTGGGAAGTGCCACGACAGACCTACAGTGCTGACCACTGTTGATGGTCTGCATCGATGTCTGTAGCTGGTCAGGCTTCAGGTCCCGTACTTGACCAACGGCTGCACGAACGTCTGTAGGTACTTCTGTTCGCTCAGGCTGGCGGTCTTCATCACAGTATCAAGCGCCTGCTGTTTCGTGGTCGCGGAGGCCGTGCCTCCCATCTGATGCGCAACCAGGGCCAACCGAGGACTCGGGGCGTTGGTCACGGCTGTGTCGACCATCTTCTGGTTGCGGGTCACGGCTGCGGCGTAGGCTGCCGGGTTGCGGACCGTAGAGGCTTGGGCTTGCTGTGCGGCCTGGAGTGCCGGGGACGCGGCCTGCGGGATTGCTCCGTTGCCCTGGAGACCCCTTAGCCCGTTCTGCAGCGCGTAGAACCGCGTCGGATCAGCGACACCGCCCGTCTGCCGCATCTCGTTAGCGATGGGACCAAGCACCGGGTGATTCGAGAGGATCCGAAGCCCCGCGTTGGCCTGCTGCGGCGTCAGGTTGAGACCGGACTGCCCGCCCTGGAGGAGGGTCTGGTATCCGCCGCCAAGCGGCATCCGGGTAGCAGCTTGGAGCGTGTTCCGTTGCTGCTGGGCCGCTGCTGCCTGGGCCGCTCCTTGGGCCGCTGCGAGCTGCTGTGCGGGTCCTTGGGCAAGGGTCGCCCGCTGCTGCTGGGCTGCCTGCATACCTCGACCGATAAACGCGCTGGCCTGCCCGTTGACCGCCGCTGCTTGTTGCGCTGCTTGGGCCGTTGCTCGGGCTGCTTGGGCGCTCCGGGCCATCTGTGCCAGTCCCGCAGCACTCTGGACCGCCTGCCCGTGCCCCTGCTGGGCCAGGAACGCTCCCGCGTTGTCTGCCTGCCCGATTGCGCTGGCGATGTTCGCCGTGCGATTCTCGCGGCCCCCGAGGAGTCCGGTGATTCCCTCGCGGATCGACTTGAGGTCCAGGAGCGGGCCGATACCGGGAATGAAATGCAGCGCCCCGTTATCAACGGCCATCCGTGCCACGCTAAGGAGCGGGTTGCTCGACACCGAGACCGCTGCCGTCATCGCAAGGGTTCGTTGCTTCTGCTGGATCGCGTCCGCTACCGCATCCCCCACGCCCTGGGGCAATCCGGGCATGCTTCGAATCCCCGAGACCTGGGCATCATTGAGACCGCGAGCGCCCTGGAGCGCCCCTAGTAACTGATTGCCGGCTGGCTGGTCGACAATACCGTTGCTGACGAGCTGGCGAACATTCGCCCCGGCCTGCTGGGCGTACCCGTTGGCCAGTGCGTTCGCATCCGCTGCTCCCAGCTTGGCCCCGCCCTGGGCCGCTCGGTTCTGCAGGGCGCTAAGGTCCTGAATGATCCCGGCGTCGCGCTGGGCTGCGACTACGGCCCCGGCGTTCGCCTCCGCTCCTGTCTGCCCCAGGGTCCCGAGTTGCTTCAATGCTCCCGCAACGAGACCGCGCTTCGGTCCTGCCGCTGCCTGGGCTGCTGCGGTGTCCTGGAGGAACTGAGCAGCCCGCTGGGCCTGAGTCGGACCGGTGAAGAGACCGGGGAGCATGCCGCCTGCGGCTCCCAGCGCCATCGCCGTGTTGAGGTCGTCAGGGTTCTGCTGCCCATCGTTGTGGCCCAGGTAGCTGGCCCCGCCCTCGACACCGCCAGCGACTGCCCCGGCTGCGACACGGGCAATCTTGCTAGCGGTCGGCACAAGCTCGGCTGCTTTACCCGCCAGTGAGACCGCGCCGGCTCCTGGGACGAGTGGCGCAGCGAGTTGACCGGCGGTGAATGCTGCCCCGCCAGCTTGGTCCTGCTGCCGCTGTTTCAGTAGCTCGTCCTGGTAGGAGGTCCCGTTGCGGACGGACTCGGCCAATGCTGCCAGCTTGTCTGCTGCTCCGAAGGTGAGACCGTCGGCCGCGCCTCGGACCGCTGAGTCAACCGTGTGGAGCGGGGCTGTTTCTAGGCCGTGGCCAATCTGCTGCGCCCCGTTGGAGATTGCGCTGCCGATGTTCGAAAGCGTGGCCCCCGGATGCTGCCATAGTTGGTTCGCGAACTGCCCGAGGGCCTCCCCTAAGGTCGGGTTCTTGGCTGAGGCCGGGGGGCCTACGTTGTCGGCTGTCCCTGCGACCGCTAACGGCGCCCTTTGCGGCTGTGCCATAGAACTGCGTGCGGGCCGCAACAGGACGCCTTGTGGGGTTGCCTGCCTTGCAGCCTGCGGGGCCGTCGGAGGGCTTCCTGCGGATGCGCCTGCGGGGTGAATCTGGGCAAGCATCCCCTGGATTTGGTTCACGGCGTCCGGATCGTTCGCCGACTGCGCTCGCTGGAGACCGTCTGCCAACCGAGGTCCAAGCGCGTCCGAGAGTTGGCCCATGGCATCCGAGTCCTGGGCCGCTGAGGCTCGCTGATATGCGGCTAGCAGCTTGGAGACCGGGACCGTCGAAAGGTCCGTGGGTGCGGGTGCGACGCTCGGCTGTGCCGCTTGGGCCTGGGCAGGCGCGGTGACTGCTGGGTCTTCGCCTGCGGGCTGGGTGTCGACCGTGGGCGAGGTGTAGCCTGCAGGGGCAAAGGTTGCCCACTTCCATAAGGAATACTGAGGATGTAGCGTGACTTGGGAGATGGGAATATCGGTTTGATCTGGCATGGTGTTGTGTGGTGTGCGGTTAGGCCGCGTTGGTTTGGAGGTAAATCGTGTGCTGGCGAGCTATCTGCGCTTGCATATCCCTGACGGCGGCGTCTCGGTCATGGCCATACCGGCGAACGAGTAACTCAACCCGCGCCCATTCCTGCTCGGTCAGCTCGGGGTCCCAAGCGCCTCCTGGGTATGCGTTGGCGGGCCGCTGGTCGCGGAAATTGTCAGGATCGAAGTAGTTCGCCTTCTTGCGGTTGAGGCGCTTCGGGATCGCCCCCACGTTGCAGACCGTGTGGAGTCCGGAAGCGATATGGTTTCCTTGCCAGTCCCGGGCGATCTTGGCCACTCGGTGGTCGATTTCGTACCCTTCGGGACGGGCCGCGTACGTTGCACGCAAGGTGGGCTGCTCGGTGCGATACGAAGCGGGTAACCGCCCGCCAGTGATCGTGCGCCACTTGAGAGCCGCGCGGGACTCCCTGTTGCGTGCATTCTCTTCGGCCTTGCACTTGATGCAGTCGGCTTTTCCTACGGAATGCGCGGTCTCGCCGTGGCGGTCGCAAGTCCAGGTGAAGTGGCGTTGATCGTTGGCGAGGGCCTCGGCTGCTGCTGCTTTCTTGGTGATCGTCTTCATTGTCGTTATTCGTTGGTGTCATAGGTGGTGGTCAGTGTTGCCAGTGCTTCCTGCTTTCGGCGTCCATATGCCGCTCGCTTCAGCTCGGCGCTGCAGGTTCGGCACTTCCCGCCGCCTGCCGTACCGAAGACAGTCAGGCCGTGCTTGTGGCAGGTGAACAGGAATGACTTCAGGCCGGCCTTGCGGGCTGCTTCGCGTGCTGCGGTCTTCGTGCCGCGCTTCGCATACGGGCGGACGGTTGGATGCTGCTCTGTTGGTGCATGGGGGTTCATTGCGTGACTCATATCGGGGGCGATTCATTAAAAAATTTCAGCGGGCCGCCAGCGCATGCGCGGATGCGTGAACGCCCTGCCGGGATGCGCTTGGGAGCCGCTGGTGGGGTGTGGCTAAGGGGCGAGTGAGGGTTGGAGCCGCGAACGGCTCCCAGAGGAGGGCTTGCTTACTTCTTGTGCAACCGGGCGGCGCGTTTCTTTCTCACAGAGCCACTAAATCGCGGGTCCTTCTTTCATAAGGAGTGGGTAATTCGGTCACGCGCTCCTGTTGCAGTGTCGACTATTGCTCCCGCTGCGCTTCTCAGGATGGTGTCGACTTACCCGCTCGCTGCGGTCTCTTGTTTCTACAGCGCTACCTAATTCGCGGTGGGTCCCTCTGTTTCGCAAGTGTCGACTACCTCTCTAAGCGGCCCTGTAGGAAGAAAAAATTTTTCCTCCGGGGACCGGGGCTCCCTTCCTTACGTGCATACTTATTCCATGTCCTTGTTTCCAAAGCAGAAAAACTAGAGGTGTGTGGAAACCGAATTTTTCCACTCATCGGCAATTTTGCGGTAATTTTTTCCCGCATCAATCGACTCTCAGGGAATGCCAGGAAAGCCCGTCCGACTGTCGCAAGCTCATGCCGCCGATGCGTGATTAGTATTACCAGTGACCTTTCTTTCTACAGGACGGGCTAAATGCAAAACGGCCCCGAAGGGCCGCTAGGTGGTCGCTGGTCTCCAAGGGCAGTCGCCCGCCGCGGCTAGTCTTCAATCACATAGCAAATGTCTTCCGACCACTCGGCCTCATTCCCCGCGTCAATCACATAGCAAATGTCTTCGTCCTGCGCTGCTGCCCCGTCGATGATGGTGTAAACGCTCTTGTCCATTCGTTATCCTAAATTTATTAGGTGCTCAATGGGGCCTCTTCCGCCCCAAGTGGTGCTCAGGTGCGGCTCAAGCTTCCCTGGGAAACTGTCGACGGGCGCGGCTGACGGTGGCTTCGGAGACCCCCAGTTCCTCCGCAGCCTTGGCGATGCTGCCCAGCTCCCACGAACGGGCCGCGATGGCCTCCGCATCATGCTGAACCGGGCGGCCGAGACTTGCCTTGCCCCTATGGGTCTTCCCGGTGGTCGCGAGGGCCTGTTTGGCGCGTTCCCGGCCATCGTCCGTTCGGGCAATGATGCGATTCCGTTCCATCTGGGCGAGCTGGGCCAGGAGGGTCAGCACAAGCTCCCCCGCGTCCCCGGCAATCGGCCCCAGGCCGTGAACGTCGACAATCACACCCTTGGCTCGGAGGTCCCGAACCGTGGTTTGCACATCGATCGAATCACGGCCCAGACGGTCGACCGCGTAGACGTGGAGCGTATCGCCCTCGCGGAGATAATCAGCGCATGCCTTGAAGCCCGGGCGTTCCATTGCGGCCACCGTCCCGCTAACGCCGTTGTCGCTGAATTCCTTGTCGAAAGGTCCGCCCAGCGCAGCGCGTTGGGATTCGATGCTTTGGTCTCGCGTAGATACGCGGTAGTAAGCGATACGTGCCATGTTCAGTACCCCGTTGCATCTGTCATAAGTTGGACTGGATTATGACAGTACCATCGCAATTCCACAACAGGAGTTTTGACAGACCCTGCGCCACGGTTTTGTCGGTCTGTCATAACTAACAAGTTGTGAGAGGGGCATGGGCATCAGGCCCTATGGGAGAATCGCCTGTCCAACAACCGACGACGTATAAACCATGCAACTAATTGCAGATGGCCTCGAAGATGAACCGCCAAACCCCGCCCTTGAAGTCGATGTCATCGCACAGGTACTGTCTTCAAATCGACGACGAAAGTGGTTCGATCTCTGTGGGCAAGGCGAAATGTATTTGCGCCGGTCGCGACTGCTGCTGGCAGAGGAAGAGCGCGAAGGACTGGTCATTGCGAACATACGCGTGAAAGAGAATTGCCAACGTAAAGGCGTTTTCTCCAACGCAGTCGCAGTGGTCGAAGAGGCCGTCGCCCATATGGGCCTCAGCTACGTCTTTGTCGAGGTCATTGTGAACCCCGTGCTCATCCCGGCGCTCGAGAAGCGGAGCTACACCATACGGCGAACGAAGAACGGCCCTATTGATTTGGATGGCCGCGTACTCCCAGCGTCCCGGGATGTCATCGACGCATACAAGCTCCTCAGCGAGGCGCGGTCAGTCTAGTTATTGGCTATGGATTTGAGTGACGGCGTGCCTCAATCGCGCTTTTTCTTTTGGGCCGCGCCGGTCAAAGTACCCCCCATGCGCCGGTTTGAGGCCTTTCAAAAATCCCGGTAAAGTCCTCGCCGCTGTTGTTGTTGTTCGACCTGTTGAACGGGAGCCGCCGCCCGAAAATTGTCAAAAAGGCCGGAGCAAAAGACCCCCTAGGGCCCCCCGGAGGGTCTCCGCAGAACAGGGGGCCGGTGTTTCCAAAGGGTGACCCCGGGGTACGGGCGGGGTAGCTCGGGGAGTTCGGCAGGCGCGGCAAGTCAGTACTGCAGACGTTCAGCCGGAGTGCTGCGCCGGCTAAGTGCGAAAACTCGGATACGGTCTGCGCCGTTGTCCGTGGCTCGAGTCTATTTGGTCCGAAGCTCAGATACGTCCAATTTGAAGTCTATGCCTAGCTTTTCTATTATGGCGGGCAAGACTTGATGAATCACTCTCATGCCGCGCAGCAGTTCATCCATGTAAATGTCAGGGTGCAAACGTGAAGCATTAAACCCCAAGCTCTCACTTTCGGCTTCCTCACGTAGATCCTCATCAGACCCGTAGACCATGTTCAAAAGCTCTGCTCGTAGCGGAATGCCAGCGCGAAAGGCCTTTTCTTTAACGACATTTAGCCACTTCTCATAGTCGTTGGTGATGTTGTCTTTGAACTCTTGAAACTTGGTCGCCACGACCTCCGCTTTCTCGATCTCAATTTTGGACGCTGCAAGCGCCAGCAGGCAGGCATCAATCTCGCTGCCTACCGATTCCCACAAGTCCAAGTCGGTGTCGTGAACCAACTCCGAAACGTACGCGGCGTAGAACCCGTAGACGTTCGTGAACGACTTGTAGATCTTATAGATCAGCGATGAGTAGGGGTTCGCATCAAGCAGGTCCCAGAGGTCATCGGGGCTATCCTCGTAGTCGACGTCCAATTCGTTGGGAAACGTTTTGGGCAATTCAACGCCCATCTCTCTGAGGCAATGGAATGTCATCGAGCACAACAGGTCCAACTCGTCCGTTAAAGGCGGTGTGTCGTACCCCGTTTCCTCGTCTTCGTCGGCAAATTCAGCTAGGTATTGGATTAACGCTTCCCATTTTTTGGCTGCTTCGAGAGAGCCTGCCAACCGCACGAATGACGGATTCTTGTCGCCAATCTTGGCCATCATGCGAAGCTTGCGCTCCATGTCGAGGGACATGTGCTCATCTTTCTTCCATTTACTGATTTGAGTCGGGGACACCCCGAGGCGATCAGCGAGTTCTTTCTGACTACAACCCAGGGCTTCCAACGCGAGGTGCACCAACGCTTCACTGTCCATGGTCAAGGTCTCCTTATGTGAGCAAATTCCCAGCGACGCTTCAATATAGCCATAATTGAGTAAATATACAAGCAAATTTACTAAATTAAGGGGCTGGGGGGCTGGGGGTGGGGTCCGGGTACAGATTCGATTCCCCGCTTCGCACTCGTATGCCGAGACCCTGGTAGGTGCGCGGCCTCCCATGGGAATGCGATGCAAACGGGTGCAACAACGTCATCCCCCGAGGTGCTACATTGCCTTCGCGGAGTCTCCCCAGGTTTCCCTTGGCATTTGGCTGGAACCCTTGCTAGGATTGAGTCTCCGCCCTACAGGCGACCCAGAATAGAACCCTGGACTTTCGAGAATCGAACCCTGTCGGGGGGACCAGTCATGCCCCAAACCATCCCCAAGATTCACAAGAAATCGCCCGCTCAGGCCCGTCTGGCGGCCTTCTAGCTCCCATCGTTACCCAAGGTTGCTCAGTGACAGCCGGAGAAAGTGTTGGTATTTTTGTTGGTATCAGCTGATACCAACAACACAGATACCAACAATGCCTCTCACTGACGTGCAGGTACGGAACGCGAAGGCCAGCGCGGCCCCGTACGAACTCACGGACGGCAACGGGATGTTCTTGCTCATCCAACCGAACGGCGCTAAGTACTGGCGCTTGTCCTACCGCTTCCTTGGCAAGCAGAAGACGCTCGCCTTCGGCGTCTATCCGGCCGTCACGCTCGCGACGGCACGGAAGAAGCGCGACGAGGCGCGCGAGCAGATCGCGGCCGGCATCGTCCGGGCGAGGCGAAGAAGGAAGCCAGACGGGCCGCCGAGATCGCGGCGACCAACTCGTTCGAAGCGGTAGCTCGCGAGTGGTACGACTCCCAGCGTCCGGGCTGGAGCGACGGCTACGCGGAGAAGGTGCTGAATTCGCTTGAGGTCGACGTGTTCCCGAAGATCGGCCCTCGCCCGATCGCGGAGATCGATTCACCACAGATGCTCAGCATCGTTCGCGAGGTTGAAGCGCGCGGGGTACGCGAGACGGCGAAGCGAATCCTCCAGCGCTCCCGCGCGATCTTTCAGTACGGGATCATGACCGGTAGATGCTCCAGGAATCCGGCGGCTGACATCGATGCGCAGACGGTGTTGAAGAAAGGCCCCGGCGTGCAGCACATGGCTCGCGTCAAGGCGACGGAGATACCGCAGCTCATGCGAGACATCGACGATTACCAAGGCGACCTAGTTACCCGGCTCGCGCTCCGCCTGATGGCACTGACCTTCGTGCGGACAACGGAAATGATCCGCGCAGAGTGGTCGGAGTTTGACGAGGCCGCCGCAGAATGGCGCGTACCGCCGGAACGCATGAAGATGCGCGACCCGCACATCGTGCCGCTATCGCGGCAGGCGCTCGACGTGCTCGCCCAGCTCCGCGCGCTCAACGGTCAGCATCGATTCGTGTTCTACAGCGTGCAAGGCCGCAGCCACATTTCGAACAACACCATGCTCTACGCGCTCTATCGCATGGGGTACAAGTCGCGGATGACGGGGCACGGGTTTCGCGGACTGGCGGCTACTGCGCTGCGTGAACTCGGCTTCGGCCGGGACGTTGTAGAGCGCCAGATGGCACACGCCGAACGCAATCAAGTAACTGCTGCCTACGTCCACGCTGAATATCTGCCGGAACGCAGGCGAATGATGCAGGCATGGGGTGACCACCTCGACAAACTCAAAGCCGGGGCAGAAATCATCCCGATCGCGGCAACCAGATAGACCCGTGCCGCCACGCGTATGAGTCAGCGTCAGATCAGGTTCGATCGCTTAGCCGTCACATCATCAAGGACCGTGATCGACCCGATGCAGCCAGTCGGCCACCGTGCCTTCGAGCGCCGGCTTCCAAGGTATATCGGACCCTTGTGCCTGGCCCCTCCACGCTTCCTATCCACCAGCAGGACCGGCTGCATAATCACAAATGCTCTATTCGGCGCACAACGAAGCCGGCTTGATTGGAAGCGCACGCTAAACGACGCCCCGCCGGGGAGTGGGCAATTCACCGGAACGAAGTACCAATGTTTGATCATCGATACGCCTCGTGCCGGTCCAATACACCCACATATGATGCGGCCAACAGAGCAATTACGGAGGAAAACAACATCAGGAAAAGCGGCGCGTAAGCTGCGTTGCTCTCTGTCAATACGGCTCCCGTCATTGAGGAAAGCGCGGCGCCCCCAGCTATCGTCAACGCGCCAGCTAAACCAGAAGCGCTGCCCGCTAGTTCCGGACGCACTGACACCGCACCGGCATGAGCGCATGGATTCGACAGGCCGTTACCGAAACCAACAAGCATGCAAGGTCCGAACAGCGCCATTGCATGTTTGGCTCCGACGAGGAAGAGCATCAAGCCGACGATGGGGCCGGCGCACGCAACGATACGTCCTGCCATGATGGTTGTCGTGAGGGGATAGCGTCTCGCGTAGCGACCAGACAGAAAGCTGCCAAGCACGAACCCGGCAGTGATGGTGCCCATCCAAAAGCCTAGCGTTGCCGGTGGCACATCGAACGACGTTTTGGCGGCCAATGGAGCACCAGCCAGAAAGGTATAAAACGTGCCGGTTGAAAACGCCATGCACAGTGCATAGGCCCAGAAGCGACGTTCTTGCAAAAGCGCAGGATAGGCCCGAAGCTGCCGCCTGATCGTGCCCGATGGATTCTTGTTAGTCTCACCTAGACCGAACCAGCACACCGCAAAAAGTGATATGCCGGAAAGGGCAAGGCCCCAGAAGATTGCTCGCCAGCCGCTGGTTTCATCAATCACACCACCGACAGTTGGACCAAGCATCGGGGCAAAAGCCGCTGCCATCGCGGCATATCCGATTCGGCTCGCTGCCCCTTCCTTTCCGGTCGTATCCCTGATGGCCGCCATCGACACCGGGTAGCAGGAGGTTATTGGAGCCTGAAGCAAGCGGAAAGCCAGAAACGCCCAGATATTGCCCGAAAGTGCGCAGCCAAGCGACCCAATCACGAATACTGTCAGGCTGGTCAGTACAATTGCCCTTCGCCCAAAGCGATCGGACAGTGGCCCCATGATCAATTCCAGTGTGGCCGCGACACTTGCATATCCTGCCAGCGATAAGCTCACGAGCGCATAGTCAGCGTGAAAAGCTATCGCAATGTTCGGCAACGAAGGCAGGCATATGCTCAATGGCAGCACTGAAAGTGCGCACAGCAGAATCAGTGTGGAGAGCCTGGGAGGCGATGGTATGGAAGTCACCGGCGTTTCCGATGGGAAGACTTTCGCGTAGGCAAAAAAAAGCCCCCGAAGGTATCGGGGGCGCATGGGGGCAGCAAGGTGCCGCTAACGGACCATGCGCCGACTTCCTACTACGATGAAAAATGTCGCATTCATACTGGAATTCTCCTAGTCATCTCGAACGATGTTAGGCGGCGTGGTTTGGCAATGTCAACTGCCAACATTGCTCGTCAAAGCTTACGACCCATCCATGAATGTCCGTAAGGACGGACTCGGACGACATCCGGACGTTCCCGTCAAAAAGTGGACTGGACCGGCCAGCCTTCCGTAGACATCTTCGAGCCATAATTTACGGCAACCGAGGAGGTCCGTATGAGCAGAAGCGAGAAGCGAAACGCACCCGAGCGATCGAGCCCGCATCGACGTTTGAGGCTGTCGCGCGCGAGTGGTTTACGATCCAGAAGGATGGCTGAACCGAAGTGTATGTGGCCAAAGTCCAGGAGGTATCCGGAATCTTGTGTGTGAGGCGGGTTAAGACTCAGATTCCGATGTTGAATCGTTCCGGGTAAAGCAGCG
>NZ_CABVPN010000017.1 GCF_902499115.1 Burkholderia diffusa
GCTTGCGCGAATACCTCGACGCGTGCGGCCGGCTCCGGCGCCGCGGCCGGTTCGGGCGCGGCCGGCGCGACGGCAGGCGCCGGTGCGGCCGGCGCGGTGCCGCGCGCGATGCGGATCTGGCTGTCGTCGATCACGAAACAGCACACGGCGACGATGTCGTCGGACGGCACGTCCGATTCGAGCCACAGCGTCAGGTCCGCGCCCGCTTCCTCGCGGCCGACGATCCGGCCGAGATTGCCGAGCTCCTCGGTGAGCAGCGCCTGGTCCTTCGCATCGACGCCGACGAGCGTGATCTTCAGGTGCGGGCCGCCCGCGACGGCGTCGTCCGCCGGATGCGCGGCCGCGACGGCCTGTTCGACCACGTGATCGGGCACGCGGTCGTCGGTGGAAGGCGCCGGCGCCGGTGCGGCCGCTTCGGCTGCTGCGGCCGGCACGACGGCCGCGGCCGCATCCGCGCCGCTCTCGGCCTTCAGGCGTTCGAGCTTCGCGCAGATCGTCGCGGCAGCCGCCGCGTCCGGTTCCGCGCTCGCGCGATAGTCGACCAGCTGGTCGGACAGCACGTCCTTGGTCTCGAGGAACGCGTCGACCATTTCCTTGGTCAGCGTCAGCTCATGGTTGCGCGCGCGGTCGAGCAGCGACTCGAGGATGTGGGTCGTCTCGGTCAGCGCGGAAAAGCCGAAGGTCGCCGCGCCGCCCTTGATCGAATGCGCGGCGCGGAAAATCGCGGCCAGGTCCTCGGGGTCGGGCGAGCCGACGTCGAGGTTCAGCAGCAGCTGCTCCATCTGCGCGAGCAACTCGTCCGCTTCGTCGAAAAAGGTCTGGTAGAACTGCGTGATGTCGAGAGTCATGCCCGGTCACCGGTTGGATTCGTCGCGTTCATGTCAGGAGGCGGTCTGTTCGGACAGCGTCGCGACCAGGTCGATCAGCACGGCCGGGTCGATCGGCTTCTCGATCCAGCCGGTCGCGCCCGCGTCGCGCGCGGCGTCCTTGAAGGCATCGCTGCCTTCGGTGGTCAGCACGAGGATCGGCGTGTCCGCGTATGCCGTCAGCTTGCGCAGCGAGGCGATCACCTCGAGCCCGCTCTTGCGCGGCATGTTCTGGTCGGTCAGCACCAGGTCGTACGGCACGGTGGCCGCCATGTCGAAGCCGGCTTCGCCGTCCGGCGCCACCGTCACGTCGTAGCCGGCCTGCGCCAGTGTCGCCAGCAGCAGCGCACGCATGGTCGCCGAGTCGTCGATGGCGAGAATGGTTCGGATCATGTCTGTCTCGAAATCTGGGAAACGTCAGGGTTTCGGTGCCACGGCGACGGCGCTCGCCAGCGCCGGTCGCGCGGGCTGCGCCGGGCCGCCGAGCTGCTGGGCCAGCAGCTTCGAGCCCGCCGCGTCGGCCGACAGCGTCGTGGTCGTCGCGTCGTCGCGCATCAGCGCGTCTTCGGATTTGCGGTTCAGCACGATCACGCTGATCCGGCGGTTTTCCGGATCGAGCGGATCGGCCTTGTTCAGGTTCTGCGTCGACGCGAGGCCGAGCACGCGCAGCACCTTCGCCTCGTCCATGCCGCCCGCGATCAGTTCGCGGCGCGACGCGTTCGCGCGGTCGGCCGACAGCTCCCAGTTGCTGTAGCCGCCCTCGCCGCCCGCGTACGGCACCGCGTCGGTGTGGCCCTGGACGATGATCCGGTTCGGCACGTCGTTCAGCGTCTTGCCGATCTCGCGCAGGATGTCGCGCATGTACGGCTCGACGTGATCGCTCGACATCGCGAACATCGGCCGCTTCTGCGAATCGACGATCTCGATGCGCAGCCCCATCAGCGTCGAATCGATGCGGATCTGCTGCCTGAACTGGCGCAGCGTCGGGTTCGCCTCGATCGCCGCCATCAACTTGATCTGCAGGTCGTGCAGGCGCGTCTGCTCGAGCCGGTCCTGCGCGCCCTGCGACTGCGAGCGCGTCTTGTCGTCGCCGGCTTTCGCGACGCGGTCGGCGAGCGACGTCGTGCCGTCGGTGCGGCGCAGCGTGCCGGCGTCGAGGCTCGACAGGTCGCGGCCGCCGCCGTTGATGATGCTCGAGTCCTGCGAGCTGCGATCGCCACTGCCGAACAGCGCGGCCTTCAGCGGCGTGTTGAAGTACTCGGCGATCCCCTTCAGCTGCACCGGCGTGACCGAGCTCAGCAGCCACATCAGCAGGAAGAACGCCATCATCGCGGTCATGAAGTCCGCATAGGCGAGTTTCCATGCGCCGCCGTGGTGGCCCTTCTTCTGCGGGGCCACCCGTTTCACGACGATCGCGCGATCCTTGCTCTTGCTCATCGAACGCTCCGCGTCACTTCGCCTTCACGCGGCGCACGTGCTCTTCGAGCTCCGTAAACGACGGCCGCTCGGTCGAGTACAGCACCTTGCGGCCGAACTCGACCGCGATCGCGGGCGCATAGCCGTTCAGGCTCGCGAGAATCGTCACCTTGATGCACTGGAACATCTTGGTCGACTCGGCCACGCGCTGCTCCGCGAGGCTCGCGAGCGGCCCGATCAGCCCGTACGACAGCAGGATCCCGAGGAACGTGCCGACCAGCGCCTGCGCGATCATCGCGCCGAGCACCGCGGGCGGCTTGTCGGCGGATGCCATCGTATGCACGACGCCCATCACCGCCGCGACGATCCCGAACGCCGGCATCGCGTCGCCGACGCGCATCAGCGCGTGCGCCGGGCCCTCGCCTTCCGCGTGGTGCGTCTCGATCTCCTCGTCCATCAGGCTCTCGATCTCGAACGCGTTCATGTTGCCGCCCACCATCAGGCGCAGGTAGTCGGTCAGGAATTCGACGATGTGGCGATCGGCGAGGATCTTCGGGTATTGCGTGAAGATCGGGCTCTTGTCCGGATCGTCGATGTCGGCCTCGAGCGTCAGCGTGCCTTCCTTGCGCGCCTTCGCGAGCAGCACGTACAGGAGCGCCATCAACTCCATATAGACGTCCTTGGTGTACTTCGAGCCCTTGAAGAGCGTCGGCAGCACACGCAGCGTCCCCTTGATGGTCTTCATGCCGTTGCCGAGGATGAACGCGCCGACGCCCGCGCCCGCGATCATCAGGATCTCGACCGGCTGGATCAATGCGCCCAGATGCCCGCCTGCCAGCGCGTAACCGCCGAAGACGGACAACAGCGTCACGAGTGTTCCCACGATAATCAGCACTGCCTGTCCCTCACGAATGACCGGCGGGGAGACCGCCGTTAATCAGGTTTACGGCAGTCGGCAGGAAAACTTTCGCGGCCGCGCCGCGGCGGCGCGGCGGTGTTTACCAGCAAGCCCCGCGCGGTTCGCGCGGCGAGCGGAAGCCGTGAGGCGTCCGCTCGCGCCCCGCCCGGCCCTGCCCGGCCCGGCGCTCAGGCCGCGGCGGCGGACAGCTCGGCGCGCGCGGCGGCGGCCTTGCGGGTCTTGCCCGCGCGCGACGGCGGCTGGCACAGGCCACACACGAAACCTTGATGCGGATCATGCGCATGCGCGACGAAGTGGCCGCCGCAGCGCGTGCACGGGGTCATCTGCAGCATCCCCGAGTCGAAGAAGCGCACCAGCGTCCACGCGCGCGTGAGGCTCAGCGCGGCCTCGTCGCCGGACAACTTCACGTGCTCCTGATAGAGCCGGTACGCCTTCACGATCGACTGGATCGGCTCGCAGCGGCCGTGGTCCTGCATGAACCGGTAGATGTTGTAGAACAGCGACGAGTGGATGTTCGGCTGCCACGTCATGAACCAGTCGGTCGAGAACGGCAGCATCCCCTTCGGCGGCGACGCGCCCTTCAGCTCCTTGTACAGCTTGATCAGGCGATCGCGCGACAGGCTCGTCTCGGCCTCCAGCAGTTGCAGCCGGGCGCCCAGTTCGATCAGTTCGATGGCGAGGGTGATTTCCTTCACCTCGATCACGACGCTTTTGCTTGCCATGGTGAATAATCGTCCGCTTGACGTTGTTCGGATGAGTGGCCAAGACGCCGCCTGCCGGCGCGGCGCGCCGGGACGAACGCAAGGCGGGGAAGGATCAGCGGACGCTTTCGACCGGCTGGCCGGCCATCAGGATGGCCGAATGCGCGTGCGTGACGACGTCGCTGCGCCCCTTGTCGGCGAGCGACGACAACAACGCGTGATCGTCGAAGCGGAAGCGGCACAACATCTGGTTCGATGCGGCGAGCTTCACGGTCTGGGCGAGCGTGAGGTTCGCGAGCACATCGGCCAGTTCCTGGGACACTCCCATGCGGAACATGCCCATCGCTTTGTCTTCCCGCAGCAGGCGCTGCGCGAGGAGGAGGTACGACAGGTTGACCTCTTTGATCTCACTGAGCATTTCGCTGTTGGCGCTCATGATTCCCCCGTTAAGAGCTTTGCTTTGGCCGTTCATGTTATGAAAACGTTTGCTCGATCAGGCCCCGCTGGGCGCTCCGTCGGCACGTTTATATTCTTACAGGGCGAATTTTGGCCAAACGGCATTTATGCCGGTATCAGCGAAGTGGCGTATGCCGCGCAGGATTTGTCTGTAAACCGTGTAGGAATTTTTCCGACAAGGCGAATTGAAAGGAAACAAACGGCGGGGGGAGTGACGCGCGAATTCGTCGACGATGCGGTCCGACACGGGACGAATCCGGCTGAAGGCCTTCCGGCAAGGCTGCCGGAAAGTGAATCGGGAAAAATTATAGTGGTTTTTCACGATAGCGCAACAATTCTCGTTGCCATATCGCTTTGTGTTTCCGCACCCCTTTTATCGGGGTTTTCGCGTATTTCACGGTGTAACAAGCCTTAAGTGTTTGAAAAAACACTCGAACCCCTGAAGGCGATATCGATAATGGACTCCAATGGGCGGCGGCGTGAGCCGCGCCGGCCCGCCCCGCAGCTTGCCGCCCGGCCTCCCGCGCACCGCGCCCCGGACCGGGCCACGTACCGCAGAGCGCGTGCGTCGGCGAGTTCCGCAACCCTGCATCGGACCAGCATGCGCACTCGAGCGCCCCTCGCTGGTCGACACCGGAGAACGCCCATGCGTATTGCCCAGATCGCGCCCCTTTACGAAGCTGTCCCGCCGAAACTCTATGGCGGCACCGAGCGTGTCGTGTCCTACCTCACCGAGGCGCTCGTCGAGCTCGGCCACGACGTGACGCTGTTCGCAAGCGGCGACTCCGTCACGTCCGCGCGTCTCGAGGCGGCATGGCCGCGCGCACTGCGCCTCGACCCGTCGATCCGCGATTCGATGGCGCCCCATATGCGCCTGATCGAGCAGGTCGCCCGTGTCGCGCACGAATTCGACGTGCTGCACTTCCACCTCGACTACCTGCCGTTCTCGCTGATGTCGCGCCTCGATACGCCTTATGTGACGACGCTGCACGGCCGCCTCGACCTGCCGGAGCTGCAGCCGGTGTTCGACGCATTCCCGGACGCGCCGGTCGTATCGATCTCGAACAACCAGCGCAAGCCGCTGCCGCAGGCCGCCTGGGCCGGCACCGTGTATCACGGGCTGCCCGACACGCTGCTCACGCCGCAACCGGACGTGAAGCCCGAATACCTCGCGTTCCTCGGCCGGATCTGTCCCGAAAAGCGAGTCGACACCGCGATCCGGATCGCCGCGCAGAGCGGGCTGCCGCTGAAGATCGCCGCGAAGGTCGACAAGGCCGACGCCGACTACTTCAAGGAAGTGATCGAACCGCTGCTCGGCGAGGCGCACGTCGAATTCATCGGCGAGATCAACGAGGCGCAGAAGCCGGCGTTCCTGTCGGGCGCGAAGGCGCTGCTGTTCCCGATCGACTGGCCGGAGCCGTTCGGCCTGGTGATGATCGAGGCGATGGCCTGCGGCACGCCGGTCGTCGCGTTCAACCGCGGCTCGGTGCCGGAAGTGATCGAGGATGGCGTGACCGGCTTCATCGTCGAGGACGTGCAGGGCGCCGTCGGTGCGCTGCACCGGATCGACAGCCTGTCGCGCGATGCGATCCGCGCGCGTTTCGATACGCGTTTCAGCTCGAAAGCGATGGCGCGGCGTTATGTCGAAACTTACGAATCGCTTTGCACGGCGGCAAAACGGCCGACCTTGCGCCAGGTCGCGGGCGCCTGACGCCGAAATTCGTCAGGAAATACCCGGTAAAATTCGCGCCGAAATCGGCGTGAAAATCCCGAAAACGCCAAAGAGCCGCATCCTCGATGCGGCTCTTTATTTTTGCGCGGTCATTCGATCAGGAAACGATCGCGGTTTTTCCCGACGATCCAATTGGGCGGCTTGCCGCGCCCGCTCCAGGTTGCACCCGACTTCGGATCGCGATATTTCGGGGGCAGCGGCGCCTTTTTCGGCGGACGGCCGCGCCGCGCTCGCTCCGCGAAGCCCAGGTCCTCGGCCGTCAGGCCATATTCGGCAATCATTCGCTGGACGTCGGCAATCACCGCCGCCACTTCCTGGCGACGCACGTCCTCCGCCTGAGCCTGCAAGTCGGCGATTTGCGCCTTGAGTTTCGCGTATTGAGACATTTTTCGACTCCCCTTTTCCATGATGCGGCTCCGGCGAGTTCGGCCGGAACGCCAACATCCGTTACGTCATCGTACCGCCGCCCTGCTCTTCGAAATTAATGCTGTCATCTTTAACCGATTCGTCGATATCGAGAATGCGGACTTATTCTAATAAAAGCCATTCGCCAGCCATTCAGATTTAACAATCGTTGACCCTCTCGAACCCGATTCATTTCCTATAATCCAGACCAATTCCGGGTGTCGGAATAACTCATCCGGTCGTCCGTTTGTCTTCAACCCACTTGAACGAGGTCCTTACATGAATCTTTCTCAGCGTCTGGCTGCAGAGGCATTCGGCACGTTCTGGCTGGTGCTCGGCGGGTGCGGAAGCGCCGTGCTGGCCGCCGCCTTTCCGGGCCTCGGCATCGGCTTTGCCGGCGTCGCACTCGCCTTCGGCCTGACCGTGCTGACGATGGCATTCGCGATCGGCCATATTTCGGGCTGCCACCTGAATCCGGCGGTGAGCGTCGGCCTGACGGTCGCCGGCCGCTTCCCGGCGCGCGATCTCGCGCCGTACATCGTTGCGCAGGTGGTCGGTGCCACGCTGGGTGCGTTCGTGCTGTACCTGATCGCGACCGGCAAGCCGGGCTTCGACGTCGTCGGCAGCGGCTTTGCGACGAACGGCTTCGGCGAGCGCTCGCCCGGCCACTACTCGCTCGGCGCGGCATTCATCTGCGAAGTCGTGATGACGGGCTTCTTCCTGTTCGTGATTCTCGGCGCCACCGACAAGCGCGCGCCTGCCGGCTTCGCGCCGATCGCGATCGGCCTGTGCCTGACGTTGATCCACCTGATCTCGATCCCGGTCACCAACACGTCAGTCAACCCGGCCCGCTCGACCGGCCCGGCGCTGTTCGTGGGCGGCGAGGCGATCGGCCAGCTGTGGCTGTTCTGGGTCGCGCCAATCATCGGTGCGGCAATCGCCGGGATCGTCTACCCACTCATCGCAGGGCGCGACGATGCCGTCGGCCTGCTGCCCGCATCCGCTCGCACCAACGAATAAAACACTACGGGGTCACGCGAGCAGAGCAGCGAGCCTCACGCTGTCGAACAACATAGAGGCAGGTAATTTGGACGGGCGCCGCTGGCGCCCGTTTTTCATGGCCGCTCAGGAAGCGGCGACGCCGTCGAGGGTGTCCTCGAGCGCGAACAGCATGCGCAGGTGACGGGCGACGCCCGCGTCGAAGTTGTTGCCGATTCGCGGGATGTGCGGCAGGTGCGCGATCAGGTCGGGGTTCGCGTTGTTCATCATGAACGCGTGACCGGCCGTTTCGAGCAGATCGATGTCATTCATGTTGTCGCCGAACGCAATGCAGTGGCCGGCGTCGACGCCGAGCCGCGCGAGCACCGCACGCAGCGCGCGGCCCTTCGACACGTTGGCGGTCATCACTTCGAGACAGTCGGGCAGCGAGTACGTGACGTATAGAGCATCGCCGAACCGCACGCGCATCTGCTCGGCGACCACCGCCAGATCGGCCGGCTCGCCGATGTACAGCACCTTCGCGATATCGGCGCCGTCGTGCGCGGACATGTCGATCACGTCGTACCGGAATCCCGAATCCTGGTGGAATTCGAGCAGGTGCGGCGCGTCCCGGTCGATCAGCCAGCCGCGGTCGGTAAACAGGTTGACGATCACGCGCCCGTGCGCGCCGGTCACGCCCGGCTGCAGGAGGCCGCGGACGATCGCGGGATCGATGTCCTGCGCGTGGATCGCCGTGTCGTCCGGTGCATGCACGCGCGCGCCGTTCGACGTGATCAGGTACGGCCGAATGCCCAGCACGTCCCGAATGCCGGCGACGTCCGCGTAGTGGCGCCCCGTCGCGATCACGAACTGCAGGCCGTCGCGGTCGAGCCGGCGGACGGTCTCGATCGTGTACGGATCGAGCTGGTGGTCGCTGTTCAGCAGGGTGCCGTCGAGATCGGTGGCGATGACTTTGTACATGGGGACGGGTGAATGGCGCGCGGGACGCTGCGGAACCGCCATTTTAACGTCGTGCCCGGAGGGCCGCCGGGCGGTTGGGGAATGGAGCGGGTTTCGGGCCGTTCGGCCTGCTCGGCCCACCCACCGCACGCCGCCCACTTGAACCGCTCACCCCGCTTCCGTCGCCCTCAACACCTGCAGCGCAAGCCGCAACGCACCGTGCGCGGAATCGTCGAGCGGCGCGCGCAGCCGGGCCGCGTGGCGTGCCGGCACGGCCGGCGCCAACGCGTCGGCCAGCCCGCCGCACAGCGCGACCGGCAGCGCCCGCCGAGGATCGAGCGCGTCGATCATCTTGCCGATCTCATCGCCGGCCTGCGCGATCAGCGCCGCCGCACAAGGATGGTCGCGGTGCGCGAACACGATCGGCGCGAGGCGCGCGTAGATCGTCTGGTTCGCATCGCACGACCACTGGACGAGTGCGTCGCGATCGTGCGCGCCCGTTTCCGCGAGCAGCGCGCCGGCGAACGCGTCACGCGGCACGCGGCCGTCGAGCGCCTGCTGCGCGTATGCAAGCGCGCGCATGCCGAGCCACGCGCCGCTCGCCTCGTCGCCGGACGGAAAACCGAAGCCGCCCGCGATGCGGCAGTCGCCCGCCGCGTCGAGCGCCGCCGCGATGCTGCCCGTGCCGAGCGCGACGATGAGCCCCGGCGCGCCGCCGTGCGCGCCGACGACGGTCGTATACGCGTCGCTCTCGATCGCGAGCGCGTCGAGCGGCGCCTGCGCACGGAACGCGGCGAGCCACGCGGCATTGTTGACGCCCGCGAGCCCGCAACCGAGCGCACATTGCGACCAGTCGAACGCGAGCCCCGCCTGCGTGAAGGCGTCGGCACAGGCAGCGCCGATCGATGCCCACGCGCGCTCGATGCCGAGGCCGAGCCCCGACGGGCCGCCGCGCCCCTGCGCGAGCTCGCGCCCGTGCCGGTCGGCCAGTACCACGCGGGTGCCGGTGCCGCCGCCGTCGACGCCGATCGCAAAAAGTAGTGCCGTCATGCGTAGATCCTGCTGATTCGAACAGGCGCCAAGCTTAACCGGATCGGCGCCGCGCGCCCATCTGCCGTTCGGCCAGCTATGCCGTGAATGGGCCTTCCGCTATGCTGGCACGATCGAATCGACACTGGAACGAGGCTGACGATGTCGCAGCGGTGCAACTGGGTAAGGACGGAAGCGGATGCTCACTATCACGATACCGAGTGGGGCGTGCCGTCGCACGACGATCGCCATCTGTTCGAAATGCTGATTCTGGAAGGCGCGCAGGCGGGCCTGTCGTGGTCGACGATCCTGAACAAGCGCGCCGGCTATCGCGAGGCGTTCGCCGAGTTCGATGTCGACGCGGTCGCGCGCTTCACGCCGAAGCGCATCGAAAAGCTGCTCGAAAATCCGGGCATCGTGCGCAATCGCGCGAAGGTGGAATCCGCGGTGACCAATGCCCGGGCCGTGCAGCGCATTCGCGACGACCACGGCTCGCTCGCGCAATTCCTGTGGTCGTTCGTCGATCACACGCCGGTGCAGAACGCGTGGCAGTCGTATCGCGACGCGCCCGCGTCGACTGCCCAGTCGGATGCGCTCAGCAAGGCGCTGAAGGAGTACGGCTGCAAGTTCGTCGGCTCGACGATCTGCTACGCGCTGATGCAGGCAACCGGAATGGTCAACGACCACGAGACCGGCTGTCCGTGTCACGCCAAATGCGCGGCGCTCGGGGGCAAGCAGCAGCCGGCACGGAGCCGCAAGGCAGGTTGACGGCGACGAAACCCGCCCGGGGCGGGCCGGGGGTTGGCGCATCGGCACATCACAACGCCATGCGCGGCCCCACACACACGCGCTGCGCTTCTTCAAACTGATACCGATCCCCGTCACGCCGACGCTGAGCGTCGCGATGACGGCTTCGGAACGCGCCCGGCGGCGACTCGAAGCCGCCGGCAATCCGTCGAATCGGCCGCGTCGCCGTCAGGCGACCGCCCCGCCAAGGCTTGAAACCCGAGACCGACGCCCTTTTTCCGGCCCGGAAAAGCAAAACGGCGGAGCGGCTTCTTTCGAAGCACGCTCCGCCGTTTCGCGGCGAACCGTAGATGCTCTTAGTGGAGCTTCTTCGGCAGCATCTGGCTGCGCAGGCGCTTGTGCAGGCGCTTGACGGCTGCTGCCTTCTTGCGCTTGCGGACTGCGGTCGGCTTTTCGTAGGACTGGCGTTCGCGCAGTTCAGCGATCAGGCCATTTTTTTCGATAGCACGGCGAAAGCGGCGAATCGCCACTTCGAACGGCTCGTTTTCTTTCAGAAGAATCGTCGTCATGTCGTTCCTAAATTGCTTAAACGGTCAAAAACGTAGCGGCCAAGCGCCACGCACCGGCCATCCGGGCGTCCCCACAACAGGCGAAACGAGCGGAAATACGGCCTCGGAGGCCGGAAAAGAGAGGCACAAAGCACCGCGGGTACGCTTCACAAGCCGCGTGCAGCGCCGCGTTTGACTGCCAGCAAGAATGCCGAGACGGCACAGGCTTGACAGAAAATCTCAATTCAGCCCGCCATCATATCAGGAAATCACAGACAAAACTATCCTTTTGTCGATTCCGGCTCGCCGCCCCGCGCGGCGCGGCCGCGTACACCATCCAACGGGACCGTCGCGCAACCTGCCCGAAATCGCTGTCACCCAAGCCAGGCGCGGCCTGCGCGGCGATCGCCACCTTCCGTCCCGATTTTCCTCACACATCCCTCTAAAGTTTTCGCCGGGTGCCGCCGTCAACCAGGAAAGGCGGGCAGCGCCACTCGCGATAAAGCGCAACGCCGAAAACGAACCTGATCCTGTCTGAACTCAGGCATTTTCCAAAACGAGGAAGCAAATGCTGAACATCAACACCAACATCCTTTCGCTGTCGACGCAGACGAATCTGTCGGGCTCGCAAAACGCGCTGTCGCAAGCGATCAACCGCCTGTCGTCGGGCAAGCGCGTGAACAGCGCAGCGGACGACGCAGCGGGCCTGGCAATCGCGACGACCCAGACGGCCGCAATCAACGCGCTGAACCAAGGCGTGTCGAACGCGAACAACGGCATCTCGATGGTCCAGACGACGGCCGGCGCACTCCAGTCGATCGTCGACAACCTGCAGCGTATCCGCCAGCTGGCAGTTGAAGCAGGCGACGGCTCGCTCGACTCCAACGCACGTGCAAACCTGCAGTCGGAAGTCTCGACCCGCCTGACGGAAATCACGCGCGTCGCAACGCAAACGACGTTCAACGGCCAGTCCGTCCTGCAAGGCCTGAGCACCGTCAGCTTCCAGATCGGCGCAATCAACGGCCAGACGATCGCCGCGAACTTCGGCACGCAGAGCTGGGACTCGGCAAACCTCGGCCTCTCCGCGCTGACGGTTTCGAGCGTCACGGATTCGCAAGCCGCGATGGGCTCGATCGACGCAGTGCTGACGAAGGTCAACACGTTCCAGGCAACGCTCGGCGCAACGCAGAACACGTTCCAGTCGGCCATCACGAACACGCAGACGCAATCGACGAACATGTCGGCAGCGCGTTCGCAGATCACCGACGCGGACTTCGCGACGGAAACGGCGAACCTGAGCAAGGCGCAAGTGCTGCAGCAAGCAGGCATCTCGGTGCTGGCACAAGCAAACTCGCTGCCGCAGCAGGTTCTGAAGCTCCTGGGTTAATACCCCACGACCGGCGGCGCGCGTCTCGCGACGCGCCGGCCGCCGGCACGGGCGCCGCGACCTGGGTCCGGCGCCCGCGCCTTTTCATCGCGCACCCGGGAGGCTCACCTCCCGTTGCGCGCGTGTTCGACACCGACGCGCGATTCGCCCGAACCTGTCCGGCGACGCGAACCGGAGCCCCCGAATGACCTCGACGACCACCACCACCACGTCCACCAGCGACCTGAACACCGCGCTCCAGCAGGCTGCGCAGTCCCTCATCAGCGGCTCGACGAAGTCGTCGCTCGACGTCAATTCGCTCGTCTCCGCGCTCGTCACCGCGAAGACCACCGCGCAATCGACCGCACTCGCGAACAAGCAAGCGTCCGACAACACCGAACTATCCGCGATCGGGCAGATCAAGTCGCAGCTCGCGGCGCTGCAAACGGCGCTGACGGGCCTCACCGACGGCACGGCGCTGTCGGCACTGACCGCGACGGCCAGCGGCTCCGGCCTCACCGCCACCACCGCGAGCGGCGCGGCGGCCGGCACGTACACGGTGAAAGTCAATGCCGTCGCGACCGCCAACTCGATTTCGTCGCCGGCGCTCACGTCGTCCGACACGATCGGCAGCGGCACGCTGACCGTCGGCGTCGGCAGCGGTTCGATGCAGGTGTCGGTCTCGTCGACCGATACGCTCGCGACGATCGCCGCGAACATCAACAAGGCCTCGAACAACCCGGGCGTGACGGCCACGGTGATCAATGCGTCCGACGGCCAGCACCTGGTGCTCTCCTCGAACAACACGGGGGCGACGAACACGGTGTCGATCACCGCGGGTGCCGGCCTGAACAGCAAGCTCGACTCGACCCAGTCGACCTACAACACGGTGACGCCCGCCGCGGATGCCAACATCACGATCGCCGGCAGCACCGTGACGAGCGCGACGAACCAGATCTCCAACGCGCTGACCGGCGTCACGCTGAACCTGACGGCAGCCGCGGTCAACACGACGCAGACGCTCACGATCGCGCAGGACACGACCGGCATCACGACGGCGATCAACAATTTCGCGAAGGCGTATTCGAGCTTCGTCACGACGGCATCGAGCCTGTCGTCGTACACGAGCACGTCCTCGGGCTCGACGGCCGGCCCGCTGCTCGGCGACGCGATGCTGAACTCGATCACGAACGGCCTCGCGACCGCGCTCAGCGGTGGCGTCACGACGGGAGGCAAGACCTACAGCCTGTCGTCGATCGGCCTCAACCTGAACACCGACGGCACGCTGACGGTCGACAGCACGAAGCTGCAGACCGCCCTCACGACCAACGGCTCGGCCGTCTCCGCGATCTTCAACTCGACGAACGGCGTCGGGGTCGCGCTGAACAACTTCGCGAATTCGTACTCGCAGACGGGCGGCCTGATCGACCAGCGCACGGCCTCGCTGAACAAGGACCTGTCGAACCTGCAGGATCAGGCGACGCAGCTGAAGAACTACCAGACCGCGCTCACGGCCCAGTACAACGCGCAGTTCACCGCGCTCAACACGCTGATGACGCAGATGCAGAACAACCAGCAGTACCTGACGCAGTTGTTCGGCGGGTCGAGCAGCGCCGGCACGCTTGCCACCAACAAGTGACGGACCGGCACCCGGCCACCGCCCACGAGGACTTCTCGCCATGGAACACACTTCGCTCACACGCGCGCTGGCGCTCACGCACGCGCTCGCGGACGCCGTCTCGCACGACGCATGGGAGCGCGCCGCCGCGCTCGTGAACGAACGCGCCGCGCTGCTGACGTCGCTCGACGCTGACCAGACGCCGGATGCGCTCGCGATCATCCGCGAGATCCAGCGGCTCGATGCGATCATCACCGAACAGGCGATGGCCGGCCGCGAGCGGCTGATGACGAATCATCGGCTGGCGCTGCAGCGCATCGACGCGGCATCGCGTTATCAGTCGACCGGGATGCTCGGCTGAACCGCACCGACGCAGATCGAACAAGAACAACAACGACGCCCGCGAGGGCGCCCTCCTCGAAGAGCCGCAGCGATGCGGCTTCTTTTTTTTGGGGGACGCCGCAACCGCGCCCCCACCGCACCGCGCCGCGATGCCCGGCGGCACGGCGCCCGTCCGGCCGCGGCCGTTACCGCGCCGGCACGTCGCCCGGGGTGCCGGCGAGCCATGCGTCCCACATGCCGTGGAACGCGTCCTCGAGGTGGCGGGCGAACCGCTTCGCGTCGCCGAGCGGCGAACGCTGCATCTGCTGGCGCAATCCGGCACGCATCGCCGCGAGCTCGCCGCGATCGCGGGAGAACGCGACGGCCTTCGCAATGTAGTCCGCTTCGTCGCTCGCGATCCAGTCGCCGAGACCGGCCGCATGCAGCAGGCTCTCGCAGATGTGCGTGACGAACCGCTCTCCCTTCATCCCGAGCACCGGCACGCCCATCCACAGCGACTCGGCCGTCGTCGTGCCGCCCGGGTACGGGAACGGGCTCAGCATCACGTCCGCGCGGTTGTACGCCGCGAAGTACGCGTCGCGCGACGAGCCCGGCTCGAGGATCAGCCGGTCGGCGTCGATGCCGTGCGCCGCGAAGCGCGCGCGCGTTGCATCGCGGATGTCCTCGACCGCGAGTTCGTACGCCTTGAGCAGCAGCTTCGCGCCCGGCACGGTGTGCAGCAGGCGCGACCAGACGTGCACCACCTCGTCGGTCACCTTCACGAGCTTGCCGAAGCAACCGAACGTGATGTGCCCGTTGCGCAGCATCGGCAGCGGGCCGACCTGCACGTCGTACGGCGGCGGCGTGAAGCACAGGTAGCTGTCCGGCAGGCGCCACGGCCGCTCGACGAAGTGCGCCTCCTCGGCGGCCGGCAGCACGTGCGCATCGCCGAGGAAATAGTCCATCTCCGCGATGCCGGTCGACGCGAAAAAGCCGAGCCAGCTCACCTGGATCGGCGCCGGCTTCCACGCAAAGGCAGGCAGCCGGTTGTGCGCCGTATGCCCGGCCAGATCGACGAGCACGTCGATCCGCTCTTCGTGGATGCGCCGGGCCGTCTGCTCCGTCCCGAGATCCGTGATGCGATGCCAGCCGTCGAAATGCGGCTTCAGCCGCGCGGTGTAGTCGTCCTCGGTGTCGAACGTCGTGAACGCGACGAGCTCGAGCCGCGACCGATCGAGATGCGCGACGACGCTTTCGAGAAAGATGCCGACCGGGTGCCGCCGGAAATCGCCCGACACGAAGCCGACACGCAACCTGCGCCCGTTCAGCGGCGCCGGCCGGTGCCGCCACGGCTGCGCGTGCATCGACATGCGCGCGCCGAACACGCGCGCATCCGCCAGGTACGCATCCGGGTCGAAGGCGGTCTGGCCCGCGAGGCAGAACAGCAGCGACGTGTAGGTACCCGGATTGTCGGGATCACACTCCAGCGCGCGGCGATAGCACTTGATCGCCGCGTTGACGTCGCCGGTCTTGCGCAGCACGTCCGCGAGATGCGCATACCGGCGCGCGGTGCCGGGTTCGAGTGCCACGGCGGCATGCGCGCTCTCCAGCGCTTCATGAACACGCCGCGCCTGGCACAGCGCGATCGAAAGGTTCTGGTGGATATCCGCCGAATCCGGATCGAATTCGAGCGCGTGCCGGTACTGCACGATCGCGTCGTCGACACGGTCCAGCCAGTAATACGCGTGGGCCAGGTTCACATAGCCCTCCGCCCGGCGCGGATCCAGCTCGATGGCCCGCTTGCCGGCCTCGACGGACTCCTCGATGCGGTTCTGGCTCTTCAGCGCCCGGCTCAGGTTGAGGTGTGCGTCGACGTCGCCGCCGGACAGCTCGATCACCCGTTCGAAATGCACGATCGCTTCGTCGTTCCGACCCGCTTCACGCAGCGCGCTGCCGAGACAGTTGTGGACCTGCGGATCCCGCGGATCGAGTTCGACTGCCCGGCGCAGCGTCGCGATGGATTCGTCGAGGTCGCCACGCGCGAGCAGCGCGGTGCCGAGATTGCCGTGCACGATCGCCCGGCCCGGGTTCAGCGCGACGGCCGCGCGATAGCTGTCCACCGCCGCGTCGAACTTGCGCTGCGTCGTCAGCACGTTGCCGAGATTGTTGTACGCGTCCGCGTAGCGCGGATCGTGTTCGATCGCCTTTCCGTATGCGAGCACCGCCGCGTCCGCCTGCCCCAGATCCTTCAGCGCGTTGCCCAGGTTGTTGTATGCCTGCGCATAGTCCGGCCGCAGCGCGATCGCCTGCGCGCAGTGCTGCATCGACGCATCCGGCTGCCGCGCCTCGCGCAGCGCATCGCCCAGGTTGTTGTGCGCTTCCGCGTAGTCCGGCTGCCGCCGCACCGCTTCGCGGTACTGCGCGATCGCATCGTCGAGCCGGCCGCGCTCGCGCAGCGCGTTGCCCAGGTTGTTGTGATAGATCGCGCTCGGATACGCGTCGATCGAGCGGCGCATCAGCGCGATGCCTTCTTCCGGCTGCCCTGCCTGACAGGTCAGCAGTCCGAGGAAATGCAGCGCGTCCGGGTGCGCGGGCTCCGCCGCGAGCAGCTGCTCGTAGCCCGCCTTCGCGTCGCTCAGCCGGCCCGCCTGGTGATGCGCCAGTGCGGCGCCGAGAATGTCCGTGGTCTGTTGCATGTCGTCGTTTCGTCGTTCGCGCGCCACCCTGCCGGGCGGCTCAATTCGGTTCGTCGCCCGCCGCGGCCCGCTCGTCGGCGCCGGCGTTCGTCCTGTCCATCCACATCCCGTAAAACGCCTCCTCGAGATGTTTCGCGAAGCGCGGCGCGTCGGACAGCGGCGACGCGAGCAGCTGCGCGCGCAATGCCTGCCGCAGCGCACCGAGCCGCTGCGGATCGGCCGCAGCGGCCACGGCCTTCGCGACGTAGTCGTCTTCGTCGCGCGCGATCCAGTCGGCCAGGCCGACCGTCTGCAGCACGCTCTCGCAGATGTGCGTGACGAATCGCTCGCCTTTCATCCCGAGCACCGGCACGCCCATCCACAGCGACTCGGCCGTCGTCGTGCCGCCCGGGTACGGAAACGGGCTCAGCATCATGTCGACGCGGCGGTAGGCCGTCAGGTAATCGGCGCGCGGCGAGCGGCCTTCCATCACCAGCCGGCTCGCGTCGATCCCGTTGCGGGTGAACCGCTCGGCCGTGCGGCGCACCGCATGCGCGTCGTCGAGCTCGCCCGCCTTCAGGAACAGCCGCGCGCCCGGCACCGCGGCAAGCACCCGCGACCACACGCGCACGACCGCATCGTTCATCTTCCCGAGCTTGCCGAAATAGCCGAACGTCATCACACCGTTCTCGCGTTGCGGCAACGGACCGACGTCGAGCGCCGGATGCGGCGGCGTGAAGCACAGATAGCTGTCGGGCAGCCGCCACGGCCGCTCGACGAAATGCGCTTCCTCGCCGGCAGGCAGCACGTGCCGGTCGCCCAGTACGTAGTCGATCGCGCGCAGCCCCGTCGAGGCGAAGAAGCCGATCCACGTGACCTGCACCGGCGCGGGCTTCCATGCGAACACGCCAAGCCGGTTTAGCGCCGTGTGGCCCGACAGGTCGACGAGGACGTCGATGCCGTCCGCGCGAATCCGCTGCGCCGCCTGTTCGTCCGACAGGTCGAGAAGCGAATGCCATGCGTCGAAGTGCGGCTTCAGGCGCGCGGTCGTGTCGTCTTCCGCCGCCGACGTCGGATAGGCGATCAATTCGAGCCGGTGTCGATCGAGATGCGCCAGCACGCCTTCGAGGAAAATGCCGACCGGATGCGTCACCAGGTCGCCCGACACCCAGCCGATGCGCAGCCGTCCACCCGACGGGCGCGAGCCGGTGTCGGTATGCGCGAGCGGCCGCGCATCGGCTTCGACGTATTCGCCGAAATGCCGCGCAGCCCTGAGCGTCTCTTCCTGGTCGATCGATGGATGCGTGGCGAGCGCGAAGACCAGCCGGTCGTGCAGGACCGCGTTGGTCACGTCGAGTTCGACCGCGCGGCGGTAATGCGCGAGTTCGCCATCCACGTCGCCGAGCATGCCGAGCACGTCACCGAGCGTCATGTGCGCGGGCGCGGCCCGGTCGTTCAATGCGAGCGCCGCGCGCGCATGATGCAGCGCGTCGTCGGCACGGTTCTGCTTCAGCAGCACGATCGCGCAGCGATGATGTGCGTCGACGTCGTTCGCATCGAGTTCGGTCGCGGCCCGGTAGCACATGACCGACGCGTCGTACTTGCCCAGGTCGTGATACATGTCGCCGAGCATGCGATAGGCGGGACCGTGAGCGGGCGCCAGCTCAAGCGCGCGCGTCATGCACTCGGCCGCACGCGCCGTCTGCCGCCGGCGGTACAGCACCTCGGCAAGGCCCGCGTGCGCGTCGGCGCGCATCGGCGACAGTTCCGCGGCTCGCTCGAACTGTGCGATCGCCGCGTCGGCCTGCCCTGCGTCGCGCAGCGCGACGCCGAGGTCGACACGCGCCTGCGCATCGGCAGGCGCCAGTTCGACGAGACGGCGCAGGGTCGCAATCGCCTCGTCGCGATCGCCGCGGGCGAGCAGCGCCGCACCGAGATTGCGGTGCGCGATCGGGTTGGACGGGGCCAGCGCGACGGCCGCGCGATAGCTGTCCGCCGCCGCGTCGAACTTGCGCTGCGTCGTCAGCACGTTGCCGAGATTGTTGTACGCGTCCGCGTAGCGCGAATCGTGTTCGATCGCCTTGCCGTATGCGAGCACCGCCGCATCCGCCTGCCCCAGATCCTTCAGCGCGTTGCCCAGGTTGTTGTATGCCTGCGCGTAGTCCGGCCGCAGCGCGATCGCCTGCGCGCAGTGCTGCATCGACGCATCCGGCTGCCGCGCCTCGCGCAGCGCATCGCCCAGGTTGTTGTGCGCTTCCGCGTAGTCCGGCTGACGCCGCACCGCTTCACGGTACTGCGCGATCGCATCGTCGAGCCGGCCCCGCTCGCGCAGCGCGTTGCCCAGGTTGTTGTGATAGATCGCGCTCGGATACGCGTCGATCGAACGGCGCATCAGCGCGATGCCTTCTTCCGGCTGCCCTGCCTGACAGGTCAGCAGTCCGAGGAAATGCAGCGCGTCCGGATGCGCGGGCTCCCGCGCGAGCAACTGCTCGTAGCCCGTCTTCGCGTCGCCCAGCCGGCCCGCCTGGTGATGCGCCAGTGCGGCGCCGAGAATGTCCGTGGTCTGTTGCATGTGGTCGTTTCGTCGTTCGCGCGCGGTTCAGTCGATGCGTGAGTCGTGCGGGCCGGCGACGTTGCCGGCCTGGCCCGTGCGACGGGCCCACATTCCGTGGAACGCGTCCTCGAGATGCCGCGCGAAGCGCGGCGCATCGCACAGCGGCGATGCGATCAACTGCATGCGCAGGCCGGTCCGCAGCAGGCGCAGTTGCGCCGGATCGGTCGCGAAGGCCACGGCCTTCGCGACGTAGTCGTCTTCGTCGCGCGCGACCCAGTCGGCCAGGCCGACCGTCTGCAGCAGGCTTTCGCAGATGTGCGTGACGAACCGGTCGCCCCGGATGCCGAGCACGGGCACGCCCATCCACAACGCATCGGCGGTCGTCGTGCCGCCCGAATACGGAAACGGGCTCAGCATCATGTCGACGCGACGGTACGACGCCAGGTATTCGCCGCGCGGCGCATTCGGCTCGAGCAGCAGCCGCGCCGGATCGATGCCGTGCTGCGCGAACCGCTCGCGCGTGCGGCGCACCGCGTATGCGCCGGCCAGCTCGCTCGCCTTGAGCAGCAGCCGCGATCGAGGCACAGCCGCGAGCACCCGCGACCAGACGCGCACGACCGCGTCGCTCATCTTGCCGAGCTTGCCGAAATAGCCGAACGTCACCGCGCCGCCGGCCAGTTGCGGCAGCGGGCCCGGCACGATCGCGTCGCGCGGCGGCGTGTAGCACAGGTAGCTGTCGGGCAGGCGCCACGGACGCTCGACGAAATGCGCTTCCTCGTCGGCCGGCAGCACGTGGCGATCGCCCAGCACGTAATCGATCGCGTCCAGCCCGGTGGTCGCGACATAACCGATCCACGAAACCTGCACCGGCGCCGGCTTCCACGCGAACAGCGCGAGCCGGTTGAAGATCGTGTGGCCCGCCGCGTCGACCAGGATGTCGACCGCATCGTCGCGAATCCGCCGGGCCGCGGCCTCGTCGCTCAGCGCGGCGAGACTCGTCCAGCCCGCGAACAGCGGGCGCAGCCGCTGGGTCAGGTCGTCCTCGACATCGCGGGTCGGATACGCGACGAACACGACGCGCGTGCGATCGGTCGCGCGCAGCACGCTTTCGAGGAAATAGCCGACCGGGTGATGCTTCAGGTCGCCCGATACGACGCCGACCCGCAGCGGTCTCGCGCCGTCGGCCGTCGGCCACGAGCGGTACGGCACCGCTCGCGCGGCGGCCTGCGCGCCGTAGCGCCGCGCGGCATCGAAATGAACGTGCGGCGCGGCGGCCGCGCTGTAATTCAACGCGAACAGCAGGTTGTCGTGCGGCTCGAGAAGATCCGGCCGCAACGCGATCGCGGCGCGGTAGCCTTCAAGCGCGGCCTCCAGTTCGCCCGCATCGAGCATCGCGTTCGCGAGATTGTTGTAGGCCTGCGCATGGTCGGGCCGCAGCCGGATCGCCGTGCCCAGCGCCTCCACCGCGCCTTCGCAATCCTTCAGCGTTCGCAACGCGTTGCCGAGGTTGTTGTACGCATCGGCATCGTCCGGTTGCAGCGCGAGCGCCTGCCGGAAGCACTCGGCCGCCGCCGCGGGCCGGTTGTGCGCGGCCATCACGGTGCCCAGGTTGTAGTAATAGCGTGCCTGCGGATCGCGCCGGATCGCATCCGCGATCGCCGCGACGGCCCCGTCGAAGTCCCCGCGGCGAAACGCGACCAGCCCGTGAACGTGCAGCGCCTCGGCCCGCTCGGGCTCGCGCTGCCGCACCTGCCGGCACAGATCCTCGGCAGCGTCGAGACGGCCCGCGTCGTAATGTTCCAGCGCGCACGCCAGCAGCGCCTCGACCGGCGTGTCCGCGCCGGACAGTCCGTCGGACCGTTCACGTACGCCGCCGGACGGGTGTCCGCGTTCGAGGAGGTTTTCGTTCATAGGCCGGGCTTCCGCTGGGTCCGCTGGGTCTGCTGGGTGTGCGATAGGCATGGATGACGAACCGGCCGCCCCGGGGCGACTGGCCCGAACGATGCCGGGACGGCGCTTTCGGCGCGCGACAACCGGCGCCCCCGCCATCAGGCCGAGCGCGCCGGGTCGCATGAAAGGCGGGCGCGGACATGCCGGCGCGTCGGCGCCGACGGCAGGAAACTCGCGGATATTGTCGCGACGTTCGCTGTGTTTCGAAGGGACGATCAGTCGAGCAAAACACCCGCAATTCGTCGCATCGCGCGACGGGGCAGTGGCGCGACCCGGATCAGATCGTTTCAGCGCTCGGGCGCCTTGCGCTGGCGGCCGCCGTGATCGACGCCGGGATTGATGTTGCGAGGGGCATCCCTCGCATCACGGAGTTGCGGCGAAACGGCGCGGGAAAACCTCGCGGACTCGACCGCATGCGCGATGCAACGCGACGCTTCAGCGAATTCGGAAAATGGATCGGGAAATTCAGTGCCTGGAATCAGGCTATTTGGCGCGCCCGGCTGGGATCGAACCAGCAACCCCTGCCTTCGGAGGGCAGTACTCTATCCATTGAGCTACGGGCGCATGTGACAGTGAAACGACCCCAATAAACCGGCCGCCCACCATTGGCAAGACGGCAAGGATACCCGGTTTCCCATGAAGCGTCCACCTTGCCTGCAGAATCCCCGTCAGGCCCCCATTCGTGCGGGTAAACACGCGCCTTCGCACCGCTCGCCGTGATGTAAACGTTCCGTCTATAATCGTCCGTGCTTCATTGGACTGCCATTTTGCCGTTGCACCGCGCTCACAATTCCTATTCACGGAGACGAGGCAAGCATGAGCGAAGCACCCCACGAATCTCCCGTCAAAACCCCCGGGCAGCTGATTGCCGTCGTCATCGCATCATTCGCGATTCCGATCGCCCTGATCGTCCTGTTTGCCACCTATGCCAACCATGCGTTCCGCTCGGGCGCCGGCACGGACGCGCTATCGGACGAACAGGTCGCCGCGCGGATCGCACCGCTCGCGAAAGTCGACGTGAAGGACGCCAACGCGCCCCGCACGTACAAGACCGGCGAGGAAGTCTACAAGGCCGTGTGCGTGACCTGTCACGGCACGGGCGCCGCCGGCGCGCCGAAGTTCGGCAACAAGGACGACTGGGCACCGCGCATCTCGCAGGGCTTCGACACGCTGCTGAAGACGGCGCTGTCGGGCAAGGGCGCGATGCCGCCGCGTGGCGGCACGAATCCCGACGACGTCAGCGACTATGAAATCGCGCGCGCGATCGTCTACATGGCGAACAACGACGGCGCGAACTTCCCCGAGCCGGCTGCCCCGGCCGCCAATGCGGCGCCGGCGGCGAGCGGCGCGGCGGGTGCGGCAGGCGCGTCGGGCGCCGATGCGTCGAACGCGCAGGCCGCCGCCGCAATGGCCGCGATCGCCGCGATTCCGAAGGCCGGCGAAAAGCCCGCGGCTGCGCCGACCAGCGCCGACGCCGCATCGGCCGGCAAGGCGCTGTACACGCAGGTCTGCCAGGCATGTCACGCGGCCGGCGTGCTCGGCGCGCCGAAGTTCGGCAGCAAGGAGGACTGGGCGCCGCGCCTGAAGGACTCGATGGATATCGTCTACAACTACGCGCTGCACGGCAAGGGCGCGATGCCGCCGAAGGGCGGGTCGAGCGCGTCCGACGCCGACGTGAAGGCGGCCGTCGACTACATGGTCAACGCGTCGAAGTAACGTCTGCCGGCCAGAAAAAACCCCCGCGGCGCACGCGCATCGCGGGGGTTTTCCTTTGTCGGGACGGCGGCGCCGGCCGCCTTTCGCACGTCACTTCTGCAACAGCGCCTTCAGGCTCGCGAGCCGGTCCTTCGGCGTCATCGGGGCTTCCTCCGGCGTCGGCGGCGGCGCTTCGTCGAGGCCCATCTCGGGGATGAAGCGAGACGGCTCGCACACGACCGTCTCGCGCGCCCGCTTGCGCTTCTTGCACCAGTTCAGATGCAGGCTGCGCTGCGCGCGCGTGATCGCGACGTACATCAGCCGGCGCTCTTCCTCGATCCGCTCGTTGTCGATGGGGCCGTCGTCCTCGCTGCCGCCGCGATGCGGCATGATCCCCTCCTCGACGCCGACCAGGAACACGTGCGGATACTCGAGCCCCTTCGACGCATGGACGGTCGACAGCCGCACCGCGTCCGGATCCTCGTCCTTGCCTTCGAGCATCGACATCAGCGCGACGGTCTGGATCAGGCCGAGCAGGTTCTTGCCGGTGTCCGCCAGCCCGTCGGCGTTGTGGAACCCGTCGGCCTCGCCGTCGACGGCTTCCGTCTCGGGCTTGGTGCCCTTGCGCTTCAGCCATTCGAGGAATTCGAGCACGTTCTGCCACTTCGACTGCGCCTGCCGCTCGTCGAACGCGTCGTACAGATAGGCCTCGTAGTGGATGGCCTCCATCATGTCGTCGAGCACGACGGTCGCGGGCTCCTTGTCCGCGCGATCGGTCAGGCGCTGGATGAAGTCGCAGAACATCCTGAGCGGCTCGACCTGGCGCGCGGACAGCCGCGCCTCGATCCCGCCCATGTACACGGCCTCGAACAGCGACACCTTCGCCTGGCCCGCAAACGAGCCGAGCGCTTCCAGCGTCGTGTTGCCGATCCCGCGGCGCGGCGTCGTGACCGCGCGGATGAACGCGGGATCGTCGTCGGCGTTCGCGATCAGGCGCAGGTACGCGCACAGGTCCTTGATCTCGGCCTTGTCGAAGAACGACTGGCCGCCCGACAGCACGTACGGGATCCGCTCACGCCGCAGCACCTGCTCGAAGATGCGCGCCTGGAAGTTGCCGCGATACAGGATCGCGTAGTCGCGGAACTGCGTGCGCCGCTCGAACTTGTGCGCGGACAGCCGGAACACGACCGATTCGGCTTCGTGCTCCTCGTCGTTGCACGGCGTGACGGTGATCGAGTCGCCCATCCCGTGCTCGGACCACAGCTTCTTCTCGAACAGTTTCGGGTTGTTCGCGATCACGTTGTTCGCGGCGGTCAGGATCCTCACCGTCGACCGGTAGTTCTGCTCGAGCTTGATCACGTGCAGCTTCGGGAAATCCTTGCCGAGCTGCGCGAGGTTCTCGAGCGTCGCGCCACGCCAGCCGTAGATCGCCTGGTCGTCGTCGCCCACCGCCGTGAACGCGGCGCGCGGGCCGGCGAGCAGCTTGAGCAGCTCGTACTGGCACGCGTTGGTGTCCTGGTATTCGTCGATCAGCAGGTAGCGCAGCTTGTTCTGCCAGCGGTCGCGCACCTGCTCGTTCTTCGCGAACAGCTCGGCCGGCAGGCGGATCAGGTCGTCGAAGTCGACCGCCTGATACGCGTGCAGCGTCGCGACGTAGTTGCGGTAGACCAGCGCGGCCTGGTGCTCGTCCTCGTTGGCCGCGATCGCCATCGCTTCATCGGGCATGATCAGGCCGTTCTTCCACAGCGAGATCGTGCTCTGGATCTTGCGGATCAGGCCCTTGTCGGTGGTGCCGATCTGCTCCTGGATCATCCCGAAGCAGTCGTCCGAATCCATGATCGAGAACTGCGGCTTCAGGCCGACGTGCTCGGCCTCCTGGCGCAGGATCTGCACGCCGAGCGAGTGGAACGTGCACACGGTGAGCTGGTTGACGGGCACCTTGCGGCCTTCCTTGCCGGGCGTGGTGAGCGTCTTGCCCTCCAGCAGCTTCGACACGCGCTCGCGCATTTCGGCCGCGGCCTTGTTCGTGAACGTGACGGCCGCGATGTGGCGCGGCTCGAAACCTTTCGCTTCGATCAGGTGCGCGATCTTCTGCGTGATCACGCGGGTCTTGCCGCTGCCCGCGCCGGCGAGCACGAGGCAGGGACCGTCGAGGTAGCGCACCGCTTCGTTCTGAGCGGGGTTGAGGCCTGCGGACATGATGACGGATGATGTTGCGGTTGACGGCGGAACGCCGGGAGGATGCCGCGCGCGGCAGGCCTGGAATGCAGGCGGACACGCGGGGCAGGACGCGCATGTTAACACGTCGGCGGCAGCCGGCGGATGACGATGCCGCCGGGTGGCGACGCGCGACACCGGCGGGCTTCGCGCCCCTTTTTCTGCGCCCTTTTCCTGCCCCCTTTCCCCGCGCGCTTTCCGCGCGCTGCCCGCGCCGGTGGGCGCGCCGGTGGACGCGCGCCGAACATCCGAACAGGCAGCAAATCTCCCCTCTGTTTGATCCATGACCGCGCGGCCCCCGGCGGCAAGATACGCGAAACGTCGGCGAGTACGCGCCGCCGCCCCTTCATTCGCCGTCATCGACTTCCGCCGCCATGAATGACACCGTCACCGCCGCCCCCGTTTCCGAGGCCGAGCTGGCCCACGCCGCCGCGCTTCACGCCGCCGGCTCGCTTCAGGACGCGGAGCAGGCCTACCGCCAGATCCTGCAAGCGCATCCCGAACATGCCGATTCTCACCTCCGCCTCGCGACGGTGCTCGAACAGCTCGACCGGCGCGACGCCGCGCTGCGGCACTTCCGGGCCGCGGTGGCGACCGAGCCGTCGCAGCGGCGCTACTGGATCGCGTGCATCGACGCGCTGACGCGCGACAACCAGATGGATGCGGCGCGCGCGCTGGTCGCGCAGGCCCGCACGCACGGCATCGACGCGCTGTCGCTCGAACTCGCGGCAGCCGATGCGCCGTCGGCCTCCGCCGACGAGCTGGCGGCCGTCCTCTCAGAATTCATGAATACGCTCGCGGCGCTGCTCGACAAGCGGCAATTCGCGCAGGCCGAAGGCATCGCGACCCAGCTGACCGAATGGATGCCCGACATCGGGCTCGGCTGGCGGGCGCTGGCCGTCACGCTGGTTCAGCAGGAGCGTCACGCGGAGGCGCTCGCGCCGATGCGCAAGGCCGCCGCGCTGATGCCCGACGACGCCGACACGCGGCAGGACCTCGCCGACCTCGAGGCGCATGTGATGCAATCCGCGCCGGCGCCGCAGCCCGTCGCGATGCCGCTGGTGCCGAACGCGACGCTCTGCACGACGCTGCCGGGCAGCCGTCAGTTCCGGCATTTCGCGGGCGGCCTGGTCGCCACGGTGCCGGTGCTGATCCCGACCTTCAACAATCCGACCTATACGCGCCGGATGGTGGCCCAGCTGAAGGCCCGCGGCCTGCGCAACATCGTGATCGTCGACAACGCGTCGAGCGCGCCGGACATGCTCGCGTTCCTGGAAAGCGTGCAGGACGACGTGACCGTCGTGCGCCTCGATCGCAACGCGGGTCCGCGCGACCTGTTCCTGTCGGACGCGAACTACGCGCGGCTGCCGGAGCTCTTCTGCGTCACCGATCCGGACCTCGAACTGAACGACGCGCTGCCGCCCGAATTCCTGTTCGAGCTGATCGATGCGACCGAAGCGTTCCAGACCGGCAAGGCCGGCTTCGCGCTCGACATCTCGCAACCCGAGCTGATGAAGGAAACGACGCTCTTCTGCGGCGACCGCCAATACACGACGCTCGAATGGGAGGCGAACTTCTGGCGCCACCAGATCGGCAGCACGGCGGGCGGCGACCCGATCTACAACGCGCCGATCGATACCACGTTCGCCGTCTACAACAAGCGCTACTTCCGCCGCGAATCGCATCTCTGCGGCGTCCGGTTCGCGGGCCGCTACACCTGCAAGCACGTGCCCTGGTACAAGGAGACCGGCCTGACGGACGCGGAGGAACAGTACTACCGCGAACACCAGAAGTGGTCGAACTACCTGGCCTGACACGCGGCGGCCGGCATCGGCGCATCGCAGCGCCGTGCATGCACGCCGCCCTTCTCGCCCTCTTCGCCCTCTTCGCCCGACAACCCTGACACCTCGCGCCATGCTACCCAGAGTCAACCTCGTCAAGACCGACAACGCCGATTACCTGCTGTTCGCAACCCGGGACGCGATTTCGGCGAACCTCTATTACAACGGCTCGTGGGACGCATCGCTGCTGACCATCAGCCAGATGTTCTACGCGAACGAGGAGGCGCCGCTGGTGCTCGACATCGGCGCGAACCTCGGCGCGTACGCGGTGCCGGTCGCCAAGAGCATCGCCGCGCAGGGCGGCATGGTCTACGCGTTCGAGCCGCAGCGCATCGTCTATTACCAGCTGTGCGGCAACGTGTTTCTGAACCGGCTCGAGAACGTGCACGCGTTCAACGTCGCGATCGGCAACCAGGACGGCATCATCCCGCTGCCAGCGATCGACTATTCGCGCTCGATCAACATCGGCGGCTTCTCCCTCGACGAGCAGTTCAACCTGCGTCGCAACTCGGTCGAGACCGTCGCGAGCCAGCAGCCGAGCGACGTGCCGATCGCCCGGCTCGACACCCTCAACTTCCCGAAGTCGCCGGCGCTGATCAAGATCGACGTCGAAGGGCTCGAACTCGACGTGCTGAAAGGCGGCACGGCTTTCCTCGAACGGCACGGCTTTCCGCCGCTGCTGCTCGAGGCCTGGAACCTCGAATGGTTCTCGGAAAAGCGCGCCGCGCTGCTCGACTACCTGAAGACGCTCGGCTACACGTGGTTCGCGATGGGCGACGAGCTCGTCGCGCAGCATCCGTCGTTCGCGCGGCAGGTCAGCTTCGAGACGGGCGCCGACGGCGTGATCCGGATGAACCGCACCCGCTGACGGTTCGCACCCGGCGCAACGTCACGCGCGCAGGCGCTGCCTGAGCGCGTCGGCGGCCTGTGCGGCCCAGGCGGCGCACGCGGCCGCGCCGGGATGAAAGCCGTCCGCCGCCATCAGGTGCGGCTCGAGCGGCAGCGCGACGCGCAGGAACGTACAACGCGATTGCGTCGCGGCCCACTCGGAGAGCGTCGCGTTGAGCCGCTTCGCGCGCAGGCCGAGATACCACGCAAGGGGCTGCGGCAGCGCCGGAAAGCGCTCGATCGGCGGCACCGCCGACAGGATCACGTGCGCGACCCCGAATCGCGCGGCGAGCAGGTCGACGAGCGCCGCCTGCGCGGCGCGCCAGCGCGCCGGCGACACGCCGCCCGTCACGTCGTTCACGCCGAGCGACGTCACTGCCACATCGAACGGCTGCGCCGGCTCGGCGGCAAGCCAGTCGACGAGGTCCTCGGCGGTCAGCCCCGTGCGCGCCAGCAATTTCCAGCTCACGCGGTGCGATGCCGCAAGCGCGCGGGCGAGCTGCCCCGACAGCGCGTCGCGCTGCGACGCGACACCGACGCCCGCAGCAGCCGAATCGCCCAGCACCAGCACGCGCAGCGGCGGCCCGTCGCCGGCCGTGCCATCGCGCGGGCCGGCCGCCTCGGCGAGCCGCGGCGTGACGCGGCGGACACGACGCCCCTGCATCAGCAGCAACGGGCCCAGGGCGGCGGTGGCGAGCGGATATCCCATGGTTTCGATCCGGTAACGGGGCAAGCAGGCGACGCGGGACACGCGCCGGAACAGCCCCCATTGTGTCGGATTCGCGCGCCGGCGAGCGCGATCCGGCCATTCGGCCGAGGTCGTGCGCACGCGCAGCGGTTCCTTGTCCGTTCGGCCAACGCCCGCTCGCGCGCGTGCCGCCGTGCCACAATAGCCGTCCGCGCGGCCGGTGGCCGCAGCGCTTTGCCCTTCGTACGCAGCCAAGGATTTGCCATGTCGTCATTGCTCAGGATTGGTTTGATGGGTTTCGGTTTCGCCGGCGCGACGTTCCACGCGCCCGTGATTGCCACGAGCGGCCGCACCGAGATCGCCGCGATCGCGACGGGGCAGCCCGATCGCGCGCGCGCCGCATACCCGGGCGCACGCATCGTCCCCGATCTCGACACGCTGCTCGGCCTCGACGACATCGACTGCGTGGTGATCGCCACGCCGAACGACACGCACTTCACGCTCGCCCGCCAGGTGCTCGAAGCCGGCCGCCACGTCGTCGTCGACAAGCCCGTCACGCTCACGGCCGACGAAGCGCTCGCGCTCGCGCGGCTCGCGAACGCGCGCAGCCGCCTGTTCGCGCCGTTCCACAACCGCCGCTGGGACGGCGACTTCCTCACCGTGCGGCGCATCGTCGAATCCCGTGAGCTCGGGCGGCTCACGTATTTCGCGTCGCACTTCGACCGCTTCCGGCCGACCCCGCGCACACGCTGGCGCGAGGAGCCCGCACGCGGCGGCGGCCTGCTACTCGACCTCGGCCCGCACCTGATCGACCAGGCGCTCGCGCTGTTCGGGCTGCCGGAAACGGTCAGCGCCACGGTCAAGACGCGCCGCGACAACGGCACGGCGCCCGATTTCGTGCATCTGCTGCTCGGCTATCCGGACAAGGACGTCGCGCTGCACGCGAGCGCGCTGTCGGCGATCGAGCCCGCGCGCTTCACGCTGCACGGCACGCGCGGCAGCTACCAGAAGTTCGGGCTCGACACGCAGGAAGATCAGTTGAAGGCAGGCCTCACGCCGGACCACGTCGAGTTCGGCGGCGGCAACCCGCCCGGCGTGCTGCGCGTGCTCGACGGCGAAGTCGAGGTCGAGCGGCCGGTGCCGACGCTCGACGGCCAGTACGCGGAGTTCTACCGCGCGCTCGCCGCGTCGGTCCACGACGGCGCGCCGTTCCCGGTCACGCCGCAGGACGCCGTCGACGTGATGACGATCATCGAGCTCGCCGCGCAAAGCGAGCACGAAGGCCGCCGGGTACCGTTCGTGCGCCGCATCGTCTAACCGCCGGCCGGGTCGGCACCGTCCCGGCCTCGGCCGCTACCCCGCGCCGCGCCGTCCCCGGCAGCGGCCACGCGTCAGCCGCCGCGACGGCACGGTCCCGAACATTCCGTTACAAATGGTGCGGGAACGAAAGTCATCGGTCGCCCAGTCTGATGCGTTTCTCAAAAAGTCGATCCGACACCAAACCGTCAGGAGAATGTGATGCAACGGTTGATTCGCGCAGCGGTATGCTGCGTCCTGGTTTCCTCGCTCGCGGCCTGTATCGTGCAGCCGCAGCGGCCGGCCCGACAGGCGCCTCCGCCCCCGCCGCGGCCAAATCCGCAGGTCGTCGCGAACGATCGCCTGCTGGAGGTCCAGGGCCGGATCGACAACCTGCACCGCCGGATCGACTCACGCGTCAACGGCGGCTACTATCCGCCGCCGTACGGCGCGCAGCTGCACCACCGGCTCGACGTGATCCGCCAGGAAGCGAACGACATGTCGGCGCAGCACAACGGCGGCCTGTCCGGCGACGAGCAGCGCGTGCTGAACCAGGAACTCGACACGGCCGCGCGCGCGATCGGCGAGTAATACCGGCCCTGCCGGGACGGGCCGGTGCCGGCAAACGCGGCGGCGCCCCTCGCGCCGCCGCTTGTCGCGAAGCGACATTCTTTTGCTCAAATTGACAACGCCCACCCGCTCGCGTACAGTCGCCCGCACGCGTCGGGAGAGCGTGTGACCGCGTAGCAACTCGCAACGCCGGTCGCGCCGCCGAAGGGGCACACCCGCAAACTCTCAGGCAAAAGGACCGACCGCGTCGGGGAATCCCGTCCGCGCTTCGCGCGGGCCGCACTCCCCGCACTCTGGAGAGCGGCAGTAGCCCGCTGCGCGATTGCAGCGCGGGCAGGCTGCCCACCGAAGGGGCGCGCGTTCGCCGGCTTTGCCCGCGGCGCAATCTCTCAGGTATCGAGGACAGAGGGGCATGTATCGCATCGCTCGCAGGCCCAAGGCCGCGGCGGTCGGCACATGGCCGTTCTGACCCGCGCGCAAGCGCCTTGCCTGAGGCCTCGATGACTGCACTGAATCAAACCCCGCTCAACGCCGCGCACCGCGCGCTCAATGCCCGCATGGTCGACTTCGGCGGCTGGGACATGCCCGTCAACTACGGCTCGCAGATCGAAGAACACGAAGCCGTGCGCACCGACGCCGGCATGTTCGACGTATCGCACATGTGCGTCGTCGATTTCACCGGCAGCCGCGTGCGCGCGTTCTTCGAACACGCGATCGCGAACAACGTCGGCAAGCTCAAGACCCCCGGCAAGGCGCTCTACTCGTGCCTGCTCAATCCGCAGGGCGGCGTCGTCGACGACCTGATCGTCTATTACTTCACCGAAGACTTCTTCCGCGTCGTCGTCAACGCCGGCACGGCCGAGAAGGACATCGCGTGGTTCAACCAGCTCAACGAACAAGGCGGCTACGGCCTGACCATCGCGCCGCGCCGCGATTTCGCGATCGTCGCCGTGCAGGGCCCGAACGCCCGTGAAAAGGTCTGGACGACGGTGCCCGCCGCGCGTGCCGCGACCAGCGAACTGAAGCCGTTCAACGCCGCGCAGGTCGCCGGCACGCCGTTCGGCGATCTCACCGTCGCGCGCACCGGCTACACCGGCGAAGACGGCTTCGAAGTGATCGTCCCGGCCGTGCACGTCGAAGCGCTGTGGGCCGCGCTGCAGCAAAACGGCGTGCGCCCCTGCGGGCTCGGCGCGCGCGACACGCTGCGCCTCGAGGCCGGCATGAACCTGTATGGCCAGGACATGGACGACACCGTGTCCCCGCTCGACGCGGGCCTCGCATGGACGGTCGACCTGTCGGCGCCGCGCGAGTTCGTCGGCCGCGCCGCGCTCGAGCGCGACGGCTCGCGCGCTGCGTTCGTCGGCCTGATCCTGCAGAAGGAAAACGGCAAGGCGGGCGGCGTGCTGCGCGCGCACCAGAAGGTCGTCACGCCGCACGGCGAAGGCGAGATCACGAGCGGCACGTTCTCGCCGTCGATGCAGGAATCGATCGCGTTCGCGCGCGTGCCGGCGGCCGTCCAGGTCGGCGACACCGTTCATGTGCAGATTCGAGACAAGCAACTTCCCGCGCGCGTGGTAAAACTGCCGTTCGTGCGCAACGGCAAGGTCCTCGCTGCGTAACGACCGAGAGGCGACCGGGAGGCCGCCTCCCGGGGAAGCCGGGAAATGGCGCCCGGCGCAACCACACCCGGCGCGCCCCGGCGGCGCGCCAGCATAACGAACACACCCTTTTATCCAGGAGCATCCGATGAGCAACGTCCCGGCCGATCTGAAGTACACCGACGAACACGAGTGGATCCGCACCGAAGCCGACGGCACGCTGACGGTCGGCATCACCGATCACGCGCAGAGCACGCTCGGCGACATCGTCTTCCTCGAACTGCCGCAAGTCGGCAAGTCGGTGAACGCGGGCGACGCCGTCGGCGTCGTCGAATCGGTGAAGGCGGCATCCGACATCTACTCGCCGGTGTCCGGCGAAGTCGTCGCCATCAACGAAGAAGCCGCCGACTCGCCGGAAGAAGTGAACAGCGACGCATACGGCACGTGGCTCTTCAAGATCAAGCTCGCGGCCGGCGCCTCGACCGACAAGCTGATCGACGCTGACGCCTACAGCAAGCTGATCGACTAATTTTCCCTACCCGAACCGCGCGGCCGGCCAGCCGGGCCGCGCGGGACCAGAGTCACGCCATGAAGCTCGAACACCCGGACCGCCTGATGAACCGCACGCCCCTCTCGCTCGCCGCGCTCGAAACGCACGACGCGTTCGCCGAACGCCACATCGGCCCCGATGCCGCCAGCCAGCAGGCCATGCTCGACACGCTCGGCTTCGCGTCGCGCGCCGCCCTGATCGACGCCGTGATCCCGGCCTCGATCCGCCGCGCCGAAACGCTGCCGCTCGGCCCGTTCGCGCAACCGAAGAGCGAGGCCGAAGCCCTCGCCGCGCTGCGCGCCCTCGCGGACAAGAACCAGGTGTTCCGCTCGTATATCGGCCAGGGCTATTACGACTCGCACACGCCGGCCGTGATCCTGCGCAACGTGCTCGAAAACCCGGCGTGGTACACGGCCTACACGCCGTACCAGCCCGAAATTTCCCAGGGTCGCCTCGAGGCGCTCCTGAACTTCCAGCAGATGGTCGCCGACCTCACGGGCCTCGCGATCTCGAACGCGTCGCTGCTCGACGAAGCAACGGCCGCGGCCGAAGCGATGACGCTGCTGCAGCGCACCGGCAAGCCGGCGTCGAACGTGTTCTACGTCGCCGACGACGTGCTGCCGCAGACGCTCGAGGTGATCCGCACGCGCGCGCTGCCGATCGGCATCGAGGTCAAGACGGGCCCGGCGGCCGACGCCGCGCAGGCCAACGCGTTCGGCGTGCTGCTCCAGTACCCGGGCGTCAACGGCGACGTGCGCGACTACCGCGCGCTCACCGAAGCGATCCACGCGGCGGGCGGCCATGTCGTCGTCGCGGCCGACCTGCTCGCACTGACCGTGCTGACGCCGCCGGGTGAATGGGGCGCGGACGTCGCGGTCGGCAACACGCAGCGCTTCGGCGTGCCGATGGGCTTCGGCGGCCCGCACGCCGCCTACATGGCCGTGCGTGACGAATTCAAGCGCCAGATGCCGGGCCGCCTCGTCGGCGTGACCGTCGACGCGCAGGGCAAGCCCGCGCTGCGTCTCGCGCTGCAGACCCGCGAACAGCACATCCGCCGCGAGAAGGCGACGTCGAACGTGTGTACCGCGCAGGCGCTGCTCGCGATCATGGCGAGCATGTACGCGGTCTACCACGGCCCGCACGGGCTGAAGACGATCGCGCTGCGCGTGAACCGCATCGCGGCGCTCGTCGCCGCCGGCGTGAAGCAGCTCGGCTTCGCGACCGTCAACGACACGTTCTTCGACACGCTGACGATCGACACCGGCGCGCGCACCGCGCAGGTTCACGAATTCGCGAAGGCCAAGCGCATCAACCTGCGCCGCGTGAGCGACACGCAAGTCGGCGTGTCGGTCGATGAAACGACGACCCGCGACGACCTCGCCGATCTCCTCGCCGTGTTCGCGCAGGCCGCGGGCGGCACCGCGCCGACCGTCGACGCGCTGGACGCGGGCCTCGCCGGCGTCGCCGCGCTGCCGGCCGGCCTCGAGCGCACGAGTGCGTACCTGACGCACCACGTGTTCAACCGCCACCATTCCGAAACCGAAATGCTGCGCTACCTGCGCAGCCTGTCGGACAAGGATCTCGCGCTCGACCGCTCGATGATCCCGCTCGGCTCGTGCACGATGAAGCTGAACGCGACGTCGGAAATGCTGCCGGTCACGTGGCCCGAATTCGGCCGGATCCACCCGTTCGCGCCGGCCGAGCAGACCGTCGGCTACCGCGAGATGATCGACCAGCTCGAGCAGATGCTGGTCGCGGCCACCGGCTACGCGGCCGTGTCGCTGCAGCCGAATGCCGGCTCGCAGGGCGAGTACGCGGGCCTGCTGATCATCCACGCGTATCACGCTTCGCGCGGCGAAGCCCATCGCGACGTGTGCCTGATCCCGGCATCCGCGCACGGTACGAACCCGGCGTCCGCGCACATGGCCGGCATGAAGGTCGTGGTCGTCGCCTGCGACGCGCAGGGCAACGTCGACATCGCCGACCTGAAGGCGAAGGCCGAGCAGCACGCGAACGACCTCGCGGCGATCATGATCACGTATCCGTCGACCCACGGCGTGTTCGAGCAGAACGTGCGCGAGATCTGCGAGATCGTGCACGCGCACGGCGGCCAGGTGTACGTCGACGGCGCGAACATGAACGCGATGGTCGGCCTGACCGCGCCGGGCCAGTTCGGCGGCGACGTGTCGCACCTGAACCTGCACAAGACCTTCTGTATCCCGCACGGCGGCGGCGGCCCGGGCGTCGGCCCGGTCGCGGTCGGCGCGCACCTCGCGAAGTTCCTGCCGAACCAGCGTTCGACCGGCTACGCGCGCGCGGAAGACGGCATCGGCGCGGTGTCGGCCGCACCGTACGGCTCGGCGTCGATCCTGCCGATCTCGTGGATGTACATCGCGATGATGGGCGCGAAGAATCTGACCGCCGCCACCGAAACCGCGATCCTCAACGCGAACTACATCGCGAAGCGCCTCGCGCCGCACTACCCGGTGCTGTATTCGGGCCCGGGCGGGCTGGTCGCGCACGAGTGCATTCTCGACCTGCGTCCGCTCAAGGAAACCAGCGGCATCAGCGTCGACGACGTCGCGAAGCGCCTGATGGACTACGGCTTCCACGCACCGACGATGAGCTTCCCGGTGCCGGGCACGCTGATGGTCGAGCCGACGGAATCGGAATCGCAGGAAGAACTCGACCGTTTCATCGCCGCGATGATCGCGATCCGCGATGAAATCCGTGCGGTCGAGGAAGGCCGCGCCGATCGCGAGGACAACCCGCTGCGTCACGCGCCGCACACGGCAGCAGTCGTCACCGCGAACGAATGGCCGCACGCGTACTCGCGCGAGCAGGCCGCGTACCCGGTCGCATCGCTCGGCACGAACAAGTACTGGCCGCCGGTCGGCCGTGCGGACAACGCCTACGGCGACCGCAACCTGTTCTGCTCGTGCGTGCCGATGTCGGAATACGCATAACGCCCGTCGCGCACCGGAGTCCGGCCGTGACCACACCGCACGCAACCTCCGGTTGCGTGCGGTTTTTGCGTTCGCCGCCAGCCCGATCGATTCACGCTTGCCCCCCAATCCGGCTAACATCACACGCGATCCAGCCAATCAAGGAGTTCCGCATGGTGCGTCCGATGTTTCCGGGCCATGGTGCAGCGCACGAGCGGCCGCGCACGCGCCGCTTCGTGCCGCTGCTCGTCGCGTCGCTGTCGTTTGCCGTCGCCGGCCTTGGCACGCCGGGCAGCGCAGGCGCGGCGATGAATTTCTGCGCGGCGCCCGCGTTGCAGGCGAGCGAGACGACGCAGGCCGAGCCGGGCGTGCAGGCGCTGATCCGCAGCGTCGACGCGCGTATCGGCGAGCAGCCGAAGGCGTTGGCGCGCGTGCACACCGAAGGCACGCTGCCGCACGAAGGCATCTACGACCAGAGCGCCGACGCGCTGAAGGACATGGAGCTGATGCGCGACGCCGCGCTCGCGTGGCGCGTGACCAATGCGCCGCGTTACCTGCAGCTCGTCGACCGCTTCCTGTCCGCGTGGGTCGCGACCTACCAGCCGAGCTTCAACCCGATCGACGAGACGCGCTTCGACAGCCTGATCGTCGCGTACGACATGACGGCGAGCGCGCTGCCGGTGAAGACCCGCAACGCGACGGCGGCGTTCATCGCGAAGCTCGGCGCCGGTTACGTCGCGCAGATCGACGCGCAGAAGCGCCCGCTCACCGGCACCTGGCGCAACAACTGGCAAAGCCACCGGATCAAGCTGATTGCGCTGTCCGCGTTCACGCTCGGCGACCGCAAGATGATGAACGCCGCGCAGCGGCTGTTCGTCGAGCATCTCGCCGACAACATCGGCCCGGACGGCAAGACGTGGGACTTCGAGGAACGCGATGCGCTGCACTACGCGGTGTACGACCTCCAGCCGCTGGTGACGGCCGCGCTCGCCGCGCGCCGCTTCAACCGCAACTGGCTGCGCGAGCGCGGCGCGAACGGCGCGACGCTCGCGGCCGCGCTCGACTGGCTCGTGCCGTACGCGCTCGGCGAGAAGACGCACGAGGAATTCGTGAATTCGCCGGTGCCGTTCGACGCGAAGCGCCGCGAAGCCGGCTTGCCGGGCTACACGGGGCAGTGGGACCCGAAAAACGCCACTGAACTCTTTCATCTGGCCGCGCGGCTCGACGGGCGTTATGCCCGCGTCGCGCGGCAGCTCTCCCCCATGCCGCCCGCATGGCTCGCCGCGTGCCTGCCATTGCAGGCGCGTTAGCACTATTCTCAAAGCAAGGCAGGAATCGAAATGGCAGTCAGCGTGTTTGACCTCTTCAAGATCGGCATCGGCCCGTCCAGTTCGCATACGGTCGGACCGATGCGCGCGGCGCTGATGTTCGTCCAGGGCCTCGAGCGCGACGGGCTGCTCGACGCGACGGCCCACGTGAAGGTCGAGCTGTACGGCTCGCTCGGCGCCACCGGCAAGGGCCACGGCACCGATCGCGGCGTGATGCTCGGGCTGCTCGGCGACGCGCCCGATACCGTCGATCCCGACACGATCGACGCGCGTCTGGAGGACGTCCGCACGTCGAAGAAGCTCGCGCTGCTCGGCACGCATCCGGTGCCGTTCGTGCTGAAGGAGAACATCGCGTTCTACCGCCAGGCGCTGCCCGAGCACCCGAACGGCATGAAGCTGCGCGCGTCCGACGCGAACGGCGCGGTGCTGGTCGAGCGCACCTACCTGTCGGTCGGCGGCGGCTTCGTCGTGACGGCCGGCGCGCCGAACACGAAGGTGCTGAGCGCGGCCGAGCAGATGACGCATCCGTTCCGCACCGGCGCCGAGCTGCTCGCGCTGACCGAGTCGACCGGCAAGTCGATCGCGCAGCTGATGTGGGAAAACGAGCGCGCGTGGCACACCGAGGAAGAGACGCGCGACGGGCTGCTGAAGATCTGGGCCGTGATGCAGTCGTGCGTGTCGCGCGGCTGCGGGATCGGCAACCCCGACGCCGACGGCAACCTGCCCGGTCCGTTCCAGGTCAAGCGCCGCGCGCCGCAGCTGTACCGCACGCTGACGGGCAGCCCGGAGCGCGCGCTGCAGGATCCGCTGTCGATGATCGACTGGATCAACCTGTATGCGATCGCCGTCAACGAGGAAAACGCGGCCGGCGGCCGCGTCGTCACCGCGCCGACCAACGGCGCGGCCGGCATCATCCCGGCCGTCCTGCACTATTACACGCGCTTCACGCCGGGCGCGAACGAACAGGGCGTGATCGACTTCCTGCTGACCGCCGCCGCGATCGGCATTCTGTACAAACTCAACGCGTCGATTTCCGGTGCGGAAGTGGGTTGCCAGGGCGAAGTGGGCGTCGCGTGCTCGATGGCGGCCGGCGCGCTCGCGGCCGTGCTCGGCGGCACGCCGCGCCAGGTCGAGAACGCGGCCGAGATCGGGATGGAGCACAACCTCGGCCTCACCTGCGACCCGGTCGGCGGGATGGTGCAGATCCCGTGCATCGAGCGCAACGCGATGGCATCGGTGAAGGCCGTCAACGCGGCGCGCATGGCGCTGCGCGGCGACGGCTCGCACTACGTGTCGCTCGACTCGGTGATCAAGACGATGCGCGAGACCGGCGCCGACATGAAGACGAAGTACAAGGAAACGTCGCGCGGCGGGCTGGCGGTGAACATCGTCGAATGCTGATGCGATGACGGCGGGCGGGCGCACGCGCCGAGGCGCGCCGCCGCCCCGCTCGTTCCGACACTTTTCACCGGCCGGCGTACCGGCGCCCCGCCGACAGGCGTAAGCTGTACGTCCCGCTACCCAGGGAGACGGCAGCCCATGTCGCATTCCAAGGATCTCGAGCCGCGCGCCACCACCGGCGCGCGACTGCTCGTCGATGCGTTGCTCGCCAATCACGTCGAACGCGTGTTCTGCGTGCCGGGCGAGAGCTTCCTCGCCGTACTAGATGCGCTGGCGGACGACACCGCGCGCATCCAGACGGTCGTCTGCCGCCACGAGGCGGCCGCCGCGAACATGGCGGAGGCGGTCGGCAAGCTGACCGGCCATCCCGGCATCGCGTTCGTCACGCGCGGGCCCGGCGCGACCCACGCGTCGATCGGCGTGCATACCGCGTTCCAGGATTCGACACCGATGATCCTGTTCGTCGGCCAGTGCGCGCGTGAGCACCTCGACCGCGAAGCCTTCCAGGAAATCGACTACCGCCGGATGTTCGGCCAGATGGCGAAATGGGTCGCCCAGATCGACGACCCGCGCCGCATTCCCGAATACCTGAGCCATGCGTTCCACGTCGCCATGTCGGGCCGTCCGGGCCCGGTCGTGCTCGCGCTGCCCGAGGACGTGCTGTCCGAAGCCTGCGCACCGCAGCCCGTCGTGCCGGCCGCGAAGCGCATCGCGGCCTCGCCGTCGGCCGCGCAGGTCGACGAGCTGCGCGAACGGCTCGCGCGCGCCGAGCGGCCGTTCGCGATCGTCGGCGGTAGCGGCTGGACGCCCGACGCATGCGCGAACCTGCGCACCTTCGTCGAGCGGTGGCAGTTGCCGGTCGCGTGTGCGTTCCGCTACCAGGACACGATCGACAACGCGCACCCGAACTACGCGGGCGACGTCGGGCTCGGGATCAACCCGGCGCTCGCGAAGCGCATCCGCGACGCCGACCTGCTGCTCGTGATCGGACCGCGCCTCGGCGAAGCAACGACCGGCGGCTACACGCTGCTCGACATCCCGAAGACGCGCCAGACGCTGATCCACGTGCACCAGGGCGCGGACGAGCTCGGCCGCGTGTATGCGGCCGACCTGCCGATCGTGTCGGGCATGCCTGAGATCGCGGCGCCGCTCGCCGCGCTCGAACCGCCGGCGCAGCCCGCGTGGGCCGGCACGGCCGCCGACTCGCACCGCGCATACCGCGAATGGCATGCCCCGCTGCCGATGCCCGGCGACGTCCAGCTCGGCGACGTGATGGTGCAGCTGCGCGAGCGCCTGCCGCACGACGCGATCCTGACCAACGGCGCCGGCAATTACGCGATCTGGCTGCATCGCCACTTCGCGTACCGGCACTTCCGCTCGCAGCTCGCGCCGACCAGCGGCGCGATGGGCTACGGGCTGCCCGCCGCGCTCGCCGCGAAGTCGCTGTATCCGTTGCGAACCGTCGTCGCGCTCGCCGGCGACGGCTGCTTCATGATGGCCGGCAACGAACTCGCGACCGCGATGCAGTACGGGCTGAACATCATCGCAATCGTCGTCAACAACGGGCATTTCGGCACGATCCGCATGCATCAGGAGCGCAACTATCCCGGGCGCGTGCATGGCACCGGGCTCACGAATCCCGATTTCGCCGCGTATGCGCGCGCGTTCGGCGCGCATGGCGAGACGGTCGTGCGCACCGCCGACTTCGCGCCGGCACTGGAGCGCGCACTGACCTGCGGGCTGCCGGCGCTGATCGAGATCCGCATCCCGCAGGACGCCAGCACGCCGGCCGCGACGCTCGAGCAGATCCGCGAACAGGGTCGCCGCGCGCGCGGCGCATGACCGTGGAACTGCGCACCGCACCGGCCGGCCTCGCGCTGTCGCGCGACGACGCGCTCGCCCACCCCGGCACGCTGCTCGCGCCGGACGGCACGCTCGTCGCGCCGTACGACCTCGAGCACGGCGGCGGCCCCACGGAGGGCCATGTGCCGGCCGCGCCGGCGCTCGGCCTGCTGCACGCCGCCCACCAGCCGTTCCGGCTCGACTACGACCGCATGACGGACGTGTACGTGATCAACGGAATGGGCGTCACGCTCGGCGACTCGGTGATCGGGCTGACCGCGCTCGCCGCGCTGCGCGCGATGCATCCCGGCCTTCGCTTCACGCTGTTCCGGCCGGCCCGCGCGCCGCGCTACGTCGACGCGCTGTATGCGCTCGCGGCTGACGTCGTCGCGCCGTCGCATGCGCTGCCGTGCGCCGCCGATGCACTGCCCGCGCACGCGCCGTGCGTCGATCTCGGCAATCACCTGTACTGGCCCGCGTTCGCGCGGCAGCCGATGATCGACTTCTTCCTTGACGCGCTCGGCGCGGATCCGGCCACGGTGCCGGCCGCCGCGAAGCGCAACCGCTGGCTCGCGCGGCTACGGCTGCCCGAGCTGCCGGCCGAATGGCGGCGGCCATACGTGCTGTTCTGCCCGACCGCGAGCACCGCGGTGCGCAGCGTGCCGCCCGCGCTGCACGCGACGTTCGTCGAGCGACTCGCGCAGCGTTACGGGCTGCCGGTGGTCGGCTTCGGCCCGGTCGCGCATCCCGCCTACGTCGACGTGAGCCGCTACGCGGCCGATACCGCGCACTTCATTGCCTGGGTCGAGGGTGCGAGCATGCTGTTCGCGCCCGATACGTCCGCGCTGCATCTCGCCGACGGCTTCGACGTGCCGACGCTCGCCTGTTTCACGACGATCGGGCCGGCGCTGCGGGTGCGCGACTATCCGCACTGCGTGCCGGTCGCGCTCGACGTGCCGGACGAATTGCACGGGCTGCATCGCAGCGAGCGACCGGGCGATCTCGCGGCGGTCGAAGCCGCTTACCGGGCGATCGACTGGGATGCCGTGCCGTGGCCTGCACCACGCGACGCGGCGGCTATGTCCGGATAGAACAACGAAAATCGCCCGAAAGATCGGGCGTGCAGCGGCAGCCACGTACCGCGGCGCGGCTCATCCGGCCGTCACCGTCACCGCCCGCTCGCGCAGCGTCTCCGACGGCCGTTTGCCGAACAGCCGCCGGTAGTCGGTCGCGAACTGGCTCAGGTGCCAGAAGCCCCACGCCTCCGCGACGTCCTGCACCGAACCGGCCGCCCGCCCGCACAGATCACGGCGCGCGCCGTTCAGCCGCAGCGTCCGCAGGTAGGTCGCGGGCGCCATGCCGAGCACGTCCTGGAAGCAGTACTGCAGCGTGCGCCGGCTCACGTGCAGTTGCTCGCACAGCTCGGGCACGCCGACCGGGCGCGTGCGGTGCGCGAGCACGTACTCGCGCGCCTGCTCGACGATCCAGCGCCGCGTCGACGGTGCGCCGCCGGCGCCATCGTCCGCCGGTTGCGCGCACGCATCGAACAGCGCGGCCAGCACCTCGGCCTGCAGGTCGTCGCGCTGCGCGTCGGGCAGCGGCCCGCCCACGGCCGCCGCGCCGTCGAGCCGGCGGCCGAGCAGCGCGCACAGGCGCGCGAGCCGCGTATCGCCGACCTGGATCACGTGCTGCGTAAACAGCCGCTCGTCGAGCGCGCGGTGTTCGACTTCCTCCGCGTAGCGGCGCAGCACGTCGCCGCGCACGACCACGCCGTAGATCGAGAACTGCGCGGGCGTCAGCAATTCGAATTCGACGTTGCCGGGCCGGAACGCGAGCGCACCGGGCCCGATGCGGCACGCATCGACGCGCGCGGTGCCGTCGCTGACCAGCGGGATGCCGAACCAGTACGCGTCGCCGCGCACCTCGCATGCCTGACGCAGCAGGTGGCTGGTCGATTCGCGAAACAGCTTCATCGTGTCGAGCGGCAGCTCGGTCAGCGTGCCGACGAAGCGGCCGGCCGCGAGCTGGTCGTAAGTCTGCCGCCAGCCGATCAGGTTGCGCGCCTGCTCGTCCGCGTCATGCGCAACGCTGACCACGGCCTGGCCGGCGAGCGCGTCGTCACCCTGCGCGCTGCACCGCGTGTCCTCGGCCGTCGGCTCGGCCATGCACTCCAATCGTTGACCCATCGTGTTCTCCTCACCTGCCCGGAACCGCGTCCAACACGCAAGTCCCGTGCCGAACCGCGCGGCCCGGCGACAAGCCCGTCATTGCACGCCGTGCGGCCGCCGCGCGCCATGAGGGCGCACCCGGAGGCGGCATGCCACGCACCGTGCGGGTGCGGCTTGCGCGCCGCGGTCAGCCCGGCGACGCGCTAGGCGCCCGGCCGCAACCGCACGACCCGCGTGCCGCAATTGCCGTACGCCTGCGCGACCGCCAGCTCGATGATCGGGCTGCCGGCCAGCCAGGGCGCGGCATCCGCTGCCGGCAGATCGGCGCGCAACGTCGCGCGGCCGTTGATCCGATAGCGGATGCCGCGCACGAAATCGATGAACAACAGCCCGATGCCGCTGCCGTCGCACGCGAGCGCATCGATCCGGCCGCCGTCGCCGCGCGTCGGCAGCGCGAAGCGCAGCGTCTTCGTGTCGATCACGCGCACGACCGGCCACAGGTCGCCGTTCGCGTCGCGCATGCCCTGCACGATGTCGCAGGTCACGCGCGCCGGGTCGCCGCGCGTCGTGCCGACGAACATGAACGGCTGCGATTCGACGAACTGGCGCACGCCGATGCTCAGCCGCGTCGTGATGACGTCGCTCATGCGCTCGGCTTCGTCGGCGACGCCGAACCGGTGCTGCGCGTCGAGCTCGCCCGCGTGAAACACGGGGTGACGCGGCCAGGATCGAGGCGGATCTGCCATGCTGGTTTCCGTCGGGGCCATCGGTGCGCGATGCGGGCGCGACCGCGCGACAGCCGATGCGGTTGCCGAGGCGGGCCGTCGGCGACGCGCAGCCGACGCCGCGTATCGAATGTCGAAAGGCGAAAAAAGCGAAGTGCCGGACGATCGGCCGCAAGCGCGCTGCCGCGCCGCGCGCACCGCCCGACGGCCGGGCAGCCATCGCCCGACCGTCGAACGCTGCCCGGCAATCCGGTTCCGGACACGCCGCCGTCCGGCACCGGTTGCCGTACCGGGCAGCGTCGCGCTGCCGCCCGGCCGGCCCGGCACTTCGCCCCTGCTGCGGCGATCAGAAGAACCCGAGCGCCTCGGCCTGGTAGCTGACCAGCAGGCACTTCGTCTGCTGGTAGTTCGACAGCGCCATCTTGTGCGTCTCGCGACCGATGCCCGACTGCTTGTAGCCGCCGAACGCCGCATGCGCGGGGTACAGGTGGTAGCAGTTGGTCCACACGCGGCCAGCCTCGATCTCGCGGCCCATCCGGTACGCGCGCGTGCCGTTGCGCGTCCACACGCCGGCGCCGAGCCCGTAGAACGTGTCGTTCGCGAGTTCGATCGCTTCCTGCTCGTCCTTGAACGTCATCACCGACGCGACCGGCCCGAAGATCTCTTCCTGGAACACGCGCATCTTGTTGTTGCCGAGCAGCATCGTCGGCTTCACGTAGTAGCCCGTGCCGAGGTCGGCGGCCGGTGCCGTGCGCTCGCCGCCCGTCAGGCATTGCGCGCCTTCGTCGCGGCCGATGTCGATGTACGACAGGATCTTGTCGAGCTGCTGCTGCGACGCCTGCGCGCCGATCATCGTCTGCATGTCGAGCGGATGGCCGGCCTTGATGCGCTCCACGCGCGCGACGGCCTTCTCGATGAAGCGTTCGTAGATCGATTCCTGGATCAGGATCCGCGACGGGCACGTGCACACCTCGCCCTGGTTCAGCGCGAACATCGCGAGCCCTTCGAGCGCCTTGTCGAGGAACGCATCGTCCTGGTCGAGCACGTCGGCGAAGAAGATGTTCGGGCTCTTGCCGCCCAGCTCGACCGTCGACGGGATCAGGTTCTCGGCCGCGGTGCGCAGGATGTGCTTGCCGACCGGCGTCGAGCCCGTGAACGCGATCTTCGCGATCCGCTTGCTGGTCGCGAGCGCCTCGCCCGCTTCCTTGCCGAAGCCGTTGACGATGTTGATCGTGCCGGCCGGGAACAGGTCGCCGATCAGTTCCATCAGCACCAGCACCGACGCGGGCGTCTGCTCGGCCGGCTTCATCACGACGCAGCAACCGGCCGCGAGCGCCGGCGCGAGCTTCCATGCGGCCATCAGCAGCGGGAAGTTCCACGGGATGATCTGGCCGACGACGCCGAGCGGCTCGTGGAAGTGATACGCGACGGTGTTGTCGTCGATTTCCGAAATGCCGCCTTCCTGCGCGCGGATGCAGCCCGCGAAATAGCGGAAGTGGTCGATCGCGAGCGGCAGGTCGGCCGCCATCGTTTCACGCAGCGGCTTGCCGTTGTCGATCGTCTCGGCCACCGCGAGCAGCTTCAGGTTCTTTTCCATCCGGTCGGCGGCGGCGAGCAGGAGGTTCGCGCGCTCGGCGACCGACGTCTTGCCCCACTTGCGGCGCGCAGCGTGCGCGGCATCGAGCGCGACCTCGATGTCGTCGGCGCCCGAGCGCGGCACGCGGCAGAACGGCTTGCCGTTGATCGGCGACACGTTCTCGAAATACTCGCCCTTCACCGGCGGAACCCACTTGCCACCGATGTAGTTGTCGTACTGCTGACGATACGGATATTCGACGTCGAGGCCCAGTTGTTTCAGGTCAAACGGGTTCATACATGTCTCCTGTTCATCGTGCTTGTGTGAATGCAGCGCCGGTTGGATCGCGCTACACGGTTTACGCAACATGCGTGCCAAACCGGCCGAAAACCGAACAGGAGCGGTGCGTCCGGCCGCCCGCCGCGGACGGCGCCGGCGCACGAAAAACGAGTGTCCCGATTCTGAACATCGCGACGGCACAGCCGGCACGGCGGGTGTTCTGATTTTCCACAGCGCACCCGCGCACGCTTCGCCGTGCACCGCGCTCGCAGCGTGGCATGTCGCTTGCATGCGCAACGCGGATCCGCACGCACCGGCCACGCGCCGACCGAACCATGAACCCGGGCCCCCTCGGCGACGATGCCGTCGCGTTCATCCATGAACAGGCATTCCTGATCGTCGCGACCGCGAACGCGGCGGGCGACAGCGACTGCTCGTATCGCGGCCGGCAGCCGCGCGCGGACGGTTCGTTCGCCTCGCTCGTCGACCTGCCCGACCGTCGTACGCTCGTGCTGCCCGATTTCGCGGGCAACAACCTGTTCAACACGATCGGCAACCTGCTCGTGAATCCGGCGATCGCGCTGCTGTTCGTCGACTTCGTCCGGCAGACGACGTGGCTCGTGCAAGGTCGCGCGGCGATCGATGAAGATGCCGGAAGTCGCGCGCACCTGTGGCCCGATGCGCTGCGCTATGTGGTCGTCGATGTGGAAAGCGCGCAGGCACGGGCCGATGCGGGATTGCCGCCGCTCGTGCTGGCGTGATGCGCGGCACCCTTTCGTCGTCGGCACAAGGCGGGCAGGCAATGCCCGGTGCGGTGCTGCGCACGCTTGTGCAAGCGTGCTGCATCGAGCCAGTCGTAGGTGCCGGAGCACGCCGGCGCCATTCCCACAGGACGCGTGCCCTGCGGGCGACGCAACGCTCCACGCTCATTCGCGCGCGGGGCCGATCGTCGGTACACGGATTCGCGTGATCGCAACATGCGCGGGCACGCTGCCCGCGATCGTCGACCTGCGCGCCCCCTGAGACGCCCCGCTCACCGCCCGCTTGCCTCCGTGCAAGCCGGTTCGGTTCGGCTGCGCGCCGGCGCGCCGGGATGCGCAGTTTCACCATCGTCGCCGCGCGCTTCCGTCACCCCGGGCCGCGCACCGAGAAATGCGAACACCACCCCCGCACACAGCACCGTGACGATCGCGAGCCCGATCAGCAGCCGATCGAACGCATGCGTATAGCTCGCGAGCAGCGCCGTACGCTCGACGCCCGGCAATACGGCCGCCGCGCCCGCGAGATCGCCGGTGGCGAGCCGCGCGGCCGCGCGCAACGCTGCGTCGGACGCGCCGGCCGCCCGCCGCAGATCGGTGTGCGCGAGCGTCGCCAGCACCGCGCCGGCGATCGCGAGCGCGATCCCCTCGCCCGCCACGCGCGTCGTGCTGAAGATCCCGGTCGCCATCCCCGCGCGCTCCTTCGGCACGACGCTGACCGACAACCCGTCCATCAGCCCCCACGGCATGCCGGCCCCGACGCCGATCGCGAGCATCGGCGCGATCGCCGTCGGCCCTGCGCCGCCGCGCAGCGCGACGCCCAGCCACACGAGGCCCGCCGCCGCGAGCAGGAGCCCGAGCCCCGAGATCACGCCGGCCGACAGCCAGCGCGTGAGCGTCGCCGCGACGAGCGGCACGACGAGCATCGGCGCGGAAATCGCGAGCATCAGCCAGCCTGCGTCGATTTCGCTGAAGCCGTCGATGCCGATGAAGCGCAGCGGCAGCACGACGAGCAGGACGATGTAGCAGCAGCAGGTCGACACCGGCAGCACCTGCACGCCGACGAAGCGCGGAATCCGGAACAGCGACAGGTCGAGCATCGGCCGCGCGACGCGCGTCTCGATCGCGACGAACGCGCATGCGCCGAGCGCCGCAGCCGCCAGCAGCGCGACGACGAGCGGATGCGCCCAGCCGCGCGCGGGCGCCTCGATCACGCCGAACGTGAACAGCGTGAGCGCGGCGGTGAACGCGGCCGTGCCGGGCCAGTCGAGCCCCGTCGCGTGCGGATCGCGCGACTCGTGCATGCGCGGCAGCCCGAACGCGAGCGACAACGCGCCTGCCGCCGCGCCCGTGACGAAGATCGCGCGCCAGCCGTAGTGCGCGATCAGGCCGCCGGCGAGCACGGGCCCGAACGCGAGCCCGATCCCGAACGTCGTGCCGAGCAGGCTGAATGCGCGCGTGCGCGCCGCGCCGTCGAACTCCTGCGCGAGCGCGGCCGTGCCGCCCGCGAGCGCCGCGGCCGCCGCGAGCCCCTGCGCGGCGCGCAGCAGGTCGACCGCGAGCATCGACGGCGCGAACGCGAGCGCGACCGACATCAGCGTGAAGCCGCCGACGCCGATCGCGAACACGCGCTTGCGGCCGAACTGGTCGGCCAGCGCGCCCGCCGCCATCAGGAAACTGCCGAACGCGAGCATGAACGCGTTGGTGATCCAGTTCATCGCGACCGGGCCGCCGTGCAGGTCGCGGCCGATCGCGGGTGTCGCGACAGCGCCGCCCGAAAACGACAGCGGCAGCGCGACCGCGGCCATGCAGACGGCGGCCAGCACCCACGCGCGCCGACGCGCCGACGTGGCTGAACCGGGTGAAAACGGGTGATCCATCATCGCTCCTCGAAAAGCCGGCGCGGATGCGCCTCAAGCGCGATCAAGGATAATTTCGATTCAATCTTAGAAAAACAACGCGAAGCTCCGCATATAACGGACTAAAATTCTTCAATTCAACGCTTCGCGCCCCGCTCGCCCGTCTACGTCGATGGAAAACCTGAACGGCATCGCCGCCTTCGTCCGCACCGCCGAAGCGCTCAGCTTCGTCGCGGCCGGCCGCGCGCTCGGCATCTCGGCCTCCGCCGTCGGCAAGACGATCGCGCGGCTCGAGCAGTCGCTCGGCGTGCGCCTGTTCAACCGCACGACGCGGCGCGTCACGCTGACCGACGAAGGGCGCCATTTCTACGAACGCTGCCAGCGGATCCTCGAGGATTTTCGTGATGCGGAGGCGACCGTGACGGCCTCCGCGCAGCGCCCGCGCGGCAAGCTGCGCGTGAGCCTGCCGGTGATCGGCTACCGGTTCCTGCTGCCGGTGCTGCCCGAATTCAGGTTGCGCTATCCGGACGTCGAGCTCGATCTGGATTTCAACGACCGGATGGTCGATGTCGTCGAAGGCGGCTTCGACGCGGTGATCCGCAGCGGCCCGCTGTCGGATTCGAGCCTGATGTCGCGGCGGCTCGGCCCGTTCGCGTTCGTGCTGTGCGCGACGCCCGCGTATCTCGCGCTGGCCGGCACGCCGCGGGCGCCGCACGATCTCGAAACCCACGATTGCGTGCGCTACTGTTTCCCGACCACCGGCAAGCTGCAGGACTGGGCGCTTGCCGCCGACGACGGCACGCCGCTGAAGCTGCGCACCGCGATGACCTGCAACAACATGGAAGCGCTGCGCGGCGCGGTAATGGCGGGGCTCGGCATCGGCTACATGCCCGACTTCCTCGCGCGCGACGCGCTGGACACGGGCGCGCTCGTCACCGTGCTCGACGACTACCGGATCGCGCCGGGGCAGTTCTCGATCGTGTGGCCGTCGAGCCGGCAACTGTCGCCGAAGCTGCGCGTGTTCGTCGACTTCCTGTGCGAGCGGCTGTTCCGATAGACGGTCGGCCCCGTCACGCCGCGCCGATCCGCTCCGCTTCCGCCTGCGGCAACAACGAATCGCTGTCGTCCTTCAGGCCGACGCCCGTCAGCTTGAGCCTGCGCGCATGCGTCATCAGGTAATGCAGCTTGTGCGCGGCGGCGGCATGCGGCAGCCCTTCGGGCCGCACGTTCGAGATGCAGTTGCGCAGCGCGTCGTGACAGCCGACCTTCGGCGCCCACGTGAGGTACACACCGAGGCTGTCCGGCGAGCTGAGCCCCGGCCGTTCGCCGATCAACATCGCGACGACCTGCGCGCGCAGCAGTTCGCCGATCTCGTCGCCGAGCGCGACGCGCGCCTGCGTCGCGACCACCACCGGGCCGACCCGCCAGCCGTCCGCGTCGAGCCGCGGCCGCACCGCCTGCAGCAACGGCAGCGCCTGCTTCGCGGCCGCGAACGCCGACAGCCCGTCGCCCACCACGAACACGACGTCCGGCGCATCGTCGAGCGCCGCGCCGTAGCCGGCCAGCAGCGCGCGTCCGCCGTCGGACAGCTTGCGGCCGAGATCGGGCCGGCGCAGGTAATGCTGGCGGTCCGGCGCCGCGCTCTGCACGCCGAGCGTCGCGAAGCCGGCCGCGTCGATCTGGCGGCGCAGCGCGTCCGCGTCGAGCGGCTGATGCACGGCGTCGCGCGCCTGCGCGTGCGACAGGTTGAACGCGAGCAGCGGCGCGGTCGGCAGGCTGCTGCCCGCGCGGCCGAGCGCGATCCGCGCGTTCGTGAACGCCTTCAGCTGCGCCCACGGATTCTTTTCGACGGCGTCGCTCATGCCGAAATCCCCATCCAGTCATTCGCGCCCGCGAGCAGCGGCACGCGCGCGTTCGCGGCGCGCAGCGCGCCGCGCGCGTCGGCGATCTCCATCGTCTCCAGCCATTCCTCGAACTCGGGCGCGCGGCGCAGGCCGAGCACCTCGCGCACGTAGAGCTGGTCGTGAAACGACGTGCTCTGGTAGTTCAGCATCACGTCGTCCGCGCCGGGAATCCCCATGATGAAGTTGATGCCGGCCGCGCCCAGCAGCGTCAGCAGCGTGTCCATGTCGTCCTGATCGGCTTCCGCGTGATTCGTGTAGCAGATGTCGCAGCCCATCGGCACGCCGAGCAGCTTGCCGCAGAAGTGATCCTCGAGCCCCGCGCGGATGATCTGCTTGCCGTCGTACAGGTATTCGGGCCCGATGAAGCCGACCACCGTGTTCACGAGGAACGGATCGAACTTGCGCGCGACCGCATAGGCACGCACCTCGCAGGTCTGCTGGTCGACGCCGAAGTGCGCGTTCGCCGACAGCGCGCTGCCCTGGCCCGTCTCGAAATACATCAGGTTGTTGCCGACGGTGCCGCGCTTCAGCGACAACGCGGCCTCGTGCGCCTCGCCGAGCAGCGCGAGCGAGATCCCGAAGCTCGCGTTCGCCTTCTCGGTGCCCGCGATCGACTGGAACACCAGGTCGACCGGCGCGCCCTTCTCGATCGCCGCGATCGTATTGGTCACGTGGGTGAGCACGCACGACTGCGTCGGCACGCCGTAGCGCTCGCGGAACCCGTCGATCATCGCGAGCAGCTTCACGATCGCCGCGAGGCTGTCGGTCGCCGGGTTGATGCCGATCATCGCGTCGCCGCAGCCGTACATCAGCCCGTCGAGCATCGACGCGGCGATGCCCTTCACGTCGTCGGTCGGATGATTCGGCTGCAGCCGCACCGACATCCGGCCGGGCAGCCCGACCGTGTTGCGAAAGCGCGTGACGACGCGGCGCTTGCGCGCGGCCGCGATCAGGTCCTGGTTGCGCATCAGCTTCGACACCGCCGCGACCATCTCGGGCGTGAGGCCCGGCGCGATCCGTTCGAGCGCGGCGCCGTCGGCCGCGGGCGACAGCAGCCAGTTGCGGAAGTCGCCGACGGTGAGGTGAGAGATTTCCGCGAACGCGGCAGCGTCGTGATCGTCGACGATCAGGCGCGTGACCTCGTCGTCTTCATACGGAATCACCGCTTCATTCAGGAACGCCTTCAGCGGCACGCCCGCGAGCGCGATCTTCGCGGCGACGCGCTCCTCCTCGCTCGCCGCCGCGACGCCGGCGAGCTGGTCGCCGGAACGCAGCGGGCTCGCCTTCGCGAGCAGCGTCTTCAGGTCCGCGAAGCGGTACGTGCGCGGGCCGATCGTCTCCGTGTAGGACATCGTTCGAATCTCCTTGCCAGTCCTTGCCTTGCATAACGCCGACGGCGCGCCCGTTCGACGGGGCGCGCCGGATGCCGTCACCAACGGCCGTTCGGGTCCACCATCCTCATTCCTCCAGCAGCACGTCGGCCGGCGCGCTCGCACGCTGCGAACGGGTCGCGAGGAAGTACGCGTAGCCGAGCGCGAGGAACGCGACGAACACCATCGCCACCAGCCCGTTGAAATACACCATCGTCGCGAGGCAAATCAGGGCCGCAACGATCGCGAATGCCGGGAAGAACGGGTACAGCGGCGCGCGGAACGGCCGCGCCATGTTCGGCTGCGAACGGCGCAGCTTGAACAGCGCCGCCATGCTTACGATATACATCACGATCGCGCCGAACACCGACATCGTCACGATGTTCGCGGTGAGCGTCTGGCCGCCGAACTGGATCAGCTCGTCGCTGTAGATCGCGGCAATGCCGACCACGCCGCCCGCGAGGATCGCGCGATGCGGGGTCTTGAAGCGCGGATGCACCTTGCCGAGCCACTCCGGCAGGTAGCCTTCGCGGGCCAGCGCGAAGATCTGGCGCGAATAGCCGAGGATGATCCCGTGGAACGACGCGACCAGCCCGAACAGCCCAAGCCACACGAGCATGTGCATCCAGCCGCTGTTCGCGCCGACGATGTATTTCATCGCCTGCGGCAGCGGGTCGTTGATGTTCGCGAGCTTGGTCCAGTCGCCCGCGCCGCCGGCGAACACCATCACGCCGATGGCCAGCGTGACGAGCGTCAGGATGCCGGCCACGTATGCGATCGGGATCGAGCGCTTCGGGTTCTTCGCCTCCTCGGCGGCCATCGCGACGCCTTCGATCGCGAGGAAGAACCAGATCGCGAACGGGATCGCCGCGAACATGCCGTGGAATGCGCCGACGCTGAAATGATCGGCGCCCGACCAGCCGCCCTTCATGAAATTGCTCCACGCGAAGCCCGGCGACACGACGCCCATGAACACCAGCAGTTCGAAGATCGCGAACAGCGTGACGACCAGCTCGAACGTCGCGGCAATCTGCACGCCGACGATGTTCAGCGCCATGAACACGAGATACGCGCCCATCGCCGCGTGTTTCGGTTCGAGCCCCGGGAACTGCACGTGCAGGTACGCGCCGATCGCGAGCGCGATCGCGGGCGGCGCGAACACGAACTCGACGAGCGTCGCCGCGCCGGCGAGATAGCCGCCCGCCGGGCCGAACGCGCGGCGCGCATACGCGAACGGGCCGCCCGCGTGCGGGATCGACGTCGTCAGTTCGGTGAAGCTGAAGATGAAGGTGGTGTACATCGCCGCGACGAACAACGCGGTGACGACGAAGCCCAGCGTGCCCGCACTCGCCCAGCCGTAGCTCCAGCCGAAGTATTCGCCTGAAATCACGAGGCCGACCGCGATGCCCCACAGTTGCCAGGTCCCGAGCGTCTGCTGCAGCGCGTGCTGGCCGGACGACTTGGCGCCGGCGGCGGGCCGGCCATTCGACTCTGCTTTCATCGGATTCTCTCCTCAAATGCGCCGGGCCTGACGGCCTGCGCGACTGAGAATCGATGCTAGAGAGTCATTAAACGACGTGTTATCGAAATTCGGCAAAGATGACGGCTGACGTTTCGCTGACGGAAATGCCGGCCCGGCCGGCCATGCGACGCGCATCGATGTGCCGGGCGCGCACGCCCGACCGCCCCCTGCGGGCACCACCGCCGGCCGCGCGAAGCGGCCGGACGGGCACGCGGCAGGCTTACTGCCCGCCGCCGCGCTGGTTGAACCAGCGATCGAGCAGCTTGCCGGCCGCTTCGCGGCCGCCGAGCCCGAACGACAGCGCGACCGCCACCGCGATCGCGCCGAGCACGAGGCCGAACGCGAGCTGCACGATCTCGTTGGCGATGCCCATCGCACGCAGCCCCATCGCGAATACCAGGCCGAGGATCGCGAATTGCGCGATGCGCGCGAACAGCACGCTGTGCTCGCGGTCCGCCTGCTCGATCACGCGGCGCGCGAGGCCCGCGAGCCACACGCCGATCACGAGGATCACGCCGCCCATCAGTACGTGGCCGCCGAATTCGATGAACAGCGTGACGACGTCGCGCACCTGCGTGAAGCCGAGCCGGTTCGCGGCCTCGACCGACGCGAACAGCATCGCGAAGAACACGATCAGCCGCGCGACCAGCACCGACGGCTGCAGGATCCCCGAGAACACGCGCTCGACGCCGAGCACGGCCGGCAGCCCGTCGACGCCGGCGGCTTCCAGCAGCTTCTGCGCGAGCGATGCGACGAAGCGCGCGAAGTAGAACGTGACGAGCACGATCACGATCGCCGCGACGATGTCCGGCACCGCGCCGAGGAACTGGTTCAGCATGTTGGTGGCCGGAATCGAGATCGCGTCGATCTTCAGCGCGTCGAGCGCGGAGATCAGCGTCGGCACGAACACGAACACGTAGACGATGGTGCCGACCAGGCTCGATACGCGCACCGGCGTCGGGCTGTCGAGGCTTTGCGTCAGGCGATCGGCGCCGGCGGCGACGAGCAGGTTCGTCACGAGACCGCGCAACACGCGCGCGACGATCCAGCCGACGATGCCGATCACCGCGGCAGCGAACAGGTTCGGCACGATCGCGAGCAGCTTGTCGACCATCCCCTGCACCGGCGACAGCAGGCCGGACAGCGCGAACGACGCGAGAATCGCGGGCAGGAACATCAGGATCACGAGCCAGAACAGCACGTCGCCGAGATAGCCGCTCATCGGCTGCATGCCTGCGCTTTCGGACAGCTTGTCGTCGACCTTGCTCGCCTTCAGCGCGCGGTTCGCGAGGCTGCGCAGCAGCGATGCGATCAGCCACGCGATCAGCGTCAGCGCCGCGCCGCCGATCAGGTTCGGCAGGTAGTTGACGATGTGCGTGACGAGCAGCGAGAACGGATTGGACACCGCGTACAGGTTGAGCACGTTGAAGATGCCCACCGCGGTGACGAGCAGCACGAGCCAGAACAGGCCGCCGGCGATGATCCGCTCGACGTACGCGCCCTGGCCGGTGCTTTCGCTGATCCGCTGATCGACCTTCAGCGCGTTGAGCAGCCGGAGCGCGCCGGCACGCACCGCCACGGCGATCAGCCAGCCGATCACCAGGATGCCGATCGCGCCGGCGATCTTGGGCAGGTATCCGCCTAGCGTGGTCTGCAGCGACGTGATGAAGCTGGAAGCATCCATTTCTTCTTCTCCCGAAAAACGTGGCGTTGCGATTGAACATCGACGAACTACCTGCGTACTTCGAAAACCGTGCGTTGCCGTGCGAGCAACTTACCCGAGAAAAATGACGCGATCATACGATTTCACCGTCTTTAACTTTAGTCGTAGATCGCAGGGGGGCAAGACCCCATTTCGTCATAATAAAAAGGGGCCGGATTTGTCGGCCTCCTACGCATTTCCGCAAGATTTATCAATTCGGCCCGTGCTACCGTGACGTCGGTTCCCGCCCGGACACGCCGATGACCGTCGAAACGAAACCCGACCAGCTCGCCTGGATCCGTTACGCGGCCAGCGTGGCGCGCGTCCACGAATACATTCGCGCGCACCTCGACGGCCCGCTCGACCTGAACCGGCTTGCCGAAGTCGCGTGCCTGTCGCCGTATCACTGGCAGCGCGTCTATCACGCACTGTATGGCGAGTCGGTCGTGCTGACGGCGCGGCCGATCGACGAGATCGCACGGCGCGCGGGCTACGGTTCGACGCACGCGTTCACGCGGGTGTTTCGCGACGCTTACGGCGTGCCGCCGGTGCAGCACCGGCGCACGGGCAGCCACCGGCCCATCTATCCGTTACAGCGAGGAGAAGAAGACATGTTCAAGCATGAAGTCGAAATCCGGCAGCTGCCTGAACTGCACGGCTATGCGATAGCGCACACCGGTTCGTACTTGAAGGTCAGCGAGGCGTTCATGCGGATCGGCGCGTGGGTCGGGCAGCACGGGTTGATCGGCCCCGGCGCGAAGATGATCGGCATTTTTTACGACGATCCGGACACCACGCCCGAAGCGCAGTTGCGCGCGAAGGCCTGCTTCATGCCCGCCGACGGTGCGCCGGACGTCGAGCCCGTGCCGCCGGTGGAGCACGTGATAGTGGCGGGCGGCGAATATGCGGTGCTGTTGCATACGGGGCCGTATGCGGACCTGAAGACGGCCTACCAGTGGCTCTACGGCGACTGGCTGCGTCACTCGGGCCGAGAAGCCGCCGACGCGCCGCCGTTCGAGCTGTACCTCAATACGCCGATGAATGCGGCGCCGGCCGACCTGCGCACCGAGATCTACCTGCCGCTGCGCTGATCGAAAGACGGGTGTGCCTGCACCTGAAACGAAGCGCGCCGGCCGGCGTTCAGACGCCGCCGGCGCGGATGGCCGACGAACTTACGCAGCCTGTGTCCCGCACCCGGGACAGAACCGGGCGTCGGCCGCCAGCGCAGAATGGCAGCGGCTGCAGGACTTGCCGCGTTGCGCGGCACCGCACTGCGCGCAGAAACGCGCATCCGACGCATTGAGGGCGCCGCAGCCCGCGCACGCGAGCTGGCGCAGCGGCATGTTGCCGCCCGGCGCGTCGGTCGACGGCTGCCGGCCCCAGCCGTAGCCGTCGCGGCCGCGCGCATCGTGGCCGCCGTGACCGTCGCGTTGCTGCCCGCCGTGATGCCCGCCGCCACCGTGGCCGCCGCCCTGCCCGCTGCCGTGGCCACCTCCGCCGTGACCACCTCCGTGGCCGCGCAGGATCCGTTTCAGAAAGCTCACAGCCCGCTCCTCATCGCTTCGCCGTCGCGCCGTCGAACACGCTCGTCTTCGACAGCAGCCGCAGCCCGTTGCCGACGACGATCAGGCTCGCGCCCGCATCGGCAAACACGGCCATCCACATCGTGCCGAGCCCCGCGACCGTGAGGCCCAGGAACACGATTTTCACGCCGAGCGCGAAGCCGATGTTCTGCACCAGCACGCGGTGCGTCGCGCGCGACAGCCGCACGAACGCGGGGATCTTGCGCAGGTCGTCGTCCATCAGCGCGACATCGGCCGTCTCGATCGCCGTGTCGGTGCCCATCGCGCCCATCGCGAAGCCGATGTCGGCACGCGCGAGCGCCGGTGCGTCGTTGATGCCGTCGCCGACCATGCCGACCGCGCCCGCACCGCCCGCCGACAGTTCCTCGACCGCCGCGAGCTTGTCCTCGGGCAACTGGTTGCCGCGCGCATCGTCGATGCCGGCCTGCCGCGCGATCGCCTCCGCGGTGTGCGGGTTGTCGCCGGTCAGCATCGCGGTGCGGATGCCGAGCGCGTGCAGGTCGGCGATCGCCGCGCGGCTGGTGTCCTTGATCGTGTCGGCCACCGCGAAGATGCCGAGCACGCGCGTGTCGTCGACCAGCATCACCACGCTCTTGCCCTGCCGCTCGAGCGCGTCGAGCTTCGCCTCCAGCGCCGGCGAGCAGCGTTCGAGCTCCTCGACGAGCCGGTGGTTGCCGAGCCAGTAGCGCACACCGTCGATCGTGCCGCGCACGCCGCGCCCGACGAGTGCTTCGAAGTCCTCTACATCGGCGAACGCTGCCGTCTGCGTGTCGCGGGCCGCGACGGCGATCGCCTGCGACACCGGGTGATCGGAGCGCGCCGCGAGGCTCGCGCCGAGGTGACGCACGCGCGCCGCGTCGACGTCCGTCGCATGCAGGTCGAAATCGGTCTGCACGGGCTTGCCGTGCGTGATCGTGCCGGTCTTGTCGAGCGCGAGCCACGCGAGCTTGCGGCCTTCTTCCAGATAGACGCCACCCTTCACGAGAATCCCGCGCCGTGCCGCGGCTGCGAGCCCCGACACGATCGTCACCGGCGTCGAGATCACCAGCGCGCACGGGCACGCGATCACGAGCAGCACCAGCGCGCGGTAGATCCAGTCGTGCCACGCGCCGCCCATGACGAGCGGCGGCGCCACCGCGACCAGCAGCGCGACCGCGAACACGATCGGCGTATAGACGCGCGCGAACTGGTCGACGAAGCGCTGCGTCGGCGCCTTCGCGCCCTGCGCTTCCTCGACCGCGTGGATGATCCGCGCGAGCGTCGAGTTGGCGGCAACCGCCGTCACGCGATAGTCGAACGAACCCGCTTCGTTGATCGTGCCCGCGTACACCGCGTCGCCTGCCGTCTTGTCGACCGGCAGGCTCTCGCCGGTGATCGGCGCCTGGTTCACCGTCGAGCGGCCCGCGATGACCTCGCCGTCCAGCCCGATCCGCTCGCCCGGCTTCACGCGCACGATCGCGCCGAGCGCGACCTGCGCGGCCTCGATCGTGCGCCACGTGCCGTCGGCGTCCTGCACGGTCGCGGTGTCCGGCGCGAGCTGCATCAGGCCCTGGATCGCGTTGCGCGCGCGGTCGAGCGACTTCGCCTCGATCAGCTCGGCGATCGTGAACAGCACCATCACCATCGCGGCTTCCGGCCACTGGCCGATCGCCATCGCGCCCGTCACCGCGATGCTCATCAGCGCGTTGATGTTCAGGTTGCCGTTGCGGATCGCGATCCAGCCCTTCTTGTACGTGGTCAGCCCGCATGCGAGCACCGCCGCGAGCGCCAGCACCGCCGACAGCCACGTCGGCAGACCGGCCCAGCTCACCGCCTCGGATGCGATCGCGGCGACGGCGGCCAACGCAAGCGGCCACCACGGCTTCGCGGGCGGCGGCGCGACGGATGCTGCCGGTGCGTCGGCCGACGCGGCCTCCGGCGTCATCCCGAGCGTGCGGATCGCGCTTTCGATCGCCGGTTGCGCACCGGGCACGTGTTCGACGGTCAGCATCCGCTGCATCAGGTTGAATTCGAGCGCGGACACCTGCTCCATTCCGCCGAGCTTCTTGCGAATCAGGGTTTCTTCGGTCGGGCAGTCCATCTGCATGATGCGGAACGCCGAGCGGACGTGACCCGACGCGGTCGCCCGCGCGACCGGCAGCGGCGCGAGCGATAGCGCGGCCGGCGCGCAGCATGCGCGGGCCGCGTGGTCGTGGTCGTGGTCGTGGTCGTGGTCGTGGTCGTGACCGGCATGATCGTGCGCCGCGTGGCCGTGCGAGCACGCCGCTCCATGCTCATGCCCGTCGTCGCGCGCATGGTCGGCATGGGTGCCGTGGTCGTGCCCCGTGCCGTGCGCGGATGGGCGATCGTGGTCATGATCGTGACCGCATGCATGCGGCTGCGCGCGGTGCGCCGCCGCGTCGCCATGCGCGTGCTCGCCGGCCGCCGGCGCCGCGTCGGCAGTGGTCGCCGCCTGCGTGTCGCGAGCATCGGCGCAGCACGCATCGGCGCCGCCTGCATGACGGTGTCGTGGGTCGGGGGTACGCTGGGCGTCGGTCATGACAACCTCCTCTATGGCTTGACGGTGTAGAGTTAACACCCTGAAGCCACTACAAGGTCAACCCTTACAACGGAGAAAGCCATGAAGATCGGCGAACTGGCCAAGGCGGCCCGCTGCACGCCCGAAACGATCCGCTTCTACGAGAAGGAAGGGCTGATGCCGGACGCCGAGCGCACCGATGCGAACTACCGCAACTACACCGACGTGCACGTCGAGCGGCTGCGCTTCATACGCAACTGCCGCGCGCTCGACATGGCGCACGACGAAATCCGCGCGCTGTTGCAGCTCACCGACACGCCGGCCGACCCGTGCGATTCGGTCAACGCGCTGCTCGACGAGCACATCGGCCACGTCGACGCGCGCCTCGCCGAACTGACGCATCTGCGCGACCAGCTCACCGAATTGCGCCGCCAGTGCGTCGGCGAACATTCGGTCGAGGACTGCGGAATCGTCCACGGTCTCACGACGATGGAAACCGTCGCGCCAGCCGCGAAGCGCTCACACCTCGGCTGAAACGCTTGTGGAATATGATAGTCTAGTCGATACTAGTTATATTCTTACTAGACATAATCGAACTATTCATGGCAACAAGCCGCCCGTCTCCGCTTGCGCTCGCGGTCCTCGCGACGCTCACCGAAACGCCGATGCATCCGTACGGAATGCTCCAGCAGTTGAAGGCGCGCGGCTATGACGAAGTCGTCAACGTGCGACAGCGCACGAGCCTCTACCAGACGATCGACCGGCTGGTGCGCGACGGGCTGATCGCCGTGCACGACACCGAGCGCGACGGCGCGTTTCCCGAACGCACGCTGTACACGCTGACCGAAGCCGGGCATACGGCCGGGCAGGCGTGGCTGCATGCGCTGCTCGCGGAGCCCGCGCGCGAGTTTCCGGCATTCGGCGCCGGTCTCGCATTCCTGCCGCTGCTCGACGCCGACGATGCGCGCCAGCAACTCGAGCGCCGCATCGCCGCGCTCGAGGCCGAACGCGAACGTCTCGAGTCGCTGCGCAACGCCGCGCAGAACGACCAGGTGCCGCGCCTGTTCCTGTTGCAGAACGAACATGCGCTCGTGCTGCTCAACGCGGAACTCGACTGGGCGCGCAGCGTCGTCGAACACCTGAGGATCGGCGCACTGCGCTGGGTCGACGGCTGACGCGCCCGCCATCGGCGCGTGCCGATCAAAGCACCTTGCCGGGATTGAGCACGCCGGCGGGATCGAGCGCGGCCTTCAGGCGCCGCATCAAGCCGATTTCCGCTTCGCTGCGCGTGTGCGCGAGATAGGCGCGCTTGAGCATCCCGATGCCGTGCTCCGCCGACACCGAGCCGCCCATGTCCCGAACGACCGCGTACACACAGCGATCGATCGCATCGGCGTCCGCGTCGCGCATGCCGGTGAGCGATACGCCGATATGCACGTTGCCGTCGCCGACGTGGCCGAAGAACAGGCAAACGATGCCGGGCCAGACCGCACGCAACGCCGCCTCGCAGCGCGAGGCGAACAGGCCGAGCTCCCCCGTCGGCAGGCTCACGTCGAAGTTCACCAGATGCGGCAGCGCATCGATCGCGAGGCCTTCGCGCAACGTCCACAGGTCGCGCGCCTGCCGCTCGGATGTCGCGAGCGCCGCATCGTCGACGAGCCCCGCGTCGATCGCATCCGCCAGGCCGGTTTCCAGCGCCTGGCGCGCATCGCCGCCCGGCGCGCTCGTCGCGCACTCGATCAGCACCGCGAAGCCGCCGTCGCCTGCGAACGGCGCGACGACGCCGGGCGTGTGGCCCGCGACGTGGTCGTAGAAGGCCGGCCACATCGCTTCGAAACTGACGATCTCGGGCAGTGCGCGCAGGCGGTTCCACAACCCGACGACGGCGTCGTAGCCATGCACGCGGCAGAGCGCGGTGGCCGGCGCGGCGAGCTTCGGATGCAGCCGCAGCACGGCGCGCGTGATGATGCCGAGCGTGCCTTCGCTGCCGATGAACAGCTGCTTCAGGTCGTAGCCCGCGTTGTTCTTCAGCATCCGGTTCATCGACGACACGATGGTGCCGTCGGCGAGCACGGCCTCGAGCCCGAGCACCTGCTCGCGCATCATTCCATAGCGGATCGCGCGCGTGCCGCCCGCGTTGGTCGCGAGCATGCCGCCGATCTGGCACGAACCGCGTGCGCCGAGGTCGACGCCGAACGTGAAGCCCGCCGCGTCCGCGGCTTCCTGCACCGTCTGCAGCGGCGTCCCGGCGCGCACCGTCATCGTGGCCGCCGCCGCGTCGATTGCCTCGACACCCGCGAAACGCTCCATCGACAGCACGATCTCGCCGCCCAGCGCGACCGCGCCGCGGGCGAGCCCGGTGAGACCGCCCTGCGGCACGACCGGCTGCCCGAGCCGCGTGCACAGCGCGAGCGTGCGCGACACGTCGTCGACGCTGCGCGGCCGCACCAGCGCGCGCGGCCGCACACCGGCCGGCTCGTTGTACGCGGTGAAGTAGCGCGGATCGATCCCGGCCGCCCGCGTGACCAGCGAGTCGCCCAGGCCGGCGACGAGCGCCGCCTCGAGCGCGTCGTCCGCCTGCACCGTCGCACCGTGGCCGCCTGTCTCCGCGCCCGTATCCAGGCTCTGCATCGTATGCGTCCGTTATTTGGTGGAGATGTCGATATCGCCGAAGTATTTCTGGCCGAGCGACTTCACCGTGCCGTCCGCCTTCAGCTTGTCGATCGCGGAATCGAGTTTCGCCTTCAGCGCGTCGTCGCCCTTGCGCAGGCCGAACGCGATCCCGCTGCCGAGAATCCGGTCGTCGCGCACCGGCTGGCCGACGAACGCGAAACCGTTGCCGTCCGGGCGCGACAGGAAACCGCGCTGACCGGCCGGCGCGAGCACCAGTGTCGCGTCGAGACGGCCCGCCACGAGATCCGCATACACCTGGTTCTGATCCTGGTACGCGACGATCGACACGCCGGCCGGCTCCCAGTGCGCCTTCGCGTAGGTTTCCTGGATCGATGCCTGCAACACGCCGACGCGCTTGCCCTTCAGCGATTCCGGCGTCGGCAGCAGGCCGCTGCCGGTGCGCGCGATCAGCTGCGTCGGCACACGGTAGATGATCGTCGTGAAGTCGATCGCCTGGCGCCGCTGCTCGGTCGCGTTCATCGCCGAATTGATCGCGTCGAACTTGCGGCCCTTCAGCGCGGGAATCAGCCCGTCGAACGACGTCTCGACCCACTTGCACGACAGCTTCGCGGTCTGGCAGACGGCGTTGCCGACGTCGATGTCGAAGCCCTGCAGGTCGCCGTTCGGCGCCTTCGACTCGAACGGCGGATATTGCGCCTCGAGGCCGAAACGCAGCGTTTGCCCGTCGGCGAGCGCCGCGCCGGAACCGAGCGCGCACGCGAGTGCGAACGCGAGCTTGAGTGTGTGTGCATGCTTCATCGTGATCTCCTGGCTTGTCGGCCGGCGCCGTGCGTTCGCACGTGCTCCGGTTCCGTCGGTGGCTTTCCGTGCGACGTACACGTCGCCTGCTTGGGGTGCGGGCCGCGCCCGCGATTTACAGCGACCGCAACCGCCGCGCGCCTTCGATCAGCGTCGCGTCGTCTTTCGAGAAACTGAGCCGGATCACGCCGGCGTCGGTGCCGTCGGTATAGAACGCCGACAGCGGAATCGTCGCGACGCGCGCATCGCGGATCAGGCGCAGCACGAAGTCGCTGTCGCGTTCGTCCGAGAAGTGCCGGAACCGCGCGAGCATGAAGAACGAGCCTTCGCTCGGCAGCAGCTCGAAGCGCGAACCGGCCAGCTCGCGCGCGAGCAGGTCGCGCTTGGCCTGGTAGAACGCCGACAGGCCGAGATAGCTTTCCGGCCGCGCGAGGATCTCCGCGAACGCGACCTGCATCGGCGTATCGGCCGAGAACACCATGAATTGGTGCACCTTGCGGATCTCGTCCATCAGTTCGGCCGGCGCGACGCAATGGCCGACCCGCCAGCCCGTCACGTGGAACGACTTGCCGAACGACGACACGATCACGCTGCGCTCGGCGAGCTCACGGTGACGCGCGACGCTCTGATGTTGCGCGCCGTCGAACACCACGTGCTCGTAGACCTCGTCCGACAGGACCACGATGTCGGTATTGCGCGTGAGTTGCGCGAGCCGTTCGAGATCGTCGGCGGAGAACACCGTCGCGGTCGGGTTGTGCGGCGTGTTGACGATGATCATTCGCGTGCGCGGCGTGATCGCCGCGGCCACTTCGTCCCAGTTCACGCGGAAATGCTCGGGCGACAGCTTGATCGCGACCGGCGTCGCGCCCTGCAACCGCACGATCGGCGCATAACTGTCGAACGACGGCTCGAAATAGATCACTTCGTCGCCCGGATGTACGAGCGCGCTGATCGCCGCGTAGAGCCCTTCGCTCGCGCTCGCGATCACCGTGATCTCCGTGCCCGGGTCGTAGCGCGTGCCGTACAGCACCTCCGTCTTCTCCGCGAGGCGTTCGCGCAGCGACACGACGCCGGCCATCGGCGCGTACTGGTTGTGGCCGTCGCGCATCGCGCGCGCGACGCTCTCGACGAGCGCCGGATCGGGCGCGAAATTCGGCGCGCCCTGCGACAGGTTCAGCGCATCGTGCTGCGCGGCGAGCTGGCCGATCACCGTGAAGATCGTCGTCCCGACGTCCGGCAGTTTCGATCGGGGCGTGGTGGCGCTTCGCATGACTCCTCCTTCAATTGTCCTTCGCGCCGGCCCGCGCGACGCACGCGGCCCGGTTCGTGACGCATGATTTAGCCCGAGCCAATAAGGGCGGACAACCGAAAGTTCGTCATGGCGGCCATGCATTTTTCTCATGACCGGCTATGCGCAATGCTCAATGCCAAGGCCATGTGCCCGGCAATGCATGCGCATCAGGCATCTCCTCCCACGGCCTGCCCACACTCACGACGGGCTTGCGCTGGCCGCCCGAATGCACGGCCACGCCGCGCATCACGCGCCCGCGGCGGCCAGATAGGCGCCCAGGACGGCCTGCAACTCGCCCCGCAACGCGGCGAAGTCCAGCGCCGGCCCGAGCGTGAGCAGCGCCTGCGACACGCCGCCGTAGCAGACCGCATGCGCCATTCGCGCGACCCCGTCGAGCCTCGCTGCCGGCAGCGGATCGCTGCACTGCGCAAGCGCGTCGCGCCACAGCGCGACATACGCGTCGTAATGGCGGCGGTATGCGGACAGCGGCGACACCTGCCGCTCCAGCGCGAAGAACGCACTCCACGGCGCGGCGTCGGCGGCGATCGCATCGACCTGCAGGTCGACGAGCACGGCCGCGAGCTCGGCGCGCGGCACGCCGCGCAGCCCGTGCGCCGCTTCGCGCAGCCGGTCGGCCAGCGCCAGCACGCGCCGGTGGATGCACAGCGCGGCGAGGCTCTGCTTGTCGCCGAAGTATTCGTAGAAGGTGCCGACGCTCACGCCCGCGACGGCCGCGATCTCGCGGATCGTCGCCTTCGCGTAGCCGCGCTCGAGCAAAAGCTGAACGAAGGCCTGCTGGAGCGCCTCGGACGTGGCCTGCGCGCGCGACTGGCGCGGCCGGCGGCGCAACGCGGGCGCGGGTTGCGCCGCCGACTGGCCGGGCGGCGCCGGAACCTGAACATGTCGCGGCGGCATATTTGCTACTCTGAAATTCAGCGGAAACGCGTTTGACCGGCAGACCGCGAAGCACGAGACCGGAGACAGCCCGATGACCGAATCGACCCATGCCATCACGAACCAGTTCGACGAACTGGTCGACTATAACCTCTTCGCCACCGACGTCGCGCTGCGCGAGGCACTCGCCCGCGCGGGCGCCGGCTGGGCCGTGCCGCAGCTCGACGCGTACGGCGCGCGGCTCGGCAGCGCCGACACCGCGCGGCTCGCCGACGAAGCAAACCGCCACCCGCCGGAACTGAACGCGTTCGACCGGCGCGGCCGGCGCATCGACTGCGTCGACTTCCATCCGGCGTGGCACACGCTGCTCGGCATGTACCGCAACGAGGGCTTCGTGTCGCTCGCGTTCCGCGATACGCGCCCGGGCCGCTGGGCCGCGACCGCGGCCGGCTTCTACCTGCACGGCCAGATCGAGGCCGGCACGCTGTGCCCGGCGACGATGACGCAGGCCGCGATCCCGGTGCTGCAGAAGGACCCCGCGCTGTGGGACCTGCTGCGCGACAAGTTGTACAGCGACGACTACGATCCGCGCGACGTGCCGGTCGCCGACAAGCGCTCGATCTGGTTCGGCATGGGCATGACCGAGAAACAGGGCGGCTCCGACGTGCGTGCGAACACGACGCTGGCGAGCGCCGTCGGCGCGGGCGGACGCGGCGGCGAATACCGGCTGCGCGGCCACAAGTGGTTCTTCTCCGCGCCGATGTGCGACGCGCACCTGGTCGTCGCGCGCACCGCGGCCGGCGGCCCGTCGTGCTTCTACGTGCCGCGCTGGCGGCCCGACGGGACGAAGAACGCGGTCGAGATCCAGCGGCTGAAGAACAAGGTCGGCAACCGCAGCAACTCGAGCAGCGAGATCGAGTTGAACGACGCGTGGGGCATCATGCTCGGCGACGAAGGCCGCGGCATTCCGACCATCATCGAGATGGCCACGTACACGCGGCTGAGCTGCGTGCTCGGCAGCGCGGCGATGCTGCGCCAGGGCGTCGTGCAGGCGATCGCGTACACGCGCCAGCGCCATGCGTTCGGCCGCGCGCTCGCCGAGCAGCCGCTGATGCGCACCGTGCTCGCCGATCTCGCGCTCGAAAGCGAAGCCGCGCTCGCGCTCGCGATGCGTCTCGCCGACGCGTTCGAGCGCGACGACTCGCCGCGCGAACGCGCGTGGAAGCGGATCGTCACGCCCGCCGCGAAATTCTGGGTCTGCAAGCGCGCGGTCGAGCTGACCGGCGAGGTGATGGAAGTGTTCGGCGGCAACGGCTACGTCGACGACGGCCCGATCGCGCGGCTGTTCCGCGAAGCGCCGGTCAACTCGATCTGGGAAGGCTCCGGCAACGTGATGTGCCTCGACGTGCTGCGCGCGGTGTCGCGCGAACCCGACGCGGCCGCGGCGCTCTTCGCCGAGCTGACCGACCTCTGCGCGGGCGAGCCCCACATCCGCGCGGCACTCGATGCGCTGCGCGCGAGGCTCGCGGCACCGGCCGATACGCTCGAGGCGTCGGCCCGCGTGTTCGCGCAGCGGCTCGCGCTCGTCGCGCAGGCCTGCCTGCTGCGGCGCGACGCGCCCGCTGCCGTCGCCGACGCGTTCATTGCGACGCGGCTTGCCGCGCCCGACTGGGGCCGCATCGCGGGCGGCTTCGATCCGCACGCGCTCGACGTCGCCGCGCTGCTGCAGCGCGCATACGCGGCCTGACGGGCGCCGAACCGACCGCCGACGCCAAAGAAAAAGCCACCGGACCCGACGGCCCGGTGGCTTCTTCACATGATGCCCGGCACGGCGCCCTTCGACGCCGCCGGCGACTCACGCCATGCTTACTTGCCGCCGATGCTCTTCAGCGGCTTCCACTCGCCCTTCTCGACCTTGTACATCGTGATGCCGCCGTTCTTCAGGTCACCCTTCGCGTCGTACGCGACGTGCGACGACGTGACGCCGGCCATGTCGGTCTTCGCGAGCACCGGCAGGTACTTCGCCGGATCGGTCGAGTCGGCCTTCTTCATCGCGTTGAGCATTGCCATCGCGCCGTCGTACGCGTACGGCGAGTACGTCTGCACGTCTTCGCCGAAGCGCTTCTTGTACTTGTCGGCGTAGCCCTTGCCGCCCGGCATTTCCTCGAGCGGGAGGCCTGCCAGCGATGCGATCGTGCCGTCGGCCGCGTTGCCCGCGATCTTCAGGAACGTCGGCGTCTTCACCATTTCGCCGCTCATCAGCGGTGCGGTGATGCCGAGCGTCTTCATCTGCTTGACCATCGGCGCTGCCTGCGAATCCGCGCCGCCGTAGTAGACGAGGTCCGGCTTCGCCGCCTTCAGCTTCGTCAGGATCGCCTTGAAGTCGACGGCCTTGTCGTTCGTGAATTCACGGTCGACGATCGTCGCGCCGCCGGCCTTCGCGGCCTTCTCGAACTGGTCGGCGAGACCCTGGCCGTAGGCCGTGCGGTCGTCGACGATCGCGATCTTCTTCATGCCGAGATCCTTCGCCGCGAAGGTGCCCGCCACCGAGCCCTGCTGCGTGTCGGACGTCATCATGCGGAAGGTCGTCTTGTAACCCTGCTGCGTGTATTCCGGCGCCGTCGCCATCGCGATTTCCGGAATGCCGGCGTTTGCGTAGATACGCGAAGCGGGAATCGTCGTGCCCGAGTTGAAGTGGCCGAGCATGCCCTTGATGCCGTCGTCGACGAGCTTCTGCGCAACCGTCGTGCCGGTGCGCGGGTCAGCCTGGTCGTCCTGCGTCTCGAGCACGAACTTCACCGCCTTGCCGCCGATCTTCGGGTTCGTCGCGTTGAAGTCTTCCAGCGCGAGCGCGATCCCGTTCTGCATATCCTTGCCGTAGTGCGCCTGGGCGCCCGTCATCGGCCCTGCGTAACCGATCTTCACGTCGTCCGCATGGGCCGTCCCCGCAAGCGACATGACGGCGACGAACGTCGCGCCTGCCAGCTTTTTCATCGTGTGTTGCATAGCATCTCCTTGGTACCAGGGTAAATGGAGCGGCTTCGGGATCGCCTTGCCGCTTCCTTTGTTTGATCCGAACGGCAAGGATGGTCAGCCGATCGTCATCAAATTCGCATTGCCGCCCGCCGCGGCCGTGTTCACGCTCACCGAGCGCTCGGTGAGCAGGCGCTCGAGCGCGTAGTCTTCCGCGTCGCCGTTCTCGAACGCGCCCGCCGACACGCCCTGCACCGACACGATCGGGCCCGGTCGCTGCGCGACGTCCTTCACGAGCGTCTGCAGTTCGTCGCTGTCGCCTTCGAACAGCACCGCGTCGAACGGTGCATCGGCCTGCTTGCGCACGGCCGCATGCCCCTTCAGCGCCGCCGGCAGCGCGGCGACCAGCGCCTCGCCCGCCGCGCCGGCGAACAGCGCGCGGTTGCCCGTCGCGAGCACCGCCGCGAACTGCGCGCGCGCGCCGCCCGGCGTGGCCGCGACACACAGCACGGTGCCGCGCGGGCCGAGTGTATACGTGTTTCGCTCGCCCGTCGGCCCGGTCAGCACCGCGGTCGCACCGGCCGGCACCTGCGCCAGATAGCCGTCGCAGCGTGCGGCCAGCGCCGGCTCGCGCTGCTCGATCAGCCAGTCGCGCAGCGTCGTGAGCGCCGCCGCCGGGTTGCCGCGTGCGTCGCCTTCGACCGCGCCGTCCGCGATCAGCATCTGCGCGAGCGAGCGCGGCAGGCCCGACGGACGCGTCGCGAGCAGGCGCTGCAGGTACAGCGCGCCGCCGGCCTTCGGGCCCGTGCCCGACAGCCCTTCGCCGCCGAACGGCTGCACGCCGACCACCGCGCCGATCACGTTGCGGTTCACGTAGATGTTGCCGACGTGCGCGTTCGAGATCACGTGCGCGATCGTCTCGTCGATCCGCGTGTGGATGCCGAGCGTCAGGCCGTAACCCGTCGCGCGGATCTGCTCGAGCAGCTTGTCGAGCTGGCTGCGGCGATAGCGCACGACGTGCAGCACCGGGCCGAACACTTCACGCTTCAGCTCGTCGATGCTGCCGATCTCGATCAGCGTCGGCGGCACGAACGTGCCGTGTGCGCAGGCTTCCGGCGACGACAGCTGCGTGACCGCGTGGCCCTTCTCCTTCATCGCCGCGACGTGCGTGTCGATCGTCTGCTTCGCTTCGGCGTCGATCACCGGGCCGACGTCGGTCGACAGCCGGTCCGGGTTGCCGAGCGCCAGCTCGTGCATCGCGCCCTTGAGCATCGTCAACGTGCGGTCCGCGACGTCGTCCTGCAGACACAGAACGCGCAGCGCCGAACACCGTTGACCAGCGGAGTCGAACGACGACTGCATCACGTCCGCGACGACCTGCTCCGCGAGCGCCGACGAGTCGACGATCATCGCGTTCTGGCCGCCCGTTTCCGCGATCAGCGGAATCGGCTTGCCGTCCGGGTCGAGGCGCGCGGCGAGCGTCTTGTTGATCAGGCGCGCGACTTCGGTCGAGCCGGTAAACATCACCGCGCGCGTGCGCGGATCGGCGACCAGCGCCGCGCCGACGGTCTCGCCGGTGCCCGGCAGCAGCTGCACCGCGCCGGCCGGCACGCCGGCCTCGCGCAGCAGGCGTACGGCCTGGGCGGCGATCAGCGGCGTCTGTTCGGCCGGCTTCGCGAGCACCGTGTTGCCGGCCGCGAGCGCGGCCGCCACCTGGCCCATGAAGATCGCGAGCGGGAAGTTCCACGGGCTGATACAGACCACGGGGCCGAGCGGGCGGTGCGTGTCGTTCGAGAATTCGTCGCGGATCTGCGCCGCGTAGTAGCGCAGGAAGTCGACGGCTTCGCGAATTTCGGCGATCGCGTTCGGCAGCGACTTGCCGGCTTCGCGCACGATCAGGCCCATCAGCGTGTGCATCTGCGCTTCGAGCAGGTCGGCAGCGCGCACCAGGCAGTCGGCGCGTGCATCGACCGGCGTCGCCTGCCAGATCGGCGCGGCGGCCACCGCGTGCGCGAGCGCCGCGCTCACGTGTTCGGCCGTCGCTTCGCTGACGGTGCCGACCAGGTCGCGCTGGTCGGCCGGGTTGCGCACGTCGCGCGCCGGGGCGTCGGCGAGCGCGTCGTCGGCGAGCATCGGCGCCGCGCGCCACGGATGGTGCGCGCTCGCGAGCAGCGCGGACGACAGCGACGCGAGACGATGTTCGTTCGACAGGTCGAGGCCCATCGAGTTGGGACGCTCGTCGCCGTAGAGGTTACGCGGCAGCGGGATCTTCGCGTGCGGCGCGCCGAGCGGCACGACCTTCGATGCCTCGTCGACCGGATCGGCGACCAGTTCCTTCACCGAGACCGTCTTGTCGGCGATGCGGTTCACGAAGGACGTGTTCGCGCCGTTCTCCAGCAGTCGGCGCACGAGGTACGCGAGCAGCGTTTCATGCGTGCCGACCGGTGCATACACGCGGCACGGACGGTTCAGCTTGTCGCGGCCCGTGACTTCCTCGTACAGCGGTTCACCCATCCCGTGCAGGCACTGGAATTCGTACTGGCCGGGGTAGTAGTTCTGGCCGGCCAGGTGATAGATCGCGGCCAGCGTGTATGCGTTGTGCGTCGCGAATTGCGGGTAGACGGCGTCGGGCGCCGCGAGCAGCTTCTTCGCGCACGCGAGGTACGACACGTCCGTATAGATCTTGCGCGTGTAGACCGGATAGCCTTCGAGGCCGTCGACCTGCGCACGCTTGATTTCGGTATCCCAGTACGCGCCCTTGACGAGGCGGATCATCAGGCGGTGACGGCTGCGGCGCGCGAGGTCGATCAGGTAGTCGATCACGAACGGGCAACGCTTCTGGTAGCCCTGCACGACGAAGCCGATGCCGTTCCAGCCGGCCAGCTCCGGATCGAAGCAGAGCGCTTCGAGCAAGTCGAGCGAGATTTCGAGGCGATCCGCTTCTTCCGCGTCGATGTTCAGGCCGATGTCGTAGCGGCGCGCGAGCAGCGCGAGCGCACGCACGCGCGGCAGCAGCTCGCTCATCGTGCGGTCCTGCTGCGAGCGCGAGTAGCGCGCGTGCAGCGCCGACAGCTTGATCGAGATGCCCGGGCCTTCGTAGATGCCGCGGCCGCCGGCGGCCTTGCCGATCGCATGGATCGCCTGCTCGTACGACGCGTAGTAGCGCTGCGCGTCCTCTTCGGTCGTCGCCGCTTCGCCGAGCATGTCGTACGAGTAGCGGAAGCCGCGCGCTTCGTACTTGCGGCTGTTCGCGAGCGCTTCGGAAATCGTCTCGCCGGTGACGAACTGCTCGCCCATCAGACGCATCGCCATGTCGACGCCCTTGCGGATCAGCGGCTCGCCGCCGCGGCCGATCAGGCGCGTGAGCGCCGACGACAGGCCCGCTTCGCTATTGGTCGTCACGAGCTTGCCGGTGATCATCAGGCCCCAGGTCGCCGCGTTCACGAACAGCGACGGCGCGTGGCCGACGTGCGAGCGCCAGTCGCCCTTGCTGATCTTGTCGCGGATCAGCGCATCGCGCGTCGCGCGATCGGGAATGCGCAGCAGCGCTTCGGCCAGACACATCAGCGCGACGCCTTCCTGGCTCGACAGCGAGAACTCGTGGATCAGCCCCTCGACACCACCGCCCGAGCTCTTCTCGCGCAGCGCCTCGACGAGCTGCGTCGCGAGCGTCTGCACGTCGGCCTGCAGGTTCGCGGGCAGGCGCGCCTGGCCCAGCAGGAACGGCACGCATTCCGGCTCGGGGCGGCGATACGCGGCCGTGATCGCCGCGCGCAGCACCGATTGCGGCTGCACGTTCTGCGCGAACTCGAGGAACGGATGCGGCGAGTTGTCGTCGTCGCCGTCCGTCGCCTGGCCGTCGGCGAGCTCCGTCACGCCGCTGTTGCCCGACAGTTCAGGCGGCAGCTGGCCGTGCTCGATCCGCTCGAGATACGCGAAGATCGCCTGCTTGATCAGCCAGTGGGGAGTGCGCTCGAGACGCGCTGCCGCGTCTTTCAGGCGCGAGCGGAGAAGGTCGTCGACTTTGACGCCGAGAGTCGTGCTTGCCATGGTGGGTTCGTGCGCCGGTGCGAGTCCGGCGATGTGGTGTGAGAGGATGCGCGAAATCCTACGGCACGCAATAAAAAGGTGCAACCGAATTGATGGATCGGTTGCACCTTCAAGTTACTCAATATAATCAGCCACTTATGAAGTTGCAACCTAGGGGTTGCCCGTGGTCGGCGGATCGGTGTTTTCCCTGATCGGGGCGAGTCGGCGCGCGTGGGCAACCCTCGGCGTGCACCACCGAGGGGAAAAGCGGGTTGCACTGCGCGGGGTGACAGGGAATTCAGGTGGGTGTGGGACGGGCCGGCAGGCGGCTCGCGCAGGTTGCCGGTTCCGGCCGGCTCGGTATCGGCGAGCGGTGCGCCGGCCGCGCGCGCAGCGCTCAGATATCCAGCGGATCGACCTCGACGCTCCACCGCAGCACGCCCTTCAGCGCACGCAGTTCCGGCTGCCATGCGCGCAGCGCATGCTGCAATGCCGCCCGCGACGCGCTTTCGAGCAACAACTGCGCGCGGTGGACGTTCGCGACCTTGACGATCGTCATCGGCACCGCGTCGTAGACGGTCACGCGATCGGCGCCCGGCAGCCCCGGCAACGCGGCCGCGGCCTGCAGCAGGAACGCGAGCGCCGCATCGAGCGTGCGTCCTTCGGCGCGCAGCAGCGCCTGGTAGACGAACGGCGGCAGATGCGCGTCGCGGCGCTCGCCGAGCGTCGAATTCGCGAAGCCGACGTAATCCTGCCGGCCGAGCGCGTGATACAGCGCGTGACGCGGGTAACGCGTCTGCACGAGCACCTCGCCCGGCAATCCGGCGCGCCCCGCGCGGCCGCTCACCTGCATCAGCTGCGCGAACAGCCGCTCGCTCGCGCGGAAGTCGTGCGAGAACAGCGCGGTGTCGGCATTGAGCACGCCGACGAGCGACACGCGCTGGAAGTCGTGCCCCTTCGCGATCATCTGCGTGCCGACCAGGATGTCGACTTCACCGGCGTGCACGTCCGAGAACAGCGCCTGCGCACTGCCCTTGCGTCGCGTGCTGTCCGCGTCGATCCGCAATATCCGTGCGCCCGGCACGGCCTCGGCGAGCGCTTCCTCGATGCGCTGCGTGCCGCGCCCGAGCGGCGCGATATCGACGTTCCCGCATTCCGGGCACGACCGCGGAATGCGCGCTTCCCAGCCGCAGTGATGGCAGCGCAGCGCATGCTCGGGCTTGTGCAGCACGACGTAGGCGCTGCAGCGCGGGCAACCGGCGACCCAGCCGCACGCGTCGCATGCGAGCTGCGGCGCGTAGCCGCGCCGGTTCAGGAACACGAGGCTCTGCTCGCCGCGCTCGAGCCGCGCCTTCAACGCCGCGACGAGCGGCCCCGACAGCCCGCCCATCGACGCGCGCCCGCGCCGCCGCTCCTCTTCGAGATCGATCAGCCGCACGGTCGGCAGCGTCGCGTCGGCTACCGCGCGGCGCGACAGCGTGAGCCGCGTGTAGCGGCCCTGATCGGCCTGCCACCAGCTCTCGAGCGAAGGCGTCGCCGAGCCGAGCACGACCGGAATGCCGAGATGCTTCGCGCGCCACACGGCAAGATCGCGCGCCGAATAGCGCAGCCCTTCCTGCTGCTTGTATGCGGGCTCGTGCTCCTCGTCGACGACGATCAGTGCGAGCGTCGGCAGCGAAGCAAGCACCGCGAGCCGCGTGCCGAGCACGATCCGCGCGCGGCCCGTGTGCGCGGCGAGCCAGTTGCGCGCACGCTCGCCCTCGGCGAGCCCGCTGTGCAGCGTGACGATCGCGTCGTCGGCGAGCGTGCCCGCGAAGCGTGCGCGGAACGCGGCCTCGAACTGCGGCGTCAGGTTGATTTCGGGCACGAGCACGAGCGCCTGCGCGTCGGGCCGCGCATCGAGCAGCGCGGCGAGCGCATGCAGATAGACCTCGGTCTTGCCGCTCCCGGTCACGCCATGCAGCAGGAACGGCGCGAAGCCCTGCGCGGCGCGGATCGCGTCGAGCGCCTCCGCCTGCTGGTCGGTGAGCGCCGGCGGCACAGTTCGTCCACTGGTTGTCGACAGGTTATCCACAGGTTTGGGCACAGGTGCGTCGGCCCAGCCGATTTCCTCGATGGCGACCCAGCCGTGCGCCGCCCAGTCGTCGAGCGTGGCGGCGGCCTTCGGATGCAACGCCCGCGCATCGGGCAACGTCATCGAATCGGTGTCGGCGAGCGCCTGCGCGAGCCGCCGCAGCGCGGCCCCGCGCGCCGGCAGTGCGTCGGGCAGCGCCGCGCGGCCGGCTTCGGTCAGCCGGTAGCGCACCTCGGGCGCCAGCAGCCGGCCCCAGCGCTCCGCGTCGCGCAGCGCCTGCGGCAACGCCGGCAGCGCGACTTCGCCGCGACCGCGCTGGTAATAGTCGGCCGCGAACGACACGAGCGCGAGCCAATCCGGCGCGAGCGGCGGCAGCTCGGTACAGATCGCGTCGATCGCCCGCAACCGGGACGGCGGCACGTCGGTGTGAGTCGTCACTTCGCAGACGAGGCCGACAACCTGCCGCTTGCCGAACGGCACCTGCACCAGGGTGCCGGGCTCAGGCGCCGGCTGGACGTCGCAGCGGTAGTCGAACAGGGTGGCGAGCGGATGGTCGAGGGCGACCCTGAGGTAGGTGCCGCCCATCACCGCGCTCCGGCGACAGCACGGGGCGCACCGGCGAATTGCACCCGGGTCCGCGCCACGGTGGCGAACTTAAAGTAAAACTTCAGATTCGGCGCTAAGTTTTGGATTCGCATTAGGAATCGCCGTATACCCTGACCAGCCTGTGGATAACTTTGTTGAGAACTCGCCGTTCAACAGCCGCGAAGCGCGCGGGGCCGTGCTTCCCGCTGTTTTCGGCCGCCGTCGGCCGCGCCCCGCGGAGCCTTATTCCATAAGGCTGCTATTCAAATTACGGAACCATAGCGAGACATTTCGACCGATACAGGGCTCTACCGCGCTGCAACGTGGAAAATGTGCATAAGTCAAGTCTTGACAAGCCTTGAATCGGCAACCGGTGCGGGGTTGCGCCCTGTTTAGCGCCGACAGCGAAACGCCGCCACCCCGCAGTGCAGCATGGCAGCGCTTGCGCTTAGCCCACCGATCCGCTACGGATCTTGCGGCTGTGGGTGTGCACTTCGTCGACGAGCTCGGCGACGTGGTCGGGCGACGTGAACTGCGAAATGCCGTGGCCGAGGTTGAATACGTGACCGGGGTGATTGCCGTAGCTGTCGAGCACCGCACGCGCCTGCTCGCGCACCACGGCCGGCGGCGCAAACAGGATCGTCGGGTCGAGGTTGCCCTGCAGCGCGACGCGCCCGGCGACGCGTTCGCGCGCGGCGCCGAGATTGACCGTCCAGTCGAGGCCGACCGCGTCGACGCCGGTCGCCGCGATTTCCTCGAGCCACAGGCCGCCGCCCTTCGTGAACGTGATCACCGGCACGCGCTCGCCGTCGTGCTCGCGCTTCAGCTGCGCGACCACGCGACGGATGTAGTCCAGCGAGAAGCGCTGATATGCGCCGTCCGCGAGTGCGCCGCCCCACGTATCGAAGATCATCACGGCCTGCGCGCCGGCTTCGATCTGCGCGTTCAGGTACGCGGCCACGGCCTGCGCGTTCACGTCGAGGATCCGGTGCATCAGGTCGGGGCGCGAATACGCCATCGACTTCACCGTGCGGAAATCATCCGACCCGCCGCCTTCGACCATGTAGCACGCGAGCGTCCACGGGCTGCCCGAGAAGCCGATCAGCGGCACGCGCTGGCGGCCCTGGCCGTCGGTCAGCGCGCGGCGGATCTCGCGCACGGCGCCCGTCACGTAACCGAGCGTCTCCTCGATGTCCGGCACCGCGAGCTTCGCGACGTCGGCCTCGGTGCGCACCGGATGCGCGAACTTCGGCCCTTCGCCGACCTGAAAGTCGAGGCCGAGGCCCATCGCGTCGGGAATCGTCAGGATGTCCGAGAACAGGATCGCTGCGTCGAGCGGGAAGCGCTCGAGCGGCTGCAGCGTCACTTCGGTCGCGTAGTCGGGATTCTTCGCGAGGCCGAGGAAGCTGCCGGCGCGCGCGCGCGTCGCGTTGTATTCGGGCAGATAGCGGCCGGCCTGACGCATCAGCCAGATCGGCGTGTAGTCGGTCGGCTCGCGCAGAAGCGCACGCAGGAAGGTGTCGTTGAGCAGGGTATGGGCCACGGTAGGAGCGACGAGCGAAGGCAAAGCGGCATTTTACCGGAGCGCGGCCGCACGGCTGCGTATGCCGATGCGATGGCGGCCATATGACGCGCGCGATGGCTCCGTTATGATCGGACGCTGATATCGAACCGACCGAAGGAGGAGACCGATGAAGACATTCGCCACGCTGGCCACGCTCGCCGCTGCCATGCTTTGCTGCGCCGCCGCGCACGCGCAGGGTACGACCACGACGGCGGCCCCGACCACCGCGGCCGTCGGCTCGCGGCTCGACGACGTGGTCGCACGCGGCACGCTGCGCGTGTGCACGACGGGCGACTACAAGCCGTATTCGTACTACCGCGCGGACGGCCGCTTCGAGGGCATCGACATCGACATGGCCGAGTCGCTCGCGAAATCGCTCGGCGTGAAGGCCGAGTTCGTGAAGACGAGCTGGTCGAACCTCACCAACGACTTCGTCGCGAAGTGCGATGTCGCGGTGGGCGGCGTGTCGACGACACTCGAGCGCCAGAAGCGCGTGTTCTTCACGCAGCCGTACGTGGTCGATGGCAAGACGCCGATCGTGCGCTGCGCGGACGCCGACAAGTACCAGACCGTCGCGCAGATCGACCGGCCCGAGACCCGCGTGATCGTGAACCCGGGCGGCACCAACGAGCGCTTCGCGAAGCAGTTCTTCACGCATGCGAACCTGAGCGTCTATCCGGACAACGTGACGATCTTCAAGCAGATCCTCGCGGGCAAGGCGGACGTCATGGTGACGGATGCGTCCGAGACGCTGCTGCAGCAAAAGCTGAATCCGGGCCTGTGCTCCGTGCATCCGGACAAGCCGTTCCAGTTCGGCGAAAAGGCATACATGGTGCCGCGCGGCGACGTCGTCTTCCAGCAGTACGTCGACCAGTGGCTGCATCTGGCGCTATCGTCCGGCGAATACCAGGCGATCTCCGACAAGTGGCTGAAGTGAGCACGATCGCTCGCGGGACGGGCATCCGATAACGACATGGACCCCGTTGTTGCCGCCGGCCGCGCACCCCGCCGTTACACATCGGCGTGGCGCGTGGCCGGCGTGAAATCGCGAAAACCGGCCGAATGGCCGACTATCGCGTGCCTCAATCACGTTTCAAAATCTTTCCGACGAATGAATCGTCATGTGCGGTATCTGCCGCGTGATGCACATTCCGGCGTGTAAATCGGCATTTCATCGACGCCGATACGCATGAAAAACGCATTATGCGCACCCGATGAAAACTCTGCGGAAATGACGAGTAAATATGACCTTCTTCAGGACCCCGAAAACAGAAAAAAATCCCGGAAAGCCTTATCTGGCGGGCGTTACAACCTGAAACACTTTGTTACCGTGAGGGATCATTAATTCGCCCACAATGGGCTCAACGGTTTCAACACGGATGCGGTCTCGTGTGCCAAGTGTGAGCGGACGCGAAGCGCTGCGAGCCAGTCGGTCACGTACCGAAGCCCTTCCGAGGGGCATCCCTGTTGGAGTCGTTTCCGGCTCCCGCCGGACTCGGTTTCATCTTTGGTCTCCTCGCGCTAACCCCGTAGCGTGTGGTTTTTAGCGGGCTAATAAGCCCGCTTTTTTTCGTCCATCGAAAACGCAACGGCCCGCAGGCCGCCGCGTTCGTCCCGCCGCCGGGCCGCTTGCTCGTATCAAGCGGTCTTCTGCACGTCGAGCTTCAGTTCGTCGATCATCCGTTCGCGCATCACGAATTTCTGCACCTTGCCCGTCACCGTCATCGGCAGCTCGTCGACGAAGCGGATGTAGCGCGGAATCTTGTAGTGCGCGATCTGGCCGCTACAGAACGCGCGCACGTCATCCTCGGTCATCTGCTCGTTCGCGCGCAGCACGATCCACGCGCACAGCTCCTCGCCGTATTTCGCGTCGGGCACGCCGAACACCTGCGCGCTCTGAATCTTCGGATGCCTGAACAGGAATTCCTCGATCTCGCGCGGATACACGTTCTCGCCGCCGCGAATCACCATGTCCTTCAGCCGGCCGACGATGTTGCAGTAGCCGTCGGCGTCGAGCGTCGCGAGGTCGCCCGTATGCATCCAGCCGTCGACCAGCACCTCGCGCGTCTTCGCGTCGTCGTCCCAGTAGCCGAGCATCACCGAGTAACCCTTCGTGCACAGCTCGCCCGTCGCGCCGACCGGCACGATCTCGCCGGTTGGGTCGACGATCTTCACCTCCAGGTGCGGCTGGATGCGGCCGACCGTCGTCGTGCGCTTCTCGAGCGGATCGTCGGTCGAGCTCTGGAACGACACGGGGCTCGTCTCCGTCATTCCGTACGCGATCGTGATCTCGGACAGATGCATCTGCGACACGACGCGCTTCATCGTCTCGATCGGGCACGGCGAGCCGGCCATGATCCCGGTGCGCAGCGTCGACAGGTCGAACTTCGCAAAGTCCGGATGATCGAGCTCCGCGATGAACATCGTCGGCACGCCGTGCAGCGCGGTGCAGCGCTCCTCGGCGACGGCCGCGAGCGTCGCGACCGGATCGAACGCCTCGCCGGGGAACACCATCGCCGCGCCCTTCGACACGCACGCGAGCACGGCCAGCACCATCCCGAAGCAGTGATACAGCGGCACCGGGATGCAGAGCGAATCCTGCTCGGTGAAGCGCATCGCCATCGCGATCGAGCGCGCGTTGTTGACGACGTTGCGGTGCGTGAGCGTCGCACCCTTCGGGCTGCCGGTCGTGCCGCTCGTGAACTGGATGTTGATCGGATCGGTGGCCGCGAGTGTCGCGCCGATTGCGTCGAGCCGCGCGACATCGAGCGTGTCGCGGCCGCGCGCCATCACGTCCGCGAAGCGGAACATGCCGGCCGGCGCGACCTCGCCCATCGACACGACCGTGCGCAGGCTCGGCACGCGTGCCGCATGCAGGTCGCCCGGCGTCGCGCCCGCGAGCTCCGGCGCGATCGTCTGCAGCATCTCGACGTACGCCGACGTCTTGAAGCGCTCGGCCGCGATCACGGCCTTGCAGCCGACCTTGTTCAGCGCGTATTCGAGTTCCGCAAGCCGGTAGGCCGGGTTGATGTTGACGAGGACTGCGCCGATGCGCGCGGTCGCGAATTGCGTGAGCAGCCATTCGCTGCGGTTCGGCGACCAGATGCCGACGCAGTCGCCCTTCACGATCCCGAGCGCGGCGAGGCCCGCCGCGAGCACGTCGACCTCGTGCGCGAACGCGCGCCAGGTCCAGCGCACCTGCTGTTCGCGGAACACGACGGCCGGGCGATCGGGGAAGCGGCCCGCCGTGTCGAGCAGGAACCGGCTGATCGTCGCTTCGGATAGCGGCACGTCGGTCGCGCCGCGCACGTACGACAGTCCGTTTTCGGGCGCGATCAGCGCCCCCTTGCCAAGGTCTGCTGCCATCGATGTCTCCGTCCGTTTTTGTCTGATCGGCGCAACACGCGGCTGACGCGCGCGCCTGCTCCGCCACGATCGCGGCGGACTGCCTCTGCGCGGATGATGCCGCGTTCTGCTGACGACACTCTGACATCAAATCGCGGCGGGCGGATGAAATAGCACGACCGGACGATACGATCCGGCCCGCAAAAAACCGACGAAAACGACGGACGAAAAAAAAGCAGCCCGAAGGCTGCTTTCTTTCGCGGGATACGCGCGCGCGGCTCAGTGCCGGCTGCGAATCTTCGCCAGACGCTGGATCGCTTCGAGCTGCGCCATCGCGGTCGCGAGCTCCGATTGCGCCTTTGCGAGGTCGAGGTCCGACTTCGCGTTCTGCAGCGTTTCCTCGGCACGCTTGCGCGCTTCCTCGGCTTTCGCCGCGTCGAGGTCCTTGCCGCGGATCGCGGTATCGGCGAGCACCGTCACGGCGCCCGGCTGCACTTCGAGAATGCCGCCTGCGACGAACACGAATTCGTCGTTGCCGCCCTCGACTTCGATGCGCACCGCACCCGGACGAATCCGCGTGATCAGCGGCGTGTGACCCGGCAGAATACCCAGCTCACCCGTTTCGCCCGGCAGCGCGACGAATTTCGCCTCGCCCGAGAAGATCTGCTCTTCCGCGCTGACGACGTCTACTTTGATGGTTGCCATATCGACTCCTGGTTGAGCGTATTACGTGGGCGCCCGTCCGTGAAAAGATGCCATCGAGACATCCTTCACGAACGCACAGGCGCCCGCTGCGTTACACCCGACCTTTACTGGATCTTCTTGGCCTTTTCGAAGGCTTCGTCGATCGTGCCGACCATGTAGAACGCCTGTTCCGGCAGGTGGTCGCACTCGCCGTCGACGATCATCTTGAAGCCACGGATCGTTTCCTTCAGCGGCACGTACTTGCCCGGCGAGCCCGTGAACACTTCAGCGACGTGGAACGGCTGCGACAGGAAACGCTGGATCTTACGAGCGCGCGCGACCGACAGCTTGTCTTCCGGCGACAGTTCGTCCATACCCAGAATCGCGATGATGTCGCGCAGTTCCTTGTAGCGCTGCAGCGTCTGCTGAACGCGACGGGTGATCGAGTAGTGCTCTTCACCGATCACGTTCGGGTCGATCTGGCGCGACGTCGAGTCGAGCGGGTCGACCGCCGGGTAGATACCCAGCGAAGCGATGTCACGCGACAGAACGACGGTTGCGTCCAGGTGGCCGAAGGTGGTTGCCGGCGACGGGTCGGTCAAGTCGTCCGCAGGGACGTACACGGCCTGAACCGACGTAATCGAGCCCTTCTTGGTCGACGTGATGCGTTCCTGCAGCTTGCCCATTTCTTCAGCCAGCGTCGGCTGATAGCCCACTGCCGACGGCATACGGCCGAGCAGTGCCGACACTTCGGTACCGGCCAGCGTGAAACGGTAGATGTTGTCGACGAAGAACAGCACGTCGAGGCCTTCGTCACGGAAGTGCTCGGCCATCGTCAGGCCGGTCAGCGCAACGCGCAGACGGTTGCCCGGCGGCTCGTTCATCTGGCCGTACACCAGCGCGACCTTGTCGAGAACGTTCGAGTCCTTCATTTCGTGGTAGAAGTCGTTCCCTTCACGGGTACGCTCGCCCACGCCCGCGAACACAGAGTAACCGCCGTGTTCCTTCGCGATGTTGTTGATGAGCTCCATCATGTTGACGGTCTTGCCCACGCCAGCACCGCCGAACAGGCCAACCTTGCCGCCCTTTGCGAACGGGCAGATCAGGTCGATAACCTTGATACCCGTTTCGAGCAGCTCGGTCGACGGCGACAGTTCGTCGAACGCCGGAGCCTTCTGGTGGATCGAACGCGTATGTTCGCTCACGATCGGGCCGGCTTCGTCGATCGGACGGCCGAGCACGTCCATGATACGACCGAGGGTCGGCTTGCCGACCGGCACCGAGATCGGATTTGCCGTGTTCTTCACGGTCAGACCGCGGCGCAGGCCGTCGGATGCACCCAGACAGATGGTACGGACAACGCCGTCGCCCAGCTGCTGCTGGACTTCGAGCGTCAGTTCCGAGCCATCGAGAATGAGCGCGTCGTAGATCTTCGGCATGCTGTCGCGCGGGAATTCCACGTCGATAACGGCGCCGATGCACTGTACGATCTTGCCTTCTACCAAAGCAGCAGTACTCATCGCTTTTCCTTTAAATACCTGATTCTTTACTCGCGCAAAGGCGCAGTTGTCGTCCGTGGCGCGCGCTTAAACAGCAGCTGCGCCGCCGACGATCTCCGACAGTTCTTTCGTAATCGCGGCCTGGCGGCTCTTGTTGTATACGAGCTGCAGTTCGCTGATCACCGTCTTCGCGTTGTCGGACGCGGCCTTCATCGCGACCATCCGCGCCGATTGCTCGGACGCCATGTTTTCAGCGACGGCCTGGTACACCAGCGCCTCGACGTAACGCACGAGCAGTTCGTCGACGACTGCCTGCGCGTCCGGCTCGTAGATGTAGTCCCACGACGTAGCCGGCGTACCGTCATCGGCTTCGAAGTGTTCCGACGACAGCGGCAGCAGCTGCTCGATCACGGCTTCCTGCTTCATCGTGTTGACGAAGCGCGTGTAAGCGATATAAACCGCCGACAGCTTGCCTTCCGAATACAGGTCGAGCTGCGTCTTCACTGCGCCGATCAGCTTGTCCAGATGCGGGGTGTCGCCGAGGTGCACGACCTGCGACATCACCTTCGCGCCGAAGCGGTTCAGGAAACCGAGGCCCTTGCTGCCGATCGCCGTGGCTTCGACCTTCTGGCCCTTCTCTTCCAGCTCCTTGAACTTCTGCACCGTCGCACGCAGCACGTTGGTGTTCAGCCCGCCGCACAGACCCTTGTCCGTCGTGACGAGGATGATGCCGGCCGTGTTCGCGCCGTCGTTTGCCACCATGAACGGGTGGCGGTACTCCGGGTTCGCGCGGCTCATGTGCGCGGCGATGGCACGGACCTTGTCCGCGTAAGGACGAGCGGCGCGCATGCGTTCCTGCGCGCGGCGCATCTTCGATGCGGCCACCATCTCCATCGCCTTCGTGATCTTGCGCGTGTTCTGCACGCTCTTGATCTTGCCGCGAATTTCCTTCATTCCAGCCATAGCTTGCTCCTTGACCGAAGCTGCGCGGGCGCATCAGCACCCGCGCGGCCTCAGTGTGTCACTCGCGGATCAATAGGCACCCGACTTCTTGAAGGATTCGATCGCCGCGCGCAGCGCGCCTTCGTCGTCCTTCGAGAGATCCTTGGTGTCTTCGATGCGCTTGATGAGGTCAGCGTGGCTGGTCTTCAGGTTGTCGCGCAGGCCCTTCTCGAACGGCAGCACTTGCTTCACGTCGAGGTCGTCGAGGTAGCCGTTGTTCGCGGCGTACAGCGACACGGCCAGTTCCCAAACCTGCAGCGGCTGGTACTGCGGCTGCTTCAGCAGTTCCGTCACGCGGCGGCCGCGCTCGAGCTGCTTGCGGGTCGCTTCGTCGAGGTCCGATGCGAACTGCGCGAATGCGGCCAGTTCACGGTACTGCGCGAGGTCGGTACGGATACCGCCCGACAGCTTCTTCACGACCTTCGTCTGAGCGGCGCCACCGACTCGCGACACCGACACGCCGGCGTTGATTGCCGGGCGGATGCCTGCGTTGAACAGGTCGGTTTCCAGGAAGATCTGGCCGTCGGTAATCGAGATCACGTTCGTCGGAACGAACGCGGTCACGTCGCCAGCCTGCGTTTCGATGACCGGCAGTGCCGTCAGCGAGCCGCTCTTGCCCTTCACTTCGCCGTTCGTGAACTTCTCGACGTACTCTTCCGACACGCGAGCAGCACGCTCGAGCAGACGCGAGTGCAGATAGAACACGTCGCCCGGATATGCTTCACGGCCCGGCGGGCGGCGCAGCAGCAGCGAGATCTGACGGTATGCCCAAGCTTGCTTGGTCAAGTCGTCGTAAATGATCAGCGCGTCCTGGCCGCGGTCGCGGAAGTATTCGCCCATCGTGCAGCCGGCGTACGGTGCGAGATACTGCATCGCTGCCGAATCCGAAGCCGTAGCGGCGACGACGATCGTGTATTCCATCGCGCCCGTTTCTTCGAGCTTGCGAACCACGTTCATGATCGACGAAGCCTTCTGGCCGATCGCGACGTAGATACAGATCAGGTCCTTGCCCTTCTGGTTGATGATCGCGTCGAGCGCCACCGCGGTCTTGCCGCACTGACGGTCGCCGATGATCAGCTCACGCTGGCCACGGCCGATCGGCACCATCGCGTCGATCGACTTGATGCCCGTCTGCACCGGCTGCGACACCGACTTACGCCAGATCACGCCCGGGGCGATCTTTTCGATCGCGTCGGTCAGCTTCGCGTTGACCGGGCCCTTGCCGTCGATCGGGTTGCCGAGCGCGTCGACCACGCGGCCGACGAGTTCCGGACCAACCGGGACTTCCAGAATGCGGCCCGTCGTCTTGACGACGTCGCCTTCCGAGATGTGTTCGTATTCGCCGAGAATCACCGCGCCGACCGAGTCGCGCTCGAGGTTCAGCGCGAGGCCGAACGTGTTGCCCGGAAACTCGAGCATTTCGCCCTGCATCACGTCCGACAGGCCGTGGATGCGCACGATACCGTCGGTCACGGAGATCACGGTGCCCTGGTTGCGAACGTCTGCGCTCGCTTCAAGGCCCTGGATCCGGCTCTTGATCAGCTCGCTGATCTCAGAGGGATTGAGTTGCATTATTCGCTCCTGATAGTCAATTCTGTTGCGTGCCGGCGTGGCGCTCAGGCGGTCAAGGCAGCCTGCATCGATGCGAGGCGCGCGCGAACCGAGGTGTCGAGCACTTCGTCGCCGACCGTCACGCGCACGCCGCCGATCAGCGACGAATCGACTTCGACCGTCGGCTTCAGCTTGCGCTTGAACTTGCGTTCGAGGCCAGAGACGAGGCTTTCGAGATCCGCGCCGTTCAGCGGGAACGCGCTCACGATCTCGGCGTCGGCTGCACCTTCGCGTTCGTTCTTGAGCGCCTCGAACTGCTCGGCGATTTCCGGCAGCAGCGCGATGCGATGATTGTCGACCAGCATCTGCACGAAGTTCTTCGCTTCGGCGCCAGCCGCGACCGGCGACTTCACCGCAGCAAGCAGCAGCTCGGCCACTTGCGTGCGCGTCACCTTCGGGCTCGACGCGACCGACAGCACTTCCGGCAGACGCGCAACCTGGGCCAGCTCTTGCACGAGCGTGGACCAGGCGGCGATGTCACCTCCCTCGGCCACGCGGAACAGCGCTTCTGCGTAAGGGCGGGCGATGGTTGCAAGTTCGGCCATGATCAGAGCTCGGCTTTCAGTTGATTCAGCAGTTGGGCGTGGGCCGTTTGATCGACTTCGCGCTTCAGGATCTGCTCGGCGCCCTTCACGGCCAGCGCGGCGACTTCGCCACGCAGCGCTTCGCGCGCCTTCACGATTTGCTGTTCTGCTTCCGCTTTCGCCTGGGCGACGATGCGGGCGGCTTCAGCCTGGGCGTTGGCCTTGATTTCCTCGGCGACCGCCTGTGCACGCTTTTCAGCGTCGGCGATGCGCTGCTGGCCGTCGTTGCGGGCCTGCGCGAGTTCCTGGTCCACGCGCTTGTGCGCTGCGTCGAGTTCCGCCTTGCCCTTCTCCGCGGCGGCGAGGCCGTCGGCGATCTTCTTCGAACGTTCGTCGAGGGCGTTGATCAACGGCGGCCACACGAATTTCATCGTGAACCACGCGAGGACCAGGAACACGACCATTTGCGCAAACAGAGTTGCGTTGAGATTCACGGTGTTTCCTTATCTGCTATTCCGGAAAAATGAAACGGTAAGGCGCTCATCGAGTTGCATTCGATCAGCGCCCCAAGTCTCCGTTCCGCCCTGCGCCGGCTCACGCCGGGCGCATATTTCCGAGGAACCTTAGCCTGCGAGCTTCGACAGGAGCGGGTTCGCGAACGCGAACAGCATTGCGACACCAACGCCGATCAGGAATGCAGCGTCGATCAGGCCGGCCAGCAGGAACATCTTCGTTTGCAGCGGGTTGATGAGTTCCGGCTGACGTGCGCAGGCTTCGATGTACTTGCCACCCATCAGCGCGATACCGATACAGGCGCCGATTGCACCCAGGCCGATGATGATGCCGATACCGATGGCGGTCAGACCCTGGATGTTGGCGATGTAAGCTTGCATGATCACTCCTTTGTGAAAAGACTTGGAACTGAGATTTAAAAAACTAAAACGGAAACTCTTTTTTGCACGCCGCGCTTAGTGCTTGTCGTGCGCCTGGCCGAGATACACCAGCGTCAGCATCATGAAAATGAATGCCTGCAACAGAACAATCAGGATGTGGAAGATTGCCCAGACGCTACCCGCGATCACGTGACCAACGAAGCCGAGGAACGTTGCGTCGCCACCGAAGCTCCACATGCTGCCGAGCAGGGCGATCAACAGGAACAACAGCTCACCCGCGTACATGTTGCCGAACAGCCGCATGCCGAGGGAAACGGTCTTTGCGAGATATTCGACGATGTTCAACGCGAGGTTCGGGATCCACAGCAGCGGGTGCGCGCCGAACGGGGCCGACAGCAGCTCATGCACAAAGCCGCCCACGCCCTTGATCTTGATGCTGTAGTAGATCATCAGGACGAACACGCCGAGCGCGATGCCGAGCGTGCCGTTCAGGTCGGCCGTCGGGACGATGCGATGGTGGGAAATCACGTCCGACAGACCGAGCAGGCCGATGACGCGGCCCGGCAGGTCGACGGGGAGGAAGTCGAGGGAGTTCATCAGCGCGACCCACACGAACACCGTGAGGGCGAGCGGAGCGATGAAGGTGCGGTTGCCGTGGACGATGGCCTTCGATTGATCCTCGACCATTTCGACGAGCATCTCGATCGCACACTGGAAACGGCCCGGCACGCCCGAGGTCGCCTTGCGGGCGGCCAGACGCAGCAGGACGATCGTCACGATACCGCACACGATCGACCAGAACAGCGTGTCGAGGTTCCAGACGTGGATGTCGAAAATCGACGTCTGATGCGAGGTGGAGAAATTCTGCAAGTGGTGCGCAATGTACTCGGACGGATCCGGACCGCGCGTGCCTTCGCTAGCTGCCATATCGTTAATGCCACCCAAATTGTCGAAAATCGTTTTGCCCCGTTCCGCAATACGCTATTGCGGGAACGGGCCGGTGCGGTTCATTGTCGAAACCGCACGCTGCTTGTTGCTTACCGCCAGGCCAGCGCGATCCAGTACGTCTTCAGCACGACGAGGTAGGTGACGAGGAGCGCCGGCCAATGCACGCCGGCATAGCCGTACGCCACTGCGGCAAACATCCCGATCGTCACGCCGAGCTTCAGGGCTTCGCCCATCACCCAGCTCATCACGGTGGCCGAACCACCTGCCTTCAGTCGTGCCACGAACAACGCGCTTGGCACCCAGCCGATCGCCCCGCCCAGAAACGCGGATTGCGCAGCGGCGCCCGGCGACTTCGAAAACAGCCACCACGCCAGCGTTGCAACCAGGGACAAGACCACCTGCGCGATCACCACCTTGTAGGGGGTTACGCGCGGCGGCTTGCTCACGTTCGAACCGAACAGCCTCTCGGCTTCCGTCCGCGTGAGCGGAACGATGTTGTTATCTTGCAGCTCGGCATCCCAGTCGTCGCCATCGGGCTCGCGCCGCTCGCCGGCCGCTGAAGCGGTGCGTTGCGCTCGGTGATCATCGTGCCTGTCGTTCGGCGCCTGACCCGCCATCGCAATCTTCCGCAAAATCCTTGAACCCGGCCCCAAGCTTTCTGAAAGCTTTCAGGGGTGCCTAGCTAACAAATCCGGGCGATTGTAAGCGATAGTTGCAGGTGATTCAAGGCTTTAGACGCGACAAAAACCTGCGTAAAACGACGCCTCATGATGTGAAAAAGCGCGCGCGTCGATGACGTACGATGACAGTTGTAAGGTCGGCTTTTTGCGCCGGCATTTCTTGCCCGAAAAAGCGCGGTCGCGATGAAATGAGGTGACAACGAAGTCTGGTGCGGGCGACACCGGCGCGACGTGATCGCAGCAGAAATCCTGCTGTGACGCGATCACGGGAAATGACCCGACGCGGCGACGGGTAACAGAGGAAGCACTGTGACCGCCACGTCGAGCGCGATGCGCGAAATGCGCTTGAACGTGAACACGCCTATGCCTGCAATCAGTTGTTGTGCCACCACAGTCGTTCGACTGTGGTGGCACAACACTTATCAACAGGACCGCCTTCGCAACGACCAGGAACGCTGTGCGCCCTCCCCGCCACGCTTGCGACATGCATAAGCCGCACTGATCCGCATCGCTCAGCCGTGAACGAGCAACCACGCACCCAGCGCCGCGCTCAGGATCGCGAACGGAATCGACACGAGGTGAAACGGCAGCCACATGCGAGGCTCCTTCGCAAGACGCACCGCGATCAGGTTCGCGAGCGAACCGATCGCGAACCCGAAGCCGCCGACCGATACGCCGAACGCGAGCGCCCGCCAGTCGCGCGTGAATTCCGACAGCAGGATCGCCGCCGGCACGTTGCTGATTCCCTGTGACACCACCGCGCCCGCTGCGAACACACGCAGCGGCGAATCGAGATGGGTTCGCGCGATCGCATCGTGGACGACCGGCAGCGCAGCCGCGCTGCGCAGCACGACGAACATCAGCACGAAGATCAGCAGCAGCAGCCAGTCGATCTTCAGGACCGCGTCACGTCTCGCCACCAGCAGCGCGATCACGACGGCGATCAGACCCGGCACGGGATTGTGCGCATCGGCAAGCAGCACGAACGCACCGAACAGCACCGCCGCGAGCAACGCATGCATGCGCTGCACGGGAACGGCCTGGACGTCTCCCGACAGATCGAGCGGCTTCGCGCGAAACGCGCACGCCGTCAGCACGAGCAGCAGCGCCATCAACGCCAGCGCGAGCGGCCCGAGCGTGACGACGAAGCGGCCAAACGACACGCCGCTCAATTGCCACAGGAAAAGGTTCTGGGGATTGCCGAGCGGGGTCGCGACGGACCCCGCGTTGACGGCCAGCGCGACCACGATCACGAGCCGCCGGAACGGCAGCGGCGTCAACGTGCGCAGCGATACCATCAGCGGCACGACGACGAACAGCGCGACATCGTTGGTGAGCCACATCGCGAGCGCCGCCGCGAACACGACGAGCAGCATCGCAAGCCCGCGCTCGGAATGCACGTGATGCACGATGCGATGCGCGAGCCACATCAGGCACCCGGACAGCTCGAGCGCCTTGGTCAGCATCAGCAGACCCGCGAGCGTCGCGACGGTCTGCCAGTCGACGAGACCGACCAGCGCGGCAATTGGTTGCGGACGCAACCATTGCAGAACAACCAGCGCAAGCGCCAGCACCGTTAGTACGGGTTCCTGCAAAAGCCAGCCGAGCCACCGGCGCGGCGCCGGTGCGCCCGTGTTTTCCATCGATCGTGCCTCGTTATTCTTCGGCCGCGACGTTGCCGCGCAAGCGCGCAAGAATGCCCTCGAGCGCGTCGAGGTTGCCGAAATCGATCATCACCTGCCCTCGCCCGCGGCGGCCGAGCTTGATCTTCACCGTCGACGCAAGCAGGTCGGACAACTCCTCCTCGAGACGACGCGTGTCGCGGCCGCCGTCATCCTTCGCGCGCGCCTTCACCGCCGGCGCTTCCTTCGTCGTATGCGCGACCAGCTTCTCGGTCTCGCGCACCGACATGCGCTTGTTGACGACCTGGTGTGCGAGTGTGATCTGCGTCGCGGCATCGACCGCAAGCAGCGCACGCGCGTGGCCCATGTCGAGGTCGCCGGCCAGCAGCATCGTCTGCACCGGCGCTGCGAGGTTCAGCAGACGCAGCAGGTTCGATACCGCGCTGCGCGAGCGGCCGACCGATTCGGCCGCCTGTTCGTGCGTGAAACCGAACTCGTCGAGCAAGCGCTGGATACCGTGCGCCTCTTCCAGCGGATTCAGATCCTCGCGCTGGATGTTCTCGATCAGCGCCATCGCGGCGGCGGCCTGATCGGACACGTCCTTCACGAGCACCGGTACTTCGTCGAGGCCGGCCAGGCGTGCCGCGCGGAAACGCCGCTCGCCCGCGATGATTTCGTATTTGTCAGATGAAATAGGTCGTACCAGGATCGGCTGCATCACGCCTTGCGCGCGAATGCTGGCCGCCAGCTCCTGCAAGCTGCCTTCGTCCATCCGCGTCCGCGGTTGGTACTTGCCCGCCTGCAGCTTGCCGAGCGCGAGCGTGTTCGGCGCCCCTTCGATCTTCACCGCTTCGGTGATGTCCGCACTGCCGCCGAGCAGCGCTTCGAGGCCACGTCCCAAGCCCTTCTTCTTTGGTACCGCGTTCATGTCTTTCTTCCTCGCTTCGCTCATGTCCGGATCACGACACCTCGAACGCGCGCACGCGATCGATCATCTCGGCACCAAACTGGATATACGCCTGCGCACCGCGCGAGTTGCGGTCGAATACGACGCCCGGCAACCCGTAACTTGGCGCTTCCGCCAAGCGCACGTTGCGCGGAATCACCGCGTCGAACACCTTGTCGCCGAAGTGCGCTTTCAATTGATCGGAGACTTGCTGCTGCAGCGTGATGCGCGGATCGAACATCACGCGCAGCAAGCCGATGATCTTCAGGTCGCGGTTCATGTTCGCGTGAACCTGCTTGATCGTATTGACGAGATCCGACAGCCCCTCCAGCGCGAAGTATTCGCACTGCATCGGGATCACGACGCCATGCGCCGCGCACAACCCGTTCAGCGTCAGCAGCGACAGCGTCGGCGGGCAATCGATCAACACGAAGTCGTAGTCGTCGGCCACGCGTTCGAGCGCGCCCTTCAACCGTCGCTCGCGGTTATCGATGCTGATCAGCTCGATCTCGGCACCGGACAGTTCACGGTTGGCCGGCAGCACGTCGTACGTGACGCCTTCCGGACGCACGCGCGCTTCCGTCACCGATACGCCGTCGACCAGCACTTCGTACACGGTCGACTCGCAGGCGGCCTTGTCGATCCCACTACCCATCGTCGCGTTGCCCTGCGGGTCGAGATCGATCAGCAGGACTCGTTGCTCCTGCGCTGCAAGGCTTGCGGCGAGATTGACCGATGTCGTCGTCTTGCCGACGCCCCCCTTCTGGTTCGCAACGCAGAAGATCTTTGCCATCGTTGGTGTGTTCCCTTTACCTTCAAACAAACGGCGCGCTACCGCGCGCCTTCAATTCGCTTCGTCGACGGTGACCTCGATCAGATGCCGTTCGGCATCGAGCATCGGTACCGCCAGCCGCATCGTCTGCTTTACATGACTGCCCTCCGGCAACCGTGCAATTTCGTCGTCCGGATGGACACCCTTCATTGCCCAGATCGATCCACCGGGCGCGACGAGATGTCGAGCAAGTTTAACGAAGTCGGATAGATCCGCGAAAGCGCGGGATACGATCATGTCGAATTTTTCCGGCACTTCGATACCCGGCTGCAGCGATTCGACACGCCCGGTGACGACAGACAGGTTCGCGAGCTTCAGCTCGGCGCGCATCTGCGTCTGGAATGCAGACTTCTTCTGCACGATATCGTTCAGCGTGACCTGCCAGTCCGGCTGGACGATCGCCAGCACGATACCGGGCAACCCACCGCCCGAACCCACGTCGAGCACGCGCGCCGATGCACGGTCGCGCAGATGCGGAACGATGGAAAGCGAATCGAGAATGTGCTGGATCAGCATCTGCTTCGGGTCGCGGATCGCGGTCAGGTTGTAGACCGCGTTCCACTTGCCGAGCAGCGCGACATAGTCGAGCAGCTGGTTCCGTTGTGCATCCGTCAATGCGATGCCGAGCTCGGCCGTGCCGTCGACGAGCATCTGTTCAAGTACGTCCCGATTAACCGCCGGCGCGCGACGCGCCGTCATTGTTGCGTCGGGACGGTGCCGCCCCCCTGTTCCGTCGCCTCTGCGGCGGTGCCGTTACGACGGCCAAGGCCTCGGCGTTTCAGGTGCACCATCAGCAGCGAGATCGCTGCCGGCGTGACGCCCGAGATCCGCGATGCCTGGCCGATCGTTTCCGGGCGGAACTCGTTCAGCTTCTGGCTCACCTCGAACGACAGGCCGCGCACCTCGCGGTAGTCGATACCGTCCGGCAGGCGTGTGTTCTCGTTCGCATCGTTGCGCTCGATCTCACTGGCCTGCCGCTCGATATAGCCCTGATATTTGATGCCGATCTCGACCTGTTCCTTGATCTGCTCAAGCAGCACCGGATCGTCGGCCAGCGACTCTGCAGGCGCGCATTCACCGTCCTTCAGGCCGCACACACCGTCGTAGCTGATACCGGGGCGGCGCAGCAGTTCGGCGAGGCTGTACTCGTGATCGATCGCCTTGCCGAGCAACGCGGTCGCCTCTTCAGGCGGCAGCGTCTTCGGCGTAACCCACGTCGACTTCAGTCGTTCGGTTTCACGTGAAACAGCGTCGCGCTTCCGGCTGAATGCGTCCCAGCGCACGTCGTCGACGAGGCCCAATTCGCGGCCGATCTCGGTCAGGCGCATGTCCGCATTGTCTTCACGCAGGCTCAGGCGGTACTCGGCACGGCTCGTGAACATCCGGTACGGCTCGGCCACGCCACGTGTGACGAGGTCGTCGACCAGCACGCCAAGGTAGGCCTGGTCGCGACGCGGGCACCAAGCTTCCTTCTCTTGCACGTAGCGGCCCGCATTCAGACCGGCCAGTAGCCCTTGTGCGGCCGCTTCTTCGTAGCCGGTCGTGCCGTTGATCTGGCCCGCAAAGAACAGCCCGTTGATCGCCTTCGTCTCGAGCGATGCTTTCAGCGCGCGCGGGTCGAAGTAGTCGTATTCGATCGCGTAACCGGGGCGCAGGATGTGCGCGTTCTCGAGGCCGCGCATCGAGTGCACGAGTTCGAGCTGCACGTCGAACGGCAGGCTCGTCGAAATCCCGTTCGGATAGAACTCGTTGGTCGTCAGCCCTTCCGGCTCGAGGAAGATCTGGTGCGATTCCTTCGATGCGAATCGGTGGATCTTGTCCTCAATTGACGGGCAGTAACGCGGGCCGACACCTTCGATCACGCCTGTATACATAGGCGAACGGTCGAGGCCGCCGCGAATGATGTCGTGCGTGCGCTCGTTCGTGTGCGTAACCCAGCAAGGCAGCTGCTGCGGATGCTGCTCTACACGGCCCAGGAATGAGAATACGGGGATCGGATCGAGGTCGCCCGGCTGCTCGTCCAGCTTCGAAAAGTCGATCGAGCGGCCATCGATACGCGGCGGCGTACCGGTCTTGAGGCGTCCCTGCGGCAGCTTCAACTCCTTCAAGCGCGCCGACAGCGACACGGCCGCCGGATCGCCCGCGCGACCGCCCGTGTAGTTGTTCAGGCCGACGTGAATCTTGCCGTCGAGGAACGTACCCGCCGTCAGCACGACCGCACGTGCGCGGAAGCGGATGCCGATCTGCGTGACGGCGCCGACCACGCGATCGCCTTCGACCATCAGGTCGTCGACAGCCTGCTGGAACAGCCACAGGTTCGGCTGGTTCTCGAGCCGATGGCGGATCGCAGCCTTGTACAGGATGCGGTCGGCCTGCGCACGCGTCGCGCGCACGGCCGGGCCCTTCGACGAATTGAGGATCCGGAACTGAATACCGCTCTCGTCCGTCGCGGCGGCCATCGCGCCGCCGAGCGCATCGACTTCCTTGACCAGATGGCCCTTGCCAATGCCGCCGATCGACGGATTGCAGCTCATCTGGCCAAGCGTTTCGATGTTATGGGTCAGCAGCAGTGTTTTCGCACCCATACGGGCCGATGCCAATGCGGCTTCCGTGCCGGCGTGCCCGCCACCGACGACGATGACGTCAAATTCTGTGGGAAAAAGCATGGTGGATTCCGGGCGCAGAACTGCGCACGAACCTATCTGAGAAATGTATGGGCCGAATTATAGCGGGTTCGCTTTTCACCCGAAGACCGTCCGAATGGTAGGGCCGGTTCATTTGGCCACTTTTTTGCCCGATCGGCCGAGCTGTGCCGTGCGGCCTGCTTCGGCGGCGCTGCTGCAGCCTCAGCGCACATCGTCATACTGTGCAAAATCGCGCACCCGGCAGTGGTTTGCGACCTCCGCCATCGCTGTGCCATCACAGCATTTCGGATCGACCTGCCCGAGCTTATCCCCTGTGCCGCTTGGCTCATGTCGATAGAACACTGTCACGCGTACAGCGCTCACGGCCCTGTGCAACCCGGCGCGATGAGGCCCCCACTCTCGTCACAGGGTTTCTGCATGTCGCTCCGGCACTTATCCCCACGCCCGATTCGCCGAGGCATCGCCCCTCTCCCGGAAAACAAAAGCGGCGTGTTTCACGTGAAACACGCCGCACGTTTCCCGCCGACCGCCCCACCCATCAAGCCGTTTTTTTCACCAGCCCCAGGTATGTTTCGATCACGCGCGGATTCTGCGCCAGCTCCGCCGCCGGTCCTTCAAGCGCAAACTCCCCCGTCTCCAGTACATAGCCGTAGTCCGAGATCTGCAGCGCAGCCCGAGCGTTCTGCTCGATCAGAAGCGTCGCGACGCCTGTGCCGCGTAACGCGCTGATGATATGAAAAATCTCCTTCACGATCAGCGGCGCCAGCCCGAGGCTCGGCTCGTCGAGCATCAGCAGATCGGGCTTGCCCATCAGCGCGCGGCCCACCGCGAGCATCTGTCGCTCACCACCCGATAGCGTGCCGGCTGCCTGCTTGCGTCGCTCCTTGAGCCGCGGAAACAGCGCAAACACATGATCGAGCTGGTCGAGGAAGTTCGACTCGCCTGCGAGCTTGCGGCGATACGCGCCCAGCACGAGGTTATCCTCGACCGTCATCGTGCTGAACAGCTCGCGCTTTTCCGGCACAAGGCACATTCCCCGCGCGACACGCTGTTCGACCGGCAGCGCGCCCACGTCCTTGCCACGGTACACAACTGCCCCTGTCGCATGTCCGGTCACCGGCAACGCGCCCATGATTGCGTTCAGCAACGTCGACTTGCCGGCCCCGTTCGGGCCGATCACGCTGACGATCTGTCCGGCGCCGACCTTGATCGCCGCTCCGTGTAACGCCTCTACCTTCCCGTATCGCACCGCCAGGCCGCGCACGTCGAGAATCGGCATCGTCGTCTCCGCCATCATTCCACCCCGCCCAGATACGCTTCGAGCACCGCCGGATCCTGCTGCACGTCCTGCGGCAGTCCTTCCGCGATCCGCGTGCCGAATTCCATCACCACTAGCCGGTCGGTGAGGTTCATCACGAAATCCATGTCATGTTCCACGAGCAACACACTCATTCCTTCCGCCTTCAGGCGCCGCAGCAGGTGGGCAAGCTGCTGCTTCTCCTGGTAGCGCAGCCCGGCGGCCGGCTCGTCGAGCAGCAACAGCGTCGGATCGCAGCAAAGCGCGCGCGCGATTTCGAGAATCCGCTGCTGGCCGAGCGCGAGACTGCCGGCTTCGTCGTACATGTGCCTCTCCAGCCCGACGCGACGGATCTGTCGTGCCGCTTCGGCCAGTAGCTGCGCTTCCTCGTGCGCATTGAACCGCGCGATGCTGCGCCACACGCCCGTATGGCCGCGCAGGTGCGCGCCGATCGCGACATTCTCGAGCACCGTCATCGTCGGCAGCAGCTTCACGTGCTGGAACGTACGACCGATCCCCCGCCGGACAATCTGGCGCGACGTGAGCCCGTCGATCCGCTCGCCGCGGAACGTGATCGTGCCGCCGGTCGGCTGCAGCACGCCGGTCACGAGGTTGAACGTGGTCGACTTGCCGGCGCCGTTCGGGCCGATCAGGCCGATGATCTGTCCCGCCTTCACCTCGAAGCTGACGTCGTTGACGGCCACCAGGCCACCGAACTGCTTGCGCGCGTTGTCGACGACGAGCAGCGGCTCGCCCGCCACCGGCTTCGCGCGCTGCGGCAGCGGATCGGCATGGTCGGGCACATGCGCGCGCGGCCCGCGCGGAAACAGCTTCGCGACGAACGGCCACACGCCTTGGCGTGCGTACTGCAGCAGCAGCACCATCAGCACGCCGAACACGATGATCTCGAAGTTGCCCTCCGAGCCGAGCAGCTTCGGCAACAGCGTCTGCAGGTAGTCCTGAAGCACGGTGAGGATCGCGGCACCGAGCACCGCGCCCCACACGTGCGACACGCCGCCGACCACGGCCATGAACAGGAATTCGATCCCGTGGTTCAGGCCGAACGGGGTCGGGTTCACCGCGCGCTGCAAGTGCGCGTACAGGAAGCCCGAAACCGCAGCGAGCACGGCCGCGTAGATGAAGATCACGACGCGCATCCACGCGGTGTTCACGCCCATCGCCTCTGCCATCACGCCGCCGCCACGCAATGCGCGGATCGCACGGCCTGGCCGGCTGTTGAGCAGGTTCTGCACCGACACGATCGCGGCCAGCACGACGGCCCAGATCAGGAAGTACAGGCTTCGGCCGCTTCCGAGCTCGATGCCGAACAGGTTCAGTGCCGGAATCCCGTTGATCCCGTCGTACTTGCCGAGCAGTTCCAGGTTTCCGAAAAGATAGAACAGCGCGAGACCCCACGCGATCGTGCCGAGCGGCAGGAAGTGCCCGGACAGGCGCATCGTGACCGCACCGAGCACGAGCGCGACGAGCGCCGTCAGCACGACGCCGACGATCAGCGCGAGCCACGGCGACACGCCGTAGCGCGTCGTCAGGAATGCGGTCGCATACGCGCCGATGCCGACGAATGCGGCCTGACCGAAACTCGTCATGCCGCCAACGCCCGTCAGCAGCACGAGGCCGATCGCGACGATCGCGTAGAGGCCGATGTAGTTCAGCAGCGTGATCCAGTATTCGGGCACCTGCAGCGCGCCGGGCAGCACCGGCAGCGCGAACAGCACCACGAGAAACACCCAGAAAGTCTTGTTGCGTACCATCGTCTTCATCGCGTCACTCCTCTTCCTCTTCCGTGTGCGGCGTCGCGAAACTGCGCCACAGCAGCACCGGGATGATCAGCGTGAACACGATCACTTCCTTGTACGCGCTCGCCCAGAACGACGAATACGATTCGAGCACGCCGACCAGCAGCGAGCCGGCGGCCGCGAGCGGATAGCTGACCAGCCCGCCGATGATCGCGCCGACGAAACCCTTCAGGCCGATCAGGAAGCCGGAGTCGTAATAGATCGTCGTCAGCGGACCGACGAGGATGCCGGACAGCACACCGAGCCCGGCCGCCAGCGTGAACGCGAGCCGCCCTGCTTCGGTCGTGCCGATGCCGACGAGCCGCGCGCCGAGCCGGTTCACGGATGTCGCACGCAGCGCCTTGCCGGCGATCGTGCGGCCGAAGTACACGTAGAGCGCGCCGATCAGCACCAGCGCGGTCACGACCACGAGGATGCTCTGTACCGACACCGTCATGCTGCCGACCGACAGCGACGCATCCGCGAAGCCGTTGGTGCGCGAGCCTTCCGCCCCGAACATCACGAGCCCGAGGCCGACCATCGCGAAATGGACGGCGACGGACACGATCAGCAGCAGGAGTGTCGTGCCTTCGGCGATCGGCTGATAGACGAGCCGGTAGACGAACGGCCCCATCGGCACGACGATCGCGAGCGTCAGCGCGATTTGTGCAAGCATCGGCATCGGCTGCGCGGCAAAGCCGCGCGTAATCGCGAACACCGCGAGCGGCAGCAGCACGTAGCGGCTGCCGAGCGTCGCGAGCGTGCGGCCGAGCTGATGACGGCGTTCGCGATGGCGGATCAGGCCACCGACTTCCAGCAGGAAGCACGCGATGCCCATCACGAACAGCAGCCAGCAGGTGGCGGGAAATTTCTGCGCCTGCAGCGCCGCAAGCGTGAGCGCACCGTAGGCGACGAATTCGCCCTGGGGAATGAAGATCACCCGCGTGACGGAAAACACCAGCACGAGCGCCAACGACAGCAATGCATAAATGGCGCCGGTCGTGATGCCGTCTTGCGCGAGGATCGCCGCAATCGAGAGATCCATACGTTTCGGGTATCGAAAATGCTGCGAAGAAACGAAAGACGGGAATGGCCGCGGCGCACGAACGGCAAAATCGGCGCGTCGGGCGCCACGCGGCGGGCCCCGGTGATTCCATGCGGCACGGGAGCGGCCCGTCAGGCCCGCTCCGTTGCCGACGGCGCGCACGGCGCCGTTCGCGCCGCGCCCGCCGGTTTCACGTGGTGCTTACTCGGCCTGCAGCTTCCACTTGCCGTCGACGATCTGCACCATCACGCGCGCACGCGTGTCGAAGCCGTTGTGATCGGTCGGCGTCGTGTTGATCACGCCGTGCGACACGGGCAGGTCCTTCACGCTCTCGAGCGACGCGCGCAGCGCCTCGCGGAACGCCTCGGTGCCCGGCTGGCCCTTCTTCAGCGCTTCCGGGATCACACGCTGCAGCAACAGCCCCGCATCCCATGCGTGGCCGCCGAAGGTCGACAGCGACCCCGCGCCGTACGCCTTCTCGTACGCGGCCTTGTAGCCGAGCGCCGGCTTCTTCACCGGGTTCGAATCGGGCAGCTGGTCGGTCACGAGCACCGGGCCGGCCGGGAGGATCTCGCCCTCGCAATCCTTGCCGCACACGCGCAGGAAGTCGTTGTTCGCGACGCCGTGCGTCTGATACACCTTGCCCTTGTAGCCACGCTCCTTCAGCGTCTTGGCGGGCAGCGCGGCCGGCGTGCCGGACCCGGCGATCAGCACCGCATCGGGATTCGAGCCCATCAGCTTCAGCACCTGCCCCATCACCGACGCGTCGGTGCGGTTGTAACGCTCGTTCGACACGACCTTCAGCCCGTTCTTCGCGGCAGCCGCATTGAACGTGTTGTACCAGCTGTCGCCGTACGCATCGGCGAAGCCGATGAAGCCGACCGTCTTCACGCCGTGCTTCGCCATGTAGCCGGCGATCGCATCGGCCATCAGCTGGTCGTTCTGCGGCACCTTGAACATCCATGCGCGCTTCGCGTCCATCGGCGAGATGATCTGCGCGCTCGCCGCGAGCGAGATCGTCGGCGTCTTGCCCTGCGATATCGGATCGAGCATCGCGAGCGAATTCGGCGTGACGGACGAACCGATGATCGCGTCGACATGATCCTCGTCGATCAGCTTGCGCACGTTCTGCACCGCGCGGCTCGTGTCGGACGCATCGTCGAGCACGATGTACTGGACGCTCTTGCCCGCGATTTCCTTCGGCAGCAGCGCGATCGTGTTCTTTTCCGGAATCCCGAGCGACGCGGCCGGCCCGGTGGCCGACAGCGTTACACCGATCTTCACCTGCGCCGACGCCGTGGCCGCCGCGCACACGAGGCCCGCGGCAAGCAGAACCTCCATCCATCGATTCATCTTCATTTACGTTGTCTCCAAACGCTGCTCGAAAAATCCGCGGGTCGCTCGGGCGGCTCCCGGTCCTCAAACAAGTTAATAATTTAACTATCTCGCCGTACCGCGCCTACACTCGTTTTCCCGTGAAACGCCTGAACCGCCATCAAGCCCCGGTGATACCGCGCGCGCACGCGCCGCGGCGCGTTCCGAAACGGTCGTGCGACCGCCACGATGCGCGGCAGTAATGTCGTCTGGATGAACCAACCGGAGAAATGCGACGTTGCGCGAGACACGATCGATGCGGACGCAACGATCATCGGAAGGTCGGCCGGCCGGGCCGGGTTCGGCTCCGCAAGCGGGCGATGCAGGATCGAAAAATCGGCCGTTCATGCGAACGCGAACGACACGTCGGATGCGAACGCAACGACCGCGGAGACCGTCGTGCCGGCAAATCGCACCGGAACGCGCATGCCGGCCGCAGGACGGCTCGTGAACGCCGGGGTATGTCCGTGCACCGCCGACCCCGAACGAGCGGCGCCAGCCGCCCCTTGCACCCCGATCCATCGTCCCGCGCTTCTCATCCAACCGCACTCCCTCTTCTGCATTTTGCTTGTAGGAGAACTGCCGACCGTTTTCCCGACCGCACGGTCGGCGAAAGCTGAGTGTAACGGACGCTTTTTGCGCACGCCAACCGGGTAAGCCCGGACGGCAATGCACGTGGCTGCGCGCCAGCGGCGATCGACCGGCAGGAAGGAAGGACGAAAACGGAGGAAGACGGGATGAGACGCGAGCGCGGTCGGCCAGAATGTGGCGGCACGCCTTTGCACCAGCAACGGAAATTCGCGCACCAAATGAAAAAGCGCTGTTGGATTCCGTCCAACAGCGCTTTTGGGGTCCGGGCACTTTGTGCCTCGATTGTCTCCTCGTTCTCCACCTGCAAATTCGTTTCGCGGTGCATCAGAACTGAAACGAAGATTAAAGGACCTTTCACCCTGCGACAACTTAGCATTTACCCCTATGGTGCATCGCCGCACGAAAATGGGGCACCAGCCTTGCCGCGCGGCACCGGCGCGAGGCCGCCGAAACGCCCTTCCCGGCTGCGCCGGATGGTGCTTCGCATCAACGCGCCGCAACGGCCGCTGCGATGCAATCAGGACGGCCTGAGCGTCTTCACCCGCGCGACCATCTCGCCGACGATCCCGCGCCGGAACGCAAGCACGCATGCGATGAAGATCAGCCCCGTGACGATCGTCGCCGATTCGCCGAGCGAGTGGAACCAGCCGATGCCGGTCGCCGACGCGAGCCATTCGCCGATGTCGCCGAGCCGGTCCTCCAGCGCGACGATCAGCGCCGCGCCGAGCAACGGGCCGAACAGCGTGCCCATCCCGCCGACGAGCGTCATCAGCACGACGAGGCCCGACATCGTCCAGTACGCGTCGGACAGCGTCTCGAAACCGAGCACCAGCACCTTCAGCGAACCGGCCAGCCCCGCGAGCCCGGCCGACAGGATGAACGCGAGCAGCTTGAAGCGATCGGTATCGTAGCCGAGCGAGATCGCGCGCGCCTCGTTCTCCTTGATCGCGACGAGCACCTGGCCGAACGGCGAGTGCACGATCCGCACGATGAAGGCGCACGCCGCGACGATCACCGCGAGTACGACGTAGTAGAGCGCGACGTCGTTCGACAGGTCGACGACCCCGAACAGGTGCCCGCGCGGCACGCCCTGCAGGCCGTCCTCGCCGTGCGTGAACGGCGCCTGCAGGTAGATGAAGTAGACCATCTGCGCGAACGCGAGCGTGATCATCGCGAAGTAGATGCCCTGCCGGCGGATCGCGAACAGGCCGACGACGAGCCCGAGCAGCGTCGCGGCAACGGTACCGACCAGCACGCCGAGCTCCGGCGTGAAGCCGAGCGTCTGGATCGCATAGCCGGTCACATAGCCGGCGGTCGCGAGGAACATCGCATGACCGAACGACAGCAGCCCCGTATAGCCGATCAGCAGGTTGAACGCGGCCGCGAACAGCGCGAACGTGAGCACCTTCATCACGAACACCGGATACGCACCGATGAACGGCGCGACGAGCAGTGCCGCGAGCAGCACGCCGTAGAGCACTTTTCTCTGCATCATTTTTCCTTGCCGAACAGGCCCGCCGGGCGGAACAGCAGCACGATCGCCATGATCACGAACACGACCGTGGCCGATGCTTCCGGATAGAACACGCGCGTGAAGCCCTCGATCACGCCGAGCAGCAGGCCGGTGATGATCGAGCCGAGGATCGAGCCCATCCCGCCGATCACGACCACCGCGAACACGGTAATGATCATCGGCTGGCCCATCAGCGGCGACACCTGGATCACCGGCGCCGCGAGCACGCCCGCGAACGCCGCGAGCGCGACCCCGAAGCCATAGGTGAGCGTGATCATCATCGGCACGTTCACGCCGAACGCCTCGACGAGTTTCGGGTTCTCGGTGCCGGCGCGCAGATAGGCGCCCAGGCGCGTCTTCTCGATCACGAACCAGGTCGCGAGACACACCGCGAGCGACGCGACGACCACCCACGCGCGGTAGTTCGGCAGGAACATGAAGCCGAGATTGGTCGCGCCGGACAGCTGCGACGGCACGTCGTACGGCTGGCCGGACGATCCGTAGATCGACCGGAACACGCCTTCGACGACCAGCGTGAGCCCGAACGTGAGCAGCAGCCCGTACAGGTGATCGAGCTTGTACAGCCAGCGCAGCATCGAACGCTCGATCAGGATCCCGAACGCACCGACGATCAGCGGCGCGAGCACGAGCATCGCCCAGTACGGCAACGCGAAGTACGACAGCCCCATCCACGCGAGCATCGCGCCCAGCATGAACAGCGCGCCGTGCGCGAAGTTGATCACGTTGAGCAGCCCGAAGATCACCGCGAGCCCGAGGCTCAGGATCGCGTAGAACGAGCCGTTGACGAGCCCGAGCAGCAACTGGCTCAGCATCGCCGGCAACGGAATGCCAAAGATTTCCATCGACTTAGCCGTCAGAATGAGTTTCGTTGCGCGCGCAACGTTCAAGCCGTCGCGCGCACGGGCGGCGCAGCGGGCACATCGCTGCGGCCGCCACCACGCGCCGCTATGTCGCGCTTACTTCCACATCGCGCAGCGCGATTCCTGCTTGGTGCCGAATGCCTGGTCGCCCGGAATCGTGGCGAGCACCTTGTAGTAGTCCCACGGCTCCTTCGATTCCGACGGCTTCTTCACTTCCATCAGATACATGTCGTGAATCATGCTGCCGTCCTGGCGAATGAAGCCCTTCGCGTAGAAGTCGTTGATCTTCATCTTCTTCAGCTCGGCCATCACCTTGTCGGAGTCGGTCGTGCCGGCCGCCTGCACGGCCTTCAGGTACGTCGTCACCGACGAATAGTCGGCCGCCTGCAGACTCGACGGCATCTTCTTCATCTTGCCGAAGTAGCGCTGCGCCCACTGGCGCGATGCCGCGTCGCGGTTCCAGTACCAGCTGTCGGTCAGCACGAGGCCCTGCGTCGTCTCCAGGCCGAGGCTGTGCACGTCGTTGATGAACATCAGCAGCGCGGCGATCTTCATCGTCTTCGTGATGCCGAATTCCTTCGCGGCCTTGATCGAGTTGATCGTGTCGCCGCCCGCGTTCGCGAGGCCGAGGATCTGCGCCTTCGACGACTGCGCCTGGAGCAGGAACGACGAGAAGTCCGACGCCGACAGCGGGTGGCGCACCGTGCCGAGCACCTGGCCGCCGTTCGCCTTCACGACATCCGACGTGTTCTTCTCGAGCGCCTTGCCGAACGCGTAGTCGGCGGTCAGGAAGAACCAGCTCTTGCCGCCCTGCTTCACCACCGCCGAGCCGGTGCCCTTCGCGAGCGCCATCGTGTCGTACGCGTAGTGGACCGTGTACGGCGTGCACTGCTCGTTGGTCAGCGTGTCGGCGCCCGCGCCGATGTTGATGTAGACCTTCTTCTTCTCGGCCGCGACCTGGTTCATCGCGAGCGCGGTGGCGGAGTTCGTGCCGCCGACCAGCAGGTCGAGCCCGCCGCGGTCCATCCATTCGCGCGCCTTCGACGCGGCGATGTCGGCCTTGTTCTGGTGATCGGCATAGACGACCTCGATCGGCTTGCCGAGCACCTTGCCGCCGAAGTCGGCAACCGCCATGCGGATCGCCTCGAGGCCGCCCTGCCCGTCGATATCGGCGTAAAGCCCCGACATGTCGGTGATGAAACCGATCTTCACGGTATCCGCGGCCTGCGCGGCGCCGGTGGTGAACGCGGCAGTCGCGAGTGCGAGACAGGCGTGTGCGAGGGTCTTCATTTTCATTGACGTCTCCTGTTGTTCTGATGCGTTGTGGTTGTTCGAAGCCGCCACGGCTAGCGGCGAGAGAGACGGGGCGGCGTCACACCCCGAGCAGGTCGTGCAGGGTGGGCATCTTGCTTTCCAGTTCGGCCGCGCGGAAATGCTCGACGATGCTGCCATGCTCCATCACGTAGAACCGGTCGGCAAGCGGTGCCGCGAAGCGGAAATTCTGTTCGACCATCACGATCGTGTAGCCGCGCGCCTTCAGCGCGACGATCATCCGCGCCAGCGCCTGCACGATCACCGGCGCGAGGCCTTCGGAAATCTCGTCGAGCAGCAGCAGGTTCGCGCCGGTGCGCAGGATCCGCGCGACCGCGAGCATCTGCTGCTCGCCGCCGGACAGCCGTGTGCCCTGGCTCTGCCGGCGCGACGCGAGGTTCGGGAACATCGTGTAGATCTCGTCGATCGACATCGCGTGGTCGCGCGGCCCGATCGGCGGCGGCAGCATCAGGTTCTCCTCGCACGACAGGCTCGAGAAGATCCCGCGCTCCTCCGGGCAGTAGCCGATGCCGAAATGCGCGATGCGGTGCGTCGCGAGGCCGATCGTCTCGTTGCCCGCGACCTTGATCGACCCGCTGCGGCGGCCCGTGAGGCCCATGATCGCGCGCAGCGTCGTCGTGCGGCCCGCGCCGTTGCGGCCGAGCAGCGTGACGACCTCGCCGCGATGCACCGTCAGGTCGACGCCGTGCAATATGTGGGATTCCCCGTACCAGGCCTCCAGGCCCGTGATCTCCAGCGCGGGCGTACCGCTCTCGACGCCGCTCAATTCGCGTTCCTCCCGTTCGCTGTGCTTCATGCGTGCGCCCCCGCGAGCGCCGCGTCGGCGCTGCCCATGTAGGCCTCGATCACGAGCGGATTCTTCGACACTTCCGCATACGAGCCTTCGGCCAGCACCTCGCCGCGTTGCAGGACGGTGATCGTGTCGGAGATGCCCGCGATCACGTTCATGTTGTGCTCGACCATCAGGATCGTGCGGCCGCTCGCGACCTTCTTGATCAGCGCGGTCACGCGATCGACGTCCTCGTGGCCCATCCCCTGCGTGGGCTCGTCGAGCAGCATCAGTTCGGGTTCCATCGCGAGCGTGGTCGCGATCTCGAGCGCGCGCTTGCGGCCGTATGCGAGCTCGACGGTCGGCACCTGCGCGAAATCGGTGAGGCCGACCTGCGTGAGGAGGTCCATCGCGCGGTCGTCGAGCCGCTTCAGCGTGCGTTCGCTGCGCCAGAAATGGAATTCGGTGCCGAGCGCGCGCTGCAGGCCGATACGCACGTTCTGCAGCGCGGTCAGGTGCGGGAACACGGCCGAGATCTGGAACGAGCGGATGACGCCGCGTCGTGCAACCTGCGCGGGCCGCTCGTCGGTGATGTCGATGCCGTTGAATACGATCTGGCCGGCCGTCGGTGTCAGGAACTTGGTGAGCAGGTTGAAGCAGGTGGTCTTGCCCGCGCCGTTCGGTCCGATCAACGCATGGATCGCACCGCGCCGCACACGCAGGTTGACACCGTTCACGGCGGTGAAGCCCCTGAATTCCTTCGTCAGTCCGCGTGTTTCGAGAATCGTGTCGCCGAGAATCATGTTCCCTTCCGTACGAAGTCAGGCGAAGCACCGGGAAGATTCGCGAGAAGCGTCCGCGAACAGGTCCGCGGATCAGCGGGCTGCCCCCCGGGCGCCGAATTACGCCTCGAGGGTGGTCTCCCGCGCCGACGCGTATGCACACTGCGCAACATTGTCGCGCCGTTGGTGCAGTGCAATCATCGGGATTTGCACTTATAGGGCTGGCCGCCATATGACACGCGGCTGAGCGCGAATTTCGACGCGTTTTTTTTGACGCGCGCATCATCGAAGGTCGCTCAATCGCACGACGCGTGCCTGCGCGAACGCGGGCACGTTACGCCGCGCGTCATGTCGTCGCGCAACGAGAAGGCGCGCGCAATGCGCGGCTTGCGGCACGATCGCATTGCGTGTCGTCGATCCGTTGCGATCCGCACGCCGGCTTGTTTCGCATAGCGAATCAGCGGGCACCCGCATGACGGCCCGCTGTCGTGCCTGTCAGCGTGGCGTCATGCAGCCGTCATCGTCGCTTCCGTTCGCACCTGCGTCGCGTCGTGCGCAGCACGTCGATCGGCGCGGATCATGTCGCTCGCGCGCTCGGCGATCATCAGCGTCGGCGAATTCGTGTTGCCCGACGTGATGAACGGCATCACCGATGCATCGACGATTCGCAGCCCGGCGATGCCGCGCACGCGCAGCCGGCTGTCGACGACGGCACGCTCGTCATCCGTGCGCCCCATCCGGCACGTACCGACGGGATGGAAGATCGTCGTACCGACCGCACCCGCCGCTTCGATCAGTTCGGCTTCGGTCTGGTACCGCTTGCCCGGCAGGATCTCTTCCGGCTGGTAGCGCGCGAGCGCCGGCGCGGACGCGATACGCCGCGTGAGGCGCAGCGCATTCGCCGCGACATGACGATCGTGGTCGGTCGACAGATAGTTCGGTGCGATCGACGGCGCCGCGCCCGCATCGGGGCTCGCGATGTGCACGCTGCCGCGCGAGCTCGGCCGCAGATGGCAGACGGACGCCGTAAAGGCGTTGAAGCCGTGCAGCGGCTCGCCGAAACGCTCCAGCGACAGCGGTTGCACGTGGTATTCGAGATCGGGGCGCGTGAGCGCGGGATCGTCCGGATCAGACTTCGCGAACGCGCCGAGCTGCGACGGCGCCATCGACATCGGCCCGCGCTGCAGCAGTGCGTATTCGGCGCCGATCATCAGCTTGCCCCACCAGTGCGCGGACAGCGTGTTGAGCGTGCGCACGCCTTCGACGCGAAATGCCATCCGCAACTGCAGGTGATCCTGCAGGTTCTCGCCGACACCCGGCAGATCCTGCACGACGTCGATGCCGAGCGCCTGCAGCCGTGCGCCCGCGCCGATGCCCGACAATTCGAGCAGCTGCGGCGAATTCACCGCGCCGGAGGTGAGCAGCACTTCGGCCCGCGCGCGCGCGACGTAGTCGGTGCCACCGCCGCGATATTCGACGCCGACCGCGCGCCGCCCGTCGAAGATCACGCGCTGCGCATGCGCGCCGGTGATCACCGTCAGGTTCGGGCGCGTCATCGCAGGCCGCAGGAACGCCTTCGACGTATTCCAGCGCACACCGCGCTTCTGGTTCACCTCGAAATAGCCGACCCCGGCATTGTCGCCGCGGTTGAAATCGTCGGTCGCCGGGATGCCCGTCTGCTGCGCGGCCTGTGCGAACGATTCGAGGATCTCCCAGCGCAGCCGCTGCTTCTCGACACGCCAGTAGCCGCCTGCGCCGTGCGCATCGCTCGCGCCCGCGTGGTGATCCTCGCTGCGCTTGAAGATCGGCAGCACGCTGTCCCACGACCAGCCGGCGTCGCCGGTTTCCTGCGCCCAGCTGTCGTAGTCCTCGCGCTGGCCGCGCATGTAGATCATCCCGTTGATCGACGAGCAGCCGCCGAGCACGCGGCCGCGCGGGTACGACAGCGCGCGGCCGTTGAGCGCCGCCTCGGGCTGCGTCTTGTACAGCCAGTCGGTGCGCGGATTGCCGATGCAATACAAATAGCCGACCGGGATGTGGATCCAGTGATAGTCGTCCTTGCCGCCGGCCTCGAGCAGCAGCACGCGGATCTCGGGATCCTCGGTCAGGCGGTTCGCGAGCACGCAGCCCGCGGTGCCCGCGCCGACGATCACGTAATCGAACTCGCCCTCGAGCGTGCGTTGAGTACTCACGAGTGTCTCCATCAATTGTTGTGCACCGCGCGCGCGATTCCGCGCGTCGCTTTCAGCATAGTGCGGCGCGGGCGATGCGGTCGATGAAGCGTACTCCGGCCGCCCGCCGCCGATCCAATGAGTTATGCTGAATCGCGTTATAAGCTGCACTCATATCACGACGATGGATCTCACCCTGCTCCGTGCGTTCGCGACGGTCGCCCGCGAAGGCAACCTGACGCGCGCCGCCGTGCAGCTGCACCTGACGCAGCCGGCCGTCAGCCTGCAGATCAAGCATCTGCAGGAAACGCTCGGCGTCACGCTGTTTACGCGCACGTCGCGCGGGCTTGCGCTCACGCGCGACGGCCAGACCCTGCTGCCGCACGCCGAGCGCGCGCTGGCCGCGGCCGCCGACGTGCAGCGCGCCGCTGCTGCGCTGCGGCACGAGGTGCGCGGCCGGCTGCGGATCGGCACGATCCTCGATCCCGGCTTCCTGCGGCTCGGCGGCTTCCTGCGCGCGCTGGTCGAAACCCATCCGCAGATAGAAACCGCATTACGGCACGGGATGTCCGGCTGGGTGCTCGAACAGGTGCGTGCGCAGGCGCTCGACGTCGGCTATTACATCGGCCGGCCCGACGAGGACGATCCGCGCGACGACACGCTGTTCCACACGATCACGCTCACACGTTTCCAGTACCGCGTGCTCGCGCCGGCCGGCTGGAAGGAGCGCGTGCAGCGCGCGCACGACTGGCGCGCGCTCGCTGCGCTGCCGTGGATCTGGACGCCGCCGGCGTCCGCCCATCACCGGCTGCTGTCGCGGCTGTTCGCGGCGGCCGGCGCGCAACCTGTGAAGGTCGCCGAGGTCGACCAGGAGCAATCGATGCTCGATCTCGTGAAATCGGGGATCGGGTTGACGCTCGCGCGCGACTCGACCGCGCTGGCCGAAGCGCACGCGCATGCGCTGGCCATCGTCGAACACGTGACGGTGCCGACCGAGCTGACCTTCGTGACGCTCGCCGCGCGGCGCGCCGAACCGGCGATCGCCGCCGCGCTGCGGCTGATCGAGACCCAATGGGCGATATGAATGCCGCTGATGCCGATGCGGCCGGTCGTGCATCGGGCTCAGGACGCAGGCGTGCGACGCGCCGCGGGTGTCCAATCGACGCCCGCAGGTGACGGGTGTTATCGCGAACGGGCTCGAATCGCGTGCCCCGCATCGCGTCGCCGCTTCCCGCTTGCGCGTCACGCCACCATCGCAGGCTTTTTGCTAGATTGTGCCTTCGCACACCGCGAGACCCCTGATTGAAGGAGACCCGCATGGCCCGCAACATCGAGATCAAAGCCCGCGCCCGCGAATTCGACCGGCTGCGCGAACAGGCGGCCAGGCTCGCCGCCGAAGCGCCGCTCTTCTACCGCCAGCAGGATTTCTTCTACGACGTGCCGCGCGGCCGGCTGAAGCTGCGCCGCTTCGAGGACGGCACGCCGGCCGAACTGATCTTCTACCAGCGCGACGACCGTGACGGGCCGAAGGCGTCGTACTACACGCGCAGCCCGGTGACGAACCCGGACGCGATGCACTCGCTGCTCGCGACCGCGCTCACCACGCGCGGAATCGTGACGAAGGAACGGCACGTGTACCTCGTCGGCCGCACGCGAATCCATCTCGACCGCGTCGACGGCCTCGGCGACTTCATCGAACTGGAAGTGGTGCTCGGTCCCGACGACGACGAAGCCGGCGGCGAAGCCGAGGCCCATGACGTGTTCGAGAAGCTCGGCGTGGCGCAGGAGGATCTCGTCGCGGTCGCGTACGTCGACCTGCTGAACGCCGACGCACGATCCGAAGCGGCCTGATCTGGCCCTGTCCGCGGCGGCGCCTCGCGCCCCGCCGCCGGCCCGGCCGCCGCGTCAGGCGGCGCCGGGCGCCAGGTGCGCGAGCGGCAGCGCGCCGTTGCGCTTGAAGGTCGTCAGCACGATGTTCGAGCGCACGCTGTCGACGCCCGGCACGCGCATCAGCTTCTTCATCACGAACTGGGACAGCGCGTTGAGATCCGGCGCGACGATCCGCAGCAGATAGTCGGCGTCGCCGACCACCGCATGACATTCGAGCACTTCGGGCAACACGTCGATCTGTTGCTGGAACTGCTCGATGATCGAATCGCCGTGGTGCTTGAGCTTCAGGCTCGTGAACGCCGTGACGCCGAGCCCGAGCTTTTCGGGGCGCAGCATCACGCGGTAGCCTTCAATCACGCCGGCCGCCTCGAGCCGCTGCAGCCGCCGGCCGATCTGCGACGGCGACAGCGGCACCTCCTCGCCGAGCTGCTGGTGCGTCGCACGGCCGAAGCGCTGCAGCACGTCGAGAAGCGCGAGATCGAAGTGATCGAGTTCCAGCATGAGCGTTCTCCGCATTGATTCCTGTTTTGATGCGCGATTATCGCATCAACAGGCGAATTCACGCCATCTTTGCGCTCATTCCGCACGCCACTCGCTCTACACTTGCATGGTTCCCAACCACAGCGTGCAGAGCCTCACCATGTCCACCGTCGTCACCGCGAAACTGCAGGAGCAGTTCGACGCGGGCCTCGAAACCCGCGCCGATTTCACCATCGACCAGCCGCTCGAACGCTACGGCCAGGTCGACCACGCGGTGTGGCAGCAGCTCTATGCGCGCCAGTCGGCGCTGCTGCGCGGACGCGCATGCGGCGCGTTCATCGCAGGGCTCTGGAAGATCGACCTGCCGGCCGATCGCGTGCCGTCGTTCGCCGACGTGAATCGCCAGCTGAAGCCGGCCACCGGCTGGGAGATCGTCGCCGTGCCGGGCCTCGTGCCCGATCGCGTGTTCTTCGAGCACCTCGCGAACCGGCGGTTTCCGGTCACCTGGTGGATGCGCCGCCCCGATCAGCTCGACTACCTGCAGGAACCCGACTGCTTCCACGACCTGTTCGGCCACGTGCCGCTCCTGATCGAGCCGGTGTTCGCTGACTACATGCAGGCATACGGCCGCACCGCGCTCGCGGTCGCGGACGACGAAGCGGCGCTCGCGCGCCTGGCGCGCCTCTACTGGTATACGGTGGAGTTCGGACTGATCCGCGACACGAATGGCACGAACGGACTGTCGATTTACGGCGCCGGGATCGTGTCGAGCAAGGGCGAGAGCCTGTACAGCCTCGAAAGCGCGGCGCCGAACCGGCTCGGTTTCGACCTCGAGCGCGTGATGCGCACGCGCTACCGGATCGACACGTTCCAGAAGACCTACTTCGTGATCGATGATTTCGCGCAGTTGTTCGCGCTGGCTGACGTCGATGGCCGTGCGCTGGCCGACCGGCTGGCCCCGTTGTCCGAGTTCCCGGCCGGCGCGGTGGTCGACCGCGATCTCGTGCTGCATCGCGGCACGGGCGAAGGCTGGCCGGACGACGCCGACGCGTAAGGCCGCGGGCCACGCCGGCATGATTCGCGCGCCGGCGCCCGCTTCCGGATGCCCGTTGCCGGATGGCCATCCCGCAACTATGAAACAATGACCGGTACCGGTTTTGCCGCGTGGCCTCTGCCCGCGTGCGGGCGCCGTTACCGAACGAGGTGCAACATGATTCACAAGCTCACATCAGAAGAACGCAAGACCCGACTCGAAGGCCTGCCTCACTGGACGGCCGTGCCGGGCCGCGACGCGATCCAGCGCAGCCTGCGCTTTGCCGATTTCAACGAGGCCTTCGGCTTCATGACGCGTGTCGCGATCAAGGCGCAGGAAATGAACCACCATCCGGAATGGTTCAACGTGTACAACCGCGTCGACGTGACGCTGTCGACCCACGACGCGGACGGCCTGACCGAACGCGACATCGCGCTCGCAACGTTCATCGACCAGGTGTGCGCACACACCAATCCGGCCGCCTGAGACCTTCCTCTACCGCCGCGCATCTTTCGACGCGCGGCGCGTCAACTTTTCATTTCGATGAACGTTTTCTAGGATGTACTCAGCGAAAGCCTTCAGCTTTCCAAGCCATCCTTAAGGCGCACGTAAGTCTCGTACGCTTTCCGCGCCTTGGGGTCCAAACCTTCCAGTTGCAGCGCGCCTTCGCGCTGTACAATCAGCAGCGCATACGGCTTGGAGAGCGCGCTGGCCTCTTCGCAGAGTTTGAGTTCGTCGCCGCTCGACGGCGAGCGGGCGCGCCAGAAATTGATCGCGGCTTCGAGGTCGTGAATCGAAATATCGGACATGATTGGATTTAATCGTTCGCTGGCCGCCATGCTTGATTGTCAGGCGATGCGTCGCCCCTGTGGAAACGGCGTCGTGCTGTCCGCGTGCCTGAACCGCCAACCCATTGTACTTGAGCGAACTTCATGCGACTCCTTCTGATCGAAGACGACCGCCCCATCGCACGCGGTATCCAGAGCAGCCTCGAGCAGGCTGGCTTCACCGTCGACATGGTGCATGACGGCATCTTTGCCGAACAGGCGCTGGCACAAAACCGCCACGAACTCGTGATCCTCGACCTCGGCCTGCCGGGCATCGACGGTATGACGCTGCTCACACGCTTTCGCCAGACCAATCGCCACACGCCGGTCATCGTGCTGACCGCGCGCGACGAATTGAACGACCGGATTCAGGGCCTGAACTCCGGCGCCGACGATTACATGCTCAAGCCGTTCGAGCCGGCCGAGCTCGAAGCGCGCATCCGCGCGGTGATGCGCCGCAGCGGCCCGCACAGCGACATGCCGCGTCCGGAAGTGTCGCTCGGCGGCGTCCGCCTGTCGGGCGTCGATCGCCGCATCTTCAACGACGACAAGCCGCTGGAACTGTCGCCGCGCGAATTCGCGGTGCTCGAAATGCTGCTGCTGCGTCACGGCCGTGTGGTCAGCAAGGCCCAGCTGCAGGATCACCTCACGCACTTCGGCGGCGATCTCGGCGACACCGCGATCGAAGTTTACGTGCACCGGGTGCGCAAGAAACTGGAGCAGTGCCGTGTCGAAATCGTCACGGTGCGCGGCTTCGGCTACCTGCTGCAGGAAATCCGCCAGACCGCGAGCGTCTGAGCGGCGCCGCACGCCGGCCGGCCGCGTGCCGCCGGCAAGCCGCCCTGCCCGCGTCGCCGTCCGACGCACGTCCGCGCCGCTCCCCGTGAGCGGCGCTTATCCATTTGCCCGTCGAAATGTCTTCTGATCCGGCTGTCACCACCAGCCTGCGCCGCTCGCTGCTTCGGCGCCTCGCCGCGCCGCTGTCGATGCTCGCGCTGATGAGCGGCCTGATCGCCTACTGGCTCGCGTGGCAATACACGCAGCACGTGATCGACCGCTCGCTCGCCGATCTCGCCACCGCCATCTCCAAACAGATCCAGATCGCCGGCCCCGACGCGCCGTTCACGGTGCCGCCGCTCGCGCAGGCGATGTTCTCCGATCCGGCGGAAGCGCTGATCTACCGGATCAGCGACGGCGAACAGGAACTCGCCGGCGACCCGAAGCTGCCGCTGCGCGGCATCAACGTGCGCCGCATGCATCACGCGTACGTGTTCGAGGCCGAGTACGACAATCGCGCGGTGCGCGTCGCGCAGGTGCGTGTCGACAATGTCGAGGGCGGCAAGCCGATGGTGGTCGAAGTCGCGCAGCCGGTGCGCCACCGTTACCGGATCGCGGCCGAATTCCTCGTCGCGATCATGATGCCGCTGTTGCTGTTGCTGCTCGCGGGCTGGGGCATCGTGTGGCGGGTCGTGAACCAGCAGCTCGGCCCGCTCACGCATCTCGCCGATTCGCTGAACCGGCAGACCCACACGTCGCTGGAGCCGGTCGACGAAACCGACGTGCCGCTCGAGATCCGGCCGCTGACGAGCGCGATGAACGCGCTGCTCGGCCGCCTGAAGACCGCGCTCGACGCGCAGCGCAAGTTCATCGCCGATGCCGCGCACCAGTTGCGCACGCCGCTCACGGCCGTGAAGCTGCATGCGGAACAGGCCGCCGTCGCGCGCGACCCGCAGCAGACCTACGCCGCCGTGCGCGAACTGCGCGCGGCCGCCGACCGCGCGGTGCGGCTGTCGAACCAGCTGCTGTCGCTCGCGCGTGCGGAGCCGGGCGAACAGGCCGCGCGTTTCGTCGACGTCGACCTGGCCGCGATGGCGTTCGAGACGGGCGCCGAGTGGGTGCCGCGCGCACTCGCCTCGCATGTCGATCTCGGCTTCCAGCGCAGCGACGATCCCGGCGAAGACGAAACGCTGAACGTGCGCGGCAACCCCGTGCTGCTGCGCGAAGTGATCGCGAACCTGCTCGACAATGCGCTGAAATACGTGCCGCTCGCACGGCCGGCGGGCGCGCGGATCACGGTGAACGTCGCACGCGGCGCGCTCGAGAACGGCCAGCCAGCCGCCGAGATCGTCGTCGAGGACAACGGCCCGGGCGTGCCGGCCAGCCAGCAGGCCGACCTGTTCAAGCGCTTCTTCCGCGGCGATGCGCAGAGTGGCAACGGCGTCGAGACGGGCGCCGGGCTCGGCCTCGCGATCGTGCACGACATCATCGCGATGCACGGCGGCACGGTGTCGTACGAGGATGCAGCGGGAGGCGGCTCGCGTTTCGTGGTGCGGGTGCCGCTCGCCAAGCGCACCGCGAAGCCGGCGAGCGAGACGCCGGCCGCCGCGCCGACGCACTGAGGCGCGTGCTGGCCCGTATCGGGCAGGACGGACGGCCGCGCGGCGGCCATCCTGGTGAAGGTGAAGCAGCCGCGCACGATGCGCGGCCGCGCCGGTCACTTCTTCTTTTTCTTGTCCTTCGCGTCGGACTCCGACTTCCTGTCCTTCTTCTTTTTCTTCTTGCCGTCGTCGTCCGGCGTGGCGAGCAGCGTGCCGCGACACGCGGCCGCGCCGCAATGGCACGCGTATTCGCGCTTGAGCTTCTTCGTCAGCTTCTCGTCGATCACGAGGCCATAGTCGTAGAACAGCTCTTCTTCTGGCCCGATATCGCGCAGCGCATGGATGAACACGCGGCCCTCGATCTCCTCGGCCTCGCAGTTCGGCGCGCACGAATGGTTGATCCAGCGCGCGCTGTTGCCGTCGATCTTGCCGTCGATCACGCCGCCCTCTTCCAGTGCGAAGTAGAACGTATGGTTCGGCTCGTTCGGGTCGTGCGGATGGCGGCGCAGCGCTTCCTTCCACGAAATTCGCTCGCCCTTGTATTCCACTACGCGTTCGCCGGCCTTGATCGGCGCCACCGCGAACACGCCCTTGCCGTGTACTCCCGAGCGGCGCACCGCGATCCTGCGTGAACTCATCGAACGAATCCTTTGAAGACGACTTGAATGGAAGACAGCCGCGCTTTCGACTTGTGCGACTCAACGTCGCGCGAAACGAAAACGCGGCACCGGTGGGTGCCGCGTCGGGGCATGCGGCGAATCACCCGCATCCTACACGTTCACGATTGCTTCGTTCAACATCGCGCGCAATATCGCGCGCATGCCGCTCAGCGCTGGCCGAATGCGATGTCGCCGAACAACGCCTTGTGCTCGCGGGGCTGCGAACGCCAGTACTGCGGCGGCGCCGACACCTGTGCGCCGAGCTCGGCGGCCGCATGCCACGGCCAGCGCGGGTCGTACAGCATCGCGCGCGCCATCGCGACGAAATCGGCGTCGCCGGCCTCGATCAGCTGGTTCGCATGCGCGGGCTCGTTGATGAGGCCGACCGCGATCGTCGGCATCCCGACCGCGCGCTTCACCGCCTTCGCGAACGGCACCTGGTAGCCGGGCGACAGCGGGATCTTCTGCAGCGGCGACACGCCGCCGGACGACACGTCGATCCAGTCGCAGCCGCGCTCCTTCAGTTCGTGCGCGAACGCGATCGTATCCTCGAGTTCCCAGCCGCCCTCGACCCAGTCGGTCGCCGACACGCGCACGCCCACCGGCCGGTCCGCCGGAAATGCCGCGCGCACGATGTCGAAGATCTCGAGCGGAAAGCGCATCCGGTTTTCTCGCGAGCCGCCGTATTCGTCGGTGCGCTGGTTCGAAAGCGGCGACAGGAACTGATGCAGCAGATAGCCGTGCGCCGCATGCACCTCGATCGCATCGATGCCGAGGCGCGCGGCGCGCTTCGCTGCGGCAGCGAACGCCTCGCGGATCCGGTTCAGGCCGGCCGCGTCGAGCGCGAGCGGCGGCGTCTCGCCGTCCTTGTGCGGTAACGCCGACGGCGCATGCGGCAGCCAGCCGCCATCGGCGACGGACACGAGCTGGCCACCCTTCCACGGCACCTCGCTCGACGCCTTGCGCCCCGCATGCGAGAGCTGCATCGCGACACGGACCGGCGAATGCTTGCGGATCGCCGCCAGCACCGGCTTGAGCGCCGCTTCGGTCACGTCGTCCCACAGGCCGAGGTCGCCGGCCGTGATGCGCCCGTCGGGTTCAACGGCGGTCGCTTCGATGCAGAGCAAGCCCGCACCGGACAGCGCGAGATGGCCGAGGTGAATCATGTGCCAGTCGGTCGCCTCGCCGCGCTCGGCCGAGTACTGGCACATCGGGGAGATCACGATCCGGTTCGGAAGGGTCACGCCGCGCAGCGTGAACGGAGAAAACAACGCAGTCATGGATGCCGCTCGCCAGGAAAGGGAAACAGCGGACCAGCGTAGCATGCGGGCTCGAAGCCTGCTCGTAGCCGGCTCGGCAGTAAGCGGATGGTCAGGCAGGGCCGGCGTGCAGCCGGCCGCGAGGCAACGCGCACGCGGCGTGCGGCGGTGCGCCGACCCGCAATGCCCGCGGGCCGGTCACGCGCGGTGCCGCTCGCCCGGGATCAAAGCCCGACGCTGTCGAGCCACTCGCCGAACATGCGTCGTGCGGCCGTCTCCAGCGCAGGACCGTGCTGAACGGTGTCGGCGCGCAACTGGCGCGCGTCGATGCCGGGCGTCGACGCGATTTCGCCGGCGTTGCCGATCAGCCAGGGTTCGAAGCGGTCGGAGCGGATTTCAGGATGACATTGCAGCGCCAGCACGTGCTGCCCCCACGCGAACGCCTGATGGCGGCACGCCGGTGTCGATGCAAGATGGATCGCGCCGCCCGGCAGGTCGAACGTATCGCCGTGCCAGTGCAGCATCGAAGTCGCCGCGCCGTCGAGGTGACGCAGCGGCGACGCGCGGCCCGCGTCGGTGAGCGTCAGCGGCGCCCAGCCAAGTTCCTTCTGCGCAGCCGGATAGACGCGCGCACCGAGCGCGCGGGCGATGAACTGCGCCCCGAGGCAGATGCCGAGGATCGGCAGTCCGGCATCGATGCGCTGGCGCACGAGTGCCGCGAGCGGCGCGATCGACGGATACTGCGCATCCTCGTACACGCTGAGTGGCCCGCCGAGCATCACGATCAACGCCGGCTTGAGCGCGTCGAGCGCCTCGACGCGCGACGATCCGACATCGACGTATCGCACCCGCCGCCCGCGCTCTCCGAGCACCTGCTCGAAGCTGCCGAGGTCCTCGAAATGCACGTGGCGGATCGCCACCACTTCAGCGTTCATCATCGGCCTCCCGGTCGATCGACGGACGTCAGCCGGCGAACAACTTCCAGGTCTTCTTTTGCGTCGCCGCGTCGGCTTCTTCGTGCACCGAACAGTCGAGACGCAGATCGCTGTCGGCCATCGACAGATCGAGCGCCGCGCAGTGATGCACGGTCTTCTTCGACTGCTTGCCCGGCTGGAAATGCGCGCACGTCAGGCACATGCGCTGCGGCGGCGTCGCACCGGCCACCTGCAGCTCGCGCAGCGTCTTCAGCAGCGCGCGGTACAGCGTGCCCTGCTCGTCCGCGCCGAGCTTGCCGACTGCTTTCGTCAGGAATTCAGGCCATTGCAGCGCCTTCTTCGCCGCGGTGCGGCCGCGGGCCGACAGGCGCACGGCGAGCGCACGGCCGTCGTCCAGTGCGCGACGCTTCTCGACGAGCCCCTTCGTCTCGAGCGTGCTGACCGCGTCGCTGGTGGTCGCAGCCGTGAGCTGCGTCTCGCGGGCGATCTCGCCGAGCCGCATCGGGCCCTTGCGTTGCAGCAGCAGCACGAGGATCTCGCCCTGCGTCGGCGTGAGGCCTGCACCTTCCGCCCAATCCCATGCCTGGCTTCGCATGGCCGTACTCAACCGCAGCAAGCTGTGGGTCACACGTCCCGAAGCCTGATTCCCGTAAACGCCTTCGCTCATAGTCTTTTCGCTTTGCCGCCGCCCGGATCGCCGAGCAGCCGTAGTGTGGAGATCGAATGTCTATCTCAAAACAGACGCTCGTTGAAGAGCGTCGACACGGCCGTCGCGAGGCACACGCGGCGGTCGCGTTCGCGGCGACCGGTGAGACACGGGTCGTTCCGGTGTCCGCAAAGCCGACATTCTAAGCGAGAGCGGAAAATCGCACAGCTAAGTTATCCCCTTCAATCTGTGGAAAATCGCTGGATAACCGGATTTTTTCGTTGTGCCGGCAATCTCTGCCGACCCCACAACCGAACGCGCAAACATTTTCCTGTTGGAATCGGCCATCGTGCCGATGGTACCGATCCACCGGGTTATCCATCCCGCAGAGCATTGACTTTGAAGCGGAATATCAGGTTATCCACAGATTTTCAGGACGACTGGCGACGCGCTGCGCACGAATCGGCGTCGAACGGCGTTCAGCGAATCGGCGCGCGGTCGAGCCTGTAATCTGCAAAACATTTTTTCATTCACGCCAGCGCAGGCACTGCTGACGGACCGTCTCGTTCAGCGATTTTTCCTGTTTGAAAACGGTTCTCAACCACGATGCGTCATTCACCCGCGCCTTCGCGAGCGCGCCGATCTCGTCGAGCGCCGCGCGCGAGCCGAGCGCGGCCGCATGCGGCGCGATCCGGTCGAGCGTGTCGAGGATGTCTTCCGCGATCGTGCGGCGCTCACCTGTCTGAGGATTGACGCAGGTGCCCTCGAGCCCGAAGCGGCACGCTTCGAAACGGTTGAATGTGTAGACGAGATAGTCGTCCTCCGACAGCTTCAGCGGCCGGTCGGTCAGCAGGTAGCGCGCGAGCGTCTGGATGTAGCAGGCAATCGCGGCCGCGCGATCGACCGACAGCGGCGTGTCCATCACCCGCACTTCGATCGTCCCGTAGCCGGGCTTCGGCCGGATGTCCCAGTAAAAGTCCTTCATCGAGTTGACGACGCCCGTGTTGACCATCTTCGTGAAGTACTCCTCGAAGCTGTCCCAGGTCAGCACGAACGGCGCGCGGCCCGACAGCGGGAACGCGAACACCGAATTCAGGCGCGCCGAATGGAAGCCGGTATCGACGTTCTGCACGAACGGCGACGACGCGGACAGCGCGATGAAGTGCGGAATGAAGCGCGACATCGAGTGCAGCAGGAACAGCGCGCTGTCCGGATCGGGACAGCCGATGTGCACGTGCTGGCCGAACACGGTGAACTGCTTCGCGAGATAGCCGTACAGCTCGGAGATGTACTGGAAGCGCGGCGCGTCGTAGATCTGGCGGTCGCTCCACTGCTGGAACGCGTGCGTGCCGCCGCCGGCGAGCCCGACGTTGAGCTGGTCGGCCGCCTTCACGAGCACGTCGCGGATCGCGTGCAGCTCGCTGACCGCCTGTTCGTGCGAATGGCAGATGCCGGTCGACAGCTCGATCATGCTCTCGGTGATTTCGGGCGTGATGTTGCCGGGGAAGGTCTCGTCCTGGATCAGGCGCATCAGGTCGGATGCCGCCTTGGTCAGGTCGTAGTTGTGCGTGTTGACGACCTGGATCTCCAGTTCGACGCCGAACGTGAACGGTTCGGAATTGACGAAAGTTTCGAGTGCCATGGCAGGTTCCGGAAATCAGTTGCCGTCGCTGCGTTCGCTGACCGCCGACAGGCAGCGGTAGACGACGAACGGGCTGACGAGCTGCAGGATCACGATCGTGCACATCACGATCGCACGCAGGTGTGGGTCGAAATTCGGATAGAGCTGGTAGGTGTCGTCGACGAGCAGGTACGACAGCGCGGACATCGGTGTGAGCGCGATGCCGAGCGCGATGCCTTGCTTCATCCCGATGCCGCTCGGCTTCGCGAACGCGACGACGCCGGCCAGCTTCGCAACGAGCCGCGTGACGATCAGCACGATCGCGAGCAGCCCGCCGAGTGCGATGTCGCCCCACGTGAACGACGTGAGCGTCAGCACGAACAGGACCACCGTCAGCAGCCAGCCGGCCGTGCCGAAATGCTCGGGCCACAACTGCGGCCGCGCTTCGAGGTTCTTCACGATGATGCCGGCGAGCAGCAGCGTGAGCAGCGTCGACAGCTTCAGCGCCTGCGCCACCGCGATCGCCAGCATCACGAGCCCGAACAGCGCGACGAACGAATGCTCGTCGCGCATCGTCGAGGTCATGTGGCGGAACAGGTAATTGCATGCACGCGCGACCAGGTACGCGACGATGAACGAACCGGCGATCAGGTAGACGGGTTGCAGGATCGTCGCGAAAACGTTCCCGTACGCCTCCTGGTGGAGCCAGCTCGTGACGAGCTTGGTCAGCACGATCGCGTACACGCTGTTCAGCGCGGTCAGCGTGATGAGGCGCTGCGACACCTGCCCTTCCGCGCGCAGTTCGGTCTTGAGCTGGATCACCATCGACGGCGACGTCGCGATCGCGATCGCCGACAGCACGAGCGCGACCATGCCCGACACGCCGAGCGCGAGCATCACGAACAGCACGAGCACGAATGTCAGTGTCGCCTCGGCAAGGCTCGACGCAATGAGCCACGGATTGCGGCGAATCCATTTCAGGTCGAGACGGCTGCCGAGCTCGAACAGCAGCAGCCCGAGCGCGACGTCGATCAGCAGCCGGGAGGTTTCGTCGGTGCTCGCGTCGATCACGCCGAATCCGAACGAACCGGCGACGAGGCCGATCACCGCATAGCCGGTGATGCGCGGCAACCGCCATGCGCGGTAGCACAGCTCGCCGCACAGACCGGCCGCGAACAACACGAGCCCGGCCCAGAACACGGCATCCGGTGCGAGCGGCCAGTTGGGCAGGAATGAAAACGCCGACTTCATCGTGGTGACTTCTCCTTTGGAAGCAATCGCCAGCGGCGCGGGGTCAAGCGTCAGAAATGAGATGCACGCCGGCTGGGTATCGCCCCGAATGTGATTGTTGTGGTCGACGACGGCGGGACATGGGATCCGCCTTTTTCCGCCGTCCGGCGGAACTGTCGTTCAGGCTGCCGATCTGGATTGTCGGCCTGGTGTGTGAACGGACTGCGCAGTCTCGAAGATTCAGATTCGAAATCGAGCAGACCGTTCCATTGAAGCACGTTCGGCGCCTGGCCGAACGAACGCGAAGGAAACCGATTGTGCCACAGCTTTTTCGCTCCGGAGCCGATCGAATCGACTCGCGGCCCTGTGAGGCGCCACAGGGTCTTTGGTTTCAATGGTTTACTTGTATATATACGTAGTAGAAGTTAACAAGGCTTGCACAGTTCTGTGGATAACTTCGGTTTACGCAACAAGATCAAAGCGTTGGCACAGCCATAACCCGTTGCACAGGCTGTTTGCTCACAGAGGTTTGAGTTGAGCAACTTTTGGGCCGCTCGACGGCTGTGCCGAGTTGCTCAGTTTACGTCCACTGTGATTACACACGAACCGCGCGTGGATTCCGCGCGGTTATCCACAGCATCGAGTGGATAACCTTGCGCGAAAAGATCGAAGCACTGTGAGGATTCGGCTGACGAGATCAGCCGATCTGGCGGCCGCGCAGCGCGCGGATCAGGAACCGGGCCGGGTCGACGGCATCGGCGAGCTCACGCTCGAGCGGCAGCGGCTCGCCTTCGAGTTGCGACGCGATCAGCTCGGCGCCGAGCGCCGCCCACACCAGGCCGCGGGAGCCGTAGCCGAATGCGCCATAGAGGCCCGCGGTGCGAGGCAGGTCGCGCGCCTTCGCGCCGCTCAGTGCGCGTGCGTTCGCGACGGTCTGCGCTTCGTCCGCAAGCGGGCCGATCACCGGCACACGGTCGGCGACGACCCAGCGAAATGCGACGCGCCCGCGCAGCGTCCCGACGTCCGGCAACTCGCCGATCAGGCCGGGCAGCAGATGCCGCACGCGCTCGATATTTTCGATATGTCCGGCGGGGCGCATCGCTGGATCGAGGTCGTCGGGTTCGAACGTTGCACCGATCAGCAGCGTGCCGTCGTCGAGCGGCACCGCATAGCCGTCGCCGATCGCCGGGCACGGCAGCGGCGCCGTGCTGCCGGGCGGCAGCAGCGTCAACTGGCCGCGCACCGGCTGCAACGAGACATGCCGCAGGCCGGCGAGACGCACGGCATCGCCCGCGTTCGCAAGCACGACGACCGGCGCTTCGGCGAGCGTTGCGCCTGCCGCGTCGACAGCGCGCCACGTGTCGCCATCACGCTCGAGTCGATCGACTTCGGTGCCGGCCAGCAGCTTCACGCGCTCACCGGCCGCCGCGACTTGCGCGGCGCAGAGCCCTGCCGGCCATACGGCGCCGCCGTGCGGAAACAGCAGGCCACCGTGTGCGACGGGCAGGTTCAGATGCGCGCGTGCGGCGTCGGTGTCGAGCAGTGACACATAATCGGACGGTGCGCCGAGCGCGTCGAACGCATCGCGCATCCGCACGAAATCGTCGCCCGATTCCGCGAGGTGAATCATCCCGCGCGTGCTGCGCGCGAACGCATGGCCTGCCTGCTCGAGCGCGCGCCAGCGTGCGAGCGCATGCAGGAAACCGCTGCGTGTGAGGCGGCTCGCGACGTTGTCGTCGCGCGTCATCAGTGGATGAAATACACCGGCCGGATTGCCCGATGCGTCGCTCGCGATCCGCGCGTGCCGCTCGATCAGCGTGACGTTCCAGCCGCGTGCGGCGAGCCGTTCGACGATCGCGCAGCCAGCCAGGCCCGCACCGATCACGATCGCATCGCGCGCGGCAACCGGCAATGCGCGTGGTGGTTCGTGCCGGCGCATCCGCCAGCGCGGTGCATATTCGCCCGCGAGCATCGCATGCTTGCCGGCCAACCCGGTGATCTCGCGGTACGTGAAACCCGCTTCGAGGAGCGCCTTTTTCACCACGCCCGCGCTCGAATACGTCGCAAAGGTCGCATTGTCGGCGGCGACGCGCGCGAGTGCGCGGAACACATCGACCGACCAGAGATCGGGACTTTTCGCGGGCGCTACGCCGTCCAGATAGAACGCATCGGCGCGTGCGACCAGTTTCGGCAGCATCTCGCGCGCGTCGCCCAGCGCGAGCGTGAGCACGACCCGGCCGGCGTCGAATTCGAGGCGATGAAACCCTGGAACGAGCATCGGCCACGCATCGGCGAGCATCTCCGCTTCTGTCGAGATGGTTGTGTTCGCAACTATATGGGAGAGTGCCTGGCGCAGGTCGTCGCGCGAAAACGGATGTTTCTCGAACGACACGAAATGCAGCCGCTCGCAGCGCGCGGGATCGTCGCGCCAGGCGGCCCAGGTCGCGAGGAAGTTGGCGCCCGCGCCGAATCCCGTTTCGACGATGGTGAACGTGCGGCGGCCTTGCCAGCGCGCGGGGAGCGCGTTGCCCGCGATGAACGTGTGGCTCGCCTGCGCGAGCGCGCCCGCGACATTGTGATAGATGTCGCCGTACTCGGGCGAGACGAGGATGCCGTCGTCGCGAAACGCGAGCGTGGCGGGAACGAGTCGGTCGGGCATGCGAAACAAAAAACGTGGCAGCCAAGCCTGGCAAGGGATTGCGCGGAGGCGTCCGGCGGGCCGTTGGCAAAAACCAACGGCGTTGCGCGACGGCGGACCCGGCTGCGTACCCTGTCCGGTTGGCGCAGGTCAAAAAACGGGCAATCGACGATTCATTCGGCGAAATACCGATGAAAATCTTTGAAACCCTTGTCGTTATTGGGTTTGCGCTGCGCTATCATAGCAACGCCGTACCGCGGGGTGGCCGCCGGCAAGCCGGACGGCACGTCGCGCGGGCCAGGATTCGGCGCTGTGCCGTCGGAGTCTGACTCTCGACGGCACGGTTCGCGCACGTATAATCGGCGCGTTCGCGCTGTTCGTGTCAAACCTAACCTGAAAAAGGAACCTTAATGAACAAACAGGAACTGATCGACGCCGTCGCCGCCCAAACGGGCGCCAGCAAGGCTCAAACCGGCGAAACGCTGGACACGCTGCTCGAAGTCATCAAGAAGGCCGTGTCGAAGGGTGATGCGGTTCAGCTGATCGGCTTCGGCAGCTTCGGTTCGGGCAAGCGCGCAGCACGTACGGGCCGCAACCCGAAGACGGGCGAAACCATCAAGATCCCGGCAGCCAAGACGGTCAAGTTCACGGCTGGCAAGGCGTTCAAGGACGCCGTCAACAAGCGTTAATTCAGCGCCTGTTCCAGGAAAAAAACCCGCCGGAAGGCGGGTTTTTTGTTGGGGGCGCGCGACATTTTTGCCACAGTTCGCGTCACTCTTGCAAGATTTAACGGTTACTTTTCACTGACCGTCTTCACCGGGTTTTACCGCGTATTACGCGTGCACGATCTGCGTGTCGCCGGGATCTTCGTCGTCATGCGCATCGACATCCCACACCGGAAACGGATCGTCGAACGCAGTCCATTGCGCCGCGCCGAGCGCGAATTCCGCATCGGTGAGCAGGCACGTGTCGAGTTTCGCGCGCCATGCGTCGGCATCGAGGCCGATGCCGATCAGCACGAGTTCCTGACGGCGATCGCCGACCGAGCGGTCGTCGAGGTCGCCCTGCCACTCCGTGCGAATTTCGGCGAGCAACTCGTCGTCGTCCGGCCATTCCGCGCGATCCTGCGCGGCCCACCAGAGACCTGCCGGGCCATGCCGGCACACGCCGCCCGCCTGCGACAGCGAACCGGCGATGTCGTTGCGCGTCGCGAGCCAGAAGAAGCCCTTGCTGCGCAGCACGCCCGGCCACTCCTGATGCAGCAGCGCCCAGAGTCGCGCCGGATGAAACGGCCGGCGCGCGCGGTAAACAAAGTTGCCGATGCCGAATTCGTCGGCTTCGCCATGCACGTGCGCGTGATGCGGATCGTGGCACTCGGGATCGTCGCAAGGCGTGTGATCGTGATCGAGCGACGCGAGCCAGCCCGGCGCGTTCGCGGCTTCGTCGAAATCGAAGCGGCCGGTGTTCAGCACTTCGTCGAGCGGCACGTTGCCGAACGTCGACACGACCTGATGCGCGCGCGGGTTGAGCCGCGCAAGGATGTGCTGCAGGCGCGCGAGTTCGTCCGCGCCGACGAGGTCGGCCTTGTTGATCACCAGCACGTCGCAGAATTCGATCTGCTCGATCAGCAGCTCGACGAGCGTGCGATCGTCTTCGTCCGATGCGGCGATGCCGCGCGTCGCGAGCGCGTCGTCGGAACCGTAGTCGCGCAGGAAATTGTAGGCGTCGACCACGGTGACGAGCGTGTCGAGGCGCGCGACGCTCGACAGCGACGCGCCGTCGTCGTCGACGAACGTGAAGGTTTCGGCGATCGGCATCGGCTCCGCGATGCCGGTCGATTCGATCACGATCGCATCGAAGCGGCCGTCCGCCGCGAGATTGCGGATCTCGACGAGCAGGTCGTCGCGCAGCGTGCAGCAGATGCAGCCGTTCGACATCTCGACGAGGCGTTCCTCGACGTGCGACAGCGCCTGCGCATCGCGCACGAGCGACGCGTCGATGTTGACCGCAGCGAGATCGTTGACGATCACGGCAACTTTCAGGCCCGCGCGGTTCGCGAGGATGTGATTGAGCAGCGTGGTCTTGCCGGCGCCGAGAAAACCGGACAGCACGGTGACGGGCAACGGCTGGTTCATTGCCGGATTCATAACGATTTGCACCAACGGAAAAGAGGGAAAAGCGGCCGCGGCGCCCTGGCGGGGCGCGATCGGCCCGAAGCCGGTCGAAACCGCGGCGTGAGATGCGCATTGTGCATCAAACGCGCGCCGGCCGAGCGCCACGGCGTCAGCTGGCGCTGCGGCGCGGCGTCACTGCTCGGGCGGCAGCAGCTTCCACTGCGCCAGGATCGAGGCGATCTGCCGCGCGTACTTGTCGCGCAGCGACGGCGTTTCGGAATGATAGGCGCCGACGGCCTGCCATGTGTTGCCGTAGCGATTCATCTTCTGGCGCAGGTGCCACGCGGCGATGTAGACGTTCTTGCACGGCTGCATCAGCGTGTCGCGGCCGATGCCGTAGCGCGACAGCGTCGGCAGGTGGATCGAATTGATCTGCATCAGGCCGTAGTCGACCGAGCCGTTCGTATTCTTGTTCAGCGCGTCGGGCCGGTTGCGCGACTCCTGCCACGCGATCGCGCGCAGGATCAGCGGATTGACCTTCTGGTACCGGGCGGCCTCGTCGAAACAATCCGCGCGAGCGTTTCCGCAGGCGAACCACACGCCGGCGGCGATCAACGCGATCGAAGCGAACCGTCTGTTCATGTTGCGGAAACGAAAAGGAAATGACGCAAGGATCGGGAAAACCCGTGTCTGTTATTCGTACGACTGGAAACGCGCCGCCCGTATCATACAGACAGTCCGTCACGTGGCGACAAGCAAAAGGCGGCAGCCCGTTTATACCGCATTTTCGTGTCGATTCATCGCAAAACGACGGCGATGGCCTGAATGCCGGGGCATTGCCGAAATCTTACATATTGCATACGGTGTGCCGGATACATGTCGTATGTGAGACAGTCCTCGGATCAATGTGATATTTCGGACATGAAAAACTGCTAATGTCGCGCCTTTAGGACTTGGATCCCAGCACTACCGCCGGAAGTGGCCTGAGCCGGCATCGACCCATTCATCCATGACAAGAAATCGCTTCGTTATGCGGCGCATCGCCACGACCCTGATGGTCGCCGGCATCATCGTCTCGCAGGCCGCCTACGCTCAGGTCACGCTCAATTTCGTGAATGCGGATATCGACCAGGTCGCCAAGGCGATCGGCGCCGCAACCGGCAAGACGATCATCGTCGACCCCCGCGTGAAGGGGCAGCTCAATCTCGTGGCCGAACGGTCGGTACCGGAAGACCAGGCGCTGAAGACGCTGCAGTCGGCGCTGCGCATGCAGGGCTTCGCGCTGGTGCAGGATCACGGGGTGCTGAAGGTGGTGCCCGAGGCCGATGCGAAGCTGCAGGGCGTGCCGACCTACGTCGGCAATAAACCGCAGGCGCGTGGCGACCAGGTGATCACGCAGGTGTTCGAGCTGCACAACGAATCGGCGAACAACCTGCTGCCGGTCCTGCGGCCGCTGATCTCGCCGAACAACACGGTCACGGCCTACCCCGCGAACAACACGATTGTCGTTACCGATTACGCGGACAACGTGCGCCGCATCGCGCAGATCATCGCGGGCGTCGACAACGCCGCGGGCGCCCAGGTGCAGGTCGTGCCGCTGCGCAATGCGAACGCGATCGACCTCGCCGCGCAGCTTCAGAAGATGCTCGACCCGGGCGCGATCGGCAACAGCGATGCGACGCTGAAGGTGACGGTCACGGCCGATCCGCGCACCAACTCGCTGCTGCTCCGCGCCTCGAGCAGCGCGCGTCTGGTCGCCGCGAAACGCCTCGCCCAGCAGCTCGACGCACCGAGCGCGGTGCCCGGCAACATGCACGTCGTGCCGCTGCGCAATGCCGACGCCGTGAAGCTCGCGAAGACGCTGCGCGGGATGCTCGGCAAGAGCAGCAACGACAGCGGCTCGTCGGCGTCGTCCAACGATGCGAACAGCTTCAACCAGGGCGGCGGCTCTTCGTCGAGCGGCAACTTCTCGACCGGTACGTCGGGCACCCCGCCGCTGCCGTCGGGCGGCCTCGGCGGTTCGTCGTCATCGTCGTACGGCAGCGGCGCGTCGGGCAGCGGCGGGCTCGGCAGCGGTGGCCTGCTCGGCGGCGACAAGGACAAGGGCGACGACAACCAGCCGGGCGGGATGATCCAGGCCGACGCGGCCACCAACTCGCTCATCATCACCGCGTCCGATCCGGTCTACCGGAACCTGCGCTCGGTGATCGATCAGCTCGACGCACGGCGTGCGCAGGTCTATATCGAAGCGCTGATCGTCGAGCTGAACTCGACGACGCAGGGCAACCTCGGCATCCAGTGGCAGGTCGCGAGCGGCCAGTTTCTCGGCGGCACGAACCTGAGCCCCCAGCTCGGCCTGGGTAACAGTATCGTCAACCTGACGACGGGCGCGGCGGGCAGCACCGGGCCCGGCCTGGCGGCCAACCTCGCAACGCTGACCCCGGGCCTCAACATCGGCTGGCTGCACAACATGTTCGGCGTGCAGGGCCTTGGCGCGCTGCTGCAGTATTTCGCGGGCGTGAGCGACGCGAACGTGCTGTCGACGCCGAACCTGATCACGCTCGACAACGAGGAAGCGAAGATCGTCGTCGGCCAGAACGTGCCGATCGCGACCGGTTCGTATTCGAACCTGACGAGCGGCACGACGAGCAACGCATTCAATACCTACGACCGTCGCGACGTCGGCCTGACGCTGCACGTGAAGCCGCAGATCACCGACGGCGGGATTCTGAAGCTGCAGCTCTACACGGAGGATTCGGCGGTCGTCAGCGGTACCACCAACGCGCAGACCGGCCCGACCTTCACGAAGCGCTCGATCCAGTCGACGATCCTGGCCGACAACGGCGAGATCATCGTGCTCGGCGGCCTGATGCAGGACAACTACCAGGTATCGAACAGCAAGGTCCCGCTGCTCGGCGACATTCCGTGGATCGGCCAGCTGTTCCGTTCGGAATCGAAGGTGCGCGCGAAAACCAACCTGATGGTGTTCCTGCGCCCGGTGATCATCTCCGATCGCAGCACCGCGCAGGAAGTCACTGCCAACCGCTACGACTACATCCAGGGCGTGACGGGCGCGTACAAGTCGGACAACAACGTGATCCGCGACAAGGACGATCCGGTCGTCCCGCCGATGCCGCTCGGTCCGAGCCAGGGCGGCACGCCCGCCGGGAACCTGTTCGACCTCGACAAGATGCGTCGCCAGCAGATGCAGCGCCAGGTGGCGCCGGTTCCGGCCCAGCCGTTGCCGGAGGCGACGCCCGCGCAGCCGCAGAGCGTGCCGCAGCAGGCGGTGCCGCAACAGCCGCTGACCGCCACGCCGGGAGCCTCGCAGTGACGGACGTGCTCGCGTCCTCCGCCCACGACGGTGCGCCGGGCGAACGGCAGCCGCCGTCGCCGCTCGCCGCGCGCCTGCTGCCGTACGGCTTCGCGAAGAGCGGCCAGGTGCTGATCGCGCACCAGCTCGACGACACGCTCGAGGTGTGGATCAGCGAACGCACGAGCGACGCCGCGCTCGCGGAGATCGCGCGCAACTTCGGCTCGATCTCCGTGCACCGCGTGCCGGCCGACGAACTCGCGCAGGCGATCAACCAGGCCTACGCGCGCCAGGACGGCAGCGCCGCGCAGGTGGTCGGCGAGGTTGAAGGCGAAGTCGACCTGTCGCGCCTGATGCAGGACATTCCCGAAGTCGAGGATCTGCTCGAATCGGAAGACGACGCGCCGATCATCCGGATGATCAACGCGCTGCTCACGCAAGCGGCGCGCGAACAGGCATCGGACATTCACATCGAGCCGTTCGAGAACGCATCGGTCGTGCGATTTCGCGTCGACGGCACGCTGCGCGACGTCGTGCGCCCGAAGAAGGCGCTGCATGGCGCACTGATCTCGCGGATCAAGATCATGGCGCAGCTCGACATCGCCGAGAAACGCCTGCCGCAGGACGGCCGCATCACGCTGCGCGTCGGCGGCCGGCCGGTCGACGTGCGCGTATCGACGCTGCCGACCGGGCACGGCGAGCGCGCGGTGCTGCGTCTGCTGGAAAAGGATGCGAAGCGCCTGAATCTCGAAGCGCTCGGGATGGGCCGCGACACGCTCGTCCAGTTCGACAAGCTGATCGCGCGACCGCACGGCATCGTGCTCGTCACGGGCCCGACGGGCTCGGGCAAGACGACGACGCTGTATGCGTCGATGTCGCGGCTCGAAACCGCGACGACCAACATCATGACCGTCGAGGACCCGATCGAGTACGACCTCGGCGGCATCGGCCAGACGCAGGTGAACGAGCGGATCGGGATGACCTTTGCCCGCGCGCTGCGCTCGATCCTGCGCCAGGATCCGGACGTGATCATGATCGGCGAAATCCGCGACCTCGAAACCGCGCAGATCGCGGTGCAGGCGTCGCTGACGGGCCACCTCGTGCTCGCGACGCTGCACACGAACGATGCGGCATCGGCCGTCACGCGTCTGACCGACATGGGTGTCGAGCCGTACCTGCTCGCATCGTCGCTGCTCGGCGTGCTCGCGCAGCGCCTGGTGCGGCAGCTCTGCCCCGTCTGCAAGGAAGAGCGGCACGAGGATGGGCGCACGCTGTGGCATCCGGTCGGCTGCGACAAGTGCGGGCATTCGGGCTACGCGGGCCGGCGCGGCGTATACGAGCTGCTGCTGGTCGACGACTCGATCCGCGCGCTGATCCATCGCAACGCGGCCGATGCGGAGATTCTGGCCACCGGCCGCGCGGAAGGGATGCGCACGCTGCGCGACGACGCCGAACGCTGGCTCGCGGCCGGCGCGACGTCGCTCGAGGAAGTGCTGCGCGTGACGGGAGGCGCATAGCGCGATGCCGGCATTCCGTTTCGAAGCGATCGATGCGGCGGGACACGCGCAGAAAGGCGTCATCGATGCCGACAGCGCGCGTGCCGCGCGCGGCCAGCTGCGCACGCAGGGGCTCACGCCGCTCGTCGTCGAGCCGGCCGCCAGCGCAACGCGCGGCGCGCGCTCGCAGCGCCTCGCGTTCGGCCGCAAGCTGTCGCAGCGCGAGCAGGCGATCCTCACGCGCCAGCTCGCGAGCCTGCTGATCGCGGGGCTGCCGCTCGACGAGGCGCTCGGCGTGCTGACCGAGCAGGCCGAACGCGACTACATCCGCGAACTGATGGCCGCGATCCGCGCCGAGGTGCTCGGCGGCCATTCGCTCGCGAATGCGCTGGGCCAGCATCCGCGCGATTTTCCGGAAATCTACCGCGCGCTCGTCGCAGCGGGCGAGCATACGGGCAAGCTCGGCATCGTGCTGTCGCGCCTGGCCGACTACATCGAGCAGAGCAACGCGCTCAAGCAGAAGATCCTGCTGGCGTTCACGTATCCGGGCATCGTCACGCTGATCGCATTCGGCATCGTGACGTTCCTGCTGAGCTACGTGGTGCCGCAGGTCGTCAACGTGTTTGCGAGCACGAAGCAGCAGTTGCCGATCCTCACCGTCGTGATGATGGCGCTGTCGGAATTCGTGCGGCACTGGTGGTGGGCGATCCTGATCGTGGTCGCGCTCGTCGTGTGGTTCGTGAAGGCGACGCTGTCGCGCGACGGGCCCAGGCTCGCGTTCGACCGCTGGGTGCTGACCGCGCCGCTCGCGGGCAAGCTCGTGCGCGGCTACAACACGGTGCGCTTCGCGAGCACGCTCGGCATCCTGACCGCGGCCGGCGTGCCGATCCTGCGCGCGTTGCAGGCGGCCGGCGAGACGCTGTCGAACCGCGCGATGCGCGCGAACATCGACGATGCGATCGTGCGCGTCCGCGAAGGCTCCGCGCTGTCGCGCGCGCTGAACAACGTGAAGACGTTTCCGCCGGTGCTCGTGCACCTGATCCGTTCAGGCGAAGCGACGGGCGACGTGACGACGATGCTCGACCGCGCGGCGGAAGGCGAGGCGCGTGAACTCGAGCGGCGCACGATGTTCCTGACGAGCCTGCTCGAGCCGCTCCTGATCCTCGCGATGGGCGGCATCGTGCTCGTGATCGTGCTGGCCGTGATGCTGCCGATCATCGAGCTGAACAACATGGTGCAGTGACGGCCCGAGCGTCGGTCGGGCCGCCGCCGTTCAACGCATGTAGATCGCGGGGGACGGTGTGTTCGCGGGGAGCTGGATTTCGGCGCGGGCGCCGTTGCGATCGACGATGATCGAGCGGCTGCGGACTTCGGCGAGCTTCGCGCCGGGCGTGACTTCCGCGCCGAGCGACACGGCCCGCGGCGGTTCGCCGCCGACGCCGACGATCGCGGCGCCGCCATGATTGAGCGCGAGAATGCCGAACAGGTGGATGTCCTGCACGGGATTCTTGTCGAGCTGTCCGCCGAAGAGCGCGGCGGCGTCCTCGGTGCGGATCGGCAACCGCGCGGCGGCGGCGGGCAGCGGCGCTTCGCGGGCCGACAGCGTGACGACCCAGTAGGTGGCCGTCGCGCACAAACCCGCGAAGAGGGCTAGGGAGAGGATCCGGATCGAGAGCGCGTTCATGCGCGCTATTGTACGGATGTATATGAAATTTGCGTTGGGTGAAAGCCCTCGGCAATGCGCGCCTTACAATGCGTGCTCCGCGCCCGGGGTATCGGAAGCTTGCCGTCAGGCAGGCATGCCGCGATCCGCAGGGTGCGTCACTCAATCGACGATATTTTTTGGAAAGAGGTAGTCAGTCATGCAAACGTGGATCACTCGCCGTAATGCGGCCGTGCGCCGTCAGCGCGGTTTCACGCTGATCGAGATCATGGTGGTGGTCGCGATCATCGGGATCCTCGCGGCACTGATCGTGCCGAAGATCATGAGCCGTCCCGACGAGGCGCGCCGTATCGCCGCGAAGCAGGACATCGGCACGATCATGCAGGCGCTCAAGCTGTACCGTCTCGACAACGGCCGCTATCCGACCCAGGAACAGGGCCTGAACGCTCTGACCCAGAAGCCGACCACCGATCCGATCCCGAACAACTGGAAGGACGGCGGCTATCTCGAGCGCCTGCCCAACGATCCGTGGGGCAACGGGTACAAGTACCTGAACCCGGGCGTGCACGGCGAGATCGACGTGTTCAGCTACGGCGCCGACGGCAAGGAAGGCGGCGAGAGCAACGATTCCGACATCGGTTCGTGGCAGTAAGCCTGCGCTGACCGGACCGACGTTCTCCCCGTTCCTCATTTCATGCCCGCCCTTCGCACGCCCTTGCGCGCCGCTCGCCGCGATGCCCGCGACGGTCGCGTTCGTCGCGGTGTGGCCGTGACCGCGGCGCGTGCGCGCGGCTTCACGCTGCTCGAGATGCTGGTCGTGCTCGTGATCGCGGGCCTGCTGGTGTCGCTCGCGTCGCTGTCGCTCACGCGCAATCCGCGTACCGACCTGCGCGAGGAAGCGCAGCGCATCGCGCTGCTGTTCGAAACGGCCGGCGACGAAGCGCAGGTGCGCGCGCGCCCGATCGCGTGGCAGCCGACCGCGCACGGCTTCCGTTTCGACGTGAGCTCGCCCGACGGCTGGCGCACGCTGCACGACGACGTGCTGCGCCCGCGCGACTGGGACGGCGGCGTCACCGGCGCCGATATCGACTACCCCGGATCCGACGTGCGCGCGAGCCGCGTCGTGTTCGGCATTGAAAGCGTCGACACGCCGGTGCGCGTGACGCTGCATTCGGCGGTCGGCAGCGCGACGATCGTCGGCACCGGCAACGGCCGCTACGAGGTGCAATGACGATGCGTCGTCGCCTGCCCTTCCCGGCTTCTTCCCGAGGCTTCACGATGATCGAGGTGCTGGTCGCGCTCGCGATCATCGCGGTCGCGCTCGCCGCATCGATCCGCGCGGTCGGCACGATGGCGACCAATGCGTCCGATCTCCATCGCCGGCTGCTCGCCGGCTGGAGTGCCGACAACGCACTCGCGCAGTTGCGGCTCACGCATGCGTGGCCGGAGGTCGGCGAGCAGAATTTCGACTGCTCGCAAGGCAACGTGCAGCTCGTCTGCACGCAGCGCGTGAGCACGACGCCGAACCCGGTGTTCCGGCGCGTGCAGGTGTCGGTGAGCATGCCGGGGCAAGCCGGCGTGCTCGCGCAAATGGTGACGGTGGTCGCGAATGAAACCAGCCGTCCGCTCTGACGCGCCGATGCGGCGCCGGCCCGTGCGTTCCGTCGGCTCGCGCCGCGTGCGCGGCTTCACGCTGATCGAACTGATGATCGCGATCGCGATCCTCGCGGTGGTCGCGATCCTCTCGTGGCGCGGGCTCGACCAGATCATGCGCGGCCGCGACAAGGTCGCGTCCGCGATGGAGGACGAGCGCATCTTCGCGCAGATGTTCGACCAGATGCGCATCGACGCGCGGCTCGCCGCCACCGACGACGAAGCCGGCCAGCCGGCCATCGGCGTCGCCGGCAACACGCTGCAGATCGTCCGCGAACTCGACGTGCCGGGCGCCGCGCCACGGCTGCAAGTGGTCCGCTACCGGATCGCCGGCGGGCGTGTCGTGCGCTATGCGTCGCCGCCGCTCGACGACGCGAACCGCCTGCGCGACGTGCTGAAGGACAGCAGCGTCGACGGCTGGAGCTGGGTCGCGCTGATGGGCGGCGTCGGTGCGATCGACGCGAAGCTGTACGTGCCGCGCGTCGGCTGGACCACCAATCTGCAGGCGGCCAGCGACGCGCTGTCGCAGAACAACGATGCGCTGAAGGTGCCGCAGATCGGCAACGCGCCGCCGACGCGCGCGGTGACGGGCCTGCAGGTCAGCATCGGTGCGACGTCGCTGCGCGTGCCCGTCACGCGCATCTTCCTCGTCGGGGAATGACGATGCGCGCGCGCCCTCACCGTTCCCGGTTCGCCGCTCGCGGCAGCGCAAGCGCGCATGCCCGCACTCGCCGCGAGCGCGGCGCGGCGATCATTACGGCGCTGCTCGTCGTCGCGCTGTCGGCGATCCTCGTGTCGGGGATGCTGTGGCGCCAGCAGGTGCAGATTCGCCGCATCGAGAACCAGCGCGTGATCGCGCAGGCGCAGTGGGTCGCGCGCGGCGCGCTCGACTGGACGCGCATGATCCTGCGTTCCGAAGGCGACACGGCGCCCGGCATCACCTATCTCGGCGGGATCTGGGCCGTGCCGATCGCGAAGACCAAGCTGTCCGACTTCCTCGGCCGGATCGGCGCGCCGAACGACAACGGCGGCGAAGACACCTACATCTCCGGATCGATCGAGGACGCGCAGGCGAAGTACAACCTGCGCAACCTCGTGTCGTCGCCGGCGCCCGGCGTGCTGCAGCTCAACGTGATGCAGCTCCAGGCGTTCCAGCGGCTGTTGACGACGCTCGGCTACGACGGCGCGTTCGCGAAGCGGATCGCGCTGCAGATGCGCGCCGGCCTGATGCATTCGGCGACGCGCTTCCAGACGCCGACGCTGCCCGGCGCCGGTACGGCCGCGACCGCGCCGGTGCCCGGCGGCGACATGACCGGCAACATCACCGACGAACCGGGAATGTCCGACAGCGATCGCGGGCCCGCGCCGCTCGTGATGACCGGCGTCGACAGCCTGCTCGACGTCGACGGCGTGACGCCCGAAATGGTCGCGCGGCTGCGCCCGTTCGTCACCGTGCTGCCCACCACCACGCCGGTGAACATGAACACCGCGCCCGCCGAGGTGATCGCGGCGCTGGTGCCGGGGATGAGCGTGTCGTCCGCGCAGGCGCTCGTGGCGCGCCGCGAGACCGTGTTTTTCCGTAACGTCGGCGACGTGCAGCTCGCGCTGCGCGGTGCCGGCGCGCCGAACGTGACGATCGACTCGAGCCTCGTCGACGTCAATTCGAGTTATTTCATCGTGCATGGCCGGATTCAGCACGATCGCGCGGAGGTCGATCGCACCTCGCTCGTGTATCGTGATTCGACCACGCACTCGACGCGGGTCGTGCGCATCCGCGACCAGCTATAACGACGCCATTCGGGAGAGGAGCTCTTGAGCACGCTGATTGTTTCTTTGCCGCCGCGCGAGCCGGCCGTGCCGTTGCAGGAATGGCAGTGGCCCGAGCTGCCGTTCACGCTCGTGGACAAGGCCGGCCAGGTGCAGCGCGCGGGCCGCGCCGCGCTCGCGCTGCTGCCACGCGCGAACGCGACGGTGCTGATCGTCGCCGCGCGCGACGTGCTGCTGCTGGCCGCGACCGTGCCGCCGCTCAAGGGGCCGAAGCTGCGCCAGGCGCTGCCCAACATCGTCGAGGACCAGCTGATCCAGGATCCGCTCGGCTGCCATATCGCGCTCGATCCGGTCGCGCTGCCTGACGGCCGCCGCGTGCTGGCCGTCGTCGATCGCGCCTGGTTCCGCGCGATCTGCGACGCGTTCACCGCGGCCGGCCACCGGCACCTGAGCGCCGTGCCCGCGACGCGCTGCCTGCCTGCGCCGCGGGCGCCGGCGGCGGACGCTGCGCCTGCCGACGGTGAGGCCACGCCGGCCGACGCGATCACGACTGTGACCGAGCCGCCCCTCCGCCCGACGGCGGTGGCCGCGGTGCTCGGCCTCGCGACGACGGTCGAACCCGTGCTCGTGGAAGTCGGCGCGCTGCCGGCCTCGGCCGGTGCGCCGCGTCTCGAGCTCGCGATCGCGCGCGGTGCGCTCGGCGAAGGTTTCGCGGCGCCGGCATCGCGCGCGGGCGGCACGCTGGCCGCGCTCGCCGGTGGTGGCGACGTCGAGCTGTACGAACTCGGCGAACCGGGTGCGGAGCCGCGCCTCGCGTCGGTCGGACGTGCCGACGGCCCGCTGCTGCCCGGCGCGCAACCGCTGTCGTTCGACGCATTCGCGCGGCGTGCGCTGACCGAGCGCTTCGATCTGTGCCAGTTCGAATTCGAATCCCAGCCGTGGCGCTTCGACCGCGCGACGGTGAAGCGCCTGCGCGTGCCGATCGCACTCGTCGCGGCCACGCTCAGCGTCGCGGTGATCGGGATGAACCTGCATTGGTGGAAGCTGTCGCGTGAGCGCGACGCGCTGTCCGCGCAGATCACCGAGACGCTGCTGTCGGCCTTTCCGAAGACGACGACGGTGCTCGATCCGCCCGCGCAGATGCAGCGTCAGCTCGACCAGTTGCGCCTCGCGGCGGGCGAGCTGTCGCCGAACGATTTCCTCGCGTTGTCGAGCGGGTTGTCCCGTTCGATGGGCGCGCTGCCGCTGAACGGAATCGCGTCGCTCGATTATCACGACCGGCGGCTCGACGTCGGCTTCAAGCCGGAGGTCAAGGTCGACCCTGATTTCCCGCAGCGTCTCGCGCGCAACGGGCTGTCCGGCGAAGTCGACAGCAGCACCGGCAAATGGACGATCCGGAGCCGCTCATGAAGACCGAACAACTGAACCAGACGCTTGCCCAGTTCTGGGGCGAACGCACGCCCCGCGAGCGAACGCTGCTCGGCTGGGGCGGCGCCGTGCTGGCCGTCGCGATCGCGTATTCGGTGCTGTGGTCGCCCGCGCAGGAAGGCCGCGCGCGGATCCGCCACGAACTGCCGACGATGCGCAGCGAGCTCGCGCAGATGACCGCGCAGGCCACCGAGGCGAAGTCGCTGACGGCCGCCGCGCAAGGCGTCGCGCCGACCGGCCTGGCGCTGAAGGACGCGCTCACCGCGTCGCTGTCCGATCACGGGCTGCAGGGCGCGCAGGTGCAGGTCGTCGGCAACGGCGTGCAGGTCCAGATGAAGAACGTGCCGTTTCCGGTGTGGACGCAGTGGCTCGACGACGCGCGCCGGCAGTTCAAGGTGCAGGTCGGCGAAGCGCACGTGACCGCGCTGAAGGAAGACGGCCAGGTCGACCTGACCGCCGTGATGCAACCCTCGACGCAGAAATGACGCAGTGGATGAAACAAGCGACGGTCGGCCGATGAGGCCAGGGATCCGGCGGCTCGTCGCCGCATTGCCGTGGGTGGTGGCAGGCGCGCTTGCGACGGCGCTGACGCTCGTCGCGCTCGCGCCTGCCGCCTGGATCGCACCGCAGTTCGCGCGCGCGACCGGCGGCCACGTCAATCTCGTGGATCCGGACGGATCGCTGTGGCACGGTTCGGGCACGCTGATGCTCGCGCCGGGCGCGGACCAGAGCGCGGCGACGCTGCTGCCGGGCCGGGTCGAGTGGACCACGGGCTTCTGGCCGCTCCTCACCGGGCGCGTGCAGATGCGCATGCGGCAGACCGAGGCGATGCCCGACGCCGTCACGCTCGACGCGACGTGGCGCGGCGCGGTGCTGTCGGCCGGCTCGATGGCCGTGCCCGCGTCGCTGCTCGCCGGGCTCGGCACGCCGTTCAACACGCTCGACCTTCAGGGTGACGTGCGGCTCCGCTGGACCGACTGGCGGATGATCGGCAACAACGCGTTCGGCCAGTTGACGGTGACGATCGATTCGATGAGTTCGCGCGTGTCGCGCGTGAAGCCGCTCGGGTCGTACCGGGCGGTGCTGCAGGCAAAGGGGGCGGACGCCGATCTCGACCTGTCGACGACGCAGGGCCCGCTATTCCTCGACGGGCACGGCACCTTCGGTCCCGGCCAGGGTTCGTTTCGCGGCACCGCGCATGCGGCGCCCGAGCAGCAGGCGAACCTCGCCGGGCTGCTGAACCTGCTCGGCCATCCGATCGGCAACAACCAGGTGTCGCTGATCTTCGGTGATGCGGTGCGCTGACGCGCGCGCCGTGCTCGCCTTTTCCCGTCTTACTTCTGCGCGAGCGGTGCGGCGGCCGACGGTGCGGTTACGGCCGGCGCTGCCGCAGCGGATGCCGGCACCGGCGCGGGCGCAGCCACGTCGCCCGTTTCGCGCGCCATGTCCGACGCATCCCAGCCGCCGCCGAGCGCCTTCACGAGCCCGACCGACGACACCATCCGCTGGCCGCCGATCGTCGCGAGCTTCTGCTGCGCGGTAAACGCGGTGGTCTGCGCGGTCAGCACGTTCAGGTAGGCGACCGTGCCGGCCTTGTACTGGTTCGTGACGATCGCGAGCGCGTGCTCGGCGCTGTCGACGGCCTGCCGCTGCACGTCGACTTCCTGCGCGAGGATGCGCTGCGATGCGAGGTTGTCCTCGACATCCTGGAATGCGGTGAGCACCGCGAGGCGGTACGCGGCGACGTCCTGGTCGTAGGTCGCGCGCGCGGCATCGGTCTGCGCGGCGCGCAGGCCGGCGTCGAACAGCGTTGCCGCGAGCTGCGGGCCGACCGTCCAGAACCGCGCGGGCAGCGTGAACAGCTGCGACCACACCGAGCTCTGGAAGCCGCCGGTGGCCGACAGCGTGAGCGTCGGGAAGAAGGCGGCGATCGCGACGCCGATCTGCTCGTTCGCGGCAGCCGCGCGACGCTCGGCCGCCGCGATGTCGGGCCGGCGCTCGAGCAGCGCGGACGGTACGTCGACCGGCATGATCGGCGGTTGCGCCGAGAGCGGGCTCGGCGGCAGCGAGAACGTCGAGGCCGGTTCGCCGATCAGCGTCGCGATTGCATGTTCGTACTGCGCGCGCGCGACGCCGTTGTCGATCGACGCGGCCTGCGCGCTCTGCAGCTGCGTCTGCGCCTGGATCACGTCCGCGCGCGCGGCGACGCCCTGCGCGTACTGGTTCTGTGTGAGCTTCAGCGATTCGCCGTACGACTTCACGGTGTCGTCGAGCAGCTTCTGCAGCGCATCGGACGTGCGCAGCTGGAAGTAGGTCTGCGCGAGCAGCGCCTGCTGCGACAGCCGCGCGTTCGCGAGATCGGCCGCGGCGGCTGCCTCGCCGGCGCGTTGCGCGCTGACGCTGCGGCTCACCTTGCCCCACAGGTCGGGCTCCCAGCTCGCATCGAGACCGACGCTGTAGCTATTGCTGATCGACGAGGTGCTGCCGAAACCCGACGTGCTCGACGTGGATGTGCGCCCCGTGCGGGAGCGCGAGCCCGACGCGGTCAGCCCGACGGTCGGGAAGTACGCGGCACGCGCTTCGGCGACGAGCGCGCGGGCCTGCCGGTACGCGGCGGCCGATTGCGCGATGGTCTGGTTCGATGTGTTGAGCTTGCCGATCAGCGCGTCGAGCTGCGGATCGTTGTAGACCGTCCACCACGGGCCGCGGTCGGTCCGGTCGGCGGGCTGCGCGACCTTCCACCCAGCCGGCGCTTCCTTGAAGGCGGCGGGGATCGACGTGTCGGGCCGGTGATAGTCGGGCCCGACGGCGCAGCCGGCGAGCAGCACGACCGTCGCAACGGCGACGGCGGCGCTCAGCGGGCGAAGGGCGCGCGGGAGGGGGGCGTACGGCATCGTGGTATTCCTGTCTGGGCGCGACGGCCAGCGAGCGGCGTCGCGTGATGCGGTCGTCGTGCCGCTGGCGGACAAATGGTAACTGACGGCGGGAAAGCTGCGCAGCCCTTAGGGTACGGTGCGCGGCGGCACGAATGTGTTACCGGCGCGGCCGGCCGGTTTACCGGTCATTACGGATCGCTTGCGCGCGGGATGGGCGACGAATGCGGCGCGGACGGCGCCGGGCCGCGGGGATGCAGCCGGCGTTCAGTCCGGATGACGGGGGTGGTGCGGTGTCAGTGGCAGTGCACGGGCACCGGCACAGGTTCGGCGGCGGCGGACCGCCATGTCGACGGCTCCGTTGCCGCCGGCTGGCTCGTGCGGCGGGCGGTGTGCTTCGCGTTGCGCTGCCGGCGATGATCGAACCATGCGAACCCGAGCGCCGCGATCGATCCGCCCGGCACCACCAGCATCGTCACGTACAGCGCGATCTTCCAGCCGCGGTGCGGCCCGGAGAACACATGATGAGCGGTATCGGTCAGGTTGCGGCGCAGCGCGCCGGCGGCATTTTTCAGGAACAGCATCGCGAACATCCTCGGGTGCCCGGCAGCGCGGGCTAAGCGGTCAGAACATCGTCTCCGGCAGTGCAACATGCACGTCGTAACTGGTTGCCTGAAATAATATTGACTAAGCAATCAATTTTCAAGATACTGGGCGCGTTTTGACCTGAAACGCACTATTGCTGCGCGCGCAATTCGCATGAACGGCGGCCTCTACGATCCCGACACCATCGCACTGGAAACGAGCCTCGGTTACTACCTAACCAAGGCTCGGCAGGCGCTCGTCGAGCGAATGGACCGCGCACTCGAGCCGTACGACCTCACCGCGCAGCAGATCGGCGTGATCCTGCTGTTGTCGCGCGGCTATGCGCGCACGCCGTTCGAGCTGTCGCGCAAGATGTCGTACGACAGCGGCTCGATGACCCGGATGCTCGACCGTCTCGAGCGCAAGGGCCTGATCGCACGCTCGCGCAGCGAACAGGACCGCCGGGTGATCGAGCTGACGCTGACCGAACGCGGCGCCGAAGCGGCCCGTGCGCTGCCGTCGCTGATCGCGACCGCGCTGAACGCGCAGCTTGCCGGCTTTTCGGCCGACGAACTCGCGCTGCTCACCGGCCTGTTGCAGCGGTTCATCGCCAACGGGCCCGGCGACACCGGCTGCCCGAAGCCCGACGAACCGGACTGCTGAGTGCGGAGGCCCCATGTCTAGGTTAAGCATTCGCTTATTTCTCTGTCTGGGCAGAAGATGACAAGGCACGTGCTCCGTCTCTTCCCTCACCCGTTCCAACCAGCCGGGCCGCGCGGTATCGTGCGCCCGTGCGCTGTGCCGGCGCGTTGCGCGCGCCGCGTCTAGGAGATTCCGATGTCCGCCACCACGGCATCCGCCGCGCCCCGTGCCGCCGAACCCGCGCCGCTGACCGGCGGCGCGCTCGCGCTCCTCACCGTCGGGCTCGCGCTCGGCACCTTCATGGAAGTGCTCGACACGTCGATCGCGAACGTCGCGGTGCCGACCATCTCGGGCAGCCTCGGCGTCGCGACGAGCGAAGGCACGTGGGTGATCTCGTCGTATTCGGTCGCGTCCGCGATCGCGGTGCCGCTGACCGGCTGGCTCGCGCGGCGGGTCGGCGAAGTGCGCCTGTTCACGCTGTCGGTGCTCGCGTTCACGATCGCGTCGGCGCTGTGCGGCCTCGCGGAGAACTTCGAGACGCTGATCGCGTTCCGGCTGCTGCAGGGCCTCGTGTCGGGGCCGATGGTGCCGCTGTCGCAGACGATCCTGATGCGCACCTATCCGCCCGCGAAGCGCGGGCTCGCACTCGGGCTATGGGCGATGACGGTGATCGTCGCGCCAATCTTCGGCCCGTTGCTGGGCGGCTGGATCAGCGACAACTACACGTGGCCGTGGATCTTCTACATCAACCTGCCGATCGGGATCTTTTCGGCGGCCTGCGCGTACTTCCTGCTGCGCGGCCGCGAGACGAAGACGACGAAGCAGCGGATCGACGCGGTCGGCCTCGCGCTGCTCGTGATCGGCGTGTCGTGCCTGCAGATGATGCTCGACCTCGGCAAGGACCGCGACTGGTTCAACTCGACCTTCATCGTCGCGCTCGCGCTGATCGCGGTCGTATCGCTGGCGTTCATGCTCGTGTGGGAGGCGACCGAGAAGGAACCGGTGGTCGATCTGTCGCTGTTCAAGGACCGCAACTTCGCGCTCGGCGCGATGATCATCTCGTTCGGCTTCATGGCGTTCTTCGGCTCGGTCGTGATCTTCCCGCTGTGGCTGCAGACGGTGATGGGCTACACGGCCGGCAAGGCCGGCCTCGCAACCGCGCCGGTCGGGCTGCTCGCGCTCGTGTTGTCGCCGCTGATCGGGCGCAACATGCACCGGCTCGACCTGCGGATGGTCGCGAGCTTCGCGTTCATCGTGTTCGCCGGCGTCTCGGTCTGGAACTCGACGTTCACGCTCGACGTGCCGTTCAACCACGTGATCCTGCCGCGGCTCGTGCAGGGGATCGGCGTCGCATGCTTCTTCGTGCCGATGACGACCATCACGCTGTCGAGCATCCCCGACGAGCGGCTCGCGAGCGCGTCGGGGCTGTCGAACTTCCTGCGCACGCTGTCCGGCGCGATCGGCACCGCGGCCAGCTCGACGTTCTGGGAGAACGACGCGATCTACCATCACGCGCGACTGTCGGAATCGGTGAGCATCTATGCGCAAAACACGACCGACTACCAGGGCGCGCTCGCGCAGCTCGGGATCGTCGGCCAGACGGCCAACGCGCAGCTCAACCAGCTCGTCACGCAGCAAGGCTTCATGATGGCGACCAACGACTTCTTCCACCTGTCGGCGGGGGTGTTCATCGCGCTCGCGGCGCTCGTGTGGATCACGAAGCCGAAGAAGGGCGCGGGACCGGCGATGGGGCACTGAACGCGCGGGGGGCCGCGCCGGCCCCTCCCCCCGTTCCCCTTCCGTCGCGGCCTCACTCCCGCGCCAGCAATCCGCCGAAGGCCAGATCGTCGCCCGACGCGATCGGCAGCGTCGCCCGCGCGACCTCGAGCCATGCACGCGCCGCGTGCGACAGATAACCCTTCTTCAGCCAGCCGAGCGCGATCGCCCACGTGATTTCCGGCTCGACGATCGGCCGGCACGTGAACTGCCGCGCGTCGAGCCGCCGGCAGTACGGCTCCGGCAACAGCGCGATGCCGACGCCCGCGTGCACGAGCGCCGCCATGAAATCCCAGTGTCCGCTGCGGCTCACGATCGACGGCGTGAAGCCGGCCAGCCGGCACGCGTCGAGCACCGCATCGTGCAGCGCGAGGCTCTCCGCGTAGAACACGAACGACTCGCGCGCGAGATCGGCGAGCGGCACGGCCTTGTGGTCCTCCCAGCGCGACTCGCGCGGCGCGACGAGCCATAGCGGCGCGCGTACCATCGGCAACCGCTCGAACGTGGCGGGATCGACCGGCTCCAGCAGCCCGCCGAGCTCGAGTTCGCCCGACATCAGCGCGGCCTCGATCATCCGCGCGCCCTGCTCGAACAGCTTCAGCTCGATGTTCGGATAACGCTGCTTGTACGCGGCGATGATCGGCGTGAACAGCGACCCGCCGAGCGGCGGAATGCCGATCGTCAGTTCGCCGCGCCCGAGCGTGCCGAGATCCTTCAGCTCCGACTGCAGCTGCGCCTGCGCGGCGAGCACATCCTGGCCGCGCTGGAACACGATCCGCCCCGCGTCGGTCAGCACCATCTGCCGGCCGTCGCGCAGCAGCAGCGGCGATCCGATCTCGTCCTCGAGCGCCTTCACCATCTTGCTGATGGTCGGCTGCGTGACGAATAGCCGATCGGCGGCCGCCGTGAAACTCTGCTGACGGACCACCTCGACGAAGTACCGCAGCGCGCGCAATTCCATCGATCACTCCCCAGATTGGTGCAGCGAACACAACTGAATTCCGAATTGGAATGACAAGGATAGAGACAAGTCATTTTATTTATGGTTAGGGGAAACCCTATACTCACACCATCGACGAAATACCTGTATGGAGCCCGCCATGAACAAGCCGATCGCCACTGCCGCCGCCCGCCCTGCCGCTTCGGGCAACGTTGCGCGTACGGGCCGGATCGTGCTTCAGGCCGCCGCGCTTGGCGTGCTGTGGATGGCCGTCGACTGGACCGTGCGTGCGGTCGGGCTGCCGGTGCCGTCCGGCGTGATCGGCCTCGCGGTGCTGCTCGCGCTGCTGTTCTCGGGCCGCGTCGCGCCCGCGTGGGTCAAGGACGGCGCGAACTGGCTGCTGTCCGACATGCTGCTGTTCTTCGTGCCGGCCGCCGTCGCGGCCGTCCAGTACGGCGGTCTGTTCCGCGAGGACGGCTGGCGTATCGCGCTGGTCATGCTCGCCGGCACCGCATTCGTGATGGTCGCGGTGGCGGTGGCGGTCGACCTCGCCGCGAAGCTCGAACGCCGGCTTGCCGCGCAGCGCGTGTTCGCCGAGCGCCGCCGCGCGCGCCTCGCCGCCGTGACCGCCCACTGAGCCGGAGCCCGGGATGCCTGCGCTGCTGTCGAACCTGTCCGCCGACCAGGTGAATACCGCGATCTCCGTCGGCTGCTTCGTGCTGACGGTCGTCCTGTATTTTGTGTCGAAGCGGCTCTACGCGTACAGGAAGACGCTGCTGTTCTCGCCGCTCGTGTTCGTGCCTGGCGTGCTGGTGCTGCTGGTCCTGCTGACCGGCATCCCGTATTCGGTCTACTTCCGCGACACGCGCTGGCTGATGTGGCTGCTCGGCCCGGCAACGATCGCGTTCGCGGTGCCGATCTACGAGTACCGCGACCTGATCCGCCGCCACTGGCTGTCGCTGTCGGTCGGCGTCGCGGTCGGGATCGGCGCGGGCGTATGCGGGTCACTGCTGCTCGCGAAGCTGCTGCACCTGTCGCCCGAGCTGCAGCGCTCGCTGATGACGCGCTCGGTCTCGACCCCCTTCGCGCTCGCCGTATCCGACAAGATTCATGCACCGAAGGACCTCACCGCCCTCTTCGTGATCGCGACCGGCATCTGCGGGATGCTGCTCGGCGAAATCGTGCTCGCGCTGGTGCCGATGCGCACGCGGCTCGCGCGCGGCGCGCTGTTCGGCGCGGCCGCCCACGGCGTGGGCACCGCGAAGGCGCGCGAGATCGGCAGCGAGGAAGGCGTCGTGTCGAGCCTCACCATGATGATCGCGGGCGTCGCGATGGTGCTGATCGCGCCGCTCTTGTCGCTGTTGCCGATCTGACGATGCGCGGGCGGGCGCCGCTGTCAGCCCGCTCCGCCTCGCTGCCCCGGCGCCCGCCGGCCGCGCCTCGCCCCGCCGTTCCCGCCCTGCATCGAGCCGACACCCGGCCGACAATCGGCTGAGATAGCCGCAATTCCCCCCTCTTTTCCACCCATCGGGCTCGGCCCGGATGCCGAACAATGCATGCTACGAGACATCACGCACGCACTCACATGGCCTCCACGACCGCAAACCCGACCGCCGACAAGCCGGCTTCGTCCGGCAAGTTCAAGCGCATCGCGCTCATCGCCGTCATCGCGCTGGGCGCGGCCGCCGCCGCCGCGGGCGGCATGTACGTGTTCCTGAGCAAGGCAGGCGTCGGCCATGCGAGCGCGCCCGCCGAACCGGCGCCGCTTGCCGCGCCGGTGTTCTTCCCGCTCGACCCGCTGACCGTGAACCTGCAGTCGGACGACGGCGTGCAGCACTACCTGCGCGTCGGCCTGTCGCTGAAGCTCACCGACCCGAAGGCGCAGGAGCAGCTGACCGCGCGCATGCCGGAGATCCGCAGCCGGATCCTGCTCGCGCTGTCGAACAAGCATCCCGAGGATCTCGCGACGCCGGACGGCAAGCGTTCGCTCGCGACGGAACTGCGGGAGCTGATCGAACAGCCGACGCAGCCGGGCAACCAGCGCGCGAAGGTCGACGACGTGCTGTTCACCGAATTCGTCGTCCAATAACGCGGCCGGACAAGGAGCGCGCATGGGCCACCAGGAGTTCATGTCCCAGGAGGAGGTCGACGCCCTCCTCAAGGGCGTCACGGGCGAAACCGATTCAGTCGACGAGCAGCGCGACACGTCGGGCGTCCGCCCCTACAACATCGCGACGCAGGAGCGGATCGTCCGCGGCCGGATGCCCGGCCTCGAGATCATCAACGACCGCTTCGCGCGCCTCTTGCGGATCGGCATCTTCAACTTCATGCGGCGCACGGCGGAAATCTCCGTGAGCCAGGTGAAGGTGCAGAAGTACAGCGAGTTCACCCGCAACCTGCCGATCCCGACGAACCTGAACCTGGTGCACGTGAAGCCGCTGCGCGGCACGTCGCTGTTCGTGTTCGACCCGAACCTCGTGTTCTTCGTCGTCGACAACCTGTTCGGCGGCGACGGGCGCTTTCACACGCGCGTCGAGGGCCGCGACTTCACGGCCACCGAGCAGCGGATCATCGGCAAGCTGCTGAACCTGGTGTTCGAGCACTACACGACCGCGTGGAAGAGCGTGCGGCCGCTGCAGTTCGAATTCGTGCGCTCGGAGATGCATACGCAGTTCGCGAACGTCGCGACGCCGAACGAGATCGTGATCGTCACGCAGTTCTCGATCGAGTTCGGGCCGACGGGCGGCACGCTGCACATCTGCATGCCGTACTCGATGGTCGAGCCGATCCGCGACGTGCTCGCGTCGCCGATCCAGGGCGAGGCGCTCGAGGTCGACCGCCGCTGGGTGCGCGTGCTGTCGCAGCAGGTGCAGTCGGCCGAGGTCGAGCTGAGCGCGGATCTCGCCGAGATCCCGTCGACCTTCGAGAAGATCCTGAACCTGCGTGCGGGCGACGTGCTGCCGCTGGAGATCGAGGACACGATCACGGCGAAGGTCGATGGCGTGCCGGTGATGGAATGCGGCTACGGCATTTTCAATGGTCAATATGCGTTGCGCGTGCAGAAGATGATCAGCGCGGGCGACACGATGAAGGAAGGTGGATATGAGTGAGCTGAACCCGACGCCCGAACTCGACCCGCAGGCGCTCGCCGACGCGGCACTCGCCGAATCGGCCGCAGCCGTGCAGGCGGCGCCCGCCGCGGCGGAAGAGGAATCGGGCCTGGACGACTGGGCCGCCGCGCTCGCCGAACAGAACCAGCAGCCGGTGCAGGCGGGCGCGACCGGCGCCGGCGTGTTCCAGCCGCTGTCGAAGGCCGCGGCCAGCTCGACGCACAACGACATCGAGATGATTCTCGACATCCCGGTCAAGATGACCGTGGAGCTCGGCCGCACGAAGATCGCGATCCGCAACCTGCTGCAGCTCGCGCAGGGTTCGGTCGTCGAACTCGACGGCCTCGCCGGCGAGCCGATGGACGTGCTCGTGAACGGCTGCCTGATCGCGCAGGGCGAGGTCGTGGTCGTCAACGACAAGTTCGGCATCCGGCTGACCGACATCATCACGCCGGCCGAACGCATCCGGAAGCTGAATCGGTGACCGTCATGAAGTCCGGCCGCGGCGTGCATCCTTGGCCGAGCCTGGCGGCGCTGGCCATCGTCGCGTCGTTCGTCTGCGCGCCGGCCGGCGCCGCCGACATGAACGCGGTGAACAACGCCGGCGCCATCGCGTCGACCGTGACAGTCGGCTCGGCCGTGCCGTCGCTCGGCGTCGGCGCGGTGCTGCAGACGCTCGTCGGGCTCGCGGTCGTGATCGGCCTCGTGTTCGGCTGCGCGTGGCTCGCGCGCCGCTTCGGCTTCCAGCCCGCGCGGCGCGGCGGCCCGCTGAAGGTCGTGTCGAGCGTCGGGCTCGGCGCGAAGGAAAGCGCGACGATCGTCGAGATCGGCGATACCTGGCTCGTGCTCGGCGTCGCACCGGGCAACGTGCGGCTGCTGCATACGCTGCCGGCCGGCTCGGCGGCGGTAACAACGGCGCCGGCGTCGGCCGACGCCTCCGCCCAGGCCGTATCGGACGAACTCGGCCAGAGCGGCACGTTCGGCGCGCGGTTTCGCGACGCGCTCGCGGGCGAAGCCGCGAAGCGCTTCGGGCGCGGCAAGGACCGCTGACATGGCGTCGCGCCCTCTCTCCGTATTCGCATCTCGATGAAACACGAATTCCTGCGTCACGCGGCGCGCTTCGCGCCCGTGCTGATCCTCGGCTTCGCCCCCGCGCTCGCATGCGCGCAGGCGGCCGGCCTGCCCGCGTTCAACACGAGCCCGGGCCCGAACGGCGGCACCACCTATTCGCTGAGCGTGCAGACGATGCTGCTGCTCACGATGCTGTCGTTCCTGCCGGCGATGCTGCTGATGATGACGAGCTTCACGCGCATCATCATCGTGCTGTCGCTGCTGCGCCAGGCGCTCGGCACCGCGACGACGCCGCCGAACCAGGTGCTGGTCGGCCTCGCGATGTTCCTCACCTTCTTCGTGATGTCGCCGGTGCTCGACCGCGCGTACGCCGACGGCTACAAGCCGTTCTCCGACGGCGCGATGCCGATGGAGCAGGCCGTGCAGCGCGGCGTCGCGCCGTTCAAGGGCTTCATGCTGAAGCAGACCCGCGAGACCGATCTCGCGCTGTTCGCGAAGATTTCGAAGGCCGCGCCGATGCAGGGCCCGGAAGACGTGCCGCTGTCGCTGCTGGTCCCCGCGTTCGTCACGAGCGAGCTGAAGACCGGCTTCCAGATCGGCTTCACGATCTTCATCCCGTTCCTGATCATCGACATGGTCGTCGCGAGCGTGCTGATGTCGATGGGGATGATGATGGTGTCGCCGTCCACCGTGTCGCTGCCGTTCAAGCTGATGCTGTTCGTGCTCGTCGACGGCTGGCAGCTCCTGATCGGCTCGCTCGCGCAGAGCTTCACGTAAGCGGAGGAAGCGCGCGATGACGCCCGAACAAGTGATGACGCTGGCGCACCAGGCGATGATGGTCGGCCTGCTGCTGGCTGCCCCGCTGCTGCTGGTCGCGCTCGCGGTCGGCCTCGTCGTGAGCCTGTTCCAGGCCGCGACGCAGATCAACGAATCGACGCTGTCGTTCATCCCGAAGCTGCTCGCGGTGGCCGCGACGCTCGTGATCGCCGGCCCGTGGATGCTGACGACGATGCTCGACTACCTGCGGCAGACGCTGCTGCACGTCGCGACGCTCGGCGCCGGCTGAGCCGCGCGCCCGGCTCCTTTACCCCGCGATGTTCTCGGTCACCTACGCGCAGCTCAACGGATGGCTGACGGCTTTCCTGTGGCCGTTCGTGCGGATGCTCGCGCTCGTCGCGACGGCGCCCATGATCGGCCACGCGGCGGTGCCCGTGCGCGTGAAGATCGGCCTCGCCGCGTTCATGGCGCTGGTCGTCGCGCCGACCCTCGGCGCGATGCCGGCCGTCACCGTGTTCTCCGCGCAGGGCATCTGGATCGTCGTCACGCAGTTCCTGATCGGCGTGGCGATGGGCTTCACGATGCAGATCGTGTTCGCGGCCGTCGAGGCGGCCGGCGACTTCATCGGCCTGTCGATGGGACTCGGTTTCGCGACCTTCTTCGACCCGCATTCGAACGGCGCGACGCCGGCGATGGGCCGTTTCCTGAACGCGATCGCGATGCTCGCGTTCCTTGCCGTGGACGGCCACCTGCAGGTGTTCGCGGCGCTGGCCGCATCGTTCCAGTCGCTGCCGGTGTCGGCCGACCTGCTGCACGCGCCCGGCTGGCGCACGGTCGCCGCATTCGGCGCGACCGTGTTCGAGATGGGGCTGCTGCTTGCGCTGCCGGTAGTCGCGGCGCTCCTGATCGCGAACCTCGCGCTCGGGATCCTGAACCGCGCGGCGCCGCAGATCGGCATCTTCCAGATCGGCTTTCCGGTCACGATGCTGGTCGGGCTGTTGCTCGTGCAACTGATGATCCCGAACCTCGTGCCGTTCGTGTCGCACCTGTTCGACATGGGGCTCGATGCGATGGGGCGGGTATTGCTCGGCTGGCGCTGAGCGCGTCCCGCCCCGTTTCCCGCCTGTTCCGGCCCTTCGTTGCTGGAAAACCCCTAAAGGAATCGCCAGCTCACGAAAGGTTGCGGAAGGTTTCGCCTCCCTATACTCGTCATGACGATGCAGCAAGCATCGCGCCATACGAACACAACGAAGGAGACGACCCCGATGCGACCCATCCTCCGCACCCTCGCCGTTGCAGCCAGCCTGAGCTGCGCGCTCGCCGCTCATCCCGCTTTCGCCGACGACGGCGGCAAGATCACGATCATGGTCGGCGGGATCGCGAAGCTGATCTACCTGCCCGCGCGGCTCACGCAGGAGCTCGGCAACTTCAAGGCCGAAGGGCTCGACGTCGAACTGCTGTCGCAACCGGCCGGCGTCGATGCCGAGAACGAACTGCTGGCGGGCGCCGTGCAGGGCGTCGTCGGCTTCTACGACCATACGATCGACCTGCAGAGCAAAGGCAAGGAAGTGAAGGCGATCGCCGTGTTCGGCCAGGTGCCGGGCGAGGTCGAGATGGTGTCGACCAAGGCCGCCCCCACCTTCAAGTCGATGGCCGACGCGAAAGGCAAGACGCTCGGCGTGACCGGCCTCGGCTCGTCGACGAGCTTCCTCACGCAATACCTCGCGCTCGCGCACGGCGTGCCGTCGACGCAGTACACGATGCTGCCGGTGGGCGCCGACGCGAGCTTCATCGCCGCGATCAAGCAGGGCCGCATCGACGCCGGGATGACGACCGAGCCGACGGTGTCCGCGCTCGAGAAGATGGGCGACGCGAAGGTGCTCGTCGACATGCGCACCGTCGACGGCACGCGCGCCGCGCTCGGCGGCACCTATCCGGCCGCGAGCCTGTACGTGCAGTCGGCGTGGGCCGATTCGCACAAGGCCGAGGCCACCAAGCTCGCGCACGCATTCGCGAAGACGATGCAGTTCATCCACACGCACAGCGCGGAGGAGATCGCCGCAAAGATGCCGGCCGACTACCAGAAGGACAAGGCGCTGTACGTGTCCGCGCTGAAGGCGTCGCTGCCGATGTACACGGCCGACGCGAAGATGCCGGCCGACGGCCCGGCGACCGTGCTGAAGGTGCTCTCGGCATTCAACCCGTCGGTGAAGGGCAAGCACATCGACCTGGCGCGCACCTACACCAATGATTTCGTGAACGCGAAGTAATCGATATCGGCACAGGCGCCGGCGGCGGCGATCCCGCCGTTGCGCGTTCCCCGTTCCGGCCCGGCTGACCGGCCCGGCGTCGCCACGATGCGGCGCCCTCCTCACCCGCAGGACGAATGCGATGAATCAGGCAGTTTCCCCGAGCACACCGGCGATCGAGTTTCGCAATGTGTCGTGCCGCTTCATTTCGCCGGAAGGCAAGGCCACCGTCGCGTTGCGCGACTTCAGCATGAGCGTCGCACGCGGCGAGTTCATCGCGATCGTCGGGCCGACCGGCTGCGGCAAGTCGACCACGCTGAACCTGATCACCGGCCTGCTCAAGCCGGCGTCGGGCGAGGTGCGCGTGATGGGCCGCCCGGTCGACGGGATCGACCCGCGCATCGGCTTCGTGTTCCAGGCCGACGCCGTGTTCCCGTGGCGCAACGTGATCGACAACGTCGCCGCGGGCCCGCTGTTTCGCGGCCGCTCGAAGGACGTTGCGTACGCGCAGGCCGAGGAATGGATCCGCAAGGTCGGCCTCGACAAGTTCACGAAACACTATCCGCATCAGCTCTCCGGCGGGATGCGCAAGCGCGTCGCGCTCGCGCAGACCTTCATCAACCAGCCGGAAATCCTGCTGATGGACGAGCCGTTCTCCGCGCTCGACATGCAGACGCGCACGCTGATGCAGGATGAACTTCTGCAGTTGTGGTCCGCGAACAAGGGCTCGGTCGTGTTCGTCACGCACGACCTCGAGGAGGCGATCGCGCTCGCCGACCGCGTGTTCGTGCTGACCGCGCGCCCCGCGACGCTCAAGCGCGTGTATGAGATCGACCTGCCGCGCCCGCGCGTCACGTCGGAGATTCGCTACGACACGCGCTTCATCGAAATTTCCAAGGACATCTGGCACGACCTGCGCGAAGAAGTGCAGATCGGCTGACAGCAGCAAGGACAGGACAGGAGCATGACCGACATGACGCTTCCCCCCACCGCCATTCCGGCAACGTCGCTCGAGGACGAGTCGCGCGCCGCTCAAACCCGGCTACGTCGCCGCCGGCAACTGATCATCGGCCTGCGGATCGCCGTGCTCGTGCTCGTGCTGGGCGGCTGGGAACTCGCCGCGCGGCTCAAGTGGATCGATCCGTTCTTCTTCTCGCAGCCGACGCTGATCTTCGCGCAGCTCCAGGACTGGTTCGCGAACGGCACGTCGCAGGGGCCGCTGCTCACGCAGGTATGGGTCACGCTCGAGGAAACCGGCATCGGCTTCGTGATCGGTTCGGTCGCCGGCGTGATCTGCGGGATCGTGCTCGGCCGCAACAAGCTGATGGCCGACGTGTTCGGCCTCTACATCCAGATCGCGAACTCGATTCCGCGCGTCGTGCTCGGCTCGATCTTCGTGATCGCGCTCGGCCTCGGGATGGCGTCGAAGATCGCACTGGCCGTCGTGATGGTGTTCTTCGTCGTGTTCGGCAACGCGTTCCAGGGCGTGCGCGAAGCCGACCGCTACCTGATCGCGAACGCGCAGATCCTCGGCGCGTCGCGCCGGCAGATCACCACGTCGGTCGTGATCCCGTCCGCGCTCTCGTGGATTCTCGCAAGCCTGCACGTGAGCTTCGGATTCGCGCTGGTCGGTGCGGTCGTCGGCGAATTCCTGGGTTCCAAGCAGGGCATCGGCCTGCTAATCTCCACCGCCCAGGGCGCGTTCAACGCGAGCGGCGTGTTCGCGGCGATGATCGTGCTGGCCGTGGTCGCGCTGGCCGCCGACTACCTGCTGACCTGGCTCGAGAAGCGCTTGCTCAAGTGGCGCCCCGCCGCGTTCTGAGCAGCGCACGCATCGGATGACACGCCAGAACCGCGCCGGTTGCCCCGGCGCGGTTCTGCATTGAGGAGAAGGAATGGCGCACAGCCTGCGCGGGCGGCTCTTGTGGTGGCTGCTGCTGCCGCTCGCGGTGTTCGTGCTGATCGCGGGCGCGATGTCGTACGACACCGCGCGGACCACGGCCGGGCTCGTGCAGGACAGCGCGCTCGTCGCGTCCGCGCGCACGATCGGCGAGGACGTCGAATGGCGCGACGGCTATCTGGCGGCCGACGTGCCGCCCGCCGCGCTCGAGATCTTCGAGTCGCCGTCGGCCGATTCGGTCTACTACAAGGTGGTCGACAGCCGCGAGCGCCTGCTTGCCGGCAATCCGGCACTCGCCCTGCCCGAACGGCACGGCATCGAGCCGACGCTGTACGACACGGCGCTCGACGGCGTGCCGCTGCGCGCGGTGGTCTACGACCGCCAGCTGTACAACGAAGGCAAGATCGAGACGGTCACGGTGGTCGTCGCGAAGACGACGCGCTCGTACGATGCGATGATCGCGACGATCTGGCGGCCGCAACTCGTGCGTCTGTCGCTGATGCTGGTGCTCGCGGTCGTGCTCGTCTATCTGGGCCTCACGCTCGAGCTGCGCCCGCTGATGAAGCTGAAGGACGACGTCGCCGACCGCGGGCCGATGGAACTGGAGCCGATTCGCCCGGAGCGGCTGCAGCACGAGCTGCGGCCGATCGTCGACGCGATCAACCAGTGCATCGCGCGGCTCAATACGCACACTGCCACGCAGCGCCGCTTCATCGCCGACGCCGCGCACCAGTTGCGTACGCCGATCGCCGTGCTCGACACGCAGATCCAGTACGCGCAGCAGCGCGAGCACAATGATGTGGACCTCGCGTCGGTGCTCGACAGCATGCAGCGCAGCAGCCGCAAGATGGCCGACGTGACCGACAAGCTGCTGCTGCTCGCGCACGCGGAAGCGACGCCGTCGACGCTGCTCACGCATCGCGTCGATCTCGCCGCCGTCGTGTCGAGCGTGCTGGAGGAAACGATCGTGCTCGCGCAGCAGCGCGACATCGATCTCGGCGCCGACCTCGGCGAACGGCTCGACGTCGCGGGCAGCGACAGCCTGCTGACCGCGCTGGTGATGAACCTCGTCGACAACGCGGTGCGCTATACGCAACCGGGCGGCTGCGTGACGGTCGCCGCGCGGCGCGACGGCGACGCCGTCGTGCTCGACGTGGTCGACAACGGCCCCGGCATTCCGGCCGAAGCGCGACCGCACGTGTTCAAGCGGTTCTACCGCGTGTCGGCCGACACCGAAGGCTCGGGCCTGGGCCTCGCGATCGTCCGCGAGATCGCGCAGGCGCATGGCGGCAGCGCGTCGCTCGCGCCGGGGCCCGGCAATCGCGGTATCGTCGTGACCGTGCGGCTGCCCGCATACGCCTGAAGAGAAGTCGCCATGAAACTCCTGCTGGTCGAAGACAACGCCGAACTCGCGCACTGGATCGTGAACCTGCTGCGCGGCGAGGATTTCGCGGTCGACTGCGTCGGCGACGGCGAACGCGCTGACACGGTATTGAAGACCGAACGCTACGACGCGGTGCTGCTCGACATGCGACTGCCGGGCATCAGCGGCAAGGAAGTGCTCGCGCGATTGCGGCGCCGCAACGACAACGTGCCGGTGCTGATGCTGACCGCGCACGGCTCGGTCGACGACAAGGTCGACTGCTTCGGCGCGGGCGCCGACGACTACGTGGTCAAGCCGTTCGAGTCGCGCGAGCTGGTCGCGCGGATCCGCGCGCTGATCCGCCGGCAGGCGGGCGTCGGCACGACGCAGCTTGTGTGCGGCGATCTCGTCTACGCGTTCGGCACGCGCGAATTCCGTTGCGGGGGCGCGGTGCTCGCGCTGCGTCGCCGCGAGCATGCCATTCTCGAGACGCTGATGCTGCAGCAGAACAAGACGGTGTCGAAGGTGCGGCTGATGGACAGCGTGTTCGCGCTCGACGACGAACCGAGCGCGGATGCGATCGACATCTACATCCACCGGCTGCGCAAGCATCTCGCGGGCAGCACGGCCGAGATCATCACGCTGCGCGGGCTCGGCTACATCTTGCGCGAGAAGAACGCGCAGGACTGACGGGCCTGCCTCCAGGTTCGATTCGTAGCACGTAACGTGTCGGCAGCCGCTGGCTGCCGGCCAGGCTCGCGTTCGCCCGCCTGCCCGATTCACGATTATTGCGCGTTCGGTGTTTTCACCGATCCGATTCTTTCCTCCGGGAAAGCGGCGTGAAGGATTGCACCCTCTACGATGCTACACGCCGGCCCCCTCGCTGTGGCCGGCAACAACCGGCATACATTACGTACTGCCAACGAACAGATTTCAATGCGGCAGCTCGGAGGAGACGATCTTGAAACGAAAAACCCTTGCCCTTTCCATCGCGGCGGCAGGCCTGTGCGCCGGCACCCAGGCGCACGCGCAATCGAGCGTGCAGCTCTATGGCCTGATGGACCTGAGCTTTCCGACCTATCGTACCCACGCCGACGCGAACGGCAATCACGTGATCGGCATGGGCAACGAAGGCGAACCGTGGTTCAGCGGCAGCCGCTGGGGCCTGCGAGGCGCCGAGGACATCGGCGGCGGCACGAAGATCATCTTCCGCCTCGAAAGCGAATACGTGGTCGCGAACGGCCAGATGGAAGACGAAGGCCAGATCTTCGACCGCGACGCGTGGGTCGGCGTCGAGGACGAGCGTTTCGGCAAGCTGACGGCCGGCTTCCAGAACACGATCGCACGCGACGCATCGGCGATCTACGGCGACGCGTACGGTTCCGCGAAGCTCACGACCGAGGAAGGCGGCTGGACCAACTCGAACAACTTCAAGCAGATGATCTTCTACGCGGCCGGCCCGACCGGCACGCGCTACAACAACGGCCTCGCGTGGAAGAAGCTGTTCAGCAACGGCATCTTCGCGAGCGCCGGCTACCAGTTCAGCAACTCGACCGCGTTCGCGACCGGCTCCGCGTACCAGGTCGCGCTCGGCTACAACGGCGGCCCATTCGCCGTGTCGGGCTTCTACAACCACGTGAATCACGGCGGCTTCACGAACCAGACGTTCTCCGTCGGCGGCAACTACGCGTTCAGCATCGTGCGCCTGAATGCCGGCTACTTCCGCTACAACGGTGACCAAGGCTCGCTGGGCCAGCGGCACGACGATTCGTGGACCGTGTCGATGAAGATCGCGCCGAAGGGCCCGCTCGATTACGAGCTCGGCTACCAGCAGATGCGCGTCAAGAACGCCGCATACAACTCGGACGGCTTCGTGCCGAACGCGAACCTCGGTGCGTTCAGCCTGACGAACGGCGTCGGCAACGGCTTCAAGGAGACGATCTACGGGTCGGTGTTCTATCACCTGAGCAAGCGCACCGAGCTGTACCTGGCCGGCGACTACATGAAGCTGCATGGCGGCTACACGGTGTCGTCGACGTTCGGCGCGAAGAACCAGCTCGAACTGACCTCGGGCATCCGCACGCGTTTCTGACCCCGCGGCCGGGGCGCGCCCCGGCCGTACCTTCGTTCGGGATTCTCCATACGGGCACGCCGGCGCATTGCGCTGAACGTGCCCTTTTTTCGTCGTTGTCGGCCGGTGCGGGGTATCCCGGAAGCCCCATGTGCGCGGCGCCGCGACAACCCGGCCCGAAGCCGCTGCGGCCCGTCGGACGGGCGATCGCGGCCGATGCCCGCACGATCGCCTCACATCGGTGCTTGACCTGCGCCGACCGACTCGCTAGCGTTTCGGGTTTGCCCGGGTGGCCATTGCCGCCGGTGCCGTGAGTGCGCCCGACGTCCTGGCGCACACGGCCGGGCTCCGATGGAAAAAACGATGCAGAAACTCGATGCGGCGAGCCCGCAGGCGATGTCGACGGATTTCACCGCCGACAACGTCGCGCGCCTGAAGGCGCTGTTCCCCGAACTCGTGACCGAAGGCCCGGACGGCGCGTCGGTCGACGTCGACGCGCTGAAGGCGCTGGTCGGCGAGCGCACCGTCGGCGACGCCGACGAGCGCTACGGCTTCCACTGGCACGGCAAGCGCAGCGCGCGCCAGGCCGCGCTCACGCCGTCGACGGGCACGCTGCGTCCGTGCCCCGGCGACAGCGTCGCGTGGGACGACACGCGCCATCTCGTGATCGAGGGCGACAACCTCGACGTGATGAAGCTGCTGCACAAGAGCTACGCGGGCAAGGTGAAGCTCGTCTACATCGACCCGCCGTACAACACGGGCAGCGATTTCGTCTATCCGGACGACTTCAGCGACAGCATCCGCCACTACCTGTCGATGACGGGCCAGACCGAAGGCGGCGTGAAGCGCAGCACCAACACCGAGGCGAACGGCCGGTTCCACACCGACTGGCTGAACATGATGTATCCGCGCCTGAAGCTCGCGCATGCGCTGCTGTCCGACGAGGGGCTGATCGCCGTGCACATCGACGAGCATGAAGTGCATGCGCTCGTGCTGATGCTGCGCGAGATCTTCGGCGAGGAGAACGAGCTCGGGGTGGCCGTGTGGGACAAGCGCAACCCGAAGGGCGATGCGCGCGGCGTCGCGTACCAGCACGAGTCGCTGGTGCTGTTCGCGCGCAACGCCGAGACGCTGCTCGAGCAGGCGCCGCTGAGGCGCCCGAAGCGCAACGCGCAGCGCATGCTGGATGCCGCGCACGACGCGGTGTACCGCAGCGGCAACGTGAAGGATGCGCAAAAGGCCTACCGCGCATGGATGAAGGCGCAGACCAACCTGTCGGGCGGCGAGGTGATGTACGACCGGCTGTCGGCCGACGGGCGCGTGTACCGCCTCGTGTCGATGGCATGGCCGAACAAGAAGAAGGCGCCGGAAGAGTATTTCACGCCGCTGATCCACCCGGTCACCGGCAAGCCGTGCGCGATGCCGGCGCGCGGCTGGCGCAACCCGCCCGCGACGATGCAGGCGCTGATCGAGCGCGGCCAGATCGAATTCGGTCCGGATGAAACCACGCAGCCGCAGCGGATCTACTACCTCGACGAGAACATGTACGAGAACGTGCCGTCGGTGCTGCCGTTCGCCGGTTCCGACGACGCGCTGCTGAAGACGCTCGGCATCCCGTTCGACCAGCCGAAGCCGGTCGATTTCGCGGCGGCCGTGATCGGCTGGTGCACGCGCGGCGACGACATCGTGCTCGACTGCTTCGCCGGCTCCGGCTCGACCGGCCACGCGGTGATGCAGGTGAACGCGACCGACGGCGGCGCACGCCGCTACATCCTCGTGCAATTGCCCGAGGCGCTCGACCGCCGCGACAAGACGCAGCTGGCGGCCGCCGATTTCTGCGCGAAGCTGAAGAAGCCGCCGACGCTCGCCGAAATCACGAAGGAGCGCCTGCGTCGCGCGGCCCAGCAAGTGGCGCGCGACTATCCGGAAAGCTATGGCGACCTGGGCTTTCGCGTGTACCGGCTCGACACCACCAACGTGATCGAGTGGGATCCGCGCCGCGACGACTTCGACCATGCGCTCTTCGCGTCCGTCGAGCACGTGAAGACCGGCCGCAGCGAGGACGACCTGCTCGCCGAGCTGACGCTGAAGCTCGGCCTCGACCTGTGCACGCCGGTCGAGCATCACGCGATCGCAGGCAAGACCGTGCACCTGATCGGCCGCTCGATCGTCGCGTGCTTCGATGCGCGCATTTCGCGCGACGACGCGGGCCCGCTCGCCGACGGCATCGTCGAACTGCTCGACGCGACCGGCGCGACGCGCGATGTCACGTGCCTGTTCCGCGACAGCGGCTTCGTCGACGACGTCGCGAAGCTCAATCTCGCCGCGCTGCTCGAACAGCATGGCGTGAAGCGCGTGCGGAGCCTGTGATGCGGCTGCATTTCGAAGCGGATCTCGACTACCAGCGCGAGGCGATCGACGCCGTCTGCGACCTGTTTCGCGGCCAGGAATCGTATCGCGGCGACTTCAGCGTGCTCGCGAACGCCGCGCCCGGCACCACGGCCGCGGCTCAAGGCTCGCTCGGCTTCGCGGTGTCGGAGCAAGGCGTCGGCAACCGGCTGTCGCTGACCGACGACGCGCTCGCGCGCAATCTCGCCGACGTGCAGCTGCGCGGCGGGCTGCCGCCGTCCGGCTTGCCCGGCTCACGCGACTTCACCGTCGAGATGGAGACCGGCACCGGCAAGACCTACGTGTACCTGCGCACGATCTTCGAGCTGAACCGCCGCTACGGCTTCACGAAGTTCGTGATCGTCGTGCCGTCGATCGCGATCAAGGAAGGCGTGCACAAGACGCTTTCGATCACCGAGGACCATTTCCGCGCGCTGTACGCGGGCGTGCCGTACGACTACTTCCTGTACGACTCCGCGAAGCTCGGCCAGGTGCGCCACTTCGCGGCGAGCGCGGCGATCCAGATCATGGTGATGACGGTCGCCGCGATCAACAAGAAAGAGATCAACAACCTCTACAAGGACAGCGAGAAGACCGGCGGCGAGAAGCCGATCGACCTCATCCGCGCGACGCGGCCGATCGTGATCGTCGACGAGCCGCAAAGCGTCGACGGCGGGCTCGAGGGGCGCGGGCGCGAAGCGCTCGCCGCGATGGCGCCGCTCTGCACGCTGCGTTATTCGGCGACGCACGTCGACCGCCACCACATGGTGTACCGGCTCGACGCGGTCGACGCGTACGAGCGCAAGCTCGTCAAGCAGATCGAGATCGCGTCGGCGATCGTCGAGGACGCGCACAACAAGCCGTACGTGCGGCTTGTCAGCGTGTCGAACCGGCGCGGCGCGATCAGCGCGCGCATCGAGCTCGACGTCGCGACCGCGGCCGGCGTGAAGCGCCAGATCGTGTCGGCGACCGACGGCGACGATCTTGAACGCCTGACCAAGCGCGCGCTGTACGCGGGGCTGCGGATCGGCGAAGTGCATGCGGTGAAGGGTGCCGAATACGTCGAGCTGCGCCATCCGGAAGGCGAGGCGTTCCTGTCGCTCGGCGAGGCGTTCGGCGACATCGACACGCTCGCCGTGCAGCGCGAGATGATCCGCCGCACGATCCGCGAGCACCTCGACAAGGAATTGCGTCTGGCCGAGCGTGGTGTGAAGGTGCTGTCGCTGTTCTTCGTCGATTCGGTCGAGCGCTATCGCCGCTACGACGAGAACGGGATGCCCGTGAAGGGCGACTACGCGCTGATCTTCGAAGAGGAATATGCGCGCGCGGCGCGCGTGCCGGCCTACCGTGCGCTGTTCGACGGCGTCGACGTCGCGCTCGAAGTCGAGCGCGCGCACAACGGTTACTTCTCGATCGACCGCAAGGGCGGCTGGACCGACACGAGCGAAAGCAGCGCCGCGGCGCGCGAGAACGCGGAGCGCGCATACGGCCTCATCATGCGCGAGAAGGAAGCGCTGCTGTCGTTCGACACGCCGCTGAAGTTCATCTTCTCGCACTCGGCGCTGAAGGAAGGCTGGGACAACCCGAACGTGTTCCAGATCTGCACGCTGCGCGACATCCAGACCGAACGCGAGCGGCGCCAGACGCTCGGCCGCGGGCTGCGCCTCGCGGTCGACCAGGACGGCGAACGCGTGCGCGACCCGGGCGTGAACACGCTCACCGTGATCGCGACCGAGCGCTACGAGTCGTTCGCGGAGAACCTGCAGAAGGAAATCGAGGCCGATACGGGCATTCGTTTCGGGATCGTCGAGGAACACCAGTTCGCGGCACTGCCGGTGCAGGAAGGCGACGGGCCCGCGCACGCGCTCGGCATCGAGCTGTCGCGCGCGCTGTGGACGCATCTGCATGAGCAGGGCTACGTCGACGCGCAGGGCAAGGTGCTCGACCGGCTGAAGGATGCGCTGCGCCAGAGCGCGCTCGTGCTGCCCGACGCGTTCGAGTCGCTGCGCGCGCCGATCGTCGCGACGCTGCGCAAGCTGTCGGGCCGCTTCGCGGTGCGCAATGCGGACGAGCGTCGCGCGATCGCGTTGCGGCGCGATGCGTCGGGCAAGGCCGTCGTGTTCGGCGACGACTTCCGGGCGTTGTGGGACCGCATCCGCCATCGCACCGTGTACAGCGTCGAGTTCGACAACGCGAAGCTCGTGCGCGATTGCACGGCCGCGCTGCGCGACGCGCCGGACATCGCGCGCGCACGGCTGCAGTGGCGCAAGGCCGAGATCGATATCGGCAAGGCCGGCATCGAAGCGATCGAGGTGGCGGGCGCCGGCACGGTGCTGATCGACGAAGGCGAGTTGCCGCTTCCCGACCTGCTCACCGAACTGCAGGACCGCACGCAGCTCACGCGCCGCTCTCTCGCGACGATTCTGGCCGACAGCGGCCGGCTCGACGACTTCCGCGTGAATCCGCAGCAGTTCATCGCGCTGGCAGCCGATGCGATCAACCGCTGCAAGCGGCTCGCGCTGGTTGCGGGCATCGCGTACCGCAAGCTTGGCGAGCGCCACGTGCATGCGCTCGAGTCGTTCGAGAGCGAGGCGCTGACCGGCTACCTGCGCAACCTGCGGCCCGATGCGCGCAAGTCGATCCACGAGGCCGTCGTGTGCGAGACCGACGCGGAGCGTGCATTCGCCGATGCGCTCGAAGTGCACGACGGCGTGAAGCTGTACGCGAAACTGCCCGCGTGGTTCCGCGTGCCGACACCGCTCGGCAGCTATCACCCGGACTGGGCGGTGCTCGCGGAGCAGGACGGCGGCGAGCGGCTGTATTTCGTCGTCGATACGCCGAATGCCGACGGCGACGTGACGAGCGAGCACGAGCGCGCGAAGCTCGTGTGCGGCGAGGCGCATTTCCGTGCGCTGGTGGACGGCGGAGAGGCCGCGCGGTTCGTGCGCGTCAGGCAGGCCGATGCGTTGTTCGAGCCGGTTGCAGCCGTCGCGCCCCTGGCGGGCGCGGGACGCTGAAACGAAGGGCGGCGACGAGCCGCCCTTTTTTCATTTCATCGATCCGGTTACGGCGAATCCGTTTGTCATCCGAATGAAAGCGATTCGTATCCTCGCGGGTTCGTGCGCGTCGTTACGGGTGGTTGCAAATCGGGGTCGATGCGACGCCGGCGCGCGACACCTCCGTTTCGCCACCGCCATGAAAAAAGGGCGCCGAAGCGCCCTTCCTCAACATGCGTGCGCCGCAGTTACAGCGTGCGGCCGAACGCGTTGCGATGTGCGTGATGCGTGGACGTCGACGCATGCGCGGTATGGCCGTGCGTGTGCCCATGACCGTGGCCCGGCTGCGTGCCTGCACGATCGGCGATCGTGTCGGAGCGGTCGGCTGCACGCGCGAGGCCCTTGTCGCGGTCGCCCGAGCGGAAGCCGTTCGAGTTGCTCAGCGCTTCGCCGCTCATATGGCCGCCGGACATGCCGCCGGCGTTGCCGCCCATGCCGCCAGCGCCATGACCACCGCCGTTGCCCCCACCGTTGCCACCGGCCGCGGCATTCGCGGAAACGGCACCGAGTGCGAGGAGCGCGGCGGCCAGTACGGACAGATATCGTTGCGTTTTCATTGTTTGCTCCCTGGAGCGTGTTCGGATGATTGCATTCTAGGAACACGCGATTTCCGCGCGACTCGACGTTGTAAATGATCGTAACGGTGCGCGTGATGCGCATTCGTCGGATCAATGTGCGACATGCCGGATGCGTGCGCGGAATGCGCGGCCGGCCGTCGTCGGACGAAGCAAGATGAAAGGCGGGAACGGCGCTGTCGCGCCGTTTCCGCCGGTGAGCGCGCTTACTGCGCCGGCTGCACGCCCTGCGCGGCGGCCTTGCGCTGCGCCGCCATCTCCTGCTCGTGCTTCTTCGCCATGTGGTGGCCGACGATACAGCCGCCGACCGCACCGACCACGGCGTGATGTCCCGCGTAGTGGCCGGCGACGCCGCCCACCACCGCGCCCTTCATGCAGCCTGCCGCGTGCGCGCTGCCGATCGTTGCGAGCGCAACGACGGCGGCCGCTGCGCACGACCTGATGTGTCGAATGGGCATCATGCGATCACTCTCCTCTTGTCGTCGTGATCAGTATTCTCGTGAGCCGGCCGCCCGGTTCAGTTCCAGCGGCCGCGCCAGCCATCGCCGTCACGCCAGGCGCGCTCGCGCCACTCGTGCTCGCGCCATTCACGGCGACGCCACTCGTGTTCACGCCATTGACGCGCACGCCAGTCGTCGTCGCGATAGCCCACCGGCGCGTACATCACCGGCGGCGGCGGCGCGACGTAGACCGGCTCGGGCGCCGCATAGACGCCTGGCACACCGATCCCGACCGACAGGTCGACGTGGGCCGATGCGACGCCCGAAGCTGCCAGCGCCGCTACACCGAGAACTGCACCGAGGATAAGTTTCTTGCTCATTTCGCGACTCCCTGCACGTGTCGTGCGTCATGTGACTACGGTTCGGAGTCTAGGCATCGGGCGCCGACACAGGTGAAACCGGTCTGCGAGACCGGTAACGGACGTTTACGGCGGGGTGCAAAGCGTTGCAGGACAAGGGTGGCGGGCGATTCGACACGCCGTTGCAACGGCGCATCGAATCGGTAAAGTCGGGAATTTTTGCCGGAAAACGCGCCGGCGCCGCACGCCGCACGCGAATCGAACGAAGTTACGCGCGGATATCGTCGACGCTGCGCAGCCAGTGCACGCTGAACAGGCTGTCCGCGTCGGTCCACACGGTGTCGGGCTCGAAGCCCGCACGGCGCGCGATCGCATGGAAGCCGTCGATCGTGAACTTGTGCGAGTTCTCCGTGTGGATGTGCTCGCCCGCCTCGAAGCGGAACGCGTGGCCGCGCACGTGCACCGTTTGCGCGATATCGCTGACGAGATGCATCTCGATGCGCTGCCGTTCGCGGTCGTAGAACGCGCAATGCGAAAACGCGTCGAGATCGAAGTCCGCGCCGAGTTCCGCGTTCGCGCGGGCAAGCAGGTTCAGGTTGAACCGCGCGGTCACGCCCTGCGCGTCGTTGTACGCGCGATGCAGCGTGCGCTCGTCCTTCACGAGATCCACGCCGACCAGCAGGCCGCCGCCGCGCAACAGCCGCGCGGCGTCGCGCAGGAACGCGTCGGCTTCCTCCGGCGAGAAGTTGCCGATCGTCGAGCCGGGGAAGAAGCCGATGCGCCGGCGCGGCGTCTCCGTCAGTTCGGCCAGTTGCTCGGCCTTCGTGTAGTCGGCCGCGATCGGCGCGACGTCGAGCCACGGATACGCGTCACGCAGCCGCGCCGCGGCGCCGTGCAGGTAGTCGGCCGAGATGTCGATCGGCACGTAGCGCGCCGGCGCGTTCGCGTAGTTGTCCGCACACGCGTCGAGCAGCACGCGGATCTTCTCGAGCGAGCCCGCGCCGAATTCGACGATGTCCGCATGCGGGCCGACGCGCCGCACGATCTCGGCCGCGCGATCGCGCAGGATGCCGAGTTCCGTACGCGTCGGGTAGTACTCGGGCAGCTCGCAGATGCTGTCGAACAACGCCGACCCGGCCGCATCGTAGAAGTATTTCGGCGAAATGCTGCGCGGCGTGCGCGACAGTCCGTCGATCAGGTCGCGCTCGAACGCGCTCGGCCGCGAATCGCGGGCGGGTTGCAGGCCACCGCTCGTGGCCGTCAGATCAGACGTCTCGCGCAAGTCGCACTCCCGTGAATTGCCAGCGCGCGGCCGGCGGAAAGAAATTGCGGTACGTCGGCCGTTCGTGCCCCGGCGGCGTCGCGACGCTGCTGCCGCGCAGGACCTGCTGGCCAACCATGAACTTGCCGTTGTATTCGGCGGCGACTCCCGCGAGCGGCCGAAAGCCCGGATACGGCTCGTAGGACGAACGGGTCCACTGCCACACGTGCCCGAGCATCTGCTGAATACCATCCGCGCCGAATGCGGCTTCCCATTCGAATTCGGTCGGCAGGCGTGCGCCGGCCCACTCCGCGTACGCGGCCGCTTCGTAGAAGCTCACGTGACACACGGGCGCATCGGGCGCGAGCGGCTCCACGCCGTGCAGACCGAACGCACGCCATGCGTGTACGGCTTCCGGCCCACCGTCGTCGTCCGGAATCCAGTACGCGGGCCCTCGCCAGCCTTCCCGCTGCACCGTCGCCCAGCCGTCCGACAGCCAGTATTCAGGGCGGGCGTAGCCGCCGTCCGCGATGAAGGCCGCGAATTCCGCATTCGTCACGAGACGGTTCGCGATCTCGTACGGACGCACGAGCGCCGTATGGCGCGGCCGTTCGTTGTCGAACGAGAACGCGTCGCCGTCGTGGCCGATCTCGACGAGCCCGCCCGGCTGATGCAGCCAGCGCAACGGGCCGGCATCGCCCGCGGCCAGGGCCGCGTGCCCATCGGCGCGATTGAGCGGCCGGAACGCAGGCTTGAGCGGGTTGCACGAGAACGCATGCAGCATGTCCGTGACGATCAGCTCCTGATGCTGCTGTTCGTGATGCAGGCCGAGTTCGATCTCGGGCGCGATCGTGGCGAGCATCGTCGGATCGGCGCCGTCGAGCACGCGCAGCATCGCGTCGTCGACGTACTGACGGTACGCACTCACCTCGTCGAGCGACGGACGCGTGAGCAGCCCGCGCTGCGGCCGCGGATGGCGCGGGCCGAGCGCTTCGTAATAGGAATTGAAGAGGAACTGGAATGCGTCGTCGAACGGCGCGTAGCCATCCACGCGGCGCATCAGTACGACGGTTTCGAAGAACCAGGTCGTATGCGCGAGATGCCATTTCACCGGACTCGCGTCGGGCATCGACTGCACGGCCTGGTCTTCGGCGGATAGCGTCGCCGTCAACGCGACACTATGGGCGCGCACGTCCTGATAACGGCGCTGAAGCTGGGATGCAAGGAGGCTCATCGGTTTACCGTCCACGTCGCGATTCGCTGCGTTGCGTTGCCGGAAAAAGGAAAGCCTTGCGCTCGGATGCGCGCGGCTGGCGTGCGACCTTCATTGCTGCGATGTCGGGCAGCCGGCGCGCGCGCCGGGCCGCTGGTGCGGCGTCACATCATCTGCCCGTGCAGAACAGTATGGGCCAGAAATGTGAACGTCGCGAATCGGATTTCGGGCGAAACAAGTGCGAAAGACAAATGAAAGCACTCGCGCGTCGAGCGGCGACGTTGGCGAACCGTCGATGCCCGTGATGGCGGGGCCCGGCAGGGGAACGCAATGGGCATGCCTGCGCGTCGGCATTACCGCCGCCTCATGACAGTCGCGCGGCACGCATGAAAGGTCGACGACCCGCGTTCACCGGCGCAACGGCGTCGTGCGGTCGATATCGGCCCCGATCCGCACGCCGGCATCACGGCCGTCGGTGCGATGTTCAACTGCCCTGCCCTCCGTGCGCTTCCCGGCTTTTGAAAAATTTTTCGCGCCGATGTCACACGCGCGGGGGCCTCGCTCGTCATATCACCGGAACCCACACGAAAGGAGAAGGAACCATGACTGCGAAACTCAATCCGTTCGCCGCCGCCCCCGCGCTGATGAAGAACTGGATGGCCGTATCGGTCGCCGCTGCCGGGAGCCTCGAGCCGACGCTGATCGAGCTGGTCAAGATCCGCGCGTCGCAGATCAACGCGTGTGCGAACTGCCTTAACATGCACACCGTCGAGGCCCGCGAGCAAGGCGAGACCGAGCAGCGCATCAATCTGCTGGCCGCGTGGCGCGAAGCGCCCTGCTACACCGACCGCGAACGCGCGGCGCTCGGCTGGACCGACGCGCTCACGCGGCTGTCGGAGGGCCATGGCGCGCACGAAGCCGCGTATGCGGTGCTCAACGACCACTTCAGCCAGGAGGAGCAGGTGAAACTCACGGTGATGATCAACGTGATCAACGGCTGGAACCGGCTGGCCGTCGGCTTCGGGCTGTGGATCGATCCGGCTGAAGCGAAAGCCGCTGCCGCGAAGATGGTGGCCTGATGACCAGCCTCGATCCGGCCGCGGACAGCGCCGAAGACCGGGCCGACGCAGCGGCGAGCTTCGATCCGCTGCGTCGCACGCTGATCCGCGTCGCGTACCGGATGCTCGGTTCCGTCGCGGACGCCGAGGACATGGTGCAGGAGGCGTTCATCCGCTGGATGGGCGTCGATCGCACGGAGGTGCGCGTGCCCGAGGCGTTCCTGCGCCGCATGGTGATGCGCATGTGCCTCGATCAGCTGAAGTCCGCACGGCACCAGCGCGAGACCTATATCGGCCCGTGGCTGCCGGAGCCAGTCGTCGAGGAGGATGAACAGGAGGACGTCACGCTGCCGCTGATGCTCGCGCTCGAACGGCTGTCGCCGCTCGAACGTGCGGCGTTTTTGCTGCACGACGTGTTCGGCCTCGAGTTCGACGAGATCGCGACGACGATCCAGCGTGACCCGGCCGCATGCCGGCAGCTCGCCGCGCGGGCGCGCACGCATGTGCGCGAGGCGCGGCCGCGGTTTCATGTCGAGAAGCAGCGCGGGATCGCGCTGGCCGAGGCGTTCTTCGCGGCGTCACGCAGCGGCGACATGCGCGCGCTCGGCGCGATGCTCGCCGAGGACGTGAGCCTGCATTCGGACGGCGGCGGCAAGCGCGCGGCCGCGGGCAAGCCGGTGTTCGGCTTCGAGCGCGTGATGAAGGTCCACGCATACCTGGCCGAACTGTTCGCCACGCATGCGTCGAAGCTCGTGCGAGCCGGGTTCATCAACGGGTTGCCGGGTTTCGTCACGCTGGAGGCCGACGGCGAGTTGCAGACCACGGCGCTCGAGATCGAAGACGGAAAAATCGTCGCGATCTATGTCGTGCGGAATCCTGACAAGTTGAAGCATCTGCATTGATGCTTGACGAGCGGGGGCTCTACGCCCTGCCTTGCCGATTACCCGCTGCTTGCCGCACGACGCATCGCCCAGGCATGCACGATTTCGGCCGCGAAAAGAAAAACGCCACGCGATGTTGCCGCGTGGCGTTTGTATGTTGGCGAGCCGGATTGCCTGTAGGCAATGCGTGCTGCCAGACCTCTTCTTTTGTTCGTTGGTAGGCTCGATTGGATTCGAACCAACGACCCCCACCATGTCAAGGTGGTGCTCTAACCAACTGAGCTACGAGCCTAAGAAGCCGCGAATTATAGAGAGGGTTTTGGAGGTGCGCAAGTCCCTTTTGTGAAATTTATTCGATCGAGCATGGCGCGCATGGGCGGCGCACCGTGCGCGAAGCGAATTGCGATCGCATCCGGGTTGATCCCCACTGCGGGCTGCTTTGCTACGGCGCGGGCACGGTGCTCTGGATCTTCGCGTTGAGCAAGGCGGGGCTCACCGTCGTATATCCGTTTACCGCGCTCACGTTCGTGCTCGTCTTTCTGGCTGGAATCGTGTTCTTCGGCGAGCGTGTGTCGTACGCGCAATGGGGAGGCGTCGCCATGATCCTCGGCGGGCTGTATCTGATTGCCATGGTTCGATAGCGGGCGGACCGGCGCCACAACTTATCCACAGCGCGCTATGGATAACCGTCCGGCAAGCCTCTGGATTCACAGTGGAACGATTGAGGATATGTCGCCGCGGCTGTGAATCGGCGGAAAGTTGTTCTGTGATGCACAGCGATTTTCCTGTGCATCACCTGTGGTTATGCATTCTGTTTCATGTTGAAAATTCATGGTGTTACGGAAGTTATCCACTGTGGAGCGGTGAGCTTGTTAACTATCACTACGTATATATACGAACCCTGTTAACACCTTTGGATAAGCACAGTCCGCCGACTGTGATCCGGGAAGGATATGCACTGCGCGCGGTGGATGAATCACGCGAAGTCGAAGCCAGTGACCAGCCCGAACGCTCGCATCTGTAAAGTCGCCAGGTTCTCGACAGGCCTCGTCAATGAACCGCTGGTGGTGGATATTGCTGGCCGCGTAGCGGGGCTCATGGCCGATGTGGCCGCGGTTGTACGAGGATCCGTTATGACAATCACGTCATCGTCGTGCGACATGACGGACGACACGACGCGGCGCAGGGTCTTCCGGGTCCTGCAACGCCTGATTAGCTGGTCAGAGAAACGCGAGCGCTGAAGGCCGGTCTCGGAGGTGGACGCTCACCTGTACTACTATCGTTGCGATCAAGTCGGCACGCCATGTTCCGCAGGGACCCTTGGGTCAGATGAGGTATCTCGGAAAGCTGGGTTTCAAGGCAAAGGTGAAATGATGCCGCTGGTGAATTGTTCATACCACGGACATGTCGGAGGTGAGCTCGTGACTCGGGCCGTGTCCGATCTCGTCAACGATCGTAGCAACGGCAAGAGTAGGCACCGGGTCGTGCCATCGACGCTGGTGCGTGATGAAATCGAATTTCCGGGCTACATGCTCGAATCCGAAGATACGAAAATTCTGGCGTTGGGCGGGAAGCATGCAGGAGGCGGCGTCTATCGGTTCGACGATGACGAGTCGATGGAATCCGCTGTCGGTCTATTGACGGCAACTTGTGCTGAATGCCTGAGGGAATTGATTGCAAGGCAGGAAGAAGGGTAGGAGGACGAGTGCCTCGGGGAGAGGGATGACCAGGTTGAATTTCGACAAGGTCAATCGGGGTTCCGTCCAGCTCGATATCGCGACGCTGCTCGGCCTGAAGACGGCAACGTTAGCCCGAATGTCTTGTCTGGCAGGGCTCTGCCGGAACAGAGCAGACGATGCGGACGGTGCTGGTGCGGTCCGTCGTCGTGGATGCCTTGTGGATATCGAGAAGTCAAATCACTCGAAGGCCTGTGCACTCAACGGATACGGCAATCGAATTCGGTGCAGATGTTCGCGGTACCTTGCGGTTGTGGATATTGCACGCCAAAACAACCCGAAACACTGTGCAGGCCGAAGCTGAGCGAGTCGACCGATGACCGCGCGCGGTGTCGACATGATTGATGTGGATATCCCGCTCCGCAGCAACTCGAAACCCAGTGATTCCGATCGGGCGAGGCTGCCGGTGTTGTTTCGACGTGGACAACAAACCGCGAAAGTCAGTCGAAACGCTGTGCAAGCGTGTGGTGACAGTAAGCACGCACAAGTCAGAAGCCGCATCATTCGGGGCATCGACGGCCGCCCACCGATCACCAGCCGCGCGCGCGTCGTACCAATCAAGTCTGCTGATCGAGCGCCTGCGCGATCGCTTTCTCCGCGAGGCTTCCGGCCGGCCCGACCACCGCGAAATTGAGCCCGTTCACCGACCCGTACCGCGCGAGCAACGGCCCATCCACGCGTTGCCCGGCCGGCAGCAGCCGGTGTTTCGATTCCGCCGGCCGGAGATAGAAGCTCAGTGTCCGCCCGGCATCGTCCTCATAGAGCACCATCGCGGCAGTGGCCCCGCTGTCCGTCGTAAACAGCCGCCCGCCAACCGGCCTGAACCCGGCCGCACTCAAATCCGGCAGCCGCGCCGACGCGCCGACGCGTCTGGTGAGCCACCCTTGCAAATCTCCCGCACGGGTTGGCCGAAAATCCACCTTCGCGGCTTGATCGACGACCATCATCCGGTAAGCCTCGACCGCATCGCTCATCGGCGCGATCGGAGGCGGCGCGTTCCATCCATGCGCCTGCCACCCGCCAAACGTCCCCAGCCCGATACAGAACACGAACGAAGCCGCCATCGCGAATCGCATCCGCGAGCGCTCCACACGCTTCGCCCGAATCGCAGCTGGATCGAGCTCAGGATTGTGACCGGGCATCCGCACGCTCTCGAGCGCGGCCCGCAATCGTTGCGCATCCTGCTGCCATTGCCTTACCTGTTCCGCACGCTCCGGATGCAGCGCGAGATATCGCTCGACCGCGGCGCGCGCGTCGTCGTCGAGCTGGCCGTCGACATAGGCCTGGAGATCGTGTTCGTCGGGACGGAGGTGGTTCATTTCATCACGCGGAGAGAAGGAGCGGGAAGTTCGCCGTCGCTGAGCTGGCGCAGCGCCTGGCGCGCGCGGGAGAGTCGCGACATCACGGTGCCGATCGGCACGCCGAGCAGGTCGGCGACTTCCTGATACGTGAAGCCCTCGACCGCGACGAGCAGCAGCAGGCTGCGCTGCTCGTCGGAGAGCCGGCCGAACGCTTCGAGCGTCGCGCGTGCGGCCACCTCACGTTCGGCGGACGGCCAGTGCGCTTCGTCGTCGTCGCGAATGCGGCCGAGCAGCCATGCGTAGCGCTTCGCGCTGCGTTTGCCGTCGAGAAACTGCCGGTAAAGGATCGTGAAGAGCCAGCTGCGCAACGACGCGTCGTCGCGGCGGCTTGCCCAGCGCGACAGCGCGCGCTCGAGCGTCGACTGGACGAGATCGTCGGCGGCGTGGACGTCGCGCGCCAGCCAGAGCGCGAAGCGTCGCAGCCTGGGGATGAGTTCGCGCAATGCGTCGTCGTCGGGGGCGTTTGAGGGCATGGCCGGGGCGCGAGCCGATAAGCGTGGAGATGCCGCGTAGGACGCCGGTCGGCGTCGCTTATTCCGTCAGCATACGAAAAATTTCTTCATGGAATAAAGCGGCGCGGGTGGCGTCCTACACGCGTTCGACAATGATCAGACGATCGGGAGTGCATCCATGAAGCAATCTTCCTCTTCTTCGCCGCCGAGCGAACCCGGGCGCGGGTGGTGGCGCTGGGCCGTGATCGGCGGCGCGGTGGCCGGCGTGGCCGTGTCGTTCGGGTATGTCGGCGGCTGGCTTGCGCCGGCGCGTCTGACCCCGCACCGGCTCGTCGACGCGCTGCAGACGGCCGGCGGCGAGCATCCGGGCTTCCGGCGCAATCACGCGAAGGGCGTGTGCGTGACCGGTTACTTCGAAGGCAACGGCGCCGCGAGCGCGTATTCGGTCGCGCCGTTCTTCAAGGCGGTGCGCACGCCGGTGGTCGGGCGCTTCGCGCTGCCGGGCGGGAATCCTTATGCGCCCGACAGCAGCGTGCCGATCCGCAGCCTCGCGCTGAAGCTCACCGCACCGGACGGCCAGCAATGGCGGACCGGGATGAACGCGATGCCTGTGTTTCCGGTGGCGACGCCGAAGGCGTTCTACGCGCAGTTGCTGGCGACCCGGCCGGATCCGGCGACGGGCAAGCCCGATCCGGCGAAGGTGAAGGCGTTTTTCGGCGCGCATCCGGAGACGGCAGCGTTCCGCGCATGGGTGAAGGGTGCGAAGCCGAGCGCGAGCTACGTCACCGAAAGCTATTACGGATTGAACGCGTTCTACTTCGTCGATGCTGCCGGCAAGCGCCAGGCGGTGCGGTGGCGCGTCGTGCCGGAGCAGATGACGGGCGCCGGCGACGTCGCGACGGCCGCGGATCCGAACGTGTTGCAGCAGGACCTGACGCGGCGCATCGCGGACGGTGCGCAGAAGTGGAAGCTGCTGGTCACGCTGGCCGAGCCCGGCGACCCGGTGGACGACGCGACGAAGACCTGGCCCGCGCAGCGGACGACGATCGACGCGGGGACGCTCGTGCTCGATCGCGTGGAGCCGCAGGACAGCGGGCCGTGCCGGGACGTCAATTACGACCCGACGGTGCTGCCGCAGGGGATTCGGGTGTCGGGGGATCCGTTGCTGGCGGCGCGGTCCGCGGCGTATGCGGATTCGTATCTGCGCCGGACGAGTGAAGAGGCCGGCGTGGCCGGCGCGGCGCGACTGAGTGCGGAGGGACGATGATGAAGGCTACGACGACGTTTAGCTTGCCGGCGAGGCTGCTGCATTGGGTGATGGCCGCGATGATCGTCGCGATGCTGTTCATCGGGGTGGGGATGGTGGCATCGGTTTCCGGGCGGCACGATTTCCTGGTGGCGTTGCACAAGCCGCTGGGGATTGCCGTGCTGGTGCTGGTTTGCGTGCGGATCGTGGTGCGGTTCGTGTCGAAGCCGCCCGCGTTGCCAGAGGATCTGCCCTGGTGGCAGAAGGTTGCCGCGCATGGGTCGCATATCGCGCTGTACGCGCTGATGCTGGCGATGCCGCTGATCGGATGGGCGATGCTGTCGGCGGGCGGGTATCCGGTGACGCTGGGTGGCGGCGTGCAGTTGCCGGCGCTGGTCTCGGCCGACCCGGTGACGTTTGCCTGGCTCAGGGTTGCGCACCGGGTGTTGGCTTACCTGTTCTTCGTGACGTTCCTCGCACACTTTGCGGCGGCGCTGTATCACGGGTTGATTCGGCGGGATGGGGTGGTGAAGGCGATGGTGGGGAGGTGAGCGACGCAGCGTTACGCTCGATGCGGGTGAGGTTGCTCAAAGGCTATCTCGCCCGGATCGAGTCGAGTGGCTTCCGTGGCCACCCGTGGGGCGGCTCGATGGTCCCGGGCCCGCTTGTAAAAATATTTTCACAAAGTGCTTGCGGAGACCGTGGCAGGTGCATAGAATCACGCCTCTTTCGCGCTAACGGAAACGCAGCGCGGAGGAAGAAGAGAAGCGGTGCGGTTGGGATCGGTTGTAGCGACTCCAGTGCACACGAAATTAAACCGCAGTCGTCGCAACGAAGTAGTTAAAAAAGTTGTTGACGAGTTTTAAAAAACGGTTAATAATCTCGCTTCTCTGCTGCTGAAAACGCAGCGCTGCTGAAAAACTCCAGGTTTCTCGCAGAAATGCTCTTTAAAAATTAACAGCCGATAAGTGTGGGCGCTTGATGGAAGCGAGCTG
>NZ_CABVPN010000018.1 GCF_902499115.1 Burkholderia diffusa
GCGCTCGCTCGCGAAGGGCGAGGCGATCACGCAGGACACGTCCACGCTCGAGAACCCCGCGATCCTCGAGCAGCTCGCCGAAGTGCGCTGATCGCGCCTGTTGTGCACGTTGCGCACACGAGCCCCTGCGCGGCAATCCCGATTGCCCGCGCAGGGGCTTTTTGCTAAATAACGGCATGACCGATTCGTCCCGTCCGGCGCCTGCCGCGCCGCCACCCGTTCCCGAGCCGCTCGCGCGTGCCCATGCGCGCTATTGGCGTTTCAACGTCGTGTTGATCGTGGTACTGATGGCGATCGGCTTCACGGTGTCGTTCGTCGTGCCGTTCTTCGCGCCCGCGCTCGCAGGCATCCGCTTTGCCGGTTTCAGCCTGCCGTTCTATGTCGGCGCGCAGGGCGCGATTCTCGTGTATCTCGTGCTGATCGTCGTCTACATCGGCCTGATGCAGCGCGCGGACCGCCTGCTGCGGCGCGCGTACGACGAACATGCGTCGCACGCGGGCAATGCGCACCATGCCCGCTGATCCATGCTGACGCATCGACTGATTCGCGCGTACGCGCTTTACACCCTCGGCTTTCTCGGGTTCGTGCTGCTGCTGTGGCGGATCGAGCGCGCGACCGGTTCCGGCGTGTGGATCGGCTACGTGTTCCTGTTCGTGCCGATTGCCGTGTATGCGGTGATCGGGCTGCTGTCGCGCACGTCCGATCTCGTCGAATACTACGTGGCCGGGCGGCGCGTGCCGTCCGCGTTCAACGGGATGGCGACGGCGGCCGACTGGCTGTCGGCGGCGTCGTTCATCGGTCTGGCCGGCTCGCTCTACGCAACCGGCTACGATGCGCTCGCGTACGTGATGGGGTGGACCGGCGGGTTCTGCCTCGTCGCGTTCCTGCTCGCGCCATACGTGCGCAAGCTGGCGCGCTACACGATTCCCGATTTTCTCGGCACGCGCTTTTCCAGCACCGCCGTGCGCGCGCTCGCGGCCGGCGCCGCGATCCTATGCTCGTTCGTCTATCTGGTCGCGCAGATCCAGGGGATCGGGCTGATCGCGACGCGCTTCATCGGCGTCGACTTCGCGATCGGGATCTTCTGCGGGCTCGCGGGCATTCTCGTGTGCTCGTTTCTCGGCGGGATGCGCGCGGTCACGTGGACGCAGGTCGCGCAGTACATCATCCTGATCAGCGCGATCCTGATTCCCGTATCGCTGATCGCGATGAAGAACGGCCTCGGGCCGGTGCCGCAGTTCAATTACGGCAAGTTGATGGAACGCGTGGCGGCGCGCGAGGCGCAGGTGCGCGATGCCGCCCCGGAGCAGCAGGTGCGCGATGCGTATCGCCGGCAGGCCGCGGTAGTGCAGGCGCAGCTCGACCGCTTGCCTGCATCGTATGCGGACGCTCGCCAGCAACTCGTCGACCAGCTTGCGGATCTGCGGCGCCACAACGGGCCGCTGCGCGAGATCAACCAGCGCGAGCGCGAACTGGCGGACTTTCCGCGCGACCCGACGGCGGCGCGCGTGACCTGGACCCAGACGCGCGACGATCTGCTGGCACGCGCCGAGCCACCCGTGCCGATGCACGAGCCGTTTCCCGCGGCGAACGACGACGACCGCAAGCCGCGCAAGCGGAATTTCCTCGCGTTGCTGTTGTGCCTGTCGCTCGGCACCGCGAGCCTGCCGCACATCCTCACGCGCTACAACACGACGACGTCGGTCGCATCGGCCCGGCGTTCGGTCGGCTGGACGTTATTCTTCATCGCGCTGTTCTACCTGAGCGTGCCGGTGCTCGCGGTGATGATCAAGTACGAGATTCTCACCAGCCTCGTCGGGCGGCCGATCGCCGAGCTGCCCGCGTGGGTCACGCAGTGGCATCACTTTGAACCGGACCTGATCAGCGTCGTCGAGGTGATTCGCGACGGCATCGTGCACTGGTCGGAGATCCAGATGCAGCCAGACATGGTCGTGCTGGCCGCGCCGGAGATCGCGGGGTTGCCGTATGTCGTGTCGGGGCTGATCGCGGCCGGTGCGCTGGCCGCGGCGCTGTCGACCGCGGACGGGTTGCTGCTGACGATCGCGAATGCGCTGTCGCACGACGTCTATTACTGCATGGTCGCGCCGGACGCGTCGAGGCAGCGGCGCGTGACGATCTCGAAGGTCTTGCTGCTTGGCGTCGCGCTGTTCGCGTCGTACGTCGCGTCGCTCAGTACGGGGAAGATTCTGTTTCTGGTCGGGGCGGCGTTTTCGCTTGCGGCGTCCAGTTTCTTTCCGGTGCTCGTGCTCGGAGTGTTCTGGAAACGCACGACGACGCGCGGTGCGATCGCCGGGATGCTGACGGGGCTCGCGGTATGCGTGTACTACATCGTGTCGACGTATCCGTACTTCACGCAGCTGACGGGGTTCGCTGGGCGGACGTGGTTCGGGATCGAGCCGATCAGTTCAGGTGTGTTCGGCGTGCCGGCGGGGTTCGCGGTGGCGATCGTGGTGAGTCTGCTCGATCGGCAGCCGGATGAATACACGAGGGCGCTGGTGGATTACATTCGGCATCCGTGACGCTGAGGCGCTGGACGCGGGACATCGCGGCGGGAAGAAGCTTTCGATGTGGCGCAAGGCCAGATACAGCAGTTTGCCAGCCGCTTCGTCGCTCGGTGTCGAGCGCCGCTGCTGCCGCCTCGGCCTGGAGACCGGCTTGATCGCGGCAGTCAGCGGCTTGCGGTCCTTTCAGCTCGCCAGATTCAGCGAATTGCGGATCGGATGCACGATGCAGGTCTGGATTTGGGCGGCCGGAGAGCCCGCCTCGATCGCTTCGGGGAAGCCGCGCAAACTGTCGACCACCGCGATCAGGATGTCGTGCAAGCCCCGGTACTTCAGTTCGTTGAAGACCTTCATCCAGAACTTTGCGCCCTCGGTTTGCTCGATCCACAGACTCAGCACTTCCTTGCGACCGTTGGCACGAATGCCCAGCGCCAGATAAGCATTCGACCAGGACGCTCGAGCGCGGATAGCTATTCGGTGGACATGCGTCAGGCGTGCCCGTCCCTGGTGCTTTGCGCTTCGTCGTTTCCCACGTCTGTCGGCCGCGGTGCCGAGGTGAAGTCCGGTGGCGGCGTTTGATAGTTGGTTTGATAGCCACAAAACAAAAAGCCCCGCAAATCATTGATTTTGCGGGGCTTTTTAAATCATTTGGCGGAGAGAGGGGGATTCGAACCCCCGATAGGCGATTAACCTATACACGCTTTCCAGGCGTGCGACTTAAACCACTCATCCATCTCTCCGGAAGACCGAGAGTATAGCAAACTCTGGCGGATGGTCGCCACCCCCTTGGGCGATCCGCCGAAATCGGCCGGAAAGCCGCCTTCCGCGGGTCGCGCGGCGGCCTGCTTCGTATCGAATCCGGCCGCGCAGAAGGGCCATGCCCCCAGTTACGCCCGGGCCCGGCCGCATGGCCGCGCGAGTCTGCTATCTTCCCGGGCATCTCATCGCTTTCCTGCCTCTCCATGACCGACCGCATCGTCGCCGCATTCGATTTCGACGGCACCATCACGACCACCGACAGCTTCCGTCATTTCGTCCGCTACGCGGTCGGCACGCCGCGATTCGCATGGGCCGGGCTGCGCGCGCTGCCGTGGATCGTCGCGATGAAGGCGGGACTGTTGTCGCGCGGCGATGCGAAGGCGAAGTTCGCGTGGTTTGCGCTCGGGCCGATCCGCGAGGACGCGCTCGACGTATTGGCGCGCAGCTTCGTCGACGGCTACCTGCCGAACCTCGTGCGTCCGGACATGCTGGAGCGGGTGCGCGAGCATCAGGCGCGCGGGCATGAAGTCGTGCTGGTGAGCGCATCGCCGTCGCTGTATCTGGAGAAGTGGGCGAAGACGGCCGGCATCGACACGGTGCTCGCGACGCGCCTCGCGTTCGAGCGCGGCACGTTCACCGGGCGGTTGAACGGAGAGAACTGCTGGGGCCCGCAGAAGGTCGTGCGCTTGCGCGGCTGGTGGGGCAATCGGCTGCCCGCGAAACTGTTCGCCTACGGCGACAGCCGCGGCGACAAGGAAATGGCCGAACTCGCGAACTGGGCGTGGATCCGCGGGCAGGGGCCGATGCCGCCGATCGGCGACTGACGGACTAACGCGACACCGGCGCGGCGAGCAACCCCGCGCGCTGCCGTCAAGCGTCGGCCCGCCGCGTGCCGCGCACACCGCGAACCGGACGATACGCACCCCAGCGATTCGAACGCTTGAACGTGCCGACGTCGTTGAACCGCACGCCGACTTCACGCAGTGCCTTATGCGCGGTGCGTGCGGTCAGCTGCCGGATGTAGAACGGATCGCGCACCACGAAGTGATGGATCGCATGCGTGCTGCCGAAGTTGAAGCAGAACAGCTGGAACGGCAGCATCCACCACGGGTTGAGCACCTGAGTCTGCTGGATCACGTTGCGCGAATCGATGTCGCCGAAGTAATGCATGTTCGAGCTGACGAAGTTGATGCAGAAGCTGCGCACGAAGTTCGGCCCGAGCCACACGACCGCGAGGAAATCGACGACGTGCATCACGCGCTCGACGACGGTCGGCACGGTCACCGCATAGCCGAACGCATGCAGCGCGAACAGGCCGGTGTGATAGACGATGAACGCGTGCCACAGCGCGTAGTACGCATGACCGATCGGCATGTATGACGACACCTGCTCGATGCGCAATTGCGCGCGTTCGGCCGCATCCTGCACCGGTTGCGCGGCCACGTACTGCTTGACCTTGCGGCGCATCGCCTCCGGCCGCAGCACGACGGCGAGCATCCCGTCCGCGATCATCAGCAGCCGCTTCACGCCCCAGCGTTCGCCGTTGGTGATGCCGAATTCCTCGAGATCCGATTCGCCGCCCGACACCTTGTGGTGATGCAGGTGCATGCGCCGGCGCGTCCACGGGTTGATCGTGCCCGGCCGCGTGAGCCAGCACAGCGCCATCATCAGGTGATAGGCCCACGGTGTCTTCTTGAAGTACATCAGGTGGATCAGGTCGTGCTCGAGTTCGTGGATCAGCGATGTGACGAACGCGACGAGCGGCAGCGCGACGTACCACGCGATCGCGCCGCGCGCATACAGCCAGGCGATCGCGAGCATCGCGCTCACCGACACGGCCATCACGGTCGCGCCGACGAGGTTCTGGTTGTCGAGCAGCGGAAAGCGCGCGCGGATCGCGTCGCTCGCGGCGTTGACCTCGCGGCGGACGTACGCGACCTTGTCGGCGTCGTGACGAAAGACGGTTCGTGCAGATTGGCTCATCGACCGGAATCCGAGCAGAGAGAGTGGGGCGCAATGCCGATGTGACAAGCATAGGTGCGCCTCGTGGCGCACGCGAGGGCCGCCGGTGCCAATGATGGTGTCATTTCGGGCCACGTTGGCCCACGGCCGGGTTGCGATGCGGCGTCATGCGGCTAGAGTGCCGACGCGGTGTCATTGCGGGCCAGCGACGCTACAATCCGCCGAAAACCGCTCCGGAGTCCGCCGTATGGCCCTGTCCGTCCCGGATGCCGCGCGCCAGCTGAACAAGGCGACGGTATCGTCCGCGTATGCGCTGTTCATGCTGATGCTCGCCGAGGAGCGCGGCATCGATGGCGGCCGAATTCTCGCCGGGTCGGGTGTCGAGCGCGACCGGCTCGCCCAGCCCGACGCGCGCATCACGCCGCTGCAGCAGGCGGCGATCGTGTTCAACCTGCTCGAGGCGACGGACGATCCGTCGATCGCGATCGAGATCGGCCTGCGCAGCAGTCTCACGAAATCCGGCCTGATCGGCTTCGGGCTGATGAGCTGCGCGACGCTCGGCGAGGCGATCGCGCTCGGTATCCGCTACCTGCCGACGCGCGTGCCGTTCTTTTCGGTGCGGCTCGCGCAGCTCGACGGGATTGTCGACATCGACGTGCTCGAGGCATTTCCGCTTGGCCGGCTGCGCCAGTTCGCGGTGGAGAACTTCCTGGTCGAGACGGCGATCCTGTTCAACTCGCTGCTCGATCCCGCGCCCGGTCGCACGCTGAGGTCGCGCGCGGAGCTGCATTTCGAATGGCCCGAACCGCCGTGGTTCGAGCGCTATCGCGAGCGGCTGCCGCGCTGTCATTTCGACGCGAGCGCGAACCGCATCCGCTGCGACGCGGCGCTGCTCGACGAGCCGATCGGCACCGCGAACGCGCAGACCGCGCAGATGATCGTCCAGCAATGCGAGGCCGAGCTCGCGCGGCTCGGCTATGCGGAAAGCATCGTCGAGCGCGTGCGCAACCTGCTGATCTGCGGCGACGCCGGTTATCCGTCGGTGGACGAAGTCGCGCGCGAGCTGCACGTGTCGGCGCGCACGCTGAAACGCAAGCTCGCGGAATTCGGCGCGACCTATTCCGCGCTACTCGACGAGATCCGGCTGCGCGATGCGCTCAGGTTGCTCGAGGGCACACGCCTGCCGGTCGACGAGATCGCGGCGCGGGTTGGCTATACCGACCGCGCCAATTTCACGCGTGCATTCAAGCGCTGGACCGGCGTCGCGCCGAGCGAGCGGCGCTGACGGCGCGGCGGGCGGCGCGGCCGGTGTCGGTGGGTGCGCCCTGCATCGATCAATCGACCATGGATCAATCGGCCCGTCAGACGATCGCAACCCAGTTCGCCCCGCGACCGCCCGGCACGCGCGCGTGCAACGACAGCGTGCCGTCGCTTGGCTCGACCGCATAGACCGACACGTATTCCGATTGCTCGCCGCATGCGACGAGCCAGTGTCCCGACGGATCGATCGCGAAGCCGCGCGGCTGCGTTTCGGTGGCCGTCGCATGAGCGGGTTCGAAGGTGCCGTCCGCATGCTGGCGATAGCAAAGCAATTGGCTCGACGTGCGTTCGCTGACATACGCGAAGCGCTCGTCGGGCGTCAGGTGGAGATCGGCGGCCCACACGGCGGGTTCGGTCGGCGCGGGCGGGCGCGCATGGCCTTGCGCGAGGTCGATGACGGCCGGGTGACGCGCGCTGACTTGTGCGTTGCCGAGCCGGCCGCTGTCGACGTCGCGCGAGAAGGTCGCGAGCGTGGCCTGGAATTCGCTGACCGCGACGAGCGTGTGGCCGTCGCGCGCGAAGCGCAGGTGACGCGGCCCGAAGCCGCCCGGCACGCGCGTTTCGCCGTGCTCGACGGCGCGCAGGCCGCCTGCATCCTCGACCAGCGCGAACGTAAAGATCCGGTCCGAGCCGAGCGAGCTCACGTACGCGAATCGATTGTCCGGCGACACGACGACGGCATGCGCGTTCGCGATGCCGTGCGCGACCTGCAGCGGCGCGCCGTCGCCGTCGCGCACGCGCGCGGCGTCGTAGAGGCTCAGCGAGTTGCCGCCGTACGACGCGCCGAGCAGCCAGCGGCCGCTGCGATCGAGCGACAGGTACGCGTGGCTCGCGTCGATCGCGGTTGCGCCGATGCGGGCGAGCGCGCCGGTGCCGGCTGCGATGCGGAATGCGACGATCGTTGGCTCTGCGCCGCGCGTCGCGACGTACAGCCGCCCGCGATCGGGCTGCACGGCGACCGGCATCGCGACGTCGCCGGCCGGGTAGCGGGCGAGCGGGGCGAGCGCGCCGTCGGAGGTGAGCGAGAACGTGGCGAGGTCGCCGTCGACGGCATTCGAGACGACGACGGTCAGGCGGTCAGTGTTCGGCATGGCGGAGCAGTGCGGTGTTCGTGAAGGACTCGTCGGCCGGCAGGCCCTTCGGCGGATCGCTGCGCCGGTGCGTGCGGGCGAACAGCGCGGCGACCGCGGCGACGAGGGATGCGATCGCGAGCGCATACAGGCCGCCCGTGATCGAACCCGTATGTTGCTTCAGATAGCCGAAGGCCGTCGGCGCGACGAAGCCTCCGAGGTTGCCGATCGAGTTGATCAGCGCGATCACGGCCGCGGCCACGCGCGTGTCGAGGTAGCCCTGCGGGATCGGCCAGAACAGCGACGACGCGGCCTTGAAGCCGAGTGCGGCGAAGCAGATCGACGCGAACGACCAGACGGGATCGTGCGACGTCGACGCGAACAGCCCGCACGCGGCGAGCACGAGCGCGAACGACAGCCAGCGCTGCGGATGTTTCCACTTCGCGGACAGCACCGCGAAGGCGTACATCGCGCCGATCGCGATCATCCACGGAATCGTGTTGTAGAGGCCGACCTGGAAGTCGGTGAGGCCGCCCATCTTGCGGATGATGGTCGGCAGCCAGAAGGTGGCCGCGTAGATCGTGAGCTGGATCGCGAAATACAGGAAGCAGAACAGCATGATCTGCGGGTCGCGCAGCAGCGTGGCGGCCGATACGTGCACCTTCGAGCGCACGTCGCGGGTCGCGCGTTCTTCATCGAGCGCGTTCTGGAGCGCCGCGCGTTCGTCGGCGGTGAGCCACGTCGCGTCGCGGATATGCGACTTCAGAAGCAGCCAGCTCGCGCCGCACAGCGCGACCGAGAACATCCCTTCGATCAGGAACATCCACTGCCAGCCTTGCAGGCCGAAGCCGTGGATCGACAGCAGCGCGCCGGTCACGGGCCCGGACAGCACCGACGCGAACGCGGAGCCGCCGAGGAAGATCGCCATCGCCTTGCCGCGCTCCTGCGGCGGCAGCCATTGCGACAGGTACAGCACGACGCCGGGGAAGAAGCCGGCCTCGGCTGCGCCGAGCAGGAAGCGCAGCACGTAGAACGACGTGTCGTTCCAGACGAACGCCATCGCGGCGGCGACGATGCCCCACGTCGCCATGATTCGCGCGAGCCAGATGCGTGCGCCGTAGCGCTGCATCAGCAGGTTGGAAGGCACTTCGAACAGCGCGTAGCCGACGAAGAACAGGCCGGCACCGAGCCCGTACGCCGCCGCGCCGATACCGATCGACGCTTCGAGGTGGCGATCGACGAAGCCGACGTTGACGCGGTCGATGTAGTTCGCGATGAACATGATCAGCACGAGCGGCAGCACATGCCATTTCACTTTCGAGACGGCGGACGCGAGCGGGTCGCGGCCGGGCAGGGCAGGCGTGGTCAATGGAGTCTCCGGTCGGGCGGCGGACGGGGCGGCGGCCCGCGTCGGCGTCGGGTGGTGAGTTAAGTAGTATGTTGTCGTACGACATGGTACGCCTCAGATTCCGGCATGACGTCGCGGGTTTACCCGAAATTCGGCCAAATAATGAGACATCGCAGCGGGAGATCACTAGGCGCCATCACGTCTGATGACGTATGACGTGATTCGGCAGCTCGACGGCAACCGTATCCTCGGCGGCCCGCTCTGCACTGCGATGGGCGTTGCCCCCGGGTGGGCGCCGCCCGCTACGCCATCGACACGACGCTGTTCAGCAGCATCTTCACGAGCACGGCCTGGCGCGTTGCGCCCGTCTTCGCGAAGATGCCGCGCAGGTGTGCGCGGGCGGTGTTCTTCGTGATGCCGGTGGCGGCGGCTGCTTCGTCGAGCGTCAGGCCGTCGACGAGCAGCAGTGCGATCTCGGTTTCCATCGGCGTGAGGCGAAACAGCCGGTGCAGCATGTCGCGCGAGGTCTGGGGCGACGACGCCGGATCGCGGACGAACACCGCGACGGCCGGCCGGTGCTGGCGGTCCTCCGCGCCGTGATAGGGCGCGAGCGGGCGCAGCAGCACGTTCAACGGCATCGCGCCGCCGGGGCGCGACAGCGTGGTGGCCTCGATGCGCCCCAGCGCGCCCGCGCGGAAATGCTCGAGCGTGGCCTGCAACGCCTTCTGCAGCCGGCGCTCGTCGAGCGGGCACGACGCATGGAGCCGCTCCTGGCGCAGGCACAGGCCGTCCTGCTGCGCGAGCAGCCGTTCGGCGATGCGGTTGTGCTTGATCACGCGGCCATCCTCGTCGAGGATCGCGGTGCCGACGTCGAGCCGGTCGACGGTGCCCGCGTACAGCGCGCGCTCGGCGTCGAGCACGTCGAGCGCCGCATGCAGCTCGACCGCGCGCTGCAGGTGGGGCAACAGCGTCGCGACCTGCGCGCGTTCGGCCGCGTCGAAGTCCCGGGCATGATGCGCGCGGCTCACGAAGAACGCGCACTCGACGCCGCGCTCGCCGCGCAGGTTCGCGCCGAGGATGAAGCGCAGGTCGAGCGGCTGCAGGTACTGCCGGTAGAAATCGTGCGCGCACCAGCGGGCGGCGCCGAACAGTTTGTCTGCCGTGAACACCTGGCCGGGCGGCTGGTCGAGAAACGGGCACAGCGCATAGAACTGCTCGCTGTACGACGGCTCGCCGGGCAGCAGCGGGCCGTGGGCCGACGCGTTGATGATGAGCCCGCGCCGCGAGCCGCCGGGGTTGCGCAGCACGAGCGTCGTGAAGCGCGCATCGAGCCGCACGCGGATCGCTTCGAGAAAGCGCGCCCACGGCGTCGTTTCGGACAGGCCCTGGTAGACGAGCCCGAGCCACGCGCTGAGTTCGCGGGCCGTCCACGCGGCGTCGTCGAAACCGTCGTGCGCGGCCGTGTCGTCGGGCGCCAGCGCGATCCGCATGCTCGTGTTCTCCTGGGGCGGGGTGAATGCTTCCGAACGAGCATACCGGCCGTCCGGCGGCCCGCGTCATCCGAACGGAGTAGACGACGCGGGCAGTGCCCGTGCGACGCGGCCGGCGAGGGTCAGGCGACGCGCTCGCGCAGCAGGTACGCGACGATGCGATCGGCCGCCGCTTCCGGCGACTCGGCCACCGTGTCGATGCGCAGTTCCGGCTGCGCGGGCGGCTCGTATGGCGAGTCGATGCCCGTGAAGTGCTTCAGTTCGCCCTTGCGCGCCTTCTTGTACAGCCCCTTCGGATCGCGTTCCTCGGCCACCGCGAGCGGCGTGTCGACGAACACTTCGACGAACTCGTCGGGGCCGGCCAGCGCACGCGCCATGTCGCGTTCCGCGCGGAACGGCGAGATGAACGATACGAGCGTGATGAGCCCGGCATCGAGCATCAGTCGCGCGACTTCGGCCACGCGCCGGATGTTCTCCACGCGATCGGCCTCGGTGAAGCCGAGATCGCGGTTGAGCCCGTGCCGCACGTTGTCGCCGTCGAGCAGGTACGTATGCTTGCCGAGCGCATGCAGCCGCTGCTCGACGAGGTTCGCGATCGTCGACTTGCCCGCGCCGGACAACCCGGTCAGCCACACGATGCGCGGCGTCTGCGCCTTCTGCGCCGCGCGCGCGTCACGGTCGACGTCGACGGCCTGCCAGTGCACGTTGTGCGCGCGGCGCAACGCGAAGTGCAGCATCCCGGCGCCGACCGTGTCGTTGGTGAAGCGGTCGATCACGATGAAGCCGCCGGTATGACGATTCTGGTCGTACGGATCGAACGCGACGGGCCGGTCGAAGCTCAGGTTGCACACGCCGATCTCGTTCAGCGCGAGCGTGCGCGCGGCGAGATGCTCGCGCGTGTTCACGTCGATCTTGTACTTCGGCGTCGCGCAGGTCGCGCCGACCGTCTGCGTGCCCAGCTTCACGAGATACGGCCGGCCCGGCAGCAGCGGTTCGTCGTGCATCCACACGAGCGTCGCCTCGAACTGATCGGCCACCTCCGGCGGCGCGTCGGCGTGCGCGATCATGTCGCCGCGGCTGATGTCGATTTCGTCGGCGAGCGTGAGCGTCACCGCTTCGCCGGCGCGCGCGACGTGGGCTTCGCCCGCCGGCGTGATCACTGACGCGATGCGGCTTTCCTTGCCCGACGGCAGCACGCGCACGCGTTCGCCGACGCGCACTTCGCCGGACGCGATGCTGCCGGCATAGCCGCGGAAGTTCAGATGCGGGCGGTTGACCCATTGCACGGGCAGGCGGAACGGTTCGTCGCGCGTCACGCGCGCGACGAGCGGCAGCGTGTCGAGATGCTGCATCAGCGGCGGGCCCGCGTACCACGGCATGCGCGGGCTCGACGCGATCACGTTGTCGCCGCGCAGTGCGGACATCGGAATGCTGACGATCTCCTGGAGGCCGAGCTCGGCCGCGAACGCGCGATAGTCGGCGTCGATGCGCTCGAACACCGCTCGGTCGTAGTCGACCAGATCCATTTTGTTGATCGCGAGCACGACGCGCCTGATGCCGATCAGCGCGACGAGATGGCTGTGGCGGCGTGTCTGCGTGAGCACGCCCTTGCGCGCGTCGATCAGGATCACCGCGAGATCGGCAGTCGATGCGCCGGTGATCATGTTGCGGGTGAATTGCTCGTGGCCGGGCGTATCGGCGACGATGAACTTGCGTCGCGCGGTCGCGAAGAAGCGGTACGCGACGTCGATCGTGATCCCCTGTTCGCGTTCGGCCGACAGGCCGTCGACGAGCAGCGCGAAATCGAGGTCGCCGCCTTGCGTGCCGACCTTCTTCGAATCGGCTTCGAGCTGGGTCAGCTGGTCGTCGAACAACATGTTCGATTCGTAGAGCATGCGGCCGATCAGCGTGCTCTTGCCGTCGTCGACGCTGCCGCACGTGATGAAGCGCAGCAGGTCCTTCGTCTGCCCATCGTCGGCGCGCATACCGGGTGCCTCGGGTGCGGTGAGAACGGGTGCCATCAGAAATATCCCTCCTGTTTCTTCTTTTCCATCGAACCGGCCGAATCGCTGTCGATCAGCCGTCCCTGGCGCTCGGACGTGCGCGTGTCGCGCATCTCCTGCAGGATGTCGTCGAGCGAGCTCGCGTTGCTGTCGATCGCGCCCGTCAGCGGATAGCAGCCGAGCGTGCGAAAGCGCACCTTGCGCATCTGCGGCACTTCGCCGTCGCGCAGCGGCAGGCGCTCGTCGTCGACCATGATCAGCGCGCCGTCCCGCTCGACCACGGGCCGCTCCTTCGCGTAGTAGAGCGGAACGATCGGAATGTCATGCAGCCGGATGTATTGCCAGATGTCGAACTCGGTCCAGTTGGAGATCGGAAACACGCGCAGGCTTTCGCCCTTGCGCTTGCGCGCGTTGTACAGCGACCAGAGTTCGGGCCGCTGGCGCTTCGGATCCCAGCGGTGCTGCGTCGAACGCAGCGACACGATGCGCTCCTTCGCGCGCGATTTCTCCTCGTCGCGGCGTGCGCCGCCGAACGCGGCGTCGAAGCCGTAATGGTCGAGCGCCTGCTTGAGCCCTTGCGTCTTCCACACGTCGGTGTGAACGGCCGATCCGTGCGTGAACGGATTGATGTCGTTCGCGACGCCGTCGGGGTTCACGTGAACGCGCAGGTCGAGGCCGAGGCGCTCGGCCGTCTCGTCGCGAAACGCGATCATCTCGCGGAACTTCCACGTCGTATCGACGTGCAGCAGCGGAAAGGGCGGCTTCGCCGGGTAGAACGCCTTCATGGCGAGATGCAGCATGACCGAGCTGTCCTTGCCGATCGAATAGAGCATCACCGGGTTTTCGCTTTCCGCGACCACCTCGCGCATGATGTGGATGCTCTCGGCCTCCAGTCGCTCCAAGTGGGTCAACATCGTTCGTCTCCTTGTTGCATGCCGGCGCCGCGCGACATGTGCGGCGTTTCGTGCATGACGCCAACGGTATCGAGCGAGGGCAGTGCCGTTCTTCGTCCGGGTGGACTAGGGCCTGTTCCGGCCAACAACGGGCTTGCGCCAGCCCCACGAATTTTCTTGTTCGGGGGAGCGTGCGTTATCGGCCGGAACAGGCCAGCCCGGCACGGCGGCGCAGCGGATCTTTCCTTAGTCCACCCGGACGAAGTGGCGCGTGGAGCGCTCGCTTAAGGTGAGCGCTCGACCACCGGCGGAGACGACACATGACGGACGACACACGTGCCACGCAATTGCTTTCGGGCCAGACCTGGGCCGATTTCTGCGACACCCTGAAGCGCAGCGGACAGCAGATCCTGCGCGCCGACGCGCCCGGCGATCCGCTCACGCGCGCGGAAGGGTTCCGCTACCTGAGCCGGCTGATGCGCATCGCGCTCGAAATGCACGTCGAGTTCGCGGACGGCGCGTGGCCCGGCTTCTTCTCGCCGTCGCACGAGACCGCGAAGATCGGCGCCGACAATCCCGACAACCTGTACCAGTACGCGCGCCTCGACGGCCGCTGCGAATATCGCGTGACGGGGCGGCGCGGCACGGTCGCGTACCTGAGCTTCGGCACGCAGAAGGGCGGCTACGAAACTGACGGCAAGATGCTGCAGACGGGGTTTCTCGATGCGAAGCAACTCGAGGTCGCGCCGGACGGCAGCTTCGAGATCGTGCTGAGCGCGACGCCGCGCGCGGGCAACTGGGTACGCATGGAGCCGGGCACGAACGCGCTGCTGGTGCGCCAGACCTTCCTCGACCGGCGCGCGGAGACGCCCGCGCAACTGAAGATCGAGCGCATCGGCGCGCACGACCGCCCGGCGCCGCTCGACCCGCTCGTGCTGCAGGGCGGCCTCATGCGCGCCGCGCAGTTCGTCGAGCGGACGTCGAAGCTGTTCGCCGACTGGGCCGGGAGCTACGGGGCGCACGTCAACGCGCTGCCGCCCGCGGACCAGGCGCTGTGCCAGTCGGTCGGCGGCGATCCGAACATCTACTACTACCACTCGTGCTGGTCGCTGGCCGATGACGAGGCGCTCGTGATCGACGTCGACACGGTGCCCGACTGCGATTTCTGGAACGTGCAGCTCAACAACCACTGGATGGAGTCGCTCGACTACCGACACTTCGACATCTGCGTGAACAAGCACAGCGCGCGCCTGAATGCCGACGGCGGCGTGACGGTGGTGGTCGCCGCGTCGCGGCCGGGCGACGCGAACTGGCTCGATACGGCCGGACATCGCAGCGGCACGATCTGCTGGCGCTGGGTCGGCGCCGCGCGGCCGATGCATCCGCGCACGCGCGTCGTCAAGCTCGCCGCGCTGAAGGAGGCCGCATGAACGCGCCGCTCGACCGGATCCGCACGCTGCTCGATGCCGACGGGTTGATCGCCGAAGCCGTGTCGCGCACGGGCGGCCTTGCCGCGTTCGGCGACGGCCCGTATCGCGAGGCGCTCGACGTGATGTGCGCATCGCTGATCGATGAAGCGAAGCTGTCCGCGCGCGGCGCGGAGATGATGCGCGAGAAGCTCGTCGGCCAGCTCGTGAATCGGCTCGTCGTCGAGGATTACTGCCGGCGTTATCCGGAGATCGTCGATATCGAGATCGACGATCCGCTCGTGATCGTCGGGCTGCCGCGCACCGGCACGACGCTGCTGCAGCGGCTGCTCGCGGTCGACCCGCGCTTTCATTCGGCCGCGTGGTGGGAAACGCGCTATCCGGCGCCGCTCGCCGGCGAGACGCTCGACGCGCCGACCGTGCGCATCGCGCGCGCGCAGGCAGAGGTCGCGACCATGATCGACTGCATTCCGCAGATCCTCGCGATTCATCCGCTCGACGCGATGCTCGTCGACGAGGAGTTCATGCTGATGGAGCACTCGTTCGTGTGCGCGATGGATTCGTACGCGAACGTGCCGGGCTATACGGCGTGGCGCGAGCAGCAGGACCTGACGCCCGTCTATACGTACCTGAAGCGCATGCTGCAGTTCCTGCAGTGGCAGAAGATGCAGCGCGGCGTCGCGCCGGCCGAGCGCTGGCTGCTGAAGACGCCGCAGCACCTGCATGCGCTCGACGTGCTGTGCCGCGTGTTTCCGCACGCGCAGGTGGTGCTCACGCACCGCGAACCGGCGCAGACGATTCCGTCGATGGCGAGCATGGCGCACACGCTGTGGCAGATGTACGCGGACGACCCGGATCCGCGCACGGTCGGCGCGCAGTGGCACGCGGGAATGGCCCGCGCGATCCGCGCGGCGATGACGGCGCGCGACGCGTTGCCGGCCGAGCGGTTTCTCGACGTGCGTTTCGAGGACACCGTGTCGAATCCGCTCGGCGTTGCAGAAGCCGTGTACCGCTTCGCCGGCATGCCGCTCGATGCACGGCAGCGCGCGGCGATGACGGACTGGATGACGCGCAACGGCCGCGACAAGCGCGCCGCGCACGATTACTCGATCGCGCGCTTCGGCTTCACCGATGCGCAACTGGCGCACGACTTCGCCGCGTATCGCGCGCGGCACCTGCGGCCGGCCGGCTGACGGCGCGCCCGCGAAACCAACGATAACCAGGAGACAACCCATGTTGCTGAAGGACAAGATCGTCGTGATTTCCGGAATCGGGCCGGGGCTCGGTGTGAAGCTCGCCGTCGAGGCGGCACGCGAGGGCGCGCGCGGCGTGGTCGTCGCGGCACGCACGATGGAAAAACTCGACGACGCGCAGGCGCGGATCAGCGCACTCGGCGTCGCATGCGACGTTCTGAAGGTGCAAACCGACATCGCCGATCGCGCGCAGTGCCGGCAGCTCGCGAATCAGGCGGTCGAGCGCTTCGGCCGGATCGACGCGCTCGTGAACAGCGCGTTCGTGCACGGCACGTTTCCGGAGGCGGTCGAGGAAGCCGATCTCGACGGCTGGCGCGCGGTGTTCGACACCAACGTGTTCGGCACGATGACGCTCACGCAGGAAATCGTCCCGCACATGAAGCGGCAGAAGCGCGGCGCGATCGTGATGATCAACACGCAGGCCACCCGCAAGCCGTTTGCAGGGGAATCGGGCTACGCTGTATCGAAGGGCGCGCTCGCGGTTGCGGCAAAATACCTGGCACGCGAGCTCGGCGTGCACGGGATCCGCGCGAACAGCATCCACATGGGCTGGATGTGGGGCGTGCCGACGCAGACGTATTTCCGGCAGGCGGCAGCCGAGTATGGAATGACGGAGGAGGAGATCATCGCGCCGATCGCGTCGAACATCGCGCTCGCGAAGCTGCCGACCGACGACGACTGCGCGCGCGCGGCGCTGTTCCTCGCGTCGGATTACGCGAACGCGGTGACCGGCGCGACGCTGGACGCGAACGGCGGCGACTTCATGCCATGAGGACGGAGCGACGGATGATGCGGGAACGGCAACCCCACCGGGGACGACATTTCTTCGCGTTCAACGGTGATGCGGACGGCCTGTGTGCGCTGCAGCAACTGCGGCTCGCGGAGGGCGGACGCGGCACGCTCGTGACCGGCGTGAAGCGCGACATCAGGCTGCTCGAGCGAATCGACGCGCGGGCCGGCGACCGCGTGACCGTGCTCGACGTGTCGCACGACCAGAACCGTGACGCCTGCGCGCGGCTGCTGTGCGCAGGCGCGGCGATTCGCTACTTCGACCATCACTTCGCGGGCGAGCTGCCGGGCGATCCGCGTTTCGACGCGTATATCGACACGGCCGCCGACGTCTGCACGAGCGCGCTCGTGAACCGCCATCTCGGCGGCCGCCACGTGCGCTGGGCAATCGTCGCGGCGTTCGGCGACGAACTGCCGGCGCTCGGCGACGCGCTCGCGCGCGAATACGGGCTCGACGAGGCTGAACGCGGCACGCTCGCCGAGCTCGGGCTCTACCTGAACTACAACGCCTACGGCGATTGCGTCGACGATCTGCATTTCGATCCGGCGGTGCTCGCCGATGCGATGCTGCCGTGCGCGGATCCGCTCGACTTCGTGCGCGACACGCCGGTGTTCGCCGCGCTGCGCGACGGCTATCGCGACGATATGGCGCGGGCATGCGCGCTCGCGCCGCTGCGCGACGTGCCGGGCGCGACGCTGATCAGGATGCCGGATCATCCGTGGGCGCGGCGCGCGACGGGGATGCTCGCGAACGAGCGGATGCGCAATGCGCCGCATGCGGCGCTCGCGGTGCTGTCGCCGCGTGCGCAGGGCGGGCTTGTCGTCAGCGTGCGCGTGCCCGACGGCCGGCCGCTCGGCGCCGACGAATTCTGCCGCGGTTTCCCGACCGGCGGCGGGCGCAAGCGCGCGGGCGGCATCAACCATCTGCCGGAAACCGAGTTCGACGCGTTCGCCGAACGTTTCGAGGCGGCCTTCCGTCTCGACTGAAACCGGGCGCCCGCGACGCGCGCGCCGTGCAACGTTGTCACGGCGCGCGCCGTGCCGCATCAGCCGGTCGCGTGCGCGAGCACGGCCGGCACGTTGTGGCCGTAGCAGCGCTCCTCGACGCGCTGCGCGATGCGCCAACCCTGCGCGGTGCGCACGAACCGGTCGACGTACCACAGCCCGAGGAACATCACCTGCGTGCCGCCGTCCGGCAGCGCGACTTCCATCGGATTGAAGCAGATCGTGCGGCCGCGCGCGGTGTCGCCGTCGAGCGTGATCGACAGGTTGCCGACCATGTGCTGGTATTGCGGGAACCGCGGCAGCACGGTGCGCAGCCACGCCTTGACGTCCGGATAGATGCCGGCGATGCCGCCCATCGCGCGATAGTCGATCGTCGCGTCGCGCGTGAACACCGCATCGAGCGCGTCGAAGTCGCGCGCATCGATCGCGCTCGAGTACGCGACGATCAGCTCGCGGATGTCGTGATGATCGGAGAGGGCCTGCAGATCGGGCATCGGGCGTTCTCCGTCACGCGCTTTCACGCCGGCGGGACGCATGCAGCGCTTCCGCGCGCCGCTTCACGTCGCGCGCGCACTGGTCGAATCCCTGTTTCACCCAGCCGCCGTGCTCGCGCATGATCGTTTCCGCGTTGATGCCGAGAAACTGGTCGGTCGTGAGGTAACGGCATCGTTCGGCGCCGTCGGCTTCGACGTACTGGTCGCGGCGCGCGGCGTCCTTGTTGTCGTCGATCGGGCGCTGCTCCCACGACAGCAGACGCTCGGGCTCGCACGCGACGAGGATTTCGTTGACGGGAATGACCGTCTCCGTGCCCGGAATGCGCACCTGCATGTACACGAAGTCGCCGATTCGGCCGGTCGTTTCGAGGCCGACGCAGAACGTGTTCCATTCGCCGTAGCGCGGGAAGTCGGTCAGCACTTCCCAGACGACGGAAGCGGGGGCGTCGATCGCGACGGTGATCGAGGTGACGAGATTGGCTGGTTTGGTCATAGCGGGTATCGGGTGAGATTGACGATGAGGGCGAGACCGCGGGCGCGCCCGGGCGGGTGCGCGCCGCGACGGCCGGAACGGTCCGCGCGCGCGGCGGCGGACCTGACGGATGCGTCGCGCGATGCGCGTGGCCGACCGGCGGCCGGTGCGTGCCGCGCATCGCGTTGAACCCGACATCGAGCGTAGGCCGGTGCGGCAGGTGAAGAATCGTCGGAATGGACTAAGGCGTTTCACCGGGCGCGCGATCCGGCCGGGTGGCGTCGTCGGTACGCGACGCGTTGGCGGGCGCCGCACGTGTGCCGGACATCGACATCGCGCGTCCGTGCCGCGACAATACCGGTCACTTTTTCGTTTCCCGATCGAGGTGCCCGTGCCAGCGAAGTCGTCCGTTGCTCCTGCCGTCGTGTGGTTCCGCGACGATCTGCGCGTGACCGACCAGCCCGCGCTGACGCGCGCGGTCGCGTCGGGCCGGCCGCTCGTGTGCGTGTACGTCGACGACACGGGCGAAGGCGCAGGGCGCGCGCTCGGCGGCGCGGCGCGCTGGTGGCTGCACGGGGCGCTCGCCGGACTCGACGCGGCGCTCGTGCGTCATGGCGGCCGCCTGCTGCTGCTGCGCGGTGACGCGCCGCGCGAGATCGAACGCGTCGTGCACGACACGGGCGCTGCGGCCGTGTACTGGAACCGCCGCTATGCGCTGCCGCAGCGCGATGCCGATGCGGCGTTGAAGGCGTCGCTGAAGGCGCGCGGCATTGAGGTCGAGAGCAGCAACGGCAGCCTGCTGAACGAACCGTGGGAGGTGCTGACAGGCGCCGGCACGCCATTCCAGGTGTTCACCGCATACTGGCGCGCGGTGCGGCGAGATCGCACGGTGGCGGTGCCGCTGCCGGAACCCGAACGGATCGCGTTTCACCCGTGGCCGGCCGGCGTGCGCGAACGTGCGCTGGCGCTCGACGCGCTCGCATTGCGTCCGAGTGCGCCGGACTGGGCGGGCGGCCTGCGCGACGCGTGGCCGACACCCGACGAGGCCGGCGCGCATGCGCGGCTCGACGCGTTTTCAGTCGAGTCGCTGGCCGGCTATGCCGATACGCGCGACCGGCCCGACCGGTCGGCGACGAGCCGGCTGTCGCCGTTCCTGCGCTTCGGCAACGTGTCGCCGCGCCAGGTGTGGCATGCGGTGCAGGGTGCCGCACAGGCGGGCGGCACGGCCTGCTCGGCCGGCGCCGAGAAATTCCTGAGCGAGCTCGGCTGGCGCGAATTCAGCCACGTGCTGCTGTATCACTTCCCGGCGCTCGCGACCGACAACTTCCGCGCGCAGTTCGACGCGATGCCGTGGCGCGACGATCCCGCCGCGCTGCGCGCCTGGCAGCGCGGGCTGACCGGCTATCCGCTCGTCGATGCGGGGATGCGCGAGCTGTGGGCGACCGGCTGGATGCACAACCGTGTGCGAATGGTCGTCGCGTCGTTTCTTGTCAAGCATCTGTTGATCGACTGGCGGGCCGGCGAGCGCTGGTTTTACGACACGCTCGTCGACGCGGACGTCGCGAACAATCCGGCGAACTGGCAATGGGTCGCGGGCTGCGGCGCCGACGCCGCGCCGTATTTCCGCATCTTCAATCCGGTGACGCAGGGCCGGAAATTCGATCCGCAGGGCGCATACGTGCGCCGCTGGGTGCCGGAACTCGCGGGCCTCGACGCCGCGACGATCCATGCGCCGTGGGAGGCGTCGCCGGTGGAACTCGCGGCGGCCGGCGTGCGGCTCGGCAACGACTATCCGGCGCCGATCGTCGATCACGACGGCGCGCGGCGGCGTGCGCTCGATGCGCTGGCCACGTTGCCGAAGCGGCACTAGGCGTCGCGGGGCGCAGCCGACGCTCCGTGCGCGCGGTGCGGCTTGCCATGTCAGTTGCAGAATGCCGCGTGCTCGAGCAGCGCAAGCGCGACGCCCGAATTGAAGTACGCCGCGCCGCACCACGCGACGAACGCGAGCACGCCGACGGCCAGCGCCGCGCGCATCATGCCCACGCGGCCTTGCCCGGCACCGGGCGCGCGATGCGTGCGTCGTCGATCGGCAGGTGCAGCAGCGCGGCCAGCACGCCGAGCGCGATCGAGCCGATCCACAGCGGCAGATACGAATGCGTCGCGTCGTATACGAGCGCGCCGAGCCATACACCGAAGAAGCTGCCGAGCTGGTGCCCGAAGAAGACGAAGCCGAACAGCGTCGCGATGTAGCGCACGCCGAACACCTGCGAGATCACGCCGTTGGTCAGCGGCACGGTGCCGAGCCACGTGAAGCCCATCACGGCCGCGAACACGTAGACGCTCGCGGGCGACAACGGCGCCGCGACGAACGCGGCCATCGCCAGCGCGCGGACGAGATACAGCACGGACAGCACATACTTGCGCCGCAGCAGGCCGCCGAGATGGCCGCATGCGTAGGTGCCGGCCACGTTGGTCAACGCGATCAGCGCGAGCGCGACGCTGGCATGGCGCGCCGGCAGGCCGTGATCGAGGAGGTAGGCGGGCAGGTGGGTCGCGATGAACGCGAGCTGGAACCCGCACGCGAAGAACCCCGCGTTCAGCAGCCAGAAGCCGCGATGCGCGAACGCTTCGCGCACCGCCGCGCCGATGGACTGGTCGGGGCCGTCCGCGCGACTCGCGGCTTGCGCGGCCCGGTCGCGCACCAGCACGGCGAGCGGTGCGAGCAGCCCGGCGACGAGCGCGAGCGCGACGAACGCACGTTGCCAGCCGATGTCGCCGATCAGCACCTGCGCGACCGGCACCATGCAGAACTGGCCGAGCCCGCCGATCGCGCCGGCGACACCGAGCGCCCAGCCGCGCCGGTCCGGCGGAAACAGCCGGCTCAGCGCGCCGTAGATCGACGCGAAGGCCGACCCCGACAGCGCGATGCCGATCACGAGCCCGGTGCCGACCGTGAACACGCCGGCCGACGCGGCAAACGCCATCGTGACGAGCCCGGCCGCATACAGCAGCATGCCGGCGACGATCACGCGCACCGACCCGAAGCGGTCGGCGATCATGCCGGTGAACGGCTGCGCGATGCCCCAGATCAGGTTCTGCAGCGCGAGCGCGAGGCCGAACGCTTCGCGCGACCAGCCGTGGTCGAGCGTGACGGGGGCGAGGAACAGCCCCTGCACGTGGCGGATGCCGAGCGCGGCGCCCATGATCAGGCCGCCCGCGAGCACCGGCAGCCAGCGGCGCCGGGTGTCTTGTTCGATCGGGGTCATGCGGGTCTCCGGATGAATGCGTGCGGCGCGGCGCCGCGTTGGATTCGATTAGACGATCCGGTCGCCGCGCGCTCAAGCGATCATTCGGTCGCGTTCGCATGCGCGTGGGGAATGTGAGGCGGGGTTCGGACGCGATGCCGGGGGCCGGATGCGTGGCGCCGCTGCGACGCATGCAGCCAGCGTGATGCGTGGCCGATGCAGCGTAGTCGGGGCGTCAGTGCATCGCCCGCGGCTGCGCGCATTCCGTGCGCAACGCCGCGCCGGCATCGGCTCGATGAGGCAACTCGCTCGCGGCTTACCGTTGCGCCACGTCGTACGCGCGCATCGCCGCGTCGCATTCGGCCGCTTCCGCGAGAATCCAGTCGCGCACGGCGGCGACTTCGCGGCGCGGTGCGGGATCGTGCCGGAACAGCCAGTAGCCGTACGTATCCGACAACGCCTGCGAGTGCGGGCCAAGCACCGCGAGCCGGCCGTCCGCGAGCATCGGCGCGACGAGCGCGAGCCGCCCGAGCGCGACGCCCTGGCCGGCGATCGCGGCGTGGATCACCTGGTCGTACTGGTTGAAGCGCAGCACGCCCTTCGGGCGCGCGTCGCCGAGTCCGGCCGCGTGCAGGTGCGCACGCCACTGCAGTTGCGTTTGCGGCGGCCCGTCGAATTCGAGCAGCACGTGGTCGGCGATCGCGGCCGCGTCGGTGACGGGCCGCGTGGCCAGCGCCGGGTGCGCGACCGGCACGACGACCTCGTCGAACAGGTGCAGCGCGCCGGCCGGCGCGCGCTCGCGCGGGCAGTAGCGGATGCCGAGGTCGATGCCTTCCGTGCGCAAATCGAGTACCTTGTCGTTCGCGGCCACGCGCAAGTCGACGTCGGGCAGGCGCGCCTGCAGGCGCCCGAGCCGCGGCAGCAGCCACAGCGCGGTGACGCCGATGCTCGCGGTGATCGTGACGGGCTGGCGCTCGCGCGCGGCGGCGAGCGACGCGACGGTGTCCTGCAGGCTGAGCAGCGCCGCGTCGGCGGCGCGAAACAGCCGCTCGCCTTCCGGCGTGAACGCGATCTTGCGATAGCCGCGCTGCAGCAGCGCGACGCCGAGATGCGCCTCGAGCGCGTGCACCTGGCGGCTGACCGCCGACTGCGTGACGCACAGGTCCTGCGCGGCGAGCGTGATGCTCATGCGGCGGCCGACGGCGACGAAGCCGCGCACGAGGTCGAGCGACGGGAGACGGACGAGCGGCGTTGACATGCGTAGGGCTCATGCGAACGGAGCAGCAAGATTGGTTGAGAACGCCGGGCGCGTCAAGTTCAATGGAGGCTGGCCGATCGGGCGAGCGCGGCGTGATGCGGTGCCGCACAGGAGACAGGATGACGATTTCGAACGAAGCAGCCGGGGCGGATCAGGCGGCCGGGCGCGCGGCGGGCGCGTTGCCGCCGCAGGCCGTGACGCTGACCGCGGCCGACGGTTACGTGCTGCGCGGCTACGTGTGGCGGCATCGCGGCGGCGGCGCCGCGCGGCCCGTGACGGTCGTCAATTGCGCGACGTCGGTGCGCTGCGACTATTACTTCCGCTTCGCGGCCTGGCTGTTCGCGCAGGGGCGTGACGTACTCGTCTACGACTATCGCGGGATCGGCGGATCGCGCCCCGCGCGGCTCGCGAAGCTGCGCGCGAACTGGCTCGACTGGGGGCGGCTCGATTGCGAGGCCGCGCTGCAGTACGCGCGCGACGCGTTTCCCGGCCAGCCGCTCGACGTCGTCGCGCACAGCATCGGCGGCTGCGTGCTCGGGCTCGCGGCGTCGAACGCGTACGTGCGTCATGCGGTGACCGTCGGCGCGCAGTATGCGTACTGGCATGACTATCGGCCGGCAGAGCGGCGGCGCATGTGGTGGAAGTGGCACGTCGCGATGCCGGCGCTTGCGGCCGTGTTCGGCTACGTGCCCGCGAAACGGCTTGGCTGGATGGAGGATACGCCGCGCGGCGTCGCGCTGTCGTGGGTGCGTTCCCAGCCGCGTTTCGAGGATGCCTACACACACGGCCCGCTCGCCGAACCCGCGGCGAGCCGCGCCGCGCTGCCGGCCCGCTTCGCGCGGCTGCCGGCGCCGATGCTCGCGATCGGCCTCGACGACGACGGGTTCGGCACGGTCGACGCGATCGAGCGACTGGTCGGCTACTACACGGGCAGCGACGTCACGCATCTGCGGATCGCGCCGCGCGACATCGGCGTCGACGCGATCGGCCACTTCGCGTTCTTCCACAGCCGCTTCACCGACACGTTGTGGCCCGTGGCGCTGTACTGGCTGCAACACGGCGTGCTGCCGGCCGACGCACCGGGCCGCGTCCACGCGCGCCATCCGGCGCAGCGTGCGCGGCTGGCGGGAAGCGGCATGCCGGGTGCCGTCGCGCACGGGTGATCGCGCACGCGAGGGCGGCCAGGCCGTCGCGTCGATGCGGCGGCCGCGCCTGCCGCCACTGCCGACGATCGCGGCCGCGCCGCGCGATCGATTAACATCGGACGTTTCATTCGACTGGCTGCCCCGTGCCGACGTACATTCCGCCCGATTCCGGGATTCCCGCCGACCCGTCCCGCGCGTGGCGCATGCACCTGCTCGACGTGCCGCCAGCCGCGTCGCGGGCCGGCGTGCAGGTCGCGCGCATCGATTTCGACTGGCATGTGCCGCTCGCGTCGCCGGCCTATGCGGCACTGAGCGACGCCGAGCGCGCGCGTGCCGGGCGCTACCTGCGGCACGAGGATGCGGTGCGCAGTGCCGCGACGCGCGCCGCGCTGCGCGACGTGCTCGGCGCGGCGCTCGACGTGGCGGCAAAGGACATCGTGATCGTCGTCGACGCATCGGGACGGCCGTCGCTCGACCCCGCGCATCGCGCATCGCTCGATTTCAACGTGTCGCATGCGGGCGATCACGCGCTGATCGCATGGACAGGGACGGGACGTGTCGGCGTCGATATCGAAAGCTGCAACCGTTCGACCGACTGGCGTGCGCTGACGCGCGAAGTGTGCGCGACCGCCGAGGCCGCGTATCTCGACGGCCTGCCGCTGGCCGCGCGTGCCGACGCGTTCATGCGCGTGTGGTCCGCGAAGGAGGCGTTGCTGAAGGCGCTCGGCACCGGCATCGTCGGCGGGCTGCGCGAGTTCGCGGTCGTGCCGCCGCGCGATGCGGCGACACCCGCGACGACGATCGTCGAGCCGGCCGCGCCCGCCGCCGGCGTGGCCGCGTTCGATGCGGGCTGGCTCGACGCGGCGCCCGGCTACGCGGCGTGCGTCGCGTGGACGCGTTGAACCCGTTTCAGCACGCGACGCTCACTCGAGCGGCACGTCGTTCGGCGTCGCGTAGCGCGCCCTGATCACGTCGCTCATCGGGCAGTCGAACGCGCGCGCTTTCGGCGGCACCGGCTTCATGAACCACGTGTCATCTTCTTCTCCTCGTTCATCTTTCGCAGCACGCGTTCGGACGTCGTGCCCTGGTTCGTCACGACCGTCTTGCCGGCGAGATCGGGGAAGTCGCCGATGCCCGGGCTCGTGCGTGTGAGCGGGCTGCGGCCGAGGAGGGCGGTCAACCGGGGCGGGATGGTCATGGCAAGTCTGCGTGGACGGATCGCGAGGAAGCGCCAATTCGTACGTTGCCAACGAAAAATAAACTGCAACGGATGTTAATTGCCGGGGCTGTCGGGCCACTCCGGCGGGCCGCCCCGGATATCAGGGAAACTCCCGAGTCGAAATCGTGAAAAACGGGGTTGTCTAGACAAGTTGCGATGGCTACACTGCAATCCATCACGAACTTGTCTAGACAGGATTGATCACATGATTACGTTGACCCCCGGCCACCTGACCCTCCCGCAACTGCGCAAGATCGCTCGCGAATCCGTGCAGCTCACGCTCGACCCGGCGAGCTTCGCGAAGATCGACGCAGGCGCGAAGGCCGTCGCCGACATCGCGGCAAAGGGCGAGCCGGCATACGGCATCAACACGGGCTTCGGCCGCCTGGCCAGCACACACATCCCGCACGACCAGCTCGAGCTGCTGCAGAAGAACCTGGTGCTGTCGCACGCGGTCGGCGTGGGCGAGCCGATGGCACGCTCGTCGGTGCGTCTGCTGATGGCGCTGAAGCTGTCGAGCCTCGGCCGCGGCCACTCGGGCATCCGCCGCGAGGTGATGGACGCGCTGATCACGCTGTTCAACGCCGACGTGCTGCCGCTGATCCCGGTGAAGGGCTCGGTCGGCGCATCGGGCGACCTCGCGCCGCTCGCGCACATGTCGGCCGTGCTGCTCGGCGTCGGTGAAGTGTTCATCCGCGGCGAGCGCGCCAGCGCGCTCGACGGTCTGCGCGTCGCGGGCCTCGCGCCGCTCACGCTCCAGGCGAAGGAAGGCCTCGCGCTGCTGAACGGCACGCAAGCCTCGACGGCGCTGGCGCTCGACAACATGTTCGCGATCGAAGACCTGTACCGCACCGCGCTCGTCGCGGGTGCGCTGTCGGTCGACGCGGCGGCCGGCTCGGTGAAGCCGTTCGATGCCCGCATCCACGAACTGCGCGGCCATCAAGGCCAGATCGACGCGGCCGCGTCGTACCGCGACCTGCTCGAAGGTTCGCCGATCAACCAGTCGCACCGCGACTGCGACAAGGTGCAGGATCCGTACAGCCTGCGCTGCCAGCCGCAGGTGATGGGCGCGTGCCTGGACCAGATGCGCCACGCGGCCGACGTGCTGCTGGTCGAAGCGAACGCCGTGTCGGACAACCCGCTGATCTTCCCGGATACCGGCGAAGTGCTGTCGGGCGGCAACTTCCACGCCGAACCCGTCGCATTCGCGGCCGACAACCTGGCGCTCGCCGCATCGGAAATCGGCGCGCTGGCCGAGCGCCGCATCGCACTGCTGATCGACGCGACGCTGTCGGGCCTGCCCCCGTTCCTCGTGAAGGACGGCGGCGTGAACTCGGGCTTCATGATCGCCCACGTGACGGCAGCCGCCCTGGCATCGGAAAACAAGACGCTCGCGCACCCGGCGTCGGTCGACTCGCTGCCGACCTCGGCAAACCAGGAAGACCACGTGTCGATGGCGACGTTCGCCGCGCGCAAGCTCGCCGACATCGCGGAAAACACGAAGCACATCCTCGCGATCGAACTGCTGGCCGCCGCTCAAGGCGTCGACCTGCGCGCGCCGTACCACACGAGCCCGAAGCTCGCGCCCGTGATGGAAACGATCCGCGGCAAGGTTGCGCACTACGAGCTCGACCACTACTTCGCACCGGACATCGCAGCGGTCGCGAAGCTCGTCGACGAGCGCGCATTCGCGAAGATCGCGCCGTTCTCGTTCGCATCGGAACAGTAAGCCCATGAGCGCGCCGGTCTACCAGGAGATCAAGGATTTCATCCTGGGCCGCATTCACGCCGGCGAGTGGGCGGAGGGCGACCAGGTGCCCTCCGAGAACGAACTGGCCCGCGAGTTCAAGGTCGCGCGCATGACCGTCAACCGCGCGTTGCGCGAGTTGACGGCCGAGCAGGTGCTCACGCGCATGAAGGGCGCCGGCACCTACGTCGCGCGGCCGAAGTACGAGTCGACGCTCGTCGCGATTCGCAGCATCTCGGAGGAGGTCGACGCGCGCGGGCATGCGTACCGCGCCAGCGTGCTCGGCCTCGAGACGATCCGCGCCGACGAGGCGCTCGCCGACGAGATGCAGATGACCGTGCGCGCGAAGCTGTTTTATTCGCAGGTGTTGCACTTCGAGAATGACGAACCCGTCCAGCTCGAAGAACGGTGGGTGAATCCGGCGGTCGCGCCGGATTATGCCGAGCAGGATTTCACGAACACGACGCCGAACCTGTACCTGATGCGCGCGGCCCCGCTGCAGCGCGTCGAGTACCGGATCGAAGCGGCGGCCCCGGCGCCCGAGCGGCGCGAGCAGCTGCGAATGGACGACGTCGAGCCGTGTCTCGTTTTACATAGGCGCACCTGGTCGCAGGGCGTCGTCGCCTCGGTGGCGAATCTGTGGCACCCCGGCAGCCGTTATCGCTTCACCGGGCATTTCTGATTCCTATTTGATATTCACTTTCCCTCGGGAGCAGTCGTCATGAACCATCCGAAACACATCGATCCCCGTCTCGATCCGACGCGTACGATCCGCGCGCCGCGCGGCAGCGAGAAGGTCTGCAAGACCTGGCTGGCCGAAGCGGCTTACCGGATGATCCAGAACAACCTGGATCCGGAAGTCGCCGAGCATCCGCACGCGCTCGTCGTGTACGGCGGCATCGGCCGCGCGGCGCGCAACTGGGAATGCTTCGACCAGATCCTCGCGTCGCTGAAGGATCTCGGCGAAGACGAGACGCTGCTCGTGCAATCGGGCAAGCCGGTCGGCGTGTTCCGCACGCACAAGGATGCGCCGCGCGTGCTGCTCGCGAACTCGAACCTGGTGCCGCACTGGGCGACCTGGGAGCACTTCAACGAGCTCGACCGCAAGGGCCTGATGATGTACGGCCAGATGACGGCCGGCAGCTGGATCTATATCGGCAGCCAGGGCATCGTGCAGGGCACCTATGAAACGTTCTTCTCGGTCGCGAACCAGCATTTCAACGGCGACCCGTCGGGCCGCTGGATCCTGACGGGCGGTCTCGGCGGCATGGGCGGCGCGCAGCCGCTGGCGGCGACGATGGCCGGCTTCTCGATGATCGCGGTCGAGTGCGACGAGACGCGCATCGACTTCCGCCTGAAGACGCGCTACGTCGACAAGAAGGCGACGACGCTCGACGAGGCGCTCGGCATGATCGAGGAAGCGAAGCGCACCGGCAAGCCGGTGTCGATCGGCCTGCTCGGCAACGCGGCCGACGTGTTCACGGAGTGCGTCGAGCGCGGCATCACGCCGGACTGCGTGACCGACCAGACGAGCGCGCACGACCCGATCAACGGCTACCTGCCGCAAGGCTGGAGCGTCGCGCAATGGCGCGAGACGCAGAAGGTCGATCCGGAAGGCATCGTCCATCCGGCGAAGCAGTCGATGGCAGTGCAGGTGCGCGCGATGCTGACGCTGCAGGAGCGCGGCGCGGCCACGCTCGACTACGGCAACAACATCCGCCAGATGGCGCTGGAAATGGGTGTCGAGAACGCGTTCGACTTCCCGGGCTTCGTGCCGGCCTATATCCGCCCGCTGTTCTGCGAAGGCAAGGGCCCGTTCCGCTGGGTCGCGCTGTCGGGCGATCCGGAAGACATCTACAAGACCGACCAGAAGGTGAAGGAGCTGATCCCCGACGATCCGCACCTGCACAACTGGCTCGACATGGCACGCGAGCGCATCGCGTTCCAGGGCCTGCCCGCACGGATCTGCTGGGTCGGCGTGAAGGATCGCTATCGCCTCGGCCAGGCGTTCAACGAGATGGTGAAGAACGGCGAACTGAAGGCCCCGATCGTGATCGGCCGCGACCACCTCGACACCGGTTCGGTCGCGAGCCCGAACCGCGAGACGGAATCGATGAAGGACGGCTCGGACGCCGTGAGCGACTGGCCGCTGCTGAACGCACTGCTGAACACCGCCGGCGGCGCATCGTGGGTGTCGCTGCATCACGGCGGCGGCGTCGGGATGGGCTTCTCGCAGCACTCGGGCGTCGTGATCGTCGCCGACGGCACGGCTGACGCGCACGAGCGTCTCGGTCGCGTGCTGCTGAACGATCCGGCGACGGGCGTGATGCGTCATGCGGATGCCGGCTACGAACTCGCGCAGCAGACGGCCCGCGAAGCCGGCCTGAAGCTGCCGATGCTCGGCCGTTGAGCATGACGGCGCTCGACCAGGCGCCGGTGCACGCAACGATGATCCGCGCGGCGGATCTCGTTGCGTCGCCGTGGAAGAACGGCGGCGGCGTGACGCGCGAAATCGGTGCGTTCCCGCCGGGCGCCGCGCTCGACGCGTTCGCCTGGCGCGTGAGCGTCGCGGACGTCGGCGCGGCCGGGCCGTTCTCGCGTTTCGACGGCGTCGACCGCACGCTCGTGTTGCTGTCCGGCGCGGGCATGACGCTCGCGGAAGCGGGCGGCGCACTTCACGTGCTCGACGCGCCGCTCGCCCGCGCGGATTTTGCCGGCGAAACGGCGATCGACGCGACGCTGCACGACGGCGCGACGCGCGACTTCAACCTGATGACGCGCCGTTCGGCCGCGCGCGGGACGGTCGACGTGTGGCCCGAAGGCACGCACCGCGTCGAGCGCGCCGATACCGTGCTGCTGTTCTGCGCGACCGGCGCGGTCGGCATCGAGATCGACGGCGCGCACTACGCACTGCAGGAAATGGACACGCTGCGGCTCGACGGGCCGCAGCGTGCGTTTGACGTCGTCGTGAGCGGAGGCGGCGCGCTGCTCGCCGTGTCGCTCGCCGTCGGCGAACGAGACTGAACGCATGAAACCGATTGTCTGGCATCACCTGAGGCTGTGTCCGCACGGCCATCCCGACGAAACGATCGACGACGCGGCGATCGCCGTCGACGAAACCGGCACGATCGTGTGGCTCGGCGCGTTTTCCGCGCTGCCGCACGGTTATGCGCACTGGCAGCGGGAAGACCTGCACGGCGCGTGGGTGACGCCGGGCCTCGTCGACTGCCATACGCACCTCGTGTACGGCGGCACGCGCGCCGACGAATTCGCGCAGCGTCTCGCCGGCGTCAGCTACGAGGAGATCGCGCAGCAGGGTGGCGGGATCGTGTCGACGGTGCGCGCGACGCGCGCGGCCGACGAGACGACGCTGTTCGTGCAGGCGGCCGCACGCCTGCAGCCGCTGCTCGCCGAAGGCGTGACCGCGATCGAGATCAAGTCGGGCTACGGGCTCGACCTCGCGAGCGAGCGCAAGATGCTGCGCGTCGCGCGCCAGCTCGGCGAGCGCTTTCCGGTCACGGTCTACACCACGTTCCTCGGCGCGCACGCGCTGCCGCCGGAATACGCGGGCCGCCCGGATGAATACATCGACGAAGTGTGTGGACGGATGCTGCCGGCACTCGCCGACGAAGGCCTCGTCGACGCCGTCGACGTGTTCTGCGAGCGCATCGGCTTCTCGCTCGCGCAGACCGAGCGCGTGTTCGAGGCCGCGACGCGGCGCGGCCTGCCGGTGAAGCTGCACGCGGAGCAGTTGTCGAACGCGGGTGGTACCGCGCTCGCCGCGCGTTATCGCGCGCTGTCCGCCGATCACCTCGAATTTCTCGACGAAGCCGGCATCGAGGCGATGAAGGCGGCCGGCACGGTCGCCGTGCTGTTGCCCGGCGCGTATTACTTCATTCGCGAAACGCAATTGCCGCCGATCGCGCTGCTGCGCAAGCATGGCGTGCCGATCGCGCTCGCGACCGATCACAACCCCGGCACATCGCCGCTCGAATCGTTGCTGCTGACGATGAACATGGGCTGCACGCTGTTCCGCATGACGGTGCCCGAGGTGCTGCAGGGCGTCACGCGCCATGCGGCCGCGGCACTCGGCCGCGCGGATCGTCACGGCGCGCTCGAGATCGGTCGCCAGGCCGATTTCGCGGCCTGGTCGGTCGGCTCGCTGTCGGAGCTCGCGTACTGGATCGGCCGGCCGCTGTGCGAGCAGGTCGTGCGCGGCGGTACGACCGTGTTTCGCCGGATGAACGGCTAGCCTTGCAACAGACGAGACTCACGATGACCGAAATGACGCTGTTCGCGGACCATGCCTGGCTGCCCGATGGCTGGCGCCGCAACGTGCTGCTGCGCTGGGACGCGGCCGGCACGCTGACCGACGTGACGCCCGATGCCGACGCGCCGGCCGGCGTCGCCCGCGCGGCAGGGCCCGTGCTGCCCGGCATGCCGAACCTGCATTCGCATGCGTTCCAGCGCGCGATGGCGGGTCTCACCGAATACCGCGCGAATCCCGCCGACAGCTTCTGGAGCTGGCGCGACCTGATGTACCGCTTCGCGCTGAAGATCACGCCCGACGCGCTCGCAGCGATCGCGCGCTGGCTGTACGTCGAGATGCTGAAATGCGGCTATACGTCGGTGTGCGAATTCCACTACGTGCATCATGCGCAGGACGGCTCGCGCTATCCGCAGATCGCGGAACTCGGCACGCGCGTGATCGACGCGGCCGGCTCGGCCGGCATCGGCATCACGATGCTGCCCGTGTCGTACCAGTTCGCCGGGTTCGGCAACAAGCCGGCGCGCGACGACCAGCGCCGCTTCATCAACACGCCGGACGGGCTGCTCGAACTGCTCGACGCGATGCGCCGCGTCGCGCCCGAGCACGGCGGGCTGCGCTACGGCGTCGCGCCGCACTCGCTGCGCGCGGTGTCCGAGAGCGGATTGCGCGTGCTGCTCGACGGCCTGCCCGACGATGCGCCCGTGCATATCCATATCGCCGAACAGACGGCCGAAGTCGACGATTGCGTGCGCGCTTACGGCGCGCGTCCCGTGCAATGGCTGCTCGATCGCTTCGATGTCGATGCGCGCTGGTGCCTCGTGCACGCGACGCACGTCGATGCGGCCGAAACGGCCGCGCTCGCGAAGCGTCATGCGGTGGCCGGCCTGTGCCTGACCACCGAGGCGAACCTTGGCGACGGCGTGTTCCCGGCCGTCGACTATCTCGCGCAGGGCGGCGTGATCGGCGTCGGCTCGGACAGCCATGCGTCGGTCGACTGGCGCTCGGAACTGCGCCTGCTCGAATACGGGCAGCGGCTCGTGCATCGCGCGCGCAACGTGCTCGCGAGCGACACGCAGGCGCATGTCGCCGACCGGCTGTTCGACGCGTCGCTCGCGGGCGGCGCGCAGGCCAGCGGGCGGCGCATCGGCGCGCTGCGTGAAGGCTGCCGCGCCGACTGGCTCGTGCTCGATCCCGATCATCCGGCGATCGCCGAACACGGCAGCGCGTCGTGGCTGTCGGGCGCGGTGTTCGCCGAGCACGGCGAGACGCCCGTGCTCGACGTCTACACCGGCGGTGAACGCGTCGTAAGTGGCCGCCGCCATCGCGACGAAGCCGTCGCGTATGCCGACTACCGCGCCGCGCTGGCGCAACTGCTGCGCTGAACGCGCGGCACCCGGCGCGCGCCGCGAGCGTGCGCCGGCAGACTCTTACGGTGATGCGACATGACTGAACAACCGGCTGTTTTCACGCTGAAGCAGGGCACGCTGCCGCTGCTGATCTCGATTCCGCACGCAGGCACCCACATTCCCGACGACATCGCCGCGACGATGACGCCCGACGCGCGCTTCGTCGACGATTGCGACTGGCACCTCGAGCGGCTGTACGGGTTCGCGGCGACGCTCGGCGCGTCGATCCTCGTGCCGTCGCACGCGCGTTACGTCGTCGACCTGAACCGTCCGCCCGACAACGAGAACCTGTACCCGGGGCAGGACACGACCGGGCTCGTGCCGGTCGACACGTTCGACAAGGCGCCGCTGTATCCGGCGAACGCGCTGCCCGGCAACGACGAGATCATGCGCCGTCGCGACCGCTACTGGCGCCCGTATCACGACGCACTGCAGGGCGAGATCGCGCGCCTGAAGCGCGAGCACGGCCGCGTGCTCGTGTGGGAAGCGCATTCGATCCGCTCGCATGTGCCGCGCTTCTTCGAAGGCCGCCTGCCGGACTTCAACTTCGGCACGTCGAATGGCGCGAGCGCCGCGCCCGGCCTCGCCGAGGCGCTGGCGGCGTGCGTGAGCGCTCACGGCGGCTATACGGCCGTCGCGAACGGGCGTTTCAAGGGCGGCTACATCACGCGTCACTACGGCGTGCCCGCCACCGGCGTCGAAGCCGTGCAGCTCGAGCTGTCGCAGATCACCTACATGGAGGAGACGCGTCCGTATGCGTACGACGAAGCGCGCGCCGCGCGGATCGTGCCGCTGCTGCAGACGCTCGTCGAAACCGCGCTCGCGCATCGCTGAGCCGCCGGCCCGCGTTGCGTGCGGCGGCGCGGCGCTACCGCGCGCCGCGGCCTGCCAGCGAACACCGCACGCGCCGACGCAGCGCACAAAACGGCATCGACCCGGCCGGTCGATGCCGTTTTTTTCGTCTGATCGATGTCGGGATCGATACCTGAAAATTTGACGCAATTTTTAGGTGATATAAGCTGAATGTCAGGAAGTCGTCACGCGCGCCGGCCGCGACCGCGTCGATCAGCGCCGCACCGCGCCGGAATCCGCTGCGAAACACTTGCCGACGTGTCGCCGCGCGGCATTGCCGCCTCCGCTTCATCGCGACACGTGTCCTGTCTTCATCAGTCAGTCGAGTACGATCGTGAAAGCCGCCAGCCCTTCGATATGCCGGACCCGAAGTCCGTCGGCGGGCGCGTCGCCTCAGGCCGGGCCGATCCGGCATGCTGATCGCGGCACGCGCGCCGCCCTCATACGCGAGCCTCGTCTCTTCGCTGTGTCCCATTGCAGCCTGCGCCGCTTCAATCTCGTGACCGCGCGCGTCTTCAGCGCGGTGCAGTGCGACGGCAGCGCTTCATTGTTGCCCTAGCGTCCGTTTCCGCCTTCGCATCGGGTCGCACCGTCCGTTGCCGCGCCGTTCGCGCGGCAGGATCGCGCTTGGGCGCGTGCGGCGCGACCGCGCGTTGCCATCGTCTCGCGCCCATGCACGCGTCGCATTTTCATCGTGGAGGCGATCATGCGACCGCGCCCGCTCGTAGCCGTCACCGCCGACCGCGTGATGCGCGGCGCCCATCCGAACCATACGGCCGGCGAGAAGTATCTCGTCGCGCTGGTCGACGGTGCCGGCGCGCTCGCCTTCGTGCTGCCCGCGCTCGGCACGCGCCAGCCGGTCGACGCGATCGTCGCGTCCATCGACGGGCTGCTGCTGACCGGCAGCTATTCGAACGTCGAGCCGCATCACTACGGTGGCCCGGCGAGCCCGCCCGACACGCTGCACGATCCTTCGCGCGATGCAACCGCGCTGCCGCTGATCCGCGCGGCGATCGACGCGGGCGTGCCCGTGCTCGCAATCTGCCGCGGTATGCAGGAGCTGAACGTCGCGTATGGCGGCACGCTGCATCAGCGGCTGCATGCGAGCGCGGGCTTCCACGATCATCGCGAGCGCGACGGCGATCCGCTCGAACGGCAGTACGGCCCCGCGCACCGCGTGCAGCTCGCGCCGGGCGGCCTGTTGCAACGGGTCGCGCGCGGCGCGCGCGACGCGATGGTCAATTCGCTGCACGACCAGGGCATCGCTCGGCTCGGTGCGGGGCTCGCGGTTGAAGCGAGCGCGCCCGACGGGCTGATCGAGGCCGTCAGCGTGCGCGGCGCGCGCGCGTTCGCGCTCGGCGTGCAGTGGCATCCCGAATGGCGCTTCGCGGAACAGCCGCTGGCGCGCGACATCTTCGCGGCATTCGGCGCGGCGTGCCGCGCGCGCATGACACACCGCATGCACGCGGCCGGCGGCACCGTGCCGTCGCCGGCCGCATCCGACATCGACTGAACGAGGCCGATCATGCAACCCGAACTGAGCGAATTCCTGCGTCAGCACCGCATCACCGAAGTCGAGGCGATCATTCCCGACATGGCCGGCATCGCGCGCGGCAAGATCATTCCGCGCAACAAGTTCGAGTCCGGCGAGTCGATGCGCCTGCCGCAGGCGGTGATGGTGCAGACCGTCACGGGCGACTATCCGGAAGACGGGTCGCTGACCGGCGTGACCGATCCCGACATGGTGTGCGTACCCGATCCGTCGACCATCTGCCTGATTCCGTGGGCCGTCGATCCGACCGCGCAGGTGATTCACGACTGCGTGCATTTCGACGGCTCGCCCGTCGAGATCTCGCCGCGCTACGTGCTGCGCCGCGTGCTCGACCTGTACAAGGCGAAAGGCTGGAAGCCCGTCGTCGCGCCCGAACTGGAGTTCTATCTGGTCGACATGAACGCCGACCCGGACCTGCCGTTGCGGCCGCCGGTCGGGCGCACGGGCCGCGCGGAGACGGGCCGTCAGTCGTATTCGATCGAGGCGGTCAACGAGTTCGATCCGCTGTTCGAGGACATCTACGAATACTGCGAGATGCAGGGCCTCGACATCGAGACGCTGATCCACGAAGTCGGCGCCGCGCAGATGGAGATCAACTTCGTGCACGGCGACGCGCTGTCGCTCGCCGACCAGGTGTTCCTGTTCAAGCGCACGGTGCGCGAGGCGGCGTTGCGCCACAACATGTACGCGACGTTCATGGCCAAGCCGATGGAGGGCGAGCCGGGCTCCGCGATGCATATCCACCAGAGCCTTGCCGATGCGCGCACCGGCCACAACCTGTTCGCCGACGAGGGCGGCGTCGTATCGCCGATGTTCCACAGCTATCTCGCGGGGCTGCAGAAGTACACGCCCGCGCTGATGCCGATCTTCGCGCCGTACATCAACTCGTACCGCCGACTGTCGCGCTTCATGGCCGCGCCGATCAACGTGCAGTGGGGCTACGACAATCGCACGGTCGGCTTCCGCATCCCGCAGTCGACGCCGGTCGCGCGGCGCATCGAAAACCGGATTCCGGGCGTCGACTGCAACCCGTACCTCGCATTCGCGGCGACGCTCGCGGCCGGGTATCTCGGTCTCACGCAGCAGCTCGCGCCGACCGAACCGATCGCGTCCGACGGCTACGACCTGCCGTACCAGCTGCCCCGCAATCTCGAGGAGGGCATCTCGCTGATGGCCGCGTGCACGCCGCTTGCCGACATTCTCGGCAACAAGTTCGTGAAGGCGTACCTGGCGCTGAAGGAAACCGAATACGAAGCGTTCTTCCGCGTGATCAGTTCGTGGGAACGCCGTCATCTCCTGCTGCACGTGTGAGCGTGCGGCATCGACCAGCGGAGGCAACATGACAGAACGCAGCGAAGCCGTCGCCGCACCCTCGACCGCCGAATACCGCGCGCTCGACGCCGCGCACCACATCCACCCGTTCTCGGACATGGGCGCACTCAACCGCGCGGGCAGCCGCGTGATCGTGAAGGCCGACGGCGTCTATCTGTGGGACTCGGACGGCAACAAGGTCATCGACGGGATGGCCGGCCTCTGGTGCGTCAACGTCGGCTACGGCCGCAAGGAACTCGCCGACGCCGCGTATCGCCAGCTCCAGGAACTGCCGTTCTACAACACGTTCTTCAAGACGACGCACCCGCCGGTGATCGAGCTTTCCGCGATGCTCGCGGAAGTGACGCCCGCTGGTTTCAACCACTTCTTCTATTGCAACAGCGGCTCGGAAGGCAACGACACCGTGCTGCGCCTCGTGCATCAGTACTGGCGCGTGCAGGGCAAGCCGCAGAAGAAATACGTGATCTCGCGCAAGAACGGCTACCACGGCTCGACGATCGCGGGCGGCACGCTCGGCGGGATGGGCTACATGCACGAGCAGATGCCGTCGAAGGTCGAGCACATCGTGCACATCGACCAGCCGTATTTCTTCGGCGAAGCGCAGGCCGGCGAGACGCCCGAGGCATTCGGCCTCGCACGCGCGCAGCAGCTCGAGGCGAAGATCCTCGAACTCGGCGCGGAGAACGTCGCGGCGTTCATCGGCGAGCCGTTCCAGGGCGCGGGCGGCGTGATCTTCCCGCCGTCGACGTACTGGCCGGAAATCCAGCGGATCTGCCGCAAGTACGACATCCTGCTCGTCGCCGACGAAGTGATCGGCGGCTTCGGCCGCACCGGCGAATGGTTCGCGCATCAGCACTTCGGCTTCGAGCCGGACCTGATCACGATGGCCAAGGGCCTGACGTCGGGTTACGTGCCGATGGGCGCGGTGGGCATCCACGAACGCATCGCGCGCCCGATCATCGACAACGGCGAATTCAATCACGGCCTCACGTACTCGGGCCATCCGGTCGCGGCGGCGGTGGCGGTCGCGAACCTGAAGCTGCTGCGCGACGAAGGGATCGTCGAGCGCGTCAAGCGTGACATCGGGCCGTATTTCCAGCGTCGGCTGCGGGAAGCGCTCGGCGATCATCCGATCGTCGGCGAGATCGCGGGGGTGGGGCTGGTCGCGGGTGTCCAGCTCGCGCGCGATCGTGAGCGGCGCGAGCGGTTCGACGCCAGCGTCGACGTCGGCACGATCTGCCGGGACTTCTGCTTCAACGGCAATCTGATCATGCGTGCGACCGGCGACCGGATGCTGCTGTCGCCGCCGCTCGTGATCCGGGAGGCGGAGGTCGACGAAATCGTCGACAAGGCGAAGCGCGCGTTCGATGCGACGGCGCAGCGGGTGAGGCGGGCAGGGTAGTCAGTCGTCGCGACGCTTCGATTGCATGTGGCCGAAGCGTCGCTGCCCGTCGAACTTGTTCGCGAGCGCAAGGAAGCGTGCAGGGGAGGCGCGCCGCAGCAGAAAGGCGGGCGCAAAACGAAAAGGGCCTGCGTCGTGAGACGCAGGCCCTTGAATTCTTTGGTGGGCGGTACTGGGATCGAACCAGTGACCCCTGCCGTGTGAAGGCAGTGCTCTACCGCTGAGCTAACCGCCCAAAGAAGCTGAAATTATGTCAGAGCTTTTCGGGTTCGTAAAGCACTTTCTTCAAATATTTTTCAGGCCGGTGCAAACAGTTCGTCAGCCGGCCGTCGACGGCTCGACGAGATCGAGGATCGAGCCGTCGCGCTTGAGTGTCGCGAGCACGATGCTCGAATTGATCGACATCACACCTGTCGCGCGGTGCAGGCGGTTGATCACGAAGTCGGAGTAGTGGTCGAGGTCGCGCGTCCGAACCGTCAGCACGTAGTTCGAGCCGCCCGTCACGATCTGCGCGGCGATGACTTCCGGCCACTCCTGGATCGCCTCCACGAACCGGTCGTGCCATTCGGGTACGTCCGGCCGCATCGACACATGCACGAGCGCCTCGAATGCGACGCCGACCTTCTTCGGCTCGATCGTGCAGCGGTAGCCCGAAATGACGCCGCGTTCCTCGAGCAACTTCACGCGCCGCAGGCACGCCGACGGCGACAGCGCGACCGCGTTCGCGAGGTCCTGATTGCTGATGCGTCCGTCCCGCTCGAGATGCCGCAGGATCCGCATGTCGGTTCGATCCAGATTCATTTCGCAGAATCCCGTAACTTTTGAGATGACAAGCGCAGACTCTACTGAAAAGGCGGCGATTCGTCATCGAAAAGTGAAGCTCATTCTATTTCGTCCTCGATAACATGCGCCCCATGCCTCGACCGCACGGCCTGACGCGCTGTCACGCCGCCGGCCGTATCGCCGCCTTCAACTCCTACCGTCATTGCGTCATGTACGAACACATTCCCGCCTATCCGGGCGACCCGATCCTGTCGCTGTTCCAGGCGTTCCAGCAGGATGCCCATCCGCACAAGGTCAACCTCAGCATCGGTCTCTACTACGACGACGCGGGCCGCATCCCCGTGCTGGAGAGCACGCGTCTCGCGGCCGAGCGCGTGCGCGAAGCTGGTGCGCCGCATACCTACCTGCCGATGGAAGGGCTTGCCGCGTATCGGCAGGGCGTGCAGCACCTCGTGTTCGGCGCCGACTGCGCGGCGCTCGCGCAAGGGCGCGTCGCGACGCTGCAGACGCTCGGCGGCTCGGGCGCGCTGCGGCTCGGCGCGGAATTCGTGAAGCGCTATTTCCCCGACAGCGCGATCTGGGTCAGCGATCCGACGTGGGACAACCATCGCGTGATCTTCGCGGCGGCCGGCCTCGACGTGCACACGTATCCGTATTACGACGCAGCGCGCAACGACCTGCGCGTCGACGCGATGCTCGCGGCGCTCGACGCGCTGCCCGCGCGCAGCATCGTGCTGCTGCAGCCGTGCTGCCACAACCCGACGGGCCTCGATCTCGGCCGCGACGCGTGGAACGGGGTGATCGATGTGCTCGCGCGCCGCGGACTGATTCCGTTCCTCGACATGGCGTACCAGGGCTTCGGCGACGGGCTCGACGACGACGCATGGGCCGTGCGCGCGATCGTCGAGGCGGGACTGCCGGCGATCGTCAGCAACTCGTTCTCGAAGAACTTCTCGCTGTACGGCGAGCGCGTCGGGGGGCTGTCGATCGTCTGCGCGAGCGCGGACGAAGCGGCGACGGTGCTGAGCCAGTTGCAGGCCGGCGTGCGCCGCACCTATTCGAGCCCGCCGCTGTTCGGCGCGCAGCTCGTGTCGGTCGTGCTGAACGACGACGTCCTGCGTGCGTGCTGGGAAGACGAGGTGGCCCAGGTGCGCACGCGCATCAAGCGGATGCGCGGCGCGCTGAAGGCGCGGCTCGACGCGCGCCTGCCGGCGCCCGCGTTCGATGCGCTCGTCACGCAGCGCGGCATGTTCAGCTACACGGGCATCGCCGCGAGCGACGTGGACCGGCTGCGCGCGTCACACGGCGTCTACTTGCTGCGCTCGGGCCGCATGTGCATCGCGGGCCTGAACGACGCGAACGTCGACCACGTCGCGAACGCGATCGCCGACGTGCTCGGCGGCACGTCGCGCCAGGCCGCTTGAGCGGCCGATCCCGAACCGAAGGAGGACACGATGGCAGACACCATCCCGGTCGACTTGCCCCAGCTCGCGCAGCCGTTCTCGTGGGCGACCCGCGCAGGCGGGCTGATGTTTACCGGCCATGGGCCGGTCGATGCGTCCGGCGCGATCGCCGGCGACACGATGGCCGAGCAGGCGCGCATCACGCTCGGCAATCTCGCGAAGGCCGTCGCGGCGGCGGGCGCGACGATGGACGACGTCGCGCAGGTGCTCGTCTACCTGTCCGACGTGAAGGCGATGCCCGAATTCGATGCCGAATACCGGCGTCATTTCCGCGAGCCGTATCCGAACCGCACGTGCGTGGGCGTGCAGGGCTTCGCGCACCCTGACATGCGCGTCGAACTCGTCGCGTATGTCGCGCTGCCGGCGGCACGCGGCTAGCCGGCACACGACTTCGCGACGATTGCAGCACCCACGATTACCGACAAGCACCACCCCCCCCGACAAACATCAAATATTCAGACAAGGATGGAGACGAAGAAGATGAGTATCACTCGATTCGCACTACCGACGATAGCGGGCCTGCTCGCCGCAAGCGGCGCGATGGCGCAGAGCAGCGTGACGCTGTACGGCATCGTCGATCAGAGCATTCGCTACACGACGCATGCGAACGCGTCGAACGACGCGAGCGTTCAGATGACCAACGGCGCGATCACCAACAGCCGCTGGGGCCTGAAGGGCAGCGAAGCGCTCGGCGGCGGGCTGAAGGCGATCTTCCAGCTCGAGAGCGGCTTCGAGCCGCAGAACGGGCAACTCGACGGCGCGCTGTTCGGCCGCTATGCGTATGTCGGCCTGGCGAGCGACTGGGGCACCGTGAGGCTCGGCCGGCAGGCGACCGAGGCGTTCAACCTGTTCGGCGATCTCGATCCGCTGACGGTCGGCAACTACACGGCCAACATGTGGCCGTACTTCCTCACGCAGGGCCGTGCGAGCAACGTGGTCAGCTACGACGGCATGTTCGGCGGGCTGAACGTCGGCGCGAGTTACGGCTTCGGCGGCGTCGCGGGCAGCCTCGGCGCGAATGCGTACTGGGGTACGCACGTGTCGTACACGCTCGGCGGGCTCATGGTCGGCGCGACCTACCAGCAGGTGCGCGACCTGAACAGCCGTGCGCAGCAGGCATGGGGCGCGGGCGCGCGCTACGCGTTCGGCGCGGCGACGCTGTACGCGGGCTATCTCGGCGGCATCGATCGCACGGGCATGCTCGACCGGCAACTGCTGAACGCGCCGGGCCGCGACGTGACCTACGGTTCGTTCGCAGACAATCCGCGCCGCGACGCGATCTTCTATACCGGTGCGAGCGTGAAGGTCACGCCAGCGGTGTCGGTGACCGGCGTCGCGTACTACGACGACATCCGCAACGTCAACGGCATCGCAGGTAACGGCGGCAAGCGCTATACGGGCGTGCTCGAGGCCGAGTACGCTCTGTCGAAGGCAACGCAGGTCTACGCGACGGTCGACTACAACCGCGTGACCGGCGGCGCGTTCACCGAAATGCCCGGACGCGGCAACCAGACGGGTATCGCGGCCGGCTTGCGCCACATGTTCTGAGCACGCGGCGCGCGGTGGCCGGTGCGGTCCGGCACCGGTCCGTGCGCCGTCGACGTTTCGACCGGACACACGCTTTCGAACGAGGTCATTCGATGCAACCAGAAGGGCAATTCCAGCACATCGCGGCGCGCGAGCAGGGTCTGCGCCGCACGCTTTCCGCACGGCAGATGGCGATGATCGCGATCGGCGGTGCGATCGGCACGGGTCTCTTTCTCGGCAGCGGGTTCGCGATCGGCTTTGCCGGCCCGAGCGTGCTCGTCAGCTACGCGATCGGCGCGTTCATCTCGCTGTTGCTGATGGGCTGTCTCGCGGAGATGACGGTCGCGCACCCGACCTCCGGGTCGTTCGGCGCGTACGCCGAACATTACGTGAGCCCGTGGGCCGGGTTCCTCGTGCGCTATGCGTACTGGGCGTGCATCGTGCTTGCGGTCGGCACCGAAGTCACCGCGATCGCGCTGTACATGAAGTACTGGTTCCCGGGCGTACCGGGCTGGCTGTGGATCGTCGGCTTCTCGGCGCTGCTCGTGTTCGTCAACGCGCGCAGCGTCGACGTGTTCGGCGCGGTCGAATACGGCTTCTCGGTCGTGAAGATCGCGGCGATCGTCGGCTTCATCGTGCTGGGCGCTTGCGTCGTGTTCGGTAATCCGGCGCTGGTCGGCGACGGCGCGGCCGGCGCGGGCTTCCACCATTACACCGAGCATGGCGGCTTCTTCCCGAAGGGGATGTGGGGAATGTGGGTCGCGGTGATCGTGTCGATCTTCAGCTACCTGAGCATCGAGATGATCGCGGTCGCGGCGGGCGAGGCGGAAGATCCCGAGCGCGCGGTGACGCGCGCGTTCCGCTCGACGATCGTGCGGCTCGTGCTGTTCTACCTCGTCACGCTCGCGCTGATGCTCGCGATCGTGCCGTGGACGGCGGCGGGGCGCGACGAGAGCCCGTTCGTGAAGGTGATGGAGGCGATCCACCTGCCGGGAGCGGCCGGGCTGATCAACTTCGTCGTACTGATCGCCGCGCTGTCCGCGATGAACAGCCAGCTCTACATCACGACGCGGATGATGTTCAGCCTGTCGCGCGCGGGTCACGCGCCGAAGGCGCTCGGCGAGGTGAACGCGCGCGGCGTGCCGTTCGGCGCGCTGATGCTTTCGACGCTTGGCATCGCGCTCGCGACGGTCCTGAGCGTGCTGTATCCGGACGCGTCGTTCACGATCATGATGTCGGTGTCGATGTTCGGCGCGCTGTTCACGTGGATGATGATCTTCGTCACGCATTACTGCTTCCGGCGGCGTCGCGCGGCGCTTGGCCTGCCGGCGCCCGCGTTCCGGATGCGCGGCTTTCCGCTGCTGACGCTGCTCGGCGCGGTGCTGATGCTCGCGGTGATGGTGACGACGTACTTCACGGCCGAGTTCCACATGACGCTGATCTTCGGCATTCCGTTCCTTTTCGCGCTGTCCGTCGTGTACGCGGTGTGGTATCGGCGCGCGCAGCCGGTGCTGCAGCCGGAAGCGAAGTAGCGGAGAAGTGCCGGCGCCCGATCAGCCCGCGAGCGCGGGCAGCGCGTCGATCGACGCGCGCACGTAGTCGGCGAAGCGCAGCGCGACCGGTTCGGCGGTGCCGCTGCGCTTCAACTCCAGCGTGCGCGATTCGAGCGACGCATCCTTCAGCGGCCGGAACACGAGCCGGTCGCTCTTCACCTGCTGCAGCACGCGCGGCACGAGCGCGATGCCCATCCCGAATTCGATCATCGACAGGATCGTCTGCCACAGCCGCGCCTCATGACGGATCAGCGGGCTGAATCCCGCGTTCACGCATTGCGCGATGATCAGGTCGTGATAGTGCGGCGCCGCGTCGCGCGGAAACAGGATGAACGGTTCCGCGGCCAGCGCGGCGAGTGTGACCTGCCGGCGCCGCGCGAGCGGATGCGCGGCCGGCAGGCAGCACACGAACGGTTCGGCGTAGACGGGCGCCGATTCGACCTCGGGCGGGCAGTGGCCCCAGTGCGCGTAGCCGAGATCGATCTGGCCGCGCTGGATCGCCTGCACCTGCGCCTGCGTGTTCATCTCGCTCAGCACGATCTCGACGCTCGGATAGTCGGCCTCGAAGCGCCGCACGGCATCGGGCAGCCCGCGATACAGCATCGAATGGACGAAGCCGATCCGCAGCCGGCCGGCGAGACCGGACGCCGAGCGCACCGTGAGACGCTCGGCCTCGGCCGCCTGCAGCAGCAGCCGGCGCGCTTCGCCGAGCAGCACGGCGCCCGCGTTGGTCAGTGCGACCGTCTTGTTGGTGCGGGAAAAAAGCTGCACGCCGAGCGCATCCTCGAACTTGCGGATGTCGAAGCTCAGCGCCGGCTGCGAGATGAACAGGCGCTTCGCCGCGCGCCCGAAATGCAGTTCCTCGGCGACCGCCACGAAGTAGCGCAACTGCCTCAGTTCCATGGTGTCTCCTCCCCGCATCGGCATCGATAAGCGTCGTCTATCGTACCGGATAAATCCTGTATTGGACGCTTATCGATCGCGCGCCTACGCTCTGCTGAACGTCTGGCACCCGCCGGCCGCGCCGCCACGGCGCGGGCACCGGCCGGCAGCCGGGCCACCATGGAGACGCATGCATGAACGACATCGCTCGCACGCCGGACACCGGCGCGGCCAACAACATCCCCGATAGCCGGGGCATCAATTTCTTCACGGCCGATCCCGACCTCGGCGCGTTGCTGAAGCTGCATCTCGGTGCGACCCGATACGCGGAACTCGAACCGCAGCTGCACGCGCTCGGCGCGCGCGTGGCGGGCGAACTCGACGCGTGGGCGTCGCGCGCGGACAAGCATCCGCCCGTGCTCGAGCATCGCAACCGGCGCGGCGAAGCCGTGCAGCGGATCGACAAGGATCCCGCGTATGTCGCGCTCGAACGGGTCGCCTATTCGGAACTCGGGCTCGCGGCGCTGAGCCACCAGCCCGAGGCGGTGGCGCCGCTCGTCAAGTACGCGCTGACGTTCCTGTTCGTCCAGGCGGAATTCGGGCTGTGCTGCCCGGTCAGCATGACCGATTCGCTGACGCGCACGCTGCGCCGTTTCGGGGATCGGGCGCTCGTCGAGCAGTATCTGCCGATGCTCGCGTCGCGCGATTTCGACACGCTGTTCCAGGGCGCGATGTTCATGACCGAGCAGGCGGCCGGTTCCGACGTCGGCCGCATCGCGACGCGCGCGGTGCGCGAAACCGACGCGCAGGGCGGGGCGGTGTGGCGCCTGTACGGCGACAAGTGGTTCTGCTCGAACGCGGACGCCGACCTGGCGATGGTGCTCGCGCGCCCCGACGGCGCGCCGGACGGCATCAAGGGCCTCGCGCTGTTCCTGTTGCCGAAGACGCTGCGGGACGGCACGCGCAACCGCTACCGGATCGTACGACTGAAGGACAAGCTCGGCAGCCGTTCGATGGCGAGCGGCGAGATCGCGCTCGAAGGCGCGCAGGCTTACCTGATCGGCGAGATCGGTCGCGGTTTCCACCAGATGGCCGACATGATCAACATGTCGCGGCTGTCGAACGGCGTGCGCGCGGCCGGACTGATGCGGCGCGCGCTGAACGAGGCCCTGCACGTCGCCGCGCATCGCGAGGCGTTCGGCCGCAAGCTGATCGAGATGCCGCTGATGCAGCGTCAGCTGATGAAGATGCTGCTGCCCGCCGAGGCCGCGCGCGCGATGTTCATGCAGATCGCGATGCTGCTGCCTCAGGCCGACGCGGGCAACGAGCAGGCTGCACGCTGCGTGCGCATCCTGACGCCGCTGATCAAGTTCCGCGCGTGCCGCGATGCGCGTCGCGTGACGGGCGACGCGATGGAGGTGCGCGGCGGCACCGGCTACATCGAGGAATGGGGCGATGCGCGTCTCGTGCGCGACGCGCATCTCGGCTCGATCTGGGAAGGCACCAGCAACATCGTGGCGCTCGACGTCGCGCGCGCCGCGCAGCGCGAGCAGGCGCTCGACGCGCTGCGCACGTTCCTCGGCGACCGGCTCGGCGCGGCGCCGCTGCCCGACGCGAGCCGCGCGGCGCTGCGGCGCATTCTCGTGCGCGCGTGCGATGCGCTCGCACGGGTTGCGGCTGAAGGCGACGACGCGCGCGTGCGGCAGGCTGCGTCGGCGCTTTACTACGCGAGCGCGGCCGTGCTGATGGCGTGCGAGGGCGCAGAGCTCGCACCCGATTACCGGCGCCTCGCGCTCGCGCACTTGATCGTGCGTCACAAGCTGCTGCCGGTCGACCCGCTCGCACCGGCGTCGCGCGACGACGAAGCGGCGGCGTTCGACGCGCTGCTGCGCGGCACGACGGTGCCGCTCGACATGGCGCTCGACCTGCTGCCGGAGGTCGAACGATGAGCGCGACGGAAGCGATGAACGCGCCGCGCGGCACACTTGACGGCCTGAAGATAGTCGACTTGAGCCGCGTGCTCGGCGGTCCGTACTGCACGCAGGCGCTCGCCGATCACGGCGCGACGGTGATCAAGATCGAGCCGCCGGGCGGCGACGAGACGCGCGGCTGGGGGCCGCCTTTCCTCGGCGACACCGCGTGGTACTTCATGGGCGTGAACCGCAACAAGGAAGGGCTCGCGCTCGACCTGTCCCGCGACGAAGGGCGCGCGATCCTGTGGCGCCTGCTGGAGGACGCCGACGTGCTCGTCGAGAACTTCAAGCCAGGCACGCTCGCGCGCTGGGGGATGGACTATGCGCGCGACCTGCAGCCGCGTTTCCCGCGCCTGATCCACTGCGCGGTGACGGGCTTCGGCGAGGATGGGCCGCTCGGCGGGTTGCCCGGCTACGACGCGGTGATCCAGGCGATGGCCGGGCTGATGAGCGTCAATGGCGAGCGCGACGGCGACGCGATGCGCATCGGGTTGCCGATCGTCGACATGGTCACGGGGCTCAACGCGCTTGCCGGCATCCTGCTGGCGCTCGCGGAGCGCGAGAAGAGCGGGCTGGGGCAGTCGATCGACATCGCGCTGTACGACTGCGGCGTGTCGCTGCTGCATCCGCACCTGCCGAACTTCTTCGGATCGGGGCGCGTGCCCGAGCGCAGCGGCAACGCGCATCCGAACATCGCGCCGTACGACAGCTACCGCACGGCGACGGCGCCGATCTTTCTCGCGGTCGGCAACGACCGGCAGTTCGCGCGTCTTGTCGCGTATCTCGGCGCGCCGGCGCTCGCGGGCGATCCGCGCTTCGCCGACAACCGCAGCCGCTGCGCGCACCGGCTCGAGCTGAAGGTCGAGCTCGAGGCACGGCTCGCCGCCCATCCGTGCGAGCCGCTGGCGCGCGACCTGATGGCGGCGGGCGTACCGTGCGGGCCGGTGCGCACGGTCGCCGATGTCGCGCGCGACCCGCATGCGCTGCACCGCGCGTTGTTCGTCGAGATCGGCGCATATCGCGGCACCGCCTCGCCGGTGAAGCTGTCGCGCACGCCGGCGACCTATCGTTCGCCGCCACCCGCGCTCGGCCGCGACACGCGCGCGGTGCTCGACCGCCTCGGCGTCGATCCCGCGCTCCAGCAGCAACTGCTCGACGCCGGCGTGCTGAAGGTCGCGCCGGACCCGGCGTGACCGGCCGGGTGGCGCTCGCACGCGAGCATCCTCGGCCGACGCATCGCAGGGAAAAGCAGCGCAACGCAAGGCAACTCAAAGCGCAGTAAAGCACCACCGCCAGCCGGCGGCGCAAGGCCGGCCATCCGGCAAGGCGCGCGACAGTCGCGCCGCCGATCACGAACATGGAGACATCGATGAGCCGTCCGCAATCCCCATCCGCCGCGCAGCCGCGGCCTGGCCGTGCCGCCCTCGCGGCGTTCGTCGGCACCACGATCGAGTGGTACGACTTCTACATCTACGGCACGGCCGCGGCGCTCGTGTTCGGCAAGGTGTTCTTTTCCCGCACGATGGATCCGGGCGTCGCGACGCTGCTCGCGTTCGTCACGTTCTGGGCCGGCTTCGCCGCGCGGCCGCTCGGCGGCATCGTGTTCGGGCATCTCGGCGACCGCGTCGGCCGCAAGACGGCGCTCGTGATCACGCTGGTGATGATGGGGCTCGCGACGACGGGCATCGGCCTGTTGCCCGGCTATGCGTCGATCGGCGTGTGGGCGCCCGCGGGCCTCGTCGTGCTGCGCGTGCTGCAGGGCATCGCGGTCGGCGGCGAGTGGGGCGGCGCGGTGCTGATCGCGAGCGAGAATGCGCCGAAGCATCGCAGCATCCTCTATGCGGCGTTCGCGCAGCAGGGCTCGCCCACCGGCAACCTACTCGCCACCGCCGCGTTCTTCGCGCTCAGCACGCTGCCGACGCCGTCGTTCCTGATGTGGGGCTGGCGCATTCCGTTCCTGCTGTCGGCCGTGCTCGTGATCATCGGCATGGTGATCCGGCTGCGGCTCGAGGAGTCGATCGACATGCAGCGCGTGCTCGCACGCAAGCGCACGGTGAAGCGGCCGCTGCGCGACGTCGTGCGCGACCACTGGCCCGTCGTGCTGCTCGCGGCCGGCACGCTGCCGGTGATCAACGTCACGTATTTCCGCAGCACGTTCGCACTGTCGTGGGCGACGAAGGAGCTCGGCTACGCGCAGGGCACGTTCCTCGGCATCCTGTCGATCTCGCTCGTCGTGCAGTTCCTGATGCAGCCGGTCGGCGCGTGGTTCGTGTCGAAGGTCGACATGCGGCGCGCGATGTGCTGGATCCTGATTCCCGAGATCGTGCTGATGCCCGTGATGTTCCATGCGCTCGCGACGCGTTCGTACTGGGTCGCCGTCGCGGGCATGTGCATCTCGACGATTCCGTCGGCGATGTTCTACGGCGCGGTCGGCGGCGTGCTCGCGCGCGTGTTTCCGGCCAACATCCGCTATACGGGCCTGTCTCTCGCGTATCAGTTGAGCGCGCTCGTCGTCGGCGGCGGCACGCCGGTGCTCGCGCAGGCGATCCTCAATGCGACGGGCAGCATCGTCGGCGTCGCGATCGCATCGGGGCTGTACGCGCTCGTGTCGCTCGCGTGCATGCTGGCGCTGCTGAATCGCACCGGGTATCGCGCGGACGAGCTGTCGAGCGCCGAGCGCAGCGATGCGGCCGAATGGGGCACCGAAGGCGCGAGCGCTGAAAGTCCGGCCGGCGAGACCGCGCAGGCGGGCGACCGCGGTGCGTTGAAACCGGCGGGTTGAATCCGCCGGGCCGGCGTGACGTGCCGATTCGGCGGCAGCGAACGCGCCGGCCGGATCGCATCGACCCGATTCCGCCCTCCCAAAAGCAAACGGCACCGTGCGATACACGGTGCCGTTTGCTTGGCTTCTCGTCGCTGCCGGTGCGACCGGCGTGCGCGATTCGCGGTGCTTCAGCCTTCCGTCGGCGGCACGTAGCCGGATGCCTGGTCCGCGCCGTCGCCGAAGAAGTACTTCTCGGTCTGCTTCATCAGGTACTGGCGCGCACGCGGGTCGGCCATGTTCAGGCGGTTTTCGTTGATCAGCATCGTCTGCTGCTTCAGCCAGCCTTGCCACGCTTCCTTCGAGACGCTCTCGTAAATGCGCTTGCCGAGTTCGCCCGGCAGCGGCGGGAAATCGAGGCCTTCGGCTTCCTTGCCGAGCTTCGCGCATTGGATCATTCGAGCCATCGTGTACTTCTCCTGTAATCGGTGTCTGGGGGGAAGGGCAGTCGTGCCTGCGCTCAGAGCTGCTTCATCAGCACGAGCGACTTGCGCTGCCAGTTATAGAGTTTGCGACGGTCTTCCGGCAGGTCGTCGACGCTGACCTTGACGAAGCCGCGCTTGAGGAACCAGTGCTCGGTGCGCGTCGTGAGCACGAAGATGTGCGTGAGGCCGCGCGCGCGGGCGCGCTGCTCGATGCGCTTGAGCAGGCGTTCGCCGTCGCCCGAGCCCTGTGCTTCCGGCGCGACCGTCAGGCACGCCATCTCGCCGATCTTTTCCTGCTGGTACGGGTACAGCGCCGCGCAGCCGAACAGCACGCCATCGTGCTCGATCACCGAGAAGTGGTCGATGTCGCGTTCGATCTGGTGGCGGCCGCGCCGCACCAGCGTGCCGTCCGACTCGAGCGGCTCGATCAGCGACAGGATGCCGCCGACGTCGTCCGGCGTCGCTTCGCGGAGGCTCTCGAGGTTCTCGTACGAGATCATCGTGCCGACGCCGTCGTGCAGGAACAGTTCGAGCAGCATGCTGCCGTCGAGCGACTGCGGAATCAGGTGGGCGCGGGTCACGCCGCCGCGGCATGCGCGGATCGAGTGCTTCAGGAAGAACGCATCGTCGCCCTGGATGTTGCCGGAATCGAGCAGCTCGGCGGCCGCGTCGAGCGACATTTCGCGGATCAGCCCGCCTTCGTCGTCGACGATGCCGGGCGCTTCGGTCAGGAAGATGATCTTGTCGGCGCGCAGCGCGATCGCGGCGGCCGACGCGACGTCTTCCATCGACAGGTTGAACGCCTCGCCGGTCGGCGAGAAGCCGAGCGGCGACAGCAGCACGAGCTTGCGGCTCGCGAGCGAATGACGGATCGATTCGGCGTCGATCTTGCGCACGATGCCCGTGTGCGCGAAATCGACCCCGTCGAGAATCCCCACTGGCCGTGCGGTCACGAAGTTGCCGGACACGACGCTGATGTGCGCGTGCGCCATCGGCGAGTTCGGCAGACCCTGGCTGATCGCTGCCTCGATGTCGAGACGCACTTCGCCGGCCGCTTCCTTCGCGGATTCGAGCGCGCGCGCATCGGTGATGCGCAGCCCGTGCGAAAACTCGGATTCGACACCGTGCAGGCTCAGCTGCTCCTCGACCTGCGGCCGCGAGCCGTGCACGAGCACGATCTGGATGCCCATCGCCTGCAAGAGCGCGATGTCGGACACGAGCGCATTCAGCAGCCCCTGCTGCACCACCTCGCCGCCGAACCCCACGACGAACGTGCTGTTGCGGAACTTGTGGATATAGGGCGCGACGGAGCGCATCCAGTCGACGAACTGCGCGTGGCTGGCGGCCGAATCGTCGGCGGCCGGCGGCGTCGCGGCGCCGGTCTGGGCGGGTGGGAGGTCGGTTTGGGAATTCATGGGCGGGATTATAATGCGCCCCCATGTCGAATGTACCTAAAAGTCCCGCGCCGACGCGGGCCAAAGCGCCGTCGGCCCGGCACCCGGAGGGTGCGGCCGATGCGCGTCAGCAGCAGGGCCAGCCGGCGCGCCAGCAGCAACAGCGGGCGGGTCAGCCGCCGCGCGGCGACGAGCGGCGCCGCGAACCGGGCCAGCCGGCCGCGCAGGGCGCACCACAGGCCGCCGGCGAGCGCGCGCCGCGCCGCGAACGTCCGCCGCGCGCAGCCGTCGCGCCCAATCCCGTTCCGCTGATCACCTACCCCGAAAGCCTGCCCGTGTCGGGCAAGCGCGACGAAATCGCGCGCGCGATCGCCGGTCATCAGGTCGTCATCGTTTGCGGTGAAACGGGTTCGGGCAAGACCACCCAGTTGCCGAAGATCTGTCTCGATCTCGGCCGCGGCCTCGGCGCCGGCGGCACCGGCCTGATCGGCCATACGCAGCCGCGGCGCCTGGCCGCGTCGTCGACCGGCCGGCGGATCGCCGAGGAGCTCGGCACGCCGTTCGGCGAGGTGGTCGGCTACAAGGTGCGCTTCACCGACAATCTCGCGCCGGGCGCGTCCGTCAAGCTGATGACGGACGGGATCCTGCTCGCCGAGACGCAGACCGATCCGCTGCTGAAGGCGTACGACACGCTGATCATCGACGAGGCGCACGAGCGCAGCCTGAACATCGACTTCCTGCTCGGCTACCTGAAGGAAATCCTGCCGAGGCGGCCGGACCTGAAGCTGATCGTCACGTCCGCGACGATCGACGCCGACCGCTTCGCGCGCCATTTCGGCACCGACGAGCGCCCGGCGCCCGTGATCGAGGTGAGCGGGCGGCTGTATCCGGTCGAGATGCGCTACCGGCCGGTGGCCGAGGATCGCCCGGCCGTGAAGAACGCCGAAGGCACGGGCGGCCGCGATCGCGTGAAGACCGCGCGCGAGGCCGAACGCGACCTGATGGACGCGATCGTCGACGCGGTCGACGAACTGTGCCGCGAAGGCCCCGGCGACGTGCTGGTGTTCCTGCCCGGCGAGCGCGAGATCCGCGAGGCGGCCGAGGCGCTGCGCAAGCATCATCCGCCGCATACCGAGATCCTGCCGCTGTTCGCGCGGCTGTCGGCGGCCGACCAGGACAAGGTGTTCAAGGCGTCGAACGCACGCCGCATCGTGCTCGCGACCAACGTGGCCGAAACGTCGCTGACGGTGCCGGGCATCCGCTACGTCGTCGACACCGGTCTCGCGCGGGTGAAGCGCTATTCGTACCGGAACAAGGTCGAGCAGCTGCAGGTGGAGTCGATCTCGCAGGCCGCCGCGAACCAGCGCGCGGGCCGCTGCGGCCGGGTGGCCGACGGCGTCTGCATCCGCTTGTACGAGGAAAGCGACTACCAGGCGCGCGCGCGTTTCACCGATCCGGAAATCCTGCGCTCGTCGCTCGCGTCGGTGATCCTGCGGATGAAGTCGCTGCACCTGACGGCGATCGAATCGTTCCCGTTCCTCGAGCCGCCGCCCGGCCGCGCGATCGCGGACGGCTACCAGCTGCTCAACGAACTCGGCGCGGTCGACGACGACAACGCGCTGACGCCGCTCGGCCGCGAACTCGCGCGGCTGCCGCTCGATCCGCGCGTCGGCCGGATGATTCTCGCCGCGCGCGACCAGCAGTCGCTGCGCGAGGTGCTGATCATCGCGAGCGCGCTGTCCGTGCAGGACCCGCGCGACCGTCCGATCGAGGCGCAGGAGCAGGCCGACCAGGCGCACCGCCGGTTCGCCGACGAGCGCTCCGAATTCCTCCAGTGGCTGAAGATCTGGGCGTGGTTCGAAGAAGCCGTCGCGCACAAGAAGTCGAACCGCCAGCTGGTCGACGCGTGCCGGCAGAACTTCCTGTCGCACCTGCGGCTGCGCGAATGGCGCGATGTCCATTCGCAGCTGCTGACGGTCGTGCGTGAGCACGGCTGGCGGCTCAACGAGGTCGAAGCGACCTATGAACAGGTCCATCTGGCCCTGTTGACGGGCCTGCTCGGCAACCTCGGCATGAAGGCCGACGACGATCCGCACTACCTCGGTGCGCGCGGGATCAAGTTCTACCTGTGGCCGGGTTCGGCGCTCGCGAAGAAGGCCGGCCGCTGGGTGATGGCGGCCGAACTCGTCGAGACGAGCCGGCTGTATGCGCGCTGTCTCGCGAAGATCGAGCCGGAGTGGGTCGAGAAGATCGGCGCGCACCTCTTGAAGAAATCGCTGTCGGAGCCGCACTGGGAAAAGCGTCCCGCGCAGGTCAGCGCGTTCGAGCGCGCGACGCTGTACGGGCTGCCGATCTACCACCGCCGCCGCGTCGCGTTCGGCAAGCAGGATCCGGCGCGGGCGCGAGAGCTGTTCATCCGCGGCGCGCTGGTCGAGGGCGAGTTCGACACGAAGCTGCCGTTCTTCGCGCACAACCGCAAGCTGCTCGCCGACATCGAGCAGCTCGAGCACAAGTCGCGCCGCCAGGACGTGCTGGTCGACGACGAGCTGATCTACGCGTACTACGACCAGGCGATTCCGGAGGGAATCCACACGGGCGCCGCGTTCGAGCGCTGGTATCGCGACGAGGCGAAGAAGGGCGGTCAGGCAGAGGAGAAGCAGCGCCTGCTGTACCTGTCGCGCGACGACCTGATGCGCCACGAGGCGGCCGGCGTGACGACCGAGCTGTTCCCGAAGCGCGCGACGATGGCCGGTGTCGAGATGGCGCTCACGTATCATTTCGAGCCCGGCACGCCGCGCGACGGCGTGACGCTCGCGGTGCCGCTGTACGCACTGAACCAGGTCGACGCGCGCCGCTGCGAATGGCTTGTGCCGGGGATGCTGAAGGAAAAGGTGCAGTTGCTCCTGAAGTCGCTGCCGCAGAAGCTGCGCCGGCACTGTGTGCCGCTGCCCGAATACGCGGCCGGCTTCGTCGAGCGGACGGGCCGCGAGCGCTTCGGCGCGGGCGGCCTCGTCGAGGCGCTGATCGCCGACGTGCGCGGCGAGACCCAGGTCGCGATGAAGACGGCCGACTTCAAGCTCGAGACGTTGCCCGCGCACCTGTTCATGAACTTCAAGGTGATCGACGAGCATGGCCGCCAGCTCGCGATGGGGCGCAATCTCGCGCAACTGCGCCAAGAGCTCGGCGCGCAGGCGCAGCAGCAGTTCCAGAAGATCGCGGCGGCATCGACGATCGCGCCGGGCGGCGAAGCGGGCGACGGCGATGCGGGTGACGCGCCGGCGCTCGCCGCGGTGGCGGGTTCGGCGGCGAAGGGCGGCAAGCCGGGCAAGGGCGCGGCGCCGCACACGGCCGCCCCGGCGGAAGCCGGCGCGACCGCGCTGTACGAGAACCTGACGACGTGGAACTTCGGCAAGCTCCCCGAGCTGCTGGAGATCCGCCGCCGTGGCCAGACACTGTACGGCTATCCCGCGCTCGTCGATCGCGGCACGCATTGCGACGTCGAGGTGTTCGACTCGCCGGAGGAGGCCGCGCGGATCCACCGGGCCGGTTTGCGGCGACTGTTCGCGCTGCAGCTGAAGGAGCCGATCAAGTTCCTCGAGAAGAACCTGCCGGGGCTGCGCGAGATGGCGATGCAGTACATGTCGCTCGGCACGCAGGACGAGCTGCGCGACCAGCTGATCGACACGGCGCTCGACCGCGCGTGCCTGCAGGATCCGCTGCCCGACGACGACGCGAGCTTCCACGCGCGCCGCGACGAGGGCCGGAGCCGCCTGAACCTGCTCGCGCAGGAGATCGCGCGGCTCGTCGGGCAGATCCTCGCCGAGTATGCGGGGCTTGCGAAGAAGCTCGCGCAGGCGAAGCCGTTCGCGCAGGCTCACGCCGATCTGCAGCAGCAGCTCGCTGCGCTGGTCGGCAAGCGCTTCGTGATCGACACGCCTTACGTGCAGCTTGCACACTTCCCGCGCTACCTGAAGGGCATCGCGCTGCGGATCGACAAGCTGAAGGCCGACCCGGCGCGCGACGCGAAGCAGTCCGGCGAGCTGCTGCCGCTCGTCCAGCAGTATCAGCGCGCGGTGTCGCAGCGCGGCGGCGTCGCCGATCCGCGCCTCGCGGAATTCCGCTGGCTGCTGGAGGAGCTGCGAATTTCGCTGTTCGCGCAGGAACTGCGCACGCCGATGCCTGTCTCTGTCAAGCGTCTGCACAAGGTGTGGGAGTCGATGCAGCGCTAGTGCAACGGCGATCGGCCGGGCCCGCACCGGTTGCAGGTCCCGGCCGCTCCAAGGCGCCGGCCGCATGGCAGCCGCGACCTGCGTCGAAGTGGCGCAATGCCGCCTCAGGTCAACCGGTGGGGCCTGCCGAGCGTTCTACAATGACTGCTGTTCCACGACGTGAGTCTTCATGCGCACTTTCCTTTCCTTCGGCCGCACGCTTGCGCTGGCCGCCGCCGTGCTGGCGCCCGCCGCACACGCGAATAACGTGATCATCCTCAATTCGGCCGAAGCGACGCTTTCCCTGATCGACCAGCAGACCCGCGAAGTCGTTTCCACGCTGCCGACCGGCAAGGAACCGCACCATCTGATGGCGACGCCGGACAATTCGTCGCTGATCGTCGCGAATTCGGTCTCGAACAGCCTGATGTTCCTCGATCCGAAGACGGGCAAGCTGCAGCGCACCGTCGAGGGGATCGACGATCCGTACCAGCTCGGCTTCTCGCCCGACCGCAAGTGGTTCGCGGCGGCGGGGTTGCGGCTCGACCGCGTCGACATCTACAGCTACGACGGCCACGACGTGCATCTCGCGAAGCGCGTGCCGCTCGCGGTGATGCCGAGCCACCTCGCATTCACGAAGGACAGCAAGACGCTGCTCGTGTCGCTGCAGGTGTCCGGCGAGATCGCGGCGATCGATCTGCCGACGCAGACGGTCAAGTGGAAGATGAAGGTCGGCAAGGTGCCGGCGGGCCTGTGGCTCACGCCGGACGACAAGTTCCTGCTGGTCGGGATGACCGGCGCGGATTACGTCGCGGTGGTCGACTGGCGCAACCAGAAGGTCGTCAAGCAGATCCATACGGGCAACGGCGCGCACAACTTCCGCTCGCTTGCCGACGGCACGCACGTCGCGGTCACCAACCGGGTCGCGAACACGATCAGCATCATCGACGAGAACACGCTGACCAACGTCGGCGACATCACCGGCCTGCTGCCGGGGCCGGACGACATGGAATTGTCCGCCGACAAGAAGACGCTGTGGGTGACGTTCCGTTTCGCGAAGAAGGTCGGTATCATCGATCTCGCATCGCGCAAGCTGGTGCAGACGATCGCCGTCGGCCGTTCGCCGCACGGGATCTACTTCTACGACCGCGCGCCGTGGAAGGCTGCGAACGGCGCGTGACGGGCGGAGGCGAGCGATGCTGCACCTGATCGATGCGTTCGTGTCGGACATCCAGACCTGGCTGTACGTCGATGTCGTGCAGCCGCTCCTCTTCAAGTTCAACCTGATGGGCTATGACGAGGACACCTACGACGCGCTGTACTGGGTGATCATCGGCGCGCTGCAGATGGTGCTGATGTTCGCGCTGCTGCGCCCGCTCGAGGCGCTGCTGCCGGTCGAGCGCTGGCAGAACCGCCGCGCGGTGCGGGTCGACGTGATCTATACGGCGATCTCGAAGCTCGGCATCTATACGCTGTTCTTCTTCTTCGCGCTGCAGCCGGTGTTCGACAGCTTCCAGGCATGGCTGCGCCTGCACGGCGTCGCGAACGTCAACCTCGACTATCTGTGGCCGGGCGTGACCTCGCGGCCGATCGTCGCGTTCGCGATCTACCTCGTCGTGCTCGACTTCGCCGGCTACTGGTATCACCGCTGGCAGCACAAATTCGGCATCTGGTGGGAACTGCACGCGGTACATCACAGCCAGCGGCAGATGTCGCTGTGGTGCGACGACCGCAACCACCTTCTCGACAACGTGATCCAGTCGTGCTTCTTCGCGGCGATCGCGCTCGTGATCGGCGTGACGCCGTCGCAGTTCGTCGTGTTGACCGCCGTCACGAACTTCATGCAGAGCATCCAGCATACGAATGCGCGGCTGCCGTTCGGCTGGCTCGGCGAGCGCCTGCTCGTGAGCCCGACCTTCCACCGGCGCCACCACGCGGTCGGCTACGGCCACGAAGGCACCAAGTACGGGTGCAACTTCGGCGTGCTGTTCCCGTGGTGGGACATGATGTTCGGCACCGCGTCGTGGAACCGCACGGTCGAGCCGACCGGCATCCGCGAGCAGGTCGAAGGCGTGTCCTACGGCGACGGCTTCTGGGCGCAGCACGGCCTCGCGTTCGTGCGCATCTTCCGGCGCCTCGTTCCCGCGAAGCGCGGCGCGGCGTCGGCCTGACCTCGTCGCTTTCCCGTTGAACGGCTCTCCTGCACGGCCCGCATGCGCTTTGGCGCATGCGGGCCGTGTGGTTTATCCTTTCCCCGTTTTTCATCGTCGATACAGGTTCGCATGAACGACTTGCTGCGCTCCTTCGTCCGGGCCTTCGTCAGCGCGCTGCACCCGCGCATGCTGTGGCTCACCCTGATGCCGTTCGTCGTCTCGGCGCTGCTGTGGGGCGTCGTGCTGTGGTTCTCGTGGCAGACGCTGATCGATGCCGCGCGCGGCGCGCTCGACGGCTTCGTGCTCACGGCCGTGCTGTACCGCATGTTCGACGCGATCGGGATGTCGCAGCTGCATGCGGTCGTCGCGCCGTTCGTCGTCGTCTCGCTCGCGATTCCACTGATCGTGCTGACCGTGCTGCTGCTGATCGCAACGATCTCGATGCCGGTCGTGATCAAGCACCTGTCGAACCGGCAGTTCGCTACGCTCGAGGCGAAGCGGGGCGGCACGTTCTTCGGCAGCGTGTTCAATTCGCTAGGCGCGGCCATCGTCGGCGTCGTGCTGCTGGTCGTCACGATCCCGCTGTGGCTGATTCCGCCGTTCTTCGCGCTGCTGCCGCCCGTGATCTGGGGCTGGCTGACCTACCGCGTGATGACCTACGACGCGCTCGCGCAGCACGCCAGCCGCGACGAGCGCCGTGCGCTGGTGCGGCAGCATCGTTGGCCGCTGATCGGCATCGGCGTCGCGACGGGGCTGCTCGGTACCGTGCCCACCTTCGTGTGGGTGTCGTCGGTCTGGATGATGGTGCTGTTTCCGTTCGTGGCGGCGGCCATGATCTGGGTTTACGCTTTCATCCTCGTCTTCTCGGCGCTGTGGTTCGGGCACTATTGCCTGCGCGCGCTGGACGACCTGCGCGCGAGTTCGCGCGCCACTGCAATCGACATGGGGCAGGCATGAGCATCGGCATCATCATCATCGGCGACGAAATCCTTTCGGGCCGCCGGCAGGACAAGCACCTGACCAAGGTCATCGAGCTCCTCGGCGCGCGCGGCCTCGCGCTCGACTGGGCCGAATACGTCGGCGACGATCCGGCGCGGATCACCGCCACGCTCGCTCGCGCGATCGCGTCCGGCGACATCGTGTTCTCCACGGGCGGGATCGGCGCGACGCCGGACGACCACACGCGCCAGTGCGCGGCCGCCGCACTCGGCGTGCCGCTCGAGCTGCACCCGGAAGCAAAGGCGCTGATCTCGGAGCGCATCCGCGAGACGCACACCGATCCGGCCAGGCCGGTCGATTTCGAATCGCCGGAAAACCAGCATCGCTTCAACATGGGCGTGTTCCCGGCGGGCGCGACGATCATCCCGAACGGCTACAACCGGATTCCCGGGTTCTCGGTCGGCGATCTCCATTTCGTGCCGGGCTTCCCGGTGATGGCGTGGCCGATGATCGAATGGGTGCTCGACACGAAGTACGGGCATCTCCATCACGCGACGCCGCACGCGGAGCGCTCGCTGTACGTGTTCGAGCTGCCGGAATCGACGCTCACGCCGCTGATGGAGAGGATCGAGCGCGATTTTCCGGGCGTGCGCGTGTTCAGCCTGCCAAGCGTGGGCGACGCCGAGCGCGGCGGGATCTACGCGCGCCGGCATATCGATCTCGGCGTGAAGGGCGAGCCGGAGGCGGTCGCGGCCGCGTTCGTGAAGCTGCGCGAAGGTGTGCACCTGCTCGGTGGCGACGTGGTCGAGCCGGACGTGCCGCGCGCCTGAGGGCCGCGCATCGGTTACCGATGCGGGCCGCGGAGAGGCCGCGCAAAAACCACGGGCCGCGCAACGCGGCCCGTCATCGGGATGTCATCGCCCGCCTCGACGATGTCGCAATCGGGCGTGCTTCGGCGGATGCGCCGTCAGGCGCCGATCCACGGCAGTTTCCGGAAGCACCAGCCGTCGACCGTCTTGCGGTGGCCTTCCGCATCCTTGCCGCCCTCGAAGCCTTCGAGCAGGTCGAAGGCCTTCGTGAAGCCGGCCTGCGTCGACGCGACCGCGGCGAGCTTCGAGCGAGCGGCGCTGCGGCACAGGAACAGGATGGGCGTATCGGCCGGGAGGGCCGCTTTCAGCTGATCGACGAATTCGGCGTTCGGCACGCCGCCCGGGTAGCGCGTCCATTCGAGGTGCAGGTACTGGCTGTCGCCGACGAGCGGGCGGCCGATCCAGTCGAGCTCGGCGCGGGTGCGCACGTCGACGAGGCGTGCCGACGGGTCGAGCTGCAGCAGTTCGAAAGCCTCGACCGGCAGCAGTGCGCCGGCATAGGGGAGCGCGCCCTGGGCGCGGCGTTCTTCGGCCTTCGCGTAAAGCTGGTCGAGCGTACTCATGGCAGGAGGTCTCCGTATCGGTCAAACGATCATTCTAGCGCGGTGCCGCCGCGCGGATGTCCGCTTGTCCGGCAGGGTATGCACCGCCCACGTGTTCACCAAAAAAGTGCAGAATGGCACGCATGCACCAGAATGATTCCATGGCATCGGCGTGCTTCGTCATTTGCACCATGGAGGTGCGGTCAGGCGATCGCCGATGCGGCGCCCGGCCCCGGAATCGCGCAGCCGGGCCCTGCCGTGGCGCGGGCTGGCGCGATTCATGTCGCTTCTGTGCATGGCTGGCACGGTTGCTGCTATATAGAATTCGGTCGACCCGGGGCGCGCTGCGCCAAAGCCAGACTCCGGGCAGCTCGATAAACGAGGCGGTTCCCAGTCCGCCGGAATTGTTCAATCAGGAGAAGAGGTTATGAGTAAAACCGTCGCCGACGTCATGCAGCTCGTGAAGGACGAGGACGTCAAGTTCGTCGATTTCCGCTTCACGGATACGCGCGGCAAGGAACAGCACGTGTCGGTGCCGGTTTCGGCGTTTGACGAAGACAAGTTCGAAAGCGGTCATGCATTCGACGGCTCGTCGATCGCCGGCTGGAAGGGCATCGAGGCGTCGGACATGCTGCTCATGCCGGACCCGAGCGCTGCGTTCATCGACCCGTTCTACGAAGAGTCGACCCTCGTGCTGACCTGCGACGTGGTCGAGCCGGCCGACGGCAAGGGCTACGAGCGCGATCCGCGTTCGCTCGCGAAGCGCGGCGAAGCGTACCTGAAGAGCACGGGCATCGGCGACACGGCCTACTTCGGTCCGGAACCGGAATTCTTCATTTTCGACTCGGTCCAGTGGAACACGGACATGTCGGGCTGCTTCGTGAAGATCAACTCGGAAGAAGCACCGTGGTCGGCAGGCAAGGAATTCGAAGGCGGCAACACGGGCCACCGTCCGGGCACGAAGGGCGGCTACTTCCCGGTCGCGCCGGTCGACACGTTCCAGGACATGCGTTCGGAAATGTGCCTGCTGCTCGAACAGCTCGGCATCCCGGTCGAAGTGCACCACCACGAAGTGGCGGGCCAGGGCCAGAACGAAATCGGCACGAAGTTCTCGACGCTGGTGCAGCGCGCGGACTGGACGCAATGGTCGAAGTACATCATCCATAACGTCGCGCACTCGTACGGCAAGACGGCGACGTTCATGCCGAAGCCGGTCGTCGGCGACAACGGTTCGGGCATGCACGTTCACCAGTCGATCTGGAAGGACGGCCAGAACCTGTTCGCGGGCAACGGCTATGCCGGCCTGTCGGAACTGGCGCTGTTCTACATCGGCGGCATCATCAAGCACGCCCGTGCACTGAACGCGATCACGAACCCGACGACGAACTCGTACAAGCGTCTGGTCCCGCACTTCGAAGCACCGGTCAAGCTCGCTTACTCGGCGCGTAACCGTTCGGCATCGATCCGCATTCCGCACGTGTCGAACCCGAAGGGCCGCCGTATCGAAACGCGCTTCCCGGATCCGATGGCGAACCCGTACCTGTGCTTCACGGCACTGATGATGGCCGGCCTCGACGGGATCCAGAACAAGATCCACCCGGGCGAAGCCGCGGACAAGAACCTGTACGACCTGCCGCCGGAAGAGGATGCAAAGATCCCGACCGTCTGCGCAGGCCTCGACCAGGCACTGGAAGCGCTCGACAAGGATCGCGAGTTCCTGACGCGCGGTGGCGTGTTCACCGACGGCATGATCGATGCATACCTCGCGCTGAAGGAGCAGGAGCTGGCGAAGTTCCGCATGACGACGCATCCGATCGAGTTCGAGATGTACTACTCGCTGTAATCGGCGATGGCGCTTCGATTCAGCGCCGTCATGCCGGTTCGTTCCCGTCGCGCGGCTTGCGGCGGGAACCGCGGAGTCTGAAAGGGGACGGCGTCCAGCCGTCCCTTTTTTGTTCCGAGCATTTCCATTTTTCGACCCGGTGAGGCGCGACGACACGCACGATGGCTCTGAAGAATCTGATCAAGGCGAAGACGGGGCAGCCCGAGCGACTGACGGAAGACGAGCGGCTCACGCGCTCGGGCCTGCTTGCGGGGCTGGAAGCGCTGCCGACGGTCGTGATCGTGCTCGACCGCAAGACGCTGCGGGTCGCGTACGCGAACCCATCCGCGGAGGCGATGCTCGACATCTCGCGCCGGCAGCTCGCGCAGCGGCCGTGGGGCGAGATTTTCCCGAACGCGAACGAGCTCGCGTCGACGATCACCGCGATCGGCGAGGAGCGCTTTCACGCGACGCATCTCGATACCGTGCTCGATCGGCCCGGCCGCGAACCGCTGCACGTGCATGCGATCGTCGGCTTCCTCGAGACCGCGCCCGATTTCGTGCTCGTCGAGCTGTTCGAGAACGAACGGCAGTCGCGCACCGATCGCGAGGAACGCATCCACGACCTGACCGCGGTCAACAAGCAACTGATCCGCAACCTCGCGCATGAAATCAAGAACCCGCTCGGCGGCATTCGCGGCGCAGCCCAGCTGCTCGAATTCGAACTGAGCGAGCGCGAGCGCGGCGAGTTGCGCGAATACACGCAGGTGATCATCAAGGAGTCCGACCGCCTGCAGACGCTCGTCGACCGGTTGCTGGAGCCGCATCGGCATCCGCACATCGTCGGCGACGTCAACATTCATGAAGTGTGCGAACGCGTGCGCGCGGTGATGCTCGCGGAATTTCCGCGCGGGCTCTCCATCGAGCGCGATTACGACGTGAGCGTGCCGGACCTGCGCGGCGACAAGGAGCAGTTGATCCAGGCGCTGCTGAACATCGTGCGCAACGCCGCGCAGGCGCTGCGCGAACGGATCGCGCAGGGCGACGCGAAGATCGAGCTGCGCACGCGCGTCGCGCGCAAGGTGACGATCGCGAAGCGCCTGTACAAGCTGGCACTGGACTTGCACGTCGTCGACAACGGGCCCGGCATTCCGGAGGAGATCCGCGACCGGATCTTCTACCCGCTCGTGTCCGGGCGCGACGACGGCAGCGGCCTCGGCCTCACGCTCGCGCAGACCTTCGTGCAGCAGCACGACGGGATGATCGAGGTCGAGAGCCGGCCCGGCCGTACCGAATTTCAGATCCTGCTGCCGCTCGATCACTGAGCGACGGCATGGCGATTCACCGGATTCACCCATACCTGACCGACCTATGAAGCCGATCTGGATAGTAGACGACGACCAATCGATCCGCTGGGTGCTCGAAAAGGCACTCGCCCGCGACAGCTTCGCGACGAAGAGCTTCGCGAACGTGCGCGACGCGCTGGCCGCGCTCGACCACGAGACGCCGCAGGTGCTCGTGTCCGACATCCGGATGCCGGGCGGCTCCGGCCTCGAGTTGTTGCAGGCGATGCACGAGCGCTTGCCGGGCCTGCCCGTCATCATCATGACGGCGTTCTCCGATCTCGACAGCGCCGTCGCGGCGTTCCAGGGCGGCGCGTTCGAATATCTCGCGAAGCCGTTCGACGTCGACAAGGCCGTCGAGCTGATTCGCCGCGCGGTCGAGGAGAGCCTGCGCGGCGGTGCGCCGCAGGACGAGCGCGTCGCCGAGGCGCCCGAGATGCTCGGCCAGGCACCCGCGATGCAGGACATGTTTCGCGCGATCGGCCGCCTGTCGCATTCGGCCGCGACCGTGCTGATCACCGGCGAATCGGGCACCGGCAAGGAACTCGTCGCGCGGGCGCTGCACCGTCACAGCCCGCGGGCGAACGGCCCGTTCATCGCGCTGAACACCGCGGCGATTCCGAAGGACCTGCTGGAGTCCGAACTGTTCGGCCACGAGCGCGGCGCGTTCACCGGCGCGCAGACGACCCGCCAGGGCCGCTTCGAGCAGGCCGAGAACGGCACGCTGTTCCTCGACGAAATCGGCGACATGCCGTTCGATCTGCAGACTCGCCTGTTGCGCGTGCTGTCGGATGGCCAGTTCTATCGCGTCGGCGGCCACAACCCGCTGCGCGCGAACGTGCGCGTGATCGCCGCGACGCATCAGAATCTGGAGGCGCGCGTGCGGCAGGGGCTGTTCCGCGAGGACCTTTACCACCGGCTCAACGTGATTCGGCTGCGGCTGCCGCCGCTGCGCGAACGCAGCGAGGACATCGCGCTCCTCACGCGCCACTTCCTGCAGAAGAGCGCGCGCGATCTCGGCGTCGAGCCGAAGCGCGTGTCGGACGAAGCGCTCGCGTATCTGACGTCGTTGCCGTTTCCCGGCAATGTGCGACAGCTCGAGAACCTCGCGAACTGGCTGACCGTGATGGCGCCGGCGCAGACGGTCGAGATCAAGGACTTGCCGCCCGACCTCGTGCCGGCAGGCGCAACGGTGACCGCGATGGCCGATGGCGCGGATGCGCCCGGCGGTGTGAGCGGCGGCGTTGCGGGCGACGCGGCGCGCGCGCAGCTGGCGGCGGGTGGCGTGCCGTTGACGGCGGCGCCCGTCGCGGCCGCGCCGAACGGTGCGCCGGCCGGCTATCCGATGTGGGAAAGCGGGCTGCGCACCGAAGTCGCGCGGCTGCTGCGCGAGAATTCGTCCGACGTGATGGACGAGCTCGCGCGCCGCTTCGAGGCGGCCGTGATTCGCGAGGCGCTCGACTTCACGCGCGGCCGCAAGGTCGAGGCGGCGGAGCGGCTCGGCATCGGCCGCAACACCATCACGCGCAAGATCCAGGAACTGCATCTGGAGCCGTAAGCCTCTATCGCGGCATGCGCGGGTGTCGCGCATGCCGCGATCGGACATAATCGCGGTTTGCCGTCAGGTGCGTTCCGTCATGTCCGATTCCTTCCGCTGGCCCGCCGGGGCCGATCCCTTTCGTTTTCTCGAAGCGCTCGACAGCAAGCGCGCCCGCGCGTGGGTCGACGAGCAGAACGCGCGCACGCGTATCGCGCTGCGCGACGACGATGCGTATCGCGCGCTCACCGCGAGGCTCGCGCAAGCGTATCTGCCGCGCGAACGCCCGGTGATTCCGACCCGCTGGCGCGACTGGGCGTACGACCTGTGGCAGGACGATCTCCATCCGAAGGGACTGTGGCGCCGCGCGCGCTGGGACGACTGGCGCGCCGGCCGGCCCGAGTGGGAAACACTGCTCGACGTCGACGCGCTCGGCGCGCAAGAGGGCGAGTCGTGGGTGTTCGAGCAGGACGCAATCCTGTATCCCGACGGTGACCGCGCGCTGCTGTCGCTGTCGCCGGGCGGTGCCGACGCCGTCGTCGTGCGCGAGTTCGATCTCGTGCAGCGTCGTTTCGTCGACGGCGGTTTCACGATCGACGAGCCGGGGCATCACACGGTCGGCTGGATCGACCGCGATACCGTCTACGTGAGCTGGGATCGCGGCGAAGCGCATGCGACCGCGGCCGGCTATCCGTACGAAGCGCGCCGCTGGGTACGCGGCACGCCGCTCGCCGATGCGCCGGTTGTATTTCGCGGCGAACCCGACGACATCAGCGCCGGCGCGTGGTTCGACCCGATCGATGGCCGTCACGTCGCGTGGCGCAGCGTGGACTTCTTCGACGCACACGCGTACTGGCTGACCGACGCGGGCGAGTGGGCGCGCTACGACGTGCCGACGCATGTCGAGGTCGGCTTCTGGGAAGGCTGGCTCGTGCTGGAGCCGCGGCTCGACTGGGACTGCGGCGGCGTGCATCACGCGGGCGGCTCGCTGCTCGCGATCCGCGAGCAGGCGTTCCTGGCAGGGTCGCGCGAGCTCACGACGCTGTTCGCGCCGCGGCCGTCGACGTCCGCCTGCACGTGGACGCACACGCGCACGATGCTGATCGCGAGCTGGCTCGACGACGTGCACAACCGCACGATGCTGTGGCAGCCGCGCCAGGGCGAGGACGGCGCATGGACGTGGGACGCGCGGCCGTTCGACTGGCCGGGCGATGCGCAGATCGACGTCGAGCCGGTCGAGTCGACGCTGAACGACGACGTGTACGTGGACGTCGATACCTATCTCGATCCGCCCGAATGCTGGCTCGCCGACCTGGCCGATCGCGCGGCCGATGCGCCGTCGCGCCGCGTGCTGCTCGATCGGCCGCCGGTGCGGTTCGATGCGGCCGGGCTCGTCGTGCGTCGCGCGAATGCCCGTTCGCGCGACGGCACGGTGGTGCCGTACACGCTGATCGGGCCGCGTGACGCGCTCGATGCACGCGATGCGCCGGATCGCGCCGACGGCAGCGCCCGCGTCGCGCGCCCGTGCCTGCTATCAGGCTATGGCGGCTTCGCGATTCCGAACCTGCCCGGCTACAGCGATGCACTCGGCATTGCGTGGCTCGAACGCGGCGGTGTCGCGGCGTTCGCGCACATCCGTGGTGGCGGCGAATTCGGGCCGGGCTGGCACGTCGACGCGCAGCGCGAACATCGACAGCGCTCGTTCGACGACTTCATCGCGGTGGCCGAGGACCTGATCCGCACCGGCGTGACGACGGCCGCGCAACTCGGCATCGAGGGCGGCAGCAACGGCGGGCTGCTGGTGGGCGCCTGCATGGTGCAGCGTCCGGAACTGTTCGGCGCGGTGCTGTGCCGCGTGCCGCTGCTCGACATGCGGCGCTATCCGAAACTGCACGCGGGCGCCGCGTGGCTCGACGAGTATGGCGATCCGGACGATTCGCGCGAGGGCGCGGCGCTCGCCGCGTACTCGCCGTATCACCGCGTGCGCGAAGGTGTCGTGTATCCGCCGCTGCTGCTGACGACGTCGACGCGCGACGACCGCGTGCATCCGGCGCATGCGCGCAAGATGGCCGCGCGCATGCATGCGCTCGGCCACGAACGGGTGTGGTACTGGGAGAACACCGACGGCGGCCACGGCAGCGCCGACGATCTGGAGCGCGCCGAATCGGATGCGGCGGAGTTCGGTTTCCTATGGGCCCATCTCGGGCCCGCGCCCGCGCGCGGTTGAGCGCGCGCGTGAGAGTGGGCAGGGGCTCAGCCGACGATCGCGACGACGGGTGTGTGGTCGGACGGCTGGTCCCACGTGCGCGGCACGCGGTCGACTTCGCACGACGTGCAGGTGGCGGCGAGCGCCGGCGACAGCAGGACGTGGTCGATGCGCAGCCCCGCGTTGCGGCGGAACGCGAACATCCGGTAGTCCCACCACGTGAAGGTCTTCTCCGGCTGCTCGAAACGGCGGAATGCATCGACGAAGCCGAGTTCGATCAGCTTCGCGAAGTGCGCGCGCTCCTGCGGCGACACGAGGTTCTGGCCTTCCCATTTCGCCGGGTCGTGCACGTCGCGGTCTTCCGGCGCGATGTTGTAGTCGCCGAGCAGCGCGAGCTTCGGGTAGCGCTGCATCTCGGTGGCCAGCCACGCATGCAGCGCGTCGAGCCACTGCATCTTGTAGACGAACTTGTCGGAGTCGGGCGCCTGGCCGTTCGGGAAATAGGCGGACACGATGCGCACACCGTCGACCGTCACGGCGATCACGCGCTGCTGCGGATCGTCGAAGCCGGGGATGTTGCGCACGACGTCCGATTCGTCGACGGCGAGCGTGTCGCGCACGAGGATCGCGACGCCGTTGTAGGTCTTCTGGCCCGCGAACCAGCTGCGGTAGCCGGCAGCCTCGAGATCGGCGCGCGGATACTTCTCGTCGGGCAGCTTCAGTTCCTGCAGGCACAGCACGTCGGTTCCGCTTTGCGCGAGCCAGTCGAGCACGTGCTGCTTGCGGACGTTGAGCGAGTTGACGTTCCAGGTGGCGATTTTCATGAACGGGAATGCGTGCGGGGTGAATGCGAAGGCCGCCATCTTACCGCGAGCAAGGGGCGCGAACGCGCGCGACACGCGACGCGAAGCAGGGGCGATGCATTGCGTGATCGACGACCTGCAAAGAAATTGTGACAAAAGTGTTGACGTGAGTACTTCATCACCCTATAATTTATTTCTCTGACGCGGGGTGGAGCAGTCTGGCAGCTCGTCGGGCTCATAACCCGAAGGTCGTAGGTTCAAATCCTACCCCCGCAACCAAGCACACCAGACGATGTGCAGCGCAAGTGACCGATGCGCGCTTCGTCGACAGGAACCCGGCCTCGTGCCGGGTTTTTTGTTTTCAGCCCGCCGCCCACTCGACCGCCGCCTTCGCATGCAGCGCGGTCGTATCAAACACCGGCAGCGGCGAATCGTCTGCGCCGATCAGCAGCGTGATTTCCGTACAGCCGAGTATCACCGCCTGCGCGCCGCGTTTCGCCAGTTCGTCGATGATCGCTACGTAGGTCGCGCGCGACTCGGCATCGATGACGCCATGACACAGCTCGTCGTAGATGATCCGGTGCACGTCGCTACGCGCGGATTCGTCCGGCACCAGCACGTCGAGGCCGAATTTGTCGCGCAGACGCTCCGTATAGAACGGCAGTTCCATCGTGTAGCGCGTGCCGAGCAGCGCGACGCGCTCGACGCCCGCTGCTCGCAGTGCGGTGCCGGTCGGATCGGCGATGTGCAGGAATGGCAGCGCCACCGCAGCCTCGATCGCGTCGTGCACGCGGTGCATCGTGTTGGTCGTCAACACGACGAGATCGGCGCCGGCCGCTTCGAGCCGGCGCGCGGCATCGGCCATCCGTTCACCGAGCGCGGCCCAGTCCTGCGCGCGCTGCAATGCTTCGATCTCCGCGAAATCCACCGTGACCAGCACGCTCTTCGCATTGTGATGGCCGCCGTGCAGCGCCTTCGAATGGCGATTGATCATCCGGTAGTACTCCGCCGACGATTCCCAGCTCATCCCGCCGATCAGTCCGATCGTCTTCATCCGTCACCCGTGCGTTTCTTGAACTGTGGCAGACGAGTATAGGGGGCGGTCCTTGCGCGCGGCGGTACGATCCGCGCGAAGCGGACCGGTACGGTGCCGCCGGAACGTGCCGGAACTGCGCGGAGGCGACCGAACGCGACATCACGCGACAGTTGAAACGAGCACTGTGTTTTTGTACAGTGTTGGCACCGTGAATCCGACCATCATCCCGCCTGCCGATCCGCGCGTGCCGCCACCCGGCGACGCACCGTCACGCGTGCGCAAGATCATCCATTGCGACTGCGACTGCTTTTACGCATCGGTCGAGATGCGCGACGACCCGTCGCTGCGCAACCGGCCGCTCGCGGTCGGCGGCCGGCCCGACCAGCGCGGCGTGATCGCGACCTGCAACTACGAGGCGCGGCGCTATGGCGTGCATTCGGCGATGTCGTCGGCGCTGGCGATGCGCAAGTGCCCGGACCTGCTGATCCTGCCGTCCGCGATGGACAAGTACCGCGCGGCGTCGCGACAGATCATGGCGATCTATCGCGACTACACGCGTGACGTCGAGCCGCTGTCGCTCGACGAGGCGTACCTCGACGTCAGCGGTTCCGAACTGTGCCAGGGCAGCGCGACGCTGATTGCACGGGAGATTCGCCGGCGCGTGTACGACACGGTCGGCGTGACGGTGTCGGCGGGCGTCGCGCCGAACAAGTTCATCGCGAAGATCGCGTCCGACTGGAACAAGCCCGACGGCCTGTTCGTCGTGCGTCCGCATGAGGTCGACGCATTCGTCGCGGCGTTGCCGGTGCGCAAGCTGCACGGCGTCGGGCAGGTGACGGCCACGCGGCTCGACCGGCTCGGCATCCAGACCTGCGCTCAGCTGCGCGACTGGTCGCTGATCGATCTGCATCGCGAGTTTGGCGCATTCGGCCGGCGGCTGTATCAGCTCGCGCGCGGAATCGACGAGCGGCCCGTGCAGGCCGACCAGGAGCGCAAGTCGGTCAGCGTCGAGACGACCTACGTGACCGACCTGACGACGCTCGAGCAATGCGCGGACGAGATTCGTCGCCTGGTCGTGCAGCTCGACGCGCGGATCGCGCGCGCGGGCGCGGCCCGCGCGATCCGCAAGCTGTACGTGAAGATCCGCTTCGCGGATTTCCAGCGCACGACGGTCGAGTGCGTGGCCGACGCGACGAATGCGCAGACGGCCGTCACGCTGCTCGCGAAGGGGCTGCAGCGGCGCGCGCAGGCGGTGCGGCTGCTCGGCGTCGGCGTGCGCATCGACGAGGACACGGCCGAGCGTCACGGGCAGTTTTCGCTGTTCGACGACGAGGCCGACCGCAACACCGACAACACGGACGAAGCAGGCGGCGAAACGCCGGCACCATGATGAAAAAAGCACCGCCGAAGCGGTGCCTTTCGATGCAGGCGGACGAGCCGGGCAGGGCATGCTCAGTGCGCGGGGGACGCCATCCCGTTGTGGCGCAGCAGCGCGTCGATTTCCGGCTCGCGGCCGCGGAACGCCTTGAACGAATCCATCGCCGGCCGGCTGCCGCCGACTTCGAGGATCTCGCGGCGATAGCGCGTGCCGGTCGCCGCGTCGAGCACGCTGCCGCTCGCGGCAGCCGCTTCCTCGAACGCCGCGTACGCGTCGGCCGACAGCACCTCGGCCCACTTGTAGCTGTAATAGCCGGCCGCATAGCCGCCCGCGAAGATGTGGCTGAACGTATTCGGCCAGCGCGAGAACGCCGCCTGCGGAATCACGTGGTAACGCTCGTTGATCTCGCGCGCGAACGCGTTCACGCCGGTCGTGCCGGCCGGGTCGAAGTCGACGTGCAGCAGCATGTCAAACATCGAGAACACGATCTGGCGGAGCGTGCCGAGACCGCTCTGGAAGTTCTTCGCGGCGATCATCTTGTCGAACAGCTCGCGCGGCAGCGCGGCGCCCGTCTCGACGTGCGACGACATCGACGACAGCACGTCCCATTCCCAGCAGAAGTTTTCCATGAATTGCGACGGCAGCTCGACCGCATCCCATTCGACGCCGTGGATGCCCGACACGCCGAGTTCGTCGACGCGCGTGAGCATGTGATGCAGCCCGTGGCCGAATTCATGGAACAGCGTGATGACTTCGTCGTGCGTGAAGCATGCGGGCTTGCCGCCGACCGGCGCCGAGAAGTTGCAGGTCAGGTACGCGACCGGCGTCTGCACGGCGTTGCCGCGCTTCGCGCGCGCACGCGCATCGTCCATCCACGCGCCGCCGCGCTTGCCTTCGCGTGCATACAGGTCGAGATAGAACTGCGCGACGAGCGAGCCGTCGCGGTTCTCCACGCGGAAGAAGCGCACGTCCTTGTGCCACACCGGTGCGTCGTCCGGCTTGATCCGCACGCCGAACAGCGTTTCGGTGACGGTGAAAAGGCCCTTCAGCACGGCCGGTTCCGGGAAGTACTGCTTGACCTCGTTTTCCGAGAACGCGTAGCGCTGCTGGCGCAGCCGCTCGGCGGAGAACGCGACGTCCCACGGCGCGAGCTCGGCCAGACCGAGTTCCTTCGCGGCGAACGCGCGCAGTTCGTCCCAGTCCTTGTCAGCGTGCGGTCGCGCGCGCGTCGCGAGATCCTCGAGGAACGCGATCACCTGCTGTGGCGATTCGGCCATCTTCGGCGCGAGCGACACTTCGGCGAAGTTGCGGTAGCCGAGCATCTGCGCTTCTTCGCGGCGCAGCTTCAGTTCGTCGGCGACGATCGCCGTGTTGTCCCACTCGGCCTTGCCGCCGCCGTACTGCGGGCCAAGTTCCGATGCGCGGGTTGCATACGCGCGGTACAGCGTCTCGCGCATCGCGCGGTTCTCGGCGTACTGCAGTACCGGGAAGTAGGACGGGAAGTGCAGCGTGAACTTCCAGCCTTCCTTGCCTTCCTTCTGCGCGGCTTCGCGGGCCGCTTCGATCGCGTCGCCCGGCAGGCCGGCCAGCTCGGCTTCGTCGTGCGCGAAATACGCATACGCGTTGGTTGCGTCGAGCACGTGATCGGAGAACGCCTTCGACAGCGCGGCCTGCTGCTCCTGCAGTTCCGCGAAGCGCGGCTTCTGGTCCTCGGGCAACTCGGCGCCCGACAGGCGGAAATCGCGCAGCGCGTTGTCGAGGATCTTCTTGCGCTCGGCGGACAGCGTCGCGTATTCGGCGCTCGCGGCGATCGCCTTGTACTTCTCGTACAGCGCGAGGTTCTGGCCGACGCTCGACCAGAACTCGGTCACGCGCGGCAGGTTTTCGCCGTAGGCGGCGCGCAGCTCCGGCGTATCGGCGACCGCGTTCAGGTGGCCGACGACGCCCCATGCACGCCCGAGCGGCTCCGTCGCCTGCTCGACCGTCTCGACGATCGCGGCCCATGTCGCCGGCGTCGCTGGCGCGCTCGCGGTGTCGACCGCGCGGTTGGCGGCATCGAGCAGCGTGTCGAGCGCGGGCGTCACGTGTTCCGGACGGATCTCGCCGAAGCGGGGCAGGCCGGAGAAATCGAGGAGCGGATTGGTGTTGGCGCTGGCGGACATTAAGACTCCCTGTCTGTTGCCGGATGAACCGGGGTGAAAAGGGTGAGGCGCGATGCGGCGGCGCCCGATACCGACATTATTGGGGCGCATCGCGCGCTTTCCAATCGTTAGTTTCTAACGACGCGATTGGATGCGCTCGGTACGGGGTCGGATACGGGGGAATTCAGTGCGACGGCGCGGCCACGGCGGGCGACCGGCGAGACGCCGGCGCGCGAATGCGCGCCGGCTGGGCGGGCAGAGCAATCGGGCGGCGCTCAGGCGGCCGCGGCAGCGCGCTCGGCGGCTTCGATCGTGTTGATCAGCAGCATCGTGATGGTCATCGGGCCGACACCGCCCGGCACCGGCGTGATGTGACCGGCAACTTCCTTCACACCAGCGAAGTCGACGTCGCCACACAGCTTGCCCGCATCGTCGCGGTTCATGCCGACGTCGATCACGGTCGCGCCGGGCTTGACCATGTCGGCGGTCAGAATGTTGCGCTTGCCGACCGCGGCGACCACGACGTCGGCCTGGCGCGTGTGCGCGGCGAGGTCGCGCGTCTTGCTGTGGCAGATCGTCACGGTCGCGCCGGCTTCGAGCAGCAGCATCGCCATCGGCTTGCCGACGATGTTCGAGCGGCCGATCACGACCGCGTTCGCGCCCTGCAGCGGGATGTCATGCGCCTCGAACATCTTCATCACGCCGTACGGCGTGCACGGGCGGAACAGCGGCTTGCCCGTCATCAGCGCGCCGGCGTTCGCGACGTGGAAGCCGTCGACGTCCTTCTCCGGCGCGATCGCCTCGATCACCTTGTGGCTGTCGATGTGTTTCGGTAGCGGCAGCTGGACCAGGATGCCGTGGATCTTCGGGTCGCGGTTCAGTTCGTCGATGCGCGCGAGCAGGTCGGCTTCCGACAGGGTGTCCGGGTACGCATCCTTCTGCGAGAAGAAACCGTTGTCCTCGCACGCCTTGATCTTGTTGCGCACGTAGACTTCGCTCGCGGGGTTCGCGCCGACGAGGATCACCGCGAGACCAGGCTGGTGGCCGCGTGCGGTCAGGGCGGCGGCGCGTTCGGCGGCCTGTGCGCGCAAGGTCTTCGAAAGGGCGTTGCCGTCGATGAGGAGGGCTGTCATGGTGGTGGTTTTGCCGGGAAGTTGGAATGCGGGCGTGCGGCGCACGAAACGCCGCAGCAAAGCACGCAATTATACCGGTCGCCTGCCGTCGTCCGACAGCGAATACAAGGAAAGCGTCATGGCGGCAGTGCCGGCGCTCCGGGAGGCGGCGCCGGGCACGTGCCGTGCGAGCGGGCCGCATCGCGCGGCGCGGTCGTGCGGTGGTGCGGCCAGCGGGGCAGGTGCCCCGCGGCCGCGCAACGTTCAGGCCTGCTTCTTCGACAGGGCGAGGCGCAGCAGGTCGGCGACCGTGTTGACGTTGAGCTTTTCCATGATGTTCGCGCGGTGGGCTTCGACCGTCTTGATGCTGATCCCGAGATCGTCGGCGATCTGCTTGTTCAGCCGGCCGGCGATGATCCGCTCGAGCACCTGCTGCTCGCGCGCGGTCAGCTTCGACAGGCGCTCGCTCGCGGCGCGCTGTTCCTGGACGCTCTTGCTTTCGCTTCGGGCCTTGTCGAGCATCCGCTCGACGAGCTTGCGCAGCTCGGCCTCGTCGAACGGTTTCTCGATAAAGTCCATCGCACCCTTTTTCATCGTCGACACCGCCATCGGCACGTCGCCGTGGCCCGTGACGAAGATGATCGGCAGCGCGGCGTTGTCCGCGATCAGGCGCTCCTGCAGCTCGAGGCCGCTCATGCCCGACATCCGCACGTCGAGGATCAGGCAGGCGATCTGGCCGGCCTGCTGCGCCGGCTGATAGGCATCGAGGAACTGCTCCGCGCTCGAGAAGCATTGCACGCGATAGCCGTTCGCCTCCAGCAGCCAGCGCAGCGAGTCCCGTACGGCTTCGTCGTCGTCGACGACGAAGACAGTTTCCTGAGTGGTGGTGACAGGGCTATTCATAGTTCTCCCGTAACGGTATGTGATGCCGATGCCTCGCGCCCCCCTTGGCCGAGATCAGCGGGTTCCCCAATGGGCAGGCTGCAGTGGAACGTCGCGCCGGAAATGCGGCCATCCGGCTCGACGTTGTTGACCACCCACAGACGCCCCCGATGCGATTCGATGATCGAACGGCAGATGTTCAGCCCCATGCCCATGCCATCGGACTTGGTGCTGTAAAACGGTTCGAACAGGCGCTCGGCGGTCGCTTCGTCGACGCCCGGGCCCTGGTCGATCACGCGGATGTCGACGAAACCCGCGTCGATGTCGGCGACCACGCGGATCACGCCGTCCGCCGACGCCGGCTTCACGTCGGCCATCGCCTCGGCCGCGTTCTTCAGCAGGTTCATCAGCACCTGCTCGATCAGCACGGGGTCGACATAAATAATAGGCATTCTTGCGAGGATTTCCGTGACGATCCGGATTCTGCGCTTCCTGGCCTCGATTTCGGCGAGCCCGACGGCGTCGGCGACGATGTCCGCGACGCGCGCCGGCTGGCGCTTCGGCTCGCTGCGCTTCACGAATTCGCGGATCCGCTTGACGATCATCCCCGCGCGCAGCGCCTGCTGTGCGGTCTTTTCCAGCGCGGGCTGCAGCGTCTCGGGCGTGCCGCGGCCGCTCTTGACGAGCGCGAGCGTGCCCGAGCAGTAGTTGTTGATCGCGGCGAGCGGCTGATTCAATTCGTGTGCAATCGACGACGCCATTTCACCCATCGTCATCAATCGGCTCGTGAACTGCAGCTTCTCCTCCTGCTGGTGCGCGAGTTCCTGCGCCTTCTTGCGGGTCGTGATGTCGGTCGCGATCTGCATCTGCGCGAGGTGACCGTCCACCCACTGGATGTACTGGCGCCGCACCTCGAACCACTTCTGGATGCTCTCGACGTACACCTCCTGCGCATCGGCCGTGCTGCTCGTCAGCGCGGCGGCCGGCAGGCCCGCGAACGCGTCGACCATGTCGATCGAGTCGGACGATGCCTGCGCGCGGTCGAAGCCGCCGCCGGACAGCTCGAGGTGGCCGTCCGGACGGATGCCGAACAGGTGGCGGTAGTAGCGGTTCGCGAACAGCAGCTCGGCTTCGTCGGCGGCGAGCACCGACACGGCGGCGTCGAGGCTTTCGAGCACCGTCGTGAAGCGCTCGTGCGCGGCCGCGAGTTCCTCGCGTGCGCGCTTCGGCTCGGTGATGTCGGTCATCGACGACATCCAGCCGGTCTGGCGGCCCGAGCTGTCGATCAGCGGCGACACGTAGAGGCGCGCATGGAACAGCGTGCCGTTCTTGCGCCGCACGCGCAACTCGAAGCCCGAGCTCGGTGCCTTGCCACGCAGGGTCATGTCGAGCTGGCGCTGCATTTCCGGGTAGGCGTCGCGCGGCCAGTACGGGAACGGCGCGACCTTGCCGACGAGGTCGGTTTCGTCCCAGCCCGTCATCCGGCAGAACGCGGGGTTCACGTGCGTGATGCGGCCGTGCATGTCGAGCACGCGCATGCCGATCAGCACCGAGTTTTCCATCGCGCGGCGGAAGAACGCTTCCGCGTACAGCGCCTGCTGCGCCTCGAAACGCTGGCGCGTGTGCTTCCACAGGCTCCAGAGGCTCCACAGCACGAAGCACGACAACCCCGCGACGAGCCACACGAGCGTATTGTTGGTCAGGTTCGTGAGCTGCGGGAATGCGTACACGCGCACGGTGAGCCCCTGGCCGGGCGGATCGAGCGGCAGGTCGTAGTGGGAGTCGCGCGGCAGGCGCGGGCGCGTCGACGTGGACGACAGCTCGCGGTTGTTCGAGTCGGTGATCGAGATCTTGTACTTCGACGACAGCTCCTGCGGGATGTCGTGCTTCAGGATCCCTTCGACCGAGAACACCGCGGCGATCGAGCCGAGATATTCGCGGTCGCCGCGCATCACGGGCGTCTGCAGCGTGATGAAGCCGTTGCCGAAGTCGTCGTAGATCAGCGGCGAATAGGCCTGGCGGCGCGTGCTGCGCGCTTCGTCGTACGCGCCGCGCACGGCGTCCTGCATCTGCGCGTCGCCGGGCTTCGCGAGCCGCTGGCCGAGCAGCGGCGGGTGCACGGTCGGCCAGCGCTGCACGCCGGGCGCGGTGTACCAGTTCAGGTAGAGGATTTCCGGATGCGTCTGCATCACGTCCGCGACGGCCATCTGGAATGCATTCTGGTCGAGGCGGCCGGACGCGAGATCGCGCGACAGCGCCTGCAACTGCTCCTGCGCGCCCGTCATCGACAGGCGGATCTGCTGCTGCGCCCACGCGACGTTACGGAACAGGGTGTCTTCCTGCTGCTGCTGTTCGCGGCGATTGAGGCTCCATAGAATCAGGCTCATCACCACGAGGAACACGAGGATCGACAGCAGCGGCGTCAGCAAATAGGAGTTGGACCACCACGGTCCGTGGTGCCAGCGGGACGGCTGCGACTCCGCCGGCGGGCCCGACGGTCGCGCCGAGCGTGCGAAAAGCCGATCGGTCAACATGGCAGGATTGTAGCGCAGCGCAATACATGGAAAACCCATACCGGATATGTTGAACGGAAACGGATTTGTCCTTGCGACGCGTGCCGGAGAGGCCCGAAGCGAGGGTGCAGCGCAGCAATATTCCGCATTACGAGAAAAGATCTCATAATTCGAAAATTTTGTTGCGCGTGGTCGTACACGCTCATTACAATCCGTCGGAGCTTGCCCGCAGCCGGCCGCGTCGCGGCGTCTGCACAAGAGCGATCCTCACATTCCAGGACCCAGGAGACGAGAATGTCCGCTGTACCGAACGAAGTGATGAAATATGTCGCCGCCGATCGTGACGACGACCCGCAAGAAACCGTTGAATGGCTCGAGTCGCTCGACGGCGTGATCTCCTCCGTGGGCACTGGCCGCGCGCACTACCTGATCGAAAAGCAGATCGAATTCGCCCGCATGCACGGCGAACACCTCCCGTTCTCTGCCAACACCCCGTACATCAACACGATCCCGGTCGAAGCCCAGGCGAAGATTCCTGGCGACCAGGATATCGAGCACCGCATCCGTTCGTACACGCGCTGGAATGCGCTGGCGATGGTGCTGCGCGCAGGCAAGGATACGAACGTCGGCGGCCACATCGCATCATTCGCGTCGGCCGCGACGCTCTATGACGTCGGCTACAACCACTTCTGGCACGCGGCGTCCGACCAGCACGGCGGCGATCTCGTGTTCGTTCAGGGTCACTCGTCGCCGGGCGTGTATTCGCGCGCGTTCCTGCTCGGCCGCCTGAAGGAAGAGCAGCTCGACAACTTCCGCCAGGAAGTCGACGGCAACGGCATTTCGTCGTACCCGCACCCGTGGCTGATGCCGGACTTCTGGCAGTTCCCGACCGTGTCGATGGGTCTCGGCCCGATCATGGCGATCTACCAGGCGCGCTTCATGAAGTACCTGGAATCGCGCGGCATCGCGAAGACCGCCGGCCGCAAGGTCTGGGCGTTCCTCGGCGACGGCGAGACGGACGAGCCGGAATCGCTCGGCGCGATCGGCATGGCGAGCCGCGAGAAGCTCGACAACCTCGTGTTCGTGATCAACTGCAACCTGCAGCGTCTCGATGGCCCGGTGCGCGGCAACGGCAAGATCATCCAGGAACTGGAATCGGAATTCCGCGGCGCCGGCTGGAACGTGATCAAGGTCATCTGGGGCAGCCGCTGGGATGCGCTGTTCGCACGCGACAAGACGGGCGCGCTGATGCGCCGCATGATGGAATGCGTCGACGGTGAATACCAGACGTACAAGTCGGAGTCGGGCGCGTACGTTCGCGAGCACTTCTTCAACTCGCCCGAGCTGAAGGCGCTGGTCGCCGACTGGTCGGACGACGACATCTGGGCGCTGAACCGCGGCGGCCACGATCCGCACAAGATCTACGCGGCGTTCCACGAAGCCAGCAACACGAAGGGCGCGCCGACCGTCATCCTCGCGAAGACCATCAAGGGCTACGGGATGGGCGAGTCGGGCCAGGCGATGAACATCACGCACCAGCAGAAGAAGCTGCCGGTCGAGCAACTGAAGAAGTTCCGTGACCAGTTCCGCCTGCCGATCACCGACGAGCAGATCGCCGACGTGCCGTACCTGAAGTTCGAGGAAGGCTCGAAGGAACTCGAATACATGCGCCAGAAGCGCATGGACCTCGGCGGCTACCTGCCGCACCGCCGCGAGAAGGCGACGTCGCTGCCGGTGCCGGCGCTCGACGCATTCGAGCCGCTGCTGAAGGGCACGGGCGAAGGCCGCGAGATCTCGACGACGATGGCGTTCGTGCGGATCCTGAACATCCTGCTGAAGGACAAGGCGCTGGGCAAGCGCGTCGTGCCGATCGTCCCGGACGAATCGCGTACGTTCGGCATGGAAGGCCTGTTCCGCCAGATCGGTATCTGGAACCAGGAAGGCCAGAAGTACGTGCCGGAAGATTCCGACCAGCTGATGTTCTACAAGGAATCGGAAACCGGCCAGATCCTGCAGGAAGGCATCAACGAAGCGGGCGGCATGTGCGACTGGATCGCGGCGGCGACGTCGTATTCGACGCACGGCGAGATCATGGTGCCGTTCTACATCTTCTATTCGATGTTCGGCTTCCAGCGGATCGGCGACCTGGCATGGGCGGCGGGCGACATGCGCTCGCGCGGCTTCCTGCTCGGTGGCACCGCGGGCCGCACGACGCTGAACGGCGAAGGCCTGCAGCACGAAGACGGTCACTCGCTCCTGTGGGCGGCATCGGTGCCGAACTGCGTGAGCTACGACCCGACGTTCGGCTACGAACTCGCGGTGATCATCCAGGACGGTCTGCGCCGCATGGTGCAGGACCAGGAAGACGTGTACTACTACATCACGGTGATGAACGAGAACTACGAGCACCCGGCGATTCCGCAGGGCGAGCACGTGGCGGCCGACATCATCAAGGGCATGTACGCGTTCAAGAAGGCCGACGCCGACCAGAAGGCGCCGCGCGTGCAGCTGCTTGGCGCAGGCACGATCTTCAACGAAGTGATCGCTGCCGCCGACCTGCTGAAGAACGACTGGGGCGTCGCGGCCGACCTGTGGAGCGTGCCGAGCTTCACCGAACTCGCGCGTGAAGGCCACGAAGTCGAGCGCTGGAATCTGCTCCATCCGACCGAGGAGCGTCGCCTGTCGCACGTGCAGAAGTGCCTGAAGGACACGCAGGGTCCGGTCATCGCATCGACCGACTACGTGCGCGCGCTGGTCGACCAGATCCGCGGTCAGGTCGATCGCCGCTTCGTCGTGCTGGGCACGGACGGTTTCGGTCGTTCGGACACCCGCGAGAAGCTGCGTCACTTCTTCGAAGTCGACCGTCACTGGGTCACCGTCGCCGCGCTGAACGCGCTGGCCGACGAAGGCACGATCGAGCGCAAGGTGGTCGCGGATGCGATTGCCAAGTACAACCTCGATCCGTCGAAGCCCAACCCGATGACCGTTTAACGCACACGCGCCGTGTGATGCCGCGCGCCGCTTCCGGGAGGGGCGCGCGCGGCCATGGAGACACAAAAAGATGAGTCAAGCGATCGAAGTGAAGGTGCCGGATATCGGCGATTACAAGGACGTGCCCGTCATCGAGGTGCTCGTGAAGGTGGGCGACACGGTCGAGCCCGAGCAGTCGCTCGTCACGCTCGAATCGGACAAGGCGACGATGGACGTCCCGAGCCCGGCAGCCGGCACGGTCAAGGAAGTGAAGATCAAGGTGGGCGATTCCGTGTCGGAAGGCTCGTTGATCATCCTGCTCGAAGGCGGTGCCGCGGCGCAGGTGAACGGCGCGGCCGCACCGGCAGCAGCTCCCGCACAGGCGGCAGCGCCGGCACCGGCTGCAGCAGCGCCGGCTGCACCCGCGGCTGCGGGTGGCACGCTCGAGGTGAAGGTACCCGACATCGGCGACTACAAGGACGTCCCGGTGATCGAGATCGGCGTGAAGGTCGGCGACACGGTCGAGAAGGAGCAGTCGCTCGTCACGCTCGAATCGGACAAGGCGACGATGGACGTGCCGAGCCCGGCCGCCGGCGTCGTGAAGGAAATCAAGGTCAAGGTGGGCGATTCGGTGTCGGAAGGGACGCTGATCGTGCTGCTCGACGCCGCCGGCGCAGCGCCTGCCGCCGCGCCGCAAGCGAGCGCGCCGGCACCGGCCGCTGCCGCGCCGGCTCCCGCCGCCGCACCGGCACCCGCGAAGGCTGCGCCGGCTCCGGCTGCTGCCGCGCCGGCCGCCGCACCGTCGGGCGAGTATCGCGCGAGCCACGCATCGCCGTCCGTGCGCAAGTTCGCGCGCGAACTCGGCGTCGAAGTCGCACGCGTGCAGGGTAGCGGTCCGAAGGGCCGTATCACGAAGGACGACATCACGGGCTTCGTGAAGGGCGTGATGACGGGCCAGCGCGCAGCGCCGGGCGCAGCAGCCGCGCCGGCAGGCGGCGGCGAGCTGAACCTGCTGCCGTGGCCGAAGGTCGACTTCTCGAAGTTCGGCCCGTTCGAGGCGAAGCCGCTGTCGCGCATCAAGAAGATCTCGGGCGCGAACCTGCATCGCAACTGGGTGATGATCCCGCACGTCACGAACAACGACGAAGCGGACATCACCGAGCTCGAAGCGCTGCGCGTGCAACTGAACAAGGAGCACGAGAAGGCCGGTGTGAAATTCACGATGCTCGCATTCGTGATCAAGGCGGTCGTCGCCGCGCTGAAGAAGTTCCCGACCTTCAACGCAAGCCTCGACGGCGACAACCTGGTGTTCAAGCAGTACTACCACATCGGTTTCGCCGCGGACACGCCGAACGGTCTCGTCGTGCCGGTGATCCGCGACGCGGACAAAAAGGGCCTCGTCGACATCGCGAAGGAAATGGCCGAGCTGTCGAAGGCCGCGCGCGACGGCAAGCTCAAGCCGGACCAGATGCAGGGCGGCTGCTTCTCGATCTCGTCGCTCGGCGGGATCGGCGGCACCAACTTCACGCCGATCATCAACGCGCCGGAAGTCGCGATCCTCGGGTTGTCGCGCGGCCAGATGAAGCCGGTGTGGGACGGCAAGCAGTTCGTGCCGCGTCTGACGCTGCCGCTGTCGCTGTCGTATGACCATCGTGTCATCGATGGCGCGGAAGCCGCGCGGTTCAATGCGTATCTCGGTGCGTTGCTTGCCGATTTCCGTCGCATCATTCTTTGATGAGCGGGGAGTTTGCTCGCGGGGCGTGGGTTTTCTTTCGGTGATCCACGCCCTGTCGTTGAACTGGCTTTCTTGACGGTCTGCTAGCGTCGCCCCTGCGCGGGGCGGCGGTCACTTTTCTTTGTCTTCCAAAGAAAAGTAACCAAAAGAAAGGCGCGTCCTTGGGCGGACGGCAAAGGTGGTCCTGCCCACGTGCGCGTTCTCTTCTCTTGCCAGGCCGTAGTTCTTCCGCGAGCAGCTCCCTCTCTGTCTGCAGCTAATCAAGAAGGGGACAGTAATGAGTCTCATCGAAGTCAAGGTTCCGGATATCGGCGATTTCAGCGGCGTCGATGTCATCGAAGTCAACGTGAAGCCGGGCGACGTGATCGAAAAAGAGCAAACGCTCATCACGCTCGAATCGGACAAAGCCTCCATGGAAGTGCCCAGCGACGTCGCCGGCACGGTCAAGGAAGTCAAGGTCAAGGCCGGCGAGAAAGTCTCGCAAGGCACGGTTATCGCCATCGTCGAAGCAACGGCCGGCGCCGCCGCCCCCGCGAAAGCAGCCGAACCCGCGAAGGCCGCAGCACCGGCCCCGGCCGCTGCACCCGCAGCCGCTCCTGCACCCGCGCCGCAAGCCGGCAGCTACGCAGGTGCCGCCGACATCGAGTGCGACATGCTCGTGCTCGGCGCCGGCCCCGGCGGCTACTCGGCCGCGTTCCGCTCAGCCGACCTCGGCATGAAGACGGTGCTGGTCGAACGCTACTCGACGCTCGGCGGCGTGTGCCTGAACGTCGGTTGCATCCCGTCGAAGGCGCTGCTGCACACGGCACTCGTCATCGACGAAGCCGCGGCGCTGGCGTCGCACGGCATCACGTTCGGCAAGCCGGAGGTCGATCTCGACAAGCTGCGCGACTTCAAGGGCGGCGTCGTCAAGAAGCTGACGACGGGCCTCGCCGGCATGGCGAAGGCGCGCAAGGTCGAAGTCGTCACGGGCGTCGGCGCATTCGTCGATCCGTATCACATGGAAGTACAGGGCGAAAACGGCAAGAAGGTCGTCAAGTTCAAGCAGGCGATCATCGCCGCCGGCTCGCAGGCAGTGAAGCTGCCGTTCATGCCGGAAGACCCGCGCGTCGTCGATTCGACGGGCGCGCTCGAACTGCGCCAACTGCCCAAGCGCATGCTCGTGATCGGCGGCGGCATCATCGGCCTCGAAATGGCAACGGTGTACGCGACGCTCGGCGCCGAGATCGATGTGGTCGAAATGATGGACGGCCTGATGATGGGCGCGGACCGCGATCTCGTGAAGGTCTGGGAAAAGTACAACGCGAAGCGCTTCGGCAACGTGATGCTGAAGACCAAGACGGTCGGCGCGGAAGCGAAGGAAGACGGCATCTACGTCAAGTTCGAGGGCGAGAAGGCGCCGGCGGAAGCGCAGCGCTACGACCTCGTGCTCGTCGCGGTGGGCCGCAGCCCGAACGGCAAGAAGATCGGTGCCGACAAGGCCGGCGTCGCGGTCACCGACCGCGGCTTCATCGAAGTCGACAAGCAGATGCGCACGAACGTCCCGCACATCTCCGCGATCGGCGACATCGTCGGTCAGCCGATGCTCGCGCACAAGGCCGTGCATGAAGGCCACGTCGCAGCGGAAGCCGCGCACGGCGAGAAGGCGTACTTCGATGCGCTGCAGATCCCGTCGGTGGCGTACACGGATCCGGAGGTGGCCTGGGCCGGCAAGACGGAAGACCAGTGCAAGGCCGAAGGCATCAAGTACGGCAAGGCCGTGTTCCCGTGGGCCGCATCGGGTCGCGCGATCGCGAACGGCCGCGACGAAGGCTTCACGAAGCTGATCTTCGACGAGGAAACCCATCGCGTGATCGGCGGCGGCATCGTCGGCCTGAACGCGGGCGACCTGATCAGCGAAGTGTGCCTCGCCGTCGAGATGGGCGCGGACGCGGAAGACATCGGCAAGACGATCCATCCGCACCCGACGCTCGGCGAATCGGTCGGCATGGCCGCCGAGCTGTACGAAGGCGTCTGCACGGACCTGCCGCCGCAACGCAAGAAGTAACGCGACCGGCATGGCCGGCCTTGTGTCGGCCTTGTTCCGGCCTTGTTCCGGCCACGAAAAACGCCGCCGCCCGTGATATCCGGACGGCGGCGTTTTCTTTTGCCCGCAACCGACGGCAAATGCGCCACCGCAACTGCGACGACCGGATGACCGGATGTTCCGACGCCGGAAACGAAAAAAGCCGCGCACTGCGCGGCTTTTTCAGGAGCAGGGGACGCTTACGCGGCCGGCTTGCTCGAACGGCGCGATGCAGCAGCGCTCGCAGCCTTCGTCGCGACAGCGGCAGCCGCGTTGAAGTTCGTTTCGGCGATCTCGACGGCTTGCTTGGCAGCCTTCTGGACCGTTTCGTACGTCGTGTTCGCTGCGTTCAGTGCCGACTTCAGTGCGGCGACAGCCGTTTCCGAACCGGCCGGGGCGTTCTTCGCGACGTTGTCGACGAGTGCCTGGACCTTCTTGTTCTGCTCGTCGAATTGCGCTTCGGCAACCTTCGCGAACTCGGCTTGCGTCGACGAGGCGATTTCATACAGGTGACGGCTGTACGAGAGCACCTTTTCCGCGACCGGCTGCGACAGGCTCGCTTGCAGCGCGATCAGTTCCTGCGCGTCCTTCACCGACAGCAGGCGCTGCGCGTTTTCCTGGCTTTCCGCCAGCGACGACTTCACGACCTGCAGGTTGAGTTCGATCAGCTTTTCGACGCCTTCGAACGCCTTGGTCGTCAGACCGAACAGGCTTTCGAGGTTGGCTTTCTGTGCGGCGGCGATTTGCTCGGGGGTCAGCAAGGACATGTCAAGCTCCTGAAAAGCGATCGCGTCGATCGCAGGGGTAAGGGGCACTACGCTGGGGAACCTCGGAGCCGCGTGCTTTGTGCAACGCAGCAATGAGTCGTATTTTAGGGCAGAGAAAACGCTTGTCAAGTATTTTTTGTGCGTTGCACAATTGCGACAAATTATCGATAAAACAACGAGTTATCATGACGATTCGGAATCGGTTTCAGGCGTGTTCCCACATGGTGCGCACCTGGCTGGGGAAGGCGCGGCGCACAATGATCATGCACAGGTAAACCTGACAGGCATGTGGAACGTTATGCTTCTGCTCCTGTCGAAAAGCGCGCCGTTTCAATGCGCGTGCCGTGGCGACGTGCCGCCGCCGCGGTCGACACCGGTGCCGCTGGCACACCGAGCGCCGGATACGTACTTTCCCCGCTTTATTTCGTCGCCAAAGTGACGTTATCTCAATTAACCGCGTGGTAATCGGGAGACGGGTGCTGTCGGGCAGCGCATCTCATCAATTTTTTCGATGGGAGCGGGAGGGTTGATCGACTCGTCGTTGGTCAACTCTTACATTCCGGTTTAACGACGATCGGTAAGTGCCTAATATTGCTCTTTTTTTCAGCTTTAACTACACTTGCGGAAACTCCCGCCCGCTTTGTCCAGACCCCAATGAAAGCCGAATCGTTTTCACCGCGCAGATTGTTGCAGAGCATGACGCTCGGCACGGCTGTGTCGGTCGCCGTCGCCTTGCTGGCGACCGCTGCGTCCGTCGCACCCGCTGACGCCTTTGCCGCCACTGCGAAGACCCATCAGGCCGCCAAGAAAGCCGCTTCCACTTCCTCGGCGAAGAAGAAGACGGTGAAGGCCGCCTCCGCGAAATCCGCCAACGTCGCGGCCGATGCGCCGAAGGCCACGCGCAAGCGCGCGACGCTCGCGTCGAACGTACACGGCCACCGTGGTGCGGTGCGCAAGGTCGCGTTCCAGCCGCGTCGCCCCACGGTCGGCCAGGCATTTGGCCTGCACGACACTCCGGACGCGCTCGCGCTGCGCTCGAGCGTCGCGTACGTCGTCGACCAGAACACCGGCGAGCCGCTGTTCGACAAGAATTCGCACGCCGTCGTGCCGATCGCGTCGATCTCGAAGCTGATGACGGCGATGGTCGTGCTCGACTCGAAGTCGCCGATGACCGACCAGATCGAAGTCACCGACGAAGACCGCGACTACGAGAAAGGTACGGGCTCGCGCCTGTCGGTCGGCTCGGTCCTGTCGCGCGAGGACATGCTGCACATCGCGCTGATGGCGTCGGAAAACCGTGCCGCTGCCGCGCTGTCGCGCTACTACCCGGGCGGCCGTCCGGCGTTCATCGCCGCGATGAACGCGAAGGCGAAGTCGCTCGGCATGAACGACACGCACTTCGAGAATTCGACGGGCCTGTCGAGCTCGAACGTGTCGAGCGCGCGCGACCTCGTGAAGATGGTCAATGCGGCGTACCAGTACCCGATGATTCGCCAGTTCTCGACCGACCGCACGTACGAAGTCAATACGGGCAAGCGCAACCTGATCTACAACAGCACGAACGCGCTGATCCGCGGCAACGGCTCGTGGGACATCGGCCTGCAGAAGACGGGCTTCATCAACGAGGCCGGCGAATGTCTCGTGATGCAGGCGACTATCCACGGCCGGCCGATGGTGATGGTGTTGCTGGATTCGTTCGGCAAGTACTCGCGCTTCGCCGACGCGGCGCGCCTGCGCAACTGGCTCGACGCCGGCGGCGGCGAGCGCCTGACGGCGGCCAACACGGCGAACGGCGGTACCTGATCGCGCCAAGGCGGTTCGCCGCCGTGCCGTCGCCGCAAACAAAAAGCCCCGCAATCGCGGGGCTTTTTTTCGTCCGGCCGCTTAACGGCGGGCGGTGCGAGTCATGCGTGCCGTTGCAGCCCTTCGGCGTCCTTCGTGGGCTCCGGCCGGTAGCCGAGCGATTCCGAAATGGTGAGGGCGGTGCGGCTCAACTGGCCGAGCCACGCGTCCTGCAGGCGATCGGCCGGTGCCGACAGCGACAGGCCCGCGACGAGCTTGCCCGAGTCGTCGTAGATGCCGGCCGCGATACAGCGCACGCCCAGCTCCAGTTCCTCGTTGTCGCGCGCGCACGATTGCTGGCGCACGAGCGTCAGTTCGCGCTCGAGCTTCGCGATGTCGGTAATGCTGTTCTGCGTATGGCCGGACAGCCCGGTGCGCGTCGCGTAGGCGCGCACGCGCGACGTTTCGTCGACCGCGAGAAACAGCTTGCCGACCGATGTCAGGTGCAGCGGCGCGCGGCCGCCGATCGCGCGGACGACCTGCATCCCCGAGCGCTCCGAATACGCGCGCTCGATATAGACGATTTCGTCGCCCTGGCGTACCGACAGGTTCACGGTCTGGCCGGTCAGGCGATGCAGTTCGCGCATCGGCATCAGCGCGGCGTCGCGTACCGACAGGCGCGCCTTCACGAGGTTGCCGAGCTCGAGCAGCCTCATGCCGAGCCGGTAGGTGCCGGGGTCGGAGCGGTCGACCAGGCGGCAGGTCACCATGTCGTTGAGGATACGGTGCGCGGTCGACGGATGAAGTTCGGTGCGCTGCGCAAGCTCCTTCAGGCTGACGGGGTCGCTGTGCGCGGCGAGCGCGTCCAGCAGCCGCATCATGCGTTCGATCACCTGGATCGACGTTTTGGAATCCGGGGTGGGTTGGCTCATGTCGGGGGGGGGGAATCGGTTGACGCATCAAGCGGTGTTGCGTCGATTGTATCTCGTATCGTGAAAAAAGCGAACGCCGTTCGAGGAAGTCCTCGTTTCCGGCCGTGCGCGCTTGCTTACGCGCCGGCGTTGGTCTCGCCGGCCAAACGGCGGATAATGAGAGCCGTTTTCTCGAAGGAGCGCATATGCGAGTCGGTTTGTTCGTGACCTGCCTGGTCGACCTGATGCGCCCGGAAATCGGTTTTTCCGCGCTGAAACTGATTCGCGAAGCCGGCTACGAGGTATTCGTGCCGCCCGCGCAAACCTGCTGTGGCCAGCCGGCCTACAACTCGGGCGATCGCGCGCTCGCACGCGATCTCGCCGAAAAGACGCTGCGCGAGTTCGAGCAGTTCGACTACGTCGTCGCGCCGTCGGGCTCGTGCGGCGGCATGATCCGCACGCACTACGGCGACCTGTTCCGCGACGACCCCGAACTGATGGGGCGCTATGCGCGATTTCAGCAGAAAGTCTATGAACTGACCGATTTCCTCGCGAACGTCGCGAAGGTGACGCTCGCGCCCGGCGAATTCACGGGGCCGGTCACCTATCACGACTCGTGCTCGGGCCTGCGCGAGCTCGGCGTGAAGGCGCAGCCGCGCGCGCTGCTCGCGCAGCGCGGCGTGGCCGTCACCGAGATGAAGGATTGCGAGCACTGCTGCGGCTTCGGCGGCACGTTCGCGGTCAAGTACGGCGACATTTCGGCGGCCATCGCGGACGAGAAATGCGCGAATGTCCGCGCATCCGGCGCGGGCGCCGTCGTGCTCGGCGATCTCGGCTGCATGCTGAACATCGAAGGGCGGTTGCGCCGCACGGGCGACCGCGACACGCGCGTGCTGCACGTCGCGCAGGTGCTGGCGGGCGACGTCTGACGCCCGGTTCCGCTCACTTTTCCCCGATACCGCGATGCAAGTCCAATCGATGCATTTCAAGGCCCGTGCCGGCCAGAAGCTGGCCGACCAGCGCCTGCAGCAGAACCTGAAGAAGCTGTCGACGAAGTTCGTGTCCGCACGCGCCGACGCGATGACCGAGATCGACTTCCAGGCGACGCGCGCCGCGCTGAAGGCGCGCCGCAACCGTGCACTGGAGAATCTCGACGTGTGGCTCGAGGCGTTCGAACGCGAGGCGACGCGGCGCGGCACGACGGTGCTGTTCGCGGAAACAACCGCCGACGCCGCGCGGCTCGTCGCCGACATCGCGCGACGCCACGACGTGAAGAAGGTCATCAAGACGAAGTCGATGGTGTCCGAGGAAATGCGCCTGAACGCGGTGCTCGCCGAGATGGGTGTGCAGTCGATCGAGACGGACCTGGGCGAATACATCCTGCAGATCAACGACAACGAGCCGCCGAGCCACATCATCGCGCCCGTCGTGCACAAGGACAAGGACGAGATCGCGGACCTGTTCGCGCGCACGCACCACCGCGAGCGGCTGACCGAGATCCCCGACATGACGCGCGAGGCGCGTGAGGTGCTGCGCCCGCATTTCCTGTCGGCCGACATGGGGGTGACGGGCGGCAACTTCGTGATCGCCGAGACGGGGTCGGTCGCGGTCGTCACGAACGAAGGCAACGAAGGGATGTGCACGGTGATGCCGCGCGTGCATGTCGCGGTGACGGGCATCGAGAAGGTGCTGCCGACGCTCGAGGATCTCGCGACCGCGATGCGTCTGCTGCCGCGCTCGGCGACCGGGCAGAAGACCTCGAACTACTTCTCGCTGCTCACCGGGCCGCGCGGCCCCGGCGATGAGGACGGCCCGGAGCACAACTACGTGGTGCTCGTCGACGGGGGTCGGACGGGACTGATCGGCGGCGAATTCCAGGAGATGCTGCGTTGCATTCGCTGCGGCGCATGCATGAACCACTGCCCGGTATATCAGAAGGTCGGCGGGCACGCGTACGGATGGGTCTATCCGGGCCCGATGGGCTCGGTGCTGACACCGAGCTACGTGGGGATCGACCGAGCGCTCGACTTGCCGCAGGCCGCGACCCTGTGCGGCGAATGCGACAGCGTGTGCCCGGCCGGGATCCCGTTGTCGCACTTGCTGCGTACGCTGCGCGAGAAACAGGTCGAGCGGCATCTGCGGCCGTGGCGCGAGCGCGCCGCGCTCGCCGCGTGGGGCTTCGTCGCGCGCCGGCCGATGCTGTATGCGCTGACGACCAAGCTCGCGGTGCGCATCCTCGAGCGGCTGGGCGGCAATGGCGGCACGCTGCGGCGCCTGCCAATGATGGGCGGCTGGATGGATACGCGCGACATGCCGACGCCGACCGGGCGCACGTTCCGCGAGCTGTACGCGGCATCCCAAAGCCACCTCGGCTGACCACTGTTCATCGAGCGACAACAGTGCGTTCGCTATTCATGTATTTATCTCGATAGGTGCGGTCTATAGAATCCTGCCTGTAGTCCCCGGAATCGGGTTTCGGGGCATGAGGTCAAGGAGCCGCATCATGAGAAAGACAATATCGATGTACTGGCCGCTGGCAATCGTCGTCCCGCTCGCCGCGGTCGCTTATTTGCACGCGATGGCCGACGCGCCGTCGCGTGGCCCGATCGCCGTTCATCAGGCATCGGCCGAACTCGCGCGCGCGGTGTCGTTCGGGCTGGTCGGCGACGCGGCGAAGCCGTTGCCGGCCGTATCCGGCGACGTCGCGCTCGCCGCACCCAAGGCGCTGTAAGTCACGCCGCCGTCGCTTTGCGCGGCGGCGCGATTCCGGGCGCCTTTGTATAATGGCGCGTTCTTCTTCCACGCGGTTCACCGCGGCTTTTCGAGAGTGCGATGTCCCGCGTTGCGATCTGTTTCGTCTGTCTCGGCAACATCTGCCGTTCGCCCACGGCGGAAGGCGTGATGCGCCACCAGGTCGACGCGGCCGGGCTGGCCGACCGGATCGCGATCGATTCGGCCGGGACGGGCGACTGGCACGTCGGCGAGCCGCCCGACACGCGCGCGCAGGCGGCGGCGCGTACGCGCGGCTACGACCTGTCGGCGCTGCGGGCGCGGCAAGTGAGCGCGGTGGATTTCGAGCGGTTCGATCTGCTGCTGGCGATGGACGAGGCCAATTTCGCGGAATTGCGGCGGCGCTGCCCGCCCGAGCATCGCGACAAGGTGCGCCTCCTGATGGAATTCGCGCCGGGCGCGACCGAGATCGAAGTGGCGGATCCTTATTTCGGCGGCGCGCAGGGCTTCGAACAGGTGCTCGACCAGGTCGAGCGCGCGTGCGCGGGCCTGCTCGATACCCTCCGCAGCAGCGCCGCACACTGATCGCGGCGAGGTATTCAGCGATCTGCGAATACCCTGTCGAAGACATGGATACTTGACTAAAATCGTCAAATATTTATACTTGACCAAAATCGTCAAGATTGCAGTCCCCTAGACACCATGAGACTCACCACCAAAGGCCGTTTCGCCGTCACGGCGATGATTGACTTGGCACTGCGCCAGGAGCAGGGCCCGGTGACGCTTGCAGGCATCAGCCAGCGCCAGCGGATTTCGCTCTCGTATCTCGAACAGCTGTTCGGCAAGCTGCGCAGGCATGAAATCGTCGAATCCGTGCGCGGCCCGGGCGGCGGCTACAACCTCGCGCGCCGCGCGCAGGACGTCACCGTCGCCGACATCATCATCGCGGTCGATGAACCGCTCGACGCCACGCAGTGCGGCGGCAAAGGCACGTGCGACGGCTCGAAGCAGCCCGACGGCCATTGCATGACGCACGAGCTGTGGTCGACCCTGAACCAGAAAATGGTCGAGTACCTCGATTCGGTATCGCTGCAGGATCTCGTCGATCAGCAGCGCGCACGCGAGGGCGCACCCGCGGTGCTGCGCGACCGGCGCACGCCGGAGCCCGTCGCGGCACCGGCCGAACCGGTGCGCACGATGCCGCTCGGTCCCAATTCGGTGTTCAACATCGCGAGTTCGTGAGCGCGAACGCGCCGCACACCCCATAACGCACATAGTCCCTGCACAGAATTCCCGGAGCGACAGATGACCCAAGAGACTCTCCACCTGCCCATCTACATGGATTACAGCGCGACGACGCCGGTCGACCCGCGCGTGGTCGACAAGATGGTGCCGTACCTGCGCGAGCAGTTCGGCAACCCGGCGTCGCGCAGCCACGCATACGGCTGGGACGCGGAACGCGCGGTCGAGGAAGCGCGCGAGCAGGTGGCTGCGCTCGTGAACGCGGATCCGCGCGAGATCATCTGGACGTCCGGCGCGACGGAATCGGACAACCTCGCCATCAAGGGTGCCGCGAACTTCTACAAGGGCAAGGGCAAGCACATCATCACGGTGAAGACCGAGCACAAGGCCGTGCTCGATACCTGCCGCGAGCTCGAGCGCGACGGCTTCGAAGTCACCTATCTCGACGTGAAGGAAGACGGTCTGATCGACCTCGACGTGTTCAAGGCCGCGCTGCGCCCGGACACGATCCTCGTGTCGGTGATGCACGTGAACAACGAGATCGGCGTGATCCAGGACATCGAGACGATCGGTGAAATCTGCCGCGAGAAGGGCATCGTGTTCCACGTCGACGCCGCACAGTCGACCGGCAAGGTCGAGATCGACCTCGCGAAGCTGAAGGTCGACCTGATGTCGTTCTCGGCGCACAAGACCTACGGCCCGAAGGGCATCGGCGCGCTGTACGTGCGCCGCAAGCCGCGGGTGCGCATCGAAGCGCAGATGCACGGCGGCGGCCACGAGCGCGGGATGCGTTCGGGCACGCTGGCGACGCACCAGATCGTCGGCATGGGTGAAGCGTTCCGCATCGCGCGTGAAGAAATGGCGACCGAGAACGAGCGCATCCGCATGCTGCGCGACAAGCTGCTGCGCGGCCTGTCGCAGATCGAGGAAACGTACGTGAACGGCGACATGGAGCACCGTGTCCCGCACAACCTGAACATCAGTTTCAACTTCGTCGAAGGCGAGTCACTGATCATGGCGATCAAGGACGTCGCGGTGTCGTCGGGCTCGGCGTGCACGTCGGCGTCGCTCGAGCCGTCGTACGTGCTGCGTGCACTCGGCCGCAACGACGAACTCGCGCACAGCTCGATCCGCTTCACGGTCGGTCGCTTCACGACGGAGCAGGAAGTCGACTTCGTGATCGCACTGCTGAACAGCAAGATCGCGAAGCTGCGCGAACTGTCGCCGCTCTGGGAAATGCACCAGGAAGGCATCGATCTGTCGACGATCGAATGGGCTGCACACTGAACACCGCATTGAATACATTCGCGGGCGGATTTGCGCACGCAGACGTAACGAGTCAAGGAGTCTGAGTCATGTCATACAGCAACAAGGTTCTGGATCACTACGAAAACCCGCGTAACGTCGGTTCGTTCGCGAAAGACGACGACGCGGTCGGCACGGGCATGGTCGGCGCGCCGGCCTGCGGCGACGTGATGAAGCTGCAGATCCGCGTCGGCGCGGACGGCGTGATCGAAGACGCAAAGTTCAAGACGTACGGCTGCGGTTCGGCGATCGCGTCGAGCTCGCTCGTGACCGAATGGGTGAAGGGCAAGACCCTCGACGAGGCGCTGTCGATCAAGAACACGCAGATCGCCGAAGAGCTGGCCCTGCCGCCGGTGAAGATTCACTGCTCGATTCTCGCGGAAGACGCGATCAAGGCAGCCGTGGCCGACTACAAGAAGCGCCACGACACGAAGGAAGGCGATCAGGCAGCGGCCTGAGCGCCATCGAGCGGCTTGTGAAGGAACGCGGCGGGCCCGGGTGGCGCGCCGCGGCAAGGACATCATGGCAATTACACTGACCGAAAAAGCAGCACAGCACGTCCAGAAATACCTCGTCCGTCGCGGCAAGGGTGTGGGCCTGCGGCTTGGCGTTCGCACGACCGGGTGCTCGGGGCTCGCGTACAAGCTCGAGTATGTCGACGAGCTGGCCCCCGAGGATCAGGTGTTCGAGAGCCATGGCGTGAAGGTCGTCGTCGACCCGAAAAGCCTCGCGTACATCGACGGCACCGAGCTCGACTTTGCACGCGAAGGCCTGAACGAAGGGTTCAAGTTCAACAACCCGAACGTGAAGGACGAGTGCGGTTGCGGCGAATCGTTCCGCGTGTGACGCGGGTATCCGCGCGATGCGGGCAAGAGGCGGCACGAGCCGCCTTTTTAATGTGCGGCGTTTGCCGCGCGACGAACCGGAATTGAACGCGACGATGGTTTCGCTGAAAGACAGCCACTTCGATCTGTTTCACCTGCCGGCGCAATTCGCGCTCGACGAGGCTGCGCTCGACAGCGCGTATCGCACCGTGCAGACGCAGGTCCACCCGGACCGCTTCGCGGCGGCCGGCGACGCGCAAAAGCGCATCGCGATGCAATGGGCGACCCGTGCGAACGAAGCCTACCGCACGCTGCGCGATCCGCTGAAACGCGCGACCTATCTGCTGTCGCTGCGCGGCGTCGACATCGGTGCCGAAAACAACACCGCGATGGAGCCCGCGTTCCTGATGCAGCAGATGGAGTGGCGCGAAGGCATCGAGGATGCCGCTGCCGCCCGCAACGTCGATGCGCTCGATGCGCTGCTCGCCGAATTGCGCGACGAAAAGCGCGTGCGCCTCGAGCGCCTCGGCACGCTGCTCGATAGCGCAGCCGACCAGGCCGCAGCCGAAGCCGTGCGCCAGCTGATGTTCATCGAACGGGTCGCGTCGGAAGTGGGCGCGCAGATCGAGCGCCTCGAAACTTAACCGCGTGCCTCGCGGCACGCGCAGCAAACGGGCCGAGCGCCCGAACGAACCAAGATGGCTTTACTGCAAATTTCCGAACCGGGCATGGCGCCGGCGCCGCACCAGCGGCGACTCGCTGTCGGGATCGATCTCGGCACGACGAACTCGCTCGTCGCGGCCGTGCGCAACAGCGTGCCCGAAGTGCTGCCGGACGAGGCGGGCCGCGTGCTGCTGCCGTCGGTGGTCCGTTATCTGGAGAAGGGCGGCCGCCGCATCGGTCACGAAGCGAAGGAGCAGGCCGCGACCGATCCGCGCAACACGATCGTGTCGGTCAAGCGCTTCATGGGCCGCGGCAAGGCCGAGGTCGAAGGCGCGGCAAACGCGCCTTACGAATTCGTCGATGCACCGGGCATGGTGCAGATCCGCACGATCGACGGCGTGAAGAGTCCGGTCGAAGTGTCGGCCGAGATTCTCGCGACGCTGCGTTACCGCGCGGAAGACACGCTCGGCGACGAACTGGTCGGCGCGGTGATCACGGTGCCCGCATACTTCGATGACGCTCAGCGCCAGGCGACGAAGGACGCCGCGCGTCTCGCGGGCATCAACGTCCTGCGCCTGCTGAACGAACCGACCGCGGCCGCGATCGCCTATGGTCTCGACAACGCGGCCGAAGGCCTCTACGCGGTGTACGACCTCGGCGGCGGCACGTTCGACCTGTCGATCCTGAAGCTGACCAAGGGCGTGTTCGAAGTGCTGGCCGCGGGCGGCGATTCCGCGCTCGGCGGCGACGATTTCGACCACGCGCTGTTCGGCCACGTGCTCGCGCATGCCGGGATCGATGCGAAGGCGCTTGCGCCCGAGGACGTGCGCCTGCTGCTCGATCGCGTGCGCGTGCTGAAGGAAGCGCTGTCGTCCGCGCCGCAGGCGTCGCTCGACGTGACGCTGTCGAACGGTGCCCGGCTCGAGCAGACGATCTCGCACGACACGTTCGCCGCCCTCGTCGAGCCGCTCGTGCAGCGTACGCTGACGCCGACCCGCAAGGCATTGCGCGACGCGCAGGTAACGCCGGCCGACATCAAGGGTGTCGTGCTGGTCGGCGGCGCGACGCGCATGCCGGTGATCCGCGAGGCGGTCGCGAAGCATTTCGGCCAGCCGCCGCTCGTCAATCTCGATCCCGACCAGGTCGTCGCGCTCGGCGCGGCGATCCAGGCCGACCTGCTCGCCGGCAATCGCGGCAGCGGCGACGACTGGCTGCTGCTCGACGTGATCCCGCTGTCGCTCGGCGTCGAGACGATGGGCGGTCTCGTCGAGAAGATCATTCCGCGCAATTCGACGATTCCGATCGCGCGTGCGCAGGAATTCACGACCTTCAAGGATGGCCAGACCGCGATGGCGATCCACGTCGTGCAAGGCGAGCGCGAGCTCGTCGCCGACTGCCGGTCGCTCGCGCGCTTCGAGCTGCGCGGCATCCCGCCGATGACGGCCGGCGCGGCGCGCATCCGTGTGACCTATCAGGTCGATGCGGACGGGTTGCTGTCGGTGTTCGCGCGCGAGCAACATTCGGGCGTCGAGGCGTCGGTCGTCGTGAAGCCGTCGTACGGCCTCGCCGACGACGACATCGCGAAGATGCTCGAAGACAGCTTCAAGACCGCCGAGATCGACATGCGCGCGCGCGCGCTGCGCGAAGCGCAGGTCGAGGCCGAGCGGATGATCGAGGCGACGCAGGCGGCGCTGGCGACCGACGGCGAATTGCTCGATGACGCCGAACGCACGCAGGTCGACGCGCTCGTCGCGGCGCTGCGCACGATCGCGCAGGGCGACGACACGGACGCGATCGAAACCGCGACCAAGACGCTGGCCGACGGCACCGACGAATTCGCGGCGCGCCGGATGGACAAGAGCATCAAGCGCGCACTGTCGGGCCGACGGCTCGACGAGATCTGAACGAAATGCACGCGGGCCGGCGACGGCCCGCGCGATATTGAACCGTGCGGCGCCAGCCGCCGCACCCTGACTGACGGAACGGACATGCCTCAACTGGTGGTGCTGCCTCACGTCGAACTGTGCCCGGACGGCGCAGTAATCGACGCGACGCCCGGCAAGAGTATTTGCGACAACCTGCTCGACAACGGGATCGAGATCGAGCATGCATGCGAGAAGTCGTGCGCATGCACGACCTGCCACGTGGTGATCCGCGAGGGCTTCAACGATCTCGATCCGTCCGACGAGGACGAAGACGACCTGCTCGACAAGGCATGGGGCCTCGAGCCGACGTCGCGCCTGTCGTGCCAGGCAATCGTGAAGGAAGATTCGGACCTGGTGGTCGAGATCCCGAAGTACTCGATCAACCACGCGAAGGAAAATCACTGACGGACCGGCGGGGCGGACTCGCCGCGTACACGGGAGAGCAAGTCATGAAATGGACCGATTCGCGTGAAATTGCCATCGCGCTGGCAGACAAGCATCCGGACGTCGATCCGCAGAAGATCAATTTCGTCGACCTGCGCCAATGGGTCATCGATCTGGATGGCTTCACCGACGACCCGGCGCACTCGGGCGAGAAGATCCTCGAAGCGATCCAGGCCCACTGGATCGATGAATCCGACTTCGACGACGAAGACTGAGGTTCGCGCTGGCGCCCCGCGCCATGTGGCTCCGGCAAGGCTCCCGCAAAAAGAAAAGGCTCGTGATGCTTCACGAGCCTTTTTCATTTCCGGCACGGCGCAAGGGCTGTCCGGCGATGCGTCAGGCGTCAGGCGCCGACCAGCGTCCCGTTCTCGATCCGCACGCGCTGGCCCTGGCCGAACGGCGGCGGGTTGTGGTACGTGAACGTGCGCGTCGCGCCGCTTTCCATCTGGACCTGTACCTGGTAGTCGGTTTCCGCGCGCACCTGCTTCTCGACCTGATTGCCGGCGAGACCGCCGCCGAGCGCGCCGATGATCGTCATCGCGGTGCGGCCGTTGCCGTGACCGAACTGGTTGCCGAGCAGGCCACCGGCCGCTGCGCCGCCGACCGCACCGATCCCCGAACTCTGACCCGGCGTACGCGTCTGCGTGATCGCGACGACCGTGCCGCAGGTCTGGCAATAGGCCGGCTGCGCGGGCGCGGACGGCTGCTGCGCGTATTGCGGCGGTTGCGGCGCCGGCGTATGGCGGCGGTGCGTGGCTGCCGGGCGCGGCGCGGGCTTCGGTTCGACCTGGGCTGCCGCGGCCTTCTCGGCAGCCGCCTTCTGCTGCGCGGCCTGTTCGGCTGCCTGCTGCTGCGCCTGCGCGGCGAGCGCGGCGCTGGCTGCAGCGGCCGTATCGACGGCCGGCTGCGACGCGATCAGCGCGGCCTGGGTCTGGCCGTTCTGCGCGTTATTGCTGTTGGCCTTCGGGAAGATGCCCGTGATCGCTGCGGTGGCCGCGAGGCTCGCGACGATCACGGCGCCTGCCGCGGTCGCGATAAGCGGGTGGAGGCGTTGCTTTTGCGGGGTGGTTTGATTCTGGTTGTCCATTTTGTTCTCCGGTGTCGACCCGGCTTCGCACGTTGGCGCTGGCCGGATCCCACGCTCGGGAGCGAGCAGACTTGGCGTTCCGGCGCCGTGTTCTGGTCCCGTGGTCATGCGTGGTGACGCAACAGGAGTGTCGTCCACGGACGAGGGTCGCACCGTATCAAGGTGTAACGAATTGCAGCGGGGAGCGGGCGGGCTTTATCGGGAAAACCCGGAGAGGGCCGTCGCGACGAGGGGATAAAACGGGGGAGGATCGAAAGCCGGCGAACGCCGGCGAGCGGGATTTACGCGTGGTTACAAAGCTGACGCGTGCGCCGCGGGGCGCGGCGCACGCGGGGGCTCGGCCGTCAGTCTTCGCGGCGCAGGTGCGGGAACAGCAGCACGTCGCGAATCGTCGGGCTGTCGGTCAGCAGCATCACGAGACGGTCGATGCCAATCCCGCAACCACCCGTCGGCGGCATCCCGTGTTCGAGCGCGCGGATGTAGTCGGCGTCGAAGAACATCGCTTCCTCGTCGCCTGCATCCTTCTGCTCGACCTGCTTCTTGAAGCGCGCGGCCTGGTCTTCCGGATCGTTCAGCTCCGAGAAGCCGTTCGCGATCTCGCGGCCGGTCATGAACAGTTCGAAACGCTCGGTAATGCCCGGCACCGTATCCGATGCGCGTGCGAGCGGCGACACCTCGACCGGGTAGTCGATGATGTAGGTCGGCTCCCACAGCTGCGATTCGGCCGTTTCCTCGAACAGCGCGAGCTGCAGCGCGCCGATGCCGGCGTTCAGGAAGGCCGGCTGCGACACGTCCACGCCGAGGCGCTTCAGTTCGGAGCGCAGGAACGCGTCGTCCGACAGCTGGCCGTCGGTGTACTGCGGTGCGAACTTCTGGATCGCCTGCGTGATCGTCAGGCGGTGGAACGGCTTCGCGAGGTCGAGCTCGCGGCCCTGGTACTGGATCGTCGCGGTGCCGAGCGCATCGATCGCCGCCTGGCGGATCAGCTGCTCGGTGAAGTCCATCAGCCAGCGGTAGTCGGTGTACGCGGCGTAGAACTCCATCATCGTGAATTCCGGGTTGTGGCGCGGCGACACGCCTTCATTCCGGAAGTTGCGGTTGATCTCGAACACGCGCTCGAAGCCGCCGACGATCAGGCGCTTCAGGTACAGCTCCGGCGCGATACGCAGGAACATCTGCATGTCGAGCGCGTTGTGGTGCGTGACGAACGGCTTCGCCGCGGCACCGCCCGGGATCGGGTGCAGCATCGGCGTTTCGACTTCCATGAAGTCGGCGTTGTCCATGAACTTGCGGATCGACGCAATGGTCTTGGTGCGCGCACGGAACGTGTCGCGCGTTTCCGGCGTGACGATCAGGTCGACGTAGCGCTGGCGGTAGCGCATTTCCTGGTCGGCGAGGCCGTGGAACTTGTCCGGCAGCGGACGCAGCGCCTTCGACAGCAGGCGCAGCTCCTTGCACTGGACCGACAGCTCGCCCTTGTTGGTGCGGAACAGCACGCCGCGTGCGGCGACGATGTCGCCGAGGTCCCACTTCTTGAATGCGTCGTAGGTTTCCGCGCCGACGTCGTTCGGTGTCACGAAGAACTGGATCTGGCCCGAACCGTCCTGCACCGTCGCGAAGCTCGCCTTGCCCATCACGCGCTTGAGCATCATGCGGCCGGCGACCGACACCTCGACCGGGTTCGCCTCGAGCGCGGCCTTGTCCGAGTCGGCGAATTTCGCCTGGAGATCGGCGGCGTGATGCGTCGGCCGAAAATCGTTCGGATAGGCGACGCCTTGCTCGCGCAATGCGCGCAGCTTCTCGCGGCGCTCGGCGATGATCTGGTTTTCGTCCGCCGCGACGGCGGGCTGCGTTTGGGTCGGTTCGGTCATGATGGTCGGAATTCGGAGTGGGTGCGGCAACGCAACGGGAAGGGCGGCGCGACCGGAGAGGCCGCGCCGCGGCGCTTACACGCCCTGTTTGAGGCTCGCGCTGATGAAGTCGTCGAGATCGCCGTCGAGCACGGCTCGCGTGTTGCTCATTTCGACGTTCGTACGGAGGTCCTTCACGCGGCTCTGGTCGAGCACGTACGAGCGGATCTGGTGGCCCCAGCCCACATCGGTCTTGCTCGATTCGAGCTTGTCCTGCTCGGCCTGGCGCTTGCGCATTTCGGCTTCGTACAGGCGCGACTTCAGCATGGCCATCGCTTCGGCACGGTTGCGGTGCTGCGAGCGGTCGTTCTGGCACTGCACGACGATGCCGGTCGGCATGTGCGTGATCCGCACGGCCGAGTCGGTCTTGTTGATGTGCTGGCCGCCGGCGCCCGAGGCGCGGTACGTATCGATGCGCAGGTCGGCCGGGTTGACTTCGACTTCGATCGAGTCGTCGATTTCCGGATACACGAACACCGACGAGAACGACGTGTGGCGGCCGCCCGACGAGTCGAACGGCGACTTGCGCACGAGGCGGTGAATGCCCGTTTCGGTGCGCAGGAAGCCGTATGCGTATTCGCCCGTGACCTTGACCGTCGCGTTCTTGATGCCGGCGACGTCGCCGTCGGATTCTTCGAGCACTTCGGCCTTGAAGCCCTTGCGCTCGCAGTAGCGCAGGTACTGGCGCAGCAGCATCGAAGCCCAGTCGCACGCCTCGGTGCCGCCGGCGCCGGCCTGGATGTCGATGAAGCAGTTGTTCGGGTCGGCCGGGTTCGAGAACATCCGGCGGAATTCGATGTCGCCGACGCGCGCTTCGAGCTTCTTCGCGTCGTCTTCGGATGCGATGAGGGTGTCTTCGTCGCCTTCCTCGCGTGCCAGCTCGAACAGGTCGAGCGCATCGCGCAGGTCGCTATCGAGTGCCGTCAGCGTCGTGACGACGCCTTCGAGCAGCTTCTTCTCGCGGCCGAGTGCCTGGGCGTTCTTCGAATCGTTCCAGACGTTCGGGTCTTCGAGTTCCTTGTTGACTTCGGTCAGACGCGCAGATTTGGCGTCGTAGTCAAAGATACCCCCGAAGCTCGCCCGCGCGCGTGCGCAGGTCGAGCAGGGAGCTTTCGATCGCGTTGAGACGTTCCGCTTCCATGATCGTTCGCTATTCTTGCTTCGTAAAAAAGCGGAATTATAGCCGATCGGCGGGGTTTCCCGGTGACGCGGAACGTGCTTGCATGTGCGCCGCAGCCGCGCGTTCGGCGCGGCGCGCATGCGGCCCGCGAGTGCCGCGGGCCGGTTGGCCGGGCGGGCGGCGTTCAGCCGGCCGCATGTTCGACGATCAGCTGGACGCGCGTCACGCCGTTCCAGGTGTCGGCCACGAGGCGGTACGCGATCAGCGCGCTCGCCGGCAGCGGCTCGGTGTGATTGAACCAGATCGCGTTGAAGCGCTGGCGGCCGCGCGCCAACTGCAGCTTCAGGTGCTTTTCCTTCACGAGCGACTGCGACACGACGTCGAATTCCCCGGAGAAAAGCGGGGCCGGAAAACCCTGGCCCCAGACGGCTTCGTCGAGCAGCCCGACGAACTGCGGCGTGAAATACGCTTCCTCGAGTTCGCCGTCGGTCTCGATCACGCGCGCCAGCGCGTCGTCGGACAACCACTCGCGCGCGACGGCCTCGAACGCGGCCGCGAAGCGCGGCACGTTGCCGGTGTCGAGCGTGAGGCCGGCCGCCATCGCGTGGCCGCCGAACGCGACGATCAGGTCGGGTTCGCGCTTCGACACCAGGTCGAGTGCATCGCGCAGGTGGAAGCCGGGAATCGAGCGGCCCGAACCTTTGACCCGCGTGCCGGCTTCGTCCGCATGCGCGAACGTGAACGACGGGCGATGGAACTTCTCCTTGAGCCGCCCGGCGACGATGCCGATCACGCCCTGGTGCCATTCGGGGTTGAACAGCGTGATCGTGCATGCGTCGGCCGGATCGACGTCGGCGAGATCGGCGAGCGCCTGCTGCTGCATGCCGGCCTCGATCTCGCGGCGCTCGCGGTTCATCGTGTCGAGCTGTTGCGCGAGGTCCCATGCGCGGCCGATGTCGTCGGTGATCAGGCACTCGATGCCGAGCGACATGTCCGAGAGCCGCCCGGCGGCGTTCAGGCGCGGGCCGAGGCCGAAGCCGAGGTCGAAGCCCGATGCGGTGCGCGCCTCGCGGCCGGCCGCGCGGAACAGCGCGGCGATGCCCGGCTGCATGCGGCCGTTGCGGATGCGCTGCAGCCCCTGCGCGACGAGCACGCGGTTGTTGCCGTCGAGCCGCACCACGTCGGCGACGGTGCCGAGCGCGACGAGGTCGAGCAGTCCGTCGAGGCGGGGTTCGGCCTCCTTGCTCGCGAACGCGCCGCGGCGGCGCAGCTCGGCGCGCAGCGCGAGCAGCACGTAGAACATCACGCCGACGCCGGCGATGTGCTTGCTCGGGAACGCGCAGCCGGGCTGGTTCGGGTTGACGATCGCGCGCGCGGCGGGCAGCGCGTCGCCGGGCAGATGGTGGTCGGTGACGAGCACATCGATGCCGCGCGCGTTCGCGGCTTCGACACCCGCGACGCTCGCGATCCCGTTGTCGACGGTGATCAGCAGGTCGGGCTTGCGCGCGGCCGCCAGTTCGACGATTTCGGGCGTGAGCCCGTAGCCGTATTCGAAGCGGTTCGGCACCAGGTAGTCGATCTGCGCGCCGAACATCCGCAGGCCGCGCACCGCGACTGCGCAGGCGGTTGCGCCGTCACAGTCGTAGTCGGCGACGACCAGCAGGCGCCGCTTGTCGGCGATCGCGTCGGCGAGCAGCGCCGCGGCGTCCGCGCAGCCTTTCAGTTCGGTGGGCGGGACGAGGCGCGCGAGGGCCGTCTCGATGTCGGTCGGGGACTGCACGCCGCGCGACGCATACAGGCGCGCGAGGACGGGATGCAGGCCGTGGCGCGCGAGCGCTTCGGCGTCGGCGGGCGCGACGGGGCGGGTAACGATCCGGGTCATACAGGTCGGGTTATTCGAACAGGGATGCCAGCGCGCGGCGGCGCCAGAACTTGCGCAGGTCGCCGCGCGTCGCGTGCAGCGTCACGGAGCTGGTGTCGCCGCACAGCGTGAAATCGACGCCGGCCAGCTCGCCGTTCTGCAGCGCGGCGAGGGACGGCGCGAACCAGTCGCGCTCGAGCGCGGCGAGCGCATCGTGCCAGCGTGGCCAGTCCTGCTCGATGTACGGGGCGGACAGCGTGGGCAGCTCGACGAGCGACGCGCCGGCGGCGGCGGGCAGTGCGTCGAATGCGGCCGGCACGGCGCCGGCTTCGGTTTGCGCCGCGCGCGCGAGGCCGAGCGCCGCGGGCGACGCGGACAGCACGCGCGCGAACGGCTTGCCGACCGGCTTCAGCGTGCCTTGCGCATGGAACCAGATCGAATTGACGGCGGGCAACCCGCGCGCTTCGCGCGCTTCGTTCACCGGATGCTGGAACCATGCCATCTGCACTTCGTTCTGCAGCTTCATCCACATCCGCGAGCGTTCGCCGGTGTGCGCTTCGTGCGGCAGCCAGATCTCGATGTTGCGGCCGCTCGCGCGCAGCGGCGCTGCGCCGGCGAGGCGGGCGAACTGCTCGCTGGACAGGTACCAGCGCGCTGGCTGCGGCGCCTCCAGTCGCACGCCGAGCTCCTCGATCAGCGGGCGCGCGACTGCCAGCAAGGCGGCTGCGTCGCCGTCGTCGAGCGCGAGGCTCGCCGGGTCGACGAGCACGAGGTGATCGTGCGCGATTTCGACATGGACGGGCTCGACGCACGCCCAGGCCTGGGTACCCGGGTCGCCGCCGTCCGCCAGCAGCATGTAGGGTGCGAGCGGCGCCTCGTCGGCGGCGTTGCCCTGGGTCGCGCCGAACTGGCGGGCCAGCCAGCGCTCGTGCGGCAGCGTGCGCTGGAAGTCCTCGCCTGCCACGCGCTCGACGAGGTTGGCGCGGGCGAGCAACTTTTCGAGCGCGGGGCTGTCCAGCGTGTGCAGGGACGAGGCCGCATCGGCCGCCGACGGCAGCGCGAACGGAACGAGAAAATGGAGGCGTCGGTCGTGCATGATGGTGCGCATTGTATGGCAAACTGCGCGCGTGATCGGGCCGGCGGACGGCCCGATTGCGTCCGGCGACCGTTTTTTCGGCCGTGCCCGGGCGGCCGGCCGCCGCCGGACGGCGCTCCGGCCACGGGCCGCCATCCCCGCCGTAACCAGCAGAAAGGATTCGCTTGAAACTTCCGTACGAATGGCAGATCGGCTGGCGCTACACGCGCGCCGGCAAACGCACGACCGGCAACGGCTTCATTTCCTTCATCGCACTGGTGTCGATGCTCGGGATCGCGCTTGGCGTCGCGGCGCTGATCGTCGTGCTGTCCGTGATGAACGGCTTCCAGAAGGAAGTGCGCGACCGCATGCTGTCGGTGCTCGCGCACGTCGAGGTGTTCTCGCCGACCGGCTCGATGCCCGACTGGCAACTGACCGCGCAGGAAGCGCGGCGCAATACTTCGGTGGTCGGCGCGGCGCCGTACGTCGACGCGCAGGCGCTGCTCACGCGCCAGGACGCGGTGAGCGGCGTGATGCTGCGCGGCGTCGAGCCGTCGCTCGAACCGCAGGTGTCGGACATCGGCAAGGACATGAAGGCAGGCCAGCTCGCCGCGCTCGTGCCCGGCCAGTTCGGCATCGTGCTCGGCGACGCGCTCGCCGGCAACCTCGGCGTGACGGTCGGCGACAAGGTCACGCTCGTCGCGCCCGAAGGGACGATCACGCCGGCCGGGATGATGCCGCGACTCAAGCAGTTCACGGTGGTCGGCGTGTTCGAGTCGGGCCACTACGAATACGACAGCACGCTCGCGATGATCAACATCCGCGACGCGGAGGCACTGTTCCGGATGTCCGCGCCGACCGGCGTGCGGCTGCGGCTCACCGACATGCAGAAGGCGCCGCAGGTCGCGGTCGAGCTGTCGCATACGCTGTCGGGCAGCCTGTACATTCGCGACTGGACCCAGCAGAACAAGACATGGTTCTCGGCCGTCCAGATCGAGAAGCGGATGATGTTCATCATCCTCACGTTGATCATCGCGGTGGCCGCATTCAACCTCGTGTCGTCGCTCGTGATGACGGTGACCAACAAGCAGGCCGACATCGCGATCCTGCGCACGCTCGGCGCGCAGCCCGGCTCGATCATGAAGATCTTCGTCGTGCAGGGCGTGACGATCGGCTTCGTCGGCACCGCGTCGGGCGTCGCGCTCGGCTGCCTGATCGCGTGGAGCATTCCGTGGCTGATCCCGATGATCGAGCATCTGTTCGGCGTGCAGTTCCTGCCGCCGTCGGTGTACTTCATCAGCGAGCTGCCGTCGGAGCTCGTCGCGGGCGACGTCATCAAGATCGGCCTGATCGCGTTCGTGCTGTCGGCGGTCGCCACGCTCTATCCGAGCTGGCGCGGCGCAAAGGTGAAGCCGGCGGAGGCGCTGCGCTATGAATGATCGCGCGACCGCATTGGCGGATTCACGACAACCCATCAGACAGGATTCGGCAGGTATGCAGGAATACGTGCTTCAGGCGCGCGGGATCACAAAGGCGTTCGTGCAGGGCGGCTTCAACGTGCAGGTGCTCAACAACGCCGAATTGACGGTGCGGCGCGGCGAGAAGCTCGCGATCGTCGGCGCGTCGGGCTCCGGCAAGAGCACGCTGCTGCACGTGCTGGGCGGCCTCGACGAACCGAGCGCGGGCGAAGTGTCGCTGCTCGGCAAGCCGTTTACGCAACTCGCCGAGCGCGAACGCAACGAGCTGCGCAATCGCGCGCTCGGCTTCGTCTACCAGTTCCATCACCTGCTGCCGGAATTCACCGCGCTCGACAACGTCGCGATGCCGCTGCGCATCCGCCGGATGACGACCGAGGACGCGCGCGCGCAGGCACAGGCGATGCTCGAACGCGTCGGTCTCGGCCCGCGTGCGAAGCACCGGCCGGGCGAGCTGTCGGGCGGCGAGCGGCAACGCGTGGCGATCGCGCGCGCGCTGGTGACGAAGCCCGCGTGCGTACTCGCCGACGAGCCGACCGGCAACCTCGACGGCACGACCGCCGACACGGTGTTCAACCTGATGCTCGAACTGTCCGAGACGCTCGAAACGAGCTTCGTGATCGTCACGCACGATCCCGAGCTCGCGGCGCGCTGCGACCGCATCATGCGCCTGCGCGACGGCGTGCTGCACGAGGAGCCGGCGCTGCCGGTGTGAACGAACGCCCCGCCGTGCCGCCGGGCGAGTCCCGGCACGGCGGCGAGGGCGCAGGAAAGCCGCCATGTGGATCGATACGCATTGCCATCTCGATGCTGCCGAGTTCGACACCGACCGCGACGTCGTCGTGCATGCGGCGCGCGCGGCCGGCGTGTCGCGCATCGTGATCCCAAGCGTCGGGCGCGACAATTTCACGACCGTGCGCGAACTGGCCCAGCGCACGCCGGGTGCGGTCTATGCGCTCGGCATCCATCCGATGTATACGCCGCACGCGCGCGACGAGGATCTCGACCGCCTGCGCATGGAGATCGAGGCGAGCCTCGATGATCCGCGCTTCGTCGCGATCGGCGAGATCGGTCTCGACTACTTCGTGCCGGGGCTCGACGAGGACCGCCAGCAATTCTTCTATCAGGGGCAGCTCAAGCTCGCGCGCGAATTCGACCTGCCGGTGCTGTGCCACGTGCGCAAGTCGCAGGACCGCGTGCTCGCCGGGCTGCGCCGCTTCGGCGTGCGGCGCGGCATCGCACATGCGTTCAACGGCAGTTTCCAGCAGGCCGACGCGTATCTCGCACAGGGGCTGCATCTCGGTTTCGGCGGCAACGTGACGTTCGGACGGGCGTTGCAGATCCGGCGGCTCGCCGCGCAGTTGCCGCTCGACGCGATCGTCGTCGAGACGGATGCGCCCGACATCGCGCCCGAGTGGGCGTACAAGTCCCGCAACGCGCCCGACCAGGTGCCGCGCATCGGCGGCGTGCTCGCCGAACTGCGCGGGATCGACGCGCACGCGCTGTCCCTATCCACAACGGCTAACGCGCTCGCCGCGCTGCCGCGCCTCGCACTTTCGTCCGCATAATCGTTGCTGGAGGGTGCCGCATCGACGGCGGCGCCAGGTCGACGAGGAGGTGCGATGCGCGTGTGGTGGATCGCGTTTGCGCTCGGCGTCGTCGTGCTGCAGCGGCAGGCGGCGTTGCCGGGCATGGGCGGCTGGGTAGGCGGCGCGGTCGTGCTTGCCGGTTGCGGTGCGCTGCTCGCATGGTGTGCACGGCGCCGTCGAACCCGCTCGATCGTCGCGCTCCGGTGGATGCTGTGCGCATGCGCCGCCTGCGCGATCGGATTCGGCTATGCGGCCGCACGCGCCGAATGGCGGCTGCGTGACGGCCTGCCTGTCGAGCGGGAAGGGCGCGACATCGTCGTCACGGGCGTGATCAGCGGGTTGCCGGTGATCGACGACACCGGCGCGCGACTGCTGTTGGCCGTCGAATCGAACGATGCGGGGCTGGCCCGTTTCCCTCCGCTGATCCGGTTGTCGTGGCGCACGTACGGCGCGCCCGCCGCACGCAACGCGATGCCCGATTTGCGCGCCGCGCAGCGCTGGCGCCTCGTCGTGCGCCTGAAACGCCCGCATGCCGAGGCGAATCCCGGCGTGCGCGACAGCGAGGCGGCGTGGCTCGCCGCGGGCATTCGCGCGATCGGCTATGTGGTCGCGACCGAGCGGGCGGAACTGCTCGACGCACGTGCATCGGGGTGGCGCGCGTCGATCGATCGGCTGCGCGACGCGCTGCGCAACGGTATCGGTGACGCGCTCGGCAGCGACGCGCGCCATCGCGGCATCGTGACCGCGCTCGCGGTCGGCGATCAATCCGGCATCGGCGACGACGCGTGGCGCGTGCTGCGCAATACGGGCACGAGTCATCTGGTCGCGATTTCGGGCCTGCACGTCGGACTCGTCGGCGCGATCGCGGGCGGGATCGTATCGTGGGTCTGGCGACGTCTGCGCTGGCGTGGACATGCCGCGGCGCTCGTGATGCCGGCGCCCTATGCGGCTTCGATGGCGGCGCTGACGGCCGCCGCCGGCTATGCGGCGCTTGCCGGCTTCAACGTGCCGGCGCAGCGCGCGTGGTGGATGATCGCGGCCGGTGCGGCTGCCTGTCTTGCCGGACGCAGCGTGCCGACGTCCGCCGTGTTGTGCGCGGCGCTCGGCGGCGTGCTGCTTGTCGATCCGTGGGCGGTGGTGTCGGCCGGGTTCTGGCTGTCTTTTGGCGCGGTCGCCGTAATCCTGATGTCCGTGGCGGGCTGGGGCGCGGTGCGCGAATTCGACGGCGGTGACGACCGTGGGACGGACGGTACTGCCCCGCTCGACCGCCGCCGCAGGCTGCGCGCTTGGTGCAAGCGTGCCGGGCACCGTGTCGCACAGGCGACGCGCGTGCAGTACGCGGTGACGATCGGTCTTGCGCCGCTGACGGCCGCGTGGTTCGCTCAGATCTCGGTATCCGGCCCGTTCGGCAATGCGTTTGCGATCCCGTGGGTCAGCGCCGTCGTGACGCCGATCGTGCTCGCCGGGATCGGGTTGCCCGCGCCGCTGGACGCGTATGCGTTCCGGCTCGCGCATGCGGCGCTCGAACCGATGATGGCGCTGCTCCGGCACCTCGCCGACTGGCCGGCTGGCGTGTTCTGGCTGCGCATGCCCGACTGGTCGGTTCTGGCGCTTGCGTGCGTGGGTGTCGCATGGGTCTTGATGCCGCGCGGCTGGCCGCTGCGCTGGGCGGCGCCGATGACATGGCTGCCGCTGGTCGCGCCGGCACCCGATGCGCCGCCGCCTGGCGGCTTCCGGCTGACCGTGCTCGATGTCGGGCAGGGCGCGTCGGTGCTGGTGGAGACCGCGCGCAGGACCTTGCTGTTCGATGCGGGGCCGGGGGCGGAGTCGACCCATGCCGGTGCGCGGATCGTCGCGCCGGCATTGCGTGCCCGCCGAATCCGTACCGTCGATTCGCTCGTCCTGAGTCATGCGGACGCCGATCACGCGGGCGGCGCGGCGGCCGTCTATGCGGCCGCCGAGGTCCGCCAGCTGCTCGCCGGCATTGCGCCGCAGCACCGGCTGTGGCGTGACGCGCGGGCGGCCGGCGTGGCCGATCGGCTGCCGTGCGCGGCCGGGCAGCGGTGGACCTGGGACGGCGTCGTATTCACGATGTTGTGGCCGCCGGGTGGTGCCGGCGCTGGTTCCTCGAACGCACAATCATGCGTGCTGCGCATCGACGCGGGCGACACGTCGGCGCTGCTGACGGGCGACATCGAGGCACGCGCCGAGCGCCGGCTGGTGGACGATGCGCGCGACGCGCTGGCCGCGCAGATCCTCGTTGTGCCGCACCACGGCAGTCGCACGTCGTCGGTCGAGCCTTTCCTCGATTCGGTCGGGCCGCGCGTCGCGGTATTTCCTGTAGGCTATCGCAATCGATTCGGACATCCGCACCGGACGGTCCTTGCGCGCTACGAAATGCGCGGGATTCCGCTGCCGCGCACCGATCGCGACGGGGCCGTGAGGTTCGACGTCGCCCCGACGGGCGGCGGTTTCGCGTTTGAGCGTCATCGCGATGCGCAGCGGCGGTACTGGATGGACCGGTGAGCGGCGCGATGGCGCGGGTCAAGAATGAGGAGGCCGGAGGAAGTGCTGAAGCACTGACTCCCGCCGGCAAAGGAGACATCGGCGTTTGAAGGACATCCTCCATTTCTCGCATGCGAACGGTTTTCCGGCATCGACGTACCGGACGATCTTCGCCGAGCTGGCAGACGACTACGAGCTGCGCTACATCGAGCGCATCGGTCACGACCGCCGTTACCCGGTAACGCGCGACTGGCCGCATCTCGTCGAGCAACTGCTCGACGACATTGGCAGCCGCTACGAGCGCCCGGTCTGGCTCGTCGGCCATTCGCTCGGCGGCTACCTGTCGCTGATGGCTGCGCTGAAGAAGCCGCACTGGGTGCGCGGCGTGGTGATGATCGATTCGCCGATCATCGCGGGATGGCGCGCCGGCGCATTGCGCGCGAGCCAGTGGGCGGGGCTCGACGAGCGGCTGTCGCCGGCGGCCGCGACGCGCAATCGGCGTACGCGCTGGGTGAGCCGCGACGAAGCCTGGCGGCATTTTCACGAGAAACCCGCGTTCGCGCGCTGGGACGAGCGGATGCTGTCCGACTACATCGACTACGGCATTCCGCAGGCGGGCGCCGACGGCGAACGCGTGCTCGCGTTCGACCGGCAGGTCGAATACCTGATCTACCGGACGCTGCCGCATACGCTCGGCCCGCGGCTCGCGCACGGCGCGCCGGTGCCGCTAGGCTTTCTCGCCGGCACGCGCTCGCGCGAAGTGCGGCAGGTCGGGCTCGATGCGACGCGTCGTGCGGCGCGCGGGCGCATCGAATGGCTCGAGGGCAGCCACCTGTTCCCGATGGAGCGGCCGATCGAGACGGCCCGCGCATTGCAGCGGATGCTGAGTTCGCTGAAGATGGCGGAGGGTGGCGTGCCGCGCGACAGTGCGGCGCTCGCGAAAAGCGCCTGACGCATCGGTCCGGTGCACCGCGCCGGCGTGCGCGGTTGCACCGACCGGCCGGCCGGTTCGCCCCGGCGCGCACGGTTGGCGCGGCACAGCGCGAAAGGGCAGGATCATCGCGTCAATTGCTGAGAGAAGGGCGGGCTTTACGGTATAATCCGTTTTTCCCGCGAGCATTCAGCGATGACCAAATATGTTTTCGTCACCGGCGGCGTAGTTTCTTCCCTCGGCAAGGGTATTGCCGCCGCCTCCCTCGCCGCGATCCTCGAATCGCGCGGTCTGAAAGTCACCCTCCTCAAACTCGATCCCTACATCAACGTCGACCCCGGCACGATGAGCCCGTTCCAGCACGGCGAAGTGTTCGTGACGGAAGACGGAGCGGAGACCGACCTCGACCTCGGCCACTATGAGCGCTTCATCAGCACGAAGATGCGCAAGGCCAACAACTTCACGACCGGCCAGATCTACGAATCGGTGATCCGCAAGGAACGCCGCGGCGACTATCTCGGCAAGACCGTGCAGGTGATTCCGCACATCACGAACGAAATCCAGGCGTTCATCGAGCGCGGGGCGGCATCTGCCACCTGCGGCGAGCCGGACGTCGCGATCGTCGAGATCGGCGGCACGGTCGGCGACATCGAGTCGCTGCCGTTCCTCGAGGCCGCGCGCCAGATGAGCCTGCGCCTCGGCCGCAACAGCGCGTGCTTCGTGCACCTGACGCTCGTGCCGTACGTCGCGACGGCCGGCGAGCTGAAGACGAAGCCGACCCAGCACAGCGTGCAGAAGCTGCGCGAGATCGGCATCCTGCCGCACGTGCTGCTGTGCCGTGCGGATCGCCGCATCCCCGACGACGAATCGAAGAAGATCTCGATGTTCTCGAACGTGCCGGAAGACGCCGTGATCTCGGTGTGGGACGCCGACAGCATCTACAAGATTCCGCAGATGCTGCACGACCAGGGCCTCGACCGGATCATCTGCGAAGAGCTGAAGCTGTCGCCGAAGGACGCCGACCTGAGCATGTGGTCGGCGCTCGTCGAGAAGCTGGAAAACCCGAAGCACGAAGTCACGATCGGCATGGTCGGCAAGTATGTCGACCTGACCGAGTCGTACAAGTCGCTGATCGAGGCGCTGCGCCACGCATCGCTGCACACGTCGACCAAGGTCAACATCGAGTACATCGACTCGGAAGAGATCGAGACGAACGGTGTCGATAGCCTGAAGCATCTCGACGCCGTGCTGGTGCCGGGCGGTTTCGGCCGTCGTGGCACGGAAGGCAAGATCGCGGCGATCCGCTACGCGCGCGAGTCGAAGGTGCCGTACCTCGGCATCTGCCTCGGCATGCAGCTTGCGGTGATCGAATTCGCACGCGACGTCGTCGGCCTGAAGCAGGCGAACAGCACGGAATTCGATCCGGATACGCCGGAACGCGTGGTCGCGCTGATTACCGAGTGGTACGACCGCGAAGGCAAGGTCGAGACGCGCACCGAGGAATCCGATCTCGGCGGCACGATGCGCCTTGGCTCGCAACGTTGCCCGATCAAGCCCGGCACGATGGCCGAAGAGATCTATGGCAAGGACGTGAACGAGCGTCACCGCCACCGTTATGAAGTCAATAACCGCTTCGTGCCCCAGCTCGAAGCCGGCGGCCTTATCATCAGCGCCCGTACCCCGAGCGAGGATCTGCCGGAAATGATGGAGCTGCCGCGTTCGATGCACCCGTGGTTCGTCGGCGTCCAGTTCCACCCGGAATTCACGTCCACGCCGCGTGACGGTCATCCCCTGTTCAAGTCGTTCGTCGAAGCCGCGCTCGCCAACAAGCAAGCGCGTGGAGTGCAAGCATGAAGCTGTGCGATTTCGAGGTCGGTCTCGACCAGCCTTTCTTCCTGATCGCGGGTACCTGCGTCGTCGAATCGGAGCAAATGACGATCGACACGGCGGGCCGCCTGAAGGAGATCTGCGAGAAGCTGAACGTTCCGTTCATCTACAAGTCGTCCTACGACAAGGCGAATCGCAGCTCGGGCAAGTCGTTTCGCGGTCTCGGAATGGACGAAGGGCTGCGAATCCTCGGCGAGGTGAAGCGTCAGCTCGGCCTGCCGGTGCTGACGGACGTGCATTCGATCGAAGAGATCGAGCAGGTCGCGTCGGTCGTCGACGTGCTGCAAACGCCCGCGTTCCTGTGCCGCCAGACCGACTTCATCCACGCGTGCGCGCGCTCGGGCAAGCCCGTCAACATCAAGAAGGGTCAGTTCCTCGCGCCGCACGACATGAAGAACGTGATCGACAAGGCGCGCGACGCGGCGCGTGAAGCCGGTCTGTCCGAAGACCGCTTCATGGCGTGCGAGCGTGGCGTCTCGTTCGGCTACAACAACCTTGTGTCCGACATGCGTTCGCTCGCGATCATGCGCGAGACGAACGCGCCGGTCGTGTTCGACGCGACCCACTCGGTGCAGCTGCCGGGCGGGCAGGGCACGAGCTCGGGCGGCCAGCGCGAATTCGTGCCGGTGCTCGCGCGTGCGGCGGTCGCGACGGGCGTCGCGGGCCTCTTCATGGAAACGCACCCGAATCCGGCCGAGGCGAAGTCGGACGGCCCGAACGCGGTGCCGCTGAACCGGATGGGTGCGCTGCTGGAGACGCTCGTCACGCTCGATCAGGCGGTGAAGCGCAATCCGTTCCTGGAAAACGATTTCAATTAAAGATCGAATGAACCTTGCGACGGCTTCGCGCGTCAGTAGCGAAAGCGGTTCAGGCGCGCGCGCCGTCGCAGTTTGAAGAATCCATCGTCATTCTCAGAGGAAACCCATGAGTGCAATCGTAGATATCATCGGCCGCGAGATTCTGGATTCGCGCGGCAACCCCACCGTCGAATGCGACGTGCTGCTCGAATCGGGCACGATGGGCCGCGCGGCGGTGCCGTCGGGCGCGTCCACCGGCTCGCGTGAAGCGATCGAACTGCGCGACGGCGAAGCCGGCCGCTACAACGGCAAGGGCGTGCTGAAGGCAGTCGAGCATATCAACACCGAAATCTCTGAAGCCATCATGGGCCTCGACGCGTCGGAACAGGCGTTCCTCGACAAGACGCTGCTCGAGCTGGACGGCACCGACAACAAGTCGCGCCTCGGCGCGAACGCGATGCTGGCCGTGTCGATGGCCGTCGCGAAGGCAGCCGCTGAAGAAGCCGGCCTGCCGCTGTACCGCTACTTCGGCGGCTCGGGCGCGATGCAGCTGCCCGTCCCGATGATGAACATCGTCAACGGCGGCGCGCACGCGAACAACAGCCTCGACATCCAGGAATTCATGATCGTCCCGGTGAGCCAGCCGACGTTCCGTGAAGCTCTGCGTTGCGGCGCGGAAGTGTTCCACGCACTGAAGAAGATCCTGAGCGACCGCGGCATGAGCACGGCAGTCGGCGACGAAGGCGGCTTCGCGCCGAACTTCGGCAGCAACGACGAGTGCCTGTCGACGATCCTGCAGGCGATCGAGAAGGCAGGCTACCGTGCGGGCGAAGACGTGCTGCTCGCGCTCGACTGCGCGGCATCCGAGTTCTACCACGATGGCAAGTACCAGCTCGCGGGCGAAGGCCTGCAACTGTCGTCGGCCGAATTCACCGACTACCTCGCGACGCTCGCCGACAAGTTCCCGATCGTGTCGATCGAGGACGGCATGCACGAAGGCGACTGGGACGGCTGGAAGCTGTTGACCGAGCGCCTCGGCAAGAAGGTGCAGCTCGTCGGTGACGACCTGTTCGTCACGAACACGCGCATCCTGAAGGAAGGCATCGAGAAGGGTATCGCGAACTCGATCCTCATCAAGATCAACCAGATCGGTACGCTGACCGAAACGTTCGCGGCAATCGAAATGGCGAAGCGCGCGGGCTACACGGCCGTGATCTCGCACCGCTCGGGCGAAACGGAAGATTCGACGATCGCGGACATCGCGGTCGGCTTGAACGCCGGTCAGATCAAGACGGGTTCGCTGTCGCGCAGCGACCGCATCTCGAAGTACAACCAGCTGCTGCGCATCGAGGAAGACCTCGGCGATATCGCGAGCTACCCGGGCAAATCGGCTTTCTATAACCTGCGCTAACGCGCTACTATCGGGTTCGTCATCTCGACGCCGCTCTGTGCATGTCGCGCGGAGCGGCGCTTCTTATATCTGCGTCTTCTACATGCGGCTTGTCACTGTCGTCCTGATTGCCTTGCTGGCGCTCATTCAGTACCCCCTATGGTGGGGACACGGCGGCTGGTTGCGGGTGCATGAATTGCGCCAGCAGCTCGGCGATCAACTGCAGAAGAACGCGGACGAGAAGCTGCGCAATGAGCGGATCGCGGGCGAAGTGCAGGATCTGCAGGGCGGTACCGCTGCCATCGAGGAGCGCGCGCGCTACGAGATGGGCATGGTGAAGGACGGCGAAGTATTCGTGCAGTTCGTGTCGCCGAATGCGCCGGCGGCGCCGCTGAACAACACGCCTTCGAGCATGTCGACGCGCGGTACCGTTTCCGCCGCGCCCGTGCGTGTCGTGCCGAACCCGCAGTCGATCGCGAAGCCGTCGCGGCATCATGGCGGCGAGAAGGGCAAGGCCGCGCATCACTGAGCGCGGGAGTCCGAACCATTGAAAAAGCGCGGGAAATGCCGCGCTTTTTTATTTCCTGCCAGTCGTCAATCGAATCGGTCGACGCGGATCACGCATCACCACCACCAGCCCGGGTAACCGTAGCCATATCCGATGCCGGTGCCCCACCGGTTTCCCCAACCGCCGCCGTAATAGCCGCCGTAGACGGTCACGGGGGGCGGCGAGTAATACGCCCACGCGCGCGCGGCGGCCTCCGCCGCCATCGCGTCGTTCTGCTCGCGCAGCACTTGCCGGTCGATCTCGTCGTAGCGTTTGCGCTCCGCACTCGACAGTGCGGGCGGCTGGCCGGCCGATGCGCCCGGTTCGGGCAGACGGCTCAGGATCGTCGACGAAGGCGGCTGCACCGCGCAGCCGGCGAGGGCCAGTGTGCCGGCTGCGACACTGGTCAGGACGAGGGTGCGGAACGGGCGATTCATGTGATTCTCCAGCAGCGCGCCGACAGCGGAAAGCGGTTTGTGCCGAAGGCGGGACCTCCGGCGCCTGGGCCGTGCGTGCGACGCTCGTGCGTCATTATGCACCCGCGCCGCGCATGGCCGGCACGGGCGCGCCGCTCACTCAGTGACGCTGATCGGTCGCGGGCGTGATGCCGGTCGCGAGTTCCGGCGCGGCGAACAGCTGCGCGACGTCGACGGGATCGAACTCGTAGCGCTGGTTACAGAACTCGCAGTGGATCTCGACGTGACCGCGCTCGACGATCACGCTGTCGACTTCGTCGCGCCCGAGCATGCGCAGCATCGCGCCGACCTTCTCGCGCGAGCACGAGCACTGGAAGCGCGTACCGGCCGGGTCGAAGTGCTGCACGTTTTCCTGCCAGAAGAGCCGACGGAACACGACTTCCGGTTCGACCTCGAGCAATTCCTTCGCGGACAGCGTGCCGCCGAGCGTGCAGACGCGCTCCCACGTGTCGGCGTCGGTCTCGGCGTTGCGCGGCACGATGCCGCCGTCGCCCGGCAGCTTCTGCAGCAGCATGCCGACCGCGCGGTCGCGATCGGCCGCGAGCCACAGCCGCGTGTCGAGCTGCTCCGAGTGATGCATGTAATGCTCGAGCACTTGCGACACCGATTCGAGCGGACCGTCGACGCCGTTCAGCGGCACGATGCCCTGGTACGGCTGCTGGCCCGGCAGCTTCTCGGCCGGGTCGAGCGTGATCACGCATCGGCCGTGGCCGCTCGCGTTGACAAGCGACGCGAAGTGCGTGTCGTCGCCGATCGTCTGCGCGACGTCGCCGGCGAACTTGGCCGTGGCGCGCATCGACAGGTCCGAGCCGCACTGGACGACCAGCATCTGGACCGGCCCGTCGCCGAAGATCTGCATGATCAGGGTGCCGTGAAATTTCAGGTTCGCGGACAGCAGCGCACACGCAGCCATCATCTCGCCGAGCACCGTGCGCACCGGGGCAGGGTAGTCACGGCGGGAAAGCACCTCTTGCCACGTGTTGCGCAGCGACACGATCTCGCCGCGCACGGGTGCCGAATTGAACATGAATTTCTGTAACTGGTCGCTCACTCTTCTTCCTTGAAATCCGCGCGAATCAGCCGATCCGCACGAGTTGCTCCTTGAAATGCGCGCGTCGTTCGACGTACGTCTTCGCATTTGCGCGCAGCCGCGCGATGTCGTCTGCCGACAGCTCGCGCACGACTTTCGCCGGGGCGCCGAGAATCAGCGAGTTGTCCGGGAACGTCTTGCCTTCTGTCACGACCGCGCCGGCACCAACCAGACAGTTGCGGCCGATGACCGCTCCATTCAAGACCACCGCCTGAATCCCGATCAGCGAACCTTCCCCGATCGTGCATCCGTGCAGCATCGCCTGGTGCCCGATCGTCACGTTTTCGGCAATCGTCAGAGGAAATCCGGGGTCCGTATGCAGGACCGCGCCTTCCTGGACGTTGCTGCCGGCACCGACCGAGATCGTCTCGTTGTCGCCGCGAATCGTCGCACCGAACCATACGCTCGCGTTTTCCTCGAGCACGACCTTGCCGATGATGGCCGCCGTATCGGCGACGAATACGCTTTCGTGGATCGTCGGGGCCGTCTCGCCCAGTTTGTAGATCGTCACGGAGTCTCCTGGTCTCTTCGATGATGGGCGCCGGTAGAATGGCGCGTCTGGCGTGCCGGGCGCATTGCGTGACGGCACAAACGTACATTGTAAACCGTCGCGTGCATGCGCACTGGCGGTGCCCGGTTTGATGAACATGGAGCCTTCTTCTTTCATGGCTGCGCCACACTGCGTGCGCCGCGCCGCGCTGGACGCCCTGCGGATGTCCGAGCCGGCCGCGAAGGCCGCTCGGGTCCGCGCGCTGCATGACGCGCTGCTGGCCGGGCAGGCCACGATCGCACCGACGCTCGATCTGGACGAACCGACCGACCTGCCCGGCCGTCCGGCGCGCCCGCCGCTCGTCGAGCCGCGCGAGCTCGAGCGCCGCAGCATGCGCTCGCCCGCGGGGCGCGCGGTGCTGCTGCACGCCCTCGCGCATATCGAATTCAACGCGATCAACCTCGCGCTCGACGCCGTGTGGCGCTTCGCCGGGATGCCCGACGCATTCTATGCGGACTGGCTGAAGGTCGCGGCCGAGGAGGCTCATCACTTCACGCTGTTGTCCGGGCGGCTCGCCGAGTTCGGGCATGCGTACGGGGATTTTCCCGCGCACAACGGGCTGTGGGAGATGTGCGAGCGGACCAAGGCCGATCCGCTGGCGCGGATGGCGCTCGTGCCGCGCACGCTCGAGGCGCGCGGACTCGACGCGTCGCCGCCGATCCGGGCGCGGCTCGTGCAGGCGGGCGACGATGCGTCCGCGGCGATCCTCGACGTGATCCTGCGCGACGAGATCGGCCACGTCGCGATCGGGAATCGCTGGTTCCGGTACCTGTGCGACGAGGCCGGCCGCGATCCGGTGCCGGCCTACCGCGAGCTCGCCGAGCAGTACCATGCGCCGCGGCTGCGCGGCCCGTTCAATTTCGACGCGCGCCGCACCGCGGGATTCGAGCAGGCGGAGCTGGACGAGCTCGCCGCGCAGGACGCGGCGGACGGCAACGCGGCGGGCTAGCACGTCCGGGCGCCGCCGGCTCCCGGCGGGCGGGCGAAGGCTGTCGCTGCGTCAGCCTCGCTCAGCGTCCGGCGGCATGTCCGCGGCGTCCGACAGGCCGATTCCGCGCGCCGTCGCTAGAGAGCTGCCTCGACTGCCAGGCGCCGGAATGGAGGCGTCATCGCTATAATCGAACGATCATTCTTTTTTGGCGGCTGCAATGAGTGCCTCGAGTTCTGTTTCCGATTTCGTCACGGTGCGCGGCGTCAAGCTGCATGTGCGGCGCTGGGGCCGGCCCGATGCGCCGACGCTGTTCATGCTGCATGGCTGGATGGACGTCGCGGCATCGTTCCAGTTCGTCGTCGACGCGCTCGCGGGCGACTGGCAGGTGATCGCGCCGGATGCACGCGGCTTCGGCCTGTCCGACTGGCCGGTCGCGAGGCAGGGCGGCGGTCATTACTGGTTCCACGAGTACCTGGGCGACCTCGATGCGCTCGTCGATCACTATGCACCCACCGGCGAAGTCAATCTGGTCGGGCACAGCATGGGGGCCAACGTCGTGTGCCTGTACGCGGGCGCGCGCCCGGAGCGCGTGCGGCGCGTGGTCGACCTCGAAGGGTTCGGGCTCGCCCCCGCGCGGGCCGAGCAGGCGCCGCGCCGGCTGCGCGGCTGGCTCGACGAGCTGCGCGAGCCGCCGGTGTTGCGCCCGTATGCGTCGCTCGACGACGTGGCGGCCCGGCTGATCAAGACCAATCCGCGGCTCGATCCGCACCGCGCCGCGTTCCTCGCCGCGCACTGGTCGAAGCGTGGCGATGACGGCCTCTACCACCTGCTGGCGGACCCCGCGCACAAGATGGCGGGCCCGCAGCTGTACCGGCTCGACGAGGTGATGGCCGTCTGGAAGCAGGTGCGCGCGAAGGTGCTGCACGTCGAGGCCGTCAATTCGCCGACGCTCGCGTATCTCGCCGGCGACATCCCGCTGCCGGAGTTCAAGGCGCGCTTCGGCGCGTTCCCCGACTGGCGCGAAAAGCTCGTCGAGGATGCCGGCCACATGGTTCATCACGACCAGCCGGAGCAGATCGCGGCGCTGATCGAGGCGTTCTGCGCGTAGGCGTGTGGCGGCGGCGGGGCAGGCGGGCGGCGCAATTGCCGCATTGCAGTAGAATGAAGCTTCACCTGCCATATCGACAATGAACGCTGATCTCCACTGCCATTCGAATGTTTCCGACGGGTTGCTGTCGCCTGCCGACGTCGCGCGCCGCGCCCATGCCGGCGGCGTGACCCTGTGGGCGCTGACCGACCACGACGAGATCGGCGGCCAGGCGGCGGCACGCAGCGAGGCGGAGGCGCTGGGGATGCGCTACCTGAGCGGCGTCGAGATTTCGGTCACGTGGGCGTCGCGCACCGTGCACATCGTCGGGCTGAACATCGATCCGTCGAACCCGACGCTCGTCGACGGCCTCTACCGCACGCGCCACGGCCGCGCCGCGCGTGCGCGGGCGATTGCCGCGCAGCTCGAGACGCTCGGCATTCCCGGCGCGTACGAAGGCGCGCTGAAGTACGTATCGAATCCCGACCTGATCTCGCGCACCCACTTCGCGCGCTTCCTGGTCGAGAACGGCCATGCCGAATCGACCTCCGATGTGTTCGACCGCCTGCTCGGCGACGGCAAGCCCGGGTTCGTCCCGCACCGCTGGGCGACGTTGTCCGACGCCGTTGCATGGATTCGCGCGGCGGGCGGCGAGGCCGTGGTCGCGCACCCGGGCCGCTACCGCTACACGCCGGTCGAATTCGATGCGTTTTTCGGTGAATTCATCGATCTCGGCGGCCGCGCGATCGAGGTCATTACGGGCAGCCACACGCCCGACCAGTACCGCGAATACGCGGACGTCGCGCGCCGCTTCGGCTTCGAGGTGTCGCGCGGCTCGGATTTCCATGCGCCGGGCGAGGGTCGCATCGAGCTCGGCAGCCTGCCGCCTTTGCCGCCCGACCTGAAACCGCTCTGGGAGCGCTGGCTCTGACGTACCGCGGCCGCTTGCCGCTGGCGCTGCCGCCGAGGTGCGCATCCGACTTCTCCCTCTTTACGTGTCCCCATGTCCCAGTTCTTCAGGATTCATCCGGATAATCCGCAGCCGCGCCTGATCAAGCAGGCCGCGGACATCGTCAGCAAGGGCGGTGTGATCGCGATGCCGACCGATTCGAGCTACGCGCTCGCGTGCCACCTCGATGACAAGGATGCAGTCGAGCGCGTGCGCCGCATCCGCGGCCTCGACGAGAAGCAGCACCTGTCGCTGCTCGTGCGCGACCTGTCGGAACTGGCCAACTTCGCGATGGTGGACAATCGTCAGTACCGGCAGATCAAGTCGGTGACGCCGGGCCCGTACGTGTTCATCCTGCAGGCGACGAAGGAAGTGCCGCGTCGTCTGTCGCACCCGTCGCGCAAGACGATCGGGCTGCGCGTGCCCGATCACGCGATTACGCTCGCGCTGCTCGAATCGCTCGGCCAGCCGCTGCTTGGCACGACGCTGATCCTGCCGCCGGACGACGAGCCGCTGAACGATCCCGACGATATCCGCGCGCGGCTCGAGAAGCAGGTCGATCTCGTGATCGACGGTGGTGCGTGTCCGCGCGAACCGTCGACGGTGATCGACCTGACGGGCGACGAGCCGCAGCTCGTGCGTGCCGGGCGCGGTGCGCTCGAACCGTTCGGGCTTTCGGCCGCGTAAGCGCCATTCATTTTTGCGCGAGTGCGCTTGTTACAATAACGCGATATGGACGCTTCCCTGATACAGACCATCGCCGTCTACGCGCTGCCCGTGATCTTCGCGATCACGTTGCACGAGGCTGCGCACGGCTATGCCGCGCGCCTGCTCGGCGACAACACCGCCTACATGATGGGGCGCGTGTCGTTCAACCCGATGCGCCACATCGATCCGCTCGGCACGATCGCGATCCCGCTCGCGATGTATTTCCTGACGGGCGGCGCGTTCCTGTTTGGCTATGCGAAACCGGTGCCGGTATCGTTCGGCAACCTGCGCGATCCGCGCTGGGGCAGCCTATGGGTGTCGCTGGCTGGCCCGGCCTGCAACTTCGTGCAGGCACTGATCTGGGGCGTGCTGACCATCGTACTGCCCGCTGCCGGCATCGACGAGCCGTTCTTCACGCGGATGGCCTACGCAGGCGTCAGCGCGAACCTGGTGCTCGGCGTGCTGAACCTGTTTCCGCTGCCGCCGCTCGACGGCGGCCGCATCCTGGCGGCGCTGCTGCCGCCGAAGCAATCGATCGCGCTGTCGCGAATCGAGCCGTACGGTTTCATCATCGTCCTCGTGCTGGTCTCGACGGGCGTGCTGACGAACTTCTGGCTGCGGCCGCTCGTGAATGCCGCGGCCGGCGTGCTGAGCGCCATCCTGTCTCCCTTCGCCTCGCTTTTCTAACGACAATCATGTTCCCAGATCGTATTTTCTCCGGCATGCGACCCACCGGGTCGCTGCACCTCGGCCACTACCACGGCGTGCTGAAAAACTGGGTGAAGCTGCAGTCCGAGTACCCGTGCTTCTTCTGCGTGGTTGACTGGCATGCGCTGACGACGCACTACGAAACACCCGAGGTCATCGAGAAGAACGTGTGGGACGTGCTGATCGACTGGCTCGCGTCCGGTATCGATCCGGCGCAGGCGACGCTGTTCATCCAGAGCAAGGTGCCCGAACATGCGGAACTCGCGTTGCTGCTCGGCATGAGCACGCCGCTCGGCTGGCTCGAACGCGTGCCGACCTACAAGGAGCAGATGGAGAAGCTGAAGGACAAGGACCTGTCGACCTACGGCTTCCTCGGCTACCCGGTGCTGATGGCGGCCGACATCCTGCTGTACCGCGGCTCGCTCGTGCCGGTCGGCGAGGACCAGGTGCCGCACGTCGAGATGACGCGCGAGATCGCGCGCCGCTTCAACTACTTGTACGGCCGCGAGCCGGGCTTCGAGGAGAAGGCGCTCGAAGCCGCGAAGAAGCTCGGCGGCAAGCGCGCGAAGCTTTATCACGAGCTGCGCAACGCGTACCAGCAGGAAGGCGACGACGAGGCGCTCGAACAGGCGCGCGCGATGCTGCAGGAATCGCAGAGCCTGTCGATGAGCGACCGCGAGCGCCTGTTCGGCTATCTCGAAGGCGCGCGCAAGATCATCCTGGTCGAGCCGCAGGCGCTTTTGACCGAAGCGTCCCGGATGCCGGGCCTCGACGGCCAGAAGATGTCGAAGTCGTACGGCAATACGATCGGCCTGCGCGAGGACGCCGAGACGATCACGAAGAAGGTCCGCACGATGCCGACCGATCCGGCACGCGTGCGCCGCACCGATCCGGGCGATCCGGACAAGTGCCCGGTGTGGCAGCTGCATCAGGTCTATACGGACGAAACGACGCACCAGTGGGTGCAGAGCGGCTGCCGCTCGGCGGGCATCGGCTGCCTCGACTGCAAGCAGCCGGTCGTCGAAGGGATCCTGCGCGAACAGCAGCCGATGCTCGAGCGCGCACAGAAGTACATGGACGATCCGTCGCTGCTGCGCGCGATCGTCGCGGACGGCTGCGACAAGGCGCGCAAGCACGCGGTCGAGACGATGCGCGACGTGCGCGAGGCGATGGGCCTGTCGTACACCTGACCTGACGGCATGCGCGAACCTGTCATTGCCGCCGCGGGCGGCCACGTGGCCCAGACCGAACCGTCGCGCTGGGTCGCCCGCTGGTCGCGGCTCGTCCCGGCGAGCGGCACGGTGCTCGACGTCGCCGCGGGCGGTGGTCGCCATGCACGCTGGTTTGCGTCGCACGGGCATCCAGTCGTCGCGCTCGACCGCGATGCGGCCGCGCTGGCCGCTTTGCGCACGATTCCCGGTGTCGATGTGCGCGACGCCGATCTCGAGGGTGCGCCCTGGCCGCTGCCGGCCGGTGCGTCGTTCGCGGCGGTGATCGTCACCCATTATCTGCATCGCCCGCTCTGGCCCCGACTGCTCGATGCGGTGGCGCCGGGCGGCGTGCTGATCTACGAAACCTTCGCGCAAGGAAACGAAACGGTCGGCAAGCCGTCCAATCCTGCGTTCCTGCTCGCCCCGGGCGAGTTGCTGGACGCGGTGCGCGGCCGCCTGCGGGTGGTTGCGTACGAGGACGGATTCGTCGCCGCGCCGCGCGAGGCGTTCGTGCAGCGCATCTGCGCGGTACGCGAGGGCGCGACCCCGACAGCGGGGGCGGGAATTCCACGTTACGAACTGCCCGGCTAATCCGCTACAATCTCAACGTTTACCGGTACAACAATCAATCGCGTTTCATGGCTAACGGCACCCAAGACGGCATTCAAATCCGCGGCAGCATCCCCGCGATCGTCACCCCGATGCTCGAAGACGGCAGTCTTGACCTGCCGGCGTTTCGCAAACTGATCGACTGGCACATCGCGGAAGGCACCGACGCACTCGTCGTGGTCGGCACGAGCGGCGAGTCGGCAACGCTCAACGTTGAAGAGCACATCCTGATGATCCGCACGGCGGTCGAGCATGCGGCGAAGCGCATCCCGATCATCGCGGGCGCGGGCGGCAACTCGACCGCCGAAGCGATCGAACTGACGAAGCATGCGAAGGCCGTCGGCGCCGACGCGACGCTGCAGGTCGTGCCGTACTACAACAAGCCGACGCAGGAAGGGATGTACCGGCACTTCAAGGCGATCGCCGAGGCGGTCGACCTGCCGGTGATTCTGTACAACGTGCCCGGCCGTACGGTCGCGGACATGGCGCACGAGACGACGCTGCGCCTCGCGCAGGTGCCGGGCGTCATCGGTTTGAAGGACGCGACCGGCAACATCGATCGCGCCGCGCACCTGATCAAGGCCGCGCCGAAGCATTTCGCGATCTACAGCGGCGACGATCCGACCGCGATCGCGCTGATGCTGCTCGGCGGCCACGGCAACATCTCGGTGACGGCGAACGTCGCGCCGCGCGCGATGAGCGACCTGTGCCGCGCGGCGCTGGCCGGCGACGTCGCAACGGCGCGCGAGCTGCACATGAAGCTGCTGTCGCTGCACAAGAACCTGTTTGTCGAGGCGAACCCGATTCCGGTGAAGTGGGCGCTGCAGGCGATGGGCAAGATGCAGGGCGGCATCCGCCTGCCGCTCACGCCGCTCGACGAGCGCTGTCACGACGTCGTGCGTTCGGCCCTCGTCGAGGCCGGCGTCCTCTGATGCTCAGGCGGCCGCGTCCTGCGGCCGCCGGCTCGACCCCTCATCAACCCGCACCGGCCGGCTCCGTCCGGCGCCGCTCCTGACGAGCGTTCTAGCAAGACGAAGGATTTCATGAAACGTTTCGCCTTTTCCTCTCGCGCCATCCAGGTTTCGGTGGTGGCGCTGGCGCTGGGCGCGCTCGCCGGCTGCGATACGCTGAACGATTATCTGGCTCCTGACCGGGTCAACTACAAGAACACGGGTTCGGCGCCGCCGCTCGCGGTGCCGAGCGACCTGAAGCCGGTGCCGACGACCCAGCAGTTCGTCGCGCCGCCGAGCAACGCTGGTCTCGGCACGCTGCCGCCGCGGGCGACGACGGCCGCCGGCAACGCGACCGACGGTGTCCCGAGCGCGCAGGATCCGCTCGGCATGCATATCGAGCGCGACGGCGACCGCCGCTGGCTCGTCGTGGACGGGCGCACGCCCGAGCAGCTGTGGCCGATCCTGAAGGAATTCTGGCAGGAGAATGGGTTTTCGCTGAAGACCGACGCGCCGTCGACCGGCATCATGGCCACCGACTGGGCCGAGAACCGCGCGAACATTCCCGATGACTGGTTCCGCCGCACGATCGGCAAGGTCATCGACTTCGCGTACTCGTCGGGCACGCGCGACCGTTTCCGCACGCTCGTGAACCGCACGCCGGACGGCAACACCGACATCTCGATCACGCACAGCGCGATGGAGGAAATGATGGTCGGCCCGCAGGGCGGCACGTCGTCGCGCTGGGAAGAGCGTCCGCGCAATCCGGTGCTCGAGGCTGTGTTCCTGACGAAGCTGATGCAGAAGTTCGGCCTGAGCGACGCGCAGGCGAAGCAACTGCTGACCGATGCGCGTCCCGCGACGGCGCCGGCGCAGGTGAGCGATACGAGCAGCGGTGCCGCGACGCTGCAACTGGCGGAATCGTTCGACCGTGCGTGGCTGCGCGTCGGTCTCGCGCTCGACCGCACCAACTTCGCGGTCGACAATCGCGACCGCGAGAAGGGCCTGTACACGGTCCGTTACGCGAACACGATGGAAGAGCTCAAGCGCGACGGGCTGTTCGGCAAGCTGTTCTACGGCGGCCCGTCGGCGGCCAAGCCGGGCAAGGAATACCTGGTCAATGTGCGCGCGCAGGGCAGTGGCGGCACGCAGGTCGCGGTGGTCGACGCGACCGGCAAGGTCGACAACTCGTCGGACGCGCAGCGGATCATTTCGCTGCTGCACGCCCAGTTGAACTGATCGCGTGCGCTTCGCCAGCCTCGGTAGCGGCAGCGAAGGCAACGCGCTGGTCGTCGAGGTCGCGAGCGGCACGACGACCACCCGCGTGCTGCTCGACTGCGGTTTTTCAGCGAAGGAGGTCGAGCGCCGCCTCGGCCGCCTGAATCTCGGCATCGACGATCTCGATGCGATCCTCATCACCCACGAACACAGTGACCACGTCGGTAGCGCGCTGACGCTCGCGCGGCGCGGGTCGCTGCCGCTCTACATGAGCTGGGGCACGGCACGCGCGGTGGGCGCGGACGAAGCCGATGTCGATCTCCACGTGTTGTGGGGCGACGAGACAGCCGCGATTCGCGATCTGGCCGTGATGCCATATACGGTGCCCCATGACGCGCGGGAACCGCTCCAGTTCGTCTTCATGGACGGTTGCCGCCGGCTCGGCGTGCTGACCGACGTCGGGATGGCCACGCCGCATATCACGGCCGTTCTGAGCGGTTGTGACGCGCTGGTGCTCGAATCCAACCACGATACCGAGATGCTCGCCGGGAGCCGCTATCCGCAGTCGCTGAAGGCGCGGATCGGTGGCAATCACGGCCACCTGAGCAACGCCGCCGCCGCGGGCATCCTCGCATCGCTCGAACGCAGCCGCCTCCAGCACCTCGTCGCGGCGCACCTGAGCCAGCAGAACAACCGGCCCGAGCTGGCCCGCCAGGCATTGGCCGGCGTGCTGGGAACGGACGGGGAGGAAGTGGTCGTGGCCACGCAGGACGCGGGCTTCGACTGGCTGACGCTCGGCTGAGCAGGCGAAGGATCGGACGTCCGGGACGGCTCTTGGCCGGTCCTGCCGCCGGATACGATGCGCGCAACCGACAGACGTAAAAAAACCGGCCCGAAGGGCCGGTTTTTTTTCAGCTGATGCTGAGGCTTACTGGCTTGCGCCCGAAGCCGGAGCAGCCGTCGCTGCCGAAGCAGCCGACGCCACAGCAGCAGCTGCGTCGCTCGCAGCAGCCGTAGCCGACGAAGCAGCAGCAGCTGCGTCGCTCGCAGCACCAGCAACTGCCGAAGCAGCCGACGAAGCAGCAGCCGATGCGTCGCTAGCAGCCGACGAAGCAGCTTGATCAGCGCTCTTGTTGCAAGCAGCCAGTGCAACAGCAGCCAACAGGGAAGCTACGAGGAGGGATTTCTTCATGATCACGTCCTTTTATGGTTAAAGGTAAGCAACAGCGCGAAACAATACCGGTAATGTGCTCCAACACCGACCTGGGCCGCTGGTGGAGACGCACTTCTAGAGCGTGAATCTTCCCTACGGCTTGGGCGGAAATTATATGCACTTTCCTATCGACCGTCGACAAATGCGGGGTCAATACGTTGTCTTTCCCATACAGAATTTGATCTGCACGGGCATACGGGGCGGCTCACTAAATCCGGTTTCCGACCCGTATCCAGCCCGCACAATACCACTCGTGCAGCAAGGCTGTCATTGAGGGAACCCGGGATAGTGTTACAAACCGTTTCGCCTCCATGTGGCGCAGATTGGCCAGTTCGGGCAGCCATTCGCCGGCGTGCTCGAGCGGTTCTTCCTCGCCATTAATGAAGTACGAGCGCGCGTTATACATCAATGCGGCCCGTCTGTCGAGATACACGCCCCGGCGCGACGCCTGCGCGACGAACGCGGCCTCGGACAGCGGGCGCGCCGGCGGCTCGAATACGACGTTCGATTTGGGTTCGCTCAGGTAGCAACCGAGGAATTCGGCGACGTCACGCTTGCGCCAGCGGATCGCATCGACGATCTCGGCGACGCGCTCGACCATCGCCGGCGGCAGTTGCGCCGGGGTGTCGACCGCCGGCTGCTTCGGGTCGCGGTAAAGCGCGTCGCCACGCTCGTCGCGCAGGCCGCCGCGCTCCGCGAGGTAATACAGGAATTGCGCGCCCAGCTCCCCGGCGGACGGCGCCCGAAAGCCGATCGAGCAGGTCATGCATTCGCCTTCGGCCACGCCGTCGTGCGCGATGTGCGGCGGCAGGTACAGCATGTCGCCCGGCTCCAGCACCCACTCGTCGCTCGGCTCAAAATGCTCGAGGATCTTCAACGGGACGTCCGGCTGCAGCGACAGGTCCTTCTGCGCACCGATGCGCCAACGGCGCCGGCCCTCGACCTGTAGCAGGAATACGTCGTACGAGTCGAAGTGCGGGCCGACGCCGCCTCCGTCGGTCGCGTACGAAATCATCAGGTCGTCGAGGCGTGCGTCCGGGATGAAGCGGAAGCGGTCGAGCAGCGCGCGTGCCGCGTCCACGTGCAGGTCGAGCCCCTGCACGAGCAAGGACCAGGACTTTCGCGAAACGGCAGGCAGCGCGCCCGGCTCGAAGGGACCGTGGGCCAGTTGCCACTTGTTACGAAAATGGGTGATCAGTCGCGATTCGGCGTCATAGTCGGCTGCCAGCTCGAACAGTGCGTCGCGCGTCACCGGCGGCTTCACGCCGGGGACCGCCTGGCGGATCAGCAGCGGCTTCTTCTGCCAGTAGCGGCGCATGAATTGCGCCGGCGAGAGGCCGCCGAGCAGCGGTGTGGGAAGATCGGAAGGCGGCGCGCCGAGCGGGGCGGCAGCGGCATCCCGCGGTTCGGCTTGAGACCGGTTGCGCATCGTATAATGAGACTTGTATTTGGGAGAATTGGATGAAAATCGCAAAAAACACCGTCGTGTCGGTCGCTTACAAGCTGTCGGATGCGCAAGGCAATCTGATCGAGGAAAGCGACGAGCCGATGGTTTATCTGCACGGCGGCTATGATGGCACGTTCCCCAAGATCGAGGAACAGCTCGACGGCCAGGAGCCCGGTTACCAGGCGCAGGTTCAGCTCGAGCCGCAGGACGCGTTCGGCGACTACGATCCCGAACTCGTGAAGATCGAGCCGCGCGATCGTTTTCCCGAGCCGATCGAAGTGGGCATGCAGTTCGAAGGCACGCCGGAAGACGGCGACGAGGAAGTGGATTCGCTGATCTACACGGTCACGGACATCGCCGAGGACAAGGTCGTGCTCGACGGCAACCACCCGCTTGCGGGCATGGCGCTGCGATTCGCACTGACGGTCAAGGACGTTCGCGAAGCGACCGAAGACGAGATCGAGCATGAGCACGCGCATGGCGCGGAAGGCCTCGAAATCGTCGACGAGGACGAAGACGAGGACGAGGAAGGCGACGCACCGTCAGGGCGTACCCTGCACTGAGCTGGCAGGCAGGCCGGGCGCCGGCCCTGAAGCAGGGCGCGGCGCGGGCCACGAAGCGCCGTCCGGTGTCGTGCCGTCGCCTTGAAGCGGCGGCGCGACCGACGACGAGTCGGGCAATGCCGGCAAGGCCGGGATCTCCGGCATCTGCGGCAGCGGGACGTTATCGCGCGGCACGACCGGCAGCGCGGGCGGGGTCGGCAGATTCTTCGGGACGTCCTGCACGCTCACGTTGAAGATCGTCTGCCGTGCCGGTGACACGTTGACCTTCACCCACTGATTCGCCGGATGACGCGGTCCGATCGCGACACGCGTCACATTTCCCACCAGCACGCCGTCGTCCGCATGCAGCGGGCGATCGATCAGGAAGCCGTTCGCAAGCGGCTCGCTGCTCGCGTGCACCACCAGGATCGGGCCGCGGAATACCGCCGCCGCCTTCACCAGTGTTCGTTTCAGTTCACGAAAACCGTCGCGGACGCGCGGCCGGTTGAAACGCAACCACGCAAAGCGTTCGGCACGCTCATAGCGATCGAACTGCGGATCGCCTTCGAAAATCACCACGATCGCGCGCGCTTCGTGCCGCTTCGCATATTCGGCCGCGTGGTCGATCCAGAAGCCGTTCGCGATGATGCGGTCCTCGAATTCGCCGTTCCGCCCGCCGGCCGTCAGATAGTGGTTGTTCGGTGCCGGTGCGTTCAGCGCGACGTAGACGACATCGTCATGCAGCCAGCGCGCGTTTTCGCGATAGGGCCGGAACCGGGCGACCTCACTTTCGCGCGTGATCTGCAGCGCGCCGGGGTCGGGCAGCGCCGCGTCGGCCAGCAGCGTCTGACGCAGGAAGTCCAGACGTTCGACCGGGTCGTAGTTGCCGCCGGCCGCCGTGTTGCACGTTACCCAGTCGTCGTGGCCGGGAAGGAACACGAGTGGCACGCGAGATGCGTCGAGGATCGCGCCGCGCTGCGTATACAGCGAGTCGCGGCACGCTTCCTTCGCGCCCTTGATGTTGCCCGCATAGACGACGAAGGCCAGATTGCGCTCGCGCGCGATCGATTCGAACAGCCGTTGCGCGGCTGGCTCGTCGGCCGGCGTATCGATGACGCCCGACACGACCGCGAACGAGTAGGGGGCGGCGGCACGTTTGGGCGGCGCGGCCAGCGCGCCGGCCTGCGCCAGCGCGAGCACCGCCGCGGCCAGCGCCGCCGTGGCGCGGGCCGGCCAACCCGACGGGGTGCGCTTATGCGTGCCCGTCGGCATCGTGCGAGCGGACGAGCGTGCGCAGTTCGTACAGCAGGTCGAGCGCGTCGCGCGGCTTGAGGTCGTCGGGATCGATGTCGCGCAGCCTTTCGAGTGCCGGATGCGGGATGTTGGACGGTGGAGGCGCATCCGCGCATTCGAGTTCGTCGGTCACGGCGGGCGGCGCGCTGAACAGGTCGAGCTGCGGCGTATGCTGCGTGGCCGACTGTTGTTCGAGATACGCGAGATGCTTGCGCGCGGCGCGGATCACCGGTGCCGGCACGCCCGCGAGTTGTGCAACCTGCAGCCCGTAGCTCTGGTTCGCCGGGCCTTCGTTGACCGCGTGCAGGAACACGATGCCGTGACCGTGCTCCACGGCCGACAGGTGGACGTTGGCCGCTTGGGGGAATTCGGCGGGCAGTTGCGTCAACTCGAAGTAATGCGTCGCGAACAGCGTGTAGCAGCCGTTTTGCGCCAGCAGATGACGCGCGATGGCCCATGCGAGCGCGAGGCCGTCGAACGTCGACGTGCCGCGGCCGATTTCGTCCATCAGCACGAGGCTCTGCGGTGTCGCGTCGTTCAGGATCGCAGCCGCTTCGGTCATCTCGACCATGAAGGTCGAGCGGCCGCCGGCGAGGTCGTCGGCCGCGCCGATTCGCGTGAATATCCGGTCGATCGGGCCGAAGCAGGCCGACTTCGCCGGCACGTAGCTGCCGACGTATGCCATCAGCGCGATCAGCGCCGTCTGCCGCATGAAGGTCGACTTACCGCCCATGTTCGGGCCGGTGATCAGCAGCAGTTTGCGCTCGGCGCCGAACCGGCAGTCGTTCGCGATGAACTGCTCGACCTGCGCTTCGACGACGGGGTGACGCCCCTGTTCGATTTCGATGCCGATTTCGTCGGTGAAGGCGGGTGCGACCCAGTCGAGCGTGCGGGCGCGCTCGGCGAACGCGGCGAGCACGTCGAGCTCCGCGAGCGCCGACGCGACGCGCTGACACTCGGCAATGAACGGCAGCAGAGCCTGCAGTACGCCGTCGTACAGCGCGCGCTCGCGGGCCAGCGCGCGTTCCTGCGCGGACAGCGCCTTGTCCTCGAAAGTCTTCAGTTCGGGCGTGATGTAGCGCTCGGCATTCTTCAGCGTCTGGCGGCGGCGATAGTCGTCGGGCACCTTGTCGGTCTGGCCGCGCGTGACCTCGATGTAGAAGCCGTGCACCTTGTTGTATTCGACGCGCAGGTTCGCGATGCCCGTGCGGGTACGCTCACGCGCCTCGAGATCGATCAGGAACTGCCCGCAGTTCTCGGAGATGTCGCGCAGCTCGTCGAGGTCCGCATCGTAGCCGCGCGCGATCACGCCGCCGTCGCGCACCATTGCGGCAGGCTCTGGGGCGATCGCGCTCGTCAGCAGGTCGAGACATTCGGCGGGCGGCTCGAGCGCCGCGTCGATGCGCGTGAGCGCATCCGCGTTCGCGACGATCGCGCCGATGCGTTCGCGCAGCGCGGGCAGCGCGGCGAACGTGTCGCGCAGGCTCGACAGATCGCGCGGGCGCGCGGACATCAGCGCGAGACGCCCGGTGATCCGTTCGACGTCCGCAATCTGGCGCAGTGCGGTTCGCAGGGCGTCGAGGCTCGCGTTCACGGGCGCTTCGAGCAGTGCGCCGATCGCTTGCTGGCGTGACTGTGCGGCGACGGACGCGCGCGTCGGGTGATGCAGCCAGTGACGCAGCAGGCGGCTGCCCATCGTCGTGCAGCATGTGTCGAGCAGCGAGTACAGCGTTGGCGATTCGGTGCCGCGCAGCGTTTCGGTCAGTTCGAGGTTGCGGCGCGTTGCCGGATCGAGCCCGATGTATTCGGTTTCGTTCTCGACCTTCAGGCTGCGCACGTGACGCAGCTGCTGACCCTGCGTGGCGGCCGCGTACAGCAGCAGTGCGCCGGCAGCTCCGCATGCGCTCGTCAGCGAATGCGCGCCGAAGCCGTCGAGGCCCGCGACGTCGAGCTGGTCGCACAGGCGCTGCGTGCCCGACGCGATATCGAAATGCCATGCCGGCACGCGCTTGATCGCACCGGCGCCGGCGGGCACGGCGTCGGTCGTGCCGTCCGCCGTGAGGATCTCGGCCGGCCGGATGCGTTCGAGCGCGGCGCCGAGCTGCTCGGGTTCGATTTCGGCGAGCCGTAGCGCGCCGCTTGCGAGGTTCAGCCACGCGAGGCCGATGTTGACCGCCACGCCACGCTTGTTGTGGCCCGCGCACATCGCGAGCAGGTAGACGTCGTTCTTGTCGGACAGCAGCGCCGCGTCGGTCAGCGTGCCGGGCGTGACGACGCGCACGACCTTGCGCTCGACTGGCCCCTTCGACGTCGCAGGGTCGCCGATCTGCTCGCAGATCGCGACCGATTCGCCCATCTTCACGAGCTTCGCCAGATACTGTTCGACCGCGTGATGCGGGACGCCGGCCATCTTGATCGGCGTGCCGGCCGATGCGCCGCGCTGCGTGAGGGTTAGATCGAGCAGACGCGCCGCTTTCGCCGCATCCTCGAAGAACAGTTCGTAGAAGTCGCCCATCCGGTAGAAGACGAGCGTGTCGGGGTGATCGGCCTTGATGCGCAGGTACTGCTGCATCATTGGCGTGACGGTTGCAGGTGCGGCCGTGGGTGGCGTGCTCATGTGATCGGGAAAAGTTGCTTTGGTTGCCCAAGTTTACCAGCGGCCCGAACCGGACACCTCGAAGTTCGCCATTCGGCCAGTTGTCGCCGATAACCTTTGACACGGTGTCGTCCAGTGAGTGGGAAGGACGATACGGTGTGCGCGATATTTGCGAAATGGATTTGCTTGAGATCCATCATTGCGGCAATGCAATGATGCTCGGCCATCCAGAGTGTGGGCTCATCCTCGCCACTGCGTTACTTCGGCCATCGCCATGACGGCTCCGAGAGATGCTCCGCAAAATAGTCGGACAGCACCGCCACCTTCGCCGGACGTGCACGCGCCGATGGCGTGACGAAGTAAAGACCGCCCTTCGTCAGCGACCAGTCGGTGAGGATCGCCTCAAGGCGGCCATCGGTCAGATATTCGCTGGCGACGAATTCGGGCAACTCGGCAATTGCGAGGCCGTCGAGCAGCGTGGGCAGCAGCGCATCGGAATTCGTCACGCGCAACGGGCCGGTCGGCTTGACCGGCTCCTCCTCGCCTGCAGCGTTCGTGAAGCGCCACAAATCGCTGCGCGCGCGATACGCGTATGAAAGGCATGGCCGGTCCGCCAGCTCGCGCGGATGCGCGGGCCGCCCTTCGCGCTTCAGGTACGCGGGCGACGCCACCACGAATTGTGTGACCGGGCACAGGCGTCGTGCCACCAGCGACGAATCAGGCAGCGCGGCAATGCGCAGTGCGGCGTCAAACCCATCGGCAACCAGATCGACTGACGCATCCGAAAGATGCAGGTCGATCGACACCTCCGGATACGCGCGAAAAAACGCGGGCAGCAGCGGCGCGACCCAGCGCAGCCCGAACGACATCGGTACAGCCAGGCGCACCAGTCCGCGCGGCTGCACCGACATTTCGCGCGCGGCGCTTTCTGCTTCTTCGGCCTGACGGTAGATCTCTCCGGCCTTATCGCAGATCGTCCGGCCGAACTCGGTGAGCGAGAGTTGGCGCGACGTGCGGTTGAAGAGCCGCGCGCCCAACCGGTCTTCGAGACGGGCGACGCCCCGCGAGACCGTCGCCACCGACACGCCCATCGCGCGCGCCGCGGCCGCGAACGATCCTTCCTCCGCGACCTTCGCGAACATAGCAAGTCCTTCGAAATCAGGCAGCTTCGCCATTTCCCCTCATCTTTTCATTTTTGCAACGTTTGATTGCAATCAATTCTATTTCGATAAGCCTTGGACGTCGATATTCTCCTCACATCGCAGCACGAAACACCGAACGCAGTCATCCACTTACCGAACGAACGGAGAAGCACCATGGCACGCAAGCTCGACAACAAGATTGCACTCGTTACCGGCGCAACCAGCGGCATCGGCCTCGCCACCGCACAGCGTTTCGCGGCAGAAGGCGCGCACGTCTACCTCACCGGCCGCCGTCAGGCTGAACTAGATGCCGCAGTGAAGGGCATCCGCGAAGCGGGCGGCAACGCGACGGGGGTACGAGTCGATTCCACAAAGCTGGGTGAGCTCGACGCGCTGTATGCGCAGATCAAGGAAGAACAGGGGCATCTCGACGTGCTGTTCGCCAACGCCGGCGGCGGTTCGATGCTGCCGCTTGGCAGCATCACCGAAGAACACTACGACGACACCTTCGATCGCAATGTGAAGGGCGTGCTCTTCACGGTGCAAAAAGCGTTGCCGCTGCTCGCCGAGGGGGCGTCGGTGATTCTTACCGGTTCAACGGCAGGCAGCGCGGGCACGGCTGCATTCAGCGTGTATTCGGCTTCGAAAGCCGCGGTGCGCGCCTTCGTACGCAGCTGGATTCTCGATCTGAAGGATCGCCGCGTCCGGGTTAATACAATCAGCCCGGGTGCGACGCGCACGCCCGGCTTGCTCGACCTCGCCGGTGACGATGCAGTCCAACGCCAGGGTCTTGCCGATTACCTGGCTGCCCAGATCCCGATGGGGCGCCTCGGCGAGCCCGGAGAGATCGCAAGCGCTGCGTTGTTCCTTGCGTCGGACGACGCGAGCTTCGTGAACGGCATCGAGCTGTTCGTCGATGGCGGGCAGCAGCAGATCTAAGCGCCTGCTGGATGTCTGTGACCGGTGGGTAACGGTCGATCCTCGAAAGAGCCAGCGTAGGTTCGTGCGCCGAGCCTTATCAGGTAAGGCGCAGATACTGCTGCATCATTGGCGTGTGGCCTTCAAAGGCCTCGGGCGACAGCGTGGTCATAGATCCGGCATCAAGTTATTGCTTGAGTTGCCCAAGTTTGCCAGCGGCTTTGACGAATACGGTCGAAGTTGGCCGATAGGCCAGCTGATCGCGCGATACGACTCCGTGTCCGGCAACAATTCTGGCTCGTGCGGCTTGGCCGGTCGGATGGTCCCAAGGGATAGCGCCGGTGCTCGTCTTGCCGGCATGACGCTTATCGATCAGCCAAGGCGGGCAGGTGGCCTGTCGACCAATCGGATCTCGATACGGGTTGCGGCGTCGTGCTGAAACTCAGTCCCGGCACTTGTTAGGAGGCCGCTGCGCCGTTGACCTGAGTCAATCGGGGGCGATCGACTCCGCTTAAAGTGAATTCACGTCGGAATTGATGGACGCGCGGCAAGGGATACGACGTGCGGTCCGCTACTGACGGAGCCGGCTCGGCAAATCGAGCTTCTGCAGGGAAGGCGTCGTGAAAGAGGCATCATGAGATCCCCATCCTTTGCCATGCTTGCCGCATTATTCGCGGGGTGTGCCGCGTCGATGACCGCCAATGCGCAGACGTTGGACAAAATCTCCCGCTCCAATCAAATCGTTGTTTCGTACAGGGAAGCCGCCGTGCCGTTCAGCTACCTGCTGACACCGCATAAAGCCGTCGGCTTTTCGATGGACGTAACGGAAGCAATCGTCGACGACGTTCGCAAGGCGCTTCGCAGACCGGATCTGAAGGTCGCTTACGTGCCGGTCACCGGTCAAAATCGAATTCCGCTGCTCGTCAATGGCACCTACGATCTGGAGTGCGGGTCGACGACAAACACCTCGGCGCGCGGCAAGGACGTCGCGTTTTCGATCAATTATTTTTATGCCGGCACGCGGCTGATGGCAAAACGGGCGTCGCGCATTGGCGACTATGCCGACCTCACGCATAAGGCCGTCGTGACAGTCAGCGGGAGTACGAACGAAAAAACGCTGCGACGCCAACTCGAAGCGCAGCACATCGATGCCGAAGTCGTGCTGACGAAGGACTACGCGGACGCACTAAAGATCGTCGCGGACGACAAAGCGGCAGCGCTCGCCCTCGATGACGTTCTGCTTTATGGGCTCAGGGCCAACGCGGACGACCCGGGTACGTGGGCCGTGACGGGAGACGCGTTGCAGGTGGAGCCATACGCATGCATGGTGCGCAAAGACGATCCGGCGTTCAAGCGACTCGTCGATGGCACGCTCACTCGGCTCATGAAGAGTGGCGAATTCACTCGCCTGTACGCAAAATGGTTTGAATCACCTATTCCGCCACATGGTGCGAATCTTGACATGCCGATGAGCGCGGCACTAAAGGGAAATCTGGTCACGCGCAGCGATCGACCTGCGCAGTGACGATCGATCGACGTGGCGCAGGTCTTGGCGTAGCTTTGTGCGCCAAGACTTGTCGGATCATGCCGGACAAGAAAGAGATGCCCGCTTGCGAAAGCGAGGCGTCGCTCATGCGGCCCTCAAACGTTGTCCGTGCGCCAACGACGCGGTGTAACGCCGGTGACGCGCGTAAATGTTCTCGTGAAGTGGCTCTGGTCGGCGAAGCCGCATGCATCCGAGATCATTTGCAGGGGCATGGACGACGTGCGCATGTACATCATTGCTTGCTCGATGCGCTGATTGATCAGCCAGCGATGGGGCGGCAACCCGGTGGTCTGATGAAAGGCTTTGACGAAATGGCCGCGAGACAGGCCGCATGCTTTCGCCACATCGGCAATCGATATGTTCCCGGTAAGGTGTTCGAGAAGAAGTCCTTTCGCCATTCGCTCCTGCCACGCAGTGAGTTTGCAGGTCGACTTCTCCCGGCGCTCGCTGACGCCGCCATACAGGCGCGCGACATGCGCCTGGAAGGCGAGCGCGACATGGTCGATAAAAAGCTGAGATGCATGCTCGGGCTGCGCTAAAGCGGGGAGCAGAGCGTGGCCCAGCCGATGGATGATCGGATCCGTCGCACTCAAATGCGGCGGCAAGTAAAGCTGTGGTCGCTGCCTGCCTCCGATTTCATCGACCGTCTCCTCCAGCGTTCGGCGAGGGAGGTGAAAATGGATGCAGTCGAACGCCCCCTTCAGGTCGGAAACCCATCTGCGATCGAGGTCATGAATCGTGACGGTCCCTGCGTCATAGGGGACAAAGCGGGCAACGCGTCCGTCAAGCCACAATTCCTGTTCGCCGAACGCGCGCAATTGCAACACGATGAGATCGGCGTCTTCAAGTTCATATGGCGCAGTTCGGCCAATGTTTCTACGAGATGTCTTCAGTCGGCTGATGCCGACCTGGGAATGCGGCAACGTCTGCGTAATCACGCTTTGCCTGAGGTCAGCCGGCATGAAATCAGATGACGCGTTGTCTGACTGTGCAGCGGCCATGGATGCGTGGAAACGTAGAGAACCTGGGCGCCAAGTGTACCAAAGCGAAATCAGGCCCGGCGTCAGTCGTGTTCGGCATATCGGCCTCTAAATGGCCGCGGCGCATCGCAAAGGCCGGAGATCGCGGTCGGAGACCGTCGGCCCGATGTGGCGATTGGAGCTCGCCCCGGGCAAGCATTGAAAATGCAGGCTTGACTCGGCGCATGGGCATACGTGCGCCGAGTCCGGCCTGCAATATCAGGACGTGTGCGCCGACATCAGATCGAGCGCCACCGCCTGCGCGACTTCGATACCGTCGATCGCTGCCGAATAGATGCCGCCCGCATACCCTGCGCCTTCGCCGGCCGGATACAAGCCTTCGACGTTCACGCTCTGGTAATCGTCCTTGCGCCGGATCCGGATCGGGGACGACGTGCGCGTCTCCACGCCGGTGAGCACCGCATCGTGCATCGCGAAGCCGGCGATCTTCTTGTCGATTTGCGGCAGCGCTTCACGAATGGCTTCGATCACGTAGTCGGGCAGCGCGGTGCTGAGATCGGTCGGGCGCACGCCCGGTTTGTACGACGGCACCACGGAGCCGAGCGACGTCGACGGCCGGCCCGCGATGAAATCGCCGACCAGCTGGCCCGGCGCGCTGTAATCGCCGCCACCGAGCTCGAACGCGCGTTCTTCCCATTTGCGCTGGAACGCGATGCCCGCAAGCGGTCCGCCCGGATAGTCTTCCGGCGTGATGCCGACGACGATGCCCGCATTCGCGTTGCGCTCGGCGCGGGAATACTGGCTCATGCCGTTGGTGACCACGCGGCCCGGCTCGGAGGTCGCCGCGACCACCGTGCCGCCGGGGCACATGCAGAAGCTGTAGACCGCGCGTCCGTTGCTGCAGTGATGGACGACCTTGTAGTCGGCCGCGCCGAGTTGCTTGTGACCCGCGAACTTGCCGAAGCGGCTGCGATCGATCAGCCCCTGCGGATGTTCGATCCGGAAACCCAGCGAGAACGGCTTCGCTTCGACGTACACGCCGCGCTCGTGCAGCATCTGGAACGTGTCTCGCGCGCTGTGGCCCACGGCCAGCACCACGTGATCGCACCGGAGCGTTTCGCCGTTCGACAGCGTCAGCGAGCGCACCTTGCCCTGGTCGATTTCGATGTCCTCGACCCGGGTTTCGAAGCGCACTTCACCGCCCAGTTCGTGGATGGTCGCGCGCATCTTTTCCACCATGCTGACGAGGCGGAACGTGCCGATGTGCGGCCGGCTCAGGTACAGGATGTCTTCCGGCGCGCCGGCCTTGACGAATTCGTCGAGCACCTTGCGGCCGTAGTGGTGGGGATCCTTGATCTGGCTGTAAAGCTTGCCGTCGGAAAACGTCCCGGCCCCGCCTTCGCCAAACTGCACGTTGGACTCGGGATTGAGGATGCTCTTGCGCCACAGGCCGAAGGTGTCCTTGGTGCGCTCGCGCACGGCCTTGCCGCGCTCGAGGATGATGGGGCGGAAACCCATCTGCGCGAGGATCAGGCCGGCAAACAGGCCGCACGGCCCCATGCCGATGACGACCGGGCGCAGGAAGTTGGCGTGCTCGGGCGCCTTCGTGACGAAGTGGTACGCCATGTCGGGCGTCACGCCGCAATGCGGCGTGCCGGCGAGTCGCGGAAGCACGGCCGCTTCGTCCTTGACTTCGACGTCGACGATATACGTGAGCTTGATGTCGGCGCGCTTGCGCGCATCGTGCGCACGGCGGAACACCGTGTAACGGAGGAGCCCGTCTGCCGGCACGCCAAGCTCCGCGAGGCGCGCACGGATCGCGGCCTCGAGGGCGCTCTCGGGGTGGTCGAGCGGGAGTTTAAGTTCGCTTAGCCGTAACATGAGTATTCGGATACGGTCGCCACGAAGTCGTGGCGGTGTTGAGACGGGCGGGGCGGCGTGCCGGCGGCAGCGGTGCTGCGTCAGCCGCGCCGCGCGGGCGCGGCCCGGATTTACTCCGCTGCCGGATGCACGCGGCTGTAGCGGTTCAGGATCGGGATCATCTGCGCGTAGATCTTCGGGTTCGCCGCGACGATCTCATGACGATGCAGGAAGTCGGCGTCGCCCGTGTAGTTGCCGACGAGGCCGCCGGCTTCGGTGATCAGCAGGCTGCCCGCCGCCATGTCCCACACGTTGATGCCCTGCTCGAAGAACGCATCGAGACGGCCGGCCGCGACGTTCGCGAGGTCGAGCGCGGCCGCGCCCGGACGGCGCAGCCCCGTGCACGCCTGCGTCATTTCGGTGAACAGGCGCGCATATGCGTCGAGGCCGTCCTTTTCGCGGAACGGGAAGCCGGTCCCCACCAGCGCGTCCGCCAGGCGGTCGCGACGGCCGACGCGGATGCGGCGGTCGTTCAGGTACGCGCCGCGGCCGCGGGTGGCCGTGAACAGATCGTTCTTGTTCGGATCGTAGATGACGGCCTGCGTGACGACGCCCTTGTGCTCGAGCGCGATCGACACGCAGTAGTACGGGAAGCCGTGGATGAAGTTGGTCGTGCCGTCGAGCGGATCGATGATCCACTTGAATTCGGATTCGTTCTCGGATTCGCCCGATTCCTCCGCGAGGATCGCGTGGTCGGGGTAGGCGGTCTTCAGCGTCTCGATGATCGCCTCTTCGGCGGCCTTGTCCACTTCGGTGACGAAGTCATTCTGTTGCTTCTTGCGGATCTCGATCAGGTCGAGGTCGAGGGAGGCACGGTTGATGATCTGTCCGGCGCGGCGCGCAGCCTTGACAGCGATGTTGAGCATGGGATGCATGAGCCTGGATCCTGTAGCCGGCGGCACGGGCCGCCACGAAGTGGAACACACCGCCCGGAACGGCGCAAACGTGCCGGACGAGATGAGACGCGAATTGACAAAGAGCAGGGTACGACCCGTGTCGCACGGGATGCGACACGTAAACGCATGATTTTACCCGATTTTCGAGAGTTTCAGGTGGCCGGAATGCGGGGAAACCCCACTGGCCGTCCGGACGAGTGGGTTTGCCGGGGCGATGGCGATACCATACTGCCATTCTGATGAACCGAGTCGTATGTAGTGGAAACCCCGCAGAACCCCGCCGCGCCGTCCGAATCGGGCACGGCCTCGCCCCTGCCGCCGTCCGGCGGCTTCACGTCCACCCGTTTCGTGCTCGTCGAGCCGAGCCATCCCGGCAATGTCGGGGCGGCCGCCCGCGCGCTGAAGACGATGGGTTTCTCCAGGCTCGTACTGGTTGCGCCGCGCGTGCCGCATGTGCAGAGCGACCCCGAAGCGATCGCGATGGCGAGCGGCGCGGATGACGTCCTCGCGTCGGCGCATGTCGTGCCCACGCTCGGCGACGCACTGTCCGGCGTCCACTGGTCGATCGCGCTGACTGCCCGCACGCGCGAATACGGGCCGCCGCGCCTTGCGCCGCGCGCGGCCGCCGAACAGGCGTGCACGCAGGTCGGCACCGGCGACGTCGCGTTCGTGTTCGGCAACGAGCGCACGGGTCTCGCGAACGAGCACGTCGAACAGTGCAGCGCGCTCGCGCACATCCCGGCGAATCCGGCTTACAGCTCGCTGAACCTCGCGCAGGCCGTGCAGGTGCTCGCGTATGAACTGCGCGTCGCGCTCCTGGAGCAGGGGAGCGAGCCGTCGCACCAGGCGCCGGCGGAAGCCGGCACGCTCGCGCAGAGCGATGAGATCGAGCGGATGTACGCGCACCTCGAGAACGCGCTGATCGCGCTCGATTTTCTCGATCCGCGCAACCCGAAGAAGCTGATGCCGCGGCTGCGGCGCCTGTTCGCACGCACCGGTCTCGAGCGCGAGGAAGTCAACATCCTGCGCGGCATCGCGAAGCACATCCTGCTGAAATCCGGCACGCCCGACGGCGACGCGTAAGCAGTCCGGCACGCCGGCTGCCGGGCGCTCGCGCGCCGGGCGGCTGCGTTCCCGCCGCGAACGCCGCATTGCATCGGCCGCTCGATGTCGGTGGCCTGGTTGGCGCCGATCCACCGGATGGCCTCGTCGACAAGCTGCGACGGGCGTTCCGCACGAATACCCGTGCCGCTGGCGGGGTGAACGCGCGACGCCGTGCGGCCGCGCGCGAGTGGCCCTACAATCGGCGGACGTCATAAGCAAATTACCCGGTGCGATAACGGCCGGCCATTGCCGGCGGGGCACGCCGGCCTTTTCCCAGCCCAGATCAGATCATGTTCACTAGACTGCGCGAAGACGTTGCGACGATTCGCGAGCGGGATCCCGCCGCTCGCAGTGCCTGGGAAGTGCTGACCTGTTACCCGGGGCTGCACGCGCTCGTGCTGCATCGCTTCGCGCATGCATGCTGGCGCGCGAAACGCTACTGGCTTGCACGCTTCGCGTCGCAGGCCGGGCGCTTCCTGACGGGTATCGAGATTCACCCGGGCGCGACGATCGGCCGGCGCGTGTTCATCGATCACGGGATGGGTGTCGTGATCGGCGAAACCGCGATCGTCGGTGACGACTGCACGATCTATCAGGGCGTGACGCTCGGCGGCACCTCGCTCACGCGTGGCGCGAAGCGCCACCCGACGCTCGAGGCCGGCGTGATCGTCGGCGCGGGCGCGAAGGTGCTCGGCGGTTTCACGGTCGGCGCGGGCGCGAAGATCGGTTCGAACGCGGTCGTCGTGAAGCCGGTGCCGGCAGGTGGCACCGCGGTCGGCAATCCGGCGCGCATCGTGATGCCGGCGCAATCGAAGCCGCAGCCCGAGCGCGCCGCATTCTGCGCGTACGGGATCACGCCGAACGCGGACGACCCGATGTCACTCGCGATTCACGGCCTGATCGACCACGCGGCGAAGGAAAGCCGGCGCGTGGACGAGATCGTCGCGGCGCTCGAGCAACTCGGCGCGCATCTGGAAACGATGCAGGGCGTGGATGCAGCGCGTCTCGATCTGCGCAGGCTGTCGGCGGTGCTGGAAGGCAAGGCGCTCGAGCGCCAGTCGTAACGCGGTGCACGCCGGCGGCCACCGGCAGCGCCGATCGCGTCAGTCGAGCGGCATCGCGTGGATGCCTTCGGCGTCGACGCGCAGATAGCCGCCGCGTGGCTTGCCGTGGTCGAGATCCCAGTCCGGCAGTACCCAGCGAATCCCGCCCGGTTCGGCGTGACTTGCGGGGCGATGCGTGTGGCCGTGAATGATTACGCTCGCGCGGCTCTTCCGGAACAGCGCGGCGATGCCTTCACGCGTGACGTCGTAGCGCGGCGAAGCGGGGCGCATCCGTCCCGCTTCGCTGTTCGAGCGCATCCGTTGCGCGAGCGCGCAACGCCAGCGGAACGGCCAGGCGAGAAACAGTGCTTGCGCGATGCCATTGCGGGCAAACCGCCGAAATATCTGGTAGCCGCGATCGGCCGTGCATTGCGCGTCGCCGTGCGCGAGCACGATGCGCTGGCCGAACGACGTGATCAGCGCCGGGTCCGGCAGCAGCATCGCGCCGGCCGCCTTCATGAAGCGCCGGCCGAGCAGGAAATCGCGATTGCCGTGCATCACGTAGAGCGCGATCCCGCGTTCCGAGAACGTATGCATCAGCGCGGCCATGCGCGCCGCGAACGGATCGTGGTCGAGCACGTCGTCGCCGATCCAGTATTCGAACAGGTCGCCGAGGATGAATACCGAGTCGGCGCTGTCGGCCGTGTATTTCACGAAATGCTCGAACGCGGCGACCGTCTTCGGAATCGCCTCGCTCAAGTGCAGATCGGAGAGAAACAGGAACGGGCGTGCGGCTTGCGCGTATTCGCGCTCGCCCGGCACGCCCGCGGAGACGCTTCGCGGCGGACTCTCCTGCAACATCGAAGTGCCTCCGTAACGGACTATGCGTCAGACCACCACGGCCTTTTCGATCACGACGTCGTCGGTCGGGACGTCCTGGTGGAAGCCCGCGTTGCCCGTCTTGACACCCTTGATCTTGTCGACCACGTCCTGGCCTTCGACGACCTTGCCGAACACGGCGTAACCCCAGCCCTGCGGCGTCGGCGACGAGTGGTTCAGGAAGTCGTTGTCATTCACGTTGATGAAGAACTGGGCGGTCGCCGAGTGCGGATCGTTCGTGCGCGCCATCGCGATCGTGTAGTTGTCGTTCTTCAGGCCGTTGTTCGCTTCGTTGTCGATCGGCGCGTCGGTCGGCTTCTGCTTCAGGCCCGGCTCGAAGCCGCCGCCTTGAATCATGAAGCCGTTGATCACGCGGTGGAACACCGTGCCGTCATAGTGACCCTTCTTCACGTAGTTGAGGAAGTTCTCGACCGTCTTCGGTGCCTTGGCGGCGTCCAGCTCGAGCTTGATCACGCCGTGGTTCGTGTGCAGTTCAACCATGATGAATTCCCTTCGGTAAGGCGGTTTAAATGGCACGCGGCCGGTCGTGCGACGCGGCCGCGTGTGGCGCCGGACGTGCCGGCAGGTGCTTATTTCGAGACGATGCTGGCCGACTCGATCAGGACCGGCTGGGCCGGCACGTCCTGCATCGGGCCGCGCGAGGTCGTCGCCACGCCTTCGATCTTCTTCACGACGTCGAGGCCCGACACGACCTTGCCGAACACCGCATAGCCGTTGCCGTCCGGGTTCGGGTAGTCGAGGCCGCTGTTGTCGACCGTGTTGATGAAGAACTGCGCGGTGGCCGAATTCGGATCGCTGGTACGCGCCATCGCGATCGTGCCCGTCAGGTTCTTCAGACCATTGCGGCTTTCCAGCGGGATCGGTGCGCGGGTCGGCTTCTCCTCGAAGTTGGTCTTGTAGCCGCCGCCCTGGATCATGAAGCCCTTGATCACGCGATGGAAGATCGTGCCGTTGTACTGGCCGGCCTTCACGTAATCGAGGAAGTTGGCGACCGTCTTCGGCGCCTTCTCCGGATAGAGCTCGACGCGGATGTCGCCCTGCGAGGTCTTCAGCTGCACGACGGGGTGCGCGGTGGCCGATTGCGCGAACGCGGGCGCGGTCGCGAGAAGGGCGGCGCCGCCAAGCGCCAGCAACAGACGTTTCATTGCGATCCTCAGATTGGGAGGGAAGGAAGGTTGCGCCGCTTACTGCGACGGCGCGACGTACGGCGCTGTCAGCGCACCGGACGGACCATTGAACTGGAACGTCGGCGACATCGGCAGCGTAGTGGTGCTCACGTTCGCGGCGGCGCGATCGGTGTACGCGCGCGTGGCGGGCGTGACGGCGCGCGCGTTCGCTGCCGCCTTCGGCGGCGACACGATCTTCTGCAGGTCGGCGAGGCGTTGCGCAGTCGCGCCGCTCGTGCGGCCGAGCGATTGCGCGCGCTTGTACGATTCGGCCGCGAGGCGCAGATAAAGGTCGCCGAGGTTCTCGTACGCGAGCGAGTAGCTCGGGTTCGATTGCGTCGCGGTGACGAGTGCGCTGCGCGCTTCGTCGTAGCGGCCGTGCTTCGCGTAGAGCGCGGCGAGGTTGTTGTACGGTTCGGGCAGTTCGGGGTAGGCCTGCGTGATCGCGACGAACTGCTGGATCGCGTCGTCGTCGCGGTTCAGGCGGGCGAGCACGGTGCCGCGCTTGAACTGCGCCTGCACGTCGTGCGGGTTCGACGCGATGCGCGCGTCGAGCTGCGCGAGCGCCTGCTTCCACTGCTTGCCGGCGATCGACGCGTCGATTTCGGGGGTGCCGTCGGCGACCGCAGGGGCCTTCTGCGCATGCGCCGCGGGAGCCGCGAAAAGCGTCAGCGCGACGCTCATGACGGTGGTCGCGACGAGGGTCGCAGCGCTCGGCGCGCGGCCGCGATGAGGTTTCATAGGCGTAAATCGGAATGTTATACTCCGAGCCATTCTAACAAAACGTCTGCGCGTTCCGGCGAGCGGCAGACAGTCTTTCTTAGCCTCTCGTGGCCGTCACCGCTGTGCTTGCAGCCTGACCGCCCCATGTGATATCGAGGACGCGCGGCCTGGTGCCGCGGCAGATGGTCCGTCCGTTTCGCATGCTGGGCGAGCTTCGCCAGGGCGGTTTCCTTCGGCTCACGGTTCATCTCTATGGAATCACTGCGCATCTACAACACGCTCGCGCGTGACAAGCAAGTTTTCGTGCCGCGCCAGCCCGGCGAAGTGCGGATGTACGTATGCGGAATCACCGTCTACGACTATTGTCACGTGGGCCACGCGCGCATGCTGGTCGTGTTCGACCTCGTCCAGCGCTGGCTGCGTGCGATCGGCTATCGGGTCACGTACGTGCGCAACATCACCGACATCGAGGACAAGATCATCCGCCGCGCGGTCGAGAACGGCGAGACGATCAAGTCGCTGACCGACCGGTTCATCGACGCGATGCACGAGGATGAAGCCGCGCTCGGCATCCAGCGGCCCGACGTCGAGCCGCGCGCGACGCAGTTCATCCCGCAGATGCTCGGCATGATCGAGGCGCTCGAGGCGAACGGCTACGCGTACCAGGCGACCGACGGCGACGTCAATTACTCGGTGCGCAAGTTCGCTAACTACGGGAAGCTGTCGGGCAAGTCGCTCGACGACCTCCGCGCGGGCGAACGCGTCGCCGCGAACGACGCGAAGCAGGATCCGCTCGATTTCGTGCTGTGGAAGCGCGCGAAGGACGACGAGCCGGAGGGTGCGTCGTGGGCGTCGAAGTACGGGACGGGCCGCCCGGGCTGGCACATCGAGTGCTCGGCGATGGGTTGCTCGCTGCTCGGCAACCATTTCGACATCCACGGCGGCGGGCAGGATCTGCAATTCCCGCACCACGAGAACGAGATCGCGCAGAGCGAAGGCGCGACCGGCGAGACGTTCGTCAACTACTGGATGCACAACGGCTTCGTGCAGGTCGACAACGAGAAGATGTCGAAGTCGCTCGGCAACTTCTTCACGATCCGCGAAGTGCTCGAGCGCTACGACGCCGAGGTCATGCGCTTCTTCATCGTGCGCACGCACTACCGGTCGCCGCTCAACTACAGCGACGTGCATCTCGACGATGCGCGTGCGTCGCTCACGCGCCTGTATACGGCGCTGAAGGATGTCGAGCCGGACGCGCTCGCGCTCGACTGGAACGAGCCGCATGCGCAGCGTTTCGCGGCCGCGATGAACGACGACATCAACACGCCGGTCGCGGTGGCGACGCTGTTCGAGCTGGCGGGCGAAGTCAACCGCACGCGCGATGCCTCGCTCGCGCGGCAACTGAAACAGCTGGCGGGCCTGCTGGGCCTGCTGGGCCGCGAACCGCGCGTGTTCCTGCAGCAGGGCACTGGTGCCGCACAGGCAGGCGGGGTCGCAGCCGACGAAATCGAAGCGAAGATCGCCGCGCGCGTCGCGGCGAAGCAAGCGAAGGACTATGCCGAAGCGGACCGGATTCGGGCGGAACTGCTCGACGCCGGCATCGCACTTGAAGACAAACCGGGCGGATCGACCGAATGGCGTCGCGTATGAGCGCGGTGCGTTCCACTGACCGATCCGTCAGGTAGGAGGCAAGATGGCAACGGCCAGAAAAGCGCCGGTCAGGCGCGCGACTCCGCTCGCCGCGCGTCCGGCGGCCAAGCGCGCGCCAGCGGCCAGGGCGGACGCGACGCGCGCCGTGCCGAACGGCGCGCTCAACGGTCATGCGAGGCCAGCGCGCGGGAAGGGCGCGGATGCGGCGCAGCCGGAGGTCGCGATGGCGGCCGCTGACGCGGCCCGCAAGGTGCGTGCAGCCGATGCGGCAGTCGACGGCGCCGACGGTGCCGTGCGTCCCGCATACTGGGACAAGGCGTGCGCCGATCTCGTCAAGCGCGACCGCATCCTGAAGAAGCTGATCCCGAAGTTCGGCCCCGCACACCTCGTGAAGCGCGGCGACCCGTTCGTCACGCTCGCGCGTTCGGTCGTCGGCCAACAGATCTCGGTGCCGTCCGCACAGGCGCTGTGGGCGCGCATCGAGGATGCGTGTCCGAAACTCGCACCGCAGCCGGTCATCCGGCTCGGCGCGGACAAGCTGATCGCGTGCGGATTGTCGAAGCGCAAGACGGAATATATTCTCGATCTCGCGCAACACTTCGTGTCCGGCGCGCTGCACGTCGACAAATGGACGTCGATGGACGACGAGGACGTGATCGCCGAACTCACGCAGATCCGCGGCATCAGTCGCTGGACGGCCGAGATGTTCCTGATCTTCAACCTGTCGCGGCCGGACGTGCTGCCGCTCGACGATCCGGGCCTGATCCGCGCGATCAGCGTCAATTATTTCAGCGGGGAGCCCGTCACGCGCAGCGAGGCGCGTGAAGTGGCCGCCAACTGGGAGCCGTGGCGTACCGTCGCGACCTGGTACATGTGGCGCAGTCTCGACACGCCGGACGCCGGCGCCGATTGACGGCTATCGGGTTTTAAACATCAATAGTTGAGAGCCGGTCTTGCACGTCGCCCGCGCGGGTAGAATACGCGCTGCTGCAAGACCCAAGGATTCGAACACATGAAGACCACGTTTCTGGATTTCGAACAGCCGATCGCCGAACTCGAGGCCAAGATCGAAGAGCTGCGATTCGTGCAGGACGACTCGGCTGTCGATATTTCGGAAGAAATCGAGCGGCTGTCGAAGAAGAGCCAGCAACTGACGAAGGACCTCTACGCGAATCTGTCGCCGTGGCAGGTCTCGCAGATCGCGCGGCATCCGCAGCGTCCGTACACGCTCGATTACGTTGCGGAACTGTTTACCGATTTTCACGAACTGCATGGCGACCGCGCATTCGCGGACGATATTTCGATCGTCGGCGGTCTCGCGCGCTTCGGCGGCCATCCGTGCATGGTGATCGGCCATCAGAAGGGCCGCGACACGAAGGAACGCGCCGCGCGCAACTTCGGGATGCCCCGTCCGGAAGGCTATCGCAAGGCCGAACGCCTGATGCGTCTTGCCGAGAAGTTCGGGTTGCCGATCTTCACGTTCGTCGACACGCCGGGCGCGTATCCGGGCATCGGCGCGGAAGAGCGCGGCCAGTCGGAGGCGATCGGTCGCAACCTGTACGTGATGGCCGAACTGAAGACGCCGATCATCACGACCGTGATCGGCGAGGGCGGTTCGGGCGGCGCGCTCGCGATCGCCGTGGCCGACACCGTGATGATGCTGCAGTTCTCGACCTACTCGGTGATCTCGCCGGAAGGCTGCGCATCGATCCTGTGGAAGAGCGCCGCGAAGGCGCCCGAGGCTGCGGAAGCGCTGGGCCTGACCGCGCATCGCCTGAAGGCGCTCGGCCTGATCGACAAGATCATCAACGAGCCGCTCGGCGGCGCGCATCGCGATCCGAAGGGCATGGCCGCGCTGCTGCGCCGTGCGCTCGCCGATTCGCTGCGCCAGTTCCAGGGCATGAGCATCGATGCGCTGCGCGAGCGCCGCTTCGAGCGCCTGATGGCCTACGGCAAGTTCAAGGAAACCACGCCCGGCGCATGACCGGCGTGTTCGCATCGCGCGCCGTCCGGCGCGCGTCCGTCTCGTGATCCCCTCGACCGAATTCTCCGCCGACCGCGTCGTTCTCGACGCGGTCGGCGTTGCGCTTGCCGATCTGCCGGCCAATGCGCGCATCGCGATCGCGTACAGCGGCGGCCTCGACTCGACCGTGCTGCTCGACGCGGCCGTGCGCGTGGCGGGCGCATCGCGCTGCGTCGCGTTGCACGTGCATCACGGCCTGAGTGCGAACGCCGACGCATGGGTCGCGCATACGCAGGAGACGGCCGAGCGACTCGGCGTCGCGTTCGAATCGGAACGTGTCGACGTGCCGCGCGACAGCGGCCTCGGTGTCGAGGCGACCGCGCGCGAGCGCCGCTACGCGGCGCTCGACGCGATGTGCGAACGTCATGGCGTGGCCGCGCTCTGGGTCGCGCAGCATGCCGACGACCAGGCCGAGACCGTGCTGCTGCAGTTGCTGCGCGGCGCGGGGATTGCGGGCCTGGCCGCGATGGCGCCGCGCTATCGCCCTGACGGTACGAGCGTCGAACGCGTGCGACCGCTGCTGCGATTGTTGCGCGCGCAACTGGAGCGCTACGCGGCGCAGCGCGAGCTGACGTGGATCGACGACGAATCGAACGGCGATACGCGCTATGCGCGCAATGCGCTGCGCCTTGACGTGCTGCCGTCGCTCGCCGTGCATTTCCCGGGCTTTCGCGATGCGCTGGGCCGTGCGGCCCAGCATGCGGCCGCCGCGCAACGGCTGCTCGACGATCTCGCCGAACTGGATTTCGCCGGCGCCGCGCGCGACGAGGGCCACGCGCTGTCGCGCGATGCGCTGGTCGCGTTTGACGACACGCGCGGCGCGAACCTGCTGCGTTTCTGGATGCGCCGGCTCGGCTTGCCCGGCGCATCGGCAGGGCGGCTCGCGAACATGATGCGGCAACTGCGCGCCGCGCACGACTCGCATGCGCTGCGGATCGATCACGCGGGGCAGTGTCTGCGACTCTATCGCGACACCGTGTACTGGGAGGCGGGCGACAGCGCCGAGCCGGCCGACGACGGTGCCGGAACGCCGCACCCCGAATCATCGCTTGCGTGGGACGGCCAGGAAGTCTGGCACGTACCGGCATGGCGCGGCACGTTCGTATTCGCGCCGGCCGAAGCCGGCAGCGACGGCGCGGTGCCGGAGGCGCTGCTGCGAAGCGCCGCGCTCACCGCGCGCGCCCGCGCGGGCGGCGAGCGGCTGCGTACGTCGCCCGGCGGCCCGGGCCGCACGCTGAAGAACCTGTTCCAGGAGCGCGGTGTGCCGGCCTGGCAGCGTGACGTGCCGCTGCTGTTCGCGGGCGACCGGCTCGTCTACGTGCCGCGGCTCGGCGTGAATCATGGCGACGGGCTGTCCGGCGACGGCGGGTGGCGCCGGATCGAGTGGCGTCCCGACCTGCTGATCGCGTAGCGCCCGCACACTTCCGGCCGCGCGATCGCGCGCCGGTTTTCACCATTTGGTAAACAGCGCCGGAACGCTTGCCAAACCGGCGGGCGGCTTGTCAAGCGGGCCTCTATCGGGTACGCTCGGTCGTTTGCTCGGCTCGATTTTTGAGCGATTTGTGCAGGTTTTCCGCGTGACGTACCCGGTTTGCGCGGCCTGATCGGCCTTCCGGGCAAAATCCGTCACGCTTGCGTGTTGCGTCCCAGCCGTCCCCCTCGCCGTCCGTCCACAGCCACAAGCCGCGTGACCGAACGGCAACGCGGCCTGCCCAGCGCGCCCGTGCGGCTTCTCCTTCTGTTCAGAACGACAATGGCACTCATCGTACACAAATACGGCGGCACTTCGATGGGCTCGGTCGAGCGCATCAAGAACGTCGCGAAACGCGTCGCAAAATGGCATCAGGCCGGGCACCAGATGGTGGTCGTGCCGTCCGCGATGTCCGGCGAAACCAACCGTCTGCTCGGGCTCGCGAAAGAGATTTCGAGCCAGCCGAGCCCTCGTGAGCTCGACATGATCGCGTCGACCGGCGAGCAGGTCAGCGTCGGCCTGCTGTCGATCGCCCTGCAGGAAATCGGCGTCGAGGCCGTGAGCTATGCCGGCTGGCAAGTGCCGATCAAGACCGACAGCGCGTTCACGAAGGCGCGTATCCACTCGATCGACGACGAGCGCGTGAAGGCCGATCTGAACGCCGGCAAGGTCGTGATCATCACGGGCTTCCAGGGCGTCGATCCGGATGGCCACATCACGACGCTGGGCCGCGGCGGCTCGGACACGTCGGCGGTGGCGGTCGCGGCCGCGCTGGATGCCGAAGAGTGCCTGATCTATACGGACGTCGACGGCGTCTACACGACCGACCCGCGCGTGGTCGAAGAGGCGCGACGCCTTGATCGCGTGACGTTCGAGGAAATGCTGGAAATGGCCAGCCTCGGCTCGAAGGTCCTGCAGATCCGCTCGGTCGAATTCGCCGGCAAATACCAGGTGAAGACGCGCGTGCTGTCGAGCCTGACCGATCCGCTGATTGCGCTCGACGAAGAAATGCGCTCGGGCACCCTGATTACTTTTGAAGAAGACGAGACCATGGAAAAGGCAGTCATTTCCGGCATCGCGTTCCAGCGCGACGAAGCACGCATTGCGGTGATGGGCGTGCCCGACAAGCCGGGCATCGCGTATCAGATCCTCGGCCCGGTTGCCGACGCGAACGTCGACGTCGACATGATCATCCAGAACCAGAGCGTCGAAGGCAAGACGGACTTCACGTTCACGGTCGGCCGCGGCGACTACCAGAAGGCAATGGACATCCTCACCAACCAGGTGCAGGGCCATGTGAGCGCAGAGCGCGTGCAGGGCGACCCGAAGGTGTCGAAAGTGTCGGTCGTCGGCGTCGGCATGCGTTCGCACGTGGGCGTCGCGAGCAAGATGTTCCGCACGCTGTCGGAAGAGGGCATCAACATCCAGATGATCTCGACGTCCGAAATCAAGATTTCGGTGCTGATCGACGAGAAATACATGGAGCTGGCTGTTCGCGCGCTGCACAAGGCATTCGAACTTGATCAGGCCGCGTGAATTTTTTGTGATGCATTGAAGAAAATGCATCATGGAAATTGACCAACGGCTCCAAACCCTATATGATCTTGTTCTCGTCGCACTGCCTCCCTGGTGCGAGCGAAGGTTTGGGAGACGTGGCCGAGAGGTCGAAGGCACTCCCCTGCTAAGGGAGCATCTGGGCCAAAACCTGGATCGAGGGTTCGAATCCCTCCGTCTCCGCCAAAAGCGGTGACAAAGCCCCGCAAGTTCTCGGACTTGCGGGGCTTTTTCTTTTCCGCTGCGCTGACGGGCTCGCCGCTCGTCGCCACGCTGTCGTCCGGATAGCCAATCAATGCTCGACTTGAGCAGCGCTCATGCGCTAAATAGGCGTATCGCCTCGCGCGGCTCAATCCGGAGTTCCGGCACGCATGCATTCCGTACTGACCATCCTTTCGCATCGACCCGTCGACGGGCTTGTCGACAATCACGGACGTTACGCGCGAGGCCGCGGCTACCGGCACGCGATCGTCGACGGCACGCACGTATACGGCGAGCGTCAGCAGGTGCTCCACAAGTACCACGCGATCATCGCGCAGCTCGTCGCGATGGAGCAGGGTGCGTTGCTGCTCGTGCTCGATCCGTTCTCGGTAGTGTTCGGGCAGCATGCGTTGCCGGATGTCGCGGACGGTTATGACGCGATCGTCACGACGCAGACGTCGAAGTCGCCGTTGCCCGCCGCAAGCGGCATGATCTTTCGCAACGTGCCCGACGTGCGCGAGCGCTTGCGCAAGCTGGTGGTCGAGCTCGGCAAGTGGGCGATGCGCCTGCCCGAGCGGCAAAATGCATGCGAGGCGACGCTGCTTGCCGAGCACTTCCCGCCGCTGCCGTTCGATCAGCCGCTCGCGACCGGCTATTTCGCGTCGGCCCAGACAGTGTGGGGCGAAGGGCTTGCAATCGACGGCGTCGTCGGTGCGCATCCGCTCGTGGCGCACCACGCGCCGGAATGGCAGCAGATCGATGGCGTATGGGCGCCGACGCCCGACTACGACTTTCGCTACGTGCTCGCGCTCGTCGACGATGCGGCGCGCGTTCAGCGGGGCGAGCAGCCGCGCGCGATGGATGACTGGCGCGCCGCGCAGCAACGAACGCGCGAGCCGGCGCGGCACCTGAACCCGCATGCAGACATCGCGTTCGTGAGTCTGCACACGTCGCACATCGCGGGTTACGGCGATCTCCACGAAGAGAACTTCGTTCGCTATTGCGCGCGACACGGCTATGCGTACCACGCGTATCGCGAACCGCCCGCGTTCCTGCCGGCCGGGGTCGATGCGAACTGGGCGAAGCTGCACCTGATTCGCGAACATCTGCCGGATCACGCGTTCGTGTTCTGGGTCGACGCCGACATCCTCGCGATCGACCAGCGGCAGACGGTCGACAGCGTGATCGACGGCCGCGATTTCGTGATCGGCACCGATCACACGGCCTGGGCGATCAACTCGTGCATGATCGGCGTGCGCAACGTCGCGCCGATGCGCGAACTGGTCGAGCGCATATGCGCGCGCATCGAGAATATCGGCGATCGGTCGTCGGTCTATGCGAGCGGCGGCGATCAGCAGGCGATCTATGTCGAACTGTTGGAGGCGGGCATGATCGACGCGCGCTACATCGTCGATGCGATGTCGCTCGCGTCGTCGCCGGTCTATGCGACGCGCGACAGCCGTTTCGTCCATTTCCCCGCGCAACACAACCACTATCGAGCGGTGACGATGCGCGTGTGGGACAGGCTGAGCCATCAGCGCTAACGGAATGCACCGCGACTTCCGGTGTTCCGGATCGCGCCGATCGGCCGTCATTGAAGTGAAAATGAAAGTATCGATGTAAGGATTGAATCGGTCTCATTCATCCTTCCCCGCATTCACCGCCTGCACCCCGAAGAATCGGTCTTCAGACAAAAATGCGGCATCGCACCGATTCACACGATCGACGCTGCGTCGCATTACAAAAAATTACTCATAAAAATCAGCGGCGTATCCGGGCATCGTGAAACGAAGCTTTGCTGCGATGCAAAAAATAATCAATCGCCTTATGCTGGTTAACCCGATTGCGCTTGAGCGGCGTCAACCTTTGCGCTGATTCCGCTTTACATTTTGCCAACAATGGCGATCCACGAAATCTATCTGTCGATTTGATTTCGTTCCCTTCGTCGCGCCTGTTCCCAATGCAGTGCGCGACCTTCTCAAGGCCTGTTGACATGCTTGATTTCCCCTTTCTGAGCCTGGCGATCTGGGTTCCGATCCTGTTCGGCGCGTGCCTGCTGCGTGCGGGTTCCGACCGTCATCTGCAGCGCACGAGACTGATCGCGCTCGTCGGCGCGTTGGCGGGGCTGGCCGCCGTCGTGCCGCTTGTCGCCGGTTTCGATTCGCAGTCGGCCGCGATGCAGTTCGCCGAAACCCGCAACTGGCTGGCGGCCTTCAACGCCGGCTGGCGCGTCGGGATCGATGGCGCATCGCTGTGGCTCGTCGTGCTGACCGCCTTCACGACGCTCGTCGTCGTGATCGCGTCGTGGGAGTCGGTGACGGTGCGCGTCGCGCAGTACTACGCGTCGTTCCTGATCCTGTCGGGGCTGATGGTCGGCGTGTTCGTCGCGCAGGACGGGCTGCTGTTCTTCATCTTCTTCGAGGCGACGCTGATTCCGCTGTACCTGCTGATCGGTACGTGGGGCAGGGAGCACCGCGTCTACGCGGCCGTGAAGTTCTTCTTCATCTCGTTCGCGGGTTCGCTGCTGCTGTTGATGGCGATGCTGTACCTGTACGCGAAGTCGCATACGTTCGACATGAACGCATGGCGCACGCTGCAGCTCGGCTTCGCACCGCAGTTGCTGGTGTTCCTCGGATTCTTCGCCGCGTTCGCGGTCAAGGTGCCGATGTGGCCGGTGCATACGTGGCTGCGCGACGTCTACACGGACGGCCCGACGGGCGCGGCGCTGATGCTCGCGATGCTCAAGCTCGGCGGCTATGGCTTCCTGCGCTTCGCGCTGCCGATCACGCCGGACGCGAGCCACTTCTTCGCGCCGGCCGTGATCGCGCTGTCGCTGTTCGCGATCGTCTACGCGAGCCTGATCGCGCTCGCGCAGACTGATCTCGGCAAGCTTCTCGCATATTCGACGGTCGCGCACATGGGGATCGTCACGCTCGGGCTGTTTCTGTTCAACCAGATCGGCGTCGAGGGTGCGATCGTGCAGCTCGTGTCGTACGGCTTCGTCGCGGGCGCGATGCTGCTGTGCGTGAGCGTGCTGGTCGATCGCACGAACCAGCGCGAGATCGCCGCGTATGGCGGCGTGGCGGGTGTCATGCCGCGCTTCGCGACGTTCGCGCTGCTGTTCGCGATGGCCAACGTCGGCCTGCCGGGCACGTCGGGCTTCGTCGGCGAGTTCATGGTCATCATGGGCGCGATTCGCGTCAACTTCTGGATCGGCGCGATCGCGGCGCTCACGCTGATCCTCAGCGCGTCGTACACGCTGTGGATGGTCAAGCGCGTCGTGTTCGGCAAGATCGCGAGCGCGCGCATCGCGAAGCTCGCCGACCTCAGCCGCCGCGAGATCGTGATGTTCGCGTCGCTCGCGCTGATCGTGCTGATGGTCGGCGTCGATCCGAAGCCGTTCACCGACGCGATCGATCCGACCGTTGCGCGGCTGATCGACGACGCCAGCCATTCGAAGCTGCCGGCCGGGGACGGTGGCGCGCCTGCGCAGGCGTACATGGCAGCGAGGCACGGCTAATTGCCTGACGCGCAGTCGTTGTGCGCACATCCATACGGGCTGGCGCGGGCGGCGTCCGGCCGGCTCGCGCTCGCCGTCCGGCCGCGTGAAATTGCCCCGCGACAATCTGTCTCACGGCAGATTTTGCAATGATGATTTGCCGCATCCACCGGTTTTTCGTCGCACCCGCGCGACGTATGATTCGGCCACTTTCGTGGATCGAATGCGCATCGGGCATACGCAACGGATTCAATGACCCTCGGGCTGTGTGATGAAAAGAAAAGCTTCAAGAGGCTGGACGGCGCTGATATCGATCGGCGCGGCGCTGAGCCTGTCAGGCTGTAATTTAGATGTACTAAATCCGAAAGGAAGCGTCGGCGCCGCGGAAAAGGCGCTGATCGCGACGTCGACATGGGCGATGCTGATCGTCGTCGTGCCGGTGATCCTGCTCACGTTGTGGTTCGCGTGGCGTTACCGCGCATCGAACCGCAACGCCGCCTACGCGCCGAACTGGTCGCACTCGACCGCGATCGAGGTCGTGATCTGGACGGTGCCGACGCTGATCATCCTGTTTCTCGGCGTGCTCACGTGGAAAACCACGCATGAACTCGATCCGTACAAGCCGCTCGAGTCGTCGGTGAAGCCGATCGACGTCGAGGTCGTCGCGCTCGACTGGAAGTGGCTGTTCATCTATCCGGAACTCGGCATCGCGTCGGTGAACCAGCTCGCGATTCCGGTCGGCACTCCGGTGAACTTCCGCATCACGTCGGATTCGGTGATGAACTCGTTCTTCATTCCGCAGCTCGGTGGCCAGGTGTACGCGATGGCCGGCATGCAGACGCGTCTGCATCTGATCGCCGACGAAGCCGGCGACTATGCGGGCACGTCCGCCAACTTCAGCGGCCGCGGTTTCTCCGACATGAAGTTCCGCACGCTCGCCGAGCCGCGCGAGCAGTTCGACGCCTGGGTGCAGAAGGTGAAGGCTTCGCCCGACCGGCTCGACGCGACCGTGTACGGCACCGTCGCGCAGCCAAGCGAGAAGGCGCCCGTGCGCTACTTCTCGTCGGTCGATCCGCGGCTCTTCCACAACATCATCGCGAAATACAACGATGGCCACGTCCTCGACCTGAAGGACGCCGCCTGCGGCACGAAGGGGTAACGCATGTTCGGCAAACTCACACTATCGGCGATCCCGTTCGATCAGCCCATCATCATGGTGGCCGGCGCCTTCATGGGGCTGGCCGTGCTGGGCATTCTCGCCGCGCTGACGATCACCGGCCGCTGGAAGTGGCTGTGGACGGAGTGGCTGACGACCGTCGACCACAAGAAACTCGGCGTGATGTACATCATCGTCGCACTGATCATGCTGCTGCGCGGCTTCGCCGACGCGATCATGATGCGCATGCAGCTCGCGCTCGCTTACAACGCGCCCGGATACCTGCCGCCGCATCACTATGACCAGATCTTCACGGCACACGGCGTGATCATGATCTTCTTCATGGCGATGGTGTTCATGGTCGGCCTGATGAACCTGATCGTGCCGCTGCAGATCGGCGCGCGCGACGTCGCGTTTCCGTTCATCAACTCGCTGTCCTTCTGGATGACCGCGGTCAGCGCGATCCTGATCAACGTGTCGCTCGTGATCGGCGAGTTCGCGCAGACGGGCTGGCTCGCGTATCCGCCGCTGTCGGAGCTGCAGTTCAGTCCGGGGGTAGGGGTCGACTACTACCTGTGGGCGCTGCAGATCTCGGGTGTCGGCACGCTGCTGACCGGCGTGAACTTCTTCGTGACGATCATCAAGATGCGCGCGCCCGGCATGACGCTGATGAAGATGCCGGTGTTCACGTGGACGGTCCTCTGCACGAACGTGCTGATCATGGCGTCGTTCCCGATCCTGACCGCGACGCTCGCGTTGCTCGGTCTCGACCGTTACCTCGGCATGCACTTCTTCACGAACGAAGCCGGCGGCAACGCGATGCTGTACCTGAACCTGATCTGGGCGTGGGGCCATCCGGAGGTGTACATCCTGATCCTGCCGGCTTTCGGCATCTTCTCGGAAGTCATCGCGACGTTCTCGAAGAAGCCGCTGTTCGGCTACAAGACGATGGTGTACGCGACCTGCGCGATCATGGTGCTGTCGTTCCTCGTGTGGCTGCATCACTTCTTCACGATGGGCTCGGGTGCGAACGTGAATGCGTTCTTCGGCATCATGACGATGATCATCGCGATCCCGACCGGCGTGAAGGTGTTCAACTGGCTGTTTACGATGTACCGCGGCCGGATCGAATTCACGACGCCCGTGCTGTGGACGATCGGCTTCATGGTCACGTTCACGCTCGGCGGCATGACCGGTGTGATGATGGCGATTCCGGGCGCGGACTTCGTGCTGCACAACAGCCTGTTCCTGATCGCGCACTTCCACAACGTGATCATCGGCGGCGTGCTGTTCGGGTACCTCGCTGGCTTCAACTACTGGTTCCCGAAGGCGTTCGGCTTCAAGCTGAACGAGAAGCTCGGCAAGGCCGCGTTCTGGTTCTGGCAGGTCGGCTTCTACGTCGCGTTCGTGCCGCTCTACGTGCTCGGCTTCATGGGCATGACGCGCCGTCTGAACCACTACGACAACCCGGCGTGGCATCCGTGGCTGCTGGTCGCCGCGTTCGGCGCCGTGCTGATCGCGATCGGCATCGCATGCCAACTGCTGCAACTGGTCGTCAGCATCCGCAACCGCAACCTGCCGGCTTACCGCGACACCACGGGCGATCCGTGGGGCGGCCGCACGCTGGAATGGGCGACCTCGTCGCCGCCAGCCGAATACAACTTCGCGGTGATCCCGCAAGTGCGCACGCTCGACGCGTATGCCGACATGAAGGCACGCGGCGACGGCCGGCCGAACCCGGCGACGATCCGCGACATCCACATGCCGTCGAATACGTGTGCGGGCCTCGTGGTCGCGATTTTCAGCCTGTTGCTGGGCTTCGCGCTCGTGTGGCACATCTGGTGGATGGCCATCGGCGGCCTGGTCGGCATCGTCGCGACGCTGGTGATCTACAGCTCGCGTGACAACGATGGCTACTACATCCCGGCATCGAAGGTGCGCAGGATCGAAGAGAAGCAACCTGCGGCACGCGTGGCCACGCATGTCGACGACGTGGAACTGGAGGCCAACTGATGTTGCAGAAAACCTTGAGCGCAACCTTGCTCGAGCACGACGACCATCCGCCGTCGCACTCGGTGTTCGGCTTCTGGCTGTACCTGATGACCGACTGCGTGATCTTCGCGGCGCTGTTCGCGACGTTCGCGGTGCTCGGCAACCAGTATGCGGGCGGTCCGACCGCGAAGGACCTGTTCGACATTCCGGGCGTCGCGGTCGAAACCGCCGCGCTGCTGCTGTCGAGCATCACCTACGGTTTCGCGATGCTGGCCGCGTACAAGCAGCGGCGCGGCGCGCTGCTCGCGTGGCTCGCGGTGACGTTCGTGCTCGGCGCGGCGTTCCTCGCGATGGAACTACGTGAGTTCTCGCACCTGATCGCGGACGGTGCGGGTCCGCAGCGCAGCGCGTTCCTGTCGGCGTTCTTCACGCTGGTCGGCACGCACGGGCTGCACGTGACGGCCGGCCTGCTGTGGATGATCGTGCTCGCCGGGCAGATCGTACTGCGCGGCGGCGACCTGACCGATCGCGACCTGCGGCGCCTGACGTGCCTGAGCCTCTTCTGGCACTTCCTCGACATCGTGTGGATCTGCGTGTTTTCCTTTGTCTATCTCGCGAGCGTGATCTAAATGGCTCATTCGCATTCGTCTCAACTAGAAGAAGGGCACGGCAGTGTCGGCGGCTATGTCGCCGGCTTCATCCTGTCGGTTCTGCTCACTGCCGCGTCGTTCGGCCTCGTGATGGGCGGCGTGCTGTCGCCGCACGCGTCGCTGATCGCGCTGGCCGCGCTCTCATTCGTGCAGATCGTCGTGCACCTCGTGTACTTCCTGCACATGAACGGTTCGTCCGGCCAGCGCTGGAACGTGATGGCGTTCAGCTACACCGTGCTGACGGCGGCGATCCTGATCGTCGGCACGCTGTGGGTGATGCAAAACGTCAGCATGAACATGATGTCACGCTGAACGGCATCGCGGCGCAGCGGACGATCTCCATGCGCTTCATGCAAAAAAGGCGGCACGCGAGTGCCGCCTTTTTCTCATTTCGGCCGCGCAATACGCACCGGTCGTCAGTGCGTGCTCGTGCCCGCGTCAGCCGTCAGCGCAGGCGAGCAGTCCGTGCGGTACTCCGCGGCGAGCCGATGCTTCGCGCCGTCGAGGATCGCGCCGCGGACGCCCTTGGCCTGTTCGAGGTGCCAGTTTGCGTTCTCGATAGTGACGGTCGCATCGTCGACGAGAATGCCGACCGCGAGCGCGGGTCCGCCGAGCGTCAAAGCTGCGCCGCTTGACGCCGGGCGCGGGCCAGGATGAAAGATGTTCCAGGAAGGGCGGAACGGGCCCTCGGCCGGCACGGCAAGGCGGGCCGGGCAGGCGGGCGCGACGGCCGGGCGCCAATTGTTACAAGACGTTAGCGGGCGCTTCCCGTTGCGACGCTGCGCATCAGTTCTTACAAACTTGAAATATGCCGGGACGGCGCTTGTCGCTATAGTCGAATCACACATGAAACAACTCGAAGAGGAATCCATGAAGACTTTGCGTATTGCCTCGCTCTTGACCGGTATGACGGCCTTGCTCGTGTCGGGCGCAGCAATGGCGGGAGTCAATGTCGGGATCAACGTCGGCGTGCCGGCTCCGGTCTACGTCGCGCCCGCGCCCGTGTATGCGCCGCCGCCTCCGCCGGTCGTCTACCAGCCGGCGCCCGTGTATGCACCGGCGCCCGTCTACGCGCCGGCACCGGCGATCGTGATCGGCTGGCACGGCGATCGTTACTGGGACGGCCGCCGCTACTGGGGCCGCGACGAGTGGTATCGCCATCATGGCCGCGGCTGGGGCGGCGATCGCGGTCACGGTCATTGGGATAACGGCCGCCACAACGGCTGGCGTTGATCGACATGCGCGCATGAGATGAAGACCGCCCGCGAGGCGGTTTTCTTTTGCCTGCGCGTGCCGCGCGCGGCGGTCGCGATGCGTTGGCGCCACGCGCGAAAAGCCGCACGCTGGCTCGACGTCGAATTGAATGGGTAGAATCGACCCACGTTCCATCCCTCAATCGACCGACAGGGCCTCTATGACGAAGGGTTCGCCCCGGGCCGCCGCCGCGCGCACCCGCTTCGGCGCCGCGCGTGCAGTACGTGCCGCCGGCCGCACGGCGGCAGCATGGGCAATACAGGCGGTACTCGCCGCGACGGCCGCGCACGCGGCCCATGCGATCGCGCAGTACGGCGAGCCGAAATATCCGCCGGGCTTCAAGCATTTCGACTACGTGAACCCGGACGCGCCCAAGGGCGGCACGCTCGTGCTCGCGAACCCGAACCGGCTGACGTCGTTCGACAAGTTCAATCCGTTCACGATGCGCGGCAACCCTGCGCCGGGCATCGACATGTTGTTCGAGAGCCTGGCGACCGGCAGCATGGACGAACCGTCATCCGCCTACGGGCTGCTCGCCGACGACATCGCGATCGCGCCGGACCGCCGCTCGGTCACGTTCCACCTGAATCCCCGCGCGCGCTTCTCGAACGGCGATCCGGTAACGGCCGAGGACGTCCGGTTCTCGTTCGACACGCTCAAGAGCAAGCTGGCCGCACCGCAGTTCGGCGCATATTTCGCCGAAATCGCGAAGGCCGTGGTGGTTGACCCCGCGACCGTGCGCTTCGAATTCCGCAGCGCGAACCGCGAGCTGCCGCTGATCGCCGGCGGCGTGCCGGTGTTCTCGCGCAAGTGGGGGCTGCGCGCGGACGGTTCGCGGATTCCGTTCGACCAGCTCGCGTTCGAACAGCCGATCGGCAGCGGCCCGTACCTGATCGAGCGCTACGACAACGGCCGCACCATTACGTACCGGCGCAATCCCGCGTACTGGGGCGCCGATCTGCCGGTGCGGATCGGCACCGACAACTTCGAGCGGATCGTCTACAAGCTGTACGGCGACGGCGTCGCGCGGCTCGAGGCGTTCAAGGCCGGCGAGTACGACGTGCTGGTCGAATACATCGCGCGCAACTGGACGCGACGCGACGTCGGCAAGCGCTTCGACAGCGGCGAGCTCGTCAAGCGCGAATTCCGCCAGCACAACGGCGCGGGCATGCAGGGCTTCTTCATGAACCTGCGCCGCCCGCAGTTTCGCGACGTGCGCGTGCGCCAGGCGCTCGATCTCGCGTTCGACTTCGAATGGCTGAACCGCCAGCTGTTCTATAGCGCGTACACGCGCCTCGACAGCTATTTCGCCGATACCGACCTGCAGGCGACCGGTACGCCGGGCCCGGGCGAGCTGAAACTGCTGGAGCCGTTGCGCGCGCGGCTCGACCCGGCCGTGTTCGGGCCGATGGTCACGCAGCCGAACACAAACCCGCCGGGCTCGCTGCGCGCGAATCTGCTGAAGGCGCGCTCGCTGCTCGCGCAGGCCGGCTGGACCTACCGCGACGGCGCGTTGCGCAACGCGCAGGGCGAGCCGTTCACGTTCGAGATTCTCGACGATTCGGGCGCGGCGATGGAAGGCGTCGTGACCGCCTACCAGCGCAATCTCGCGAAGCTCGGCATCGACGCGCGCTTTCGCACGGCCGATTACGCGCTGCTGCAGAAGCGGCTCGACGCGTTCGACTACGACATGACGACGGTTCGCCTGCCGGGCGTGCAGGTGCCGGGCGCGGAGCAGTTCTCGCGCTACGCCAGCAAGTTCGCCGACGAGCCGGGCTCCGACAATATCATCGGCCTGAAGTCGCCGGCCGTCGACACGCTGCTGCATGCGCTCGGCGCCGCGCAGACGCGCGACGACCTGCTCGACGCGACGCATGCGCTCGATCGCGTGCTGATGCATGGCTATTACGCGGTTCCGCAGTGGTACAGCACCACGCACCGGATCGCCTACAAGCGCACGCTCGGCTATCCACAGACGCTGCCGCTGTACTATTCGGCCGAGGGCTGGGTCGTGTCGACCTGGTGGGCCAAGCCCGATCACTGAAGCCTGCCGGCCCTTCGTTCAACCCAGCCTATCGATCGCGAGTCGACGCCCTATGTGGAGCTACATCCTCAAACGCCTGCTGCTGATGATCCCGACGCTCGTCGGCGTGCTCACGCTCACGTTCGCGGTGATCCAGTTCGTGCCGGGCGGCCCGGTCGAACAGGCCGTGCAGGAACTGCGCAAGGGCGCGACGGAACAGGGCGCGGCGCCGTTCGGGATGCGTGCGCATACCGGCGTCGACGCGCAGCAGCTCGCACAGCTCAAGGCGCTGTACGGCTTCGACAAGCCGCCGCTCGAGCGTTACTGGCTGATGCTGAAGCGCTTCGCGCGCTTCGATCTCGGCGATAGCTACTTCCGCCACCAGAGCGTGTGGTCGCTGATCGTGCAGAAGCTGCCGGTGTCGATCAGCATCGGGTTGTGGACGTTCTTCGTCACCTATCTGATCTCCGTGCCGCTCGGCATCGCGAAGGCCGTGCGCAACGGTTCGCCGTTCGATGTCGCGACGAGCCTCATCGTGCTGGTCGGCTATGCGATTCCGGGCTTCGTGCTCGGCGTGCTGCTGCTCGTGCTGTTCGGTGGCGGGTCGTTCTGGCAGTTGTTCCCGCTGCGCGGGCTGACATCGGACAACTTTTCCCAGCTGTCGCTCGCCGGCAAGGTGCTCGACTATCTGTGGCACATCGCGCTGCCGATCACCGCATCGGTCGTCGGCAGTTTCGCGGTCATCACGATGCTCACGAAGAACGCGTTCCTCGACGAAATCCGCAAGCAGTATGTGCTGACCGCGCGCGCGAAAGGGCTCGCCGAGCGCACCGTGCTGTGGAAGCACGTGTTCCGCAACGCGATGCTGCCGCTGATCGTCGGGTTTCCAGCCGCGTTCATCGGCGCATTCTTCACGGGCAGCCTGCTGATCGAGACGCTATTCTCGCTCGACGGCCTCGGGCTGCTGTCGTACGAGTCGGTCGTGCGGCGCGACTATCCGGTCGTGCTCGGCACGCTGTACCTGTTCACGCTGATCGGGCTCGCGACCAAGCTGATCTCCGACCTCTGCTACGTGTGGGTCGACCCGCGCATTCAATTCGACAATCTGGAGCGCTGACATGAAACCGTCCGCCAGCACGCCGTTCGTCGGCGCGCCTGTCCGCCTGCCCGCGCTCGCCGGGCGAGGTGCGCGATGAACCGGGCCGTCGTGTCGTCCCGCATCGACGCGGCGCGCGCGCGCGTGTCACCTTCGCCCGCGCGCCGCGTCTGGCAGCGCTTTCGCCAGCAGCGCCTCGGCTACTGGAGCTTCGTCATCTTTGCGGTCGCGTTCGCCGCGAGCCTCGCGGCACCGCTATGGTCGAACGACAAGCCGCTCGTCGTGCGCTACGACGGCCAGACCTATTTCCCGATGTTCCATGCGTATCCGGAGACGACCTTCGGCGGTGACTTCCCGACGCCGGCCGACTATCTCGATCCGTATGTCCGCAAGCGGCTCGAGGCGCCGGGCAACTTCGTCGTCTATCCGCCGAACCGCTATTACTACGACACGCTGAATTACTTTTCGACCGTGCCGAACCCGGCGCCGCCGTCGCGCGCGAACTGGCTCGGCACCGACGCGCAGGGGCGCGACCTGCTCGCGCGGCTCGTGTACGGGTTCCGCGTGTCGGTCGAGTTCGGGCTGATCCTGACCGCGATCGGCACGCTGCTCGGGATCGCCGCGGGCGCAGTGCAGGGCTTCTTCGGCGGGCGCATCGATATCGTGGGGCAACGGCTGATCGAGATCTGGAGTTCGCTGCCCGAGCTGTACCTGCTGATCATCTTCGCATCGATCTTCGAGCCGAGCTTCCTGCTGCTGATCGTGCTGCTGTCGCTGTTCGGCTGGATCGGCCTGGCCGATTACGTGCGTGCCGAGTTCCTGCGCAACCGCACGCAGGACTACGTGCGGGCGGCCCGCGCGATGGGGCTCACGAACTGGCAGATCATCTGGCGCCACGTGCTGCCGAACAGCATGACGCCCGTGATCACGTTCCTGCCGTTCCGGATGAGCGGTGCGATCCTCGCGCTCACGAGCCTCGACTTCCTCGGGCTTGGCGTGCCGCCACCGACGCCGAGCCTCGGCGAGCTGCTCGCGCAGGGCAAGGGCAATCTCGACGCGTGGTGGATCTCGCTGTCGACGTTCGGCGTGCTGGTCGCGACGCTGCTGTTGCTGACCTTCATGGGCGACGCGCTGCGCAACGCGCTCGACACGCGGATCGCCGACTCGGTGCGCGCGGCAGGAGGCCAGCGATGAGCGACACGGTCGTATCGAACGCGGGCGAACCGCTGCTGTCGCTCGAGCACCTGCACGTGCGCTTCGGCGACACGGTGGCCGTCGACGACGTGACGCTCGCGATCGGCCGCGGCGAGCGCGTCGCGCTCGTCGGCGAGTCGGGGTCGGGCAAGAGCGTGACCGCGCTGTCGATCCTGCGGCTGCTGCGCGACGCCGACGTGAGCGGCACGATCCGCTTCGCCGGGCACGACCTCGCCGGCAAGAGCGAGCGCGAGATGCGCGGGCTGCGCGGCTCGGCCATCGCGATGATCTTCCAGGAGCCGATGACGGCGCTCAACCCGCTGTACACGATCGGCGCGCAAATCGGCGAGACGATCGTGCTGCACGACGGCGTGACGGCGGGGGAGGCGCGCAAGCGCGCGATCGCGCTGCTTGCGCGCACCGGCATCGCGGAGCCGGAGAAGCGCGTCGACAGTTACCCGCATCAGTTGTCGGGTGGCCAGCGGCAGCGCGCGATGATCGCGATGGCGCTCGCGTGCCGGCCGCGCCTCTTGCTCGCGGACGAGCCGACCACGGCGCTCGACGTGACGATCCGCGCGCAGATCGTCGATCTGCTGCTCGAGTTGCAGCGCGAGGAGGCGGAAAAACGCGGGATGGCGATCCTGCTGATCACGCACGACCTTAACCTCGTGCGGCACTTCGCCGAGCGGGTCGCGGTGATGGAGCGCGGCAAGCTGGTCGAAAGCGGGTCGGTCGAGCGGATCTTCGCGGAGCCGGAGCATCCGTATACCCGGCGGCTGCTGAATAGCCGGCCGCAGCGCACGGTCGCGTCGGTGCTGCCGATCGCGCCCGTCGTGCTCGAAGCGCGCCACGTCAGCGTGCAGTTCGCGCGCAAGCGGCCGGGCTTCGCGGGCTGGTTCGGCACGACGCCCGTGACGGCGGTCGCGGACGTGTCCGTGTCGGTGCGGCAGGGCGAGACGCTCGGGATCGTCGGCGAGTCCGGTTCAGGGAAGTCGACGCTCGCGATGGCGCTGCTCGGGCTGCAACGGACGGCGCACGGCGAGATCGAATTCCAGGGGCGCGCGCTGTCGACCTACCGTGGCCGCGAACAGACCGCGCTGCGCTCGAACATGCAGGTCGTCTTTCAGGATCCATTCAGCTCGCTGTCGCCGCGTCACACGATCGAGCGGATCGTAGGCGAGGGGCTCGAACTGCATCGCCCGGAGCTGACGCCGGACGCGCGCCGCGCGAAGTCGCTGGCCGTGCTGCGCGAAGTCGGCCTCGACCGCACGGTGCTGCATCGCTATCCGCACGAATTCTCGGGCGGGCAGCGCCAGCGCATCGCAATCGCGCGCGCGCTCGTGCTGGAGCCGCGCATCCTGATCCTCGACGAACCGACTTCCGCGCTCGACGTGTCGATCCAGCAGCAGGTGCTGAAACTGCTCGCGAATTTGCAACAGAAATACAACCTCGGCTATGTATTCATCAGCCACGATCTGGAGGTGATCGGCGCGATGGCGCATCGGGTCGCGGTGATGCAGGGCGGGGCGATCGTCGAGTCCGGGGACGTGGCCGATATCTTCACGAAACCGTCACATCCTTACACACAAAAGCTGTTGAAAGCGGTCTGGAAAGCGTGATAGGCGTCCAATGGTCTGACTATCTCGATTGTATTTTTTAATTTGTTTTGACAAACGATTACGCGCTGGCTAGTATCGACCGAAATTTTCCGCCAATCAGCTGATTTTTAAGCACATTCCATCGACCAATGCAGCATCGATCCCTGACCCAGGCATGCGCGCGCACCCTCGCCGGGCTGTTCATCGGCGCCCTGTTCGCAGCAGCTCCCGTCGCGTTCGCCGACGAAGTCAGCAGTTTTAACCAGAATGTCACGAATTCGACTCAAATCGGGTCGAATTCGTCCCTCCAGCAGACTAGCGCGCAGCCGTCGAGCGGCGGCGCGAAGTCGTTCCTCGCCGGCATGGCCGGCAAGGCAGGCGACGTGGTCGTCGGCGCGCTGAACATGATCGGCGTGCGCTACCGCTGGGGCGGTAACTCGCCGGATTCCGGCCTCGATTGCAGTGGCTTCGTGCGCTACGTGTTCCAGGACACGCTCGGCATGTCGCTGCCGCGTCGCGCGGAAGAGATGAGCCGCGTCGGCGAGAAGGTCAGCATGAGCAACCTGAAGCCGGGCGACCTCGTGTTCTTCAACACGATGCGCCGGACGTTCTCGCACGTCGGCATCTACATCGGCGACAACAAGTTCGTGCATTCGCCGTCGACGGGCAGCACGGTTCGCGTCGACGATCTCGACAGCGGCTACTGGGAAAAGCGTTTCACCGGTGCGCGCCGGATCGAATCGGCGTTCCCGATGAAGGCCGACGACCTGCGCCAACGCGTGCGCGCGACGATCGGCGACGACGCGGCGAACGGCAGCAACTGACGCACGCCGGCGATCGGCCGGATGAAAAAACCCTGTCACCGAAAGGCGGCAGGGTTTTTTGCTTTGGGGGCGCGGAAGCGGCGGGTTGGGGGCGTCGGCGCCGGTGGCGGCTCGTTACACGTCGTGCCCCGCGATGCGTCCGCTTATGCCGCTGCTGCCCCGCGGGCTGCCGCAAGCTTGCGCTGCAACTCGGGCATGATGCGCGCGACCGCTTCTTCGCCCGCGAGGATGGCCGCGTTGCGCTGGTTGAAGTCGCTGCCACCCATCGCCGCGAGGTTCGGGCGAATCACGACGTCCGCGTATTTGTCGAGCTCGTAGGTCTTGATCGTCTGACCCATGATCGTGAAGGTCTGCAGCAGCATCTCGATCGGGTTGCTGGTCGCCGCGCCGTCCGGTCGCGACGAGATGTCGACCGCGATCACGAAGTTCGCGCCCATCTTGCGCGCGAACGACGCGGGCACCGGGCTCACGAGACCGCCGTCGACGTATTCGCGGTTGCCGATCTTCACGGGCTCGAACACCGACGGCACGCTGCACGACGCGCGCACCGCAAGCCCCGTATTGCCCTGCTGGAACAGAATCGGCTGGCCGTTCTGCAGGTCGGTCGCGACGACGCCGAGCGGCTTCGCCATCTTTTCGATCGGCCGGTTGTTGAGCGTCTTGTTCAGGAAGTTCTGCAGCGCGATGCCCTGCAGCAGCCCGCGCGAGCGGAACGGCAGCGCCCAGTCGCTGATCGCCGCCTGATCCATGTCGAGCGCGATCTTGTTGATCTGCAGCCCGCTCATCCCCGACGCGTACAGTGCCCCGACCACCGAGCCCGCGCTCGTGCCGGCGACGATCTCGACCGGGATGCCGCGCGCCTCCAGCGCCTTCAGCACGCCGATGTGCGAGAAGCCGCGGGCGGCGCCGCCGCCGAGCGCGATGCCGATCTTCACGGGCTTCTCGCGCGACTGCGTGGGATTCGCGGCGTTGTCGGGGCGGGACTTGTCGCCGAACGACGTGCAAGCGGCGAGGCTGGCGGATGCGCATGCGATCGTGAAATGACGGCGCGACAGGCGAGGGGACGACATCGTGTGGTTCTCCGGCGGCTTGGCGGCGGGCCGGGCGGCCCGCGGCGGCGATAGGTTCCGAGCGGCCGTGCGGCAGAAACCGGGCGGCCGGCGCGGCGCCGGCTGGCGGCCGCGGCGCGCACATCATAAAGCAAGCGGCGCGCTTGGCGCGAAGACCGGCGCGAGTATAATTCCGGCTTCTTTCCCGTTCCGGGCGCGGCCGGCCCCATTGCTGTCCGGGCTGTCGCCGTCGATCCCGCGTCGAATCATTCATGCGCCCCAGGCGTTCGAGTTACCGTTTATGACCCGTCCTGTCCGTACCCGCTTCGCGCCGAGTCCCACCGGCTTCATCCACCTCGGCAACATCCGCTCCGCGCTCTATCCGTGGGCGTTCGCGCGCAAGATGAAAGGCACGTTCGTGCTGCGTATCGAGGATACCGACGTCGAGCGTTCGTCGCAGGAAGCCGTCGACGCGATCCTCGAGGGGATGCAGTGGCTCGGCCTGGATTTCGACGAAGGCCCGATCTACCAGATGCAGCGGATGGACCGCTATCGCGCGGTGCTCGCGCAGATGCTCGAGCAGGGGCTCGCGTACCCGTGCTACATGTCGGCCGAGGAACTCGACGCGCTGCGCGAACGCCAGCGCGAGGCTGGCCTCAAGCCGCGCTACGACGGCACGTGGCGTCCGGAGCCGGGCAAGGTCCTGCCCGAGCCGCCGGCTGGTGTGAAGCCCGTGCTGCGGTTCCGCAACCCGCTGACCGGCACGGTCGTGTGGGACGACGCGGTGAAGGGGCGTGTCGAGATCTCGAACGAGGAGCTCGACGACCTCGTGATCGCGCGTCCGGACGGCACGCCGATCTACAACTTCTGCGTGGTCGTGGACGACATGGACATGAACATCACGCACGTAATCCGCGGCGACGACCATGTGAACAACACGCCGCGCCAGATCAACATCCTGCGCGCGCTCGGCGGCGAGCCGCCCGTCTATGCGCACCTGCCGACCGTGCTGAACGAGCAGGGCGAGAAGATGAGCAAGCGGCATGGCGCGATGAGCGTGATGGCGTATCGCGACGCGGGCTTCCTGCCGGAGGCGGTCGTCAACTACCTCGCGCGTCTCGGCTGGTCGCACGGCGACGCCGAAATCTTCTCGCGCGAGCAGTTCGTCGAATGGTTCGACCTCGAGCATCTCGGCAAGTCGCCCGCGCAATACGATCACAGCAAGCTGAGCTGGCTGAACGCCCATTACATCAAGGAAGCGGACAACGCGCGCCTCGCCGCGCTGGCGAAACCGTTCCTCGCGGCGCTCGGCATCGACGACGCGGCGATTGCGACGGGCCCGGCGCTCGACGCGGTAGTCGGCCTGATGAAGGATCGCGCGACGACGGTCAAGGAGATCGCCGAAGGCGCCGCGATGTTCTACCGCGTGCCGGCTCCGGACGCCGACGCGCTTGCGCAGCACGTGACCGATGCGGTGCGCCCGGCGCTGGCCGATCTCGTCGCTGCGCTGAAGGCAGCCGAGTGGACGAAGGAGGCGGTGTCCGCCGCGTTGAAGGCGACGCTCGGCGCGCACAAGCTGAAGATGCCGCAGCTCGCGATGCCGGTGCGCCTGCTGGTGGCGGGCACGACGCATACGCCGTCGATCGACGCGGTGCTCGTACTGTTCGGTCGCGACATCGTGGTGTCGCGCATCGAGGGCGCGCTGGCCTGAGGTTGGGGCGGGGCGAAGCCGCCCGTGCATGACATCGCGGCGGCTTCGCAAAAAAATTCGCTCGGATCGCAAAAAGGGTATTTACAAGTTCAAATTCGGTCCATATAATCTCATTTCTGTTCTGCAAGGGGGTATAGCTCAGCTGGGAGAGCGCTTGCATGGCATGCAAGAGGTCAGCGGTTCGATCCCGCTTACCTCCACCATCAGAGCAGAATGGATTGATTTGCGAAGCAGCAGTGGTGGTAGTAATAAATGCTTCACAAAATGATTTAAAGCAGTTAGAATTTCGGCCTTCGCTGTTGATGATGAGTGAATAGCGAAAGTCAGACAGATCTGAAAAGATTATGTCCCCTTCGTCTAGAGGCCTAGGACATCACCCTTTCACGGTGAGTACAGGGGTTCGAATCCCCTAGGGGACGCCA
>NZ_CABVPN010000019.1 GCF_902499115.1 Burkholderia diffusa
CCGCGCCCCGCCTACGCCGCCGCGCGCACGAACGCAGGCGATGACGCGCGGCGCGCCGCCGATCCGGGTGCCGTCGCGACCGTCGTCGCCGGCACGGCCGAACCCGCATCGAATCCCGCGCGAGCGGCCATCGCCGCGCGCATGGCGGCGGCCCGGGCCGCTTCAGCCGCGCCGGCCTCTCGCGCGCCGGGCGCTGCCGTGAACCCGGCCCAGGCCACCACCGCGTCCCAGCCGGCCACGCTGCCCGGCCAGCAGGACCCCGACACGATCCGGCGCACGGCCCTCGCGTTCCTGCAGCAGCAGGTCGCGGGCCTGCCGGGCAAGACCACCGCGACCGTCGCGGCCGCGTTTCCGCGCGGGCTCGCCGCGTGCACGACGCTCGAGCCGTTCCTGCCGACCGGTGCGCGCCTGTGGGGCCGCACGACGGTCGGCGTGCGCTGCGCCGGCGAGCGGCCGTGGACCGTCTATCTGCAGGCGAAGGTCGCCGTGCAGGCCACCTATTACGTCGCCGCTCGGCAGATCGCGCCCGGCGAGCCGCTCACCGCGGCCGACCTCGTCGCGCGCGACGGCGACCTGACGGTGCTGCCGCTGGCGGTGATCACCGATCCCGCGCAGGCGGTCGGCGCGATCGCGCTGGCCCGGATCTCGGCCGGGCTGCCGTTGCGCCAGGACATGCTGAAGAGTGCCGCGTCGGTGTCGGCCGGCCAGACGGTGCGGGTCGTCGCGGCCGGACCCGGCTTCACGATCTCGGCCGAGGGCAGCGCGCTCGCGAATGCGGCGCCGGGCCAGTCGGTGCGGGTCAGGATGGCGGCGGGCCAGATCGTCACGGCGATCGTCAAGGACGCCGGGACCGTGGAAATTCCGCTATAGGGACGGATCGCGCCGCAAGATTGTAAAGAATTGTTTATTCGGAGGATTTCGGGCTCACGATGCTAAAGTTCGGGCCGACCCGGCCGTTATCTGGGTCATACCGTACAGGAAACCCATCGTGAAGATCGATTCCACTCCGAACCCGAGCCCACTCGCGTCGACCGGCAACGGCGCGACCCGCGCGCAATCCGGCGCGGCATCGTCGTCGTCCGCGCAGGTGGCCGACGCAGGATCGACCGGCGGCGACACGACCGTGAACCTGTCGGGTCTGTCCGGCCAGCTGCGTTCGCTGTCGGCCTCCGGCAGCGCCGACATCGACACGGCCCTCGTCCAGTCGATCAAGGACGCGCTGAACAACGGCACGTTGACGATCGACGTGAACAAGATCGCCGACGGCGTACTGAATACCGCCCGCGACCTGCTGCAAAAGCAGCGCCCGCAGGGCAACTGAGCCGGCCCGGGGCCCGTCACGCCCTGACCGGTCCCCTGGTTTGCCGGCATGCGGACACGCGTGCCGGCGCGACGAGCATGACGCGATGAGAGAAGAGCTGCTGGCCACGGTCAACGACGAACACGCGACGGTCGAAGCGTTCGCGTCCCTGCTCGCCTACGAGGAAAAGGCACTGACGACGCCGGAGCCGCTTGAAATGCTGCCCGGCATCGTCGAGAAGAAAAGCGCGCTGATCGACCGGCTCGCGCAGCTCGAGCGCACGCGCGACACGCAGTTGTCCGCGCTCGGCTTTCCGGCCGGCAAGAAAGGGATGGACCAGGCCGCCGAGCGCGATGCCCGCCTCGCCGGCCGCTGGCAGTTGCTGCTGCAGGCCGCCGAACGCGCGCGCCAGGCCAATGCGACCAACGGGATGCTGATCCGGATCCGGATGGACTACAACGAGCGCGCGCTCGCGGTGCTGCGCTCGGCGCCCGCGCCGGCCGGGGTCTATGGCCCGGACGGGCGTGTGTCGGCGCTGATGCGTTGATGCCCCGACTGCACCGACTTCACCGATTGCCCCGATTCCACTGACGTACCGATCACGCCGGCGCACCGACGCGCCGGCTGCGCATCGCGCGACCCTGCCGCGGCCGCGCGCACTTCCCCCGTCTTAAAGCAGCGGACACGCGGTGACCTGCGTGCCGCGTTCCACGCAAAGCCGTTCGTAGTCGCGCAGGTACGCGCGCTCGTCGTCGTTCAGCAGCTCGACGTCGATCAGGTCCCAGTCGTAGCCGACCGTGACGATGTTCTCGAACGCCACGGTGTCCGATGCTTCGTCGTCCGCGCGCACGATCACGATGTTCTCGATCCGCACGCCGCCCTTGCCCGGCAGGTAGATGCCCGGTTCGACCGAAATCACCGCGTTCGGCACCAGCCCGTACTGCGCGCCCGGCGCGAACCGCACACCGCCCTCGTGCACGTGGATCCCGACGCCGTGCCCGGTGCCGTGGCCGAAATCGTAGCCGTGGTCGCGGCACACCTGGCGCACCGTCGCATCGACGTCGCCGCCCGTCGCCGTCTTCGGGAAGCGCGTGACGAGCCCCTTGATGCACGCCTTCAGCGCGACCGTGTAGATCTCGCGCTGCCACGGCTGCGCGACCGTCTCCGGCTGCGTGCGACGCAGCACGACGCGCGTGCAGTCCGTCGCGAAACCGGCGTCGTAGTAAGCGCCGCTGTCGAGCAGCACGAGCTCGCCTTCCGTCAGCTCGACGTCGGCGCTCGCCGCCGTGTAGTGCGCGAATGCGCTGTTCGCGCCGTTCGCCGCGATCGACGGGAACGTCAGCGCGACCGCCGAGCGGGCGCCGTACGCGTCGTTGATCGTGCGGGCCAGGTCGTACTCGGTATGGCGCTGCCCCGGCTCGCCGGCCTTCGCCCAGCGCATCGTTTCGGCGATCGCCGCCGAGCTGCGCGCGAACGCGTCGCGGAACCGGTCGAGCACCGCCGGCGTCTTGCCGGCCCGCAGCGCCTCCACCGGGTTGAAATCGGCGTGGCGCGCATGCGGCCACACGCGGCGCACCGACTCGACGAGCGCCCAGTTGACCGATTCGAACCCGTAGCACACGTGGTCGACCGCGAATTGCGCGAGGAAACGCTCGAGTTCGGCGAAGTCGCGCCGGATCACGTGCAGCGCGGGATACGACGCCAGCTCGACCGGACATCGGTCGCAGCCTTCCGGCAGGAACAGCGCGACCTGCTCGCCGACCGCGAACAGGAAGCCCAGGTGCGACGATGCATTCGGGATGTGATAGCCGCGGCTGTTCAGCAGGTAAGCGAGATCGTCGGACGCGCATGTGAAGAACGCGGTCTTGCCGGGCGCCGCGCCGGTGTGCGCGGCGAGCCGCCGGTTCAGCGCGTCGAGGTTGTCCGCGACGCTCGCGCCGGTCATCGCGTCCGGCAGTTCGAAGATCGGCCGCTCGACCACCCAGCCCGGCAGCCCGATCGCGCGGTCGATTTCGCGCTCGACGAGGCTCGTCCAGTCGAGCGACGCCGCCTGCGTGCGCTCGACCAGCCGGTCGCGCTGCGCGACGCTGATCCGCAGCGCGTCGTAGCCGACGCGCGCGAGCCGGCTCGCGTGCGCGAGCAGCCAGTCGGCCAGCGCCTGCCAGATCGTCACGTTCATCCCGAGCTTTTCGATGCGCACGCGCGCCGGGTCGCACTGCTGTTCGGCCTGCAGGTGATAGCGGCCGTCGACGAACAGCACGAACGGCGGCACGCCGAGCGCCTGCGCGGTCGCCGCGCTCAGGAAAATCCCGCAGCCGGCCGAGCCGTCGAAGCCCGACAGCGCGTAGCGCGGGTTGTTGCGGCGCGGCAGGTATTCGGTGATGTATTCGTCCTGCGACGTGACCACGACCGCGTCGAGCCGGGCGGCGTCGAGCAGTCGCGACAGGCCGGCCTGCGTGTCGGCGACGGACGCGTCGTACGAGGGAAGGCCGGAGAAGCTGTATTTCAGTCGATCGATCATCGGATACCCGTTATTGATTGTTGTCGGCGGCCGGCGGCGTCACGCGCCGGCGCATGCCTGGCGCGGCACGCCGCCCGTGCGGGGACGAAGCGCGGCCCGGCGGGCAGCCGTGCCGCGGTGTCGTTCCGTCGACGGATTTTCGGGGAAATTTTTGTCTCACTTAACTTTGTTTGATGCGAGCGACAGAATCTAGTGCACGCTGAAATCGAGGTCAAGCCAAAATTTTCGTAGGGCTAAAATTGCCGGCACCGCGCGCGACGGCGGCGCGGCCCCGCGCGGCCCTGCATGACGCGGGGCGCCTGGCGTCCTGGCGTCCGGGCGCCGGCGTGCGCGGTACAATGCGCCGGCATCGTCGTCCCGACGGCCGTGCTTCGTGCGATTCGCGGAAAGCCGCATCCCGGCGACGGCACCGCCCCTCCGCTCGCCTTGCGACTCGTTGCCACGAAAGAGATTCATGGATTCAGACATCATGCGTATCGGCCAGCGCATTCGCCGCCTGCGCCGGGAAGCGAAGAAGACGCTGCTGGAAGTCGCGACCGAAGCGAACCTGTCGGTCGGGTTCCTGTCGCAGGTCGAGCGCCACCTCACCGGCATCTCGCTGTCGTCGCTCGTCAACGTCGCGAAGGCGCTGAACGTGCCGCTCGGCACGCTGATCGACCAGCCGCGCCAGGCGCAGCCCGACTCGCACGCGGGACGCCGCGAACCGTACGCGGTCGATGCCGCGTCGCAGTGGTACGAGCGGCTGTCCACCACCTTCGACGGCAGTCAGATCAACGCGCTCAAGGTCCGGATGATGGAGGGCTACCGATCGGAATGGGTCGCGCATGGCGGCGACGAGTTCGTGTACGTGCTGACCGGCCGGCTTTGCTACACGATCGGCAAGAAGGATTACCCGCTGTCTGCCGGCGACTCGCTGCACTTCGACGCGAGGAAGCGCCACCGCGTCGCGAACGTTGGCGACGGGGCCGCCGAAATGATCGCGGTCGGCACGCTGCCGCTCTTCGACGACAACGGCGCCGAGCTGGGATCCGAGGCGATGAAGATCAGACTGCTCGCACGCGATGCCGGCGCGGCGCCGGGCGAACCGCGCGTGAGCCGCCGCAAACCCGCACCGAAGCGCGAGCGCGACGCGGATTCGATCGCGGCCGCGCCCGTCGACACGCCGACCCGCCCGGCGGCCAAGCCAGCGGCCGGGAAGCCGCGCGCGGCCGCCGGCAAACGTCCGGCCGCCGCCACCCCGGCCCGCCGCGCCACCGCCCGCACGAAACAATGACGGCAGCCGGCCGGGCGGCGCACCACGCCACCCGGCGCTTGCGCACTATTCCCCGATCGCCAGTGCCTGCTTGACGGCCTCGATGCGCGCGCGATGCACGGCGTCCTTGATCTGCATCGCATCGTTGGCGAAGCCGCGCGCGATCGCGCCCGCGTCGACGCTGCGCGCCGCCACCAGCGCCACGCGCAGCCGCTCGGCCTGCGGATACGGCTGCGTGTCGAGCCCGAGCCGGCCGCGCGCATCCGATTCGCACGCCTGCAGCATCTCGGCGAAGCGCGCGGGCTTGCGCAACGCGTCGCTGCGCTCGAAGAGCCGCACCAGCGCGGCTGCGCCCATTTCCATCACGCGATGCAGGTTGCCGTGCTCGCGCGCGACCACCAGCGCGAGATCGCGGCACTCGTTCGGCACCCGCAGCCGCTCGCACAACGGCTTGATGAGGTCGACGCTGCGGCCTTCGTGGCCGACATGGCGCGGCAGCACGTCGGCGGGCGTGGTCGCCTTGCCGAGATCATGCGTGAGCGCCGCGAAACGCACCGGCAGCGAGTAGCCCTGCTTCGCTGCGTAGTCGACGACCATCATCACGTGCACGCCCGTGTCGACTTCCGGGTGGTAGTCGGCGCGCTGCGGCACGCCCCACAGCGCGTCGACCTCGGGCAGGATGCGCGCGAGCGCGCCGCACTCGCGCAGCACCGCGAACATCCGCGACGGCTTCACCTCCATCAGCCCGCGCGCGATCTCCTGCCACACGCGCTCGGGTACCAGCGCGTCCGCTTCGCCCGCGTCGACCATCCGCCGCATCAGCGCGAGCGTATCGTCCGCGACCGTGAAATCCGCGAAGCGCGCGGCAAAGCGCGCGATCCGCAGGATCCGCACCGGATCCTCGACGAACGCGTCGCCGACGTGTCGGAACACCCGTGCACGCAGGTCGGCCTGCCCGTCGAACGGATCGATCACCGGGCCGACCAGCGCGCCCTCCGGGCTCACTTCACGCGCCATCGCGTTGATCGTCAGGTCGCGCCGCGCGAGGTCCTCGTCGAGCGTCACGTCCGGCGCGTAGTAGAACTGGAAGCCGTGATAGCCGGCCGCCGTCTTGCGTTCGGTGCGCGCGAGCGCGTATTCCTCCTGCGTATCCGGATGCAGGAACACGGGGAAATCCTTGCCGACCGGCCGGAAGCCCTGCGCGGCCATCTGCTCGGGCGTCGCGCCCACCACCACGTAGTCGCGGTCCTGCACCGGCACGCCGAGCAATTCGTCGCGGATCGCTCCGCCTACTGCGTAGATGTTCATGGCGTCGGTTCGTATTCGGCGATCACGTGGGTTTCGCGGCGCGCGGCATCGATCCAGCGCTGCACCGCCGGCAGCGCCGTCACGCGCGCGGCATACCCGGCCGCCTCCGGCGACAACTCCGGCGCATACGTGTTGAAACGCATCACGACGGGCGCATACATCGCATCGGCAATCCCGAATTCACCGAACAGGAACGGTCCGCCCGATGCCTCGATGCATGCACCCCACAGCGCGTCGATGCGCGCGACGTCGGCAAGCGCATCGGGCGTCGCACCGCGCCCCGGCATCGACGCGCGCACGTTCATCCCCATCTGCGTGCGCAGCGCGGCGAAGCCCGAGTGCATCTCGGCCGAGATGCAGCGCGCATGCACGCGATCGAGCGGATCGGCCGGCCACATCGGGAACTGCGGATAGCGCTCGGCGAGCGTCTCGGCGATCGCGAGCGAATCCCAGATCGCGACGCCGTGGTCGTCGATCAGGCACGGCACCTTGCCGGTCGGCGAATACTCGCGGATGCGCGCGGCCGTGTCGTCGCGGCGCAGCTCGATGGCGATCTCGTCGAACGGGATGCCGAAATGCGCGAGCAGCAGCCACGGCCGCATCGACCACGACGAGTAATTCTTATCTCCAATGATGAGTTTCATGGCGAGGTTCCGAAAAGCGCGAAAGTGAATGACGGAAGCGACGGCCCGCGACGCCTAGCGGCGCGAGCGGAACCAGTCGAAGCGGGAGCGCCGCGCGGCATGGCCGAGATACGCGGGCGCGATGCTCTCGAGACTCGCGGGCGCGATCCCGAGTTCGGGCGCGAGCGGCCCGGACAGCACGTTCGGCACCGACATCGACGCGAGATTGTCGCGCGTGATCACCGGCTCGCCGGGCAGGCATTCGAACACGCTCGCCTGCAGCCGCGCGAGCGCGTCGGGCAGGCGCACGATGCGTGCCTGACGGCCGACCAGCGTGCCGCAATAGCGCACCAGTTGCTCGAGCGTGTAGACGGTCGGGCCGCCGAGTTCGTAGGTCTTGCCGTGCGCGGCCGCGAGATCGAGCGTGTTGACGAACGCGCGCACGACGTCGCCGACGAACACCGGCTGGAAGCGCGCGTCGGGCATCGCGAGCGGCAGCACCGGCAGCGTGCGCTGCAGGTTCGCGAACGTGTTCAGGAACGCGTCGCCGGGGCCGAACACGACCGACGGGCGGAAGATCGTCAGCGCGAGCGAATCGGTCGCCGCGACCGCATGCAGCGCGGCCTCGCCGTCGCCCTTCGAGCGCTGGTACATGCTCGGGCCGTGCGAATCGGCGCCGAGCGCGCTCATGTGCAGCACGCGCCGCACGCCGACTTCGACGCACGCGGCGGCCAGCGCGGCCGGCAGCGCGACGTGCGCGCGCTCGAACCCGGGCCCGTACGGCGTGCCGCGGCCGCCGTGCAGCACGCCGACGAGGTTGACGGCCGCATGCGCGCCGGCAACGAACCGCGCCAGCGTGCGCGTATCGAGATCGTCGAGCTCGACGATCTCGATCGGCAGCATCTGCAGGTGGCGTGCATGCTCGCGCCGCCGCGTGCCGATCCGCACCTGCTTGCCGGCGTCGATCAGCGCATTGACGAGCCGGCTGCCGATGAAGCCGGTGCCACCCAACAGCGCGACGGTCTGACGATCCATGATGGTGACCTCAAAAGCACACTGCCGCGTCTCGCGCGGCAGTGTGAAGATGGCGGATCAGGGCGAGATCATGCCTAGGCGTTTCTTCAACGACTGCGGTTTGCCTTCGAAGAGCGCCGCGTAGTAAACGGTATTCGACAGCACGTTCTTCACGTAGTCGCGCGTCTCGTTGAATGGAATCGTCTCCGCGAAGATCGCGCCTTCGACCGGCTGCGTCAACACCTGGCGCCACTGGCGCGGCCGGCCCGGGCCCGCGTTGTAGCCGGCCGTCGCCAGCACCGGCGAGCTGTCGAAGTTGTTGTAGATGTCCGACAGGTACCAGGTGCCGAGCTGGATGTTCGTATCGATGTCATGCATCTGCGCACGCGTGATCGTGCCCATCCCGAGCTTCTTCGCGACGATCTGCGCGGTGGCCGGCATCAGCTGCATCAGCCCGCCCGCGCCGACCGACGAACGCGCGTTCGTGATGAAGCGCGATTCCTGGCGGATCAGCCCGTACGCCCATTCGACGTCGAGGCCGGTCGACTGCGCGTAGCGCTCGACGATGTCTCGGTACGGCGACGGGTAGCGCAGCGTGAAATCGTGCTCGGCCTTCGTGCGGTCGGCCGTGTTGACCGTGCGGTCGAGCAGGTCGATGCGCTTGCCGTATTCGGCGGCCGCGAGCAGCTGGCGATCGGTCATCCCGCGCAGCGGCCAGTTCCATTCGCGGTTGCCTTCGAGGCGCAGGTTCAGCCCATAGAAGCGTTGCGCGAGCGCGAAGCCCGGGATCTTGCTCATCGCGTCGACGTCGGCGTCGCTCACCTTCGTGCGCGGCGGGATCGACGTGCGCTGGCCGAGCTCCTCGCCGGCGAGCTGTCCGTAGAAGTTGAACTGGCCCGCGACCTGCTCGAATTCCTGGTTCGCCTGCAGCGTGTCGCCGCTCTGCTTGAGCGCGCGTGCATGCCAGTAGATCCACGCCGGATCGCTGCGCAGCGACGGCGGCATCTGTTCGATCGACCAGCGCACCATCGGCCAGTTGCCGACGAGCAACGCGGCGCGCGTGCGCCATTCGTAACCCGGGTTCGACAGCGGCGCGTTCGCGGATTTCGCATACCAGACCGAGGCGAGCGCCGAGCGCTTGATCGCCCCCTGGTAGCCGATCGCACCCCATGCGATCGCCTGCTCCTGCTTCGTCAGCGAGCCGGCGATCGACGTCAGCATTCCCGCCGCGGCGTCCGGATCGTTGCGCGCCATGCGGCCGAGCGCGATCAGCGCGAGCTGGTGCGATGCCGCGTCGGGGCCGACGCCGCGCGCGAGGTACAGCGGCGGCGCGCTGGTTGCCTGGTCGAAGCCGACCGGCCGCGGCCCGAGCGCGTCGACGATCTTCCCGCCGAGTGTCGTGTAGTTCTGCTCGTACGCGAGGCGTGCCTGCAGCCACACGTCGTCGCTCGTGAACTGCTGGTTGACGGTAAGCGCCGTAATCAGGTCGACACAGGCGTCGCCGTAGTATTTCGGCTCGACGAGCAGCGCGCGCGCCGCCTCGGCGACGTTCTCGCCGCGCGCCGCGCGCGATTCGAGCGCGTAGCACTTGACCTGCGTGTCGTCGTCGAGCACGAAGCGCTTGTACTGGTCGTCGAAGCTGCGCCAGTCGTGGCGCGCGCCGAGCACGAGCAGGTAGTCGTTGCGCAGGCGGTCGGCGATTGCCTGGCCGTCGTAGCGCTGCAGGAACGACTGCACGGGGGCGTCGGGAGCGTCGACACGTGCGCGGCCCGTCGAATCGAACAGTTGCGGCTTGATCTGGAAATACTCGACGTAGGACGGGACCGGATAGTTCGGAATCATCGCCGCGAGCTGCGCGGCCTTCGCGGCGTCGTTGCGGCGCGCGGCTTCGCGCAGCTGCACGAAGATCTGGTCGTCCCCGGCGAGCGTGTCGTCGTTCGGTGCGGCGCACGCGGCCGTGCCCGCGACGAGCGCGGCGGCCGAAAGCGCGAACGCGACCGCGCGATATACTCGGAAAAGGCTGTTCGACATCGTTTTGAATGGAGCACGAAGTGAGCGAAAGCATAGCATGCAACCCTGTGCCGAACCCGAAGGTTGCACTGCGCAAAGCGCTGTCCGGCGCGCGTCGCGACGCCGCGTCGCAGCCCGCCGCGAATGCCGCGCTCGACGCGCGGCTGCGCCTGTTGCTCGAACGGCTCGCACCGCGCACGGTCGGCTTCTACTGGCCCCTGCCGGGCGAATTCGACGCACGCGACGCGGTGCTCGCGTGGTCCGCGGCAGGCTCAGGTCGCCGCGCCGCGCTGCCGGTGATCGGCGAGAAGCACACGCCGCTCGCGTTCCATGCGTGGGATGCGCACACGCCGATGCGCGAAGGGCATCACCGGATTCCGGAGCCGGCGTCCGGGGTCGTCGTCGTGCCCGATCTGTTGCTGATTCCGTGTGTGGGATTCGATCTGCAGCGCTACCGGCTCGGCTATGGCGGCGGCTATTACGACCGCACGCTCGCGGTGTGGCCGGGCGAGACGCTGCCGGTGACGGTCGGCATTGCGTATGAAGCGTGCCGCGTGGATGCGCTGCCGGCCGAAGCGCACGATCTCGCGATGCGCTGGATCGTGACCGACGGCGCGCTTTACCCGGCCGCCGGATGACGGGGCGCGCGACGCGGCGTCTGCGGCATGCCGCGCGTCACCGCGTCGACCGTCCTGTCCGCAATCGTTTACAGCGACGCCGCCGCGCGCGCGGCGGTGTCGTAGAGGCCCGATGCGTGGCGCAGCAACTGCGCCGCGTCGCCAATCTGCTCGTTGGTGAGGCCGCTGTCCTTCAGCGTCTCGATCAGGCAATGCTCGCGCACCTCCCGATACTTCATGCACAGCTCGCGGCCCGCGTCGGTCGCGAAGAAGAACACTTCCTTGCCGCTCTTCTCGCTTTTCACATAGCCGCGCGCGATCAGTTTTTTCAGCGCATAGGTCGCGACGTGCGTATCCTCGATATTGAGCACGAAGCAGATGTCGGCGAGCTTCTTCTTGCGTTCGCGATGGCTGACGTGATGCAGCAGCGACACCTCGACCGCCGTCATGTCCTTCGCACCCGCGGCCGACATGCAGCGCACCATCCAGCGGTTGAAGGCATTGCCGGCCATGATGAGCCCGTATTCGAGTTCCGACAGCTCCGCGCTCGAATCGGAAACGAGGTGTTCGGATGACACGATCTTGGTCGGGGGACGCTTCATGGAAAGGCGGCGCAAGCAGGATGTCAGGGTGTGCCGAGTGTACGTCAGAAGCCCGGGTATACGGGCTAGGCGAAAACGCTTATTGGTAAGTTATCGATATGTTATTGACAATGTGCGCTAACATTGCCGTCCGAACCGTGCCAGTCCGATGACGCAACCCCGCATTTATCCGCTCGGCGATGCCGCCCTCGTCTGCGAGGTGCCGCCGCCCGCCACGCTCGATTGCCAGCGCCGCGTCTGGGCCGTCGCCGAGATCGCGCGCGCATGGCCCGACGTGATCGACGTCGTGCCGGGCATGAACAACCTGACGATCGTGTTCGACGCGCTCGCCGCGACGGCCGAGTCGCTCACGCCCGCGCTGCGCGACGCATGGGAAACCGCCGACGTCGAGCATGCGGACGGCCGCGAGATCGAGATCCCGGTCGAATACGGCGGTGCGGCCGGCCCCGACCTGGCGGCCGTCGCCGCGCATACCGGGCTGCCGGCCGACGAAGTCGTCGCGCGACACGCAGCCGGCGAATACGTCGTGTTCTTCGTCGGCTTCCAGCCGGGCTTCGCCTATCTCGGCGGCCTCGATGCGTCGCTGCACACGCCGCGCCGCGCGGCGCCGCGCCTGGAAGTGCCGGCCGGCTCGGTCGGCATCGGCGGTGCGCAGACGGGCATCTACCCGGCCACGTCGCCCGGCGGCTGGCAGCTGATCGGCCGCACGTCGCACGTGCTGTTCGACCCGGTGCGGCCGCAGCCGACGCTGCTGCTGCCCGGCGACCGCGTGCGCTTCACCATTGCCGGAGTCGACCCGACATGAGCCAGAACACCGCACCGGGCACGATCGAGGTGGTCCGCGCCGGCCCGCTGTCGACCGTGCAGGATCTCGGCCGCCGCGGCATGCGCCATCTCGGCGTTGCGCAGGGCGGCGCGCTCGACGGCCTCGCGCTCGAAGTCGGCAACCGGCTGGTCGGCAATCGCCCCGAAGCGGCGGCCGTCGAAATCACGATCGGCCCGGCCGCGTTCCGCTTCACGCGCGCGACGCGCATCGCGATCACCGGCACCGAATTCGGCGCGACGCTCGACGGCAAGCCCGTGTATTCGTGGTGGAGCCTGCCGGTCGACGCCGGGCAGACGCTCGTGCTGCCGGCCGCGAAACGCGGGATGCGCGGCTATCTGTGCATCGCGGGCGGCATCGACGTGCTGCCGATGCTCGGCTCGCGCAGCACCGATCTCGCATCGCGCTTCGGCGGCCTCGGCGGCCGCGCGCTGCGCGATGGCGATCGGCTTCCGGTCGGTGTGCCGCCGGCCGGCGCCGGCTGCCTCGCAGCCGATGCGCCCGAATTCGGCGTGAAGGCGCCTGCGTGGTGCGCGTTCGTGCGCGTCGACGAACCGCCGCGCCGCCACCGGCCCGCGCATGCGCCGTGGGCGATGCCCGTGCGCGTGCTGCCGGGCCCCGACTACGCGTCGTTCGCGGCCGATTCGCAGCAGGCGTTCTGGGACGAGGAATGGCTCGTCACCGCGAACAGCAACCGGATGGGCTATCGTCTCGCCGGCGCCGAGCTGGTGCGCGAGCGGCCGGTCGAGCTGCTGTCGCATGCGGTGCTGCCCGGCACGATCCAGGTGCCGCCGAACGGCCAGCCGATCGTGCTGATGCACGACGCGCAGACCACCGGCGGCTATCCGAAGATCGGCACGGTGATCCGCGCGGATCTCTGGAAACTCGCGCAGGCGCGGCTCAACCTGCCGATCCGCTTCGTGCGCACGACACCCGACGCCGCGCGCGCCGCCCTGACCGCGGAACGCGCCTATCTCCGGCAGATCGACGTCGCGATCGAGATGCGCGAGGAAACCCGCCGCCGCGTTCAATCGCGCGCGGCGTGACAATGGCGGAAGCAGGACGAAGGACGCGCCACGCCATCAGTGGACGAGGAACATCATGGAAATCGATCTGAATGCCGATCTCGGCGAAGGATGCGGATCGGACGAGGCGCTGCTCGACCTCGTCACGTCGGCGAACATCGCGTGCGGCTGGCATGCAGGCGGCGCCAATGCGATGCGCGACTGCGTGCGCTGGGCCGTGCAGAAAGGCGTGTCGATCGGCGCGCACCCGAGCTTTCACGACCCGGAGAATTTCGGCCGCAAGGAGATGCAACTGCCGGCCGGCGACATCTACGCCGGCGTGCTGTACCAGCTCGGCGCGCTGTCGGCGATCGCACAGGCCGAGGGCGGCCGCATCGCGCACGTGAAGCCGCACGGCGCGCTGTACAACCAGGCCGCGCGCGACCCGATGATCGCCGACGCGGTGGTGTCCGCGATCCACGACTTCGATCCGTCGCTTGCCGTGTTCGGGCTGGCGAACAGCGTGTTCGTCGCGGCCGCGCGGCATGCGGGGCTCGCCGCAGTGGAGGAAGTGTTTGCCGATCGCGGCTACCGCGCGGACGGCTCGCTCGTGCCGCGCAGCCAGCCCGGCGCGCTGATCGATGACGAGGAAGCGGTGCTCGCGCGCACGCTCGACATGGTGCGCGATCGGCAGGTGCAGTCGGTGAGCGGCGAGTGGGTGCCGCTCAATGCGCAGACCGTCTGCCTGCACGGCGACGGCCCGCATGCGCTCGCGTTCGCGAAGCGGATCCGCGCGGCGCTCGAAGCGGCCGGTATCGATGTCGTCGCCCCGGGCGCGCTGGAGGCCGACGAAGGCGCCTGACCGGCGCGCAAGCCGCGCTGCCGCCAGATGAAAAACCGCCGCACCAAAGAAAAAAGCGCCCTCGTGGCGCTTTTCTGTTGGCGCAATCGCCGCGGCCTTCGCCGTCTGTCGATTCGCCCCCCGAAACCGTCTTTCGACGGTGACCGGAAAAATGCTCCGGAATAAAAAAACGTCCGCCGCCACCCGATTGCTGCTTCCCCCGGTCGGACGACGGAACGTCGCTTATCCGCAAGTCTGTCGCATGCATTTGTTGTACCGACGATGTTTGGCCCCGCCGTGCATGCAGACACTACGCGGCCGGCACGACATCACGTGCCGGCTACGCTAACCCCGCGCATTGTTTTCTGCTACCCCGTAGAACTTTTTCTATTCTTTTCATTTTTTCAACTTGTGGGATGAAGAATAGAGATCGGCAGAACCGGATGTCAATCGTTTTAAACGCTATTTTCTGAGGATTCAAGGGTTTTCCTTATCGAATCGAGCGGCGGCACGGGCACCCGCCGGCACCTCGCAGCGCGTGCGTGTCGTCGATCAAGCAGGGGAGGATCGGTGCACGGCGCCCGGCGCGATCAGTTCGCGTCGACCTGATACCCTTGCTGGCGCAACAATTCGAGCACCCCGCGCGGGCCGCCCAGATGCAGCGCGCCGATGGCGACGAATACCGGCCGGTTCGGCGCGGCGATTGCCGTCATCCGTGCAACGAAGCGCCGGTTGCGTTCGTACAGGATCTTGTTGTCGATCGACGCCGACAGCGCCTTCGAACGGGCCAGCCGCTCGCTCTTCGCGACCGCCCACGCCGAGATCGCATCGGCGTCGCCAATTTGCCACAGCCGGTGCAGCGCCTTGATGTCGTCGGCGTTCTGCGCCGGCGTCTGCACCATGTCCTGCGCGAGCATCTCGCGCTGCTCGGCGAGCGTCAGCCCGGTGAACGCACGCATCTGCTCGGCGAGCGTCTCGAGCCCGATCACGCGGCCGCCCTTCTTCTTCAGGAACACGTTCTGCAGTTGCGCCTCGGTGCCGTACTCGGTCTGCAGGCCGGCCGACAGCGAGTCGTAGGTTTCGACGACGAGCGCCGCGAGCCACGGCCGCATCTTGCGGATCTCGGCAAGCGCCGCCGGATTGCCGCGCAGGCGCCCCGCGAGGCGCTGCCACAGCGGATCGGGCAACAGGCGCTGCAGGCACGGGTAGCGGCACACGCCGTACTTCGACACGTCGTCCTGCGATTCGAGCAGATCGTCCGGCGACAGTTCGAGCGCGAGCGTCGGCGACGCCGCGAGCGCCCCGAGGATGCGCGGCCGGAACGGCTGCGCGGGCGGATAGTCGGACGGGTCGCCCGTATGCAGCGTGCCGAGCACGTACAGCGTGACCCTGCCCTTGGTCGCAACGTAGAACGGCATGCGCGCGGGCTGCACGCGCACGGTGCCGCGCGACACCGTGCCGTCCGACACGGCGGGCGCGTGGAAGCCCGGCAGGCTCATGCCGGGCGGCGGGACTTGCGACGGATGGATCGGTGAAGTGGCCGGCGCGCGCCCTTCGGCGCGCGCGGATTCGACGGGAACAGCAACGCTGGCCGCCACGCACGCGCCGGCCAGCGCCGCGCCCGTAACGGTACGCACGCTCCAGCGCCGCGCGTAGCGGTACGCGCGCATCACGCGCGCGCTGCTTGCCCCCGCACGGCGCACGCCGGACGCGCGCGCCGCCAACGCTTCAGGCATTCGCCTCCCCTACCTCCTCGGCCCGATGGCAGGCTACACGCCGGCCGTCCACTTCGCGCAGTTGCGGCTCCTCGACGCGGCAGCGCTCGACCGCGTACGGGCAGCGCTGGTGGAACGCGCAGCCCGACGGCGGATTGAGCGGCGACGGCAGCTCGCCCTGCAGCTTGATCTGCACACGGCGGTCTTCCTCGAAGATCGCCGGCGTCGCCGACATCAGCGCGCGCGTGTACGGATGGCGCGGCCGCGCGTAGATCGTCGCCTTGTCGCCGAGCTCGGCGACGCTGCCGAAGTACATCACCATCACGTCGTCGGCGACGTGCTCGACCACCGACAGGTTGTGCGAGATGAACACGTAGCTCGTCTTGAACTGCTCCTGCAGATCCATGAACAGGTTCAGGATCTGCGCCTGGATCGACACGTCGAGCGCGGACACCGGCTCGTCGGCGACGACGATCCGCGGATCGAGGATCATCGCGCGCGCGATCGCGACCCGCTGGCGCTGGCCGCCCGAGAACATGTGCGGATAGCGCTTCGCGTGCTCGGGCCGCAGGCCGACCGTGCGCATGATCTGCGCGATGCGCGACGCGCGTTCGGCGGCCGTCAGGTTCGCGTTGATCTCGAGCGGCTCGGAGAGCGTCTGCTCGACGGTCTTGCGCGGGTTCAGCGACGCGAACGGGTTCTGGAACACCATCTGCACGCGGCGGCGCAGCTCGGCGACCCGGTGGCGGTCGGCGCCCGCGACGTCCTTGCCGTCGATCGACAGATGGCCGGACGTCGGCGTCTCGATCATTGTCAGCTGCCGCGCGAGCGTCGACTTCCCGCAACCGGATTCGCCGACGACGGCGAGCGTCTTGCCGCGCTTGAGCGAAAACGACACGCCGTTGAGCGCCTTCACCGTGCCCTGGCCGAACATGCCGCGCTTCACCGTGTAGTGTTTCGCGAGCTGGTCGGCGACCAGCACGACGTCGTCATCGTGCGGCGCACGCGTTTCGTGGACTGCATTCATCGTGCGCCTCCCGTCAGGTCGAGGTTGGAAACATTAAGTGGCTTGATGCAGCGCGCACGCATCGCATCGTTGGCCGGCACCAGCGTATCGAGCGCCGGCCGCGCCTTGCGGCAGTCGTCGACGACGTACTTGCAGCGCGGCGCGAACAGGCACCCGGACGGGCGATCATCGCGGCCCGGCACCATGCCCGGCAATGCGGCAAGGCGACGCGCCCCCTGATTGTGCTCGGGAATCGCCGCGAGCAGCGCTTCGGTGTACGGATGATGCGGCGCACGGAAGATGTCCGGCACGCGGTTGGTCTCGATGACCTCGCCCGCATACATCACCGCGACGCGCTGCGCGACCTCCGACACCACGGCCAGATCGTGCGAGATCAGCACGAGCGCCATCCCGCGCTCCTTCTGCAGCTTCACGAGCAGGTCCATGATCTGCGCCTGGATCGTCACGTCGAGCGCGGTGGTCGGCTCGTCGGCGATCAGCAGCTTCGGGTTGCACGCCACCGCCATCGCGATCATCACGCGCTGGTTCATCCCGCCCGACATCTGGTGCGGGAACGCCGTGATGCGGTTCTTCGCATCGGGAATGCCGACCTGGTCGAGCAGCTCGAGCGCGCGCCGATGCAGCGCGTCGCCGCGCAGGCCCTCGTGCAGCTTCAGCACTTCCTTGATCTGGTAGCCGACCGTGTAGCTCGGATTCAGGCTCGACAGCGCGTCCTGGAACACCATCGCGATGTCCTTGCCGACGATCTTGCGGCGCGCCTTCGGCGACGCCTTCAGCAGGTCCACGCCGTTGAACGTGACTTCATCCGCCGTCACCTTGCCCGGCGCGTCGATCAGGCCCATCAGCGCCATCATCGTCACGCTCTTGCCCGAGCCCGATTCGCCGACGACGCCCACCACCTCGCCCGGCGCGATCGACAGGTTGATCCGGTCGACGGCGGGCAGGCCGTTGAAGTTCACCGCGAGATTGCGGATGGTCAGAAGATCTTGGCTCATGTTCACGCCATCCGTTTCAGTTTGGGATCGAGCGCGTCGCGCAGCCCGTCGCCGAGCAGGTTGATCGCGAGCACCGAAATCAGGATCGACAGGCCGGGCATCGTCACGATCCACCATGCGTTGTCGATGTAGTCGCGCGCGGAGGCCAGCATCGCGCCCCACTCGGCGGTCGGCGGTTGCACGCCGAGGCCGAGGAAGCCGAGCGCGGCCGCGTCCAGGATCGCCGACGAGAAGCCGAGCGTCGCCTGCACGATCAGCGGCGCCGTGCAGTTCGGCAGCACCTGCGAGAACATCAGGCGCAGCGTGCCGGCACCGGCCACGCGCGACGCCGTCACGTACTCCTTCTGCAACTCGCCGAGCGCCGACGCGCGCGTCAGGCGCACATAGGCCGGCAGCGCGACGATCGCGATCGCGAACATCGTGTTGGTGAGGCCCGGGCCGATGATGGCGACGACCGCGACCGCGAGCAGCAGGGACGGCAGCGCGAGCAGCACGTCCATGATGCGCATCACGGGCGTGTCGGCCCACTTCTGGAAGAACGCGGCGACCAGCCCGAGCACGATGCCGGGGATCAGCGCGAGCACGACCGACACGAAGCCGATCCAGAACGACATCCGCGCGCCGAACATCAGGCGCGAAAGAATGTCGCGGCCCGCTTCGTCGGTGCCGAGGATGAACTGCCAGTTGCCGCCCGCGAGCCATGCGGGCGGGATCTTCACGTAGTCGCGGTATTGCTCGACCGGGCTGTGCGGGGCGATCAGCGGCGCAAGGAGCGCGACCAGGATCAGCACGAGCACGACGATGCCGGCGCCGACGGCGCCGCGGTTGCGCGAGAAGTTGGCCCAGAACTCGCGCAGCGCGAGCGCACGGCCGCCGGCCGGCGCGGATTCGCTCGGCAGGGTGTTTTGCAGATTGCTCATGGAATTACCTCGTGTGGCGGATGCGCGGATTCAGCACGCCGTACAGCAGGTCGACGACCAGGTTCACGACGATCACGAGCGTCGCGATCAGCAGGATGCCGCCCTGGACGACCGGATAGTCGCGACGGCCGATCGCATCGATCAGCCACTTGCCGACACCGGGCCACGAGAAGAGCGTCTCGGTCAGCACGGCGCCCGCGAGCAGCGTGCCGATCTGCAGGCCGATCACGGTGACGACCGGGATCAGCGCATTGCGCAGCGCATGCACGACGACCACGCGCGCGGGCGACAGCCCCTTCGCGCGTGCGGTGCGGATGTAGTCCTCGCGCAGCACTTCGAGCATCGACGAGCGCGTCATCCGCGCGATCACCGCAAGCGGGATCGTGCCGAGCACGATCGCGGGCAGGATCAGGTGGCTGACCGCCGACCTGAACGAGCCTTCGTCCGGCGCGAGCAGCGCATCGATCAGCATGAAGCCCGTCGGGTGCGGGAAGTCGTATTCGACGGCGATGCGCCCCGACACGGGCGTCCAGCCGAGATACGACGAAAACACCATGATGAGGATCAGCCCCCACCAGAAGATCGGCATCGAGTAGCCGGTGAGCGCGGTGCCCATCACGCCGTGGTCGACGACGGAGCCGCGTCGCAGCGCGGCGATCACGCCGGCCGGCAGCCCGACCGCGAGCGCGAACACGAGTGCGCACAGCGACAGCTCGACGGTCGCCGGGAAGCGTGCGAAGAATTCGCCCGCGACGCTCGTGTTGGTGATGATCGACGTGCCGAGATCGCCATGCAGCGCCCGGCCGATGTAGTGGAGGTACTGCATGGGCAACGGCTGGTCGAGCCCGAGGCGTTTCATCGCCTCCGCATGCATCGCGGGATCGACGCCGCGCTCGCCCATCATCACTTCGATGGGGTCGCCCGGTATCAGGTGAATCAGCGCAAACGCCAGGATGGTGATGCCGATGAAGGTCGGGATCACCATCCCCACGCGGCGCAACACGAATGTGAACATGATGCGTCTCGTATTTTCTTGTGGGAAATGTGCGACCGGCGACGGGAAGCTTTTGGCCTCCCGCCGCCGGATGAATTACCGGTCTCGGTCTTCGGGGACAGCTTACGCCGGTCGTATTACTTCACGCCGACACCGTCGAAGCGTGCGTAGCCGAGCGGCTCGATGCGCATGTCGACCACGTTCTTGCGTACCGGCTGGTAGACCGTCGAGTTCGCGATCGGCGAGAACGGCAGCTGCTGCGCGAAGATCTGCTGGGCCTGCGTGTAGATCTTCGTGCGCGCGTCCTGGCCCGTCGTCGTGCGGCCCTTCTGGACCAGCTCGTCGAACGGCTTGTAGCACCAGTGCGAGAAGTTGTTGCCCTTGATCGCCTCGCAGCCGAGCAGCGTGCCGAGCCAGTTGTCGGGGTCGCCGTTGTCGCCCGTCCAGCCGATCAGCATCGTGTCCTGCTCGCCCGTGTGTGCGCGCTTGATGTACTCGCCCCACTCGTACGTGACGATCTTCGCCTTCACGCCGATCTTCGCCCAGTCGGCCTGGATCATCTCGGCCATCAGGCGGGCGTTCGGGTTGTACGCGCGTTGCACGGGCATCGCCCACAGCGTGATCTCGAAACCGTTCGGATAGCCTGCCTTCGCGAGCAGCGCCTTCGCCTTCGCGGTGTCGTTCGGCGCCATCTTCAGGTTCTTGTCGTACGACCATTGGGTCGGCGGCATCGGTGCGGTCGCGGCCTGGCCAGCGCCCTGGTACACGGACTCGAGGATCGCCTTCTTGTTGATCGCCATGTCGAGTGCCTGACGCACTTCGAGCTTGTCGACCGGCTTGTGCTCGACGTTGTACGCCAGGTAGCCGAGGTTGAAGCCCGGCTGCGACGGCATGTCGATGCCCGAGTCGGCCTTCAGCGTCGCGATGTCGGCCGGACGCGGATAGCTCATCACCTGGCATTCGTTGCGCTTGATCTTCTGCACGCGCACGCCCGGGTCGGGCGTGATCGAGAAGATCAGCTTCGAGATCTTCACCGCGCCCTTCTTCCAGTAATCAGGATTGCCGTCGAAACGGATCGTCGCGTCCTTCGTGTAGCTGCGGAAGATGAACGGGCCCGTGCCGACCGGCTTCTGGTTGATGTCGGCGGCCTTGCCTGCCTTCATCAGCTGATCGCCGTATTCGGCCGACAGGATCGACGCGAATTCCATCGCCATGTTCTGGATGAACGGCGCGTTCGGCTCGGCCAGCGTGAACTTTACGGTGTACGGATCGACCTTCTCGACCTTCGTGATCAGCTTGTCGAGGCCCATGTCGGTGAAGTACGGGAACGACACCGGGTAGGCCTTGCGGAACGCCTGGTTCGGATCAAGCATGCGCTCGAACGTGAACACGACGTCGTCCGCGTTAAATTCACGCGTCGGCTTGAAGAAGTCGGTCGTGTGGAACTTCACGCCATGGCGCAGGTGGAAGGTATACACCTTGCCGTCGGACGATACGTCCCACTTCTCGGCGAGGCCCGGCTCGACCTTGGTGCCGCCGCGCTCGAATTCGACGAGGCGGTTGTAGACGGTGAATGTGGCGGCGGTGAAATCGACGCCGGTCGTGAATTGCGCGGAATCGAAACCCGCCGGGCTGCCTTCTGAGCAGTAGACGAGCGTTTTGTTCGGGATCTGTGCGATTGCAGAACCCGCGACGCCGAGCGATGCCGCTGCCACGCCTGCAATGGCGGTAACACGCAGGGTGTGCAACAGACGGTTGTATTCCATGTTTCCTCCAGGTCTCCAGATCGGAACCGGTCCCCCCAGGGGCCGGGTACGCGGATATTACTTGAGCTAGCGATTTTGCAACAAGCTGGAGAAAAAACTCTTCTAGACGCATTCACGCGGGTTTTTGCGGATGTCTCGCGCACGCGAAAAGTGCGTCCGCGCGCACGGGCGACGAATTCGTTCATCCCGCGCGTGTTTCCTTCGACAACTAAACAATTCGTTCGCGGACGCGAACGATCGTTGCACCGATTTCGGGGCCAAGGCCCGCATCGTTGCGGATTTCGAAACGATGATCGCGCTGCAGTGCAGCCGTCAGGCCGGCGCGTCGAGATCCGCGCTGCGCGCGGGCACGAACGCGACCGCGACGATCGACAGCGCGAGCCCGGCCATCACATAGTAGGTCGGCGCCAGCGGCGAACCCGTCGCCTTGATCAGCCACGTGACGATGAACTGCCCGAAACCGCCGAACAGCATCACCGCGACGTTGTACGCGATCGACAGCCCCGTCGAGCGCACGTTGGCCGGGAACAGCTCGGCGATCATCGCGCCGAACGGCCCGTAGTAGCCGGCGAGCGTCACCGACAGCACGGCCTGCACCGCGATCAGCCGCCCGATGCTCGGCGCCGCGTCGAGCCACGCGAACAACGGATACATCAGCGCGAGCGTCAGCACGAGCGACCACAGCGACAGCCCCTTGCGGCCGATGCGATCGGACCACGCGCCCGCGACCGGCGACAGCACCATCAACAGCAGGTTGCCGACGATCACCGCATAGAACGATTCCGCGTACGGCAGCTTCAGCTGCTTCACCGCGAAGGTCGGCAGATAGCTGATCAGCACGTAGATCGTCACCGTCAGCGCGATCACCGAGCCGAGCCCGCACAGCACCTCGCGCGGGTGGCGCGTGAACACTTCGCCGAGCGTCGCGCGGCGTGCGCTTTGCTGCGCATGCAGGAACGCTTCGGAATCCGCGAGATGGCGGCGGATGTAGAAGCCGATCGGGCCGATCACGAGCCCGAGGATGAATGGCACGCGCCAGCCCCAGCTGCGCAGCGCATCGGGCGACAGCCCGCGCGTGACGGCCGCGCCGACGAGCGCGCCGATCAGCAGCGCGGCCGCCTGGCTCGCCATCTGCCAGCTGCCGTAGAAACCGCGCTTCGAGAACGGCGCGGCTTCGATCAAGAGCGCGGTCGCGCTGCCGAATTCGCCGCCCGCCGAGAAACCCTGCAGCAGGCGGCCAAGCACGATCAGGAGCGGGCCGCCGATGCCGATCGCCGCATAGGGCGGTGCGATCGCGAGCAGGAAGATGCCGGCCGTCATCAGCAGGATCACGAGCGACAGCGCGGCCTTGCGGCCCGCGCGGTCGGCGTACAGGCCGAACACGATGCCGCCGATCGGGCGCATGAAGAACGCCACGCCGAACGTCGCGGTGGTCAGCAGCAGCGACGAGTATTCGCTGGTCGTCGGGAAGAACAGCTCGGCGATCACGACCGTCATGAAGCCGAACACCGTGAAGTCGTACCACTCGAGCGCGTTGCCGATCACGGCCGCCACGACCGCGCGCCGGTTCAGCGCACGCTCGGGCCGGATCGTTTTCGTTGAATTCGCAATCGTCGCCATGCGTGCCTCATCCTCGTGAATTCGCCGTGTCGGGCGACGCGGAGCAATGTGCCGCGGCGCGCTGGTTTGCAGCGAGTGTAGAAAGCGACGGAACCGTTTTCAAGCAATAAAAACGCCCGCCATCTTTCGACGGCGGGCGTTTTGCGGTTTTCGCCACATTGCGGCATCGCACGATGCCGCACGGGCCTCAACCCATCTTCGTGAATGCGCTGCACCAGCCCTTCGCCGACACCTGCTTGCCGGGGAAGGCGCCGCACGGGCCCGAAGCCGAACCCTTCTTGCCCTGGTACAGCATGCAGGCCGCGCAATCCTGGCCCGCCGCGTATTTCGGATACTTCGCCTTGTCGACCTTCGTGGCATCGGCCTTGTAGCCGAGTGCCACCGCGGCCGGATCGGTTTCCGACAGCATCGGCGCATCGGCCAGCGCTTCACGCGAAAGCGCCAGCGCGGACACGGCACCAATGCTCGTAATCAGGAAACTCCGACGGGATGTTTTCATGGGGGACTCGCTCCAACGTTATCGGTTTGAAAGCTGTTCTGGCGACAGCCGTTCGACAGAATAACGCTCAAGCGAATGAATGTGCGCGCCGAAATGCCGGAGATAAGGGATTTCACACGGGAGCTCACACGGAATTCACACGGCTGGTCCGCACGAATGCGGGCCGCGTGCGTCACCCATGCGACGTCATGTCGCCGACGCGCTGCGCGAGCGCGAGCGACGCGGTCAGCCCCGGCGACTCGATGCCGAACAGGTTCACGAGCCCGCGCACGCCGTGCTGCGCCGCGCCCTGCACGATGAAGTCGGCCGGCGGCTCGCCGGGCCCCGCGAGCTTCGGCCGGATCCCCGCATAGGCCGGCTGCAGCGCATCGTCGGGTAGCCCTGGCCAATATGTGCGGATCGACGCGTAGAACGCCGGCGCGCGCGCCGGATCGACTTCGTAGCGCAACGCATCGACCCACTCGACGTCCGGGCCGAAACGGGCCTGCCCGGCCAGGTCGAGCGTAAGATGCACGCCGAGCCCGGCGCGGTCGGGCATCGGATAGACGAGGTGCGAGAACGGCGCGCGCCCGGACAGGCTGAAGTAGTTGCCGCGCGCGAGATAGAGCGGCGGCACCCAGCGCGGGTCGAGCCCGCGCGTGCGGCGCGCGAGCGCCTGCGCGCCGAGGCCCGCGCTGTTGATCACGCACGCGGCCTCGATTTCGGTCGGCGCGTCGCCGCCGGTACGCACCACGAAGCGGCCGCCGCGCAGCACGTCGATCGATTCGACCGGGGATTTCACCGCGCACATCGCGCCGTCGCGCTCGGCGTCGCCGAGCAGCGCCAGCATAAGCTGGTGGCTGTCCACGATACCGGTGCTCGGCGAGAACAGCGCCTCCGCGCATTCGAGCGCGGGCTCGAGCGTCTGCGCCTCGGCACGCGTGAGCGGCATCAGGTCGAGCACGCCGTTTTCCGCCGCGCGCGCGGCGATCGCCTTCAACTGCTTCACCTGCGCGGCGCTCGTCGCGACGAGCAGCTTGCCCACGCGCCGGTGCGGCACGTGGCGTGTCTCGCAGAACTCGTACAACAGGTCGCGCCCGTGCACGCACGACAGCGCCTTCAGCGAACCGCGCGGGTAATAGAGCCCCGCATGAATCACCTCGCTGTTGCGCGAGCTCGTGCCCGTGCCGATCGCGTCGGCCGCCTCGAGCACGATGGTTTCGCGCCCGCGCGCGGCCAGTTCCCGCGCAATCGCAAGGCCGACGACACCCGCGCCGATCACCACACAGTCCATCTGCTCCATGGCGTTTCGCGCCGCTTGCGCATCGAGGGGAGAGAAGGGAATTGTACGTCCCGGTCCGCCCGCTTGCCGAACGTCTCCGTATCGGCCTGCACGCGCCACGCGGCGAGGCGCGTGCAGGCCGGCTCAGAATCCGATCGGCCGGCGCTTCGTCGCGCCCTCGTCGGCGCGGATGTCGGACGGCGCGATCACGTCGCGGCCGCCGAGCCGCGCGGCGCCGAACGCATGCAGCAGCGCACGGCGCATCGTGCGCGGCGGCGTCGCGGCCAGCACGTCGAGCGCGTCGTCGTCGAGCGTGTCGGGGAAGCGCCGCCCCCACGCGTGCGACGTGCGGATCTCGTCGTAGATCGTCTGCGCGATACGGCGCGCGCCGGCCGCGTCCGGCGGCGCGATCTCGTACACGTTCATCCGGTTCAGCAGCGGCTCCGGAATCGCCTGCGCATCGTTCGCGGTCGCGACCCAGATCACGTTGCCCGCGTTGATCGGCACTTCGGCGAATTCGTCGACGAACGCGCGCGCGGTGTCGTGCTCGAGCAACGCGTACAGCGCGCCGAGCGGATCGTATTGCGCGTCGCTGCCGGCCTTGTCGATCTCGTCGACCGCGATCACCGGGTTCGCATAGCTGCCGTTGACGAGCGCCTCGAACACCTTGCCGGGCTTCGCGTTCTTCCATTGCGACGACGCGCCCGACAGGATCCAGCCGGCCGTCAGCGAACTCATCGGCACGTAGTGATACGCGGTGCCGAGCAGTTGCGCGAGCGCCTTCGCGAAATGCGTCTTGCCGATGCCGGGCGGCCCGAGCAGCAGGATCGGCATCAGTTCGAGCCGGTCGTCCGTCTCGAGGCACAGCGCGACCTGCTTGCGCACGTCGTCGAGCGGCTCGGTGAAATTGGGCAGCGCGCCGCCGAGTTCGTCGAATGACGGCATCCGGTTCGGCTTCACGCAAAAGCGCAGATTGCCGGTCTTGAGCATCCGCTCGTAGGTGGCGCGCAGTGCGTCGCTCGCGCTCTCGTTCAAGTCGTTCAACGCGGTCTCGACCTGCTCGAGGTCGTACACCGTGCTCAAGGACGCTACCGCCAGTTCCTGTTTCACCATCGCCGTCGTCATACCAACCTCGCTACCGCTGCTGTCACACGATCATCAGACCCTTACGATTTCAGTGTAGCGATGCCGCAGCGGCGTGCAAGCAAGCAGCCGCCCCGGTCTGCTGCTAACACCACGGGCACACTGCAGCGCCGCGCGGTGCGGCGTATGATCGATGATTCACCGGCCGCCGCGCCGGCCATGCCACGGCGCCCGCGCGGCGCCGTGCGCTTCGTTTCGAAGGTATGCCGATGTCCATCCCTGCTGCCGTCCCGCGCGCCGACACCGATGCGATCGACGCCGTCGACTCCGCGCTCAAGTCGCGCCGCGCGATTCGCGCGTTCCTGCCGACGCCCGTGCCGCGCGACACGCTCGAGGCGATCCTCGAAGCCGCGAGCCGCGCGCCGTCGGGCACCAACATCCAGCCGTGGCGCGTGTACGTCGCGACCGGCGCGACCCGCGACGCACTCGCCGCGGCCCTGAGCGCCGCGTACGACGATCCGGCGCGCGACGAGAAATACGTCGCCGAGTACGACTACTATCCGCGCGAATGGGTGTCGCCGTATATCGACCGGCGCCGCAAGGTCGGCTGGGACCTGTATGGTCTGTTGAACATCGGTCGCGACGAAAAAGCCCGCATGCACGCGCAGCATGCGCGCAACTTCCGCTTCTTCGATGCGCCCGTCGCGCTGTTCTTCACGCTCGACCGCGTGATGACGCACGGCGCATGGCTCGACTGCGGAATGTTCCTGCAGGGCGTGATGACGGCCGCGCGCGCACGCGGCCTCGACACCTGCCCGCAGGCCGCGTTCGTGCCGTTCCACCGGATCATCGCCGAGCATCTCGGGATGCCGCCCAATGAGCAGCTCGTCTGCGGGATGTCGCTCGGCCATGCGGACCCGGATGCGATCGAGAACCGTCTCGTCACCGAGCGCGCGAGCGTCGCCGAGTTCGCGCGCTTTTTCGCTTGAAAACGCGTGACGCGGACCTACCTTTCGATCAGGACCGGATCGTGCTGCGAACCTGCGGCGATACGTCCTGTCACACCATCGTCCCGATCCATCGGGCGTAAGATGTGCGTCCGTTCCCCGCTACCCCGCGTTTCCGGAGAAGTTTCATGCTGAAACACGGCCTGGCCGTCCTGCTCGCGAGCGCCGCGCTCGCGGCCCATGCGCAGAGCCCCGCACCGGCCATCGTCGCGTGGGAGATCCAGGTGGTGCGCGACGGTCAGACGATCGACACGTTCCAGCAACGCACCACCGTGGGTCAAACCCGTACCGACACCCATCGCTATCCGTCCGCCGTGCCCGTCGGCTGCGGCAATTCCGCGCGCGTCGTGCCGACCGAGCGCTCGCGCTCGGTGACGGTCGCGCCGCTCACCGTCGACGACGCCGCGCACACGGTGTCGCTCGCGCTCGACGTGCAGGAAACCCTCGACGACGAAAACGCGACGCGCAGCGATCCGTGCCTGCCCGCGTCGCCGCGGCAGATCGTCGCGAGCCATCCGGGCCTGTCGGTCGGCGGCGACGCATGGACCGACTGGACGCTCGTCGAGCAGCGCCCGCATCTCGTCTACCGCGTGCGCGCGCACGTCACGAAGGACTGAGCGCCATGTCCGCCGACGCCCTGTCCTTGCCGTTCGCCGAACCGCACGCCGCGCCCGACGAAATCACCGCGGTCAGCTGGAACCTGCACAAGGGCCGCTCGCCGCTCGGCTTCACCGCATGGAACGCGATGCGCAACTGGATGCAGTCGACGCACGCGGACGTGTATTTCCTCCAGGAGGCGATGGCGCGCCGCATGCCGCGCCCGATGCTCGCCCCCGGCTTCGGCGCGCCGATGGACGACACGGTCGACGACGTGTGGCACTGCCAGGCCACCGAGATCGCGCAGGCGCTCGACTGGCAGATCGCGCTCGGACCGAACGTGTTCAAGCCGTCGTGGCGGCACGGCAACGCGATCCTGTCGCCGCATCCGCTCGACCTCGGCGGCCGCTGGGACATCTCCGCGCACCGCTTCGAGCGGCGCGGGCTGCTGGTCGCGCGCGCGACGCTCGCGGGCGCACGGCCCGTCACGCTGCTGTGCGCGCACCTCGCGCTCACGCGCGCGGCGCGGCTGCGCCAGATGCACTGGATCGCGCACTGGATCGTGCGCAACGCGGGCGACGACCCGCTCGTGCTCGCCGGCGATTTCAACGACTGGCGCAACGATTCGGTCGCGCTGTTCGGCGAGATCGGGCTGTCCGAGGTCGCGACGCTGCTCGGCCAGTCGGGCCGCACGTTCCCCGCGTTCTCGCCGGCGCTCGCGCTCGACAAGATGTTCGTGCGCGGGCTGACGCCGCTCGAGTGGCAGGCGCCGTCCGGCGAAACCGCGTGGCTGTCGGACCACCTGCCGTATATCGCGCGGCTGCGCCTCGATCCGCAGTGACGCGGTAGCGCGGCAGCAGGGCTGCGCGCTAGAGTAGCGATTTGCCGGCCCGCCGCCGCGCCCGCCATGAGTATTCGTGCGTCGCGTTCCTGTTCGCGAGCCCGCGCGCGCAGCGCGGCTATCGCCGCGCGCGGCGTCCACTCGACGCGCTGTGCGGCGCCGCACTCGTCGGCCTGGGCGCGAAGCTCGCGGCCGATCGCTGAAAGCCGGTTGCAAGATTTCGTTGCGCCAAATCCGCGCAGCCGCGCGGGTCAAGCCCGCATCTGCCCCAAGCAGGGTAAAATAACCAGTTCCTCAATCGTCTGTCATCGAGAAGGCGCGTGTCCGACGCGCCGGCCGGCCGATCCGCGATCGGGCCGACGCACTCGGTTTTTTGCCCGTTTTTGGGCCCGTTACACGCGTCCGCTACGCGCGTCCGTTTTCAAAGCCATGAGCAAATACGACACCGCCACCGTCCAATCCGTCCATCACTGGACCGACACGCTTTTCAGCTTCACCTGCACCCGTGAGCCGAGCCTGCGCTTCAACAACGGCGAATTCACGATGGTCGGCCTCGAGGTCGACGGCAAGCCGCTCGCGCGTGCCTACTCGATCGTCAGCCCGAACTACGAAGAGCACCTCGAATTCTTCAGCATCAAGGTCCAGAACGGCCCGCTGACGTCGCGCCTGCAGCACCTGAAGGTGGGCGACTCGGTGCTGATCGGCAAGAAGCCGACCGGCACGCTCGTCGCCGACAACCTGCTGCCCGGCAAGACGCTGTGGATGCTGTCGACCGGCACGGGCCTCGCCCCGTTCATGTCGATCATCCGCGACCCGGACATCTACGAACGCTTCGACAAGGTCATCCTGACGCACACCTGCCGCCTGAAGGGCGAGCTGGCGTACATGGACTACATCAAGCACGACCTGCCGGGCCACGAGTACCTCGGCGACATCATCAAGGAAAAGCTCGTCTACTACCCGACGGTCACGCGCGAGGCGTTCGACAACGAGGGCCGGATCACCGACCTGATCGCGACGGGCAAGCTGTTCACGGACCTCGGCGTGCCGGCGTTCTCGCCGGAAAACGACCGCGTGATGCTGTGCGGCAGCACCGCGATGCTGAAGGACACGACGGACCTGCTGAAGCAGGCCGGCCTGGTCGAAGGCAAGAACAGCGCGCCGGGTCACTACGTGATCGAACGCGCATTCGTGGACTGATCGATCCCCGAATTTGTGCAGCATCAAGAACCGGAGCAAAAGCTCCGGTTTTTTTTCGCCCCTACTTGGCGAATTCGTAACAAACCACGATCATTCCATGGCAAATCGTTACATTTTGATACGCACCATCCAGGTGCTTCCGTGTCAGTGTTTTTCCTACAACAGCTTCACTCGGATTATTCACATTTACCCTTAAATGTCCGCCTGGCATGACGTTTTCCAAATTTTTGAGATATTATTCGCCCCGCGCGGTCGCCGATTCGGCGACCATTGGAGGGTCGGACTCAAACGTTACAAGGTGTAACTTTTGTTACCTCGGTACGGGGCGATTCTCTGGCGGCTGCCGTCATCGAAACGGCAGCCGATCCAGGCAGCCTGCCGGTGTCCGAACCGCTTTCTGATAGCAGGGAGAGTCATGGTTACGTCGCTCAATGCGCCCACGGGCGCTCACGCCCCGTTCCCGTCGCAGCCGCTCGACTGCGACGCAGCCGCGCCCGCGCCCGTGGCCGAAGCCCTGCCCGAACACGACACGTCCGCCGCCCGGATCGCGGCGCTGTCCCTCCAGCTGATGGTTGCCGACGAGGCGGCCCGCCGCCATCTCGCCGGCGAACTGCATGACGGACTCGGCGCCGAACTCACCGCCGCGCGTTTCGCGCTGGCAAACGTTCAAACGTGGCTGCCGGCCGATGCGCCGGACGGCTGCCTGCGCGCGCTCGAGCTGGCCCAGCAGGCGCTCGACTCCGCCACCGACGCCAACCGCCAGCTGATCGACGAGCGCGACACGCCGGCACTCGACGGCGGCGTCGTCGGCGCCCTGTCGGCGTGGGTCGACAGCCACACGGCCCGCACCGGCCTGCGCACGAGCTTCGTCTGCGCGGCCGACGCGCGACTCACGCAACTCGGCGGCGCCGGCGCGCTCGCCATCTTCCGCGTCGCGCAGGAAGCGCTGTCGAACGTCGCGAAGCATGCGCGCGCGACATCCGTCGACGTGCAGATCGACACCGACGACTCGCATATGTCCCTGATCGTCACCGACGATGGGACCGGTCTTGCACGTAGCCGGCGCACCGGCTACGGTCTCGCCGGAATGCGCGCACGCTGCGAGGCGTTCGGCGGCAGCTTCGACGCGAACGCACCGGAAGCGGGCCGCGGCACGCGCGTCACCGCGCGCTTCGCGTGGGACTCGCTGTTCGCGGAGCCGGCGGCCGCGCGCCGCGCATCGCTTTCGTGAGGCCCTCATGAGCCTGAACATCCTGCTCGTGGACGATCACGCGATCGTCCGGCAAGGGATCCGCCATCTGCTGATCGACCGCGGCATCGCGCGTAACGTGACCGAAGCCGAGACCGGCAGCGATGCGGTGGCCGCCGTCGACCGCCAGGCCTTCGACGTGATCCTGCTCGACATCTCCTTGCCGGACACGAACGGCATCGAGGTGCTCAAGCGCATCAAGCGCAAGCTGCCGGGCGCGCCGGTGCTGATGTTCTCGATGTATCGCGAGGACCAGTACGCGGTGCGCGCGCTGAAGGCCGGCGCGGCCGGCTACCTGTCGAAGACGGTGAATGCCGCGCAGATGATCGGCGCGATCCAGCAGGTCGCGGCCGGCCGCAAGTACGTGAGCCCGGCGATGGCCGAGGCGCTTGCCGAATACGTGTCGTTCGAGAACGAACCGCTGCCGCACGAGAAGCTGTCCGACCGCGAATACCAGACGCTCTGCATGCTGGCGTCGGGCAAGCGCCTCACCGACATCGCGAACACGCTGTCGCTGTCGGTGAAGACGGTCAGCGTGTACCGGTCGCGGCTGCTCGAGAAGATGCGGCTGTCGAACAACGCGGAACTGACGTTCTACGTGATGAGCAACCGGCTCGTCGACATGGCGCCCGCGTCGGGCGCCTGATTCATCGTCCTCGCCGCGCCGGCCGGCTCCGCGCCGGGCCCGGTGCGCCGAACGACGCACACAAGCGCTTGTTTTATCGGACGATTCCCGAGCGCGCCGCTGCGCCGCAGCGGGTCTTCCACGCCACATCGGCTAAAATTACGGGTTTTCACTCACTCGGCGCCGCCGCGCTCGCGCGCGCTGGAGACTCATCCGCAATGTCCCTCTTCCGCAAGAAAAACGTCGATCGCATGATCGCCGGCGCACACGGCGCCGGACTCAAGAAAGCGCTCGGCGCAATCGACCTCACCTTCCTCGGCATCGGCGCGATCATCGGCACCGGCATCTTCGTGCTGACCGGCACGGGCGCCGTGCAGGCCGGCCCCGCGCTGATGCTGTCGTTCGTGATCGCCGCGATCGCGTGCGGCCTCGCGGCGCTGTCGTACGCCGAATTCGCGTCGACGATTCCGGTCGCGGGCTCGATCTATACGTACTCGTACGCGACGCTCGGCGAGCTCGTCGCCTGGATCATCGGCTGGGACCTGATGCTCGAATACGGCCTCGCGGCGTCGGCCGTGTCGGTCGGCTGGTCGGGCTACCTGCAGTCGCTGCTGCAGGGCTTCGGGCTCACGCTGCCGACCGTGCTGACGGCCGCGCCCGGCGCGATTCCGGGCGTCGTCACGTGGTTCAACCTGCCGGCGTTCCTCGTGATGGTGGTGATCACGACGCTGCTGTCGATCGGCATCCGCGAGTCGACCCGCATCAACAACATCATGGTGTTCATCAAGGTGTCGGTCGTGCTGCTCGTGATAGCGGTCGGCATCTTCCACGTCACGCCCGCGAACTGGAAACCGTTCATGCCGCACGGCTGGAACGGCGTGTTCGGCGCGGCGGCCGTGATGTTCTTCGCGTTCATCGGCTTCGACGCGGTGTCGTCGGCGGCCGAGGAAGTGAAGAATCCGAAACGCGACCTGCCGATCGGCATCATCGCATCGCTCGCGGTGTGCGCGGTGCTGTACGTGACGGTCGCGGCAGTCGCGACCGGCATCGTGCCGTCGGCGCAGTACGCGAACGTGTCGCACCCGATCTCGTATGCGCTGCAGATCGCCGGCGAGAAGTGGGTCGCGGGCTTCATCGATCTCGGCGCGGTGCTCGGCATGCTGACCGTGATCCTCGTGATGAGCTACGGCCAGACGCGCATCATCTTCGCGATGTCGCGCGACGGGCTGCTGCCGGCGGCGCTGTCGCGCGTGCATCCGCGCTACGCGACGCCGTTCCTGACGACCTGGCTCGTCGGCCTGTTCTTCGGGCTGATCGCCGCGCTCGTGCCGCTCAACGTGCTCGCCGAGCTGATCAACATCGGCACGCTCGCCGCGTTCTCGATGGTGTCGATCGCGGTGCTGGTGCTGCGCCGCACGCACCCGGAACTGCCGCGCGCATTCCGCTGCCCGGGCGTGCCGGTGGTGCCGATCCTCGCGGTCGGCGCGTGCCTGTTCCTGATGCTGAACCTGCAACCCGTCACGTGGGCCGCGTTCGGCATCTGGCTCGTCATCGGCCTCGTGATCTACTTCCTGTATTCGCGGCACCACTCGAAGCTCGCGCACGGTCAGCACGACGCGCATTGACCGCCGTCGCTGCGCGCGCACGCCGCGCGCAGCGGCACGACGCCACGCCGGGTCGTCACCGGCCCCGTGCGCGCCCCCTCCCCGCCCGAACCTGTCCGGCCATCGGCGCCCCTTGAGCGTGGCGCACCACACGCACCACACGCGCCGCCGCGCCCCGCCCGCACCCGATCGCTGTCCGATCGTCGCGATTTCTTGCCCGATCGTCCGGATTTGCCCGCACGATTTGCACGCTGCCAGCACGCGCGCGCCGGGCGGTTCATAATCCGGCCATCGAACGACGGCCCGGCCCGGCGGGCCGTCCGGCAACAGGAACGGAATGATGGAAAGCGTCGATCTCGATGTACTGAAATCCAGCGCGCGCTGGCTCGACGAAGGGCGCCGCGTGCTGCTCGTGACGGTCGTGAAGACGTGGGGCTCGTCACCCCGCCCCGAGGGCGCGATGCTCGCGGTGCGCGAGGACGGCCTCGTGGTCGGCTCCGTGTCAGGCGGCTGCATCGAGGACGACCTGATCGCCCGCGTGCATGCGAGCGGGATCGCGGCCGATGCACGCCCGGAAGCCGTCAAGTACGGCGTGACGGCCGAGGAAGCACACCGCTTCGGGCTGCCCTGCGGCGGCACGATCCAGCTCGTGCTGGAGCCGCTCACGCCCGACAGCGGGATCGCCGCGCTGTGCGCGGAAGTCGAGGCCGGCCGTCTCGTCACGCGCACGATGACGCTCGCGACCGGCCGCGCGTCGCTGTCGCCCGCGCAGGCGACCGACGGGCTCGCGTTCGACGGCGACCGGCTCGTGACGATACACGGGCCGCGCTACCGGATGCTCGTGATCGGCGCGGGGCAGTTGTCGCGCTATCTGTGCCAGATCGCGGTCGGGCTCGATTATCAGGTGACGGTCTGCGATCCGCGCGAGGAGTACACGGATGCGTGGGACGTGACGGGCACGCGCGTCGTACACACGATGCCCGACGACACGGTGCTCGACATGAAACTCGACGCGCGTTCGGCCGTGATCGCGCTCACGCACGACCCGAAGCTCGACGATCTCGCGCTGATGGAGGCACTGAAGACGCCCGCGTTCTACGTGGGCGCGCTCGGCTCGCGGCGCAACAACGCCGCCCGGCGCGAGCGGCTGCTCGAATTCGACCTGAGCGAGGCGGAACTGGCGCGGCTGCACGGGCCGGCCGGCATCTACATCGGCAGCCGCACGCCGCCGGAAATCGCGATCTCGATCCTCGCCGAGATCACGGCCGCGAAGAACAACGTGTCGCTGCCGACGATCCTGCAGGTCGAGGGCGCGAAGGCCGCCCGCGAGATCGCGGCGAACAGCGGCGCGACCTGCGGCCTCTGAAGCTGGTTGCCCCGTGGCGCATGGCCGTGCCGGAGGCCGTCATGCGCCGGCGGACAACCGGCGCACGTCGATGGTCAAGTCAGACGAGACCCGCGGCGAGCGCCGCGGCGACGGAGCCTGCCACCAGCACGACGCCGACCGTGCGGCGCTTGTTCAGCTCCGTCCACAGCAGCACGCCCGTCAGCGACAACAGGATCAGCGAACCGGCGATCGTGTCCATCAGCAGCACCCAGCCGAGATTCATGCCGACGCCGCGATGCAGGTTGTTCAGCGTGGTCAGGAACGTATTGCCGGTGCGCTTCACCGATACGTAGCCATTGCCGACCCAATATTCGGCCTGCAGGCTCTGGTGCGGACCGAACAGGCCCATCTGCCAGTGCTCCGGCTGCATCACGCGCTTGTCGCCCCAGGCGACCGGCTGCGCAGGCTCCTTGCGCACGCGGCCCGGCCGGCCGTCGAAGTGCAGTTCGTGCTGCAGCCACTTCGTCATCGCGGCCGGCGACTTCGGCGCCGGATCCGGCAACGCGATCTGCATCTGCTCGACCTGCGGTTCGCCGGTCGGGATCTTCAGCGGCGGCGCACGGTGGTTGAGCAGCACGCCCGTCACGCCGAACAGCAGCCCGAGCACCGCGCCCCAGAGCCCGACCCAGCCATGCACCTTGCGCAGCCATTTGATGAAGGTCGCGCGGCGCGAGCGCTGGCGGCGCGTCGCCAGTTCGGCGTCGCTCAGGGGCCGTGCGGCCGGATGCAGCACGGTGACGCCCGCTGGGGGCCTGCCCGCCTGCGGCGGGGCGATCGTTTCGGGCGCGTTCACGCGAGAGTATCCATTCGTTCAAAGCAACGGGCAGCGCACGAAAAACGCGCGCCGCCCGGATAACATGAAAATGAGAATGGATATCATTACACAAATGACGCGCCCGCTCAATCCCACGGCGAACGTCGGCCGACAAGAATATCAGGCGATAACCGACGAAGCGCGCGGATTGCACGCCAATCCAGGTCAATAGAAGGAAATGCCAGCGAAATTATTGTGAAAGACTGTGACAGCATCTCGCAAGGAAAACGGGCCGGCGAACGATCAGCGGCGCAGCGGCGGTAGCGGAAAGTGCGGGGTGACGTTGCCCGGCCCGGGCTCGGTCCGATCGAGCGCGTACAGCCATGCCAGCAAATCCGCGACGGCCTGGTAAAGCTGCGGCGGAATCCGGTCGTCGAGATCGACCTGCATCAGCAGCGACACCATCTCCGGCGCGGTATGCACGTACAGCCCGGCATCCCGCGCACGAGCGACGATCATCTCGGCGAGCAGGCCGTACCCCTTCGCAACCACGCGCGGCGCGGTATCGCCCCCCTTTGGATCGTAGACGAGCGCGGTCGCGCGCTTGCGGGACGCCATGCTCATCGCGGCACCTCGTCGTCGGCGCCCGGCGTGCCGCCCGCCGCGCTGCGCGCATACGCGGCGGCTGCCGCCTGCGCGACGAGCGGGTCGAAGCCGTCCGGTTCGTCGCCGACCGCACGGATCGACAGTCCGCCGAGCTGCAGCCCCGATCCCTCGAACCGCTGCCGCAGCGCGGCCTCGTTCCGCGTGAGCCGGTCGGCGCCGGCCGAATTCGCGCGCAGTCGCGCGACGAGTTGCGCGCCATTGAGCACCAGCTCCGCGTCGACCGTGCCGAGCGACGGTAACGTGAGCGTCAGCCGCGTGCGCCATGCGATCCCGCTTCCTGCATCGTCGCCGCCGCGCGACGCGGAGCCGCCCGGATCGTCGGGCTCGATCGTCCAGTCGAGGCGCGCCCCGGGCCACGCCTCGCCCGCCCAGCGGAACTGGTCGGTCGCGAGCGCATCGAGCTGCTGCCGGACGATCGGCACGGCGGCCGGATGCACGGGAGCCGGTGCCTGCGCCTGCGGATCGGCCGACGCGGCGGCCAGTTCGGCGCGCGCAGGCGTCCAGCGCGTGTCGGGGCGGTCGCCGAGCGGGTCGGTCGTCGCGGCCGTGACCGACGCCGCACCTTGCCGAGCGGCGGCAGCCGCGTTCTGTGCAAGCTCGCGCGGCACCGCACCGCCGGACGCGGGCGTGCCCGGCTGCGTGGCCGTTCGCGCTGTCGTCGGTAGCGGCAGGCGCTGCGCGAGCAGTTCGTCGAGCACGTCGGGTGCGTCCTGCTGCGCGGCATCCGGGGCGGGCTGCACCGGCGCGGTCGTGAGCCGCGCCTGCGGTTCGCGCATCAGCGCGGCGAGCGGGCGCTGGCCGGCCAGCCACTGCGCGAGATGGGATTCGTAAAAGAGGCCGCTTTCGCTCACGGCCTGCGCGAGCGCCGCACGCAGCGCCGCGACGGGCGACGCGGCCGCCGCATCGCGCGCGGCCGCGACGTCTGACGCAGGCGTTGCGGTGGAAGGCGCGGCGGCGGACGCAGCCGGACCGGCGGCCGGCTGCCCGTCGGGCGGCACGGCCGCCGCCGTGCTCAGCAACACGGCAGGATCGGCCAGCAGCGGCGTGCGCCCGGCGATCACGGGCGTCGCGATGCCGCCCGAGCGCGAGATCGCGTCGAGCACGAGCGCGACCTCGGACAGCGCGGTCTGCGCGGATGCCGGTGGTGCCGCCGGCGGGGCCCCTGTCGAAGACGGCGACGACGCGCCGGCGCCCGGCGTGCCGACCTGCGCGGTCGCGCCGCCGCCAGCGGGCGCCGTCACGGAGCCGGTCAGCAGGCTGTCGAGGCGACTTGCCAGCAGGGCGGCCGCAACGGAGTCGATACCGGTCATGATCGGAGCCTGCTCACCTCAGCCACATCGTTGGGAAGCCGGGCAGGCGGCAACCGCCGCCCCGGCAAACGGGCACTACCCGCGAGCGCGGTAGAGATCGGTCAATACCTGGGTCGAGCGCCGCGCCTCGAACAGCGCGGACAGCCGGGCGACTTCCGGGCTCGCGAGATCGCGGATCGCGGCGTCGTCGGCGAGGATGCGGCGGATCAGCCCGAGCTTGCGACCGAGGTCGTCCTGGTCGAGCGCGACGCCCGGATCGGCCTCCTTCAGCCCATCGACGAGACGCAGGAATTCGGCCTGCAACTCCGGCAGCGCGCTCCACTCCGCGCCGCGCGCCGCGGACAGCATGCGGCCCGAAACGGCCGCGAGCGCCTCGTAGCGAGCGAAGTATTCGGCCTTGAGATTCATCGTGCCGCGCCCGCCGCCTGTTGCGCGGCCATGCGCGCGACTTCCGGAGCGATGCCCGTCCACGCTTCCTCGAGCGTCGCGAGCAACCCGTCGACCTCGACCAGCATCGCGTCGCTTGCGTGCATGTTGGCTTCCAGCAGGCGCCGGCCGATATACGTGTACAGCGCGTCGAGGCGCCCGGCGATCTGGCCCCCCGCGTCGCGGTTCAGCGATGCCTGCAGGCCGCTCTCGACGATCCCGATCGCCTTGCCGATCGCTTCGCCGCGTGCGGGCACGTTGCCCTGCTGCAGATGCATGCGCGCGAGCGCGATGGCTTGACGCGCGCCCTGGTACAGCATCGCGATCAGCCGGTGCGGGGAGGCGCCCATCACCCCCGTCTCGACGCCGACACGCGCGTATGCACTGGCTCCAGCGTGTCCTGGGGAAAACATGCGCTTCTCCTTGTGTTGCGTTGGCTATGCGGTGGCCGCCTCCCTGCAATGCATGACGCGGCCTTCTTCCAGAGTTATCGGAAGGGAATTGAAAAGCTTTAGGCGCACGGGCCGCCGGCCGGACCGGCAGGCCGCTCACCGGGCGCGTCGCCGGTCGGCCGCCCGCGGCTGCCCGTCGCCGGCTGGCCGTCCCGGGTTGCCGGGCCCGTCACACGGACATCTGCATGATGTCGTTGTAGGCGCTCACGAGCTTGTTGCGGACCTGGAGCCCGAACTGGAAACCGATGTTGGCCTTCTGCATGTCGACCATCACGTCGTTCAGCGACACGTTCGCCGCGCCGACCTCGAACGCCTGCGCCTCGCCGAGCGCGTGCTTCTGGTCGCCGCTGATCTTGTCCAGCGACGCCTTCATCGCGCTCGCGAACGTGCCGGCCGTCGCCGCGCCCGAACCGGCGAGCGCCGCCGTCGGGCTCGCGACCCCGCCGCTCGCCTGCGCGGCCATCGCCTGCATCTGTTGCAACACCGAACCGATTCCGCTGACGTTGGCAGCCATGCTGTCCCCAGACATATGAGAGTAGAGACCCGGACGCACCGGGCGCTCCGACGGCGCCGCACGACGCGCACCATGCCGGATCGCGAAAAAGGATAGCAGCGCGGCGCGCGCCAAAGCCGCGAAAGTACGGGGGAAACCCCGCTCTTTTCAGTCGATCGGAGTCGGGCCCCGGTCCCGATAATCGCATCGTGTCATTGTCCGTCCGCTCGTCCGAGCGGCTCAGTCGTCCCGCTCCGGAGAAATTCCACGCATGGATTCGCAGGCCAACTCGCTGATCAACCCCGACGCCCGCACGGGCCTCGCCAGCCCGGTGCCAGGCGCCACCGCGGCCGCCGCGTTGCCGGGAGCAGGCGGCGCCGGCGCGGACTTCGGGTTCGGCGGCTTCGCGGAACGCATCCCCGGCATCACGCGGATGAAGGGCAACCCGAAACTGCCGTTCGTGATCGCCGTCGCGCTCGCCATCGCCGCGATCACCGCGCTCGTGCTGTGGAGCCGCGCGCCCGACTATCGCGTGCTGTACAGCAACCTGTCGGACCGCGACGGCGGCGCGATCATCACCGCGCTCCAGCAGGCAAACGTTCCCTACAAGTTCGCTGACGCCGGCGGCGCGATCCTCGTGCCGTCGAACCAGGTACACGAAACGCGCCTGAAGCTCGCCGCGATGGGCCTGCCCAAGGGCGGCTCGGTCGGCTTCGAGCTGATGGACAGCCAGAAATTCGGCATCAGCCAGTTCGCCGAGCAGGTGAACTACCAGCGCGCGCTCGAAGGCGAGCTGCAACGCACGATCGAGTCGATCAACGCCGTGAAGACGGCGCGCGTGCATCTGGCGATCCCGAAGCCGTCGGTGTTCGTGCGCGACAAGGAAGCGCCGAGCGCATCGGTGTTCGTCGATCTCTACCCGGGCCGCGTGCTCGACGAGGGCCAGGTGCAGGCGGTCACGCGGATGGTGTCGTCCGGCGTGCCCGACATGCCGGCCAAGAACGTGACGATCGTCGACCAGGACGGCAACCTGCTGACGCAGACCGCGTCGGCCACCGGCCTCGACGCGAGCCAGCTCAAGTACGTGCAGCAGGTCGAGCACAACACGCAAAAGCGCATCGACGCGATCCTCGCGCCGATCTTCGGCACCGGCAATGCACGCTCGCAGGTCAGCGCCGACATCGATTTCTCGAAGCTCGAGCAGACCTCGGAAAGCTACGGCCCGAACGGCACGCCGCAACAGGCCGCGATCCGCAGCCAGCAGACCAGCAGCGCGACCGAACTCGCGCAGGGCGGCGCATCGGGCGTGCCAGGCGCGCTGTCGAACACGCCGCCGCAGCCGGCCTCCGCGCCGATCGTCGCCGGCAACGGCCAGAACGGGCCGCAGTCGACACCCGTCAGCGACCGCAAGGACCAGACGACCAACTACGAGCTCGACAAGACGATCCGCCACGTGGAGCAGCCGATGGGCAACGTGAAGCGGTTGTCGGTCGCCGTCGTGGTCAACTACCAGCCGGTCGCCGACGCGAAGGGCCACGTGACGATGCAGCCGCTGCCGCCCGCGAAGCTCGCGCAGATCGAGCAGCTCGTGAAGGACGCGATGGGCTATGACGAGAAGCGCGGCGACTCGGTCAACGTCGTGAACAGCGCGTTCTCGACCGTCAGTGACCCGTACGCCGACCTGCCGTGGTGGCGCCAGCCGGACATGATCGCGATGGCGAAGGAAGCCGCGAAGTGGCTCGGCATCGCGGCGGCCGCGGCGGCACTCTATTTCATGTTCGTGCGCCCGGCGATGCGCCGCGCGTTCCCGCCGCCCGAGCCGGCCGCACCGGCACTCGCGGCGCCGGAGGATCCGGTCGCGCTCGACGGCCTGCCCGCCCTGGAACAGGCGGACGAGCCCGATCCGCTGCTGCTCGGCTTCGAGAACGAAAAGAACCGCTACGAACGCAACCTCGACTACGCGCGCACGATCGCCCGCCAGGATCCGAAGATCGTCGCCACCGTCGTGAAGAACTGGGTGTCCGATGAACGCTGAAGGCCTGACCAAGAGCGCGCTGCTGCTGATGTCGATCGGCGAGGAAGAGGCCGCTGAAGTATTCAAGTTCCTCGCGCCGCGCGAGGTGCAGAAGATCGGCGCCGCGATGGCCGCGCTGAAGAACGTCACGCGCGAGCAGGTCGAGGGCGTGCTGCAGGAGTTCGCGAAGGAAGCCGAGCAGCACACCGCGCTGTCGCTCGATTCGAGCGAGTACATCCGCTCGGTGCTGACCAAGGCGCTCGGCGAGGACAAGGCCGGCGTGCTGATCGACCGGATCCTGCAGGGCAGCGACACGAGCGGCATCGAGGGCCTGAAGTGGATGGACTCGGCCGCCGTCGCGGAACTGATCAAGAACGAGCATCCGCAGATCATCGCGACGATCCTCGTGCACCTCGACCGCGACCAGGCGTCCGAGATCGCGTCGTGCTTCACCGAGCGGCTGCGCAACGACGTGATGTTGCGGATCGCGACGCTCGACGGCATCCAGCCGGCCGCGCTGCGCGAGCTCGACGACGTGCTGACCGGCCTGCTGTCCGGCAGCGACAACCTGAAGCGCAGCCCGATGGGCGGCATCCGCACCGCGGCCGAGATCCTGAACTTCATGACGAGCAATCACGAGGAAGGCGTGCTCGAAAGCGTGCGCCAGTACGACGCCGACCTCGCGCAGAAGATCGTCGACCAGATGTTCGTGTTCGAGAACCTGCTCGACCTCGAGGATCGCGCGATCCAGATGGTGCTGAAGGAAGTCGAGTCGGAAACGCTGATCATCGCGCTCAAGGGCGCGCCGCCCGCGCTGCGCCAGAAATTCCTCGCGAACATGTCGCAACGCGCGGCCGAACTGCTCGCCGAGGATCTCGACGCGCGCGGCCCGGTGCGCGTGTCCGAAGTCGAGACGCAGCAGCGCCGCATCCTGCAGATCGTGCGCAACCTCGCCGAGAGCGGTCAGATCGTGATCGGCGGCAAGGCGGAAGACGCGTATGTCTGATTCCGCGCGCGAGCACGCCGGCACCCTCACCGCATACCAGCGGTGGGAGATGGCGTCGTTCGATCCGCCGCCGCCCCCGCCGCCGCCCGACGATGCGGCAGCGGCGGCCGCCGCGCTCGCCGAGGAACTGCAGCGCGTGCGCGACGCCGCGCATGCCGAAGGCCATGCGGCCGGCCACGTCGAAGGCCAGGCACTGGGTTACCAGGCCGGGTTCGATCAGGGGCGCGAACAAGGCTTCGAGGCCGGCCAGGCCGAAGCACGCGAACAGGCCGCGCAGCTTGCAGCGCTGGCCGCGTCGTTTCGCGAGGCCGTGTCGGGCGTCGAGCACGATCTCGCGTCCGAGCTCGCGCAGCTCGCGCTCGACATCGCGCAGCAGGTCGTGCGCCAGCACGTGAAGCACGATCCGGCCGCGCTCGTCGCGGCCGTGCGCGACGTGCTCGCCGCCGAGCCGGCGTTGTCCGGCGCGCCGCATCTCGTGGTGAATCCGGCCGACCTGCCCGTCGTCGAAGCCTATCTGCAGGACGATCTCGATACGCTCGGCTGGAACGTGCGCACCGACGCCTCGATCGAGCGCGGCGGCTGCCGCGCGCACGCCGCGACCGGCGAGGTCGACGCGACGCTGCCCACCCGCTGGCAGCGCGTCGCCGCCGCGATCGGCAAGGTGAGCGCATGGTGACGCCCACGCCCGAATCGGTGCTGCACGACGGGATGACACCGCTCGAGCGCGAACTCGCACTCGCGTCGTTCGGCCCCGATGCGTCGCTCGACCTCGAAGCGTCGCATCGCGCCGCGCACGGCACGCACGCGCCCGCGACAGATGCCGCCGGCGATGCGCCGCGCGCGCCGCACAATCCGCACCTCGCGCACTGGCGCACGCACCTGAACGGGCTCGCGGCCCGCAGTCACCGCGCGCTGCCGCTGCGCCCGTGCGGGCGCCTCACGCGCGCCGCGGGCCTCGTGCTCGAGGCGATCGGGCTGCGCCTGTCGGTCGGCGCCGAATGCACGATCGAATTGCCGCCCGGCAGCACGCTGCCGCACGCGGAAGCGGAAGTCGTCGGCTTCGCCGGCGATCGCCTGTTCCTGATGCCGACCACCGACGTCGCAGGCGTCTTGCCCGGTGCGCGTGTGTGGCCGCAGGAAAGCGCGCCCGTCGCCGATCCGCTCGCCGGTGCGAAGCGGCTGCCGGTCGGCTGGGAAATGCTCGGGCGCGTGGTCGACGCGTCGGGCCGCCCGCTCGACGGCCTCGGCCCCCTCGCGTCGAAGGTCGACGCACCGCTGTCGGCGCCGTCGATCAACCCGCTCGATCGCGAGCCGATCCATCACGTGCTCGACGTCGGCGTGCGCGCGATCAACGGGCTGCTCACCGTCGGCCGCGGGCAGCGGATGGGCCTGTTCGCGGGTTCCGGCGTCGGCAAGTCGGTGCTGCTCGGCACGATGGCGCGCTACACCAGCGCGGAAGTAATCGTGATCGGGCTGATCGGCGAACGCGGCCGCGAAGTGAAGGAATTCATCGAACAGATCCTCGGCGAGGACGGGCTCGCGCGCTCGGTCGTCGTCGCAGCGCCGGCCGACGTGTCGCCGCTGCTGCGGATGCAGGGCGCGGCCTACGCGACGTCGCTCGCCGAGTATTTCCGCGACCAGGGCAAGCACGTGCTGCTGCTGATGGATTCGCTGACGCGTTACGCGATGGCGCAGCGCGAGATCGCGCTTGCGATCGGCGAGCCGCCCGCGACCAAGGGCTATCCGCCGTCGGTGTTCGCGAAGCTGCCCGCGCTCGTCGAGCGCACCGGCAACGGGCCCGAAGGCGGCGGCTCGATCACCGCGTTCTACACGGTGCTGACCGAAGGCGACGACCAGCAGGACCCGATCGCCGATTCGGCGCGCGCGATCCTCGACGGCCATATCGTGCTGTCGCGCGCGCTCGCCGAAGCCGGCCACTATCCGGCGATCGACATCGAGGCGTCGATCAGCCGCGCGATGACCGCGCTGATCGACGAAACGCATCTCGACCGCGTGCGGCAGTTCAAGCAGATGCTGTCGCGCTACCAGCGCAATCGCGACCTGATCGCGGTCGGCGCCTATGCGCCCGGCCGCGACGCGCAGCTCGACCGCGCGATCGCGCTCTACCCGCGCATCGAATCGTTCCTGCAGCAGGGCTTTCGCGAATGCGCGCCGTTCGCGTCGAGCCTCGGCGCGCTCGATGCGCTGTTCGACGTACACGGAGGCTGACCCCGATGGCACACGGCTTTCCCCTTCAGCTCCTGCTCGACCGCGCGCAGGAAGATCTCGACACGGCCGCGAAGCAGCTCGGCACCGCGCAGCGCGACCGCACCGCGGCCGCCGACCAGCTCGATGCGCTGCTGCGCTATCGCGACGAGTATCACGCGCGCTTCGCGCAGTCCGCGCAACACGGGATGCCGGCCGGCAACTGGCGCAACTTCCAGGCGTTCATCGATACGCTCGACGCGGCGATCGTGCAGCAACGCAACGTGCTGGCCGCAGCCGAAGTCCGCATCGACGAGGCGCGCCCCAACTGGCAACAGAAGAAACGCACCGTCGGTTCATACGAAATCCTGCAGGCGCGCGGCGTCGCGCAGGAAGCGCAGCGTACGGCGAAGCGCGAACAGCGCGACGCCGACGAACACGCCGCGAAGATACTGCGCATGCGGGCCGATGCGGCCCGTTCGGCGTAACCGCTCACCGCTTTCGAACGAGAGAATCGTCATGCCTCCCCTGCCCCTGCTCGGCGTGCTGCTCGACACCGCCGGCACCGCACTCAAGGCGATCCGCGATGCGGGTTCGTCCGCCTCCGCCAAGTCCGCCGGCAACGATGCCGCAAGCAGCCCTGCCGCCATGCCGTTCGCGCAGACGCTGAAGCAAAGCGTCGTCACGCGGCACGACGCGGCAATCGCCGGCAAGCCGGACGTCTCGACGAAACAGGCGTCGTCGACATCCGCCGCCGGCACGAAGTCCGCCGACCACGGCGACGACGACCAGTCGACCGAAGACGCCATCGCGACGCTCAACCCGGACGCTGCCGCGCTCGCCGCGGCAGCCGCCGTGCAGGCGCAACTGCAGACGCGCGCGAACGACGCGGCGCCGGCCGGCGCCGATAGCGCTGCCACCGCCGCGCAAACGACGGCCGTGTCCGGCCAGCCCGACGCCACGGCCGCGCTGACGAACCACGCAAGCAAGGATGCGGCCGCCGAGCCTGCCGTGCCGGTGTCGGGTCGCGACACGCTGCAGGCGGCACTTGCGAAGCTGACCGGCGGCGCGGGCGCAATCGCGATGCCCGCGACGGCGGCAGCACCCGCGGCGGCGACGTCCGCCTCGGCTGCCGCTACGCCGCCGACGCCGAAAGTCCCGACCTTCGACCGCACGCTCGCCGACGCGAAAGGCGCGCTCGCGACGCAGCAGGCGCCCACGCAAGCCACCGCACCGGCGCTGCAGGCCGGCGCAACGGCCCAGCCCGCCGCGCAGCACGCATTCGCGGCCGCCGAGGAAACCGCCAGCCCGGCCGCCGACGCGACGGTCGCTGCCGCCGCAACGGCTGCGGCAGCCGCACAGGCGAACCTCCAGGCATCGCCCGCCGCAAGCTCGATCGCCGCGGCCAACGCACACGTGCTGGCGCCGCACGTCGGCACCGCCGACTGGACCGATGCGCTGAGCCAGAAAGTCGTGTTCCTGTCGAATGCGCACCAGCAGAGCGCCGAGCTGACGCTGAACCCGCCGGACCTGGGCCCGCTGCAGGTCGTGCTGCGCGTCGCGGACAACCACGCGCACGCGCTGTTCGTGTCACAGCACGCGCAGGTGCGCGACGCGGTGGAAGCCGCGCTGCCGAAACTGCGTGAAGCGATGGAAGCGGGCGGGCTCGGCCTGGGCAGCGCGAGCGTCAGCGATGGCGGCTTCGCGTCGCAGCAGCAGAACCCGCAGCAAAGCTTCGCCGGCGGCCGGCCGTCGCCGCGCGCGCGCGCCGGATCGTCAGCCGTCGACGCACCGGTCGACGCCGTGCAATCCGCAGCGGCCGGCGCGACCGTGAGCCGCGCGGGCCTCGTCGATACGTTCGCCTGAGCATCGCGTCGGTCGTGTGCCGGTGCGCGCCGCTCAGCGGCCGTGCGCCGCCGCGGCCGCCTCGTTGCGCGGCATGCCGCCGCCCCGGCGTGTCGCGACGATGAAGTCCGCCGCGCGTTCGCCGATCATCACCGACGGCGCATTCGTGTTCCCGCCGATCAGCGTCGGCATCACCGACGCATCCACCACCCGCAGCCCTTCGACGCCGCGCACGCGCAATTGCGGATCCACGACCGCGCGCGCATCCGAGCCCATCCGGCAGGTGCCGACCGGGTGATAGATCGTGTCGGCATGCTCGACGATCGTCGCGCGCAGCTCGGCTTCGCTCTGGTCCGCCCGCGTGTAGAGCTCGCGCCCGCCCTGCGACGCGAGCGGCGCCTGCGACAGGATCCGGCGCATCGCCTGCGCGCCGCGCACGAGCAGGTCGAGATCGCGCGTATCGCTGAAGAAGCGCGGATCGATCAGCGGTGCGTCGCGCGCATCGCCGCTCGCGAGCGCGACCGTGCCGCGGCTGAACGGGCGCAGCGCGCACACGTGCAGCGAATAGCCGAAGCCCCAGTGCATCTTGCGGTTGTGGTCGTCGACGAGCGCCGTGCAGAAATGCAGCTGCAGGTCCGGACGATCGAGCGACGGGTCGCTCTTGATGAAGCCGCCGGCCTCCGCGACGTTGCTCGTCATCATCCCCGTGCGGCTCGAGAAGTAGCGCACGAGCGCCGGCGTCATCTTCGCGATCCCGCGCAGGCAGACGCCGACCAGCTCCGACGAATTCACGCGCGTGTTGATGATGAAATCGATATGGTCGATCAGGTTCGTGCCGACGTCCGGCGCGTCCTGCACGACGGCGATCCCGTGCCGGCGCAGCTGTTCCGCCGGACCGATCCCCGAGCACATCAGCAGCTGCGGCGAATTGAACGCGCCGGCCGACAGGATCACTTCCGCGCGTGCACCGAGCGTCTCCACGCGTCCGTCGCGCGACACCACGACCCCGACCGCGCGCTTGCCGTCGAAGCCCACGCGCAGCACCGTCGCGTCGGTGATCACGTGCAGGTTCGGCCGCTCGCGGCCGTAGATGTATGCGCGCGCGACGCTGCAGCGCGAGCCGTCGCGATGCGTGACCTGATAGAAGCCGACGCCTTCCTGCGTCGCGCCGTTGAAGTCGTTGTTGAGCGGATAGCCGGCCGCGTGCGCCGCCTGGATGAATCGTTCGGAAAACGGATTGCGAAAGCGCAGATCGGACACCGTCAGCGGGCCGTCCGCGCCGTGCCACGCATCGGCACCGCGCGCGTTGCCCTCCGCGCGGCGGAAATACGGCAGCACGTCCTGCCAGCCCCAGCCCGTCGCGCCGAGTTGCGCCCATTCATCGTAGTCGCCCGGGTGGCCACGCGTGTAGATCATCGCGTTGATCGCGCTCGAGCCGCCCATTCCACGCCCGCGCGGCTGATATCCGCGGCGGCCGCCGAGGCCCGGCTGCGGCACCGTCTCGTAACCGTAGTTCGTGCCGAGCTTGAACGGCACGAGCGCCGCGATTCCCACCGGCATGTTGACGAGCAGGTTGCGCTCCGTGTGCGAGCCGGCCTCGATCAACGCGATCGTCGCGTCGGGGCATGCGTCGGCGAGGCGGCTGGCGAGGCTCGAGCCGCCCGACCCTCCGCCTACGATGATGTAGTCGTATTGCATGTCACGTCTCCTTCGTGTCATGAACGGCGCCCGGCGCGGCCGGCTCCCGCTTGTAATGTTCGGGCATTGTAGGAATGGCCGCCGCGCGCGCGGCACGCCGATTCAAGAGCGATTCCTCTAAACGCCCGCGTGAACTAAATTTAAGATGTATCGATTGATGCGACGCGATGCACCGGCCGCCAGAAGCCGCGCCGTCGCGAAACTGGGGAGACGACGATGCAGCGCGACGCTCTGCAGGCCGCGTGCCGACCGGGTTGTCCGGACGCACCGCGCGCGGCCCGCATTTCATTTCAAACGGATGCCAGGACGGTGACGTGCAACACCGTGCGCGCGGCCGGTCGAAATCGAACGACGCGACGTATCGCCGACCGTTTGGACGGCTCGTCGCACGCGCGGCACGACCTGCCGGTGCGCACGTCGCCGCACGCACCGCGCTGCCCTGCTTCGGTGCGCCGGCAAGTACCCGCCGCGCGCCATCGCACACCGGCCGGACATCGCGTCCGGCCGTACGCGCGGACCGCGCAATCCCGTTTTCGGACACGAACACCGTCGCGCGGATGCGACGCTTGCCGCACGCTGCACCCTGTTTTCGACCGTGCATCGCATCCGGCACCCTGCCGGGCGACGCGCGCCATCCTGCCCCGCCCCGCCACGCTCGCCGAGCGGGTACGTGCGGCCTGACTGCTGGCCGACGTGCCACGCCCAACTGGAGGAGACGAAATGAAGAACGATTTGCCCGAACTGGCCCCGCAAGCGCTGCCGTCGGTCGATGCCTTGACGTCGCTGCTGCGCGACCAGCGCGCGGCCTACCTGCGCGCGCCATACCCGGAGTGGGACACCCGCGCGCAGCACCTGCGCGCGCTGCGCACGATGCTGATCGATCACGCGGATGCGCTCGCCGATGCGATCAGCGCCGACTTCGGGCATCGCGCGAAGCAGGAAGTGCTGCTGTCGGAAATCTGGATGGCGAAGGAAGAGATCGACGACGCGCTCAAGCACGGCAAGCGCTGGATGAAGCCGATCCGCAAGCCGATGAACAAGTGGCTACGACCGGCGCGCGCGAAGGTGCTGCCGCAGCCGCTCGGCGTGGTCGGCATCGTCGTGCCGTGGAACTATCCGGTCCTGCTCGCGGCCGGGCCGCTGATCTGCGCACTCGCCGCCGGCAACCGCGCGATCGTCAAGATGTCCGAACTAACGCCGCGCACGTCGGCGCTATTTGAACAGCTGATCGCGAAGACCTTCTCGCGTGACCATGTCGCGGTCGTGAACGGCGATGCGGAGATCGGCGCCGCGTTCACCGCACTGCCGTTCGATCACCTGCTGTTCACCGGCTCGACGCACGTCGGCCGCCACGTGATGCGCGCCGCGGCCGACAATCTCACCCCCGTCACGCTCGAGCTCGGCGGCAAGTCGCCGGCGATCGTCGGGCCGAATGCGCGCTTCGACGCGGCCGTCGATGCGATCATCGGCGGCAAGACGTTGAACGCGGGCCAGACCTGCATCGCGCCCGACTACGTGCTGCTGCCGCGCGGGATGGAAGCCGCGTTCATCGAGCGCGCACGGGAGCGCTTCGCGAAGCTGTATCCGGACCTGTCGGCCAACGGCGACTACACGACGATCGTGTCGCCGCGCCATTACGCCCGGCTGCAACAGCTCGCGACCGACGCGCAGGCCGCCGGCGCGCAACTGCATCCGCTGTCGGATGCGCCGTCCGATCCCGCGTCGCGCCGCTTCGTGCCGTGCGCGGTCACGCACGTGCCGGCCGCGTCGCAGCTGATGCAGGAGGAAATCTTCGGGCCGCTGCTCCCGCTCGTGCCGTACGAGCGGCTCGACGAGGCGATCGCGTACGTGAACGCGCGCCCGCGGCCGCTCGCGCTGTACCTGTTCGACGAGGATGGGGGCACGATCGACCGCGTGATGCGCGAAACGATCTCCGGCGGCGTGACGGTCAACGATGCGTTGCTGCACATCGCGTGCGGCAGTTTGCCGTTCGGCGGCGTCGGCGCGAGCGGGATGGGCGCGTATCACGGCTACGACGGCTTCGTGACGTTCTCGAAGATGAAGCCCGTGCTCACGCAGGCACGCCTGAATACCCGCGGGCTGATCGCACCGCCCTATGGCAAGCGCTTCGCCGCGGTGATCAAGATGATGTTGAAGTTCTGAGCGGCGCGGGCCGCGAGCAACGCGCGTCGGCCCACCCGAAAATGCCGCGCGGCGAGGTTGCCGCGCGCGCCGTCACACGGGCCAGAGCGGCCCTTCCTGCATCGCGCCGATCTGCTCGCGCAGTTCGAGCACGCGTGCTTCCCAGTATCGATGCGTGTTGAACCACGGGAACGCGGCCGGAAACGCCGGATCGTCCCAGCGGCGTGCGAGCCATGCCGCGTAGTGGATCAAGCGCAGCGTGCGCAGCGCTTCGACCAGATGCAGTTCGCGCGGCTCGAATTCGCAGAAGTCCTCATAACCGGCGAGCAGGTCCGCGAGCGCGCGCGACGCGCCTTCGCGATCGCCGGGCAGCAGTAGCCACAGATCCTGGACCGCGGGCGCCATCCGGCTGTCGTCGAAGTCGACGAAATGCGGGCCCGCGTCGGTCCACAGCACGTTGCTCGGATGACAGTCGCCGTGCGTGCGCAGCAGGCGAATCTCGCCCGCGCGCTCGAATGCGGCCTCGACGCCTTCGAGCGCGAGCGTCACCGCCGTCTCGTAGGCGGGCCTTACGTCGTCGGGAATGAAATCGTGCGCGAGCAGGTAGTCGCGCGGCTCGTAGCCGAACGCGCGGATGTCGAGCACGGGACGCGCGACATACGGCCGCGTCGCGCCGACCGCGTGAATCCGGCCGATGAAGCGGCCGAGCCATTCGAGCGTGTCGCTGCGGTCGAGGTCGGGTGCGCGGCCGCCGCGCCGCTCGAAGATCGAGAAGCGGAAGCCGTCGAACGCGTGCAACGTGCGGCCGTCGACGACGCGCGCGGGCACCGCCGGAATCTCGCGCGCGGCGAGTTCGGCGACGAACGCGTGTTCTTCCAGAATCGCTTCGTCCGACCAGCGCGCGGGCCGGTAGAACTTCGCGACGACGGGCGGGCCGTCCTCGATGCCGACCTGGTAGACGCGGTTTTCGTAGCTGTTGAGGGCGAGCAGGCGCCCGTCGGTGCGCAGCCCGGCCGGCATCAGCACGCTGTCGAGCGCATCGAGCACGCACTCGGGCGTGAGGCCGGCGAACGGCGGGCCGGCGGGAGCTGCGGAGGCGGAAGTGACGTCTTTCATGCCCCGCATTGTGCCGTCAGCCGCGCCGAAACACGAGCGTCCGATACGGCACGCGCGCTCAGTGGATCGCGGCGCCGGCCGGCAGCACGGATTCGCCGGTGTCGATCAGGTCCTCGAGAAAGAACGGCTCGGTGTTGAGTTCCTTCGACTCGCCTGGCACGCCCGCGTACCAGGTCACCATGGCCATGTCGCCCAGAACGCGCTGAACGATGCCGCGCGCGCCCTTCGGCACGGCGATATGGGTAGTGCAGACAATCGACCCGACATGCATGATGGTTCCCCACTCTTGAAACTTGAAACCCGGCTCGCTGGCGAGCCGGCAAATGCACGATCCGCGCCGCCCTCGTCGGGGTGTTGCGCGTAATCCCATTGTTCACGGTTTATCGAAGCGCGAAAAGAAGAAGAAGCAGGCGAAGTGCCGCGAATTCGTCGAATGTCTCCAATCAACCACTGCGCCGCGCGTGCGCTTGCACGGACGGATACCCCCATCATACCCTGTAGAATGTGACCGTCCGCCGAAACCGGCCACACGCGCGGCGCCGGCCTCCCGCCGACGGCGGTTGCGCCCGGCGGCCGCCTTGCGTTACCTTTGTCGTTCGTTCGCGTTCAAGCGCATTTCGACCCGATGCAACCGCTCACGTCCGCTCTCGCAACATCCCGGCCGCAGTTCGACTCGCGGCCGCAGGCGTGCGCGCATCCATCCGTCCTCCCTCCTCCTGTCGCACCGCCGCTCGTCGGCGCTGCGCCGCCCCCGCCGGCGGCACGCGTCGGCTGACCAGCCGGCTTTCGGTTTCCGTTTTCCATTCGCCCGTTTGCGGCCGTTCGTGCGTCATTGCGCACGGCGCGTTGCCACGTGCGCGACTTGGGACGTTTCGATCCGTTCGACAGGTGGATTCACATGATTTCGTTCAAACGCGCGCTCGCCGCGCATGGCGTGACGTCGCTCTTCGTCTTGCTGTGGAGCAGCGGCGCGATCTTCGCTGAACTCGGTCTGCGCCACGCATCCGCGTTCGTCTTTCTCGCCGCACGATTCGCGCTCGCGTCACTCGTGCTGCTCGTGCCGGCCATCATGCGCGGACGCTGGCTGCCGCCGCGCGGCGAGCGGCGCATGGCCGCGCTGACCGGCCTGCTGATGGTGGGCGGCTATTCGATCTTCTACCTGCTCGCGCTCGAGCGCGGGATCGCGCCGGGCGTGCTTGCGACGATCCTCGGCGTGCAGCCGATCCTCACACTGGCGATCATCGAGCGGCGCTGGCAACCGATGCGCGTCGCGGGGCTCGGGCTGTCGCTCGCCGGTCTCGCGCTCGTCGTGTGCCGCGGCGTGGGCGGTGCGGGTCTGCCGATCATGGGCGTCGCCTGCGCGCTCACGGCGCTCGTCGCGCTGACCGCCGGCTCGCTGCTGCAAAAGCACGTGCGCGCGGCGCCTGCCGACGTGCTGCCGCTGCAGAACGCGATCGGCCTCGCGCTGTGCGTGGCGATCCTGCCATTCCGGCCGGTCTCGCTCGAGGTCGGCTGGGCGTTCATCGTCCCGCTGCTGTGGCTCGGCATCGTGATCTCGGTGATCGCGCAGTTGCTGCTCTACCGGTTGATGCAACGTGGCGATCTCGTCAACGTGACGAGTCTGTTCTATCTCGTGCCCGTCCTCACCACGCTGATGGACGCGGTCTGGCTCGGCAACCGGCCCGAACCGCTCGCGCTCGCCGGCATGGGCGCGATCGTGGCGGGGCTCGCGCTCGTGTTCCGCACCCCGGCCGCTCGCGCGCGCCCCGATCGCGCGTAGGCGGACGGGCCGCCGCACCCGCGGGTGCGGCGGCCCGTATCGAACATGTACGACGTTTCAGCGCGAATCGAAAGGGGCGGGAAAGAATGGTGCAAGGCATTCGTCCGACTCGCCGGAAAAATGCAGATTCTCCGGGGTTTTCCGCATACTTTTAATGGTTCGGATAGCGAAAAACGCAGCGAGGTTGCCTATACTCGAACTGACCGCCCCGTTCGCAATCGGGGTCGGCCCAACACGAGAAATGCCCGGCATGGGGCTGGAAGACGCGCGTGCGCCTGTTCCGGCCGGCTCTGGAGACACGCATGACCACCTATTTCACGATCGGCGACTTCATCCTGTTGATTCCGATGGCGCTGGCCGGCGCGCTGTTTCTCGGCGCGGTGCCGTGCGCAACCGAATTCCGCCACAACCTGCTGCGCGTGCTCGGCGTCATCCTCGGCGTCGGCGTTGCGGTATTGCTCGTCGAAGGCCTGCCTGCGCTGCTCTAGCGACGCGTTGGCGCGCGCCGGTCACGCCGCGGCATCGCAGCGACGTAGCCGTTTGTGTGCGTGCGCAGCGATACGGCATGCGATGGTTCGCATCCCGTATCGACCGTCCTTGATGCCGATCAGATCGCCTGATCGGTGGACGGTTTTTCCCACAGATTGATGCCACCCTCGGTCGCGTAGCGATCGATCTCCGCGAGTTCGTCGGCCGAGAATTCGAGATTCTTCAGCGCGCCGACGTTTTCGCGCACCTGCTCCGGACGGCTTGCGCCGATCAGTGCGGACGTCACGCGGCCATTGCGCAACACCCAGGCGAGCGCCATCTGCGCGAGGCTCTGCCCGCGCCGCTGGGCGATGCCGTTGAGCTTGCGCACGTGCTCGAGGTTGTCCGCGCTCAGGTGATCCTGCTTCAGCGAGCCGCCGCCCGGCTTGTTCACGCGCGCATCGGCCGGCACGCCGTTCAGGTATTTCGACGTCAGCAGCCCCTGCGCGAGCGGCGTGAACGCGATGCTGCCCGTGCCAATGTCGTCGAGCGTGCCGAGCAGATCCTGCTCGACCCAGCGGTTCAGCAGGTTGTACGACGGCTGGTGGATCAGCAACGGCACCTTGTATTGCGCGAGCAGTTCGGCCATCTCGCGCGTCTTCGCGGCCGAGTACGACGAAATGCCGATGTACAGCGCCTTGCCCTGCTGCACGGCCGATGCGAGCGCGCCGGCGGTTTCCTCGAGCGGCGTGTGCGCGTCGAAGCGGTGCGAATAGAAGATGTCGACGTAGTCGAGCCCCATCCGCTGCAGGCTCTGGTCGAGGCTCGCGAGCACGTACTTGCGCGACCCGCCGCCGCTGCCGTAAGGCCCCGGCCACATGTCCCAGCCGGCCTTCGTCGAGATCAGCAGCTCGTCGCGGTACGGCCGGAAATCTTCCTTCAGCAGCCGGCCGAAGTTGGTTTCGGCGCTGCCGTACGGCGGCCCATAGTTGTTCGCGAGGTCGAAATGATTGATGCCGAGGTCGAACGCGGTGCGCAGGATGTCGCGCTGCGTCGCGATCGGCGTCGAGTCGCCGAAGTTGTGCCACAGGCCGAGCGACAGGGCGGGCAGTTTGAGCCCGGATTTGCCGCAGGTGCGGTATTGCATGTCGGCATAACGTTCGGAAGCTGCTTCGTAGGCCATGAGTCGGTTCCGTGAAGACGTCGGGGATGGGACGCGCGCCGCGCGCGAACATCGCGCGCCGGCGGCGAGGGAAACGTACGACGGTTATGGTATCGAACGTGGGCGAAGCGCGCACGGCAATGGACGCAGCCGCGTGCGTCGCCTACACTGCGGCGTCTCGAATCACCGTTACAGCGAGGTTGGTATGTCCCGGGTCATTTCGGTTGCGCTGCTCGTCGGCGGCGTCGTGCTGCTGTATTTCGGCGGCCAGTCGTTCCATTCGATCAACGACAACGTGTCGCGCTTCTTCACCGGCTCGCCCGCCACGAAGACGATCCTGCTGATCGCCGGCGGCGCCGTCGCATCGCTGATCGGCCTGATCGGCCTCGCGATGCCGGCCAACAAGCGCTGATCGCGCAGCCGCGCGATGGCGGCCCGCATTGCGGAGCGGGCTGCACGAAATGCAACGGGCGGCCCAGGCCGCCCGTTTGTTCATCCGCCCGCGCGGCCGCAGTGCCCCATCGGACAAGCGGCGCGGCTGCATCGCCGCCCGAACCGCCGCTAGAACTGCACCTCCGGCTTCGCCGCCGAACGCGTGCCCGGCGTCGGCCGGTTGCTCACGCCGTGGTACGTATAGACGAGCGAGAACTTCACCTGGTCGGAGCGGTTCTGCCCCGCCGAATGCAGCGTGTTGCAGTGGAAGAACACGACGTCGCCCGTCCGGAGCGACGGGCAGGTTGCCGCGTCGATCATCTTGCGGTTTTCCGGCAGGTCGCTGCGGAAGAACTTCGCGTCGTCGAACGCTTCCGGCCCGAATTCGGCCGTGTGCGAACCCGGCACCAGCCAGAGCGCACCGTTTTCATTCGTTTCCGGCCCGAGCGCGAGCCACACCGACACCATGTCCGCGCGTTCGAACGACCAGTAGCGGAAGTCGCGATGCCAGCCCGTCAGGCTGCCGTACGCGGGGTGCTTCGTCATCATGCAGTTGTGATGCGCGCGTGACAGCACTGGCTGCTCGCCGAAATACTCGCGCATCCACTCGCCGATTTCGGGTGCGATCGCGCGCGCGGCGAACGCCGGATCGCGCGTGTAGGCGTCCAGCAGCCGTCGCACCGTATGCCCGCCCGGCGCATGCTTCGACTCGGGCGCGCCCGGGTAGCGCAAATCCGCCTCGAACTCGATCGGCTCCGCCGCTTCCTGCAACTGGCGCGCCGCGATCTGCTTGAGCGCCGCGCACTGCGCCTCGTCGACAAGGCCGCGCGCGACGACGAAGCCGCGTTCGCGCAATTCCGCGACTTGCGCGCGGATCGATTCCAACTGCAATGGAGACGACATGGGATGCCAGACGTTTATCGTGTGAATGTGACGATTGTAAATCGGCGCCGGATGCCGCGAACAGCGCCATTGTCGTGCGCAGGGGCATGCCAATCGTCGTTTTGATCTGGCGCAAGGGAACTGTGCGGCGCGGCGCGAGCCTCAGCGACAGGCGGTATGCAGCGACACGCTTGCGGCACAAGGGTTTATCGCGACTTTTGCACGTCACGAATCCCTTGTAGCCTGTCGCGGCCTGTCAATTCTGGCGGGCGCGGCGCGCAACGACTTTCGGTAAGATCCGTTGCGCCATCCGAGGCCGTTCATACCAGTGCGCTTTTCAAGAGCGCCATCCATACAAGCGAAGCATCGTTCACATGCCACTCCGTCTGACTTCCCGTCTCAACCGCACTGCGAAGCGCGTCGCACCGTCCGCTCCCGCCCGCCCGCTGCGCCATCACCGCGCACGTACACGGGCGCTCGCCGAGCATACGCACGCGCACAGCCGGCTGGACGGCATCCGCGCCTGGTTCCACGCGTTCTTCTCGATGATGAGCGCGCAGGCGTTCGCACGCCGCGCCGGCCTGCGCTCGCTGCTGCAGAAGCCGTCGTCGCTGCGCGCGCTCGCGCTGCGCCGCACGCTGGGCCCGCAGCGCCGCATCAACCGCCCGCGCCGCCTCGCGGCCAGCAACGGCTGGTTCGGGTTCAGCGCACGCTGAAGCCGCGCCGGCGGGCAGCGCTCGCCACGATCGCAGCGATGCCGTCATCCCGCCGGCGATCGACGCGCATAAAAAACCCCGGCATGCCGGGGTTTTTTGTTTCGGGCGGACGACGCTTACGCGACGCGTGCCGTCGGCTCCACGCCGGCCGCTTCGGCCAGTGCGAGCGCCTTGTCGGTCGCTTCCCACGAGAATTCCGGCTCTTCGCGGCCGAAGTGGCCGTAAGCTGCCGTCTTCTCGTAGATCGGGCGCAGCAGGTCGAGCATCTTGATGATGCCCTTCGGACGCAGGTCGAAATGCTCGCGCACGAGCTTCGTGATCACCGCATCCGACACGCGGCCCGTGCCGAACGTGTTGACCATCACCGAGGTCGGCTCGGCCACGCCGATCGCGTACGACACCTGGATCAGCGCGCGCGAGGCGAGGCCTGCCGCGACGATGTTCTTCGCGACGTAACGGCCGGCATACGCTGCCGAACGGTCGACCTTCGACGGATCCTTGCCCGAGAACGCGCCGCCGCCGTGCGGTGCGGCACCGCCGTAGGTGTCGACGATGATCTTGCGGCCCGTCAGGCCGCAGTCGCCCTGCGGACCGCCGATCACGAACCGGCCGGTCGGGTTCACCAGGAACTTGATGTCGCCCTTGATCAGGTCGGCCGGCAGCGTCGGCTTGATGATTTCCTCGATCACGGCTTCGCGCAGCGCCGGCAGTTCGATGTCCGGTGCATGCTGCGTCGACAGCACGACGGTGTCGATCGAATCGGGCTTGCCGTCGACGTAGCGGATCGTCACTTGCGACTTCGCGTCCGGGCGCAGCCACGGCAGGCGGCCGTCGCGGCGCAGGCTCGCCTGGCGCTCGACGAGACGGTGCGACAGGTGGATCGGCAGCGGCATCAGTTCCGGCGTTTCGTCGCATGCGTAACCGAACATCAGACCCTGGTCGCCCGCGCCTTGATCGAGGTTGTCGTCATGCGCGCGGTCGACGCCTTGCGCGATGTCCGGCGACTGCTTGTCGTACGCGACGAGCACCGCGCAACCCTTGTAGTCGATGCCGTAGTCGGTGTTGTCGTAGCCGATGCGCTTGATGGTGTCGCGCGCGATCTGGATGTAATCGATGTTGGCCGTCGTGGTGATTTCACCGGCCAGAACGACGAGACCCGTGTTGCACAGCGTTTCGGCTGCAACGCGGGAGTATTTGTCCTGCTCGAGGATGGCGTCGAGAATCGCGTCCGAGATTTGGTCCGCGACTTTGTCCGGATGGCCTTCGGAGACGGATTCGGACGTGAAGAGATAATCGTTTGCCACTTTTTCAGGCTCCTGTGTGGTTACGGTTGGTTTCACGTAGCCAGCTTCGTTGGGCCTGAAGCGGCGACGCTTTAGCGGATTACCAGGACCGGGCAGCGCGCTTCGCGCCAGCCGGCTTCGCCCCGCAAGTTGTCAGTTAACTCGGCGAAGCCCGTATTATAGCGGCTTTCGTGAATTGTCACAGAGCGCCACTCGTGCTGCATCGTCCGCTGTCCTACCCCCCTGTTCGCAACGTGCCGGCCAGCCGGCCCCACGGAGATTCCGCATGCTAGGCCGCCTCGGCACGCACCTCGCCATCGGCTTGCTGAAGCTGCTCGCCCTGCTGCCGTACGGCTTGACCGCACGGTTCGGCGACGGCCTCGGCTGGCTGCTGTACCAGATTCCCAGCCGGCGAAAGCGCATCGTACATACCAATCTGAAACTCTGCTTCCCCGACTGGAGCGACGAACGGCGCGAGGAAGTGGCGGGCCAGCACTTCCGCCACGCGATCCGCAGCTACGTCGAGCGCAGCTACCAGTGGTTCGCGTCGGAACAGGCCTACCGCAAGCTGTTCACGATCGACAGCGAGATCGACCTGAGCGATCCGGACATGCCGCCCACCCTCCTGCTCGGTCTCCATTTCGTCGGCATCGAGGCCGGCTCGATGGCGATCAATCTCGCACTCGGCCGTGTGTGCGGATCGCTCTACACGCCGATGAAGAACCCGGAAATCGACGCCGCCGCCAAAGCCGGCCGCAGCCGCTTCGGTGCGGAACTGGCGGGCCGCGCAGACAGCGCGCGTATCGTGCTGCGCTGGCTGCGCGACCGCAAGCCCGTGATGCTCGGCGCGGACATGGACTACGGGATGCGCAACTCGACGTTCGTCCCCTTCTTCGGCGTGCCGGCGTGCACGCTGACGGCCGTCGGCCGGCTCGCCAAGACGGGCCGCGCGCAGGTCGTGCCGTTCATCGGCGAGGTGCTGCCGAACTACAAGGGCTACCGGCTGAAGGTGTTCAAGCCGTGGGACAACTACCCGACCGGCGACGACGATCTCGACGCGCGGCGGATGAACGAATTCCTCGAGGAGCAGATTCCGCTGATGCCGGAGCAGTATTACTGGGTGCACAAGCGCTTCAAGACGCGCCCGCCCGGCGAGCCGAGCCTCTACTGAGCCGAACCCGCGGGCGCGCGGCACGATGCGCGCCTGCAGCCGTGCCACCTTCGGCGCGCCTTGCGCGCGCCCCTGCCAGAGACCGTGGGCCGATTGCTGCGCGAGCCACGGATCCGCCGTCCCGCCGCTTTCCCCGCCTAGCCACCCGAATGACGCCCCGCCCGCGCAGGACGCCCCTGTCGGCTGCATGTATCATTTGCGGTTGAGATCAGCACGACGAACGACGCCGCACGCCATCGCGGCACGCCGCGTCCGCCGTGCCGACCGCCCTGTTCGCCATGGAATTCCGGACCCAGTGAAACTCTCGTTCACCAAGATGCACGGCGCGGGCAACGACTTCGTCGTGCTCGACAGCTATTCGCGCGCGCTGCCGCCGCTCACCGAGGCGCAGGTGCGCGCGCTCGCCGACCGACACTTCGGCATCGGCGCCGACCAGTTGCTGCTCGTCGAGAAACCGACCGTCGACGGCGCGGATTTCAAGTACCGGATCTTCAATTGCGACGGCGGCGAGGTCGAGCACTGCGGCAACGGCGCGCGCTGCTTCGTGAAGTTCGTCAGCGACCGCGGCCTGACCGACAAGCGCAGCGTGCGCGTGCAGGTGATGAAGGGCCTGATCACACTGACGATGCAGGACGACGGCGAAGTCGTCGTCGACATGGGCGCACCCATATTCGCGCCGGCGCAGGTGCCGTTCGACGCCTCGGGGCTCGACGGCCGGACGGAAGGTAACGACACCCTGTGGCCGCTCGACGTCGGCGGCGCGACGCGCTGGATCTCGACGGTGTCGATGGGCAACCCGCACGCGGTGCAGGTCGTCGAAGACGCCGAAGCGTATCCGGTGCTCGAAGAAGGCCCGCTGATCGAGCTTCACGTCCGCTTCCCGCAGCGCGTGAATGCCGGCTTCATGCAGATCGTGTCGCGCAACGAGGTGAAGCTGCGCGTGTACGAGCGCGGCGCGGGCGAGACGCTCGCGTGCGGCACCGGCGCGTGCGCGGCGGTGGCGGCCGGCATCCGGCGCGGCCTGCTCGATTCGCCGGTAACCGTGCACACGCACGGCGGCACGCTGACGATCAGCTGGGACGGCGCGCGCGACGAAACCGCCGCGCTGATGATGGCCGGGCCCGCCGCGACCGTGTTCGAAGGCGAGATCGACCTGAACGTCTGACCCTGCAACGTCCTGATAACTGAACGCTCCAGCCACATGAACGATCGCGAAGTCGCTGACTACCTGCTCGCCAATCCCGAATTCTTCGCGCAACACGCGGAACTGCTCGCGACGATCCGTCTCGCGAATCCGCACGGCAAGGCCGCGATCTCGCTGCAGGAGCGGCAGATGGAAATGCTGCGCGACAAGAACAAGCATCTCGAGCGCCGGCTCGCCGAGCTCGTGCGCTACGGCCACGAGAACGACAGCCTGTCCGCGAAGTTCAGCCGCTGGACCGCGCGCGTGATCGCGGAACGCGATCCGTACGCGCTGCCGCGCACGATCGCCGACGGCATCGCCGAGGTGTTCGACGTGCCGCAAACCGCGCTGCGCGTGTGGGACGTCGCCGACACCTACTCGCAGGCCGACTTCGCGCGCCAGGTCGGCGAGGAAGTGCGCCTGTTCACGAACGGGCTGTCGACGCCGTACTGCGGCGCGAACACCGGATTCGAAGCGGCCCAGTGGCTCGCACCCGCGCTCGCGGCGCCGGCCGCGAATGCGGCGGAAGGCGCTGAAGCCGCGCCGGCCGGCGACGGCGCGGCCACGTCGGTCGCGCTGCTCGCGCTGCGCGCGCCGCTCGGCGGCACCGACGCCCCCGCGTTCGGCCTGCTGGTGCTCGGCTCGCCCGATCCGCGCCGCTTCCACGACGGGATGGCGACCGACTTCCTCGCACAGATCGCGACGCTCGCGAGCGCCGCGCTCACGCGCCTCCTGCCGCACTGATGCCGCGCCCATGACCGACGATCCGATCGCCGCCTACCTGTCGAACCTGAAGCACGTCAGGCAGCTGTCGGAACACACGCTGCGTGCGTATACGCACGAACTCGACGAACTGAAGAAGCTCGCCGCCGGCCGCCCGCTCGAGGCGCTCACGGCTGCCGACATGCGCGGCGCGGTCGCGCGCGCGCATGCGGGCGGGCTGTCCGCGCGCTCGATCTCGCACCGGCTGTCCGCGTGGCGCGCGTTCTACCGCTGGCTCGCGCAGCGCATCGAGATGCCGGCGAACCCCGTCGCCGCGGTGCGTGCGCCGAAGCGCCCGAAAACCCTGCCGAAGGCACTTTCGGTCGACGACGCATCGGCACTGATGGACGCGCCGCTCGCCGGTACGACCGAAGGCATCCGCGATCACGCGATCCTCGAACTCTTCTATTCGTCCGGGTTGCGCCTCGCCGAACTGGTCGGGCTCGACGTCATGTACACGCAGGCGGACGGCTACCGCTCGGCCGGCTGGCTCGATCTCGCCGAGGCCGAAGTCACCGTGCGCGGCAAGGGCAACAAGGAACGCAAGGTGCCGGTCGGCCGCAAGGCGATCGAGGCGCTGAACGCGTGGCTCGCCGTGCGCGGCGAATTCGTGAAGCACGATCCGCATCCGCTGTTCGTGTCCGTGCGCGGCAACCGGATGGCGCCCGGCGTCGTGCGCGACCGCGTGAAGCGCGCGGCGCTGGCCGCGGGCATTCCCGCCAACGTCCACCCGCACGTGCTGCGCCATTCGTTCGCAACGCACGTGCTGCAGTCGAGCGGCGACCTGCGCGCGGTGCAGGAACTGCTGGGCCACGCGAGCGTCTCCGCCACGCAGGTCTATACGTCGCTCGACTTCCAGCATCTCGCGAAAATTTACGACAGCGCGCATCCGCGCGCGAAGAAGCGCGACTGACGCGCTTCCCGTGTTACCCGCCGCGCGCGGCGACCGGCCAAGGTCGGCTTCGCGCACGGCCCCTTTCGATCTCATCATGCAAACCGTCACCCTCAAGCCGTCCAAGGAAAAATCGCTGCTGCGCCGCCATCCGTGGATCTACGCCAATGCGATCGACCGCGTCGACGGCAAGCCCGCGCCCGGCGCGACCGTGATCGTCCGCGCGCACGACGGCCGCTTCCTCGCGCGCGGCGCGTACAGCCCGCAGTCGCAGATCCGCGTGCGCGTGTGGAGCTTCGACGAGAACGAACCGATCGATCACGCCTTCTTCAAGCGCCGCGTGCAGCGCGCGGTCGCGCACCGCACGACGATGGTGTCGGGCACGGGCGCGGTGCGGCTCGTGTTCGGCGAAGCCGACGGGCTGCCGGGGCTGATCGTCGACTATTACGTCGCGGACACGGCCGAGCCGGGCGCCGCACCGCGCGGCCAGCTCGTGTGCCAGTTCATGGCGGCGGGCGTCGAGGCGTGGAAGGACGCGATCGTCGCGGCACTCAGCGGCGCGACCGGCTGCCCGAACGTGTACGAACGCTCGGACGTGTCGATCCGCGACAAGGAAGGGCTCGAACAGACGACCGGCGTGCTCGCCGGCGACGCGCCGCCCGCGACGCTGATCGCGAACGAAAACGGCGTGCGTTATCACGTCGACGTGCCGAACGGCCACAAGACGGGCTTCTACGTCGACCAGCGCGATAACCGCGCACTCGTCGCGCAATACGCGGCCGGCCGCGACGTGCTCAACTGCTTCTGCTACACGGGCGGCTTCTCGCTCGCGGCGCTCAAGGGCGGCGCGAACCGTGTCGTGTCGATCGACTCGTCGGGCGACGCGCTCGCGCTCGCGCAGCAGAACGTCGTCGCGAACGGCTTCGATGCCGAGCGCGCGACCTGGCTCGACGCGGACGCGTTCAAGACACTGCGCCGCCTCGTCGACGAAGGCGAGCGCTTCGACCTGATCGTGCTCGATCCGCCGAAGTTCGCGCCGACCCGCGACAGCGTCGACCGCGCATCACGCGCATACAAGGACATCAACCTGAGCGGCTTCAAGCTGCTGCGTCCGGGCGGCCTGCTGTTCACGTATTCCTGCTCGGGCGCGATCGACATGGACCTGTTCCAGAAGATCGTCGCGGGCGCGGCCGCCGACGCGAAGGTTGACGCGCGGATCCTGAAGCGGCTCGGCGCGGGCGTCGATCACCCGCTGCTCGCCGCGTTCCCGGAAGGCGAATATCTGAAGGGCCTGCTGTTGCAAATCGTCTGATCGCCCCGATCTACGCGCACACCCGCGTCCGCCGGGCCGCCCGGCTGGCGGCCACGCGCTCGAGCCTGTCGTCCGGACGACAGGCGAAGGCTTGACAGGTATGTTTCAATGGATGGTTGTGCGCCCCGGCTTGCGAGTCGACGGCGCGACGCACACATCCTGGTTTTGACCCCGATTCACGAACCACAGGCGACCGACATGGCCACTCCCGTCACCATCCTCACCGGCTTCCTCGGCAGCGGCAAGACGACCCTGCTCAAGCGCATCCTGAACGAACAGCACGGCATGAAGATCGCCGTGATCGAGAACGAGTTCGGCGAAGAAAACATCGACAACGAGATCCTCGTTCAGGACACGAACGAGCAGATCATCCAGATGAGCAACGGCTGCATCTGCTGCACGATCCGCGGCGACCTCGCACGCGCGCTCGGCGATCTGGCCGCGAAGAAGCGCGAAGGCAAGCTCGACTTCGACCGCATCGTGATCGAAACGACCGGCCTTGCGAACCCGGGCCCCGTCGCGCAAACCTTCTTCATCGACAGCGAAATCGCCGACGATTTCCTGCTCGACGCGGTCATCACGCTGGTCGACGCCAAGCACGCGAACGCGCAGCTCGACGAACACGAAGTGGTGCAGCGCCAGGTCGGCTTCGCCGATCGCCTGTTCATCACGAAGTCGGACCTGGTCGACGACCAGGCCGTCGCGGCGCTCAAGCACCGCCTGATGCACATGAACCCGAAGGCGACGATCAAGGTCGTGAACTTCGGCGAAGCCGACATCAAGGAAATCTTCGACCTGCGCGGCTTCAACCTGAATGCGAAGCTCGAGATCGATCCGGACTTCCTCGCCGAGGACGACCACGCGCACCATCACCACGATCACGACCATGATCACGATCACGCGCATTGCGACCACGATCACGGTCAATGCGCGCACGATCACGACCACGGCCACCACCACGCGCACCACGACGACAAGATCAAGTCGTTCGTGTACCGCAACGACCGCCCGTTCGACCCGAACAAGCTGGAAGACTTCCTCGGCGGCATCCTGCAGATCTACGGCGAACGGATGCTGCGCTACAAGGGCGTGCTGTACATGAAGGGCGTCGACCGCAAGGTCGTGTTCCAGGGCGTGCACCAGATGATGGGCAGCGACCTCGCCGCGAAGTGGCTGCCGGTCGAGAAGAAGACCAACAAGATGGTGTTCATCGGCGTCGACCTGCCGCAGGACCTGATCACCGACGGCCTCGACGCCTGCCTCGCCTGAGCCTTCTGGCCCGGCGTCGCGCGCCTTCCATGCGGCCGCCTTCCGGGGCGGCCGCGGCGCTTGCGCGGTGCCTTTTCCGGGCAGGGTTTCGCCGTCATCGCTTTTTCGCGATTTGCGCGTTATATTTTCTAGATATTGGCGCAGCCGACGGGGATCGACCCGATACGGCGCCCGCTTGCGATTCAGTTACAATACGTGCCCGCTGGAGTACGGCAATAACAGGCCCGGTTCTTGCTGAACCATTGACCGGGCATCGCAACCGCGCCGGATCGCCCATCCGCCACCCGGCCGCGGCCGATGCGATCTGCCGCGCAGCACACCGGTTCGCCGCGCGCGCAAATCCGCGCCAGGGCTATCCTGGTATTTGAGAACCGGTTTTCCAGAGGCTTTCGGCCCCGCGGCGGCATATCGCAAATGATTGCAAGCGCAGTTGCGGGTAATCCCAAAGTGCAGGCAATATCTCTTGATTTGCCGCACATTGAAGAAGCAAGCAGATGACGAAGAAACTCTTGACCGAAGCCGAAATCCTGAAGATGAGCGACAAGGATTACATGAATGAGGATCAGCTCGCCTTCTTCAAAAATCGGCTCGAACAGTTGCAGGCGGACATCCTCAAGAACGCAGGCCAGACGACCGAGAACCTGCGCGAGACGGTGATCGTGCCCGATCCCGCCGATCGCGCGACGATCGAGGAAGAGCACGCGCTCGAACTGCGCACGCGCGATCGCGAACGCAAGCTCCTCAAGAAGGTTCAACAGTCGCTCGCCCGCATCGATTCCGGCGATTACGGCTGGTGCGAGGAAACCGGCGAGCCGATCGGCATCCCGCGCCTGCTCGCGCGCCCGACGGCCACGCTGTCGCTCGAGGCGCAAGAGCGCCGCGAACTGCGCCAGAAGCTGTTCGGCGACTGATCGAGCGGCGTTCCGCTCCGACACGCTGCTTCCCGAAAGCGCGCGGCCTGCCGCGCGCTTTTTGTTTTTCCGGCACCGGTTCCCGGCCCGCCGGCCGATTTGCCCCCCCCTCTTGATATCCCGGCGCCCGCCCTAAAATGAATCGGACGCGCGCCGGGCCGCTCCCCGGCGCACTGCGATTCAAGCGGCGGCGCCCCGCGCCGCCCGACTCTTCCCCGTTTTTCTCAAGGAACGCAGATGGAGCAATTTCACGGCACGACCATCGTTTCGGTCCGGCGCGGCGACAAGGTCGCGCTTGGCGGCGACGGCCAGGTAACCCTCGGCAACATCGTCATGAAGGGTGGCGCGCGGAAAGTGCGGCGGATCTACAACAACCAGGTACTGGTCGGATTCGCGGGCGGCACCGCCGATGCGTTCTCGCTGCTCGATCGCTTCGAGGCGAAGCTCGAGAAGCACCAGGGCAACCTGACCCGCGCGGCCGTCGAGCTCGCGAAGGACTGGCGCACCGACCGGATGCTGCGCCGCCTCGAGGCGATGCTGATCACGGCCGATGCGACCACCACACTCGTGATCACCGGCAATGGCGACGTGCTCGACCCGGAAGGCGGCATTTGTGCGATCGGTTCGGGCGGCGCCTATGCGCAAGCTGCGGCCCGCGCGCTCGCGGAGAACACCGAGCTGTCCCCGCGCGAGATCGTCGAGAAATCGCTCGAGATCGCCGGCGACATGTGCATCTACACGAACCACAACCGCATCATCGAAACGATCGAGTAAGGACCGCACCATGAGCACCATGACCCCTGCCGAGATCGTCTCGGAACTCGACAAGCACATCATCGGCCAGAACAAGGCGAAGAAGGCCGTCGCGGTCGCGCTGCGCAACCGCTGGCGCCGCCAGCAGGTCGCCGATCCGCTGCGCACGGAAATCACGCCGAAGAACATCCTGATGATCGGGCCGACCGGTGTCGGCAAGACCGAAATCGCGCGCCGCCTTGCGAAGCTCGCCGACGCGCCGTTCATCAAGATCGAGGCGACCAAGTTCACCGAAGTCGGCTACGTCGGCCGCGACGTCGACAGCATCGTGCGCGACCTGATCGAGATCTCGGTCAAGCAGACGCGCGAATCCGAGATGCGCAAGGTGCGCAGCAAGGCAACCGACCAGGCGGAAGACCGCATCCTCGACATCCTGCTGCCGCAACCGCGCGCGGTGGGCTTCGGCGGCAACGCGGATCACGCGAACGACGACAACAACGCGACGCGCCAGACCTTCCGCAAGCGCCTGCGCGAAGGCCAGCTCGACGACAAGGAAGTCGAACTCGACCTCGAGCAGCCGACGGCCGGCATGGAAATCATGGCGCCGCCGGGGATGGAGGAAATGACCGAGCAGATCCGCTCGATGTTCTCGAACCTCGGCAGCGGCAAGAAGCAGCGCCGCAAGGTGAAGATCAAGGAAGCGCTGAAGCTGCTGACCGACGAGGAAGCGGCGAAGATGCTCAACGACGAGGAAGTGAAGACGAAGGCCGTGCAGAACGTCGAGCAGAACGGCATCGTGTTCCTCGACGAGATCGACAAGATCACGTCGCGCAACAACGAAGGCAGCGGCGGCGAAGTGTCGCGCCAGGGCGTGCAGCGCGACCTGCTGCCACTCGTCGAAGGCACGACGATCAACACGAAGTACGGGATGGTGAAGACCGATCACATCCTGTTCATCGCGAGCGGCGCGTTCCACCTGGCCAAGCCGAGCGACCTGATTCCCGAACTGCAGGGGCGCTTTCCGATCCGCGTCGAACTCGATTCGCTGTCGGTGGAAGACTTCGAGGCGATCCTCGACGCGACCGACGCGAGCCTCGTCAAGCAGTACCAGGCGCTGCTCGCCACCGAAGACGTGCAGCTCGAGTTCGCCGAAGACGGCATCCGCCGCCTCGCCGAGATCGCGTACGCGGTCAACGAGAAGACCGAGAACATCGGTGCGCGCCGGCTGTATACGGTGATCGAGAAGCTGCTCGAGGAAGTGTCGTTCTCGGCCGGCAATCACGCCAGCGAGCGCGTCACGATCGACGCGAAGTACGTCGATCGCGCGCTCGGCGAAGTGTCGCAGGACGAAGACCTGTCGCGCTACGTGCTGTAACGCACGCGGCGTCGAATGCGAAACGGGCGGCCCGGCGGGCCGCCCGTTTTCGTTGGTGCGCCCGGCCGATGCCGCCGCGCCCCTTACTGCCGCACCGGCTTCTTCGCGAGCTTGCGTTGCAGCGTGCGGCGGTGCATGTTCAGCGCGCGCGCGGTCGCCGAGATGTTGTTGTTGTTCTCCGCCAGCACGCGCTGGATGTGCTCCCATTCGAGCCGGTCGACCGACAGCACGACCGGATTCTCGAGCGCCTCGTCTGCCTGCACTTCGCTCGCGTTGGTCTGCAGCGCGGCCAGGATCGACTCGATGTTCGCGGGCTTCGCCAGATAGTTGTCGGCGCCTTCCTTCACCGCCTGCACGGCGGTCGCGATGCTCGCGTAGCCGGTCAGCACGAGAATCCGCGCGTCGGGCTGCAGGTCGCACAGCGGCGCGATCAGGCTCAGGCCCGAATCGTCGCCGAGATGCAGGTCGACGGTGATGAACTGGAACTTGCCGCCGGCCGCCAGCCGCAGCGCCGCCTCCTTGTCGTGCGCCTGCTGGACCGCATAGCCGCGGCGCTCGAGGCCGCGCGCGAGCGTGCCCGCGAACACCTCGTTGTCGTCGATCACCAGGAAATTGTTCTCGCTCATGTGGTTTCTCCGTCTACGTGTTGGTTGAGGCGGCCGGCACCGCGATACGCGCCACCGGCAGGCGCAGCACCGCGCGCGTGCCGCGGCCGGGGGTGCCGGCCGGGCGGCCGTCCGGCGTGGCCGTCGCTCGTTCGGTCGCGCGCTGGCCCGACGCACCTGCCGCGTGTCCGTTCGCGCCGCCATGGCTGCGCCCGTTGCCGCCCCCCGCGCGCGGCGTGACATCGGACAGCTCGATCTCGCCGCCGAGACGCACGGCCGCGCTGAACGCGAGGTACAGGCCGACCCCGTGGCCGCCCTGCGTGCTGTCGACCGGCATCGAGCCGAGCGATTCGCGCAGCGCGGCCGGAATACCGGGGCCGTCGTCGCATACCTCGAATTCGATCTGGTCCGCAGCCCGCTCGTGGTGCGCAAGCTTCGCGGCCAGCGTCACGCGGTGCGGGCTCGCCCGCGCGGCGTTGTCGAGCAGGATCGTCAGGATCTGGCCGGCCGCGACCGTGTCGTCGAGCCCAACGCCCGACGGGCGCGCGCCGAGCAGTTCGAACTGCACGTGCGGATGCCTCAGGCGCCAGTGCTCGACGAACGTGTCGAGCCAGTCGTCCACCGGCTGGCGGCTCGCCGGCGCGCTCGCCCGGCTGCGCAGGCGCGCGAGCGCCGACGTGCAGAGCGTCATCTGTTCTTCCAGCACCTTCAGGTCGGCCTCGTAGCGCGCGAGCCCCGGATCGGCGCGTGCCGCATCGCGCAGCTCCTCCGCAAGCATTGCGATCGTCGACAGCGGCGTACCCATCTCGTGCGCGACGGTGGCGGCCTGCACGCCGAGCGCGACCGCCCGCTCGTCGCGCAGCAGGTGCGCCTGCGCTTCGCCGAGCGCCGCATCGCGCTGGCGCAACGCGTTCGACATGCGCGCGACGAACCATGCGATCAGCCCGACGCTGACCATGAAGTTCGCCCACATCCCCGTGCGGTAGTAGTCGAACAGATTCGCCGGATTGTCCATGTTGAGCGGCACCGAATCGAATCCGAGCGCCGCGTAGCACGCGACCGCGAACGCCGCGAGCCAGATCATCAGGTGCCACGGCAGCACGGCCGCCGCGATCGCGAGCGACGGCAGGTACAGCGACACGAACGGGTTGGTCGTGCCGCCCGACAGGAACAGCAGCGCCGACAGCGCGCCGAGGTCGACCCACAGCTGGCCGAGCAGCTCGAAATTGGTCTCGGGCCGCGCGCGCAGCACGCGCACCCAGGTCAGCGCGTTGAAAACGATTTCGAGCGCGATGACCATCAGCATCGCCGGCAACGGCAGATGCACGCCGAAATAGGTCTGCACGACGCCGATCGTCACGAGCTGGCCGATGATCGCGAGATTGCGCAGCCAGAACAGGTGACTGAGGTTGACGCGCCCGGTGGTGGTAATTCGTTGCATCCGGGCAGTTTACCCGTTTAGCGCCCGGCACCTCTATCGGGGGCCGGTTCAGCGAAGACGGACGGCGCACCGGACGAGCCGGCGTCGAGTCGGGTTGCACGGGCCCGCGCCGTCAGCCGGCCTCGCGTGCCATGCGCTGGGCGATCTCGGCGGCGAGGCACTCCGGGCAGAGGCAGCGCGTACCGGCCGCCGGCGGCGCGCCGCCGGACAGGGTCGGCATCGACGCGCACCAGCAGTCGAATGGCTGGGTGTGAGCGCCGCAGTCGAAGCCGCGCCCGCAGCGCGGGCAACGCGCGCGGCGCGGCGTCGAGCGGGCGTCGGCGGCGGTATCGGTCATGGCGGAAACGCGGAAGCGGGCAGGAACGTCACCCTACGCGACAAGCATAGCGCGGCGGACGGATTTTGCACGTCGGCCGCTCGGCCGATGCATGCCGCCGACGCAGGCCGTCGCGCTGTCCACCCCGCCGCCGCGGCCGCCCCGCGCGGGGTCCGGCACCAGGGCCGGCGGGCCGCCGCGCGTGGCGACCGGCCCGCGCGATCGGCCGTCCGGCCAGCCCAAAAACCCGATGCTGCGCTGCGCCACTCCTGTACAATTCGCCCTGTTTCAACCGTTCCCAGCCAGAGCCGCCGCCATGTCCGAGCCCATCGACCTCTCGCAGATCGCCCCCACGCTGAAGGCAGAAATCCTCGCGGAGGCACTGCCGTACATCCGCCGCTACCACGGCAAGACCGTGGTGATCAAATACGGCGGCAACGCGATGACGGAAGAGCGGCTCAAGCAAGGCTTCGCGCGCGACGTGATCCTGCTGAAACTGGTCGGCATCAATCCGGTGATCGTCCACGGCGGCGGCCCACAGATCGATCACGCGCTGAAGAAGATCGGCAAGGCCGGCACCTTCATCCAGGGCATGCGCGTGACCGACGAAGAGACGATGGAAGTCGTCGAATGGGTGCTGGGCGGCGAAGTCCAGCAGGACATCGTGATGCTGATCAACCACTTCGGCGGCCATGCGGTGGGCCTGACGGGCAAGGACGGCGGCCTGATCCACGCACGCAAGCTGCTGATGCCGGACCGCGACAATCCGGGCCAGTACATCGACATCGGCCAGGTCGGCGAAGTCGAGGCGATCAACCCGGCGGTCGTGAAGGCGCTGCAGGACGACGCGTTCATCCCGGTGATCTCGCCGATCGGCTTCGGCGAGGACGGCCTCTCGTACAACATCAACGCGGACCTCGTCGCGGGCAAGCTCGCGACGGTGCTGAACGCCGAGAAGCTGCTGATGATGACCAACATCCCCGGCGTGATGGACAAGGACGGCAACCTGCTGACCGACCTGTCGGCGCGCGAGATCGACGCGCTGTTCGCGGACGGCACGATCTCGGGCGGCATGCTGCCGAAGATCTCGTCGGCGCTCGACGCTGCAAAGAGCGGCGTGAAGTCGGTGCACATCGTCGACGGCCGGATCGAGCACTCGGTGCTGCTGGAAATCCTGACCGAGCAGCCGTTCGGCACGATGATCCGCTCGCATTGAGCGCGCGCCGCAAAACCTCCAGCCCCGACCTGCCGGCGTCGCTGCGACGCCGGCGCATCTCCCGCAGCCGGCCGCGCGCCGGCGCGCCCGTCTGGCTGTTCGATCTCGACAACACGCTCCATCACGCATCGCACGCGATCTTTCCGGAGATCAACCGCGCGATGACGCAGTACATCATCGACACGCTCCACGTCGGGCGAGCCGAAGCCGACCGGCTGCGCACCGGCTACACGCAGCGCTACGGCGCCGCGCTCCTCGGCCTCGCGCGCCATCACCCGATCGATCCGCACGACTTCCTGCGCGTCGTCCACACGTTTTCCGACCTGCCCGCGATGCTGCGCGCCGAGCGCGGCCTCGCGCGCATCGTCGCCGCGCTGCCGGGCCGCAAGTTCGTGCTGACCAACGCGCCCGAGAACTACGCGCGCGCGGTGCTGCGCGAGTTGCGCATCGAGCGCCTGTTCGAGCGCGTGATCGCGATCGAGCACATGCGCGACCGTCGCACATGGCGCGCGAAGCCCGACCACACGATGCTGCGCCGGATTCTGCGCGCCGCGCATGCGCGGCTCGAAGACGCGATCCTCGTCGAAGATACCCGCAGCCACCTGAAGCGCTACAAGCGCCTCGGCATCGGCACGGTGTGGATCACCGGGCACCTGCCGGGCCATCTGCCGAACATCGGCCGCCCGCAATATGTCGACCAGCGCATTCGTTCGTTAAAATCGCTCCGACTGGGCACACGATCGGGGCGACAGAAATGCAGCCGACTTACCCGCAGGACCAAGCCGTAAAGGAAGACCAGGCCACGCCGTCCCGCACGCGCCCGAAGCCGGGCGAGCGTCGCGTGATGATCCTGCAGACGCTCGCCGCGATGCTCGAGGCGCCGAAGCCCGAAAAAATCACGACGGCCGCGCTCGCGGCCCGCCTCGACGTGTCGGAAGCCGCGCTGTACCGGCATTTCACCAGCAAGGCGAAGATGTACGAAGGCCTGATCGAGTTCATCGAGCAGGCACTGTTCGGGCTCGTCAACCAGATCGTCGCGAAGGAGCCGAACGGCGTGCAGCAGGCGCGCACGATCGCGCTGACGATGCTCAATTTCGCGGCGAAGAATCCGGGCATGACGCGCGTGCTGACGGGCGAGGCGCTGGTCGGCGAGGACGAGCGGCTCACCGAGCGCGTGAACCAGCTGCTCGACCGGATCGAGGCGACCGTCAAGCAGTGCCTGCGGGTCGCGCGTACCGAGGCGCAGGCGCCCGATGGCGCCGCGCCGTTCGTGCTGCCGGCCGATTACGATCCCGCCGCGCGCGCGAGCCTGCTCGTCAGCTACGTGATCGGCAAGTGGCACCGGTTCGCGAAAGGCGGCTTCCAGAGGCCGCCCGGCGAGCAGGCCGATGCGCATTTGCGGCTGATCCTGCAGTAGCCGGGCGCAGCCGGCCCGCGAAATCCGCGCTCCGCGGAATTCCGCTATACTCCTCCGACCTGCCACCTTGGGTGGCGGGTCGGAAGCGCGCCGATTTGCTGACTCGATTGCGGGCGCGCGAACCGACCAGGGCCTTGATGCGTCTTCGTCCCGGCGGTTCACTACAAATGCGGCTAAAGAGGTCGTCAGCCGCGCACCTTCGCCTCCGCGCATCGCCGACACCGTTTAGCCGCCCAGTCATAAGGCGGAACGAATGGAATCGATCGGCATCGTCGCTCCACAGACCATGCACTTCGCCGAACCGCTGCGCTTGCAAAGCGGCAGCGTGATCGGCAACTATCAGCTCGTCGTCGAGACGTACGGCGAACTCAACGCCGCGCGCTCGAACGCGGTGCTCGTCTGCCACGCGCTCAACGCGTCGCACCACGTCGCCGGCGTCTACGCGGACGATCCGCGCAGCACCGGCTGGTGGGACAACATGGTCGGCCCGGGCAAGCCGCTCGACACCAACCGCTTCTTCGTGATCGGCGTGAACAACCTCGGCTCGTGCTTCGGCTCGACCGGCCCGATGAGCATCGATCCGTCGTCCGGCAAGCCGTATGGCGCACGCTTTCCGGTCGTCACCGTCGAGGACTGGGTGCATGCGCAGGCGCGCGTCGCCGACGCGTTCGGCATCGAGCGCTTTGCCGCCGTGATGGGTGGCAGCCTCGGCGGGATGCAGGCGCTCGCATGGAGCCTGATGTATCCGGACCGCGTCGCCCACTGTATCGACATCGCGTCGACGCCGAAGCTGTCCGCGCAGAACATCGCGTTCAACGAGGTCGCGCGCTCCGCGATCCTGTCCGATCCCGACTTCCACGGCGGCAACTACTACGCGCACGGCGTGAAGCCGAAGCGGGGCCTGCGCGTCGCGCGGATGATCGGCCACATCACGTATCTCTCCGACGACGACATGGCCGAGAAATTCGGCCGTGCGCTGCGCCGCGCGGACGGCGCGCTCGACGCGTACAACTTCAGCTTCGACGTCGAATTCGAGGTCGAGTCGTACCTGCGCTACCAGGGCGACAAGTTCGCCGACTACTTCGACGCGAACACCTACCTGCTGATCACGCGCGCGCTCGACTACTTCGACCCGGCCAAGGCGTTCGACGGCAACCTGACGGCCGCGCTCGCGCACACGCAGGCGAAATACCTGATCGCGAGCTTCTCGACCGACTGGCGCTTCGCGCCCGCGCGGTCGCGCGAGATCGTGAAAGCGCTGCTCGACAACAAGCGCACGGTCAGCTACGCGGAGATCGACGCGCCGCACGGCCACGACGCGTTCCTGCTCGACGACGCGCGTTATCACAACCTGCTCCGCGCGTATTACGAACGAATCGCCAACGAGGTGGGTGCATGAACCAGCAAGCGCTGAACTCCCTGTCCGCACGCGCGGACTTCCGTGCGATCGCCCGCTGGGTCGAACCGCGCTCGACCGTGCTCGATCTCGGCTGCGGCGACGGCTCGCTGCTGTCGCTGCTGTCCGAGGAACTGGACGTGTCCGGTTACGGGATCGAACTGAATGACGCCGGCGTGCTCGCGAGCACGAAGAACGGGATCAACGTGATCCAGCAGAACCTCGAGGACGGCCTGCGCCTGTTCGAGGATCACAGCTTCGATTTCGCGATCCTGTCGCAAACGCTGCAGACGATCCACCAGACGGCCGCGATCCTGCGCGAAACCGCGCGTGTCGGACGCGAATGCATCGTTTCGTTCCCGAACTTCGGCTACTGGGCGCACCGGCTGTCGGTGCTGCGCGGCCGGATGCCGGTGTCGAAGTCGCTGCCTTACCAGTGGCACAACACGCCGAACGTCCGGGTGCTGACGATCAAGGATTTCGAGGCGCTCGCGCCCGAAGTCGGCGTCACGATCCTCGACCGCATCGTGCTGCACGAAGGCCAGCCGATTCGATGGGGAGCCAACTGGCGTGGTAGTCTTGCTGTCTACCGCGTCAAGCGCAGCTGAGCCGGGGAGCCGTTGACGGATGATCCGGCCCGCACCCGCGTGCGGCCGCCCCTCCTGCGCCGCCCGCGCTGCCTGCGCCGCCGCCGCAATCAGTCAACGCTACCCAGTTTCTGTCCATGTCCAAAAGGCCACACGAGGCGCCCGCACTCACCGCTCACGAGGATCACCCCGGCTGGCGCGCCTATCTGAACACGCACATGCTGATCTGCGTGTTCCTGGGCTTCACGTCCGGTCTGCCGCTCTTCACGCTCGTCTACCTCGTGCAGGCATGGCTGCGCTCCGAGGGCGTGAACCTGAAGGAAATCGGCCTGTTCGCGCTGATCCAGTTCCCGTATACGTGGAAGTTCCTGTGGGCGCCGCTGATGGACCGCTACGTCCCGCGCCTGCCCGGCTGGCGGCCGGGACGCCGGCGCGGCTGGCTGCTGCTCACGCAGGTGCTGGTCGCCGGCGCGATCGCCGCGCTCGGCTTCGTGTCGCCGCGCGACTCGATCTGGACGGTCGCCGCGCTCACCACGCTCGTCGCGTTCTTCGGCGCAAGCGCGGACGTCGTGATCGACGCCTACCGTCGCGAGCTGCTGCGCGACACCGAGCAGGGCCTCGGCAACGCGATACACGTGAACGCGTACAAGCTCGCCGCGCTGATCCCCGGTTCGCTCGCGCTGATCCTGTCCGACCACATGCCGTGGGACGTCGTGTTCGCGATCACCGGCGCATTCATGCTGCCGGGCATCCTGATGACGCTCGTCGTGCGCGAGCCCGAGGTGATCGGCGCGCCGCCGCGCAACCTGCGCGACGCGATCGTGCTGCCGTTCCGCGAATTCATCCAGCGCGACGGCTGGCGCGGTGCGCTGCTCGTCATCGCGTTCATCTTCCTGTTCAAGATCGGCGACACGATGGCCACCACGCTGTCGACGTCGTTCTTCCTCGATATCGGCTTCACGCGCACCGAAATCGGCATCGTCGCGAAAACCACCGCGCTCGTCGCGAGCGTTGCCGGCGGCATCATCGGCGGCATCTGGCTCGTGAAGATCGGCATCGGCCGCGGGCTGTGGATCTTCGGCGCGCTGCAGATGGTGTCGACGCTCGGCTTCGCGTGGCTCGCGCAGGTCGGCCCCGGCTCGCCGGTGCTCGCGGTGCTTTACGACTTCACGGTCGCGGCAAGTCACGCGCTCGCGTCGTTCCTGTCGGTCTTCGGCTTCGAGGTCACGCCGCATCTGAGCCCGATGACGGTCGCGCTCGCGCTCGTCTACGCCGCCGAAACGTTCACCACCGGCCTGACGATGGCCGCGTTCGTCGCGTATATCGCGAGCACGACCGATCCGCGCTACACGGCCACGCAGTTCGCGCTGTTCACGAGTCTCGCGTCCGTGCCGCGCACGCTCGCCTCGGCCGCGAGCGGCTTCATCGTCGCGAAGATCGGCTGGTTGGACTACTTCATCGTGTGCACCGCGCTCGCGATCCCCGGCATGCTGCTGCTGTTCAAGATCGCGCCCTGGAACGGCACCGCGCGCAACGGCGAGGCCAGCCGTGCGCAATGATCGACTGCATCGCGCGGCACGCGTCGCCGCCGCGCTGAGCGTCGGCCTCGCGACGCTCGGCGCGGCGGGAAGCGTGCATGCGACCGACACAAGTGCGGCTGCGGCCGGCTCCGCGCCCGCCATCGCGCCGGCTGCGCCGTCCACGCCCGCCGCTCCGGTTGCGCAGTCCGCCGCCGAAGCCGCGCAGCCGACCGGCGCCGCCGTGCCTGCGAAGGCCTACACGTCGACGTCGCAGCAGGTGCGCTACGGCAACGCGATCGCGTTCCGCACGCTGATCCCGTCGCCGCTGCTCGAGCAGCTCACCACGAGCGAATACGCGCAGATCGTGCAGGCGGCCGCCGACAGTGACCGTCTGCTGCCCGCCAACCAGCCGCGCGTGAAGCGACTGCGCGCGATCGTCATGAAGCTCGCGCCGTATTCGGTGAAGTGGAACGATCGTGTGAAGAACTGGGCATGGGACGTCAACGCGATCCGCTCGCGCGACATCCGCGTCACGTGCCTGCCGGGCGGCAAGGTGCTCGTGTACGGCGGGATGCTCGATCGCGTCCGCCTGAACGACGACGAGTTCGGTGTGCTGCTCGCGCACGGCATCGCGCATGCGCTGCGCGAACACGCACGCAGCAATTTCAGCACGACGTCGCAAACGTCGCTGCGCGCGGCCTCGCTGCCGCCGCTGTTCGGCGTCGGCGAGCCGCTGCCGCAGGCGCTGAACCTCGGCGCGCGTCTGCAGACGCTGCGCTACGACCCGACCGACGAAACCGAAGCCGACGTGATCGGCGGCGACATTGCCGCCCGCGCGGGCTTCGATCCGCGCGCGGCGATCACGCTGTGGGACAAGCTCGCGGCGGCGACGCGCGCGAACAGGACATCGGGCTTCATCTACATGCACCCGTACAACGCCGCGCGGCGGCAGGATCTGCTGAACCGCCTGCCGGACCTGATGCCGCTGTATGCGAAGGCAGTCGGCAAACGGGTCGACACGCTCCCCGACTACGCGGGCATCAGCGCGCAGCGGCGCAAGATCGTGCGGCGCTGAGCGCCGCATCCGGCGGCTTCCCGCCGCGCATCGCCGGCGCGCGTCAGCGGCGTATGAGGCCGGGCGCTACGCGCCGACTTCCGACTCGACGGGCCGGCTGCCGCTTTCGCGCATCCAGCGCACGTCGTCTCCCGGGCTGCGGCCGAACAGCCGCTTGAACTCCCGGCTGAACTGCGATGCGCTCGCATAGCCGACCCGCGCCGCGGCGGCACCTGCCCCGAGACCGTCCTGCACCATCATCAGCCGCGCCTGGTGCAGGCGCGCGGCCTTCACGTACTGCATCGGCGACGTCGCCGTCACGTGCTTGAACTGCGCGTGAAACACCGCAAGGCTCATCCCGGCCTCGCGCGCGAGCGTCTCGACGTCGAGATCGGCCTTCAGGTCCGCATGGATGCGCCGCAGCGCCTTCGCGATGCGGCCGAAATGATGTTGCTGAACGAGCGCCGCGCGAATCGCGTCGCCCTGCGCGCCCGTCAGCACGCGATACGCGATCTCGCGCATGATCGCCGGCCCGAGCACGCGCGTGTCGTGCGGCGACGCGAGCACTTCGAGCAGCCGCACCACCGCGTCGGCGAGCGGCGCATCCAGCGGCGTCGAACAGACGCCGTGCGGCTCGCCGACCGCCGCACCGAGCGTCTCGTCGAGCAGGATCGCGAGTTCGGCGATCACCGCGAGATCGACGCGGATCGAGATCGCGAGAAACGGCTCGTCCATGCTCGCAAAGGTCTCGCATTCGAACGGCAGCGGCACCGACAGCACGAGATACTGCTGCGCGTCGTAGACGAACGAGCGATCGCCGAGATAGCCGAGCTTGCGACCCTGGCACACCACGATGATGCTCGGCTCGTACAGCACCGGCATGCGCGGCACCGGACGGCTCACGCGGATGAAGCGCACGCCGTCGAGCGCCGCCAGCGTATCGCCGTCGTTCGGTGCGAGACGCGAATGCAGCTCGATCATGCGGCGCCGCACACGGTCGCCCGCGTCTTCTGAAAGGGGCTGGAAGCTCATCGGCGTCATCCTGTCCTGCAAGAGAATCAGGCTCGCAATGTAGCACCTTGAAAGCGTTTTTACGGCCGTTCGCGCGCAATTCGAGAGGAATAGGCAAATCTTCGAGACCTTCGTGTATTTCGCCGACGCCGCTCGCTCCTTACGATGGGCACCTGTCTCGCCGCGTCGCCACATGACGCGGCGGCAGTCTGATTCGCCGGATGTTTTCCCGGACAAGGAGCCCCTGCATGAGCACAACCTACGCTTACGCGGCGACCGACGCGCAGTCACCGCTCGCCCCGTTCGAATTCCAGCGCCGCGCGCTGCGCGACCTCGACGTCCAGATCGAGGTGCTCTACTGCGGCGTCTGCCACTCGGACCTGCATCAGGCCCGCAACGAATGGCGCAACACGATCTACCCGGTCGTGCCGGGCCATGAAATCGTCGGCCGCGTGACCGCGACCGGCCCGCAGGTGTCGCGCTTCAAGGTCGGCGAGCTGGTCGGCGTCGGCTGTCTCGTCGATTCGTGCCGCACCTGCCCCAGCTGCGCGGAAGGCCTCGAGCAGTATTGCGAGAACGGCTTCGTCGGCACCTACAACGGCCAGGATCGCGTGACCGGCGATGTCACGTACGGCGGCTATTCGACGCAGCTCGTCGTCGACGAGGCATTCGTGCTGCGCGTGCCCGAGACGCTCGACCCGGCCGGCGCCGCGCCGCTGCTGTGCGCGGGGATCACGACCTATTCGCCGCTGCGCCAGTGGAACGTCGGCCCCGGCAAGAAGGTCGGGATCGTCGGCCTCGGCGGGCTTGGCCACATGGGCGTGAAACTCGCGCGCGCGATGGGCGCGCACGTCGTGCTGTTCACGACGTCGCCGTCGAAGATCGAGGACGGCAAGCGCGTCGGCGCGCATGAAGTGGTGATCTCGAAGGACGAGGCGCAGATGAACGCGCACCTGAACAGCTTCGATTTCATCCTGAACACGGTCGCCGCGCAGCACGACCTGAACCCGTTCCTGCACCTGCTGAAGCGCGACGGCACGATGACGCTCGTCGGCGCGCCGGAGCACGACCATCCGTCGCCGCAGGTGTTCAACCTGATCTTCAAGCGCCGCCGCCTCGCGGGCTCGCTGATCGGCGGGATCGCGGAGACGCAGGAAATGCTCGATTTCTGCGCGAAGCATGGCATCACGTCGGATATCGAGACGATTCCGATGCAGCAGATCAACACCGCTTACGAGCGGATGCTGAAGAGCGACGTGAAGTACCGGTTCGTGATCGACATGGCGTCGATCAAGCAGTAAGCCACGCGCCAAACGAAACGGGCCGCATGTTCGACATGCGGCCCGTTCTGCATCCGGCGACCGGACGGCCCGACGGCTACGCGCGCGGCGGTGCGCCGACGATCACTTCTTGTAGTCGTAATCCACCGTCAGCGGCGCGTGATCGCTGAACTTGATGCCCTTGAAGATCGACGTGCTTTTCGCGGTACCGGCCACACCGGGCGTCGCGATCTGGTAGTCGATCCGCCACCCGACGTTCTTCGCATACGCCTGGCCGCGGTTGCTCCACCACGTGTACTGCTCGGGGCGCTGGTCGAGCGTGCGGAACACGTCGACGTAGCCGACATCGTCGAACAGCTTCGTGAGCCACTCGCGTTCTTCCGGCAGGCAGCCCGAGTTCTTCTGGTTGCTCTTCCAGTTCTTGATGTCGATTTCCTTGTGCACGATGTTCACGTCGCCGCACAGGATCACCTCGCGCTTCTTCTTCAGCTCGGCGAGGTGCGGCATGAATTCGTCCATGAAGCGGTACTTCGCCTGCTGGCGCTCTTCGCCGCTCGAGCCGGACGGCACGTACACCGACACGACCGACAGCTTGCCGTAGCGCGCCTCGACGTAGCGCCCCTCGGAATCGAATTCGCTGCTGCCGAAGCCGATGATCACGTCATCGGGCTCGTGGCGGCTGTACACGCCCGCGCCGCTGTAGCCCTTCTTCTCGGCGTGGTGGAAATAGCTCCTGAAGCCGTGCGGCTCGACGAATTCGGCCGGCAGGTCGTCGGCCGATACCTTGATTTCCTGCACGCACACGCAATCGGCGTTCTGTTCGCCGAGCCATTCGAAGAAGCCCTTCTTCGCGGCGGAGCGGATGCCGTTCAGGTTGGCGGTAATCACTCGCATCATGTCGGGTTCCGTTGTTCAGTTCAGTTCGATGTTGTTACAGGATCGCAGGCTAGCGGATCTTCACGCCTTCGAGCTCGGGCTTCGGCAGCGGGAATTCCAGCTTCATGTCGGTCATCGTGCGCAGCAGCAGCTCGGCGATCATCACGTTGCGGTGCGTCTTCGAGTCCGCCGGGATCACGTACCACGGCGCATGCTCGGCCGACGTCGCGGCGAGCGTGTCGCGGTACGCGGACTGATATGCGTCCCAGCGCTTGCGCGCGTCGAGATCGGAGATGTCGAACTTCCAGTGCTTGGTCGGATCGTCGATACGCGCCTGCAGCCGCGCGCGCTGTTCGTCCTTCGAGATGTGCAGGAAGCACTTGATGATGGTCGTGCCGTTCTCGACCAGCATCGTCTCGAAATCGCGGATCTGCCGGTAACGGCGCTCGCACTCCTTGCTGTCGATCGCGTCGAGCACGCGCGGCACGAGCACGTCTTCATAGTGGCTGCGGTTGAAGATCGCCAGCTCGCCCGCGGCCGGCGCTTGCGCATGCACGCGCCACAGGAAGTCGTGCGCGGCTTCGATCGGCGTCGGCGCCTTGAACGACACGACGCGCAGGCCGAGCGGATCGACCTCGCGGAACACGGCGCGCACGGTGCCGTCCTTGCCGCTGGTATCCATCCCCTGCAGCACGAGCAGCACGCGCTTCTTCTGCTGCGTGTGCAGACGTTCCTGCTGCACGTCGAGCTCGATCGACACGGCCGACAGCCGTTCGCGGTCGGCATCCTTCGACCCCGACGAGAACGGCTTCGCAGCCGGGTCGAACGCATCGAGCGTGAATGCGGCGGCTTCCTTCTCGCGCGTGCTGTACGGCACGCGGAAATCGTCGAGCGACGGTTGTTTCGCCATTCGTTCCTCCGTTGGACGGTGCAAGGCACACGCGCACACGATAACGCATGCACCAAAACGACGGGCCGCCCCGAACAGGTTCGGCGGCGGCCCGTCGTCAGGCGCGGTTCAGGCGCGCGGCCATGCTCAGCCGAGCTTCTTCTTCAGCAACTCGTTGACCTGCTGCGGATTGGCCTTGCCCTTGGTCGCCTTCATCGCCTGGCCGATCAGCGCGTTGAACGCCTTTTCCTTGCCCGCGCGGAATTCCTCGACCGACTTCGCGTTCGCCGCGAGCACCTCGTCGATGATCGCTTCCAGCGCGCCGGTGTCGGAGATCTGCTTCAGCCCCTTCGCATCGATGATGCGGTCGGCCGCGCCGTCGTCGGTCGCCTTCTCGTCCCAGATCGTCGAGAAGATTTCCTTCGCGATCTTGTTCGAGATCGTGCCGTCGGCGATGCGCTGCAGCACGAGTGCGAGCTGGGCCGCCGATACCGGAATCGCGTCGATCTCGATGCCGTCGCGGTTCAGCTGCGACGATACGTCGCCCATCAGCCAGTTCGCGGCGATCTTCGCGTTCGCCGCGCCGGCCTTTGCGACCACGGCCTCGAAATACGCGGCCATCGCCTTGCTCGACGTCAGCACGCCCGCGTCGTACGCGGACACGCCGTACTGCTCGACGAAGCGCTGCTGCATCGCGGCCGGCAGCTCGGGCATCCCGGACTGCACGCGCTCGATCCAGTCCTGGCCGATCACGAGCGGCATCAGGTCCGGATCGGGGAAGTAGCGGTAGTCGTGCGCGTCTTCCTTGCTGCGCATCGAACGCGTCTCGCGCTTGTCCGGATCGTAGAGGCGCGTTTCCTGCACGACTTCGCCGCCGTCCTCGATCAGCTCGATCTGGCGGCGCACTTCGTAGTTGATCGCTTCCTCGAGGAACCGGAACGAGTTCAGGTTCTTGATCTCGGCGCGCGTGCCGAACTTCTCCTGGCCGACCGGCCGCACCGACACGTTCGCGTCGCAGCGGAACGAGCCTTCCTGCATGTTGCCGTCGCAGATGCCGAGCCACACGACGAGCGCGTGCAGCGCCTTCGCATAGGCCACGGCCTCGGCCGCGCTACGCATTTCCGGCTCGGTGACGATCTCGAGCAGCGGCGTGCCCGCGCGGTTCAGGTCGATCCCCGTCATACCGGCGAAGTCTTCGTGCAGCGACTTGCCCGCGTCTTCCTCGAGGTGCGCGCGGGTCAGGTTGACCGTCTTCTCGTACGCTTCCTTGCCGGCCTTTTCGTTGGCGGGCACCTGGATCGTGATCGAGCCGCCCTGCACGACCGGAATCTCGTACTGGCTGATCTGATAGCCCTTCGGCAGGTCGGGGTAGAAATAATTCTTGCGCGCGAAGATGCTGCGCGGCGCGATGGTCGAGCCGATCGCGAGGCCGAAGCGGATCGCGCGTTCGACCGCGCCGCGGTTCAGCACCGGCAGCACGCCCGGCAGCGCCAGGTCGACCGGGCAGGCCTGCGTGTTCGGCTCGGCGCCGAACTGCGTCGACGCGCCGGAGAAAATCTTCGAGACGGTCGACAGTTGCGCGTGCGTCTCGAGACCGATGACGACTTCCCATTGAGTCATATGCTTACACCCCCGCCGGAACTTGCTTGTGCCAGTCGGTCGCGCGCTGGAACGCGTCGGCGACCTGCAGCATCCGGGCTTCGTTGAAATAGTTGCCGATGATCTGCAGACCGACCGGGCGCTTCGCGTTCGCGCCGGCGCCGAAGCCGCACGGCACGCTCATGCCGGGCAGGCCTGCGAGGCTCACCGACAGCGTGTAGATATCCGCGAGATACATCTGCACCGGATCGTCGCCCTTCGCGCCGAGATCCCATGCGACCGTCGGCGACGCCGGGCCCATGATCACGTCGCAGGACTTGAACGCTTCCTGGAAATCGTTCGCGATGATGCGGCGGATCTTCTGCGCCTGCAGGTAGTACGCGTCGTAGTAGCCGTGCGACAGCACGTAGGTGCCGACCAGGATCCGGCGCTTCACCTCGGGGCCGAAGCCTTCGGCGCGCGACTTCTTGTACATGTCGAGCAGGTCGCCGTACTGCGCGGCGCGGTGGCCGAAGCGCACGCCGTCGAAACGCGACAGGTTCGACGACGCCTCGGCCGGCGCGATCACGTAATACACGGGGATCGACAGTTCCGTCTTCGGCAGCGACACCGGCACGAGTGTTGCGCCGAGCGCCTCGTATTGCTTGAGCGCCGCGTCGATCGACGCGCGCACGTCGTCGGCGAGGCCGTCGCCGAAGTATTCCTTCGGCAGGCCGATGCGCAGGCCCGCGAGCGGCTTGCCCGCATCGTTGCCCGGCGCCCACGGCTGGCCGAGGTGGCGCGTGAAGTCTTCATCGTCGCGCTCGAGGCTCGTCGAGTCGCGCTCGTCGAAGCCGGCCATCGCATTCAGCAGCAGCGCGCAGTCGGACGCGCTCTGCGCCATCGGGCCGCCCTGGTCGAGCGACGACGCGAACGCGATCATCCCGTAGCGCGACACGCGGCCGTAGGTCGGCTTGATGCCCGTCACGCCCGCGAACGACGCGGGCTGGCGGATCGAGCCGCCGGTGTCGGTGCCGGTCGCGGCCGGCGCGAGGCGCGCGGCGATGGCGGCCGAGCTGCCGCCCGAGCTGCCGCCCGGCACGGCGGTCGTGTCCCACGGGTTCTTCACCGCGCCGAACGCCGAATTCTCGTTGGACGAGCCCATCGCGAACTCGTCCATGTTGGTCTTGCCGAGCGTGACCATGCCGGCCGCCTGCAGGCGGGCGACGACGGTCGCGTCGAACGGGCTTTCGTAGTTCGCGAGCATCTTCGAGCCCGCGGTCGAGCGCCAGCCGCGCGTGACGAACACGTCCTTGTGCGCGATCGGCAGGCCGGTCAGCGCGCCGCCCGCGCCGCGCGCGAGTTCGGCGTCGGCGGCCTTCGCCTGCGCGAGGGTGAGGTCGGCGTCGACATGGACGAACGCGTTCAGGTCGCGTGCCGCGTCGATCCGTTTCAGGTAGAGCTGCGCGAGCTCGACGGCCGAGCATTCCTTGGCGGCGAGCGCGGCGCGCAGTTCGGTCAGGCTTTTTGCGTGCATTGAGTGGTTTTCCTGGGAATTCTGGGTGGCGCGCGGCGCGAAGGCGGCGCGCTTGTCATCGAATGCTTACTCGATCACCTTCGGCACGAGATAGAGGCCGTCCTGGACGGCCGGCGCCGGACGCTGGTTGTCGTCGCGATTGACGACTTCCGTCACGGCGTCGTCGCGCAGGCGCTGCGCGACTTCCTGGATCTGTTCGATCGGGTGGGCGAGCGGCGCGATGCCGGCGGTGTCGACCGCCTGCATCTGCTCGACGAGGCCGAAGAATTCATTGAGCTGGCCGAGCGTATGCTCGGCGTCGGCGTCGGCCATTTCGAGTCGCGCCAGGTGCGCGATGCGTTTCACATCGGTCAGGGTCAGGGCCATGCGATCACCGGAAAAACAAGGCTGCGCAGCGCATGAAAACCGCGCTGCGGCGGGGGGTTGGAGGGTGCGATCCCACCCTCAAAAATCAGGGCCGAAGCGGCAAAAATACCGTCCGTTTCGATTCAAATACCGAGAAATTATAAGGTATCATTACGCGTTCGACCCAAACCCGGCAGCCTTTTCCCGCACCGTTTCGCCCCGCTTCGGCAAGCCGTGCGTGCTTCGTGCGATCCCCGGTAGCCATCACTCGCAGCTTCGTGCGCCGCGGCGGCCGCTTCCGCCACGCTTCCCGAGGCTGTTATTTTTTCCGCTGCCGCCCTCAGCGTTCGCTATGCAGGGCCGGCCCAGAGCGAAACAGGATTCTGAATGTTCGGTTTTTTGCGCAGCTACTTCTCCAACGATCTGGCGATCGACCTCGGCACCGCAAACACCCTGATCTACATGCGCGGCAAGGGCATCGTGCTCGATGAGCCGTCCGTCGTGTCGATTCGCCAGGAAGGCGGCCCCAACGGCAAGAAGACGATCCAGGCGGTCGGCAAGGAAGCCAAGCAGATGCTCGGCAAGGTGCCGGGCAACATCGAGGCGATCCGCCCGATGAAGGACGGCGTGATCGCCGACTTCACCGTCACCGAGCAGATGATCAAGCAGTTCATCAAGACGGCGCACGAGTCGCGCATGTTCTCGCCGTCGCCGCGCATCATCATCTGCGTGCCGTGCGGCTCGACCCAGGTCGAGCGTCGCGCGATCAAGGAAGCCGCGCATGGCGCCGGCGCGTCGCAGGTCTACCTGATCGAGGAACCGATGGCGGCTGCGATCGGCGCGGGCCTGCCGGTGTCGGAAGCCACGGGCTCGATGGTCGTCGACATCGGCGGCGGCACGACGGAAGTCGGCGTGATCTCGCTTGGCGGCATCGTGTACAAGGGCTCGGTGCGCGTCGGCGGCGACAAGTTCGACGAGGCGATCGTCAACTACATCCGCCGCAACTACGGGATGCTGATCGGCGAGCAGACGGCCGAGGCGATCAAGAAGGAAATCGGCTCCGCGTTCCCGGGCTCCGAAGTCAAGGAAATGGAAGTGAAGGGCCGCAACCTGTCGGAAGGCATTCCGCGCAGCTTCACGATCTCCAGCAACGAAATCCTCGAAGCACTGACCGATCCGCTGAACCAGATCGTGTCGTCGGTAAAGATCGCGCTCGAGCAGACGCCGCCGGAACTCGGCGCCGACATCGCCGAGCGCGGGATGATGCTGACGGGCGGCGGTGCGCTGCTGCGCGACCTCGATCGCCTGCTCGCGGAAGAAACCGGCCTGCCGGTGCTCGTCGCCGAAGATCCGCTCACCTGCGTCGTACGCGGTTCGGGCATGGCGCTCGAGCGCATGGACAAGCTGGGCAGCATCTTCTCGTACGAGTGATCGCCTAAGCAGTCCCGTTTGATATGACGCACCCGCGGCGTGGCCGGATCGCTCGTTCAGAACGAACCGCCACGCCGTTTGCGCGTCTGAGCATTATTTAACCGATCCCACGCGCCCGGCGCCGACCATGGAATACAGTCCGCCGCCCCTCTTCAAGCAAGGTCCGCCCGCGCTCGCGCGGCTCATCTTCTTCGTCGCCCTCGCCATCGCGCTCCTCGTGTCGGACGCGCGCTTCAGCACGCTCGAAATCGTCCGCGGCGTGCTGGGCACCGTGCTGTACCCGCTGCAGCGCGCGGCGCTCGTGCCGCGTGACTTGTTCATGGGCGCGGCCGACATCGCCGTCACGGGTGCATCGCTGCGCCACGAGAACGACGCGCTGCGCAAGCGCAACCTGCAGCTGTCCACGCAGGCCAACCAGGCCGCGGTGCTCACGCAGGAAAACATGCATCTGCGCGCGGTGCTCGAGTTGCGCCAGCACATCGCGACGCAATCGACGCCCGTCGAGATCCAGTACGACACCAGCGACCCGTTCACGCAGAAGATCGTGATCGGGCAAGGTTCGCAGCAAGGCATCCAGAACGGCGCACCGGTCGTCAGCGAGGACGGCGTGATCGGCCAGATCACGCGCGTGTTCCCGCTGCAGGCCGAAGTCACGCTGATCACCGACCGCGATCTCGCGATCCCCGTGCAGGTGCTGCGCACCGGCCTGCGCAGCGTGATCTACGGGACGCCGAAGGGCGATTCGCTCGACCTGCGCTTCGTGCCGACGAGCTCGGACCTCGTCGCCGGCGACGAACTCGTCACGAGCGGCCTCGACGGCGTGTACCCGCCGGGCCTGCCGGTCGCGAAGGTCGTGCGCGTCGACAAGCTCGCCGATACCGCATTCGCGCGCGTGACCTGCGCGCCGGTCGCCGCCGTGCGCGGCGCGCGCCAGATGCTCGTGCTGCACTACCAGAACGACGTCCCGCCGCGCCCGGTCGAGCCCGACCCGGCCGCCGAGAAGAACGCGAAGGGCAAGAAGGGCGCCAAGGCCGCCGCGAAGGGTGACAAGGCAGAAAAGGCCGACGCGAACGCGAAGGCGGCCGCCGCGGCCGCGCCCGGCGCGAAACCCGCGCCGTCGGCACCCGTCGCTCCGGCCAAGCCCGCCGTCGCGCCCGCGAAGCCCGCGGCCGGGCAACCAGGAGCCCAGCGATGAACCGCCCGCAATACATCCTGCAGCCGGTCAACCCGTATTTCATCGTCTTCAGCCTCGCCGCCGCGTTCCTGCTGAACCTGATGCCGTGGGGCCGCCTGCCGGGCGTGCCCGACTTCGTCGCGCTCGTGCTGCTGTTCTGGAACATCCACCAGCCGCGCAAGGTCGGGATGGGTGTCGCGTTCGCGCTCGGCATCCTGATGGACGTGCATGACGCGGGGCTGCTCGGCGAGCACGCGCTTGCCTATACGCTGCTGTCGTACGGCGCGATCACGATCCACCGCCGCGTGCTGTGGATGCCGATCGGCGTGCAGGTGCTGTACGTCACGCCGCTGCTCGTCGTCGCGCAGCTGGTGCCGTTCGTGATCCGCCTCGTGATGGGCGCCGCGTTTCCCGGCTGGCGCTATCTGGTGGACGGCTTCGTCGAGGCCGCGCTGTGGCCGATCGCGAGCCACCTGCTGCTGATGCCGCAACGCCGCCCGGTCGACCCGGACGATACGCGCCCCATCTGAGCCGGACCGACCTTGAATACCTGCCGCCCCCACGCCCGCGCGCCGCGCTCCGGGGCGGCTCCTCGCCCGCGCGTGGTCGCCGCGCACGGGCCAGATCGATCGTAACCGCATGACCGAATTCAACGACACCCAACAGCAGCTCTCGAAGTTCCGCCTGCGCGTCGCGGCGGCGGGCGTGTTCGTGTTCGTCTGCTTCGGGCTGCTCGCGAGCCGCTTCTTCTATCTGCAGTTGATGCAGCACGGCAAATACGCGCTGCAGGCCGAGGAAAACCGCATCTCGGTCGCGCCGATCGTGCCGAACCGCGGGATCATCACCGATCGCAACGGCGTGGTCCTCGCGAAAAACTATTCGGCGTACACGCTCGAGATCACGCCGTCGAAGCTCGACGACACGCTCGACAACACGATCGACAAGCTGTCCGCGATCATCCCGATCGACGCGCGCGACCGCCGCCGCTTCAAGAAGCTGCAGGAAGACTCGAAGAACTTCGAGAGCCTGCCGATCCGCACGCGCCTCACGGACGCGGAAGTCGCGCGCTTCACGGCGCAGCGCTTCCGCTTCCCCGGCGTCGACGTGCGCGCGCGCCTGTTCCGCCAATATCCGCTCGGCACGACCGCCGCGCACGTGATCGGTTACATCGGCCGGATCTCGAAGCGCGACCAGGATCGCATCGACGCGATCAGCGACGACAACGACAGCGACCAGGAACACTACGATCCGCGTCGCGACGCGAACAACTACAAGGGCACCGACTACATCGGCAAGATCGGCGTCGAGCAGAGCTACGAAACCGAGCTGCATGGCCTCACGGGCTTCGAGGAAGTCGAGGTGACGGCCGGCGGCCGGCCCGTGCGCACGCTGTCGCGCACGCAGGCGACGCCCGGCAACAACCTCGTGCTGTCGCTCGACATCGGGCTGCAGCAGGTCGCCGAGCAGGCGTTTGCCGGCAAGCGCGGCGCGCTCGTCGCGATCGAGCCGAAGTCGGGCGACGTGCTCGCGTTCGTGTCGTCGCCGAGCTTCGACCCGAATTCGTTCGTCGACGGCATCGACCAGCAGACCTGGGACGAGCTGAACAACTCCACCGACAAGCCGCTCCTGAACCGCCCGCTGCACGGCACCTACCCGCCCGGCTCGACGTACAAGCCGTTCATGGCGCTGGCCGGCCTGACGCTCGGCAAGCGCTCGCCGGGCTGGGGCTTCCAGGATCCCGGCTACTTCACGTTCGGTGGTCACACGTTCCGCAACGACGTGCGCTCGGGCCAGGGCTGGGTCGACATGAACAAGGCGATCATGGTGTCGAACGACACCTACTTCTACATGCTCGCGCGCGACCTCGGCGTGAACGCGATCGCGAACTTCATGAAGCCGTTCGGTTTCGGCCAGATCACCGGCATCGACATCCAGGGCGAGGCGCGCGGGATCCTGCCGTCGACCGACTGGAAGAAGAAGGCGTTCAAGAAGGCCGCTCAGCAGAAGTGGTTCGACGGGGAGACGATCAGCCTCGGGATCGGCCAGGGCTACAACTCGTTCACGATCCTGCAGCTCGCGCACGCCACCGCGACGCTCGCGAACAACGGCGTCGTGATGAAGCCCCACCTCGTGAAGGAGGTCGAGGATCCGATCACGCGCGGGCGCCATCTGACCGTGCCGAAGGAAAGCGAAACCATTCCGCTCAAGCAGGCCGACATCGACGTGGTGAAGCGCGGGATGGAGAACGTGATCGAGAACCCGTCCGGCACCGCGTACAAGGTGTTCCGCGGCGCGCCGTACCTCGCGGCCGGCAAGACCGGCACCGCGCAGGTGTTCTCGCTGCAGGGCTCGAACTATAAGGGCCACCTGCTCGCCGAGCACTTGCGCGACCATGCGCTGTTCATCGCGTACGCGCCGGTCGACCATCCGCAGATCGCCATCGCGCTGATCGTCGAGAACGGCGGTTGGGGCGCGCAGGCCGCGGGCCCGATCGCGCGCCGCGTGCTCGATTTCTACCTCGTCGATCGCCAGAAACCGGAGAACGAGGCGGCCGCCGTCGCCGCCGCTGCGTCGGCGACCGAGCCGATCAACGCGCCGGTGATCGGCGATGCCTCGAAGACCGTGTCCGTCGCGGCCGGCTTCAAGGCGCTTCCCCAGCCCGTCGTGCCGGTCGCGGCCAGCGCGGCGGATGCGGCATCGGCCGCGTCGGCGCCCGATGCATCGGGCGCGGCCGGGGCAAGCGCGGCGCAGCCCGCCGTCGCGAGCGCAGCAGCGCCGATGGCCGCGAGCCTGCCGCCGATCCGGCGCCCGCACCGGCCTCGCCGGCCCGCCAGCGACGCGCAGCCGCTCGCCACCGCGCCGCGCGACGACAACTCCCGTGCCCCGGCCGCCGCGAAAGCGGCGAACGCCGGCACCGCTCATTAACGGAGAAAGGCATGCAATTCGACAAGCGCGCCTGGCTCGACAAGATCAAGCAGATGTTCGCGGGCTTCGACCGCCCGCTCGCCCTCATCGTGTTCCTGCTGCTGTGCGTCGGCATCGTCACGCTGTACAGCGCGTCGATCGACATGCCGGGCCGCGTCGAGGACCAATTGCGCAACATCCTGCTGACGTTCGTGCTGATGTGGGTGATCGCCAACATTCCGCCGACGACGCTGATGCGCTTCGCGGTCCCGCTGTATTCGTTCGGGGTCGCGCTGCTGGTCGCGGTCGCGCTGTTCGGGATGACCAAGAAGGGCGCGAAGCGCTGGCTGAACGTCGGCGTCGTGATCCAGCCGTCGGAAATCCTCAAGATCGCGACACCGCTGATGCTCGCGTGGTATTACCAGCGCCGCGAAGGCGGGCTGCGCTGGTACGACTTCGTCGCCGCGTTCGGGATCCTGATGGTGCCGGTCGGGTTGATCGCCAAGCAGCCCGATCTCGGCACGGGCCTGCTCGTGTTCGCGGCCGGCTTCTTCGTGATCTACCTCGCCGGCCTGTCATTCAAGCTGATCGTGCCGGTGCTCGTCGCGGGCGTGATCGCGGTCGGCTCGATCGCCGTATTCGAAGAGCGCATCTGCCAGCCCGAAGTGCAGTGGCCGCTGATGCACGACTACCAGAAGCACCGTGTGTGCACGTTGCTCGACCCGACCTCCGACCCGCTCGGCAAGGGCTTCCATACGATCCAGGCCGTGATCGCGATCGGCTCGGGCGGCGTGCTCGGCAAGGGCTACCTGAAGGGCACGCAGGCCCACCTCGAGTTCATTCCGGAGAAACATACCGACTTCATCTTCGCGGTGTTCTCGGAGGAATGGGGGCTCGTCGGCGGCCTCGTGCTGCTGACGCTCTACATGGCGCTGATCGCGCGCGGGCTCTACATCGCCGCGCAGGGCGCGACGCTGTTCGGACGTCTGCTCGCGGGCTCGCTCACGCTCGCGTTCTTCGTCTATGCGTTCGTCAACATCGGGATGGTGAGTGGCGTGCTGCCCGTCGTCGGCGTGCCGTTGCCGTTCATGAGCTACGGCGGCACCGCGCTCACGACGCTCGGCATCGCGATCGGGATGATCATGAGCGTCGGGCGACAGCGGCGGCTGATGAAGAGCTGACGCCGCGCACGGCACGCAGTCGCCAGCGGAGCAGTCGCGGCAATGAAAAACGGCGCACGAGGCGCCGTTTTTCATTGGGCAGGTCGAATGCAGTGCGTGCCGCCCGCTCACTACGGCGTCGCGCGCGGGTTCCCATGGTCCGCGCCCGATGCCGGCTCCTGCGTCTTCAGGCGCGCGCTCAGCTCCTTGAATTTCAGCCCGGCCGTCTCGTCGCCCTGCGCGGCCGCGGCCGCGTAATACGCGCGCGCGATGTTCAGGTTCTGCGTGACGCCGTCGCCGCCGCGCTCGTAGAACGACGCGGTCACGTACTGCGCGGTCGGCTCGCCCGCGTCGGCTGCCTGCTTGTACCACGCGAACGCCTGCCGGTTGTCGCGCTGCGTGCCACGCCCGTCGAGGAACTGGTTCGCGAGCGACAGCTCGGCCTGCACGTGCCCCTGCTTCGCCGCGCGCAGGAACCAGCGGTGTGCTTCGGCCGGATTACGCGCGACAAACTCACCGTCGTCGAACATCCGCCCGTACACGTACTGCGCATGCGACATATTCGCGTCGGCCGCCCGCTTCAGCCAGCGCAGCCCTTCGTCGACGTTCGCGGTCACGCCGACGCCGGTGAGCAGCATCATCGCGTAGTTGAACTGCGCGAGCCGGTCGCCGCGTTCGGCCGCGTCGTGGAACTGCACCAGCGCCGCGCGATAGTCGCCGGCGTTGTAGTCGGCCACCGCCGATTGGGTCTCGCGCGCCGGGTCCGGCTTCGCATGCGGCGCATTCTGCGCGACCGCCGCGACGCACACGGCCCACAGCCCGAGCATCGTGCCGATGCGCCCGCGTACGCCGGCCGTACGCCGCGCGCGTCCGGATCCCGCGCCGTCGCTGCCGTTCATGACCGCACCTCCTGCAGCGCCTGGCGCGTCGCACGCAGCAGCCAGCTCACGTCGGCCGACAGCGTGATCATCCGGTAGCCAGCCTCGCGATACTGGCGCGCGGTTGCCGTATCGTTCGCGAAGATGCCGACCGCGACGCCGGCCTGCTTGCCGGCCGCGAGCACGCGCGCCATCGCGGTTTCGACGTCCGGGTGGCGGCTGTCGCCGAGATGCCCGAGGCTCGCCGCCAGATCGGCCGGGCCGACGAACAGGCAGTCGACGCCCGGCGTCGCGGCGATCCGCTCGACTTCATCGATGCCCCGCGCCGATTCGATCTGCACGATCACCGCGACCTGCGCATTCGCCGTCTGCAGGTAATCGCGGCGCATGCCGAACGCCGCCGCACGCACCATGCCGGCCACGCCGCGCAGCCCGTCGGGGGAATCCGGCGACGGGAAGCGCGTGAGACGCACGGCGTGCGCGGCCTCGTCGGGCGTCTCGATGCACGGGAACATCAGCGTGCGCGCGCCGGCGTCGAGCGCGCGCTTCACGAGCCACGGCTCGCGCCCCGGCACGCGCACCACGGGCTCGCTCGGCAGGTGCGCCGCCGCCAGCGCGCGCAGTTGCGACGCGACGTCGCGGCTGTCGTTCGGCGCGTGCTCCATGTCGATGCAGAGCCAGTCGTAGCCGGCGTGCGCGAGCGCTTCCGCGACCGAATCGCTGCCGAGCGACAGCCACAGGCCGTACAGCGGCTCGTCGCCGTCGTGCAGACGTTGTTTGAGGGAATTGGTGAGCGTGCTCATCGATACGGCCTCCTGGACGGAACGGCAATCGAACGGGACAAGCAACAAGCAAAGCGGGCGTAACACGCCGGGCCGCCATGCACGGCGGCGCCGGACCGGGGCCCTGAACGTTGGTCGGACGTAGGCGGCCGATCTGACAGCGCGGGTCGCGCGGATGCGTTTTCCGGTGCCACGCAACGATCATAGCGCGGCGTTACGCGGAATGTGGGAACAGGTGGAAAGCGGCGCCGGACGAGGCCGCACGGCGCGGTGGCAGGCAGCCCGCACCGGTTGGCGAGGCTGCCGGAAGGGCAATATCAGCGGCCGGGCTGGCGCTCGACGTCGGCCCAGCAGTTCGGCGTTTCGTACAGACGCACACGTTCCAGGCGCAGGTTCACGCCGTAGTGCGCGTCGTACACGTTCGCGAGGATGTCGAATGCGATCGCCGCGAGGTTCTCGACGGTCGGGATCCGGTCGAGCACGACGGTCTTGTGGTCGGCCATCTGCTCGAGGAACGAGCGCACGACTTCGTCGCGCGCGTAGACCAGGAACGCGTGATCCCACTTGTTGACGAGGTGCTCGACCGCGAGCGCCTTCACGTCGGCGAAATCCATCACCATGCCGCGGTCGGGCGCCCCCTCGGTATCGACGAGATCGCCGCGCAGCGTGACTTCGAGCACGTAGCGATGGCCGTGCAGGTTCCGGCACTGGCTGCGGTGATCGGGAATGCGGTGGCCCGCATCGAATTCGAGTTTTCGGGTAATCAGCACGATGTCAAAAGCCGTGGCTCAGGGAATGTTCAGATATTTGTGGGTCTGCATCGACAGCCGCCACTGCGGATGCCGCTTGCACCAGTCGATCGCGAGCTTCGTATTGAGATCGCGCGACGGGCCGTCCATCGGCTGCACGAGAAAATACTCGAAATCGAGCTTCGCGTAGTCGGCCAGCCGCTGGTTGTCCTGCGGGATCACGACCTTCAGCTCGTTGCCCTTCGTGACGACGAGCGGCGCGTCGGCCTTCGGGCTCACGCAGATCCAGTCGATCGTCTCGAGCACCGGCAGCGAGCCATTGGTCTCGATCGCGATCTCGAAGCCTGCTGCATGCAGCGCGTCGACGAGCGGCTGGTCGAGCTGCAGCATCGGCTCGCCGCCCGTGCAGACGACGAAGCGATGCGCTTCGCCGTCCGGCCACAGGCCGGCGATCGTCGCGACGAGCGCTTCGGCGTCCTTGAACTTGCCGCCGTTCTCGCCATCGGTGCCGACGAAGTCCGTATCGCAGAAACGACACACGGCGTCCGCACGATCCTCTTCGCGGCCCGACCACAGATTGCAGCCGGCGAACCGGCAGAACACGGCCGGACGGCCCGCGTTCGCGCCCTCGCCTTGCAACGTGTAGAAAATTTCCTTGACCGCGTAAGTCATCGTGCTTCGTCCGGCTTGCGCCGCTCGTTGTCGATCAGAATCCGTTATTCATCCAGCGCCGCCGACGCACCCGCGTCACAGCGGCGCTTCGGTCACCCGCTCGCCCTTCAGGTAGGCCTCGTAGCCACGCTTGCGCAGCTTGCAGGCCGGGCATTCGCCGCAGCCGAAGCCCCAGTCGTGCAGTTCCGCGCGCTCGCCCACGTAGCACGTGTGCGTCTCGACGCGGATCAGTTCGACGAGTGCCTCCCCGCCGAGTTGCTCGGCGAGTTGCCAGGTCTGCGCCTTGTCCAGCCACATCAGCGGGGTCTCGAGCACGACACGCGTGTCCATGCCGAGGTTCAGCGCGACCTGCAGCGCCTTCATCGTGTCGTCGCGGCAGTCCGGGTAGCCCGAGAAATCGGTCTCGCACATTCCGCCAACCAGCACGCGCAGACCGCGGCGATAGGCGATCGCGGCCGCGATCGTCATGAACAGCAGGTTGCGGCCCGGCACGAACGTGTTCGGCAAGCCGTTCGCCGAGGTCTCGATCTCGATCGTGCGCGTCATCGCGGTATCGCTGATCGCGCCAAGCACCGACAGATCGATCATGTGATCGTCGCCGAGGCGGTCCGACCACGCCGGAAACTTGCGCTTCAGCGCTTCGCGCACGCCTTCGCGACACTCGAGTTCGACGCGATGACGCTGGCCGTAATCGAAGCCGAGCGTCTCGACCGTCTGGTAGCGTTCCAGGGCCCAGGCCACGCACGTGGCGGAATCCTGCCCGCCGGAAAACAACACGAGCGCGCCGTCTTTAGCGTCTGTCCGAATCACCGTGATACTCCGTGAATGTGTAGGCTCGCGTCGCACTGCGCCCCGAGGCCGGCTGCCGCCGGGCGGCCCGACGCGGCCGGCCTGCGCCGGCCCGACCAGTATAGGCAGCGCGGTCAGCCGCGAATGCGGCGGCGCGCTTATACCGCTCATCGCGCGGCATCGTTGCCGCGCACCACGGCAGGCGCGCCACGGGCGACCGGCCATGCGCATGAAGCGATGCGCTAAGTCATTGAGCGGGCACGGATTTTATCATGCCCCGGCGAATGCTGCCGGGCACGCCGCCCACGACACGCAATACCCACCACAAACGAAAAACCCCAAGAATCTTCCGATTCTTGGGGTTTTAAATGCTGGTGGCCTGGGACGGAATCGAACCATCGACACGCGGATTTTCAATCCGCTGCTCTACCAACTGAGCTACCGGGCCAACGAAGAATGAAAGTATATCGAGCTATTCGTTCCTGAGCAAGTGTTTTCGCGAAATATTTTATGCGGCGCCTTCGGACGGTTTCTTGCCGAGCTCGACGCCGAGTTGCTTGAGCTTGCGATAGAGGTGCGTGCGCTCGAGGCCCGTCTTTTCCGCGACGCGCGTCATGCTGCCGTTCTCGCGTGCGAGGTGATATTCGAAGTACGCGCGCTCGAATGCGTCGCGCGCTTCGCGCAACGGGATGTCGAACGGAATCGCGGCCGTCTGGCCCGCGAGGCCGAGCGCCGTGGCCATGTCGTCGCCGAGCGTCGGCAGCGCGGCCGCGGATGCGACTGCCGCCTGCCCCGATGCTTGCCCGACACCGGCTTTCGCGGCCGCGTTGACGGACACCGGCGCCGCGCCGCGCGCGAGACCGTGCTCGACGGACTTCAGCAGCTTCTGCAGCGCGATCGGCTTCTCGAGGAAATCGAGTGCGCCGATCTTCGTCGCCTCGACGGCCGTGTCGATCGTCGCGTGCCCGGACATCATGATCACGGGCATCGTCAACAGGCCCTGCGCCGCCCATTCCTTGAGCAGCGTGACGCCGTCGGTATCGGGCATCCAGATATCGAGCAGCACGAGATCGGGCGCCTGATTCAGGCGGTATTCCCGCGCGGCCTGCGCGTTCTCCGCCGCCTCGACGACATGTCCTTCATCGCTGAGGATCTCCGAGAGCAATTCCCGGATGCCCATTTCATCATCTACCACCAGGATGGTTGCCATTTACGCTGCCTTTGTCTGCATACTTGCTTTTGTCTTGGCGGGAGCCGTCCCGCCCTGCGCGCCAGATTCGGCGCCTGGCGTATCGCTCGCCATCTGCAGGAACAGGATCGACACCTGCGCACCCTCGACGGTCTCGCCGTGCATGCGATTGCGCAGATCGATCCGCGCGCCGTGCTCGTCGACGATTTTCTTGACCGTGGCCAGCCCGAGCCCCGTGCCCTTCGCCTTCGTCGTCACGTAAGGCTCGAACGCACGGGTCAGGATGCGTGCCGGAAAACCGGGCCCGTTGTCGGACACGGTAAGACGGACCGCGACGCGCGTTTTGCCCTCGGCGTCGGGGTCGCCATATTCTACTGTCTTGGTTTCGATCAACACACGCGGATGCGCGACTTCCGCGACCGAGTCCTGCGCGTTCTGCAGCAGGTTGTGAATCACCTGGCGCAGTTGCGTCGCGTCGCCGCGAATCACCGGCAGCGACGGCGCGAGTTCGGCGACGATCGCGCTCTTGCCTTCGCCGACACCATACAACCCGAGCACCTCGCTTGCCAGTTCGTTCAGCTGTAGGTTCGCGAGCACCGCCGGCGGCGTGCGCGCATATTCGCGGAAATCGTCGACCATCCGCTTCATCGCGGCCACCTGGTTGACGATCATCGTCGCGCCGCGCTTGAGCACGTCCGCATCGGGCGGCGCGAGCTTGTCGGACAGCTTCATCTGCAACCGCTCGGCCGACAACTGGATCGGCGTCAGCGGGTTCTTGATCTCGTGCGCGAGCCGCCGCGCGACCTCGCCCCATGCGACCGAACGCTGCGCGGAAATCACGTCGGAGATGTCGTCGAAGACGACGACGTAGCCGGACGTCTGTGGATCGTCGGCCTCGCCCTCGACCGTCGACACGAGGCGTGTGCCGCGCACGAGCAAGGTCAGCGGATCGGCTTCGCCCGGCACCTCGATCGCGAACTGCTGCTGCCAGTGACCGCGATCGCCGCTGCCGCCGTCCGAAGCCGCTTCGCGATCGGCGAATGCCTTGCGCACCATCGCGCCGAATTCCGCGACGACGCCGATCCGGTCGAGCGCCGTGCCGATCATCGCGCCGAACGGCTGCCGGAAGATCCGCTCGGCGCCGCGGTTGGCCGTCGTCAGCCGGAACTGGCGATCGAGCACGAACACGCCGGCCGTCAGGTTCGCGAGGATGCTCTCGAGATACGTCTTCGAATGCTCGAGCGCGATTCGGTTCTTCTCGACCGCCTGCCGCGCCTCGGACAGCTGGCGCGTCATCGCGTTGAACGACTGCGTGAGGAAACCGAGCTCGTCGCGCGACTTGATCTCGCGCTTCGGCGTGTAGTCGCCTTCGGTGATCTCCTTCGTGCCCTGCGCGAGCAGGAACAGCGGCCGCGCGAGCTGCTGGCCGAGTGCGAGCGCGAGCATCATCGCGATGAAGGTCGCGAGGAACAGCGCGAGCGTCAGCGTGCCGATGTACATCTTGCGCAGCCCGGTGCGGCCGAGCGCTTTTTCCTGGTACTCGCGATACGCGCGCTGCACCGCGTCGGCGTTGTGCGCGAGCGTGGGCGGCACCGGCTGTGTGAGCTGCAGGAATCGCTCCGCCGGTTGCAGCAGCGACGTCGTCGCATCGGGTATCGGCCGCACGACGCGCAGCCGCAGCGCACCCTTCGCGCCGTGCGCGCGCGGGTCGCCGTCGACCTCGCCCTCGATCGCCGCGTACGCGCCGTGTTCGCGCGCCTGGCTCAGCATCAGCGGAGTCGGCAGGTCGTCCGGAATCAGCGCGGCGAAATTGCCCGATGCCTGCGCGACGATGTGCAGGTCGGGCGCCGCGCCGGAGCCGCCGCGGCTCGGCTCGACAATCGTCGCATCCTGCACGCCGAACTGGTCGCGCAGGCGCAAGAGCGTGAGTGTCGTGCCGTTCGTGTTCGCATCGACGCTCGCGAGCTGGTCCGACATCAGCCGCGCCTTCGTCTGCAGGTCGGACAGCGACGCGTCGAGCATCCCGCGGCCGAGGTTCAGGCCGGCGGTCAGCGCGGTCTCGACGTTCACGTCAAACCACGACTCGATACTGCGCGACACGAACTGGTACGACACGATGTAGATGATCCCGCCCGGCACCACGCCGACGAGCGCGAAGAACACCGCGAGCTTCGCGAGCAGCCGCGTGCCGAACTTGCCCTTCCTCAGGCGCACGACGATCATCCCGATCAGCCCGAGCACCACCAGCAGGAACACGAGCGCAACGATGATGTTCATCGCGTACAGCCACGAGTAGTAGCGGTCGAAGAATTCGGTGTTCGCGCTCGCGGCCGCGAGCAGCACGAGCAGCAGCAGCGCCGTGAGCGCGACGGTCGAGACGATCACACGAACGAGGAGGCTCTTCCCGCTGGCCGCGCGGCGCACTTTATTTAGCACGTTCGGTCACCGTGAAAGTGAAGCGCTTCCAGTCCGACCCGAGCGTCCAGTCGCGGTTGTTCACCGCATCGACCTGGAACGGTTTCGGCATCAGCGCCGTATCGAGCTGCATCCGCACCGAGGCGGTGTAGGTTTCGCCGGCGCGCACCTGGTTGCGGTCGATCACGTGCCACGACGTGATGTGCCGGACGACCGCGAGCGCATCCTTCAGAGACGGGAAGCCGAGTTGCAGCCCGCCCGTCGACACGCGGTATTCGCGCGTGAGCGGCTGGAACGACAGGCGGATCGTCTGCGACACCGACACCGGCTGCTCGTCGAACCAGTACCAGCGCGCGCGGCCCAGTTCGAAATCGGTCGTGAAGTAAAGCGGGATGCCCTTGTTGACGGCATCCTCGAGGTTCGGATTCAGCTCGAAATCGAAGCGGGCATCGAGGCTCCAGCCGCTTCCGTCAGCCTGCAGCGATGCGCGCTGCACGGCGATCGACTCGGCACGCGCCGGCCGAACGACAGTCAGGCACAGCGCCAACGCGACCAGCAGGACGGCCGCGAGCCGAAGTGGAAAAAGGTGTTTGATCGTCACCGTTTCTGAAACCGCGCGTAGAAGAATCCGTCGTGATCGGTGTTCTGGTCGAGTGCGCCGGCCGCCCCGCCGTGCACGCCGCCCGGCAGCAGTTGGCCGGGCGCGTCCAATCGTACCGCATCTTCACAGGCCGCTTCAAACCAGCGAGCCTGCAACTCACCTTCCTCGGGGAAGATCGAACAGGTCACGTAGAGCAGTTCGCCGCCTGGCTTCACGAGCGGCCACAACGCTGTCAGGATGCGACGCTGCTCCGCGACGAGCGCGGCAATATCGGCTTCGCGGCGCAGCCAGCGAATGTCGGGATGACGACGCACGATGCCGGACGCCGAGCACGGCACGTCGGCCAGGATGCGGTCGAACGGACGGCCGTCGTACCACGCGTCCGGCGCGCCCGCGTCGCCCACGCGCACGTCCGCCGCGAGAGACAGACGCGCGAGGTTCTCGCCGATACGCGCCGCGCGGGTCGCGTCGCTTTCGAGTGCGACGACTTCGGCGTCGGCCAGCTCGAGGATATGCCCGGTCTTGCCGCCCGGCGCCGCGCACGCGTCGAGCACGCGCATGCCGTCGCGCGCACCGAGCCATTCGGCCGCAAGCTGAGCACCGGCATCCTGCACCGACACGACGCCGTCGGCAAAGCCCGGAATGCGGTCAACCGGCAGCGCCGACGCGAGCCGCACCGCATGGCGACCGATCCCGGTCGCCTCGATTCCGCTCGCGCGCAGCGTATCGAGATACGCATCGACGGTTGCGCGGCGCGCGTTCACGCGCAGCGTCAGCGGACCCTGGCGCTCGCCGGCCGCAAGAATCGTCTGCCAGGCTTCCGGCCACGCACGCTTCACCGCATCGACCCACCAAGTGCGGTAATTCCAGCGTGCGACGGGATCGTTCTGCATCGCCGCGACGAGCGCGTCGCGCTCACGCTGGAAACGCCGCAGCACGGCGTTGACCAGCCCCTTCGCGAACGCAAATTCGCGCCGTGCGCCGATCACGCTGACGGCCTGGTCGACGATGGTGAATGCCGGATACGCCGCCGCGTCCTCCGGATCGAGCAGCAGCGCAAGCGCACCGGCGAGCACCGCATGCACATGCGCGGGCGGCGCCTTGCTGACCAGCCGGCCGATCAGCCAATCCGCACTGCCGAGACGACGCATCGTCCGATACGCGACGTCCTGCGTCGCGCCGCGCGCCAGCGCCTGCGCGCCGGCCGGCATCTGCGCGAACACCGCGGCCAGTGCCGCCGGCAGCGCGGTACCGCGCCGCACCGCATCGACGGCCTGCGCGGCCGCGTCGAGCGCGAAGCCCAGCGAATCGGGCGCGAGATGCAGCGCGGGCAGGCGCGCGGCGCGGCCGGAGGAAGACTGAGCGGAGGAGCGGGTTCGTGTCATCGGAGCAAAATCGGCAAACGGGTGCCGCGAGCGGCGGAAACCCAGCGGCCGCATGGCCGCCGCGATTCCAAACCGCGCATTGTAGCGTGCGATCATGCGGCCCCTTTACGGGGCGCACAAATGAAACACCCCGCAGCGCGGGGCATGCGGGGTGATGTGTCGAGCGCGACGCGACTTAGTCGAAGCGGCCGGTGCGCGCCATCTCCATCAGGCGCGCGATGCGCTCCTCGGTCGCCGGGTGCGTGGAGAACAGATTCTGCAGACCGCCGCCGTGAAGCGGGTTCATGATCATCATCTGCGCGGTGGCCGGATGCGCTTCGGCCGCCTGGAACGGGATGCCGGCCGCATAGCGATGGATCTTGTCGAGCGCGGTGGCGAGCGACTGCGGATCTCCCGAGATCTGCGCGCCGCCGCGGTCGGCCTCGAACTCGCGCGCTCGCGAGATCGCCATCTGGATCAGCGCACCGGCGATCGGTGCGAGCAACGCGACTGCGATCCCCGCGATCGGGTTGGCCGGACGGCCGTTTTCGTCGCGACCGCCGAAGAACATCGCGAAGTTGGCCAGCGCCGAAATCGCGCCTGCCATCGTCGCGGTGATCGTCGAAATCAGGATGTCGCGATGCTTCACGTGCGCGAGCTCATGCGCCATCACGCCGCGCATCTCGCGCTCGGACAGCACACGCAGGATGCCCGTCGTCGCGGCGACCGCCGCGTGCTCGGGGTTGCGGCCCGTGGCGAACGCGTTCGGCGCGTCCTCATTGATCAGGTAGACGCGCGGCATCGGCAGGTTCGCACGCGTGGCGAGCTCGCGCACCATCCGGTAGAACTGCGGCGCCGTGTTCTCGTCGACCTCCTGCGCGTTGTACATGCGCAGCACCATCTTGTCGGAGAACCAGTACGAGAAGAAATTCATGCCGAGCGCGAACAGCAGCGCGATCGTCATGCCGCGCGAGCCGCCGATCATGCCGCCGATCACGATGAACAGGGCCGTGATCGCGGCCATCAGCATCGCCGTTTTGACCCAATTGAACATACCCACTCCTTATCCGTCAGGGGACCCGCCGCACATTACGATGCACGGCGGAAAATTGTAAGCGATTTGTTAGATAAGGTCTTGCCGGAAAAATTCAATTTCAGCGTTGCGTCGCCGCGAGCCGCAACCCGAGGCCGACGAAGGCGCTGCCCACCGTGCGGTCAAGCCACTTCCTGACGCCCGGCTTGCCGGAAAAGCGCTGCGTGACGCTGCCCGCGACCCACGCGACGATGCAGCTCCAGATCGTGCTCATCACGAGGAACACCGAACCGAGAGCCAGGAACGCCAGCGCCTTGTGCGGGCTGTCGGCCGACACGAACTGCGGGAAGAACGACACGAAGAACAGCACGACCTTCGGGTTCAGCACGTTGGTCCAGAAACCCTGCATGAACAGCTGGCGCAGCGGCTTCGCGGCCGTGGCCCGCGCCGCCTCGGCGCCTGCCGGCGCGGCGGCCTGCCTCGCGAGGATCATGCGCACGCCGAGATAGATCAGGTAAGCGGCACCGACCAGCTTGATCACCATGAACGCGGCGGCCGACGCCGCGAGCAGCGCAGTCAGGCCGAACGCGCACGCAAGCGCGTGCACGCAGCAGCCGGCGGAGATGCCGAGCGCGGACATCAGCCCCGCGCCACGGCCCTGCGCGACGCTGCGGCCGACGATGTACGCCGTATCGGGGCCGGGCGTGACGTTCAGCAGGAAAACCGCGAGCACGAAGAAGCCGAAATGGGTGATGCCAAGCATGAAAACCTCGAAATCGGAAAGCGCAGGGAAATTCTACGCGCGCCTGCTGCGCCGTGCGACTCGGCCATCCGGCCAATTGCGCACGACCGGCATGTCGGGTCGAATGACGCTCACAGCCCGTCGGGCAACGCGAAGCGCTGGCCCGCGGCGAGCGGCGAGCCGGCCAGGAATTCGCGCGCGGGCAGCCGCTTGCCGCCCGGCTTCTGCAGTTGCGTGACGCGCAGCGCGCCGCCACCGCATGCGACGACCACGCCTTCCGGCGAAGCCTCGACGATCGTGCCGGGCACCGCGTCGACAATCCCGCCGCGCGCCGCCACGGGCTCGGCCGCCCACAGCTTGATTGCCGCGCCGTCGAGCATCGCGACGCCGCCCGGGAACGGGTCGAACGCGCGCACCTGGCGCGCGAGCACGTCGGCCGGCTTGCGCCAGTCGAGCGCCGCTTCGTGCTTGCCGATCTTTTCCGCGTAAGTCACGCCGTCGGCCGGTTGCGGGGTGGCGGGCAGCGCGCCGTCGCGCTCGAGCCGCACCAGGGCGTCGACGATCAGGCGCGCGCCGTCGGCGGCCAGCCGGTCGTGAAGCGTCGCGGTCGTATCGTCGGCCGCAATCGCGACGCGCGCTTCGTCGATCATCGCGCCGGTGTCAAGGCCGGCGTCCATCTGCATCAGCGTGACGCCCGTCTCGGCGTCACCGGCCTCGATCGCGCGATGGATCGGCGCGGCGCCGCGCCAGCGCGGCAGCAGTGACGCGTGGATGTTGATGCAGCCGGCGCGCGGAATGTCGAGCACTTCCTGCGGCAGCAGCAGGCCGTATGCGGCGACCACCATCACGTCGTGCGGTGTCGTGCGCAGCAGCTCGATCGCGTCGGCCGCCTCCGTCGGGTACTTGCCCGCGCGGCGCAGCGACGTCGGCTGCGCGACGGACATTCCGTGCTCGACGGCATAGCGCTTCACGGCGCTCGCCTGCAGTTTCATCCCGCGCCCGGCGGGACGGTCGGGCTGGGTGAGCACGAGCGGCACCGGAAAACCGGCCTCATGGATCGCGGCGAGTGCGGCCGCGGCGAATTCCGGCGTGCCGGCAAAAATCACGCGCAACGTATGGGTCATGACAGCGTTCGGGATCGGTCTGGGCAAACGCGCGTCACATCGCGCGTTCGAGTTTCTTCATCTTCGTCTTGATACGGTTCTGCTTCAGCGGCGACAGGTATTCGACGAACACGCGACCCATCAGGTGATCCATCTCGTGCTGCACGCACACGGCGAGAAGGCCCTCGCAGTCGAGCTCGAAGGTCTCGCCCTGCTCGTTGAGCGCACGCACACGCACGTGGTCGGGACGCTCGACTTCGTCGTAGATCCCGGGTACCGACAGGCAGCCCTCCTCGTAGATCTGTTTCACGTCGCTCGACCAGATGATCTCGGGATTGATGAACGCGCGCAGCTCGTTCTTCTCCTCGGAGACGTCGATCACGATCACGCGCTCGTGCACGTCGACCTGCGTCGCCGCCAGGCCGATGCCCGGCGCGGCGTACATGGTTTCGGCCATGTCGGCGACGAGCTTGCGGATCCGGTCGTCGACCTTGTCGACGGGCTTGGCGACCTTGTGCAGCCGCTTGTCGGGGTAATGAAGAATGTTCAGCAAAGCCATGGTGTTCGGTATTCGGTGGAGCGGCACGCCGCATCGGCCATCCGGCCGGCTGGCGCCGCCGCCGGGATGCAATGAAGATGAGGCGGACGCGCGGCATGTCAACGCCGCGGGTCTGCCTCCTGCAATTGGCCGGACGCTCGCGCGCGCGGCCCTGTCGAGTATTTCGGATGATGAAAATTTTATCATGGCGCCACGCGGTTCGCTGGCCGCCGCATTCGAGGGGAACCTCATGTCGCCGCAAGCGCTGACGACCTCCGCGTTGCGTGCGTGGCTGCAGCTCTCGCATGCGCCGGGACTCTCGCCCGCCGTGCTGCGTGCGCTGCTCGATGCATTCGGCTCGCCGACGGCGCTGCTGCGCGCGTCCGACCAGGCCATCGGTGCGGCGAGCAGCGCTGCCACCGCGCGGGCAGTGCGCACCAGCGAGCGGAACGACCTCGATGCGCGCACCGACGCCACACTGGCATGGCTCGATACACCGGGCAACGCGATCGTCACGCTCAACGATCCCGTCTATCCGCCGCGGCTGCGCGACCTGCATGATCCGCCATCGCTGCTATATGTAAAGGGCAGGCTCGACTTGCTGCACGGACGCGGGCTCGCCGTGGTCGGCAGCCGCCATGCAACGCCGCAGGGGCTCGCAGACGCCACGCGCTTCTCGCATGCGCTGTCCGATGCGGGCCTCGTGATCGTCTCCGGTCTCGCGCTCGGCATCGACGGCGCCGCACATCGCGGCGGGCTCGACGGCCGCGCCGGCACGGTCGCGGTGATCGCGACGGGTGCCGATCTCGTCTATCCGGCTCGGCACCGCACCCTTGCGCACGAGATTGCCGCACGTGGCGCGATCGTTTCCGAATGGCCGCTCGGCACACCCGCGCGGGCGTCACATTTCCCGCAGCGCAACCGGCTGATCGCTGCGCTCGCGCTCGGCGCGCTCGTCGTCGAAGCCGCGCCGCGCTCCGGCTCGCTGATCACCGCGCGGCTCGCGAACGAGCTGGGCCGCGACGTGTTCGCGATGCCGGGCTCGATCCACGCGCCGCTCGCGCAGGGCTGCCACGCGCTGATCCGCGACGGCGCGAAGCTCACCGCGACGCCGCTCGACGTGCTTGAGGAATACGGGTTGGGCGAACCGGCTGCTCACGTCGGCCGCGCGGCGAATTCGCGTTCGCGCCCCGATAACGGAGGAACGACCGACACCCCCGGGCAGTGCGCGGGCGAGCACATCGGGAAAGCGGGTTCCGCCATTCCGGCCGCTGCGCCCGCCGAGATCGACGGCACGCCAACCGACAACCCGGCCGAACAATCCGTGCTCGCCGCACTGGGATACGGCCCCGTTACTTACGAGTGGCTCGCCGAGCACACCGGCTTGCCCGACGACGCGCTGCACCGCTCGCTACTCGGGCTCGAACTGGCCGGCCGCGTTGCGAGCATGCCCGGCGGACGCTTCGCGCGGCTTGACGCAACGCCCACCCCGCCCGCGTCCGGCGTGCTACAGTCCCCCGCATAGAGGCGGCCGTGCCGCCGACGCTACTCAAGGAATTCCATGCCCGCGCTGAATCTCGACACCGATGCCGATCGGATCGCCGAGCGCCTCGCCGATCCCGACACGCTGCTGGTCGCCTGCCTGTGCGCCGAATGGTGCGGCACCTGCCGCGAGTACCGAACGGCCTTCGACCAGCTCGCCGACGCCCATCCCGAGGCCTGCTTCGCGTGGATCGACGTCGAAACCCATGCCGACCGGCTCGACGATCTCGACGTCGAGAATTTCCCGACGATCCTGATCGAGGACGCGAACACCGCGCGCTTCTTCGGCACGGTGCTGCCGCACGCGGCGATCGTCGAACGGATGCTGTCCAACCTGAGCGCCGTGCCCGGCGCGCCTCACGCACCGAAATTGCGCAACATCCTGAATGTCGAGGCGTAAGCCGCACGCCAGCCCGGCAGCTTTTCGCGCCGTCGCGCGTGCCGCCACGCCGGGCGCTTGCCGCCATTGCGGCCCCCCACTATGATGAGCCGCTTTTTGCACGCCGCGCCGCCGTCGCCACGGCGTGTGCTATAAAGCCGTCGTAAAAGGGACCCACGCCGGCGAACCCGGTCTACCAACACACATCTGTCATGTCCAAAGCACTGATCATTGCGGAAAAGCCTTCTGTCGCGAACGACATCGCGCGCGCTTTGGGCGGCTTTACAAAGCATGACGAGTACTTCGAGAGCGACGAATTCGTCCTCTCGTCCGCGGTCGGCCACCTGCTGGAAATCGCCGCCCCGGAAGAGTACGAGGTCAAGCGGGGGAAATGGAGCTTCGCTCATCTGCCCGTCATCCCCCCGCATTTCGACCTGAACCCGATCGCAAAAAGCGAGTCGCGCCTGAAAGTCCTGACCAAGCTCATGAAGCGCAAGGACGTCGACCGCCTGATCAACGCATGTGACGCGGGGCGCGAGGGCGAGCTGATTTTCCGCCTGATCGTGCAGCACGCGAAGGCGAAGCAGCCGGTCCAGCGCCTTTGGCTGCAGTCGATGACGCCGCAGGCGATCCGCGACGGTTTCGCGCATCTGCGCAGCGACACGGACATGCAGCCGCTCGCCGACGCCGCACGCTGCCGCTCGGAAGCCGACTGGCTCGTCGGGATCAACGGCACGCGGGCGATGACCGCGTTCAACAGCAAGGGCGGCGGCTTCTTCTTGACGACCGTCGGCCGCGTTCAGACGCCTACGTTGTCGATCGTCGTCGAACGTGAAGAGAAAATCCGCCGTTTCATCCCGCGCGACTACTGGGAAGTGAAGGCCGAGTTCGCCTGCGCGGGCGGCTTCTACGAAGGCAAGTGGTTCGACCCGAAATTCAAGCGCGACGAATTCGATCCGGAAAGGCGCGACTCCCGCCTGTGGAGCCTGCCGGCCGCCGAAACGATCGTCGCCGCGTGCCGCGACCATGTCGGCACGGTGTCCGAGGAATCGAAGCCGTCGACGCAACTGTCGCCGCTGCTGTTCGACCTGACGAGCCTGCAGCGCGAGGCGAACAGCCGCTTCGGCTTCTCCGCGAAGAACACGCTCGGTCTCGCGCAGGCGCTGTATGAAAAGCACAAGGTGCTGACGTACCCGCGTACCGACGCGCGCGCGCTGCCGGAAGACTACATCTCGACGGTGCAGTCCACGCTCGAGATGCTCAAGGAGAGCCACAACTATCTGCCGCACGCGAAGCAGGTGCTCGACAAGGGCTGGGTGAAGCCGAACAAGCGGATCTTCGACAACTCGAAGATCAGCGACCACTTTGCAATCATCCCGACGCTGCAGGCGCCGAAGTCGCTGTCCGAGCCGGAGCAGAAGCTGTACGACATGGTCGTGAAGCGCTTCCTCGCGGTGTTCTTCCCGGCGGCCGAATTCCGCGTCACGACGCGGATCACCGAAGTCGCCGGTCATCACTTCAAGACCGAAGGCAAGGTGCTCGTCGAGCCGGGCTGGCTGCAGGTGTACGGCCGCGACGCCGAAGGCGCGGACGCGAACCTCGTGCCGGTGCAGAAGGACGAGAAGGTGAAGACGGACGAGATCGCCGCCGTCGCGCTCGTGACGAAGCCGCCCGCACGCTACTCGGAAGCGACGCTGCTGTCGGCGATGGAAGGCGCGGGCAAGCTCGTCGAGGACGACGAGCTGCGCGAGGCGATGGCCGCGAAGGGCCTCGGCACGCCGGCCACGCGCGCGGCGATCATCGAAGGCCTGCTCGGCGAGAAATATCTCGTGCGCGAAGGCCGCGAACTGATCCCGACCGCGAAGGCATTCCAGCTGATGACGCTGCTGCGCGGGCTCGGCGTGAAGGAACTGACCGCGCCCGAGCTCACCGGCGAATGGGAATACAAGCTGTCGCAGATGGAGCGCGGCAACCTCGGGCGTGACGCGTTCATGCAGGAAATCGCCCGCATGACGCAGCAGATCGTCAAGCGCGCGAAGGAATATGATTCCGACACGATCCCCGGCGATTACGCGACGCTCGAGACACCCTGTCCGAACTGCGGCGGCCAGGTGAAGGAAAACTACCGCCGCTTCGCGTGCACGAAGTGCGAGTTCTCGATCTCGAAGATTCCGGGCAGCCGACAGTTCGAGATCGCGGAAGTCGAGGAATTGCTGCAGCAGAAGACCATCGGTCCGCTGTCCGGCTTCCGCAGCAAGATGGGCCGCCCGTTCTCGGCGATCCTGAAGCTCTCGTTCGACGACGAGACGAAGAACTACAAGCTCGAGTTCGACTTCGGCCAGGACCAGGGCGGCGAGGAAGGTGAGGCGCCCGACTTCTCCGCGCAGGAACCGGTCGGCGCGTGCCCGAAGTGCAAGGGCCGCGTGTTCGAGCACGGGATGAGCTATGTGTGCGAGCACTCGGTCGCGAATCCGAAGACCTGCGACTTCCGTTCGGGCAAGGTGATCCTGCAGCAGGAAATCACGCGCGAGCAGATGGCGAAGCTGCTGGCCGACGGCCGCACGGATCTGCTGCCGAACTTCAAGTCGTCCCGCACGGGCCGCAACTTCAAGGCCTTCCTCGTGAAGCAGCCGGACGGCAAGATCGGTTTCGAGTTCGAGAAGAAGGAGCCGAAGGCTGCCGCCGCGAAGAAGACGGCAAAATCGGCGACGAAGGACGCCGAAACCGTGACGGAAGGCGCCGAAGAGAAACCGGCACCGGCTCGCAAGACCGCCGCCCGCAAGACGACGGCGCGCAAGACGGGCTCGTAATGCTCGGGTTGCCGGGGGTCTCCCCCCCGGCGCGTCGCGCGCCGGTCGAACGACCATGAAAGCGGCAATAAAAAAACGCGGATCGATCGCTCGATCCGCGTTTTTTCTTGATGCCGGCCGTCTCTGTGCGCGGCCGCCGCGACGTTACAGCGGCGACGGCACCGCGACCCGCGCGCGCGGCGAACGCGCGAGGCGCGGCTGCAGGTTCGGGTCGGTCGATTCGGGTGGCTCGGCACGCATCTCGACGCCGATCGGCGCAGGCGCAGCACCCTGTGCCGCCCACTGTTCGCCCATCGTCGCGTCGGTCGCGTGGCTGAAATACTCGACGAGGTGGTCGATGAACGTCCGCACCTTCGCAGGCAGATGGCGCCGGCTCGGATAGGCGATGTTGATCTCGACCTGCGGCAGCCGGAAATCCGGCAGCAGCCGCACCAGCGCACCGCGCGCGATGTCGCTGCCGATCAGGTAGCTCGGCAGGATCGCGACACCCATCCCGAGCAGCGCGAACTGGCGCAGCATCGCAGTGTTGTTCGCGACGATCACGTTGGTCGGACGCACGCGCACTTCGCCGTCCGGCCCCGTGAACACGCGCTCGTCGCCCCAGTATTCGGTCGGCAAGCTCAGCGCCGGGTGCTCGGCGAGGTGTTCCGGGTGGGTCGGCACGCCGTGCTTTTCCAGGTAGCTCGGCGTCGCGCACACGGTCATGCAGCCCGTGGTCAGCCGCCGCGTGACGATGCTCGCGCTGCGCATCTGACGCGTGACGACGATCCCGACGTCGAAACCTTCCTCGACGAGATCGACCTGGCGGTCGACCAGCGTCAGATCCGGCACCACCTTCGGGAATTTCTCGGTGTACGACTGCAGGACGGGGGCAAGGTTGTGCAGGCCGAACACGACCGGCGCGACGATGCGCAACGTGCCGACCGGCTCGTGATTGCGCGCGACGACCATCTGTTCGACATCCTCGAGCTCATCGAGAATCTGGCGCGCCCGCTCCAGGTAGACCTGGCCCGACTCCGTCAGCGAAAGGCTGCGCGTGGTGCGGTTCAGCAGGCGCGTGCCGAGCCGGCCTTCCAGATCGGCGACGTGACGCGTCGCGACCGCGTTGGAGATATCCATTGCACTCGCGGCCCGCGCGAAACTGCCGAGATCCGCAACCTTGACGAACACGCGCATCGACTGCAAATGATCCATAAACGACTCCTGCCGCTGTTACAACTTCAAAAAGTTGAAGCATATGCGTAATTCTCCTACGACAGCGGAAATGATGCAGAGTTGCTCAACAAGGCCCGCGTTGACGATAAAAATAGTCAAAAATCCTCACCCATCGCGAATGGATGATCCAATTATTCTGATTGCAGCAACAATTGGGTGAACCTCATCCGGTAAGCGGCCGAATCAGGAAGGACGTGTCTGATGCGACACAACATCGCACCCCGTCGCACCCGACGGGAGCGACGCCGGGTCAGGCCAGAGCCGATTGCGGCGGAGCGTAACAACCTGTTAAAAAGACACCAAGACGTCCGCCGACGTAGCATCATGTCGGCCCCGGCCGGGCGGGACGGGTGCGCGACGTGCGCCGCCGCCACTGCCGCTTTCAACGCGCGACTCCCGCTGATCATGAAAATTGCCATCCTCGACGACTACCAGGACGCCGTCCGCAAGCTGAACTGCTTCGAGATGCTTGCCGAGCACGACGTGAAGGTCTTCAACAACACGGTTCGCGGCCTGGGGCAACTCGCGAGCCGCCTGGCGGAAGTCGAGGCGCTCGTGCTGATTCGCGAGCGCACGCCGATTTCGTCGCAATTGCTCGCCAAGCTGCCGAATCTGCGCATGATCAGCCAGACCGGCCGTATCTCGAGCCACATCGACCTCGAAGCATGTACCGACCGCGGCATCGCGGTGCTGGAAGGCACGGGTTCGCCGGTCGCGCCCGCCGAACTGACCTGGGCGCTCGTGATGGCCGCCCAGCGCCGCATTCCGCAATACGTCGCGAACCTGAAACAGGGTGCCTGGCAGCAATCGGGCCTGAAGACGTCGGCGCTGCCGCCGAACTTCGGTCTCGGCCAGGTGCTGCGCGGCCAGACGCTCGGCATCTGGGGCTACGGCAAGATCGGCCGGCTGGTCGCCGGCTACGGCAAGGCGTTCGGGATGAACGTGCTGATCTGGGGCCGCGAGCATTCGCTCGAGGCCGCGCGCGCCGACGGCTACACGGCCGCCGAGAGCCGCGAAGCGCTGTTCGAGCAGAGCGACGTGCTGTCGCTGCACCTGCGCATGCACGACGACACGCGCGGGATCGTCAAGCAGGAAGACCTGATGCGGATGAAGCCGACGTCGCTGCTCGTCAACACGAGCCGCGCTGAGCTGCTCGAGGAAAACGCGCTCGTCAACGCGCTGTCGCACAACCGTCCGGGGATGGTCGCGATCGACGTGTTCGAGAGCGAGCCGATCCTGCAGGGCTACAGCCTGCTGCGGATGGAAAACGTGATCTGCACGCCGCACATCGGCTACGTCGAGCGCGAAAGCTACGAGCTCTACTTCAGCGCGGCGTTCCGCAACATCCTCGCGTTCGACCAGGGCGACATGTCGAGCGTCGTCAACCCGGAAGCACTGACGCCGCGCCGCGTGCGCTGACCGGCGCGGGCCGCGCTCGCCGCGCGGCCCCGTTTCTCCGTTCCCGCCTTCAGGCGGCCACGCGGCCGCCCGTCATCGCGTCGACGCGCGTGAGGAAATGCTCGCCGTCGCGCCGTCCGAGGTCGTACGCATGCCGCATCTGCGACGGACTCGTGTAATCCCAGCTCGAAATCGGCACCTTGCTCGACGGCTGTACATAGAGCCGCCTCTGGTCGCCGTGCGCGACCGTGAACATCTGCGGGCGCGGATACAGCCGCGTGACGAGTACCAGCACGTCACCCGGCGATGCGTCGAGCGCGTCGACCGGCACGTTGTCGACCATCCCCCCGTCGAGTACGGGCCGCCCGCCGCGGCGCAGCACCGGCGTGAACGGCGGCGTGCACGACGACTGCAGGATCAGGTCGGCGAGTTCGTCGACACTTGCGCATGCCTGCGCGCGCACGAATTCGGGCCGGAAGCCGAGCGTGCGCCCGAGCGTCGGGTGCAGCGTCTTGCGCACGTATTTCTCGATGTTGTACGCGACGAGGCCGGCGGCGACCGCACTGCGCGCGCCGAGCCAGCGCGGCACGTGCGACACGCCGATGCGGATCTCCGGCGCCGCGGCGAGCTTCGCGAACGGCTCGCCGTAGATGTCGAGCAATGCCTGACGGTAGATCCGGTAATGCGGAAACACCGGCTCGCGCCCGAACAGGTTGCCCCAGTACGCGTTCTTGCGGTTGTGGCGCAGCGCCTCCTCGTAATAGCGCATCACCCACGCGGCATCGCGCGTATACAGCATGCAGGCGGTCGCCGCGCCGGCCGAGATGCCGGCGATCACGCGCGGGCGCAAGCCGAGCGCCGGCTGGGCAACGTCCCAGAAGCCGGCCTGCCACCAGCAGCGATTGCCGCCGCCCGCGAAAACGATCTGGTCGAACATCGCGCCGCTCAGCTGACGAGCGCGTAGGTCGACGTTGCGTGAACGGCCATCTTGCCGTCCTCGTCGAACAGCTCGACTTCGCCGAATACCAGGTTGCGGCCCATACGCAGCACGCGCGCGGTGACGAGCACGTCGCCCTTGCGCACCGGACGCATGAAATTCGTGTTCAGCGAGACGGTGGTCATCGGCCGGAACTCGCCGAGCGCGGCCGAGATCGCGACCACCATCGCGGTGTCGGCGGCGGCCGTGAACACCTGCCCGCAGATGATGCCGCCCGAATGACGGAATTCGCCGGAAAACGGCAGGCGCATCGTGACGCTGTCGTCGCCGATCGATACGGGGACCAGACCGAGCGAGCGGACCCACGGGGCCAGGAGCCGATCCAGCAATTCGCGGACTGCGTTTTCGTCCATCTTCGAATGTCCAGAAAACGTTGCGCGACCGCCGCGCAACGGGTGTGGACGTCATCATACCGGGAGCGCGCCAACTGCGATCGCTCGTGAGCGCGCGAGCCGCCGCCGGGGCCGTGACGAAGTATTTTCAGGAAATTTGCAGAAAGCGCTTGCCAAGCCCGAAATACCCGTGCATAATCTTTCTTCTGTTGGGGGCGTTAGCTCAGTTGGTAGAGCAGCGGACTCTTAATCCGTAGGTCGAGTGTTCGAGTCACTCACGCCCCACCAGGAATTTCAAAGGCCGGTCAGCGCAAGCTGACCGGCCTTTTTCCATTCCGGCGACCGATTCAGGCGCCCGCCCGACTCCCAAGCATCACGGCATGCAATTACATACATGCCTCGCCCGTGCACTTTCCGCTAGAATCGTCCGACAAAATATCACACGACCGGGACGGCGATCGCCATATCGCCCCCGGCACTGAGAGAGCATGGGACGTCAGACATGGAATCATGTGAGCGAGACGCGACCATTCGGAGGGCACGGTCACGCCGACAGCCGCGCGCACGTCGAGTCGCGCCATCCCCCCGATCGCATCCGGCCCCGTCGCACGACGCGCACCGCGGATCCGGCCATGCCACGTAAGGACGCGCTCGTCGCACTCGCGCTCGGCGTTGCGCTGCTCGTGGTCGCAGCGATGCTCGCCGTCACCGCGAGCCGTGCGGTGGGTGATCTGGTCCGCACGCCGGGCACGGTCGTGCGCATCGTGCAGGACAGCGACGCGATGCGCGGATACCGTCCGATCGTCGCCTATCTCGCGAACGACGGCCACCGCCGTGAAGTCGCCGGCAATACCGCATCGGTGGTCCCGGCGTACGACATCGGCGAAAGCGTCGACGTCCTGGTCGATCCGGCCCATCCGAACCGTCCCGCGCTGATCGACGATTTCACGCAACGCTGGTTTCCCGTCGCGGTGCCGGCACTGCTCGCGGTCGCGTCGCTTGCGGTCGGCTGCCTGCTGTACGGGAGCGAGCGCCGTAGCCGGCGAGACAACGCGCTTGCCGCACCGGCCGCCGGCAAGACGGCCCGGCGCCGCTGGAACATCGCGATCGTGCTGGTACCGATCGCGATCGGCACCGGCTTCCTGGCCGGCGCCGGTGCTGCCGGGCTGCGCCAGTGGCAGATCGCCCGCCATTACGCGCACTCGACCGGCCACGTCGTCGAGATCACCGAATCGGCACAATCGTCCCGCACACGCACGTCGCTCTACTCGGCGACCATCGCGTTCACGACCGACAGCGGCCGCCCGGTCACGTTCGCGCAAGGCTCGGCTTCATCGCGCCCCGGGCTGTACGAAGGCGAGGTGGTCAACGTGCTGTACGACCCCGTCATACCCGAGCGCGCGGTCATCGACCGATTCTGGGACCGGTGGGGACTCACGGCGATCCTGTTCGCGATCGGCGCGCCGTTCCTCGCCACCGGATTGTTCGTCATCGGTGCGCTGTGGCCCGATCATCGGCCGCACGAACTCGCTGAATGATGAACGCGGAGGAGACGGGCCGTCGACGCCGCGGCCATCCGCGAGAAACACCGCAACGTGCGCCCGCATCTCCGGCACTTCGAGCAGGTTCACGCAGCGCAGCAACGTGCGCTTGCATCCAAATCGGCGAACGACATGAGCCGATCGAATAACGCCCGCACCGGCCGCGAAGCCGGTGCGGGCGCGGGCACATTGCGTACCGCTTACCACGGCAGCGAATAGGTCTTCGTGTTCGTGAAGCTCTTCATCGCCTCCTGCACGCCTTCCTTGTAGCCAAGCCCCGAATCCTTCACGCCGCCGAACGGCGTCAGTTCGAGCCGGTAGCCCGGCACCTCGCGCACATTCACGCTGCCGACCTCCAGCTCGGTGATGAAACGCGTGATGTTGTCGAAGCGGTTCGTGCAGACCGACGACGACAGCGCATAGTCGGTGCTGTTCGACATCCGGATTGCTTCGTCGATGTCACGGAAGCGCATGATCGGCGACACCGGGCCGAACGTCTCGTACTTCACGAGCGGCATGTCGGGTGTCACGCGATCGATCACCGTCGGCGAATACAGCGCACCGTCGCGCACGTTGCCGACCAGCAGCCGCGCACCGCGCGCGATCGCGTCGTTCACCTGCTGCTCGCAGAACTTCGCGGCTGCCTCGTCGATCACCGTGCCCATGTCCACCGACGGATCGGACGGATTGCCGTACGACCACGCGCGCGTCTTCTCGACCACCAGCTCGGTGAAGCGATCGGCCACCGACTCGTGCACGAGCATGCGCTTGATCGCGGTGCAGCGCTGCCCCGAGTTCTTGTACGAGCCCGACACGGCGAGCGTGCTTGCTTCGTCGAGATCGGCGTCGTCCATCACGATGATCGGATCGTTGCCGCCGAGTTCGAGCACCGCGCGCCGGTAGCCCATCCGCGACGCGATCGACTTGCCGATCGATACGCCGCCGGTGAACGTGATGAGGTCGATCGCCGGATTCGTGATCAGCTCATCGGCGATCTCCTTCGGGTCACCGGTGATCACTTGCAGCATCTGCGGCGGCAGGCCGGCTTCGTACAGGATGTCCGCAAAGAGGTAGCACGACAGCGGCACCTTCTCCGACGGCTTCACGACGATCCGGTTGTTGGTCGCGACCGACGGCACGACCTTGTGCGCGACCTGGTTCATCGGATGGTTGAACGGCGTGATCGCGGAGATCACGCCGAGCAGCGGTTCGCGCTGCGTGTACACGCGGCGCTTCTTGCCGTGCGGTGTCAGATCGCACGAGAAGATCTGCCCGTCGTCCTTCAGCACTTCGCCCGCGCCGAACGTGAGCACGTCGGCAACGCGCCCGGCTTCGTACGTCGAATCCTTGATGCACAACCCGGCCTCGGCCGTGATCAGCGCCGCGATCTCGGCGGTGCGCGCGCGCACGATGTCGGCCGCGCGGCGCAGGATCGCCGCACGCTCGTGGCGCGTGAGCGTCGGCCGGAATGCACGCGCGGCGGCGAATGCGCGTCGCACGTCATCGAGCGTTGCCTTCGGCACGGTGCCGACGAGCGTTCCGTCGTACGGGTTGCGCACCTCGATCACCGCGTCGCGATGAATCAGCTCCCCATCGATTCGCAGTGCTTCACGATGAAACGAGCGGACCTCCGTCGATGCTGCAATGTCGTTCATGATGTCTTCCTGACGGGTGCGTACGCGTCACTGCAGATGATTGAGCGCGATGTCGATGATGTCGAAGTTGCGCAGTCGCGCGCGGGCCGTGACGTCGGTCGCGACCGGCTTGCTGAAGATCAGCGGCACGATCTGCTCGGAGAGCCCGCCGTGCGAGCGCAGCGGTACGTCGAGGCCCGACAGGTCGTGCTTGATGCGGCGCGTGCCGAGCACGACGTCCTGCTTCGAGATCACGATCAGGTCGCCCATCCGGTCGGGCGGCAGCTCGAAGCGCGCGCAGCCCTCGGCACCCGTCAGCACGACCTCGATGCCGTCCACCGCGGCAAGCCGCGCGCGCAGCGCGTCGGCGTCGGCGGAATCCGGCACGTAGACGGTCGCGAACGAGCCGAGCGCGCCGTGGTGCACGACGTACGGATCGGTGATCGGCAGGATCACGCGCGCGGCATCGTGGCCGAGCCACTCGTCGAACAGCTCCTGCAGGTAGATGACGTTGGGCTCGCCGGTCTCGCCGTCGTGCTTCGCGTTCATCCCGTGGTCGGCCGTGATCGCGACGATCGCGCCGAGCTCGTCGAACCGCTTCAGGTATGCGTCCATCATCTGGTAGAACGCGTTCGCGCCGCCCGTGCCGGGCGCGCACTTGTGCTGCACGTAGTCGGTCGTCGACAGGTACATCAGGTCGATCGGGCGTGTTTCGAGCAGGCGCACGCCGGCCGCGAACACGAACTCGGACAGCTCCGCGCTGTACACGCTCGGCACCGGCTTGCCGACCAGTTCCAGCACGTTGTCGATGCCGTTTTCCTCGATGCTCGCCTCGTTGGCCTTCTCCGACGAGAAGCAGATGCCCTTGAGCCCCTTGCCGAGCAAGCGGCGCAGCTTGTCCTTCGCGGTGACGACCGCGACGCGCGCGCCTCGTTCGGCGAAGGTCGCGAGCACGGTGGGCGCGACGAGATACTTCGGATCGTTCATCAGCACCTCGGCGCCGGTGTCGCGATCGTAGAAGTAGTTGCCGCTTATCCCGTGGATCGCCGGCGGCACGCCGGTAACGATCGACAGGTTGTTCGGGTTGGTGAAGCTCGGCACCACGCACTCGCCCTTGAGCGCCGTGCCCGGCTTGAGCAGCGTGCGCAGGAACGGCGCGACGCCGGCCTCGGCCGCCGTCTCGAGATATTCATAGGCGCAACCATCGACGCAGACCACCACCACGGGGCGGCTCATCCAGTTGTAGCGGCGGCCGTTCACTTCCACGGATACAGGCGTTTCAGACATGACGGTCAGTCCTTTCGGTTCGAAGGGGTTGCGCTGTCGGCGCCCGCACCGCGCCGAGGAGGATGTTTTCCATGCTTGACATTAAAATCGATGATTTGTAGATTGTCAACAATATGGAGAAGACAGAAAGCAAAAGTCGAAGGGACGACGGGCTCGCCGCACACGGCGACCACTATCGGCACAGCTGCCGCGCGCTGGTCGACGGCTTCCGGCCGTTCGGCGATCCGGCGATCCGGCGATCCGGCGATCCGGCGATCCAGCGATCCAGCGATCCAGCGATCCAGCGATCCAGCGATCCAGGTGCCGATCATCGTCACGTTCCATGCGGCGGACGATCCGAACTACGATTTCAAGCGGTTTTATCAGGAGGTCAAAATGCGCGGCTACGTTTTGTATCCGGGCAAACTGCCGGCAGTCGATACGGTCCGCGTCGGCTGCATCGGCCACTTCGGCGAAGCCGGCATTCCGAGCGCGGTCGGCGCGATCGCCGACACGCTGAAGGCGATGGGCGTGCGCCGCGTGTCCGCCGAAGCCGCGGCCTGACGCGATGTACCCGCCGCACGACGACACGCATCGCCGTGCGGCGGTTTCGCTTTCTTTTCCCGCCGTGCGCGGCACGGCGCCCGACCCTTACCGGCACGACAACCGATGCGACCCTTCTGGATCGAACAAGCACTGTTCAACGACGGCGATCTCGCCCCCGCCCTGCAGGGCGCGACGCAGGCCGACGTCTGTATCGTCGGCGGCGGCTTCACCGGGCTCTGGACGGCGATCCAGGCGAAGCAGCAGAACCCGGCGCTCGACATCGCGATACTCGAGGCCGACCTGTGCGGCGCCGGCGCGAGCGGGCGCAACGGCGGGTGCCTGCTCACATGGTCCGCGAAATTCCTGACGCTGCGCCGCCTGTTCGGGGAAGCGGAGGCGATCCGGCTCGTGAAGGCGTCGGAGGCGGCCGTCCAGCACATCGCCGACTTCTGCCGCGCGCATCGCATCGATGCGGAGCTGCGGCTCGACGGCACGCTGTACACCGCGACGTCGCGCGCGCAGGTCGGCACGCTCGCGCCGGTGCTCGACGCGCTCGCCGCGTGCGGCATCCACAGCTACGAGCCTCTGCCGGCCGCCGACGTCGCGCGCCGCTCGGGCTCCGCACGCAATCTCGACGGCGTGTACTCGCCGATCGCCGCGACCGTGCATCCGGGCAAGCTCGTGCGCGGGCTGCGCCGCGTCGCGCTCGACATGGGCATCCGGATCTACGAGCGCACGCCGCTCGTCGACTTCACGCCGGGGCAGCCGGCCGTCGTGCGCACGCCGTCCGGCAGCGTGCGCGCGAGCAAGCTGGTGTTCGCGATCAACGCGTGGATGGCGAGTCGCTTCCCGCAGTTCGAACGCACGATCGCGGTCGTGTCGAGCGACATGGTCATCACGGAGAAATGCCCGGAACTGCTCGAGCAGACCGGACTCGTCGACGGTGTGTCGGTGCTCGATTCGCGGATCTTCGTGTACTACTACCGCACGACGGCCGACGGGCGACTGATGCTCGGCAAGGGCGGCAACACGTTCTCGTGGCGCAGCCGCATCGCGCCGGTGTTCGACCGGCGCTCGCCGTACGAGGCGCGGCTCACGCAGAGCCTGCGCGAATTCTTCCCGTCGCTCGCGGGCGTGCCGATCACCGCGAGCTGGAACGGCCCGTCGGACCGCTCGGTGACGGGCTTCCCGTTTTTCGGCCGCCTCGACGACGCGCCGAACGTGTTCTACGGCTTCGGCTATTCGGGCAACGGCGTCGGGCCGACCTACATGGGCGGGCAGATCCTGTCGTCGCTGGTGCTCGGCCTCGACAACGTCTGGACGCGCAGTCCGATCGTGCGCGGCCCGCTCGGCCATTTCCCGCCGGAGCCGATCCGCTATGTCGGCGCGCACGTCGTGCGCAATGCGATCCGCCGCAAGGAGCGCGCGGAAGACGAGAGCCGACGGCCGGCGAGGGTCGACACGTGGCTCGCGAAATTCGCGAGCGCGGCTGGCAAGGCCGACAAGGCGTGACGATGCGATGACGTCACGCGCAACGAAGCGCAATGAAAAAGGGACGCTGCGAAGCATCCCTTTGCATTTGGCACGACCGCCCGTGCGGCCGCGTCACACGCGCGCGGCTTTCTCACGCGCCACGTTGCCCGCCGAGGGCAGCGCCTGCTCGTGCGTGCGGCGCATCCGCGCAAGGCCGTGCGCGACGTGCTCGCGCACGAGCGCGACGGTCTTCTCCTCGTCGCCGCTCGCGAGCGCCTGCACGATCTTGTCGTGCTCGGCCGCCGACACCGCGATCGCGTCCTCCTCGGCCTCGATCGCGGCCTGGCGCAGCAGCCCGAGCTGGCGCACGAGCCGGCGATAGGTGTCGGTGAGGTGCGTATTGCCGACACCGACCACCATCGCGTCGTGGAACTGCACGTTCAGCTCGGTGTAGCGCGTGACGTCGTGCGTCTTCGCCGCATCCTTCATCGACTGGGTGATGCCCTTCAGCACCTTCAGCGTGTCGGGCGAAATGCGTTTCGCGAGCGCGCGCGCGACCGACTCGTCGAGCATCGCGCGCACTTCGTAGATCTCCTCGGCCTCGCGCAGCGGCACGACGCGCACCGTCACGCCGCGGTTCTTCTCGTTGCGCAGCAGCCCGGCCTGCTCGAGCGCGCGAAACGCCTCACGCACGGGGCCGCGCGACACGTTCAACTTGGTCGCGATATCGACTTCGTTGAGTTTCTCGCCGGGCACATATTCGCCGGACACGATCGCGCGCTCGAGCATGTCCTGGACAAGCATCGCGAGCGACTGGCTTTGCAGGAGTTCGATGGCATTGAGCGCGTTCGGGGCAGTCATGATCGGGCAGGCAGCGAAGCTGCGGATGAGAACGAGGGCGCCATGTCGGCGAATGATCGCTATATACCCTCACCCCGATATATTGTCAACAGTTTTCAGTTTCCAATAGCGAGCGCCTCATGCCGGAATGCGATGAGCGTGCGGCCGGCGCGAGCACGCCGAACCGCACGACGCAGACCAGCCGTCAGGCCGTCTGCTTGACCGGGCCCGGATCGCTCTGGCTCGGCTGGCCCGTCTCGACGTGGCCCGCGAAGCGGCGCACGACATTGTCGTCGCCGCCGCGCAGCGTCGTCGCGGTGATCGTCAGATCGTACCAACCGTGGCTCGACGACAGCTCGAAGTGATCCTCGATGCGCTCGCCCGGCTCCAGCGTGTAGGTGCGCGCATGCGCGTGGCTGTATGCGTTGTCGACGACCACGCGGCATGCCGCACGGCCGCTGTTGCGCAGTTGCAGGTACACGTGGCGGTTGCGCACGTCGTAGCCGATCTTCGCTTCCGGGTTCGCGTGGCGGCCGTCCGCGGCCAGCCGCGTGTTGCCCTGGAATTCGCACAGATAGCCGTTCGGGCCATAGGCGGCGAGATGGTAGTCGCCGCGCGCGGCCGACGTGCTCCAGGTGTCGGCGAAACGGTCGTGCGAGGATACCGCGTAGCGGCGCGGCGGCGTCGCCGGATTGCGGCGGTCGTACACGTAGAACGCGGCGCCCGCGTCACCCGAGTTCGCGAAGTCGAGCGACACGCTGTCGTCGCGCCCGTTCACGCGGGCATGCACGAACAGCTCGTACGGCAGCGCGCGCGCCGGACGCGTGCCGGGCTCCTGCGCCGGCATCGACTGCTGCGCGGGCACCTGGTACGCCTGGCCGGCGGTGGCGATGTGCTGCGGCACCGTGAAGCTCACCGTGCGCGTATCGGGCCGCGCGGAGAAGTCGAATGCCGACGTGAGGTCGCCGCAGACCGACCTGCGCCATGCGCTGATGTTCGGCTCCTGCACGCCGAAGCGCGCTTCGAGGAAACGCAGCACCGACGTATGGTCGAACGTCTCCGAGCAGACCCAGCCGCCCTTCGTCCACGGCGAGATGATGATCAGCGGCACGCGCGGCCCGAGGCCGATCGGCTGGATGCCGCCCGGGTCCGCGCCCGGCACCAGCGGGCTCATCTCGCCCGGATACTTGTTCAGGTCGAGCAGTTCGTCGCCGAGGTTCGACAGCAGGTTCGACGACACGATGCCCTGGCCGCCTGCCCCGCTCGTGACCGGCGGCACCGGCGGCACGACGTGGTCGAACAGCCCGTCGTTCTCGTCGTAGTTGAGGATGAACACCGTCTTCGCCCACACCTCGGGGTTCGACGTCAGCGCCTCGAGCACCATGTTGATGTAGAACGCGCCGTCGGTCGGCGACGCCTGCGGGTGCTCGCTGTACTTGTACGGCGCGACGATCCACGACACCTGCGGCAGCCGGTTCGCCTGCACGTCGGCCTTCAGTTCGGCGAGCGTGTGGTCCGACGCGCCCTTGTCGACCAGCGGGCCGCTCGCGCCTTCCTTCACCTGGAACTTCTTGAAGAACATCAGCGAATTGTCGGTGTAGTTGTCGGTCGGGTCGCCCGGGATGCCCGTGCCGCCCTGGTACACCTTCCAGCTGATCTTCGCGTTCTCGAGACGTTCCGCGTAGGTCGTCCACGTGTAGCCGTTCGTGTCGTTGCGCTCGCCGATGCCGGGGCCGTTCGGCTGCGTGCCGTACACGTTGCGCGAGTCGATCGTGCCGGTCCACAGGTAGATGCGGTTCGGTGCCGTGTCGGCGTGCGCGGAGCAGAAGTACGCGTCGCAGATCGTGAACGCGTCGGCCAATGCGTAGTGGTAGGTGAGATCCTGGCGCTTCAGGTAGCCCATCGTCAGCACGTCCTGCTTCTGGTTCACCCACTGGTCCCACTGGCCGTTGTTCCAGGACAAGTGGCCGCTGCTCCAGCCGTGGTTGGTGCCCGGCTGGAATTCGGTCGTCTGCTTCGGATCGAGGTAGAACGGCAGCACGTACGGCGCGGACGGGTCGAGCCCGCGCGAATGGTAGTTCTTCGTGAACACCGACGCCGGCGGCTGCTGCCACACCGGCACACCGCTCGGCAGCAGGTGCGGGCGCGGGTCGTTGAAGCCGCGCACGCCGCGCAGCCCGCCGAAGTAATGGTCAAACGAGCGGTTTTCCTGCATGAAGATGACGACGTGTTCGACGTCGCGGATCGTGCCGGTGCGATAGGCGGCCGGCATGGCCAGTGCCTTGCGGATCGCGGGCGGGAAGCCGGCGTAGGCGGCCATCGCGCCGGCGGACTGGGCGGCAAGGCGCAGGAAATCGCGTCGATTGGTGGCGGACATGAAGAGGATCCTGTGGGTCGGTAAGGGTGGCGCCGGTCGAGCGGGGCCGGCGGTCGGTGCGTTGCCGCTATTACTCCGCACCGGCGTGTCCCGGCCGTGACCGGTTCCAGCAGGTTTCTTGCGCTCACCCCCAGCTTTTTTTCGAAGCGACGCCCGGCGCGCCTTTCATCCGGCCGACACATGCCTGCGCTACGCTGACGCGCGATGAAGAGGGGGGAGAAGCCGAGTCGTGTTCGATCAGCTGAAGGCGTTCCACGCGACCGTCCGGCAGGGCAGCATCACGCGCGCCGCGCGCCACCTGGGCGTCAGCCAGCCGACGATCGCCGCGCAGATCCGGCAAGTCGAGCAGTTGTACGGCGTCGAGCTGTTCTATCGCAGCGGCCGCAGGCTCGAAGTCACTGAAACCGGCATCGAGCTCCTGCCGCTCGTCGAGAAGATGATCTCGCTCGAGGCGCAGGCCGACATCATGCTGCGCAACGTCGGCGGCCTGTTCGAAGGACACCTGCGGATCGGTGCGACCGGGCCGTACTACATCATGGACGCGGTCGGCCGCTTCTCGCATGCGCATCCGTCGATCGCACTCACGTGCCGGATCGGCAATTCCGAGGAAATCCTGCAGGCGCTGCAGGAATTCCGCATCGACCTTGCCGTGTCGTCGCAGCGCAATGACGCGGAAGGCCTCGAATGCAAGGTGATCTCCACCGATCCGCTCGTGCTCGTCGTGCATCGCGACCATCCGCTCGCGCGCTTCGACACGATCGACGCCGCGCAGCTCGCGAACGTGCGGCTGCTGATTCGCGAGGAAGGGTCGGTCACGCGCCGCTGCACGGAGACGATCCTCGCGGCGGCCGGGGTCGCGCCCACGTCGGTCGCCGAGATCGGCAGCCGCGAAGCGATCCGCGAGGCGATCCTGCATGGCGTGGGCGGCAGCCTGTTTCCGCGCGGAGAGGCCGAGCGTCATCCGGACCTGCGCGTCGTCGCGCTGCGCGGTGTCGACACGACGATCGACGAATATGTGTACTACCTGAAGGCGCGCCGCCAGAGCCCCGCGATCGATGCGTTCCTCGCGTGCATCCTGCCGGCGCAGACCGCGACGCACGAGCCAACGCACGCGACGCGGCCGGTGAACGCGCGCTGAGCCGCCGCGCGTTCACCGGTTCGCGCATTTCCCTGCACCTCCGTGGTCATGTCCGGCGCGTGTCCCGCGCCTTCCCTCTTGCTTCCCGCCGTGTGTTACTTCGGCAGCGCCGGAATCATCCACGTGAACACGTGCTGCTGCAGGAACACGAGCACGCCGAGCAGCAGCGTGAGGATCACGCTGTGCCAGAACGTGCGCGCGAACACGACGCCTTCCTGCCCCTTCAGGTCGGTCGTCGACACGCCCGTGGCGATGTTCTGCGGCGAGATCATCTTGCCCATCACGCCGCCCGACGAGTTGGTCGCGGCCATCAATACCGGATCGAAGCCGAGCTGCCGCGCCGCGACCACCTGCAGGTTGCCGAACAGCGCATTGCCGGACGTGTCGCTGCCGGACAGGAACACCGCGATCCAGCCGAGCGACGCCGACACGAGCGGGAACAGCGCGCCGGTCGACGCGACGCCGGTGCCGAGCGTGTAGCTGATGCCCGAGTAGTTCAGCAAATACGCAAGCCCGACGATCATCATCACCGTGATGATCGCGATCCACGTCTGCCGCCAGGTCTTGACCACGCATTCGAAGAACGCGCCGACGCCGGTGCGCGTCAGCACGGCCGTGATGACCGCCGAGAGCAGGATCGCGGTGCCCGTGCCGAGCGGCTGGAAGTCCCAGATCGCCGCATACGGCTTGTGATACAGCGACACGAGCACCGCGTTGTGCAGGCCCGGCCACTTGATCTTCACGTCGCCGATCGCCGCGACGTTCGCATGCACCCAGACGATCACGACCACCGACACGACGATCCACGGCAGCCAGCCGCCGAAGCCCGCGCGCGCGGCGCCGGCCGCGGCGGGCGCGCTGCGTGCGAGCGCGTATTGCGGATCGGGCTGCGGCTTCCACACCTGCAGGAAGCCGATCGTGACGATCAGCGACGTGAGCGACGACAGCACGTCGGTGAGCTGGTAGCCGAGGAAGTTCGACGTGACGAACTGAGCGATCGCAAAGCTGCCGCCCGATACGAGCAGCGCGGGCCACAGCTTCGAGATCGAGCGCAGGCCGCCGTACGCGCCGACCACGTAGAACGGCAGCAGCAGCGCGAAGAACGGCAGTTGCCGGCCGACCATCGCGCCGAGCGTCGCGGGCGGCAGCGACGTGACCGCGCCGAGCACGGTGATCGGCACGCCGAGCGCGCCGAACGCGACCGGTGCCGTATTGAACAGCAGCGTGTAGGTGAGCGCTTCGAGCGCGGGGAAGCCGAGCGCGATCAGGAGCCCGCTGGTGATCGCGACCGGCGTGCCGAACCCGGAGATCCCTTCGAGCAAACAGCCGAACGAGAACGCGACGACGAGCAGCACGAGGCGGCGGTCGTCGGGCAGGTTGTCGAGCATCCACTGCCGGAACTGGTCGAAGCGGCCCGACTTCACCGCGATGTTGTACAGCAGCAGGGCGTTGAACACGATCCACATCACCGGCACGACCGCGAGCGCCATACCGGCGCCGACCGCGTCGAACGCGAGGCCGGCCGGCATGCCCCACGCACCGATCGCGACCGCGAGGCCGGCGACGAGGCCGGCGAGCGACGCCTGCCACGCTGGCCGGCGCAGCACGCCGAGCGCGATCAGTGCGACCGCGATCGGGACTACGGCGACGAGGAAAGACAGGAACAGCGAGTTGGCGACGGGCGTCAACGGCTGCGCGAACAGGATGCCGGGCGGCAGGGCTGCGGTGGGATTCATCGTGTCTCCGTTGTCGACCGGAGTTGGCGCTTCAGCGCCTTACTCCGGTCCCATGCTTCGCGGTCGACCGGAGTTGACGCTGCAGCACTTACTCCGGTCCCATGCTTCGCGGTCGACCGGGGCTGACGCTTCAGCACTTACCCCGGCCCCTTGCTTCGCGGTCGACCGGGACTCGCGCATCAGCGCCTGCGCACACCTCGATCCCGTTCGAACGTCTGTTCCACGGCCGCAACGATCATCCGACGCTTGCGCACGCAACCATGCCGCAGCGCCAACCGATCGGTCGCTTAAAAGAGGTTAGGAGGCGCATTGCGCTTCCACAAGGAGGGCAAGCCCGATGCGCGCGGTGCCGATACACGGCATCCGCCGCACGTTGAACGGCGGCTGGCGACCCGCTGAGGCGCGCGTCAGCAATCCGCCGGCGCAATGTTGCTCAACCGGAAAAGGTGACTGACGGGACGCGGGGTGTTTCGTTTGGCATCCGAAGCCTAGACTCGCTGCATCGATTCCGCCCGCGCCGACGAAGGCGCGGCTCCGGAACGCTCACGGAGCAAACACGATGAAAACCATGAAACTTGCGGCGTACGCGTTGGTGCTGATCGGCTCGGCCGTCGCCGCCCAGGCTCAGGCTGAGTCGACGCTGACGCGCGCGCAAGTTCGCCAGGAACTCGCGGAACTGCAGGCCGCCGGCTATCGGCCGAGCCTCGCCAGCGGTCCCGACTTTCCGCAAAACATGCAGGCGGTCATGCAGCGCGCCGCGCAGGCGCGCGGCGATGCGGCCGGCCACGGCAACGACGGCCACGCGAATGTGGAATCAGGGAAGCCGGCGCTGCCGCGCGTGGCCGATCGCGACACATACGCGCATCACTGAAGCGGCTGAAACCCGGCCGGGCGCGTGACCGCACCACCATCCGGCCCGCCGCCGGCCTGCCCGCCGCGCGATGCGCAGCGGGCGGCGGCCATCAAACGCTGAAGCGGTTCAGCGTATAGGCACGATAAGCCGCGACGAACGCATCGAACGATCCGGCCTCCTTCGCTTCCAGTTCGGCCTGCTCGGCCAGCGACTTCGCCGCGAGCGCCTGCTCGGTGCGCATCGTCTCCGCCGACGGCGGGTTCGCGCGGAAATGCGCGGCGTGCGCTTCGCTGTGCGCGAGCGCGAACGCGAGGAACGACTGACCGTTCTCGCGCATCGTGCGCAGCACGCGCGCCGACGGCGTGCGCTCCGGATCGGCGAGCTTCTCGCGCTGCGCGGCAATCGCACGCGCATGCTCGTCGCCGCCGCGGATCTCGTCCAGACGGCGCCCGACGGTCTCGATATCGGCCATCAGGTCGTCCGCCCACGCCTGCAGCGTGACCGGCTCACCGTCGCGCACCAGCGTGAGCCCCGGCTTGCGCCCTTCCATCGTCACGCTGCCAAAGTTCGCATTCGCTTCCTTGTACGCGTCGCAGTCGAGCGCAGGGCTGTCGTCGAGCGCGCACGCAAGCAGGAACGCGTCGATGAAGCGTGCGGTTTCCAGCGCGATGCCGGTCGGCTCGAACGGATCGATGTCGAGGCAGCGCACTTCGATGTACTGCACGCCGCGCGACGCGAGCGCATGCAGCGGACGCTCGCCCGAATACGTGATGCGCTTCGGCCGGATCGTCGAGTAGAACTCGTTCTCGATCTGCAGCACGTTCGTGTTGATCTGGATCCACTCGCCGTCGCGATGCGTGCCGATCGCCTCGTACGGCGGATACGGCTCGCTCACGGCCTTCGACAGCGCATCGAGATAGCCAGGCAGCGTGTTGTAGTCGACGTGCAGCGCAGCCTGCGCGGTCGTGTTCGAGTAACCGAGGTCGCTCATCCGCAGGCTGGTCGCGTACGGCCGGTACAGCGTATCGGCATCGAACGCGTCGAGCTTGTGCGGCTTGCCGCGCAGGAATTTCGCGTCGAGCGCGGGCGATGCGCCGAACAGGTACATCAAGAGCCAGCTGCGGCGGCGGAAGTTGCGGATCTGCGCGAGATAGCGCTCCGACTGGTAGTCGACGAGCGTGGCCGTCGAGCCCTCTTCCGCATGCAGGCGCCGCCACACTTCCTCGTGCAACGAGTAGTTGTAGTGGATGCCGGCGATGCACTGCATCGTGCGGCCGTAGCGATACGCGAGGCCGCGGCGGTACACCGTCTTCAGGCGGCCGATGTTCGACGTGCCGTAGTCGGCGATCGGAATTTCATCGTCGGCCGGCAGCAGGCCCGGCATCGAGTCGTTCCACAGCATCTCGTCGCCGAGCGACGCATACACGTAGCGGTGCAGATCGTCGAGACGTTCGAGCGTGATCGACGCGTCGCCTTCCGCCGGCGTGATCAGTTCGATCAGCGCTTCGGAATAGTCGGTCGTCAATGAAGGGTGCGTGAGGGCTGAACCGAGCGCGCGCGGATGCGGCGTGAACGCGATCATCCCGTCGCGCGTCACGCGCAGGCTTTCCTTTTCGATGCCGCGCAGGCCGTCGGGCAGATGCTGCCGCGTCGGGCCCGAGCTCAGCGCTTCGAGACGATTCAGCAGCAGTTCGGACTGGCGGTGAGTCATGGTGTTCGACATGGAGACGCAAGTGCGTGACGGCCGCGCGCGAAATGCCGCGCGCGGCCGGCTGGATTATTGGTCGCTTCGTTGGTAGCGGGCACTTTAACATCTCGCCGTAACACGCGCTTGAGGTGGCGCCGGGCGGTGCGCGCCGGCCGCGGCGGGCCGTCGGGCGGGACGATGGCAACGAACGCCGCGCGCACGGCTGACCGTCGTCGGCATCGACGGACGCAACAATCACGCGACATTCATCGGAGGGAACGTGAGCGACGAGCACGGCAGCGCCGTCAGGTGCAACCCGTTCAGCCGAAGCCGCGATGCATCGTCGTCACGGCCGGGCCAACCGTGCGCGCTGGGGCGTCAGACACCGGAGCGGGTTGATCACCGTCAAACGTCGCAACCATGAGGATCACCGACCGATCGCTGCCGGCGTGATGCCCCTTGCGCGTTGCGTCGCGGCCCTGCCCGGTCGCACCCGCCGGCCTGCGGCCAAGACCGTCATCCGCCGCGCGCGCCGCCGGCCCGGTCCGCCACGTCGTTCCACAAATGAAGCGCCGCATACGCACGCCACGGCCGCCAGCCTTCGGTCCGGCTTTTCTGGCTCGCGAGCCGGTCGAGCGACGGATCGCGCGCCGCGATCGACTGCATCAGCACCAGATCGGACGCCGGCCACGCGTCCGGGTCGCGCCACGCGCGCATCGCGATGTATTCGACGGTCCACGGGCCGATGCCGGGCAGGTCGAGCCACGCGCGACGCAGCGTCGCAAGATCGGCCTGTGCGGGATCGAGCGGCACGTGGCCGGCCGCCACCGCGCGCGCCATGCCCGTCAGCGCCGCGGCCCGCTTGCCCGGCATCCCGATCTTCTCCAGATCGCATGCGGCGAGCGCGTCCGGCGTCGGAAATCGCCAAGCGGGGGCGCCGTCCGGCGCCGCCATGCCGTCGTCGTGCACGACGCGCTCGCCGGCCCGCTGGACGAGCCGGCCGACGATCGTCGTCGCCGCCTTCACGCTCACCTGCTGGCCGACGATCGCGCGCACCGCGAGCTCGAATCCCGACCAGGCGCCCGGCACGCGCAGCCCCGGCGCGGCCTCGACGAGCGGCGCGAACCACGGGTCGCGCGCGAGTCCGCCGCCGATCGCGGCCGGGTCGGCGCCGAGGTCGAACATCGATGCGACGCGGTGCGCGAATGCATCGTCGACATGCCGCGCGGCCGCCCCTTCGAGCGTCGCGATCAGGCAATGCCGGCGCGGATGCTTCGTGACGACGAGCCTGCCCGCGTCGCCGTTCAGATCGACGATCCGGCGATACATGCCGTCGACGACCTGTTCGACACCCGGAATCGCCCGTCCGCTGAAGAAGCGCAGCACGCGCGCCCAGTCGTACGGCGCCTTGAAGCGCAGCGCCATCTGCACGGACGGCGGCACGTGGCCGCCGTTCGCGAGCGATGTCGTGGTGGTTTTGTCGATGCTCAAACTGCGTTGCCCTCCGCAACGGCTTCGGTTTCATCGTCGCGCACATGGCGCGCCTCGGACGCGAGCAGCGTCGCCTTGCGGCGCACGCCCCAGCGATAGCCGGCGAGCGCGCCTCCCTTCTGCACGACACGGTGGCACGGGATCGCGAGCGCGACCGGGTTCGACGCGCAGGCCGATGCGACGGCTCGCACCGCGCGCGGCGAGCCCAGCGCCTCGGCGATCTCCGAATAGCTGCGCGTTTCCCCGTACGGAATGTGCGTCAGCGCTTCCCACACGCGCTGCTGGAACGCGGTCGGCGCAATGTCGAGCGGCAGGTCGAACGCGTGCCGCGTGCCGTCCAGATACGCGCGGATCTGCGCGACGAACGGCGCAAGCCGCGACGGAGATTCGACCAGCTCGGCACGCGCGAACGCGTCCTTCAGTTCGCCGACGAGCGACGCCGGTTCGTCGCCGAACGCGATCCGGCAGATGCCCTGTTCGGTCGCGGCGACGAGCACCGTGCCGAGCGGCGTCGACGCGGTCGCATAATCGATTCTCGAGCCGGCGCCCTGACGACGGAACGCGGACGGCGCCATCCCCAGCTCGCGCGGCACCGATGCGTAGAGCCGCGACGGCGAATTGAACCCCGCGTCGACGGCCGCCTGCGTGACCGGCTGCCCGCTTTGCAGCGCCTCGCGCAATGCGGCGCCGCGCTGCGCGGCCTGATACTGCCGCGGCGACACGCCGACCACGCGCTTGAACAACCGCTGCAGGTGGAACGGGCTCACGTGCACGGCGTCGCTCAGCTGCTGCAGCGTGAGCCGCTCCGGATGCGCGTCGAGCACCGCGCACGCGCGGTTGACGATCTCGAGCTCGCGCGGCAACCCTTCCGGCTGGCAGCGCTTGCATGGGCGGAAGCCGGCCGCACGCGCGGCGGCCGGATCGGCAAAGAAGGACACGTGCTCGCGCCGCGGCAGCCGCGACGCGCAGCTCGGGCGGCAGAACACGCCGGTCGTGCGCACGGCATAGAAGAACGCGCCGTCCGCATGCGGATCGCGGGCGGTCACGGCGCCCCAGCGGGCATCGTCGGTCGAATAGGCGGCTTTCATCTGAACCTCGCACTCTCCAGTGTAGATGGTGCCTACTCTAGACATCGGCATGGGCCGTCGCGCCCTGAATCTTGCTCTGTGATTCGCGCCGGCGAAACCCGAGACTAACTCGGGGAAACAATCGGGGGCACATCGAACTCGTTCAATCGGACGAAAAGCCACGCAGCCGCTGCGTCCACGCCGCTTTCGTCATCATCGCGTCACCATTTTGCTGCAGTGCGGATGCGACAAATCGCCGTGCTGACCATTTTTTACACTCGGAATATTGCAACGCACCATCGCCGTGTGTATAGTTGGAACTGTCTCCTCCATGTCTCCTCCTGATATGGATTAAGCCCGTTCCGCTCTGCGTGAACGGGCTTTTTTTCGTCCGTCGATCGTGCCCGTTCCGGCATGCGTCGCCGGCGCGGTCTACACTCGGTGCACGCCATCCGCGAAGGAGTGCCCGCTCATGAAACCGACCATCCGCGCAATCGATCACGTCGTGCTGCGCGTGACCGACATGGCTGCGATGACGCGCTTTTACTGCGATGCCGTCGGCTGCCACGTGGAGAAGGAACAACCCGACCTGGGCCTTGTACAGTTGCGCGCCGGCGACGCGCTGATCGACCTGCTGTCGGTTGGCGGCCCGATCGACCGTCCCGACAGCGGCCCGCCCGGCACCGGCCGCAATCTCGACCATCTATGCCTGCGCGTCGAGCCATTCGACCCCGATGCACTGATCGAACATTTCGCCGCACATGGTGCGCGCCCTGGCGCGCCCGCCGAACGCTACGGTGCAGGCGGCTACGGGCCGTCGATCTATCTGTTCGATCCCGAAGGGAACATGCTGGAATTCAAGGGGCCACCCGCCGCGCTCGGCTGAGCGCCGGCCGTCACGCGCCGGCGCGCGCCTTCAGGACCGTCCATTCGACCGCGACGGGATCGTGATCGGCGCTCGAGATCCAGGCGGCGCCGTCCTGGACCGTGCACTGCAGGCGCATCGTACGCTCGGCGAGACGCCCGAGCGCGGCCGCGACGCCGTCGGCCAGCGACAGCACCTGGACGTTGCGCAGTCGCTCCACCTTGCTGCGCACGCCCTGCCACCAGATGTCCGAGGTCTTGCCGCCATACGCGATCACGGTGACCTGCCCGGCGCGGCCGGCCGCCTTCGAGATGCGCCGCTCGTCGGGCTGGCCAGCCTCGATCCACACGTCGATCGCGCCGGTCAGGTCCTTCTGCCACAGATCGGGTTCGTCGACGTCCGACAGCCCCTTGCAGAACTCGAGACGCTCGTGCGCGAACAGCGCGAACGCGACGATGCGCACCATCATCCGGTCGTCGGTTTCCGACGGGTGACGGGCGACCGTCAACGCGTGATCGGCGTAGTAGTGCCGATCCATGTCGGCAATTTGAAGCTCGGCTTTGTAGATCGTGGATTTCAGCGCCATGCGGATACGGCCCGGGCGGGCATTCGGTTCGGTCGGGCCGTGATGATACCGAATGCGCGCCGCCCGGCGCGTGACGGGCGCTCCACAGCACGACGGCCCGGCATCGGCCGGGCCGCGTTCGTGCCGCGCCACCGGCAGTTCCGGCCGGCGCGCGGGTGCGAGAGGTGCGTGCGGGTTACTGCTTGACGAAGCGCGAATCGGTCCAGAGGCCCTGCTGGTCGCTGTTGTCGGCGCTGACGAACTGGACGTCGCCCTGATCGACCGACACCACGCGGAAGCGCTGGCCTTCCGGCACCGACAGGCAACGGTAGTCGTCGAAGTATTGCTGCTTCGCCTGCGACTTGCCGTCACGCTCGTGACTCAGTACGGAGTCCAGATTGTCTTTCGAGAGACAGCCCCATGCATTCTTCGTCAGCTGGATTTCCTGCTTCGGCTGGACAGCCGCATCGCCGCCCGCCTGGGCGATCGACACCAGGGAAAATGCGCCGACAAGGGCGAAAAGGACACCGGTACGCTTCATCATGTTCTGTCTCCAGGCTTGCGGGCACCAGGCTCGGTTAGCTATGTGTTTAAAGGTGATCGTGAACCCGCGTTTTTCAATTTAGAAGACTGGCAAGCGATAGCAAGCACATTTGTTGTGCGACCGCAATAGCGGCGAATTGTCGCACCGTGCGCACCTCCGATTTTTTGCTTGCCGCGCACGCGCGGCGGCGGCTGTCATCAGGCGAATTCGCCCGCGCCGCCGGGCGCAATGCGTTGTCCCGCAAGACCGTCAGCGAAATTGCAATACGCCGGTTGAACGGTTTGGATAATTCATTTCAATATCCAAACCATTTTGATGCGTTGCACACAAAGTCATCCGAAACGATATGAATTTACCGCAGTGCGGAACCGGATTTACCTGATACAAGAAAAATGCCAGGTATAAGCGCACTCGTATTTACCCGTATTTACCCGTATTTATCCGTATTTATCCGTATTTATCCGTATTTACCCGTATTTACCCGTATTTTCCCGAATGGGCCGTGCGCCCGCAGCGCGTGGCCGAAGGCCGTCTTCACCCGTGTTTTACCCGGCGTTATTCAGACCGATTGCGGCCGCTCGAAATAATCGAGCTGGAAGATGCACATGCGATAAGCGTTGTGATACGCGCCGTTTCCGAAAAATTCTTCCTTCAATTCCGCCTCGTGCTGGAATCCGCATTTCTCGTACACGTGGATTGCCGCCGCATTCGACGTATCGACGATCAGGTACAGCTTGCGCATGTTCAGCACCTTGAACGCATATTCGATCGCGAGGCGCGTCGCCTGGCCCGCATAGCCACGCCCCTGGCACTGGGGCGCGATGATGATCTGGAACTCGCCGCGACGGTGAATGTAGTCGAGCTCGATCAGCTCGACGAGGCCGACCAGTTCGTCCTGAGGATCGACCGCGACGAAGCGGCGCTCGCGCTGGTCGTGCACGTGGCGGTCATACAGTTGCGACAGCTCGGAGAATGTTTCGTACGGCTCCTCGAACCAGTAGCGCATGATCTTCGCGTCGTTGTTCAGCTCGTGAACGAAGCGCAGGTCCTGACGCTCCAGCGGCCGCAGTGCAAGCGTGTGCTTGTCGTTCTGGAGTTGCATGGTCGTGTCCTTTTTGATGCCCGCGTGCGCGTGAAACGTCCGTGCCGCGGCACTGCGACAGGAGCGCGTTCCGCGCTGTAAGAAGTTGACCGCGGGCGAAGTTCAGAGCCTAGAATGGGACCAAGGGTTCCTGCCACCGCAAGGAGGCTATCGTGATCGAGCAAGTCATACTCGGCATCTTCCTCGTATTGCCACTCGTGATCGTGGCTGCACTGTTCTCCGACGAACTGTGGCAGGAACATCGGCGGCAGCACCCGCGCGACGAAAACGCACCGCACATCGACTGGAAGCATCCGTGGCGTCGCGTGCGGCGCGGGCACTGAGTCGATCGCCATCCCCGCAGGCACTCCGTCCGGGGCCGGTCGCCCAGAGCCGAACGGTGCCCCTTCCGCTACGAACCCATTCCCGCTCAACCAGCGAGACGCCGACGTGAACGACAAACCCGCCCTCCCTCCGCACGATATCCCTGGCGAAGCGATCGATCTGCAGATCGCCGACGTGCTGGCCGCCGTCCGCTACCCGGCGAACAAGGATGCGATCGTCGACGCCGCACGCGACGCCGGCGCGAGCAACGAAGTGCTGTCGATGCTCGACGGCCTGCCCGAACAGGACTATGCGGACGTCGATGCCGTCACGCGCTGGGTCGCCGGCAACTTCGGCCCCGGCCTCGGGATTTGAGCGCGCGCCAATAACGCGATAGGATCGGGCCGCACCGGTCGCATCGCGGCCGGATGCATGCCGTCCGGCGCCAAGACCGGGCGTGACCGCACGAGCGCCCGGGGGAAATCCATGGAAGGCATTCTGATCCAGCACACGACGCGTCGTCAGCTCTGGTTCGGCGCACTGACGGCGCTCGTCATCCTGCTCGCGCTCGGGATCGCGATGCCTCACGCGAACGTCGCGCTGCCGGCCGTCGAGCCGTTCATGCCGATGTGCGCGCTGACCGTGTTCACCACCGCGAGCATCGCCGCCTTCTTCCTCGGCGCGCAGTTCACCGTCACCCGCCAGCCCGTGCTCGGTGCGCTCGGCGGCGCCTATGCGTTCACCGCACTCGCGGTCGCGCTGCAGCTGCTCACCTTTCCCGGCGTGTTCGCGCCGCACGGCTTGCTCGGCGCACGTCCGCAAAGCGCCGCGTGGATGTGGGTCTTCTGGCATGCCGGCTTTCCGTGCTTCGTGATGGCCGCGCTGCTCGCTCGCGAGCGGCTCACGCGTGCGCCGGTCGGCACGGCGCAGACGCGTTTGTGGACGTTCGCGCTGGTCGGCGGCCCTGCCATCGCGGCTGCGCTGCTGTGCGTGCTCGCGCTGAACGTGGCACTGCCGCCCGCGTTCCATCCGCCGGCCGACGCGGCCGTACTGCCCGTCAACGGGATCGCGCTGGTCGTATGGATCCTCAATGCGCTCGCGCTCGTCGCCGTGCTGGCCGCCGGCCGGCTGCGCACGACGCTCGACCTGTGGCTCGCGATCGCGGTGCTCGCCTGCCTCACCGACACGACGCTGAACCTGCTGACCACGAATCGCTTCACGGTCGGCTGGTATCTCGCGCGCATGTTCAGCATGTTCACGCCCGGCGTACTCGTGTGCGTGCTCGCATGGGAGGTGACGAAGCTGTATCAGGAGCTGTTCGAAGCACATGCGACGCTGGTTCGTTCGTCCGCGCGCGACGGGCTGACCGGCGCGTTCAACCGCAGCCACTTCAACGATCACTTCCACACGTTGTTCCTGCAGGCGCGGCGGCAAAGCGAGCCGTTGTCGCTGCTGATGATCGACGTCGATCACTTCAAGGCCTACAACGACGCGTTCGGTCACGTGAAGGGCGATGCATGCCTGATCGCCGTCGCGAATGCGCTCACCGCTGTGGTGCGGCGTCCCGCGGATATCGTCGCGCGCTATGGCGGCGAGGAGTTTGCGATCGTGCTGCCGAACACCGGTGCGCGCGGTGCGCGGATCGTTGCCGAGGAAGCGCGCGAAGCGGTGCTGCGGCTCGATCTCGCGATGCCTTCGTCGCCGGCGGGGCGCGTGAGCGTCAGCGTCGGTTGCGCGACGGTGTCGGCCGAGGATCTGTCGACGCCCGATGCATTGATCGAAGCCGCCGATGCCGCGCTGTACCATGCGAAGGATGCGGGGCGAAACCGCGTCGTCATGGCGTGAAAACGTCTGCGGATTGGCGATTTGTTACGGTCATTGTGACCGGAATAATCCGCCGTTACGGATTGCGGCACCGGGAAACGATCGCTTACAGCCCGTGTCGACGGCGCTCGCTATGCTGGATTCATGTCGAATCCGAGCAGGTGAACGCGATGAAGAAAACCCTTTTGCTGATTGCCGGCGTGGCCGTGTTGCTGAGCGGCTGTATCGTGGTGCCCGATGGTGGCGGGTATTACGGCGGTGGCGGGTATTACCATCATCATCGGCATTGGGATTGATGCATTCCGGCCCGGCCGCCGCGATTGCGCCATCCGGATCGGATGAGCCGATTGATCCGGACTGCCGGGAGCGGCAATCGCGTCTTTCCTCATGAACCGCGGGAAAGTCTTCGCAAGGCTTCGGCGCGGATCCCTGGATTCTGACGACATCACATCTGGCCTCGAATTCGAGGCCGATCTCGGCAAGCTTTCCCGACATCTGCGCTGAATGGTCCGCCGCTCGGTGCGTGGCACGGCGTCCGCCATCGACAAGGCACTCATCCCGGAACGGGACCGATGCGCCAAAGGGAAACAGCGGGACGTGAAGTGCCCGCTCACTTCCCGATACAAAACCTGCTGAAAATCACCCCCAGCAGATCATCCGACGTGAACTCACCGGTAATCGCATTGAGCTGCTCCTGCGCCAGCCGCAGTTCCTCGGCAAACAGATCGAGCGATTGCGCCCTCTGCTCCGCATGATCGGCCGCCTGCGTGAGATGCGCCTGCGCAGCCCGCAGCGCGATCAAATGCCGTTCGCGCGCCAGATAAACGCCTTCGGCCCCGGCCTGCCACCCCGCGATTCGCAGTAGCTCCGCGCGCAGCATGTCGATCCCGTCACCGCGCTTCGCCGACAGATGCACCTCGGTCAGGTCGCCTTCGGCCGCCGGATGCTCGACGCACGCCGGCACGCCGGTCAGATCCGTCTTGTTCAGCACCCGCACCACCGGCACGTCAACCGGAAACCGCGCCGCGATCGCCTCGTCGTCCGCCGTCATCCCCGTGCGCGAATCGAGCAGGTGCAGCACGACGTCCGCGCGCTCGATCTCACTCCATGTCCGCGCGATCCCGATCCGCTCGACTTCGTCCTCCGTCTCGCGCAACCCGGCCGTATCGATGATGTGCAGCGGGATCCCCTCGACCTGGATCGTCTGCGCGACCTTGTCGCGCGTCGTGCCCGCGATCGGCGTGACGATCGCCAACTCCGCGCCGGCCAGCGCATTCAGCAGCGACGACTTGCCGACGTTCGGCTGCCCCGCGAGCACGACCGACAGCCCCTCGCGCAGCAGCGCGCCCTGGCGCGCGTCGCCGAGCACGTGCGCCAGTTGCTCGCGGATCTTCGCGAGCTTGCCGCGCGCATCGGCCGCTTCCAGGAAGTCGATTTCCTCTTCCGGGAAATCGAGTGTCGCCTCGACCAGCATCCGCAGCGTGATCACATCCTCGACGAGCGCGTGGATCTGCCGCGAGAACGCGCCGTCGAGCGAGCGCCCGGCCGAACGCGCCGCCGCTTCGGTACTCGCCTCGATCAGGTCGGCGACCGCCTCGGCCTGCGCCAGGTCCAGCTTGTCATTCAGAAACGCACGCCGCGTGAACTCGCCCGGTTCCGCGAGCCGCAGCCCGAAGCCGCGCCCCGCATCCAGGCAGCGCTGCAGCAGCAGCTGCATCACGATGGGCCCGCCATGCCCCTGCAGTTCCAGCACGTGCTCGCCGGTGTACGAATGCGGCGCGGTGAAATACAGCGCGATCCCGCGGTCGAGCGGCGCGCCGTGCTCGTCGAGAAACGGAACGTAGCTCGCATGGCGCGGTGCGAGCCGCTGCCCGCACAACGCGTCGATCAGCGGCAGCGCGGCCGCCTCGCCGCCGCGCCCGAACGAGACGCGGACGACGCCGATGCCACCCCGGCCGGCAGCAGTGGCAATGGCGACGATCGGATCGGAATCGGTAGCAAGCATGGGAATCGGAAGAATCGGGTGAACAGACGGTCAATGATGCGCCCGCGCAACGGTTTGGGCATCGGGACGCCGGCATTGTAGCGTGCCGGCCTGCACGCTACCGGACGCCGCGTCGGTTTCGGAATCGCCCGAATTTATCCCGACGGAGCTAAGGCGAGTATCGATTCCACGCCGACACGTACTGTCCCTTTCGGACGAGTATGCCTGTCCGATTGACCGGGCTCCCGATTCCTCGATACGCTCCGCAACAAGTTCGGATTCGTCTAAATGAGTTATGTTTAGCCTGTGTGGTTGTCTGATAGGCGTCGGTGGAATTGCACAATCACCCCATGCCGACACCCGAAGAAAAATCAGCGTTTTCGGAACGCCTGAAATTCGCCTTGAGGCGCAGCCCGGAGAAGGTCACCGGCGCGACCGAACTCGCGAACCGGTTCAATCTGCGTCACCACGGTGCGCAACCGGTTTCACCGCAAACCGCGCACAAATGGCTGACCGGTCGGACGATTCCGACGCCGGACAAACTCGAAACGCTCGCCGACTGGTTGCGCGTCGAACTGCATTGGCTGCATTACGGCCCATCGCCGAGCGTGACCGAACATCTGACGCCGCAGCCGCTGCCGCGCGACGAGCGCTATCCGCCAACGCCCGAGACGATCGAACTCGCGTCGAAGATCGAGGCGCTGCCACCGCATCAACGTTACCTCGTTCAGGAACTGATCGAGCAGTTCTACGGCAGCGACGCGAAAATCGAAGCGAAGAAAGCCTGAACGGCAGCGGTGGGACTCCGCACACGCCGCCGCGCCGCCATCCGCCGGAAACAAAAAAGCCGCATGGATAAAACCATGCGGCTTTTTTACGCGCGTTGCGGGCGGCTGGCCGCCCGCGTGTGCGACATGCGTCAGGCCTTCTTGCCGCCGCCGAGCTTGCGCGTGATGTAGTACTGCTGCGCGATCGACAGCACGTTGTTCACGACGTAGTACAGCACCAGACCGGCCGGGAAGAAGAAGAACATCACCGAGAACGCGATCGGCATGAACTTCATCATCTTCGCCTGGACCGGGTCCGGCGGCGTCGGGTTCAGGCTCGTCTGCACGAACATCGAGACGGCCATCAGCACCGGCAGGATGAAGAACGGATCGCGCTGCGACAGGTCGTGAATCCACAGAATCCACGGCGCACCGCGCATTTCGACCGAGGCGAGCAGCACCCAGTAGAGCGAGATGAACACCGGGATCTGGATCACGACCGGCAGGCAGCCGCCGAACGGATTGACCTTCTCGGTCTTGTACAGCTCCATCAGCGCGGCATTCATCTTCTGCGGATCGCTCTTGAAGCGTTCGCGCAGCGCCTGCATGCGCGGCGTGATTTCCTTCATGCGCGCCATCGACTTGTAGCTCGCAGCCGACAGCGGGAAGAACACGGCCTTGATCAGGACGGTCAGCAGCACGATCGCCCAGCCCCAGTTGCCGACGACGCCGTGGATCTTCTCGAGCAGCCAGAACAGCGGCTTCGCGATGATCGTCACCCAGCCGTAGTCCTTCACGAGTTCCAGGCCCGGCGCGATGCCTTCGAGCATGCGCTCTTCTTCCGGACCGGCGAACAGGCGTGCCTGCACGTCGGCCGACTGGCCCGGTGCGATCGCGGCCACCGGCTGCTTCACGCCCACGCGGTACAGCGTCGGATCGATCTTTTCAGCGTAGATGTCGCGCTTCGCGCCCTGCTGCGGAATCCAGGCCGACGCGAAGTAGTGCTGCACCATCGCGACCCAGCCGTTGTCGGCGGAGTTCACGAAGTCGGCCTTGTTCTTGTCGAGGTCGCTGAAGTTGATCTTCTGGAAGTGCTTCGCGTCCGTATAGACCGCCGGCCCGAGGAACGTGTGCGAGAACATCGGCGTTTCGACGGCCGTGTTGTCGCGCACCAGTTCCATGTAGACCGTCGGCGTGACCGGTGCCGTGCCGACGTTGTCGATCTTGGTGTCGACGCCGATCACGTAGCTGCCGCGCGTGAACGTGTAGGTCTTCACGACCTTCACGCCGCCCTTCACCGGCGATTCGAACGACAGCTTCAGCGTGTTCTGGTCGCCCGTCAGCGACGTCGGGCCCGCATTGACCTGCGTGTAGACGTCGTTGTGGTTCGGGAAGTCGCCGCCGAGCAGGCCCGTGCGTGCGAGATACGTGTGGCCGGCCGTGTGGTCGAACAGCGTGATGTACAGGTCGGGCTGCTTGCCGTCGCCCTGCTTCTTCAGCGTCAGCTTCGCGAGCGTGCCGCCACGCGTGTCGATTTCGCCGTCGTACACGTCGGTCGAGAACTTCACGAGCTGCGCCTGCGCGGCCGGTGCCGTCGTCGACGGTGCGGTGCCCGCCGCGGCGGCCGGTGCGTCACCTGCGGTCGTCGTCGCGCCCGTGCCCGAAGCGCCGCCTGCCGCGGCCGCGGGGGCCGTCTGCGTGGCGCTCGGGAAGAACATCGACGGGCGTCCATGGTCGCGCTGCCAGTTGTCGTACAGCATGACAGCTGACATGAAGAAGATCACCCATAGGACGGTGCGTTTGATATCCATGCGTTGTCTCAGAGTCGATGGGACCGCGCGTCGGCTTCGCCGCGAGCGCGAGTGTCGGAGTTGGGCGGCGGGACGAGGTCGATGCCGCCCGCGGAAAACGGATGGCATCGGCACACGCGCCTGACGGCGAGATACGTGCCGCGCGCGGCGCCATGATACTGGATTGCCTCGCGCGCGTAATCCGAACAGGAAGGATAAAAACGGCAACGGTTGCCGAGCATCGGGCTCACGGCAACCTTGTAGAAGCGCAGCAAGGCGATCAATACCGTTTTCATACCTTGGGCGGCGCCATTCGGCACCGCGTCAAAACCGGCCGGGCGGGCGCGAACGCCGCACCGCGAACGGATGCGTCACTCGGACGCGGGCTTCGACGCACGGCGCTCGATCTCCCGAACCGCCCTGTCGAGCAGCTCGCGGATTTCGGCCGCGCACATCGCCGCGAGCGGGGCGGAAGCCGCACTCGGCAGCGCTTTCTTGTCGAAGCGCGTGTGCTGCCGCAGCAGCAGGTCGTAACCGGCGAATTCGGCGCGGCGCAGGCGAAACGCGTCGCGCGCCAGCCGCTTCACGAGATTACGCGTGACTGCACGCGGCGCATACTTCTTGCCGATGACGAGCCCCAGGCGGGCAGGCTGGCCGGTCGGCTTGCCGTAAATCACGAAGTGCGCGGAACGCCGCCAGGGGCGCAAACGAAAAACGGATGAAAATTCATCCGTTTTCAAAAGTCGCGCAGCTTTCGGGAAGGCGGCTTTCGTCTGCGACGGATTCGCACCCGGCTCGACGGCACCTTCCGCGGGACTGCGGACGGCGGACACAGCGCGCAACCTGCCTTAGATGGCGAGGCGCTTGCGGCCCTTCGCGCGGCGAGCGTTGATGACCTTGCGGCCACCTGCCGTCTTCATGCGGACACGGAAGCCATGGGTGCGCTTGCGGCGCGTCACGGACGGTTGGTAAGTACGTTTCATGATGTTCTCACTTGTTCGAGAATGTCGAAATTCAGGGGACCGCGTGCCCTTAACCGGAGGCATTCGGGCGAACGCAATCGCCGGGAATACAGGATTGGTTTTCGCGGAACCCGCTATTTAAACCGTTTTTCTCTTGACGGTCAATACTTTAGGAGCCGCTCGCCTGTGCCGAGCCACTCCGATCCGGCCCCGCGACCCACAACCGCAGCCTGTGGATAAGTCCCGCTGTGGCCGCGTTTGGCGTTAGAATCTCGCCTTATCTCCAAGAATCCCGCACGCCGCTTCGGCCCGCGCCTGCCCCTCCAAGACTGTGACGCAGGCGTCCGAGGCACGCTCGCACGACCGCTTCGGGCCTTGTTGCGCAATCGCGACAAGGGCGCCGGCGAGCCGCGCTGTGCACGCAAAAAACGACAGCTACTTGATGAACGATTTCTGGCAACACTGTTCCGCACTGCTGGAGCGCGAGCTGACGCCCCAGCAGTACGTGACGTGGATCAAACCCTTGGCCCCGGTGGCCTTCGATGCGTCGGCGAACACGCTGTCCATCGCCGCGCCGAACCGCTTCAAGCTGGACTGGGTCAAGAGCCAGTTTTCGGGCCGGATCTCCGATTTGGCCCGCGATTTCTGGAATGCGCCGATCGAAGTCCAGTTCGTCCTCGATCCGAAAGCCGGTATGCGCAGCGCCACCGCGAACGCCGCGCCGGCCGCCCAGCGCGCGCCGCTGACACCGAACGGCCCCGCCGCGACGGTCGCCGCGATCGCCGCCAACCTGGCCGCGAATGCCGGTGCCGCGCCCAGCGCGCCGGCCGACGTGCCGATGACGGCGTCGGCAGCCGCAACGCACCACCTGAACGCCGACGACGCCGACATCGACCTGCCGAGCCTGCCCGCGCACGAAGCAGCCGCCGGCCGCCGCACGTGGCGCCCGGGCCCCGGTGCCGCACCCGCGAACGGCGGCGAAGCCGACTCGATGTACGAACGTTCGAAGCTGAACCCCGTGCTCACGTTCGACAACTTCGTGACCGGTAAGGCCAACCAGCTCGCGCGCGCCGCCGCGATCCAGGTCGCGGACAACCCCGGCATCTCGTACAACCCGCTGTTCCTGTACGGCGGCGTCGGCCTCGGCAAGACCCACCTGATCCACGCGATCGGCAACCAGCTGCTGCTCGACAAGGCCGGCGCGCGGATCCGCTACATCCATGCCGAGCAATACGTGTCGGACGTGGTGAAGGCGTACCAGCGCAAGGCATTCGACGACTTCAAGCGCTACTACCACTCGCTCGACCTGCTGCTGATCGACGATATCCAGTTCTTCTCCGGCAAGTCGCGCACGCAAGAGGAATTCTTCTACGCGTTCGAGGCGCTCGTCGCGAACAAGGCGCAGGTGATCATCACCAGCGACACGTATCCGAAAGAGATTTCGGGCATCGACGATCGCCTGATCTCGCGCTTCGACTCGGGCCTCACCGTCGCGATCGAGCCGCCCGAGCTGGAAATGCGCGTCGCGATCCTGATGCGCAAGGCGCAGTCGGAAGGCGTGAACCTGTCGGAAGACGTCGCGTTCTTCGTCGCGAAGCACCTGCGCTCGAACGTGCGCGAGCTCGAAGGCGCGCTGCGCAAGATCCTCGCGTATTCGAAGTTCCACGGCCGCGAGATCTCGATCGAGCTGACCAAGGAAGCGCTGAAGGACCTGCTGACCGTGCAGAACCGGCAGATTTCGGTCGAGAACATCCAGAAGACCGTCGCCGACTTCTACAACATCAAGGTCGCCGACATGTACTCGAAGAAGCGTCCCGCGAACATCGCGCGGCCGCGGCAGATCGCGATGTATCTGGCGAAGGAACTGACGCAGAAAAGCCTGCCGGAGATCGGCGAGCTGTTCGGCGGGCGTGACCACACCACCGTGCTGCACGCCGTGCGCAAGATCGCGGACGAGCGCAGCAAGGACGCGCAGCTCAACCACGAGCTGCACGTGCTGGAACAGACGCTGAAGGGCTGAGCGCGCGCACCGCGCTTGATAATTCGGCCTCCGCCCCAATTTAAGGGGGGCGGTTCGGTTTTGAGGCACAATACTGGTTTGACCGCCCCGGTGGTGGCGGGCCAAGAGCCCGGCCGGCGGGGCGCTGCGTGGCTGCTGCGCTGCAGGCCGTTACTCAACGAAGGAACTCTATGCAACTGGTCAAGACCGAACGAGACACACTCCTCAGGCCGCTGCAAACGGTCAGCGGCATCGTCGAACGCCGCCATACGTTGCCGATCCTCGCCAACCTGCTGATCACCAAGAACGGCCCGGACGTTTCATTCCTGTCGACCGACCTGGAGCTGCAGATCACCACGCGCGCCGATTTCGGCGTCGGCGGCGACCAGGTGGCCACCACCGTCGCGGCCCGCAAGCTGCTCGACATCCTGCGCGCGATGCCTGACGGCCAGGTCACGCTGTCGCTCGCCGACAAGCGCCTCACCGTTCAGTCCGGCAAGAGCCGCTTCGCACTGCAGACGCTCGCGGCCGACGAGTTCCCGACCGTCGCGCAGGCAAAGGATTTCGGCGCGACCCTGACCGTCCCGCAGAAGTCGTTCCGCCAGTTGCTCGGCATGGTGCACTTCGCGATGGCGCAGCAGGACATCCGCTACTACCTGAACGGCATGCTGCTCGTCGTCGACGGCGACCAGCTGATGGCCGTGGCCACCGACGGCCACCGCCTCGCGTTTTCGTCGATGAAGATCGAAGGCGGCACGTTCGGCCGCCAGGAAGTCATCGTGCCGCGCAAGACGATTCTCGAGCTGCAGCGCCTGCTCGAGGACATCGACGACACCGTCACCATCGACATCGCGCAGACCCAGGCCAAGTTCACGTTCGGCCAGGTCGAGCTCGTGTCGAAACTCGTCGAGGGCAAGTTCCCCGACTTCCAGCGCGTGATCCCGAAAGCGCACAAGAACACGTTCGAGATCGGCCGTGAAGAGCTGCAGCGTTCGCTGCAGCGCGCGGCGATCCTGACCTCGGACAAGTTCAAGGGCGTGCGCTGCATCATCGCGCCGGGCCAGCTGAAGATCATGTCGACCAACGCCGATCAGGAAGAGGCGCAGGAAGAACTCGAAATCGCCTACCAGGGCGATACCGTCGACATCGGCTTCAACGTCACGTATCTGCTCGACGTGCTCGCGAACCTGAAGGTCGACACCGTGCAGGTGAGCCTTGGCGACGCCAGCTCGAGCGCGCTGATCACCGTGCCCGAGAACGACGAATTCAAGTATGTCGTGATGCCGATGCGCATCTGACGCGCTCGACATCAAGATACACACCAGGGGGCGGCAAGCCCCTTTGGCGTTTTTATGGCGAACCGACAACCCGTCCCTTTGGCGCCTTTTCGGCGCTTCGGGCGGGCCAGGAAACTGGAGCGGCCCGGCGATTTCTCTCGCTGAAACGCACCGCGCCGCCACGAGAGTGGCCTCGCAGAACCGGAAGATATCCATGAGTGAACAGCACAATTCGCAACCCGATAACAGCAGCTACGGCGCCTCGTCGATCCAGATCCTCGAAGGTCTGGAAGCGGTGCGCAAGCGCCCCGGGATGTACATCGGCGACACGTCGGACGGCACCGGTCTGCACCACCTCGTGTTCGAGGTGCTCGACAACTCGATCGACGAAGCGCTGGCCGGATACTGCAACGACATCCACGTGACGATTCACGCCGACAACTCGATTTCCGTGACCGACAACGGCCGCGGGATTCCGACCGACGTGAAGATGAACGACAAGCACGAGCCGAAGCGCAGTGCTGCGGAAATCGTGATGACCGAGCTGCATGCCGGCGGCAAGTTCGACCAGAACAGCTACAAGGTTTCCGGTGGTCTGCACGGCGTGGGTGTGTCGTGCGTGAACGCGCTGTCGAGCTGGCTACGCCTCACCGTGCGCCGCAACGGCAAGAAGCATTTCATGGAGTTCCATCGCGGCATCGCGCAGGATCGTGTGCTCGAGAAGGTGGACGGCGTGGAAGTGTCGCCGATGCTCGTGACCGGTGACACCGAGAACCGCGGCACCGAAGTGCACTTCATGGCCGATCCGACCATTTTCGGCACGGTCGAGTATCACTACGACATTCTCGCGAAGCGGATGCGCGAGCTCTCGTTCCTGAACAACGGCGTGCGGATTCGCCTCACCGACCTTCGTTCGGGCAAGGAAGACGATTTCGCGTTCGCCGGCGGTGTGAAGGGCTTCGTCGAGTACATCAACAAGACGAAGACCAACCTGCACCCGACGGTTTTCTTCGCCAACGGCGAGAAGGATGGCGTGGGCGTCGAAGTCGCGATGCAGTGGAACGACAGCTACAACGAGAACGTGCTGTGCTTCACGAACAACATTCCGCAGCGCGACGGCGGCACGCACCTGACCGGCCTGCGGGCCGCGATGACGCGCGTCATCAACAAGTACATCACCGATAACGAAATCGCGAAGAAGGCGAAGGTCGAGACGACCGGCGACGACATGCGCGAAGGGCTGTCGTGCGTGCTTTCCGTGAAGGTGCCGGAGCCGAAGTTCAGCTCGCAGACGAAGGACAAGCTGGTTTCTTCCGAGGTTCGCGCGCCGGTTGAAGAAGTTGTGGCGAAGGCGCTCGAAGAATTCCTGCTGGAAACGCCGATCGACGCGAAGATCATCTGCGGGAAGATCGTTGAGGCTGCTCGTGCGCGCGATGCTGCGCGGAAGGCGCGTGAAATGACACGACGCAAGGGCGTGCTCGACGGCGTCGGTCTGCCCGGCAAGCTCGCGGACTGCCAGGAGAAAGACCCGGCGAAGTGCGAAATCTACATCGTCGAGGGTGACTCGGCAGGCGGCTCGGCCAAGCAAGGTCGTGACCGGAAGTTCCAGGCGATCCTGCCGCTGCGCGGTAAGGTGCTGAACGTCGAGAAGGCGCGCTACGACAAGCTGCTGTCGTCGGAGCAGATCGTCACGCTCGTGACCGCGCTTGGGTGCGGGATCGGCAAGGACGATTACAACCTCGACAAGCTGCGCTATCACCGCATCATCATCATGACTGACGCGGACGTGGACGGTGCGCACATCCGGACGCTGCTGCTCACGTTCCTGTATCGCCAGATGCCGGACATGATCGAGCGCGGGTACGTGTATATCGCGCAGCCGCCGCTTTACAAGATCAAGGCGGGCAAGGATGAGCGGTATCTGAAGGATGACGTGGAGCTGAACGCGCACATGCTGCGGTTGGCACTGCAAGGGTCGGAACTGGTGCCGGGTGAGAATGCGGCGGCGATTTCGGGCGATGCGCTTGGGGAGTTAGCGCGGTCGTATCTGCTGTCGCAGAGCGTCATTGACCGGTTGAGCCGGTTGTATGACCCGGCGGCGCTGGAAGCCGTCATGGATGGCGTGGTGATCGACCTCTCCAACGAGGCTTCGACCGAGGCTTCAGCGAAGGCGCTGCACGCTGCGTTGCATGACGAAGCGCTGAAGAACGAAGTGCGGGTTGTGCCTGCGTATGACGCGGTTCGCGAACAGCGGTCGCTGCATGTCGAACGGACGCATCACGGCAACGTGCGGGTTTCGGTCATCGACCAGGAATTCCAGCATACGGCGGATTATCAGCAGCTCGTGACCACCGCGAATACGTTCAAGGGGCTTATTGGGGAAGGTGCGGTTATCAAGCGCGGTGAGCGCAGCATGGCTGTCGCGGACTTCAAGAGTGCGATGAAGTGGCTGCTGGCGGATGCTGAACGGAACGTTTCGAAGCAGCGGTATAAGGGGCTCGGTGAGATGAACCCCGAGCAGCTCTGGGAAACGACGATGGATCCGGCGGTGCGGCGACTCCTGCGTGTGCAGATCGAAGACGCGATTGCCGCAGACGGGATCTTTACTACGCTCATGGGGGATGATGTCGAGCCGCGGCGGGCGTTTATCGAGTCGAATGCGTTGCGGGCGGGGAATATTGACGTTTGAACCTGCATTTTCGGATGTCACAGAAAGTGAAAACTGTGCCAGGTAAGTGAAAAATTACTCCCGCAGTTGGTGAAAAATCTGACTGCTGCTGAGAATCAAAACGCCCGGGACACCCGGGCGTTGTCTTTGGTGAGCAGGAGGCGCCGTTGGCGACGCCGGTAGGCGCGCACCCTAAGAACAACAGGCTGAGGTTAGCAAAGAGAGAATGGCAATGGATTGGGGCAGCATCTTTGACACTTACGGCACAAAGACGGTTACGGCAACAGACAAGAAAAAGAACGCATATGTGCCAAACAAGGACCAGCGCGCGGCAATCGAATCATCTGGCATCGAGCCCGCTAAAGAGCGGCCAGCGCCGGAATTCGTCATCCTCGTACTGTTCGACACGAACGTTAAATCAATCAAGTCGTCCTACTACTATGCCGAGCGCTCGTCCGCAGCAGATCGCGCTCCCGAAGCACGTATGGGCCACGAAATCATCAGTTCATGGCTCAACCAAGGTGATGAAGTTGTCATTGGGAGTGTCGGGGCGCAACTGTTCGCAATTAAGACCAAAGTCGCACCCAAATCCGTCACAGCTATAACAGCCGAGGTAGTGGCGCGCGCAGACAAGAAGACCGTCCTCGAGCGCGCAAAAGAGGCAAAGGGAAAACCAGAAAAGCAAGAGATACGGCGAAATGACTTCGCCCGAAACCCCTACGTTGTACGAGGCGCGATACTGCGCTCAGCGGGGAAGTGCGAGATGCCGGGGTGCAAATGCGAGTTGTTCGAAAAGGAAGACGGTGCCACATACTTGGAAGTACACCATGTGACCCCATTGAGCGAAGACGGCGACGACACCATGGCCAATGCGGCCGCACTATGCCCCCGCTGCCATCGCGAGCTCCATTTCGGAAAGGAACGACTCACCCTCCGAAAAAAGCTTGCGACCCATATTGCCGCGATAAGCTGAGCACGGTGGCAACCGCAAGAGCAGCCATGGGTACGCAAGAGCCGTAGCCCTTCCGTCAGGTTTCGAGGCAGTGACGCTGTTCCAAAGATAGGGTGCCCGGCACACGTTGGGGGCATCAAAAGATACGTTGACGATCCGAGCAGGTCTGTTGCGTTGTTTCGCTCTAGCGCATTTAAAGCTCAATTGACGTCAACTCTTGGGCTTTTATCCAGTCGGCAAGTCGATTGAAAAAGCTCTCGTCATTTGACTTGATGGCTGTTCGCAAGGAGCATTCCCACACGACAGCAACCCTCCAACCGTCTTGCAGCAGCTTAGTCATGTGTTCACGGTCCCTCTCCCGATTCCGGTCCAGCTTCTCCCTCCAGAACTCTGGACGAGATGATGGCATCTTGAATAGAGCACAATTGTGCCGATGCCAGAAGCACCCATGGACAAATACGACTGCTTTGTAGCGCGGGAAGACGAGGTCAGGGGTGCCGGCCAGACTGCGGACATGCAGTCGGTAGCGAAGACCCCGCTCGTACAATGCCTTACGGACAACCAGCTCGGGTTTTGTATTTTTACCCCGAATACCTGACATCATCCGACTACGCGTCGCCACGTCTGTGATGTCCGTCATACCCGATACCTATGCCACTACTGGAATTTTAACGGGCCGCGACGGCAGGTTCGGGGTACCCTTCAGAATTGCCGCTGGCTTCTCGGGGGTCTTTGCCACACCCGAGGCCTTTCCGTTCATCTTGAGAGCCAGCCTCAGATAGGGTTCCATGGCCCTAGCGACCGCCTCGACTGCGGGTACAACCACTGAATTGCCAAATTGTCGATACAACTGAGTGTCGGAGACAGGCAACACAAAGCTGTCCTCGAAACCCATGAGTCGTGCGCATTCACGAGGGGTAAGGCGACGTGGATTGAGGCCTGGGCCACGATGCACGAGAATCTCTGAGCCGTCCTTGTGATAGCGGGCCGACAGGGTCCGGGTCGTCTCGTTGCGCGTCACAACAGAACAACCAAATCCATTACCTGCCTTGGAATGCTTGTCCCGATAGGCCTGCAGGTAATTCCAAAGCTTATCGGTGAGGATATATTTCGCGTCGACCTTTTCCTCCGGCTCCAAGATGGAGCCCAACTTGATAGAACCCGGTTCTGGCCATGCAGACTCATCGGGCCATTCGAACCCCACATCCTCACGAAAACCCACGATATAAATCCGCTCACGATGCTGCGGCGTCCATCGCTTACCATCGATGACCTTCCAACTGATGTGATAGCCAAGTTCCTTTTCCAGCACGTGCTGAATGACACGGAAGGTATGTCCCTTGTTGTGGGAAACGAGGTTTTTCACGTTCTCCAGCATGAAGGCTGCCGGACGTTTTTCCTTCAGAATTTCAGCAACACGGAAAAATAAGGTGCCTTGTGCGTCACAAGCGAATCCATGAGTCCGACCCAGCGCGTTCTTCTTCGAAACGCCAGCCAGCGAAAATGGCTGACAAGGGAACCCGCCCACCAGGACGTCATGGTCAGGAATGACGTCAAGCGGAACAGACCAGATATCCCCTGCGATGTCTGCTTCCGTCTCGTTATGGTTGGCTGCGTAGGTGATACGGGCGAATTTGTCCCACTCGCTGGTAAAGACGCACTTTCCGCCGATATATTCAAATCCTCTTCTGATGCCACCAATGCCGGCAAAGAGGTCGATGAAGGTGAATTTTGGAACTGCCATACGTAGCTTTCAGTAGTTGTTCATCGCCTGGAGCGTGACAAAATTAATTCCCCAGGATTCCTGGCGGCCACTTGGCAAAAAAAACAAATAGCCTGTCCGGACGCCTCAAAGAACCTGCACTTCCAACTGGCCTCGCCCTGCCAACGACAACGTTCTTCGCGTGCCAGACATCCGCATCACCCAGCCAACGGCGGCGGCGCCGGAATGCGTACTGCTCCATAAGGAAACAAGTGACATCTATCCTGTATGCGATACCCACTTTCATGACGCTGAAGCAGCCGGCTGATTCGCTCTCCCCACGGCTGCAACCGCAAAGGCCTCTCCCCACGGCTGCAACCGCAAAGGCGCGTCCCAGCAAGATTTTCCTAGAAGTTTGCATCACTTTACCAGGTCCTGCTCCAATTCGCCAGGAATGCGACAAAAGGCTTCAGTGGCCCTGCGGCCTAGCGGCTTTGCGGGCATTCAGCTGGGCACGCAGGTCCTCCACGACTGTTGGAGGGTCCGTCCGGTGGACCATGGCGTGACAGTTGCCGCACAGCGGCACCAAGTCCCTGACGGGGTCGACAACGTAATCGCCTCCCAGTTTCGAGACAGGCGTGCGATGATGTACCTCGATGTAGCCGTCCCCCAAGTCGCCGTAGAAATCAGCGAAATCGAAGCCACAGCACTGACATTGGAGTCCGTAGTGCTCGATGCAGGCAGCCCGATTGACGGGGCTGCGCTCATAGCGGTTTACCTCAACCCGGAGCTTGGCACCCTCTGGCAAACCCTTGACGGCGTTATCCGGGGCCGCATCGGTCTCTTCGCCAATACCTGTCAAGGCCAAAACAAGAGCGAGGCAAGACGAAGCGACGTGGAAGGCCGTTGCCACTATTTCGTCTGCCGTCTTGCCTGAACGAAATCGGCTAGAGACGTCAATCTCCACTCGGGTCCAAGTGTCCTTCCGAGTAAGGTAGCTCTCGTCATCGTTGCCGTTAATGGCCACGTAAACCTGCGCCCCTGAAGCCTCAGCAGCCGCTCGCGCACGAAAGAACGCCTTTTTCTGACCGTCACTGGCCTCCGACATGCCGCGCAGAAGCGCGCCAGCGAAATTGTCGGCTTTGAAAGATGCCTCAAACTGCCTATGCGTTCTGGAGAGGAGAATGGCGAAGCCATTGCCCTGCTCCAGCTCCACTGGACGCAACGCATCGAAGTCCCCGCCATCAACAGTCTCTGACTGAGAATACAGAGCAACTTGGAACCTACCTTCGAGCTTGCGCCGCAACACCTCAATATCAAGCCCTTCCGACATCAGCTATCCTCGTTGTCGACCGGGTCCGGCAAATCGGCCACCAGCTTCTTGAGATTGCGTGAGACTTCAATACGAAACTCTTCAAATGCCTCCTGGTTGTCCGGATTGATATTGTTGAGTTCGGCTTGAGCAAGCGCCCAAAGCAGGTAGTCCATGGCTTGGACGACTGTACTGTTGGCCTTGTTGGGCAAATATGCTTTCGTATAGAAGGGATGGCCCGTGTTAAGAGCTACCGCCGCCTTGCTGTTCTTGCCAATGGTGGGCTCCCAAAGTACTCCATGCTCGAGAGTTCCGCTGGTAACCACGTGGGCACTGCCAATGTCATCCGAATTCAGCAAGCGAACCGTGGTCGTGGTCACGCCCGAATTGTTGTTGACCGTAACCATGCCGGTCTTTTCGTCAACCTGAGCGACCGCTGCAGTCTTGAGTGCGGAGGCCTTCTGCTCGATGACGTTGCTGGCCGGGGTGTGGAGCAGAACAGCCGCCCCCTTGGCAACTCCAGCGGCCCCCTTGCGGTACCGGGTTTCCGCTTCTCGCCGCGGCCCCGCAAGAAATTTGTCGCGCAGCCATTCGTAAAGACCTGAATTCAGCTCGATACGGGATTTCTTGATGTCCACCTGGAATGCGTTATCAAGCGAGTGGTCAAACGACAGCTCGACACGGAGCAAGGAATAGTGGGGTTCCTGCTTAAACATGTTCATCCAGTCAGGACCGTGAATGAGCCGGTTTTCCCGGTAGATGTATAGCCCCTGACGCTCATTCGAGATACGCGCCGCGATGCGATTCGCGTCAGAAGAGAACTCTTCTTTTCGCGGTAGCACGAAAGCTCGAACGATGAACGAGGTCTGCGTTCCATCTGGCAGCTGCACGTCCATCTTCTTTTCGGCGATTGATTCCTTGGTTTCTACAATGCAAAACGGGTCCCATGCGGCAATAGGCTCACCATTGAGCTTGATATGAACGTTTCGCTCGCGAGCATCATTGGCATCAAGGAAGCGCTGAAAGACAATCGCGATATGGTCGCGAAGAACAGTTGCCAGCTTTTCAACGGTCTTCCGAATAGGTTGCCCCTCAGGTGCACCGATTCGGTCAATATTCTCCCAAAGCACAACCGTACCAGATGCTCCCAGCGCAACCTCATCAAGCAGTTGTTTGTGAGCTGCATCAGCAGCGGCAATTTCGAGGTTCCAGCTATTCGAAGCTGCCATGTCATCAAGGTCCCACGTGGCTCGCAGCACTGGCGACTCCCCTGAGTCACGCGAGATAACCGACAGACGCCGACAAAAGGCCGTTGAAGCCGTCTTAAGCCCCAAACCAAATTTGCCAAGGCTCTTGGCATTCGCTCGCTTGCTGGAGCCGTACTTCATGGCGTTGACGAGACCTTCTTCGTTCATGCCGTGGCCGTTGTCCATGATGGAAATAACGACGCTGTCTGCGAAGTCGACTTCTAGTCGAACATGAATCTTATCGGCACCGGCTGCGATTGAATTGTCGAGGATGTCCGCGACGGCAGCATTGAAATCGTACCCAGTATCTCGCAGGCCCTCGCTGATACGGGCCACGTCAGGTGGTACGCTGATATGTTTTTCTGTCATAGGATGCTCTAAAATCTGTTAGCGCGATTGAATAATCGTCCAGCCTCCACCCAAAACAAGGGTGTTACCGTCTATTTCCGAACCGAATGACGCGGTCGAGCGGATGATATCCACCTCAAAGGAAGCGTTTTCGTCGCGGGAAAAGACAAGTACGTCATCGACCTTGGCGTCAATTGCACGCATGAACTTCGTCATTCCAGTGAGGCGGTATTCATTGCGCGTGCCCTCTTTGAACAGTTTGTTGTTGTAATATATAAAGTTAAATTCCCATCGTTCGCGATTTTCACGCTCAAATACGACGAGCTTCATCCTCGGATTTTTCACCGACTTGTCGAGCGCGGGAAAGAACAAGAGAATATGCTCTTCCTTGGGAACCAGAATACCCGCCTGATGGCCACCGGTAGTCCCAACGTCGTTAGGACTAAGCTTCTTCCGAATTTCTGCTGTCATTGGTCACAAATCCCTTTTTAGGTCAGCGGCGAAACGTGCAGTGCCTGCGCAATGGCCATGGGGTCGATGTCTCCCTCGTGACCAGTTACAGCTTCACGGGCAAGGTCTTGCTTGAAGGCTGCCGCGCCTCTAATCACGTCCTCTACCGTCTGGACGTAGAACAAATGATGAATCGTCACTGGCCTTGTCTGCTTTCTTCTGTAGGAACGCGCCGACGCCTGAGCCGTTAGTGCTGGGTTCCACTCAGGGTTATAGTGAATCACGTGGTTGGCCGTCGTGATATTAAGGCCGGACCCAGCTGCCTTCGGATTTAGGAAGAGTACGCCATACCCTCGGTGTTCAAAGAACCGGTCGACGACGGCCTGTCGCATAGTCCCCTCGACACGCCCATCGATAAAGTCAAGGAATGCCTTCGGAAATCGCCTCGGCATATCAGACATAAAAAGGTCTGCCATAGCCTGATATGTAGAGAAAATGAGTGCTTTCTCCCCTCCACTAAAGATTTCCTCTAGAAGCTCCACCGTCCGCTCGTATTTAGGCATTTCGATGGACGGATCCGCGTACCAGCTACCAACAAGTCGAGGGTGGGCGCAGAGCATGCGAAGCCGTGTCGTTGCGACCAGTCCCCCCGTCGGCCCAAACTCCTCCAAAGTCCGCTTACGCAGAGCCTCATATACCTGAGCAAGGTGCAATGGCATCTGCAAGGCCTGTGGCACTTCAATCCGCTCGGGCAGGTCCTGCGCAACGTCCATCACCTTGCGCCGCAACAGCATCGGGGCAACAATGGGCGCTAACCGAACAGCATCCTCTATCTCGTTGCCAAATTGGGAAAGGAATGCGTTCCGTCCACCCAGTAATCCGGGCATCGCGAAGTCCGCCAAAGACCATAGGTCATCAATGCGGTTCTCCAGCGGCGTACCGGTTACGGCAATCGAGACCCTGCGAGGCAGCCGCTTCACGGTAACTGTCCGCTGTGCCTCGGGGTTCTTAATAGCTTGCGCCTCATCAAGTACGATGACGTTCCACGCTACCTGGCTGAGTATTTCCTCGTCGCGCATTGCTGTGTCATAAGAGACGAGAATGATGTCAGTGCCCTGTAGCCGGGCGGATATGCCGGCCCGGTCTGCTCCAGCGTGAAGCGAGACAGTGAGCGTAGGCGCGAAGGACGCGAGCTCTCTCCGCCAGTTTTCGAGTAGTGTTGCTGGAGCAACGACAAGGGCCGGTCCACGCCCAGCATTCTTCTCAATCTGCAGCAGCGCAATAACCTGCGCGGTCTTACCCAATCCCATCTCGTCACCAAGGATGCAACCAACGCCCTGCTCAGCCACAAGGGACAGGAAGGCAACGCCCGACAACTGGTATGGGTAGAGAGCTCCGGAGAAGCCCGCAATCGGCGCCCGCGGCTCATCAATGACTGATTTCGCAGCATCGAAGACTACTTCATCGAATACCGCAAACGGCGTCTCCTTTTGAGCTCGCAGGGCGACTAGCTCACCAACAGTGATGAGCCCATCGGGTTTCACTCCCGCAATCTCCAGCCAGTCGAAAGCCGACTGCACTAGGTCCGCCCTGATGGGGTACCAGCGTCCGTCGTGAACGAGCTGGTCGCTCTCGCCATGTACCCGAACAAAGCCCGTGTCCGTAGCGTGACCAAAAGTGAGTCGGAGGTTGCGGCCATCACTCCCCGAAAGACGAACTGCCGGCTGGGCCGGCGCCCGTGAGAACGTCAACGAGGAAATGTCGTCTAGAGGGCTCCGGACAGCCTCATCGGCACAGACACGCAGACGGCCGAAGACTGCCCTGAAAATGTCAATCGCTGGGGGAACCACGCGCTCTCCCGATGCCTTCCTGAGGAGAATTTGGCAGTTTTCGACCACCCACGTTGCAGTATTCATGCCAGTGATTTTGAGTCCTGTAATAAATTCGCGCGAACGTGGTTAACATTTCCCACATTCGTGTCCCAGCGTACCCGCTATTGTATGTGTGAAGATGGATGTCGGCCGATATAGAGACCGAATTACTTATTCTCCTTAGCTGGCATCCAAGTCGCGCAGCTTGCTGATCTGGTGCAGTTGCATTCGAGTCACGGCGGAAGGTCGCGCAAAGCAAGCTACAGGATGGTCTGTTTGGGCACCGGCCGGTCGAGCAGCAGTTCGAAATGTGCGACAACGCTGGACCCGTTTTCGGCAAGTACGTGAGCTGACTCGCTCGTAGGCCAGTGCATCGAACAGCGCCGAGGTCAGCCGCGAGTGTTGCGTGGCCAGCAGACGGCCACACTATTTCAACCGGTCGCACGACCGCATCGGTTCATCGACTTTCGCAACGATGCGGAGTTGCTTGCCCGTTTTGCTAAATGATCTGTGCGGCAGCTCTCGATATCGATCGCCCCTCGTTCGAATCGCGTCGAGCCAGTCATCCCGCTCCCCGTCGTTCGAAGGGACGCCGCCCCCGGCACGCATTAATAAAATCACCAAACATTCTCTTCAGGATCGACACTGCAACTTCTCACCACTTCTCAATGATGTTCCTTCTTGAGATAGAACGGTTTCATTGTTGTTGGCTTTATTTTATTGGTTATGAAAAGTCATATTGTTACCATCATCAGCAAACCATTGGACAGGTACGAAAGTCTCTCTACGACCGATGCCTCTCCCTCGCAGCGCATCCTCCGTTTGGTTATCCGGAAAATAAACTGAGTTATGAGATGCGCCACCCACTAAACTGTCTGAACCACGCGCGATAGAGAAGATCGTTTCGCTAGAAATCGCGAACTCGAAGGAAGGCTGAAGAGAGACCAAAGCAGTAAGAGCGCGGGCCGCATGGGCTGCCACCCATACGACCCGCTGACCACAACCAACTCACCTCAGGAGTCGGAAATGACTAACGCCAATCATAAGTCACGCCCCGTCGTAACGGAACGCTTCGTCACTGTTCAAGAGTCAGCGCGCCATCATTCCTTGTCTCGGGTCCTCCGTGCCATAAGAGCGCACCGGAAACTGAACACGACATACTTCCCGTGGATCAAATTGGCTGGAGTATGGCTTGAGGACGCGGGATTCGAGGCTGGAGAACGCGTCCGGATTACCGTCGAGGACAAGCGACTCATCATCACGCCGATGTGATCAGCGCATTGTCGATGGTGAGCGTCGCAAGCCACTATCCGTCTGGAAGGTCGGTACCCGATGCTCCAGACCGTTAGTAACTGTGACAAGCGACGATTGTTCTGAAACTGCAACGGGCCGGTCACTCAGGTGCGCTGCCGTGTAGCCTTTCGGCACGAGCTGCAACCCATGCCAGGCGCACCGCACATTTCGGCGGTCGAAATGCAAAAACCCCCGCCTTTTGGGCGGGGGTTCTTGGCTTAGGGAGCCTGACGATTACCTACTTTCACACGGGAA
>NZ_CABVPN010000020.1 GCF_902499115.1 Burkholderia diffusa
CGCAGGCCTTCGCCCCGCACGTCGAAGCGCGTGGTGTATGGCGTGATCCAGCGCGCGCCCAGCACGCCATCGTCGAAAGCACCCAGGCTGGAGCGGTAGGTGCGGGTCCATTCAATGGGGAACGGACCCGGCAAGGCGAAGTCGGTATGCGCGATGGTCTCGCTGCCCATGGCGAAGCTGATGCTGCCGCAACTGCCGACACACGTGCCGTTTTTCTGGGGCTTGGCATCGCCCTGGGCCCTACGTTCGACGGGGCGCGGCTCCAGCGGCTGCCCCGGGTGGCTGGCCTTGCTGATGCTGGTGGTGCCCGACTTGACGTTGGCGCCATGTCCCCGGCCTGGTCTGCGGGCGAGCACGGCACGGGCCAGGCCCGCGATGATCCAGCCGATGCTCTGCTCAATGTTTTCGTCGGCCAGACGGCGAATCTGCCGACCGAGTTCGGGGGACAGCCGACGAAGTGCTGCGGTCTCCCGCAGCACTGCTTCGCGGGCGCGCTTCGGTATCGCCATTGTCGCCAGGTTGAGGCTGGCCTTGGCCACGCTCGCCTGGAATTGCGTGGCGGCGCCATACACATTGGTGAATACGCCGAGCGGGTCACGCCAGAGTTTGCCCGTGGCCTCGAACAGTTCCGCCTTCGCCGCCTTGAGATTGCCCTCGGCATCCAGCTCGCTCAGCACGATCGCGTCCAGGCCGTTGGCCAGGTCAACGATCAGCGCCTCTCCATACTGGGCGGCCGCTTCGATGAAACCGGACAACTCGGCCCGTGCCTTCGTCACGAAGTCTTCCAGGCTGCCCTTGATGCTGGCGTTCAAACTGGTAGCGAGCACCGTGAGCATTGCCTCGCCGACCAGTTGCTTGCCGCTCTTGCGCAACTCCTGACGCACCAGGAACAAGCCGGGGCGCAAACTCATGCGGGCAGCCGCTGCGCCGGGCAAGGGCACCACGCCCATCAGGTTGATGCCCAGGCTCACCCAATCGAGCGTATGGCGCTCTTTACTCTTGGCGAGGGTGACGATATCGCCGAACACGTCCGCCAGTGCGAGGATGTTGCCCAACACCGGCAGCGCACCGGCCATGGTGGAGATACGTTCCAGCGAGATCGTGCCGTCGCTGATGCTGATCAGCCAGTCGTCGAAGGCACTGATGCTCTGCCCCACGTCGGCGGGTTGGATCAGATTCACCGGGACGACGGCTACTTGCTTTGCTCGAGGTAACGCGGCGTTGCTGTTGTCGCTATCCATCGCGGGTTAATCCGAATGTGAAATTGGAATAGATGGGCCGCGATCCAATGCGGCTTCTTGGGATGGGGGCGCTGCGTCCGGGACCAAGCCTTGTTTAGGGGGCAAGGGCGCCCCTCTGTCGCGCCCGGTGCCTCTTGACGCTGGCTAAGGTGTCAGTTGTACGGCGGCGTGATGCCGGTGCCGATCTGCTTTCAAGATCGCTACTCAGGCAAGAGGGCATTGCATTTGGCATGAGCCGTCGAGGCGATTCTTGGGGACAACGCCGCAATGGAATGCTTCTTCAACCCTGAAGAACCGAGCGCGTGAGCAGGCGCGCCTATCGCACCCGTGCCGATGGGTTCGAATACATCGAGCGACAGGGAAAATTAATTCACCGGCACCACTTTCACTTCATGCGTGTCGGTCCCGTTTGCCAAGACGACCCTGACCGGGCCGCCCACTGGATTCAGCCCGGCCAGATCGAGTGATTCACCAGGCGACAAATAGCGGTCTCGCATGCAGTCAATCAAAAGCGCACATTCCCCATGCGCGGTTGCCAGCATGACCGTGTTCCCCGTATTAACGAATAGCGTCCCATCGACCCGATAAGCCTGCCTTGGCGACCTCGGCTGCACGACCAGGATTGTCTGCAACTCGAGACGCGGTTTCACCTTGACCGCATTTGTATCGATCGAAACCGCGCGCTCCTCCCGGAACGTCACGCGAAAATAGCGTGGCGAGTCGTCACTTACACCTTTGAAATAGAGACGCAACCACCCACTCTTGTTCGGGCGTAACACGAGCTGCTTCGGTGCGTACATCAGATCGCCGCCGTTCGGCTTCCAGGTCGCGACGTCGCCATACGGCGGAGCACTTTCCTCCACTGACACGCCGTATACGCGCGTCTGGTCGCTGTCGTTCACGACCTCGCGAACGAGATAGTCTTTCCCGGACCCCATGAAATAGGTCATGTCGCCAACGGACAATGCCTGCGCGGTGCAAGACCAGACCAACATCAAGAACGCTGCGAATTGCCTCAATCGATTCCTCACTGGTTACTGGTCCGCGCATACGCATCTCACCCGCTACAACTCAGCCGGTCGGCCCGGCATCGCGCGTTACCCGACAAAAATAGACGCGCGACCGACTGCGTCGGCCGCGCATATGGATACGTCTCCTCCATTTTGGTTTGGTATCAGCCTTCGCGACGCCGAACCGGGCGCGCATCGGCCACGCTTTTCGGTTTGCACTCGATCTGATCAACCCACAGCGCGCCTTGCGCCTTGCTGAGGTCAAAGTCGATCTCGCACGTTCCGCCGGTGCCCGTCTCATATTGAATGACCGGATAGGCGGTATCGACGTCGATCACGAAACCGCCGTCGGCCGCAGTCGTAGCCTTGCCGATGTGGTTGCGAATCTCGGTGTTCGGCTTCACCAAACCGTTCTCGGTCAGCACGCCGAACACCGTTACCAGCCGGCGGACCTTCGGCATCATCGACGCGACGTTGCCCGGATACAGCACGAGCTTGGCGTCGCCTTCCTGGATATCGAAGTTTTCCGGCGTGTCACGACGCGTGCGGATCGTCACGCGGTGTTCGCGGTATCCCGTAAGCGGAACGAACGTGGAACGCGAATCGAGCGCCAACGCCCCATTCGTCGACACCATCTCGAGGTTGCCACGTGCCGACTTGTCCACGCCGACGATCACGCCGCTTTCGCCCTTCTTGCTGTTGAACCCGATGCCGCGCGTGTTCCACCCGACACTGCCCTGCATCGCGGCGGTGCCGCTGGCGTCGCCGGTATCGTCGATGTTCACGTTACCTTGCCAGCCGAACCAGCGGTTGTGGCCCTGCGCGCCAAGGTTCGCTTGGGTGCTCGACGGATTGCCATAGTCGCTCGACAGCGAACGCGAGCGGTTGACCCCTGCCGACAGATAGTCGACGCCCGGGATACGCTCCGGCCGCCAGCCGACGTGCGCGCCGATCTGCTCGGTATCGAGCGAACGCGAATAGTCGATGCCTGCGTCGCCGAACGAGAACGTCGCATTCAGGCCGACGTAGAACGCATTGTTCCACTTACGGCCCATGCCGCCGCTATTCCGGCTGAACATCTGGCCGCCATTGAGCATCACGCGCACCCATTTGTTCGAGTAAATGTCCTGGCTCCAGTCGATGCGGTAGTCCTGACCACCGCCGCCGTATACGCTTCCGCTCACGTTGAGCGTCGCGTTGTTGGCCCAGCCGAACATACGCGCAACGTTCACGTTCGAACCGAAGCTCAGTGTGCGCTGATTGTATACGCCGTTTTTCGCGGTGCTGCCCGTCGTCAGCATGTAGTTCGCCCACGCGCCGACAGGCCCGATGTTCGCCGCGCCATTCGCATTCACGCGAAAACCGCCGTCGCTCGTCGCTCCCGTGTCGATGCCTACGTTACCGTGCTTGAAACCCCGTTGATACCGCAGTTCGGCGGCGGCCAGACCGTCAAAATAATATGCACTTCCGTTAAACGTGCCGAACCGAGTCGCCATCTTGCCGCTCGCGCCGACGAGCTGTCGGCTGATCGCACCACGCCCCCCAACGTTGTTCGCAACATACTGGCCGACATAGAACTGATACTGCGTGTCCGCACCGGTTCCGCCGTTACTCGGCTTGTACACTTGCTCATTGCGGGACGACACCACACGACCGTTGACAACGACGTCCACGCGAATCGGGTAAGTCCCGACTGGCAACTGGCGCGTATCGATTTCCTGGTTGCCGAGGGGAAGATGCTGAACGTTGATCAGCTTGCCGTCGCGATGAATCTGCACTTCACCCGATGCAGGCATGAACGCGAAGATTGGCGTGCGCGCCAGCGAGCCGTCGTTCAACTCCGAGCGGCTCGCGGTGCCTGCGCTGACGCCAAGAAAGCGCCCGCCCGGAAGGAACGTTGTCTGCCCCAGCGCATTCATCGACCAGGTGCTCAGATAGCCGGCCGTGATCGATACGCCGCGGTAATCACGTTCCAGCCGCGCTTCATACAGGTTGAAATCGTCGCCGCTGCGAATGTCGCCCTCAACATACGCGTGATTGACACCAATTGCGCTGACCGACTGCATGTGGAGGTAGCCGTTCGCATCGGCTCTGGCGTTCTTCACGACCGACATGTCGTAATTCAGCACACCGCTCGGATGCTTCTCGGTACTGTCGGGCAGCATATGCAAGCGCGGCGCGCCTTCGCTTGCATAGGCATCCCTCGGCAGCTGTGCAACCAGTTCGAACGTCCGGAGATTGAATTCCAGTTGGACGTCAGATACGTCCTCGCGTGCGCTCGACGTTTCCGCGACCATGCGCAGCGGCTTGCCGTAGCGATCCGCAATCCTTTGCTTCGCGGCATCCGTGATGGCGATCTTCGCGAGGCTGAAGTCCACCAGCGTCAGCGTGCGACCATCGTACTTGACGGTCGCCCGGCCCGCTTCCTCCGAACCGCTATCGATCTTGAGCCGCACGGGCACGTCGACACCCTGCTCGAGTGCACCGAGCAGGTTGTCAGGAAAGGCGTACTGACCAGCAGCCAATGTGCCATCGGCATCTGCACCCTCCGCAGGATCGGGCGCGCGATCGGCAATTTCCGGATTCAACGAGCGAGCATCGCGGCCTGGTTCCATGTCCGACGCTGGCACGGACACCGATGCGTATTCCGAGGCCGTGATCGCGTCGACATCGACGGCGTATGCGGACTCGTCGCGCCCCCTGTCAGCTTCGGGCGTCTCGACTGCCCGCGCACCCCGATCGAACATCACCGAATGATCCGCCGCAAGCACAGCCGACGACACCCATCCTCCCGCAAGGGATACGGCGACGTTAATTGCTGTCATTGTCGACTTTTTCATTCGCAGTCCAAATTGAATCTCTGTTTATCCAAGTCACATAACCGTGATTCGCTTACTTCGCTACGACCTTCGACGGTGCGGCATTCATCGGGAAATACTGGTACTCGCTGCCTTTCCAGACGCCAATGCCTTGAAGGGATACCAAGCCCTTTTCCTTTCGCATGTCTCCCGACTCGCCCGGGAGCAGGAAAGTGGATCGGCTGCACGCCTTCGGTTCGGTCGCGGCCTTTTCTTCGCACTTCCCCGTGGCCGTGACATGGACGAAGGTATTTCCGATGTTCTTCACACGCCCGTTGCCGTCGTGTTCGAATTTGAAGTGGATCATTCGCGGGCGCACGACGAGGATCGAACTCAGCCGAATGCGCTGCTTCGCGGACAAGCTGACGCCATCACTGATGTTCGATTGCGACGACACGGCCTGTTCAATGAACGACAACTGGTAGTAGCGCTCCTTGTCGTCCCGCTTGCCCTGGTAGTAGATCTTGACGTCCGCCGTTCGATGCGGCGGCAGAAACACCGTTGCGGGCGAGATCAGCACATCCTTTTTCTGCTCATGCAGCACATTCAATTGCCGCGGATTGGTAATCTCCTGGACTTCCGTCGACACGAATTTGGCTATCGAGTCGTCGTTCTTGATCTGCTTGACGACGTAGAACTCGTTTTCCTGCATTTCGGTCGTCAACGATCCGATGCCAATGGCCGATGCATGCTGCGCGCCCATCAGCGCGGCCGCCAGCGCCAAGAGTTTGAGTGGCTTCATCGTGTCCTCCGAAAGAAAAGAAAAAGAAAATGCCGAACCCCTAGACCGCGAGGTCCGGCATTACCGGAGTCAATGCCTGCTTCGACCGAATCTACGCAGGCATTCGGCGCAACTTACGCGGTCGGCGTTTCCCAGCTCGCGACGAAACGCACTTCGACGTCGCCGTTGTAACGGCCGTCGGAGACGCCAGACAGACCTGTGCCAGTCAGCGCGTTTCCGTCCTTGTCGGTGCCTTCTGCGATCGAGAACTTCACCGGCACGCCATTCGCCTGGTGGTACGAGCCGTTCGGCGTCTTGTTCGGGCCGACCTTCGACAGATTCATGTTCTGCAGGCCATTTGCCGCGATCGACGGCGCCGCGTCACCGCCGGTGCCCGACAGGATGTCGGTGAGGGTTTCGCTCAGCTCGACGCCACCGAGATCGACGCCGACCTTCAGCGAATCCTTCACGCCACCTGCAACGGCATTCAGCGTGTTCTTCGTGACTTGCGCCTGGATCTTGTAGCCCGTGCCGCCTTCGTAACCCGCCGCGAGAACGGTCAGCGTGCGGTCCTGCGTCGAGAATGCTTCGCTCGACGGGTTCCACTCGAAATCGAGCGTCGTGCTACCTTCCGCGAAGACGCTCAGCGTCACGTCGGACTTCTTGACAACGGATGCCGTCCACTTCACGCGTGCTTCTTCCGGGCCCACGGTTGCGGCGATGGCCGGAACAGCGAACGCGACTGCGAGTGCGGATGCCACTGCGAGGCGGAATGCAGTTTTCTTCATATCGATCTCTCAAAGGTGTTCATCAATTAACTTGGATGACCAGACGACATCCCATACCCGGGGATGCTTCTGGACCGCCCGTCCTACCAACTGCCGGTTCAATGGGTTTGCCAGATCACGGCGGCGAAACGAATTATTTCAATTGAAAGGCCAATGTAATATAAGAATGGGCCTAAAAAATCCTTGACCCGCTTCGAACGGCACATGCTCATGCGGCCCGGCGCCCGTGCTGATGGATGACAGTCACACCCGAGCGCATCCCTCTCCGGCAAGTAAGCCAACAGAAAAAGGTTTGCCGCGGACGCGATGATTTGGACGTGCGAAACCGGCAGGTGCGCCGGAACCGAAGACAACACGCATCACGACCACGATGGTCGGTGCATTTCGCGGCGCACCCGCAACGCGCTGCCGAAACACGTCCGCGTGTGTTTTCACCTGCGCTGAATGGCGCCACACGGCGATGGGTGCGATACGCCCTGGCCGGTTCCAGGCGTGCGTCGCTCGAGGGCGGACAAGATGCCGGTATGCAACGTGAGTGCCGCGCCGTATGCGCGGTCTCTACGGATCGTCAAGCCAGAAGACATGCCCGACGCCTGCAGGTGCCATTGCACAACGGCCGGTCTGCACGCATCCGGGCGCGAACGAACGCGTCGCGGTAGTCCGCGCGAGAACATTCACACGGCCTCGCGCTCAATCGCAGACTGATACATCTGATCGACGCTCCAGTGGCGCGAGCGCGGAAGGCGTACGCTCCGTGCGTTCTCTCGCAACGATTCAGCAGCTATCGTCGAGACCTTCCCCGACTCCGCCGGCAGGCCGAGCGGGCATTGCGCGGATATCCGCGGGATGCATTTAGGACGGTTCTCATATTCTGATCGCGCGCCCCTCCGTTAGCATACGAAAGCCATTTTGCGTGTGATTAGCGGGACGACTCGGTTATCCGGTCCTCATCGCGGCCCCCTCCGCTCAACCGCTCGTGGTCGAACGTGCGTTGCGTGTCGACCTGAATCCGGATGGCGGTCAACAAATCATGTGCGCTCCACCGAATGTGTCTACTCCTCTCCTCTCCTCGCCATTGCATTGAAATGTCAAATCTCAAACCACTTTTTCTACGCGCTGCGATTCGCTTTTGCTTGAGCGGCGCGCTGGCGCTCGGTCATGCTGTCTCTGCCCATGCCGCGGCCGATGACCCGTTCAGCGTTCCGTGCAGCCGTTCGCCGACGATTTCCGACCACTCTTATGCGCCGTTAGTGATTGAGGTGGGTGATTATCTTTATTTGCCTGACATTCCCACTGGTACGATGGGTGCACTCGTCGGGCGCATTCACAAAACGAATCCCCAACTGACGCAGTTGGCAATCATCTTCAAGGAAGCGACCACCTGGGACGATTTCCCGGACGTCGCTGTCGGCGCATGGCTGTCGGCGAGCGGCGGCTTGCGCTCGATCGTTGTTCCGAATAGCCAGGATGTGCGCTTCCCCAATCTTCCCTATTCGAGCAAGACCACACTAAATCGTCTCAGCGCGGACTACATCATCAACGGCATGCAAATCGCGTCAATTGCTCAATTTACGCAGCAAACCAGCAACTCGCTGGGGCAGTTCGTTCGCGGGCCGGGTACTCAAGTGCAAGATCAGACCGCCAGAAAGATGGTGGCGGACGCCTTCCTGAACCAGTCACCGATGACGTTCGGTGCGCATATGTTCTACTCCTCTATCATGCTTGGAGACCGCGGTCAGCAGCTTTCGGATTGGTGGTTGAATGGAAACTTCTCGAACATGGGCCTTTGCGGATACTCCAGCCAGTTCATTTACAGAACGACGGTGACGCCAACCGCCTCCCGGACGCTCACGCTGTCACCGATCAGCGGCACCATCAGCGTGTCGAACGGCAAAATGCTCGTATCCGTTCCGCCCGTATGCCGTATCACGGACGGCAACATGGAATGCCCGATATCCGCCAACTCCACGGCCACGATGGATAACATTTCGTTCATCGTACCGCCTTCTCAGCAATCCGACGTATGGTTCAAGACGGCTGGCGGGCAGAAGTTGTCGAAGGTCTCTGCGACTGCCTTAGGCACAACGAAACTGGTGGTCACGTCGAGTCTGCTGGATTCGCTGCTGGGCGACGCCGAAGCGAAGCCGCTCGGCGAAACCATCGGCGCGATCGTGCAATCTACCGGTGGAACGGCCGTCGACATGCGGGTGTCCTTTTTCGAAGATACGGAACTGAAACGTCTCACATTCGGCGTCGCGATCGACGAGCGCGACCCCGCCGCGATGGGCAAATATTCCGGTTCGATCGGCCAGGATGCGGAGATCGTCGTGCCGCTCACAATCCGCCAGTATGGCGCGTCGAAGGCGACCAAGGTGTCGGTAGACGTGCTCGCGCCCAGTGTGCAAACCGCCGACGGGCCACGTTGCAAATTCGTCGACAAGAGTGGTGCAACAGTGGTTGCAGTGCCGTCAATCGTCCGCTTTTATGACGGCACTGGGCTCGACGACCGCCCGGACAATTGCGCCGGCACCGTGTATGACGTTGCCACGCTAAGGTGGCGCGAGACCCTCGGCGGCGCATTCGCGTACGAGGGGGCCCTCGATATGGACCTGCGCTTCCCGCTCGATCCAAAGCAACTAGCGACCGACACGTCAGGCGCGCCCTGGTTTGGTACCGTTTCGGCCAGTGGTGAAGTCCGCGTACGCGCTGACTGGCTCTAAGCGACTGCGGCCTTGGCGGTGCTCTGCGCTGACATTAGACATTCCGCGAATAAATCCTTCGATGCCGCACCGCTTCGCCAGCATCGTGAGCGACGGTTCCGTCTACGACTGTCTCAGGCTCCCAGCGGCGATCGACAGACGGGACCGCAGCCGCATCAGCGGCTGTCGATCCCCACGCCCGATCGCCGTTGGTGACACCTCGCAATTCGATTTTGCGTAGGTCTTTTATAGAATTCCTCATTGGGTTCCACACGACAAGACTTTGTCGGATTGGAATCCGTCTAATCGAGTGCAGTCGTCCTTTTCGTGAAAAATCAGGACTCCTCGCGCGCTTACACCAGCACTCGAGACGGTCCTTGTCCATCTTTGACTTTCTTTCAGACGTATCTGATTGTTCCGATTAGTCGATTTCGCGACGATAGGTTCGCGTGGGAGGCGTCGGCCTGATAACGCGATTCCTTCCCTGCGAATCATTCACTCAGATTTTTTGGGATCGTTCTGAACAATGAAAAAAATAACCCTGACTCTTCTCTTGATGGCGCTCGCCGTGCCCGCCTTCGCAGGCCAATGCAATAGCTACGGCTATCAAAAGAAGCTGCGTAAACTTGAAGTCAAAGCCGAAGCTGCGAGCCGGTATGGCGACAGGATCAAGGCGCAGAAGCTCCGGGAGAAGCGCCAGTATTTGATGTCCCGTTGCCAGTTGACGCACACCATTGGCGGAGCGGCTGAAAACCACATCCCGTACCAATATCACTAATTTGCCGTAGGCGTAGGCGCGCGGTGTCAGGAAACGCGCGCCGTCCGCACGTGAAAGTAGGCAGGCCCTCGATCAAGGGCTCAGCGCTTACAGAACGCAACGCCGGGCGCAATCTGAACAAGTTCGCTCATCTGCGGATTTCTCCACGCATTCTGAACGTCGAAGTGCGCGGCAGCAGGCAGTTCGACACTTCGCGCCGTCACACCTGAAGGAAGCCGGTCCACTCGCGACACAGCGCCCAATTTCCCGTTGGTTACCGTTAGTGGCTTTGTGCTAGACCGTCAGTTCGACTCAGTGCTTTCTCAAAAAACGATCGCGGCCCTTCACTCCCTCAATCCATTGAGGCTTCCTGCCATGCCCAATGCATGGTGCACCACTCTTTCGATCACGATACTTCGGCGCGATCGGTGCACTCGTGTTCGTCACAACGGCACGGCGCCGCCCGAAAAGCTGCTTTGGGTAATACGACCGCTCCAGCAGCGTGCACGGCGACCGTGGGGATGACCTGGTGACCAGTGCTGATTCAAGTTGGATCTCTTCTCAGCGAGTCAATCAATTCGTATGTCTAATCATACTTTACATGATGCCATTCAACGTTTTGGGTGTGTAGTGGCCAGATTGAAATGTCCGCTTTTGGGCCGTGTCAGAAGTACGGCCGTGGGTGTCCGGCGCCGAGGGCTGCGATGGCTCCAACGGACCAGATCACGATGACGATGCGCGATCGGCCGGTCAAGGCGTTGCGATTGTGATGGACCAACACGACAGCAGACGCCAACGTTTACACGCTTCCCGTCGTGGCCGCTTTCAACGCACGCTTCGCGAAGCCACAGAAGAGCGACTCCAATGCACACCGGCCGCTTCGGTCTGACGAGAAGCCAGTTCGGTGTCTTCCACGTCAGGCTCTAATGCCGCTTCTTGATTCGCTCCTTTGCATCGCCGAATGATGCTTGTGTCTTGCCGACGATCTGTTCGGCCTTGCCCGTCAATCTGCTTGTTCGATTTCCCACGACCTTGCCAACCATTTCCTTCAGCTTGCCCTTTGCTTCCGTAAGGCGGCCTTTTACCTGATCTTTGTTCATGACATTGCTCCTTGAAACTTGACGAATGCTCGAACTGCGGTCCGGCACGCCGATCCCAATCGCGATGAAACGTCGGTGCAGGTACGGCGATTGCGCCGGTCGAAGCGTTCGCGCTTGTGGACAATGAGTTGACGGCCGCAAGCTTGACGCTCGCCAGGCTCGCATCTCTGTAACGGGTGCCGGAGGCAAGGCAGGCGGTGGCCACTCGTTCTCAATCTTGCGGAGGAAGCATGAACACGCTCACTAGCGCCGGCCCGCTGGTTTCGCTGATCGCCGGCATTCTCATCCTCGTGGTACCCCGCCTCCTGAATTACATCGTTGCGCTCTACCTGATCATCATCGGGCTGCTCGGTCTGTTCGGAGGACGTCTCCATTGAATTGATATGACCACGAGATAGCCTGTTACGAACGCGCATCAGTTACATCGCGGCGCCATGCGTGGGTCCGGTGCCGGCGAACACCGCCAGCGCAATGAGCAACACATATACCCGCTGCATGTGAGCGAATGATCGAACAACGACGTCGTGCGTCTTCGTCGATGAAATGACTCGCCGCCCCTGCACTGGCCACCGGGCGGAGAACAGTGATGCCAACAGTGCGCACCCTCTCGCAAGGCAGAGCAGGGGCCATTCCTTCGGATGCGAAGCGATATTCGACCCGACATCGGCACTGCGGGAATGGGGCGGTTCCCTCCACTTCATTTCAATTCAATGTAAGTGTTGCTTTGTCAGATCTGAACGCAAATCCCGATTGCATTGTGGACCTTGTCCGCGTGCGCTTTCGCGTTGCGCCATCATGCTCTGCATTCCTTCACATTATTCACACGCCGTGCCTCGAAGCGATTGCATTTCCGGCCTGTGGCGACGGTGACATCGTGGGTTCGGCCATCGGATCGGCATTGCTGCAAAGAGATGCGGATCGCGTCGTTGAAATAGGGAGCGAAGCGCCTGCCGCTTCGTACGAGAACGATTCATGCTCGTTGTCAGGTACTGAATGGAGGACAGCACGATGAAGCCCAAGACCCTTTCAAACCGCAGAATTCTGGCGACACTCGTGGCAGGCAGCGCACTCGTCGCGGCCACCACGGCCTTCGCGCAAGTCTACGTTGCACCGCAACCGAGGTACGAAGAGCCCGCCCCGGCGCCGGGTGTGTCGATCACAATCGGCATGCACGGCCACCGCTACTGGGAGCACGACGAGTGGATGCATCGTCATCCGCGTGAACATGATCCGTGGCGTGAGGACGAGCGCGGGCGGATGCACGAACACGAATATCGTGAATAGCGCAGACCCGCCGCCAGATACGAGGGAACACGCCTACCGACCAACATTCTCGTATGTGGCGCGCGGACCCGCCTGATCTTCTCGAGCGGCCAACATATCCACGTCAAGGTGCGGCCATCAGTGCCTGGATCAGATTGGCGGCCATCGGGCGCCCGAGGCCGGTCACGTAGTCGTATCCGACCGCCGCGGTACAAAGCGTGCCGCATGTGCCGTTCGATCCGCTGACAATGTCGCGGAAGTTCGCCGCGTAAGCGCTCGACGCGAGACCGTACAGCACGCTCTGGATCGCATTCACCGCGTTCAGCGTCGTCTTGCCGCGCGCGATGCGCAAGCTGTTGACGATCGCGACCAAAGCGGACCATTGCGGTGCGCCCGCGCTCGTGCCGCCGACGACGAACCAGCCGCGCTGCCCCGCATAGCCGTACGAATCGTAGACCGCGAAGCCGGACGCCGGGTCGCCGTCGTAAGCGACGTCGGGCACGCCGCGCAGCCCGAGGCTGTCCGATGGCGTCCCGAAGTTCGACTGATACGTCGGTTCCGACTCGACGGCGCTCTGTCCGCCGCCGCTGCCGGCCCACGCCGTTTCGCCGGCATAAGCGCCACTTGCGTCGGTCGCGATCGACGTGCCGCCGACGCTCAGCACGTACGGCGACGCGGCCGGGTAGTCGACGCCATTGCCGCCGTCGCCGGACGCAGCGACGAACGACACACCGTTCGCGCTGGCGAATTGCCCGTCGTATTGCGTTTCGGCCAGAAATTCGGCGCTCCCCCAGCTCATCGACACGACCTTGGCGCCGACCCCGCCCGGTGCCGGACTCGTCGCGAGCGCGATCGCGCTCATCAGGTCGTCCAGCGAACTCGATGCGGCTTCGACCAGCACGATCCGCGCATTGGGTGCGATCGCGTGTGCCCACTGCACGTCCAGCGAACTTTCGAGCGCCCACAGCGCATCGGGCGGCGGCGGCCGCTTGTCCGGCGTCGCGTACACCTTCGTGAAGCAGCGCGGGGACGCGCACGGCGGCAAGCCGAACGTGCTGCTGAACAATCGCAGATCAGCCTCGACGTTCGGATTGTCATAGGCATCGACAATCGCGATGACCTGATCGTCGCCGCCATAGCCGCGCGCCGGCAATAGATCGAACCCGTAGAAATGGCGGATCTGCTGCGGCGACAGGCCGACCGGATTCCGTTTCGCGGATCCGTGCAGATGGAGCGGCGGCCTCGCAAACCCATGCAGCGCTCGCGACGAGGATTGCGCGAACGCCACGCCGGTCGCAAGCGCGACGCTCGCCGATACGACCAACATGCACAGCCCACGCGCAAACGAGGCTCGGTTCATGGTGTTCCCCCTTGGCAAACGAGCTGAGGTGCGTCACTGCACCTTCGCGCTCGTGAACGACAGCGATTTCCCGGTGCCCGCGATGACCAGCCAGTTGTTCTGATCGGTGCTGACGACCGTCGCGCTTCCGCTTTTCACGCTCGGCATCTGGTACGTGCGCTTCGGCAACAGCCAGGTCATGTCCTGGAGGTTCGTCGGATGCGTTGCACTGAACGTCCAGCTGGTACCGGTATCTGTCGCCGTCCAGTTCACCAGCAGACGGCGCCGGTCGAACTGCGTGAGCTGGTCCATCGTGAACCACTTGAACTGGCCCGTCGTCGCGAGCGACGCCGCGTAGCTGAGAAACGTCGTAACGACGTTCGGATACCATGACGCGCCCAGCGGGTGCATGTAGATCAACCGGCTCGTGCGGTTCGCAACGACGAAGTCCATCAGCGACAGATACCAGTTCTGGACGTCTGTCGTCGGCACCGCGAACTCCTGGAACTCCTCGAACGTCGCGTACTTGCCGAACGGCATCACCGGAAACGCCCAGATGCCCGGATTCAGCAGCGAACCGTTGCGATACGCCCGCGTTTGCGCATTGCCGGTATGGCCGGTGAAGTAGTAACCGGAATAGCCGTTCGACTCGAGCCAGTTCACCGCCCACGTCGGCGTGTTGCCTTCCGGCGCCGCCCATTCGACGTCCGGCTTGCCCGTCACCGACTGGACCGCATTGTGGTTCAGCACCAGATATTGCGTGAACGTGCTCGCATTCGTTTCGCTGGCGTTCGCCCCCCAGTAGTCGTGCGCCCAGCCGCCGTGGCTGCCGACTTTGTGCCCGCGCTTGAGCAGGAACGCGACAAGTTGCTTCGCCTGCGTATTGTTCGTCAGGTTGATCCCGAGACCGTCGCCGATCGTCACGTCGTCCGGGCCGGCGGTCATCACGATCGAGTACGGGCCGCTGTTCCAGACACCGTAGTTCTTCAGGTACTGCGCCGGCTGGATCTGGTCTTCCGCGCAGAAGTGCCAGTTCAGGACCATCCCGGCCTGCGCGCGCGGCTGCAGCGACAGGTGCGGCATCGACAGGATGTTCGTCGTGAAGTAACGCAGAAAGCCGTGAATCGGCATGCTGTCGGTTTGTCCGTCGAGATACGCGAGCGGCAGGTTGACGAACATCACGCCGCCGTTTCCATACGCCTGATAGCCGGAGACGAGGCCGAAGTTCGGCGACGTCAGCAGCGTCGTGCCTGTATACGTGCCCTGTGTGACGTAGCTCGGATATGTGAGGAAGCCGTATACGTAGCCGGAAATTCCTTCGAGCACGTCCGTCGTCGCCGACGGTGTCGCAGTCGCGAGCGACGTCGCGCCACTCACCGCCGTGGATACCGACGACAGCGTCGTCGATGTCGGCGAATACGATCCGGATCTGACCTTGCCGCCCGTCGACACGCGCCCGAGATTCAGCGGCACGCTGGTCATGCGCCCGTTATCCATCTTGTACGTGAAATACGCCTGATGGTTGTACCCGGCAAGCCCGCCCGGGTTCGACGTGCTCGGCTGCAGGAAGAGCAGCTGATTCGTCGTCGAGCCGGTCGAAGAAGTTGACGTGGTTGCGGCCAACGCCGTCGCGGTCGTCGTCGAGCCGGACCATGTCATCGACTTCCCGGGCGGAATCTGAAGGGCGCGCAACGTGCTGCCCATCCCGGTCACAGGGCCGAGGCCGATCATGCTTCCGCCGAGCGTATCGTAGAGCACGTAGTTGACGCCGGCCATCGAGCTGAATCGCGATTGCCCGGCCGGATAGAATCCAGTTGCGTTCAGCACACCGAAATCATAGACGAGCATCACGCGCCCGCCGTTCAGCGCGTAGTTCTGGATGGCGGTCACGAGCGTATCGTCGGCGACCGTATGCACCTGGTCCGGCAGGATGAGCCCCTGATACTGCTGCAGCGACGTGCCGCCCTGCTTGAATTGCGTGTCGCTGATGAGCGAAATCTGCAACCCCTCCTCCGCCGCCGAATCGAGCCACGCGGACACACGCGGGTCCGGCAGCGTAAAGTTGTCCGGCAGCAGCAACAGCAACTGATTCGACAGTGCGTTCGCCGGCCCGGCTGCGAACGTCAACAGGCAAACGGAAAAGACGATCAGAAAGGCTCGTAGGGCCCGAATTGAGTTGGCCAACATTATGCTCTCCCGTCGGAGGGGGGATAACTGCCGATGCCCGACACGTTGCGGCCGACGCGTTCCGCCCATCGTGATCGAGCGGTCGGCGGCCGGGCCGTGTGGCGCCATCGGCTGAGGGGGAGAGCGAACGTGCCGCGTTGCGGACACGTCCGGTCATGCAAGTGCATCGATTCGTCGGACGATCACGAACGCGCGGCAACTATCGTTCCCACCGCAATCCATGAAGCTAACAACGTGCCAGTCTCGCAACCACGCAGCCGCGACAGCCACCTGCCATGGAAAGCGCGCGGAACAGGGAAAATCGCACCGAAAACGTTACAGCTTCGATACGGCGTACCTGGTGGCGCAATGTGACGAGCCGACAGGAAGCGTCGCGATGGACGATGTGAGGTTGTCTGGCGGGGTGGCGCCTGGGACTCGGGGTCGCCAACGCCCTTTGCTGGGCATCCGCAAGCGCCGGGAATCGACGGAGAATGATTCTGCCGAGTAACGTCGGCGCTGCACGCGTGTGGACTGCGTGGCCGTCTCCCGAGTCATGCCTGATGAATTGACAATAAAAATATTCATGCTCGAAGGCCGTTCAGGACATGGCGCGCATCGTCTCGCCACGCCATGACGCAAAAAGGGCCGGCGGGATAAAAAATCTCCCCGCCCGCCCCATTCTCACCGGGCATATCTGCCCGGCCTCCGTCACCGGTCGTACTCGAAGGACTCGGTAAAGAGCGTGTCGACCGTGTCGGACCAGCTCAGGTTCACGAACGAGAAGTCGGTGCTGCCCGTCCAGCCGGCCACCGACGGGAACGCGACGCCCTGGTCGCCCGGCACGTTGAGCGTCACCGCCGCTCCCGGCAGGACCGGCGACGCCTGTGCCGAACCGTTGACGAACGTCGGCGCGGGCTGCCCCGACGCGGTCGCGCGAATCTGCACGTTGCCGCGCTTGACGAACGGCAGCCCTGCCTTCGACGTCCAGCTCAGCGGGAATGTCGCGCCGCCCGCGAACGTGCTGGCGGTGCCGGGCGTCAGGCTATCGCGCGTGGACTGCGCCAGATCGTGCCACGCATACTGGCGCAGCGCGTCGGGCAACGGCGAAGGTGTACGCAGCCTGACCGTATAGTGCCTGGCCGGCGCCGACGTGTCGCCGTTCTGGTAGACGTCGATCGTATAGGCACTGAAGGGCTTGATGTCGGCCAGCTCGGCGGCGCTCAGTTGCGGCTTCGCCCACGCGGTGTTGTTGCGCGGCGCATCGCCGGGCCACGTGAACAGGCTCTGGCTGGCCGGGTCCTGCGCGACACCGGCCAGGCGGAAATTGTTGCGGCACTGCGCATTCTTCGTCAGCGCGGCGAGCTGAGCCGGCGTCTGCCCGCTCGCGATCTGCGCGCGGATGTTCAGCGTGTCGCACGTACCGCTCGACGGCTGGAGGAACACGCCGTTTCGCAATCCCGGGCCATTGACGATCGCGAAATCCACCGCGGTGCCCGATGCATCGACGGTGCCGACCTGCAGGTTGAGCGAATCGACGAACGCGTTGGTCCCCGTCGACGGATTGGCCGGATTCAGCCAGTCCCATTTCTGCGCATTCGCGTTCACCTTGCTCAGCACGGCTCGCTGATTGCCGACCACGCGCCAGCCGGTATCGCCGCTCGCGAGGCTGCTCGCCTGCACCGCGAGTTGCACATGCTGCTGCATGCCGTCGCGAATGCCGTCGGTGCGCGTCCACGCGAGCTTGACCCACATCGTGTCGCTGGCGATAACGCGGACGACTTCCGGCAAGCTGAAGCTGGTATTGTTCATCGCATCGTCGGCCACGATGCCCGGCGCGCCGCCGGCATGCGCGCCGAATTCCTGGTCGGCCGACATGCCGTTGTCGAGATAGGCAGCGGGCACGCCTGCGTTCAGCGCGCCCGGCGCGACGCCGTCGACAAAGATCCGGCCGCACGCCGATACGTTGCCGCCCGCGCGCGCCGCGCCGGTCGAACCGGCGAAACACTGATTGAGCGCACTCTGCAATCCCGCCAGGTCGCTCGCGCTCGGCAGGTTCGACACCACCGTGCCGTTGATGGTCGCGGCGGCCGGCAGGCTGGCCTTGTCGCTAGGCTGCGGCGCGACACCGGCCGCGAGCTGAAGCTGCACCGGCGTATCGCTGGACGCGCCCGCCACCGAGCTGATCTGAACCCCACCGTCCGGCAACACGTTGATCTTCACCTGGTCGAGCAGCCGGTCGAGGCCGGGGCCGCCGGCCGTCAGCGGGCCGGAAATCAGGTCGACGCCCGTATTGCCGGTTGCGGTCAGCAGGTCGGCCAGTGCGGACGAATAGGCCTGCACCGTGCTGGCCACCGCCTGGGCGGTGACCTTGCTCTGCAGCAATCCGGTGTCGGCCAGCAGCTTCGTCGGGTTGTCGCCGATGATCGTGGCGGCGATCGCATTCGTGATCGGCGTGATGTTGATCGTCTGCGTGCCGCCCGTGGCACTGAGTGCGATCAGCGTGGCCTGAGAATCCGCGACGTTGCCGTAAGCGGACAACGCGAAAGGCGCGGTCAGTCCGGTCACGGCGCAATGAAACGCGCCGGTCGTGGCGTCGGCGGGACAGTCGACCGATTTGCCGGTCGCATCCATCAGTTTGACCGTCGCGGCCTGCATGGCCGCGCCGGCGGCCGCGACGCCGCTGACCGTCTGTGCGGCGGGTTCGGATGGTGACGAAGATGAACCGCCGCCTCCACAAGCAGACACCACCAGCGCTGCGATACCCCACACGACAGGTTTGAGTTTCATTGTTTTTCCCCCGCGAGTCTTCTGGTTGTCAGGTGCGATACGCAACGCGCATGCACGCTGAGCGGAATTCTCGCAAAGGCGATTTTTGCGATCATCATTCAAGTGAATGAAAATCCAGAAACAATGCGGTACGGAAGGCAAATAGCCCGTGTTAGCCTGAAACAAATTCGGTATTCGAATCAATATCGTCAGACAAAATCCGCATACAAAATCATTACGCGGCGGGGTGGAACATGCAACGGGACCAGCTCATCGGGGACCTCTACGAGGCCGCCCTATGCCCGGATGGTTTTCTCGAAGTCTTCCATCGGGTATCCGAATCGCTCGGCGCAAACGTCTTTCATATGTTCAGCTGGGACGCCGCGCGCAATGCACCGAAATTCTCGATCTATTCGCCGCGTGCGGAATTCGACACGATCGTCGCACTCTACGACCAGTATTACGGCGCGCTCGATCCGCGCCGCGGCTTCGTCGAGAATGCGCCGCTCGGCAAATTCGTTTGCTGCCAGGATCATCTGACCGAACGCGATGTCGAGCGCAGCGAATTCTTTCAGGACTATCAGATTCCGTCGGGCATTCGCTACCTGATGGGAATGCGCTTCGCGCGCCCGGGCAGCGACGACATCCTGCTCGGCTTGCTGAGAGCGCACGGCCGGCCGCCCTATTCGTCAGAGGAACGCGCGAACCTGACGGGCATGGCCGGGCATCTGCAACGCGCGATCAACCTCTGGCAGGATGCAAGCGTGCTGCGTCGGGACGCTGCGCTCGGCCGCGAACTGATGGAGGAAATGGGCTTGTCCGTCTTCACGCTCGACCGGCATTCGCGCGTCATATTCGTCAACCGGGCCGCAGAGTCGATGTTGCGCGCCACCACTTGCCTCAAGCTCGAGCACGGGCATCTGAGCGCGGCGAGCGCACCGCAGAACGATGCACTCAAGGCGGCCGTGGCACGTGTCGCGAAGACCCGCAAAAGCGAGAACCTTGCGCTGGCCGGCACCGTGAGCGCCGCGCACGAAATCTTCATCAGCATCGCTTCGTTATCCGGACAAGCACGCGATGGCGCACTCGGCGACGCTGCGATACTGATCACCGCCAGGCGCCGCAGCGCCGCTCCGCTCGTCGTCGCTCAGCAACTTCGGCAGGCATTCGGCTTGACGAGCGCCGAAGCCGCCGTCGCCGAAGCATTGGTCGGCGGCAAGACGCCGGAGGAATGCGCGGCCATTGCCGGCGTGTCGCTCTCGACCGTTCGCACCCAGTTGCGCGCGATCTACGAGAAGACGCATTCCCGAAATCAGGCCGAGGCGGTTGGCCGGATGCTCTGGGTGCTACCGCAGCACGCGCGCGATGCGTGATCTCTCGAAATCGCGAGCCACCGATGTATCGAAAAACGGCGGCCGCAACGACCGGTTGTATTTCGCGCTCGCCAGCACCGTTCGCTCGTTGCAGAACACGCATACTGCGCACGATTTGCGCCCGCTGACGTAGCACCGGGCGAACAGGTTCGCGACATTCGACGCAAGCCGCCAGTGACGCAGCTGATAGCGCATTGCGACCCGTTCTTCAACGGCGTGATCGACGAATTCCGCATCCATCGCAGCGCGATGTCGGCCGCTCAGGTGAGGGCGCTCGCTCAGGGCGCGTGATGCGTGCCGGGGCTCCGAATGCGTGTCGCGGCGGGCTTCGCCTCCACTGCCCGCTGCTCGGACATCACGCACGCACTCACGGCGATCGCCTGAAGTAATGCTGCGCCAACGCGACCCAATACCGTACCCCGGCCGGAATGATGTCGTCGTTGAAATCGTATTTCGGGTGATGCAGCGCCGGCGCAGCCGTTCCGGCCGGCGCGTTGCCGATCAGCACATAAGCGCCGGGGCGCTCCTCGAGCATGAAGCCGAAGTCTTCGGACGTCATGTTCGGCGGCACGTTGGCGTCAACGCGTGCGTCGCCGAAGGTGTCGCGAATCACCGCTTCGCAGAGCGCGGTCTCGGCCGGCGTGTTGACCGTCGCCGGATAGTACTGAAAGAACTCGACGTCGGCTTGCGCGCCATGAGCGCGGGCGAGCGCCTCGCACATGAGCCGGACGTCGCGCTGCAACTGTTGCTGCAATGCCGACGACAGCGTGCGAATCGTCCCGCGCAGCTCGGCGGTGTCCGGAATGACATTGTCCGTCGTTCCCGCATGGAACATGCAGACGGAAATGACGGCGGGATCCACGGGATCCTTGTGGCGCGCGGCGATGGTCTGACACTGCAGCACCATCGAACAGGCGAGCGGGACGGGATCGATGCCCAGGTGCGGCTGCGCCGCATGCGCGCCCTTGCCGGTCACCGTGATCCTGAACCGGCAGCCCGCGGCCATGATGGGGCCCGTGCGCAACCCGAAATGCCCGGCCGGCAAGCCGGGCCAGTTGTGCATGCCGAATACCGCTTCCGCCGGGCATTGCTCGAACAGCCCGTCGTCGATCATCTTCCGCGCGCCCGCGCCGCCCTCTTCGCCGGGCTGAAACACGAAATGGACGGTGCCCGGCAGCTGCGGCAACGCTTTCAGCACGCGTGCGGCGCCGAGCAACATCACGGTATGGCCGTCGTGGCCGCACGCGTGCATGATCCCGTGCGTGCACGATGCATGCGCGAAGTCGTTGGCTTCGTGGATCGGCAACGCGTCCAGATCGGCACGCAGTACGATGCCGCGGCCCGGATCCGCGCCAGGCAGGCTCGCGACGACACCTGTGCCGCCCAGCCCGCGCGTCACCGCATAGCCGAGCGCTTCGAGCTCGCGGGCGACGACGTCGGCCGTCCGGTGTTCTTCGAATCGCAGCTCGGGATGCGCATGCAGGTCCCGGCGCAGCTTCGCCCAGTGCGCGTGATGCGCTTGAAGCGACGTGTCGGGGATGACGGGGTTTTCCAATTTCGGCACCTTCGAAAAATAGACGGCTGCGTCAGTCGTAAAAGCCGACGATCGACTTGATCTCCATATACTCCTCCATCCCTTCGATCCCGTACTCGCGACCATTGCCCGACTGCTTGTAGCCGCCGAACGGCGCCTGCGGATCCCATGCCGGGTAGTTCAGATGCACCTGCCCCGACCGGATGCGCGCGGCCACCGCACGTGCCCGTTCCTTGTCGGCGCCCTGCACATGCGCGCCGAGCCCATAGACCGTGTCGTTCGCGATCGCGACGGCTTCGTCGACCGTATCGTAAGGAAGAATCGCCAGGACCGGACCGAAGATCTCCTGCTGCGCGATCGCCATGTTGGTGCGGACGTCGGAAAAGATCGTCGGCCGCGCATAGAAGCCGCGGTCGAATCCCGTGGGCCGTCCGGGGCCGCCGGCGATCAGCTTCGCCCGTTCGTCGATGCCCGCGTCGATCATCTGCGCGACGCGACCGAACTGCGCGCGATTGGCGAGCGGCCCGTGCGTCGTCGCGCCGTCGAACGGATCGCCGACGATCAGCCGTTGCGCTGCCGCGACGGCCAGTTCCTCGACCGCGCCGAGCACGTCGCGCGGCACGATCATGCGGGTCGGCGCGCTGCACGATTGCCCCATGTTCCGGAACGCGGCGGCCACGCCCGGCCCGATCGCCTGCTGCAGGTCCGCATCCGGCAACACGATGTTCGGCGATTTGCCGCCCAGCTCCTGCGCGACGCGCTTGACGGTCGGGGCCGCCGCCTGCGCCACGAGCACGCCCGCGCGCGTCGACCCGGTAATCGACACCATGTCGACCTCGGGGTGCGACGAAAGCGCACCACCCACCGCCTCGCCGCTGCCGCTCACCAGGTTGAAGACGCCCGCCGGCACGCCCGCATCGGCAATCACTTCCGCGAACAGCAGCGCGCTGAGCGGCGACAGCTCGCTGGGTTTCAGCACCACCGTGCAGCCTGCCGCGAGCGCCGGGCCGACCTTCGCGGTGATCTGATAGATCGGCCAGTTCCACGGCGTGATCAGCGCGCATACGCCGATCGGCTCGCGTACGACCGCGGTCGTCCCGCGCCGCGTGACGAACGGGTAGCTGGCCAGATTGTCGCGCGCGACCCGGATATGTTCGGCCGCGAGCGGCACATGGGCGCCGCGTGCATAGCTGATCGGCGCGCCCATTTCGAGCGCAAGCGCCGTGGCGAACCGTTCCGCGCGCTCCAGCATCAATGCGTGCACGCGGTCGAGCAGCGCGGCGCGTTCTTGCGGCGAGGTCGCGGCCCAGCGTTCGAACGCGTTGCGCGCGGCGCGCACCGCGCGGTCGGCATCGCGTGCGTTGCCGGGCGGGATGTCGCACAGCACGTCTTCGGTGGACGGGCAAACGACCGCGAAGCGCTCGCCGCCGTCGGGTAAAACCCAGTCGCCGTCGATGAAGAAGCGATCGAGCCTGCCGGCTTCCATCAGATGACGAACCGGTGAATTGACCAGTGAATTCATTGCAGCGTGTCCTTGAGTCGATACCATGCGCCGACGAACGGCAGAAACCACGGCTTGCCGAAGTGGCCGGGAATCGCGGGCCAGTCGAAGCTTTGCCACGGATTGAGATCGGCGCGTCCGTCCATGATCTCCGCCATCAGCGTGCCCATCAGCGTCGCCATGTGCGTGCCGTGGCCGCTATAGCCCATCGAAAAATACACACCATCGCGCTGGCCCGCGCGCGGCAGGCGGTTGGCCGTCATGTCGACCATCCCGCCCCAGCAATAGTCGATGCGCACGGCGGCCAGTTCGGGAAACACGGCGGACATCTGCTGTCGCAGGATCAGCCCGCTCTTTTCGTCCGAACGCGGGTTGGACGTCGCGAACCGCGCGCGCCCGCCGAACAGCATCCGGTTGTCGGGCGTGACGCGAAAAAAATTGACGAAGTTCTTGGTGTCGGTGACCATCCGGCGGGTCGGCAGCAGCCGGTCAAGAAGTTCGCGCGGCAACGGCTCGGTAACGATGATGAACGCGCCGACCGGCACGATCCTGCGCCGGATCCAGCCGAACGGGCCGACCTGCGAGATGCCGCTCGCGAGCAGCACCTGGCGCGTACGGATCTCGCCGAGCGGCGTTCGCACCGCGTAGGCGCCGCCCGCCTCCCGCGTCATGCCGAGCACCGGCGCATGCTCGAGAATGTGCGCGCCGCGCGCTTGCGCGGCGTTCGCCAGGCCGCGCACATAGCGGCCGACGTGCATCCCGGCACTCTTCTCGAAGATCAGCCCGCCGTGATAGCGGTTCGAACCGATCTCGTCGTGCAGCTCCGCCTTCGTCACGAGGCGCGTGTCGGGGTCGACGCTTGCCGCGAGCAGCGCCTGGCTTCGCACGAGCTTGTCGTAGTGCTCGGGCTTCGCTGCGAGCTTGAGCTTGCCGCGGCGCGCGAAGTCGCAATCGATCGCCTCCTCCCTGACCAGCCGCTCGACCGTATCGACACCCGCGTCGAATGCGAGATACAACCGGTTCGCCAGTTCCGTGCCGATGCGCTGCGACAGGAACGCGTAATCCTGCGCGAAGCCGTTGTTGCACATGCCGCCGTTGCGTCCCGACGCCGCCTGTCCCACGGTGCCCGCTTCGCAGACAACCACGCTCGCGCCCTTCTTCGCCAGCGCGAGCGCCGCCGCCGAACCCGTGATCCCGCCGCCCACCACCACCACGTCGCAACTTCCGTCAGGCCGCTCGGTCGAGCGGCTCATGAACGGCTCGGACGTATCGAGCCAGTAGGATCCGAAACGCATCACGCACTCCAATGTCGGCAGCACCAGGCTACACAGCGCGGCGAGCATTCACCACACCGATCCGGCCGCTCGCGCGCCGTCCGGATCGAAACGCATCGTCCCGAGGCCGCCACCGTCGTTCCAGTGACGACCGCGCACTAGAAGTCGGCAACCTTGCCCCAGGCGGAATCGCCGAACCGGCTCGGCCGATACGGCACCGGGTCCACGATCGGTTGCGCACCCGTGGCGAGATCCGCGATCAAGTGACCGGCGCCGGGGCCGATGCCGAAGCCGTGCCCGGAAAAGCCTGCCGCCAGGATCAATCCCGGCACGCCCGGCACTTCGCCGATACCTGGCACGCCGTCCGGCGTGCTGTCGACGAACCCGGCCCATGCGTGCGTGATCGTCGACTCGCGAAGTTCAGGAAGCAGTTCGACGGCACGTCGATACGTTTCGGCGACCGTCGGCATGTCTGGCTTCGGATCCAGGATGCGCACCGCCTCCATCGGCGTCGGCGCATCGAGCCGCCACCGCTTCAGCGTTTCGTGTCCGCCGCGCATGCCTTCGAGGCCGCCCGGAAGAAGATTGCGCCAGCGCTTCGCGAACATCGGCACGAACTGCGGCGCGAATCGCAGGAACTGCGGCGTGAGGTCCACGCGTGCGCGGCCGCTGATCGCCAGTGCGTAGCGTCCGTCGCTGCGGCGGGTGATGGACACGCCGGACGTATACAGCGCATCCGGCAGCGGATGCGCGACAGGCGACACGCTCAGGATCGACTGACGGATCGACGCCTGCGGAAAACGAATCCCCAACTGTCGGCAGAACGACGACGCCCATGCGCCGCCGGAGAGCACGACCGTCCTGGTCTTGATGACGCCCGCCTCGGTAACGACGCCGCTGACGCGCCCGCCCTCCAGCTCGATGCCGCGCGCCGCGCAGTGCTGGTTGATGCTGCCGCCGAGCTTCATGACCGCGGCCGCCACGGCCGGCGCGGCCTTCCCCGGGTCGGCCGTGCCGTCGCTCGGCGAGAACACGCCGCCCTTCCACGACCGCCCGGTCGCGTGCCCGCGCTCGCCGGCCTGCTTGCTGTCGAGCATGTACGTCGTCACGCCCGCGGTCTTCGCGAAATCGCCCCAGTTGGCCCAGCGCGACAGCTCGGCCTCGTCGTTGCTCAGGTACAGCAGTCCGCAGCGGTGAAAGCCCGTGTCTTCGCCGGATTCGGCGGCGAATCGTTCCCACAGATCGATGCTCTTGCTTGCCATCGGCAATTCGCGTTCGTCGCGGTTCTGCTGCCGGCACCAGCCCCAGTTGCGGCTCGACTGCTCGGCCCCGATTCGGCCCTTCTCGACCAGCGCGACCGACACCCCGCGCCGGGCCAGGTAGTAGGCAGTGAAGACGCCGATGATGCCGCCGCCGATCACGACGACATCGGCCGAAGCCGGCGGCGTGGACGGCGTTTCGATTTGGCGCAACGGAGGGGACATGTTCAGTCTCGTTCGGTTGATACGTGGATGTTTTGCACGACGTAGAATTTCGCCACGCGTTCGCTGCTTTCCCATCCGATCGATGCGCCGCGCGGCACGAAGAGCGCGTCGCCGGCGCCGAGCGACAGCACGCTGCCGTCGGGCGCGGCGAACCGTACGCTGCCGGCGAGCAGGAGCATGAACTCGTTCACGCGATGCGGGCGAACGATCCGGTGATAGGGCGTCGAATCCCACGTGCCCGCGCAGTACTCGGCGCCGTCGTCGATGAACACGTTGTCGCTACGGCATTGCGGTGCGGGGCCGAGCAGCACCTCTGCCGGCAGCGATGCGGACGGCCTGAAGTCGGCGTCGGCACGCAGCGGGAACAGGCCGCCCTTCGTCGGTTGCGCGCATGCAGCCGCGCAGAACGTGACGAGCACGCGCGATTCCGCGGTGACGCGAAGCGCCGTGCCGCCGCCGATCACTGCCCCCTCCCCCGGCCCGAGCACCAACGGTGCGGCGCCCGCCGCTTCCAGCGTCAGCTCGCCTTCGACGACGACGAGGGTCTCGATGTGCGGATAACGCGTGACGTCGAGCTCGCCGACGAAACGGATACGCCCGGCGGCCATCGAATCGGGCCCTTCCCACGCGATCTCACGATGTCGCGCGAAAGGATCACGCTCACCGAACGCCTGCTTGCGGAAAGCTGTTGTATTGGCCGTGCCGTCGGCACGATGCAACACGAAAACTGCGGTCATTTCTGCTCCTGCCGGTGCGCGGCGATGTTGTCGACAACCCGTCGCGCGGTATCGGAAATCGTTGTTCGCGGGCGTCGCCCGCGCCGCGCCTACGCGGCGTGACGCGACGCTTCGCTGCGTTCGGCATGCGCGCGCATCGACGACGTTCGCGCCGGCGCATCACCCGCCCGGGCGACCACGTAATCGCGCGGCGTAATCCCGAGCACCCGCCGGAAATGCCGGCACAGATGGCTCTGATCGAAGAAGCCGACCTCGGTCGCGACGACCGACGGCGCCAGACCGGCGCGCAGCAAATCCTGCGCACGCCGCACACGCACGAGACACAGATACCGGTGCGGCGACAAGCCGACTTCGCTGCGAAAGCGCGCCGTGAACCTCGACACGCTCAGTCCGGCCACCGCCGCGAGCGTGTCGAGGTTCAGCGGCTGCGCGAACGATGCATCGATCGTGCGCAGCACGTCGCCGATCGCTGGCGAGACGGGCTGCGGAATACGCAGTGCGCGCGGCGTCGCGCCTTCAGGAAAATCGTGGAACAGGGTGGCCATGCTCGCCGTCCTCATGCAATCGTCTCAACGGTCGCGCCTTGTGCGGCGAAATGCGCGATCGAGCATCGCTCGATCAACGAGGCCATCGTGTCACCGACGCCCGTCCCGTCGCGGCGACGTTCTTCGGCGGCGAGCAGGCAAACGAATCGTGCGTTCATATCGAATCTTCCCGAGGCAGCCGCTTCAGTGCAGGAAATCCTGCATCCGGTAATACGCGCCGACGAACGGCAGGAACCACGCTTGCCCGAAATGGCCGGGCATCGCCGGCCAGTCGAGTTCGCGCCACGGATTCGACGCGGCCGCGCCGTACAGCACGTCGGCCATCACGCGGCCCATGTGCACGGACATCTGCACGCCGTGGCCGCTGTAGCCCATCGAGTAATAGAGCCCGTCGTGCTGACCCGCGCGCGGCAGCCGGTCGGCGGTGATGTCGACCAGCCCGCCCCAGCAGTAATCGAGCCGCACGTTCGCGAGTTCCGGAAAATAGCCGGCCATGCCGGCGCGCAGGATCTCGCCGCTTTTTGCGTCGGAGCGCGGGCTCGACATCGCGAAGCGCGCGCGGCCGCCGAACAGCAGCCGGTTGTCGGGCGTCACGCGGAAGTAGTTGCCGATCTGGCGCGACGTCACGTATGCGCGGCGATGCGGGAACAGCCGGTACAACTGCGCGTCGGGCAGCGGCTCGGTGACGACGATGAAACTGCCGACCGGCGCGATGCGCCGCCGGAACCACGCGAACGGGCCATGCTGCGACGCGCCGGTCGCGACCAGCACGCGATCGGCGACGAGCGTGCCGCGCGTGCTGGTGATCGTGTGGCGCTCGCCGTCGATCCGATCGAGTCGCGTGACGGCCGCGTGCTCGTAGATGCGTGCGCCGGCTCGCACGGCCGCCTGCGCCAACCCGACGCCGAACTTGCCCATGTGCATCTGCACGCCATTGCGTTGCAACAGCCCGCCGTGGAAACCGTCGGACGCGATTTCATCGCGGATTCGCGACGGCTCGATCAGTTCGATATCCGGATCGACGTCGCGCCGCAATGCGTCGAACGTCTTCGCGAGTCCCGCGAAATGCTGCGGTTTCGCCGCGAGCTTCAGCTTGCCCGCCCGCCGAAAGTCGCACTCGATCGCATGCTCGGCGACGATCGTCTCGACGCTCTTCACCGCACTTTCGTAGGCGCGATAGAACTGCTTCGCCGGCTCGGCGCCGATGCGTGCGGCCAGCGACGCGTAGTCCTGCGCGACACCCGTATTGCACTGGCCACCGTTGCGGCCGGACGCTTCGCCCGCGATCTGCGCGGCTTCCAGCACGATCACCGATACGCCGCGCTGTGCCAGCGCAAGCGCCGCCGACAGGCCGGTGAAGCCGCCGCCGATCACGACCACGTCGGCGCGCCCTTCCACGGGCCCTTCGCAGCCGGCACGAAACGCGGGGCGGGTATCCAGCCAGTACGATTCGAATTTCATCGGATCCTTGTCGAGCATTCCGGCGACAGCGATTGGCGATCGCCCGTTGAAAGTCATTTAATCACCGTCAAAAAGCGCAGTTGCCGCGTATTCGCGCACGGCGCGCGCACGATCCACCGTTTTGCACGACCGCCGCAGCACACTATGCGGAAGGCCGCGCGGCGCGCTACAGACGCACCGGCTGCACCGGCGCGACGCCCGCCGCCGGCTCGGCCTGGAAGCGCGCGAGGTCTTCCTCGCTGCGATGGCACAGCACCTGCGCGCCGTTCTCGAGCGTGCGCAGCGCGGGCGCGGTGCGGTTGCACACGCCGTCCACCCGCATCGCGCAGCGCGACAGGAACGGACACAGCTCGACATCGTCGGCGCTCGCGCCGATCGGCACCAGCGGCCGGTGGCAGCGCTCGGCCGCATCGTCGAGCCAGCCCGCGCGCAACTCCGGTGCCGACGACACGAGCAGGTGCGAATACGGGTGGTAAGGCGGCGCGCACAGCGCATCGCGGCTGCCGGTTTCGACGCGGCGGCCCGCGTACAGCACGACGATGTCGTCGCTGATCGCGCGCACCTTCGCGATATCGTGCGTGATGAACACGTACGACACGCCGAGCTTCGCCTGCAGGTCGCGCAGCAGGTCCATGATCGCGGCGCCGACCACGGTGTCGAGTGCCGACGTGACCTCGTCGCACAGGATCAGGTCAGGCTCGGCCGCCAGCGCGCGCGCGAGGTTCACGCGCTGCTTCTGCCCGCCGGACAGCTCGCCGGTACGCCGCGCGGCGACCGCCTGCGGCAGCCGCACGAGTTCCAGCAGTTCCGCGACGCGCTGCCGTGCACGCGCGCCCTTGATCCCGTGATAGAACGCGAGCGGCCGCGCCAGCGTGCGCTCGACGGTATGCACCGGATTGAGCGCGGTATCGGCGTTCTGGAACACGATCTGCACGCGGCGGTGCTGCTCCTTGGTGCGCTTGCCGATGTCGAGCGCGAGCGGCTCGCCGTCGAGCAGGATCTGCCCGGCCGTCGCCGGCACGAGGCCCGCGATCACCTTCGCGAGCGTCGTCTTGCCCGAGCCCGATTCGCCGATCACGCCGACCGTCTGCCCGCGCCCGATGCGCAGGTCCACTTCGTGAAGGATCACCTTCGCGGGAAAGCCTTTCGCGGTACGGCCGCCGTAGCCGGCGACCGCGCCGCGCACGTCGAGCAGCGGCGCCGGCGCGGCGCTCGCCGCTAGCGCATCACGTTCGGCATCGCTCGGCGTGACCGCCGCGATCAGGCTCTGCGTGTACGGATGCGTCGGCGCATGCAGGATCTGTTCGGTGTCGCCCGATTCGCGGATCACGCCATCGCTCAGCACGACGATCCGGTCGGCCATTTGCGCGACCACCGCCAGATCGTGCGACACGTACACCGCGCTCATCCCGCAGCGCCGGATCACGCTCTTGAACGCCTGCAGCACGTCGATCTGCGTGGTGACGTCGAGCGCGGTGGTCGGCTCATCGAGGATCACCAGCTCCGGATCGGTGATCAGCGCCATCGCGGCCATCAGCCGCTGCAGCTGGCCGCCCGACACCTGGTGCGGATAGCGCTTGCCGATCGTCTCCGGCTCGGGCAGCGCGAGCGCGCGGAACAGCTCGACCGCCTTCGCCTGCGCATCGCGCTTCGTCATCGTCTTGTGGATCAGCGCGCTCTCGATCACCTGGTCGAGAATCGTGCGCGACGGGTTGAACGCGGCGGCCGCGCTCTGCGCGATATACGCGACCTTGCGCCCGCGCAGCGCGGCCAGCGCCGGCGCCGGCAACGTGCAGACGTCCACGCCGCCGAGCTTCACCGACCCGCCGGCGATCCGGCAGCCGGCACGCGCATGGCCCATCAGCGACAGCGCGATCGTCGTCTTGCCGGAGCCGGACTCGCCGATCAGCGCGAGCACCTCGCCGCGCCCGATCTCGAAGTCGACGCCGTGAACGATCGTCGTTTCCTCGCCGCCCGGCCGGCCGCCGACGACGCGCAGCCCGCGCACCTCGACGAGCGGAGTCGATTCATCTCGCATCAGTGTTCTCCCGCGGCAGCGGCCGCGCCCTTGCGGCGGCCGCGATGCGGCAGGCCGTCGATCAACAGGTTGACGCCCACCGTCAGGATCGCGATTGCGACTGCGGGCATGATCGCGACGGCCGAGCCGTCGCCGAGGCTCGCGATGTTCTCGCGCACCAGCGAGCCGAGGTCCGCGTACGGCGGCTGCACGCCGAGCCCGAGAAAGCTCAGGCCGCTCAGCAGCAGCACGACGAACGTGAAGCGCAGCCCGGTATCGGCCAGCATCGGGTGGATCATGTTCGGCAGCATCTCGACGCACGCGATGTACAGCGCGCTCTCGCCGCGGGCTCGCGCGACCTGCACGAACTCGAGCGTGCTGATGTTGATCGCCAGCGCGCGCGCGATCCGGTACGAGCCCGGCATGTAGCTGACCGCGGCGGTCAGGACCAGGAGCGGCAGCGACGAGCCGAACGCGGCGACGAACATCAGCGCGAACATCTTCGACGGAATCGACGTGAGCGCATCGAGCAGCCGGCTCATCGTCTCGTCGACCGCGCGGCCCGAGACGGTCGCGAGCAGCCCGAGCGTCGTGCCGGTCAGCGCGGCGAGCAACACCGCCGCGAGCGCGAGCAGCACGGTCAGGCGCGTGCCGTACAGGATCCGGCTCAGCATGTCCCGGCCGAGGAAGTCGGAGCCGAACGGCAGCTTCGCGCTGAACGGCGCGAACACGTCGGGCGTGACGATCGTGCCGACGTCGTGCGGCGCGAGCAGCGGCGCGAACGCCGCGATGAACAGCATCAGACCGACCATAGACAGGCCGACGCGGCCGCCGGTCGTCAGTTTCACGCGCGCGGCGCGGCGCTTGCGCGGCTGGTCGGGGGCGGGCGCGGCTGGCGGCGTCGCGCCGCTCCACGGCGGAGGCTGATCGCCGGACGGCGGCAGCGCGCTGCTGCGTTGAACGGGTTCGGTCGGGTGCATGGGCGGCATCTCGGAAGGAGGACTGGACGCTCAGGTCCGCAGTCTCGGGTTCGACACGATCGAGCACAGGTCGGCGAACAGCACGAGCGTCAGATAGGCGACGCAGAAGATCAGCGTGCACGCCTGGACCAGCGGGAAATCGCGGTTGCCGACGGCATCGACCATCAGGCTCGCGAGCCCCGGATAGTTGAAGATCGTCTCGACGACGATCACGCCGCCGAGCAGATACGACAGGCTCAGCGCGACCGCATTGGCGATCGGGCCGATCGCGTTCGGCAGCGCATGGCGCAGCACGACGCGCGCGGGGCTCGCGCCCTTGAGCACGGCCATCTCGACGTACGACGCGCTCAGCTGCTCGATCACCGCGGCGCGCGTCATCCGTGCCATCTGCGCGATCACGACCGCGCACAGCGTCAGCACCGGCATCGCATACGCGCGCAGGAAATCGTGCAGGCTTTCGATCGGGCCGCTGTACGACAGCGCAGACAGCCAGTGCAGCTTCACGGCCAGCACGAGCACGGCGACCGTCGCGATCAGGAATTCCGGCGTTGCGACGAGCGACAGCGTGCCGAGGCTGATCACGCGATCGACCACCGACTCGCGCTTGACCGCCGCGAGGATCCCGAGCAGCAGCGCGATCGGCACCGACACGGCGGTCGTGATCGCCGCGAGCGCGAGCGACTTCGGCAGACGTCCGCCGATCATCTCCGACACCGGCATGTCGCCCGACAGCGAGCGGCCGAAATCGCCGTGCAGCAGCCCCGCGAGCCAGTGCAGGTAGCGCACGTGGGCCGGCATGTCGAGGCCGAACTGCTGACGCAGCGCGGCGACCGTCTCCGGCGTCGCGGACTGGCCGAGCGCGGCCTGCGCGGCGTCGCCCGGCAGCAGGTTCGTAATCGTGAAGATGATCGCGGACACGATCAGCAGCGTCAGCGCGGTAACCGCGATGCGCCGGCCGATCAGCCCGAGCAGGATTCGATTCATGAAGCGGCACTCCGGAAAAATTCGCGCGCGACCAGGGCGAGGGCCCGCACTGGTCGCGCGGCGGCGGCACGCGTCGTGCTCAGGCGTTCCACCACACGTGCTCGGCGAACATGAAGCCCATCATTCCGCCGGTCGGAATCGAGCCGAGACCGGCGAGCCGCTTGTCGTAGCCGTCGAGGAAGCTGATGAAGGCCGGAATGCCGACCCGGCACTGTTGCGCGACGAGCACCTGCATGTCGCCGTACATCTGCTTGCGCTTCGCGTCGTCGGTTTCCGATCGCGCGGCGAGCAGCAACTGGTCGAACTTCGCGTTCTTCCAGCCCGACTCGTTCCACGGCGCGTCCGACTTGAAGAACTGCGTGAACAACACATCGGCGCTCGAGCGCGGATTGATGTTGCCGAAGCCGAGCGGATGCTTCATCCAGTGGTTCGACCAGTAGCCGTCGGGCGACACGCGGTTCACCTGCAGGTTCAGCCCGATCTTTTGGCCGGCCTGCTGCAGCAGCACGGCCATTTCGATCGACCCGTTCGCGTCGGACGTCGCATAGATCGGCGGCAGCGGGGCGCCCAGTGCGCCCGCCTTCTGGAACAGGAACTTCGCCTTGTCCGGATCGTGCGGCCGCTGCGGCAGCGATGCGTTGAAGTAGCGATGCCCCGGCGGGATCGGCTGGTCGTTGCCGATCACCGCGTAGCCGCGAAACACCGCCGAGCGGATCTGCTCGCGATCGAACAGGTACTTCATCCCTTCGACGAAATCCGGGTTCGCGGTGATCGGGTTGTCGCTACGCACGATCAGGTCGGTATAGAGCCCTGACTTGGTTTCCTGCAGCGCATAGCCCGGCGTCGACGCGACCCGCTGCGTCGAGCGCGGATCGATCGCGTTGATCAGGTGCACGTCGCCCGACAGCAGCGCGTTCAGGCGCGCGGCGCTGTCGCTGATGCCGATCAGCTCGATCTCGTCGAGATACGGCATCCCCGGCTTGAAGTAGCTGTCGTTGCGCACGCCGACGGTCGACACGCCCGGCTTGAACGACTTCAGCTTGTACGGGCCGCAGCCGATGCCGGTGCTGAAGTCGGTCGTGCCGTCCTTGACGATCACGAGCTGCGGCGTCGCGAGGATCACCGGCAGATCAGCGTTCGCGCTGGCGAGCGTGAGCGTGACCTCGTCCGGGCCGCTCGCTTTCGCATCGGCGAACTGATCGGCGAGCGGCTTGACCTTCGAGGCGGTGGCCGCGTTCTTGTGGCGCATCAGCGAGAACACCACGTCGGCCGGCCCGACCGGTTTCCCGTCGTGGAACGTGACGCCCTTGCGCAGCTTGATGACCCACGTTTTCGCGTCGGTCGTCTGCAACGACTGGGCGAGATTCATTTGCGGCGTCAGGCTCGCATCGAGCTGCGTGAGGCCGCTGTAGAACATGAAGAATCGAATGTAGTCGGCGCCCGTCGAGCCCTTGGCCGGGTCGAGCGTATCGGCCGTCGAACTCGATTCGTTCGCGACCCGGATCTTGCCGCCGCGCTTCGGCGCGGGCGCGGCGAACGCGGATTGCATGCCGGTCAGCAGGCCGCCGCCACCGACGGCCATCATGCCGCTCGCCGCCATGACCCGCATCATGTCGCGGCGCGTGATGCCGCCCTTGCCGCCGTTGTCGATATCGTCGCTCATCCGAACTGCTCCTGACTGTGGAAAGTGGGGTCCTGGGATCCAGCGTGGTTCGAGAAAACCCGCCGCGCCTGCCTGCTGGTGGCGAACACGACGTCGTGCGCATTGAGTTCATTTAAGCATCGCCAAAATGCGGGTTGTCGCGATTCGGGGCGGCTGCACGACACGATTCGACCGTTTTGGGCCACCTGCGCAGCATGATTTGCTGCGTGACCACGCGTGCCGCCGTTTGCTCGATGCCGCGTCGCGACGCTGCGCAGCGCGTGCGCGACGAAGGAAATCGTAAAGTGATGCACGCGGCAGATTGCGCCGACAAAATTGGCCGTTCAGCATCCGAAGCGCGTTCGGCTCCCTCAAACAGCATGTTTGCGTGGAATGCGCACTCGCGGCCCGCAGTGCCCGAAACGACCGGAACGCCACGTGCACATGCGACAGCGGGTGCCGGCCGTGAGGACGCCTTGAGCCTGAAAGATCGGGAGATTGCGGCGACGTCGAAGCGGCTTTGCCGGATAACGGGAAGACGGCGGGGTTGCCCGACGCCGGGAACGAACCCGTGACGGGCCACCAGGCCGTGATTTCCTGCGGCGATGCGGTCGATGCGGTCGATGCCGGCTTGTCGGCGCGCACGCCGGACACATGCCGGCGTGGCGTGAGGGAGACGCGATGATGTCGTTGCCGGCAGATGCCGGCACGCGGCCGTCAGGCAGCCAGCCTGAACACCGATACGGCGGCCCGCAAGCGTGCCGCCTGTTCATCCAGCGAGGACGCGGCAGCGGCAGCCTGCTCCACCAGCGCGGCATTCTGCTGGGTCACTTCGTCCATTTGCGCGACCGCCAGGCCGACCTGCTCGATGCCGGTGCTTTGCTCGGCGGATGCCGCTGAAATCTCGCCCATGATGTCGGCCACCCGGTCGATCGACCGCACGATCTCCGTCATGCGCGCGCCCGCTGTCTCGACGAGCCGGCTGCCGCTGCCGACCCGCTCGACCGACGCCTCGATCAATCCCTTGATGTCTTTCGCGGCCGCCGCGCTGCGTTGCGCGAGCGAGCGGACCTCCGAGGCCACCACAGCGAACCCGCGCCCTTCCTCGCCGGCCCGCGCGGCCTCGACCGCGGCGTTGAGCGCGAGAATGTTCGTCTGGAACGCGATGCTTTCGATCACGACGGTAATGTCGGCGATCCGCACCGATCCGTCCGAAATCTGCCGCATCGTTTCGACGACTTCGCGCACCGCAGCGCCGCCGAGTTCGGTCGCCTCCTTCGCGTGGGTCACGAGCGCATTCGCCTGACGTGCATTGTCGGCATTCTGTTTGACCGTCGACGTGATCTGCTCCATGCTGGCGGCCGTTTGCTGCAGCGACGCGGCCTGTTCCTCCGTGCGCTGCGACAAGTCCAGATTGCCTTGCGCGATCTCGCCGGTGCCGACGGCAATCGAGTGGGTCGTGGTCTGGATTTCGGCGATGGTCTCGGTCAGTCGGGCCTTCATGTCGGCGAGCGCGACGAGCAGGCTGCCCGGCGCGGCGTTCGCCGTATCGAACTGCACGTCCAGTTCGCCGGCGGCGATGCGGGCCGCAATGTGCGTCGCATGCGCCGGCTCGCCGCCGAGCGTGCGCCGGACGCTGCGCAACACCCCCCACGCGATCGCCGCGAGCGCCGCGGCGATGGCGAGCGTGATGGCGCCCAGCACCTGCGCGAGCCGCGTAAACGCGGCATTGATGTCGTCGTAGAAGAATCCCGTGCCGATCCACCAGTCCCACTCCGGAATGGCGACCACGCCCTGGAGTTTCGGCTCCACGTCCGCGTCCGGGCTGCGCTTGATCAGCACGTCGACGAGCGCGAAATGCGCCTGGGCCATTCCGGCGCGGTACGCCTCGCTGTCGGTCATGCCGCTGGTCGTGCGGTTGCCCTTGGCGCGGGTGCCGATGAACTTCGCGTTCGGATGCACGAGGTTGACGCCGTCGGACGTCGTCACCCAGTAGTAGCTTTTCGAATTCGCATTGAGCGCGGACAACGCGGCCTTGGCCTGCTGCTGGGCCTGATCTGGCGTGAGCGTGCCGTTCGCCTGCATCGCGCGATACGCGTCGACCAGATGCTCGGCTTTGGTCAGAAGAATGACGATCTCTTCACGACGGCTGTCGATCAGCGCGTCGCGCAGCGTATACAGCGACATCGCGGCAAGCAATGCAACGCCGAGCAGCGCCGCGGCGACGAGCATCAGCAGTTTCGTGGACAACTTCATGCGGAGGGCCTCGATATATTAACCGTTCGGTACATATATCGGCCCGGGCGGCCCTGCCTTGAATGGCTCTGTATCGGTAATTACCCTCGTTTCGTGCGGTGATCGCACGCGCAAGGCGGAACGGCCGTCGCGCCACCCCGGTCGATCGCGACGGGCACGGCCGCGCGCGCAGGGCACGCGGCCCCACGCCGGCGCGGCGTCGCTTACAGCCCGAGCTGTGTCGCGAGATGGCCGATGTCCGACACCTCGTAGTAGTTGTAGAACGGCGTGCCCGGCTCGTGGCCGCGGTTCACGAAAGCCTTGTGCTTGATGCCGAGGTCCTCGGCCGTCATCAGGTCGTAGCGCAGGCTCGACGACACGTGCAGCACGTCCTCCGGCTTGCAGCCGAGCTTGCCGAACATGTATTCGAAGCCCTGCATCCGCGGCTTGTACGACTGCGCCTGCTGCGCGGTGAACACCGCATGGAACGGCGCGCCGAGCTTGTCGACGTTGCTCATGATCTGGTCGTCCGACGCGTTGGACAGGATCACCAGCTTGTACTTCGTGGCCAGCCGCGAAAGCCCGGCCGGCACGTCCGGATGCGGACCCCACGTCGGCACCGCATGATAGAAACGCTCGGCCTCGGCCTCGTCGAACTGCACGCCGATGCGCGCGCAGGTGCGCCGGATCGCATTGACGACGACGTCGCGGTACGGCTTCCACGCCCCGAGCACCTCGTCGAGCCGATAGGCGGCGAACGCGCGCACGAATTCCTCCATCGCGACCGGCGACAGCCGGTCCGCGTAGACCTCGCGCGCCATTTCCGCCATCCGGAAGCGGGTCAGCGTGCCGTAGCAGTCGAACGTGATGAACTTCGGTTCAAATTGGATCATGGTGACGTCCTGTCGGTGTGAAGCCCCGGCAGGGCCGGGGACGGGCTGGGTTGTACGAAATTGAATCAGGGCAAAAAGTCCTTCGCGCATCGTTCGACGCCGGTCAAAACGCAGAATCACCGCGTGTTGGGCGCGCTGCACGGCACGATCTGCGGTGCGATTCCGGGCGGTGCGCTCGGGCCGGCCGACGGCTCTCGCAAAACCGCGACGCGCGCGCCCGGCGTGGCCGCCACGCGGTTCGGCGCGGCAGCGAGCGGCGCGCCACCCCGCTTCCATCGTACTGGCGTTCATGCAGCAGAAGCTGCCGGGAAGAAGGTCCGAGGCGGCACGATCCGCGCGTTCGCGCACACCGATCGAGCGGGTTTGCGTCGATCTCTCTCGCGCGCTCGTCGCCGCCGGAAAACAGGCGAATCGTCCTATCCGCGCCGTGGTGGCGCTGGCAAAGTCGACATGTCATTCCTACCCATCCGGAGTCCGGCGTGGCCGACCTCAATTCTTCCAGCACGCTTACCTATCGCCCTTTCGCCGAGACCGACCTGCCTGCCGCGCTGCGGCTGTCGGAAGCAGTCAAGTGGCCGCACCGGCTCGACGACTGGCGCTTCGCATTCCAGCTCGGCAGCGGCTTCGTCGCCGAAGACGAATCCGGCATCGTCGGCACCGCGCTCGGCTGGCGCTTCGGCGAGTCGCACGCATCGCTCGGCATGGTGATCGTGTCGCCCGAGCGCCAAGGTCGCGGCATCGGCCGCGAACTGTTTGCGCGCGTCGTCGACAGCCTCGGCACGCGCACGATCCTCCTGCACGCGACACCGTCCGGCGAACCGCTCTACGTGAAGTTCGGCTTCGCGGCGATCGGCACGATCGACCAGCACCAGGGCGCCGCGTTCCAGCCGCCGCTGATCTCGCTGCCGCCGGGCGAGCGGCTGCGCCCGCTCGGCACCAACGACGGTCCGCGCCTCGCCGCGCTCGCATCGCGCGCGGCCGGCTACCCGCGCGACGCGGTGATCGATGCGCTGCTCGGCGTCGCCAACGGGATCGCACTCGACCGCGACGGCGAACTGCTCGGCTTCGCGCTCTTTCGCCGTTTCGGTCGCGGCCACGTGATCGGCCCTGTGATCGCACCGGACGCGCTGCGCGCGCAGGCGCTGATCAGCCACTGGCTCGCGCTGCACGAAGGCATGTTCGTGCGCGTCGACGTGCCGGGCGACAGTGGGCTGTCGGACTGGCTGCAGGGGCTCGGCCTGCCGCGCGTCGACACCGTCGTCGCGATGGCGCGCGGCGCGGCACCTGCCCGCGATCCGGCACTGCGCGCGTTCGCGATCGTCAACCAGGCGCTCGGCTGAACCGCACGCACGATGAGCTTTCTCTACAAGGCCGACCCGGTGCGCGGCGCGCAATGGGCGCAGCGCTTCGCGCAACAGGCGCCCGACCTCGCGTTCCGGATCTGGCCGGACATCGGCGATCCCGAAGCCGTGCGCTATCTCGCCGCGTGGCAGCCGCCCGACGATCCGTTAGCGCTGCTGCCGAATCTGGAGATCGTGTTTTCGGTCGGCGCCGGCATCGACCAGTTCGACCTGTCGTGCGTGCCCGCGCACATCCCGGTCGTGCGGATGATCGAGCCGGGCATCGTCGAAGGGATGGTCGAATACGTGACGCAGGCCGTGCTGACGATCCATCGCGACCTGTTCGACTATGCGACGCAACAGCGCGAGCACGTGTGGCGCGAGAAGCCGGTGCGCGCCGCCGCGTCGCGACGCGTCGGCGTGCTCGGGCTCGGCACGCTCGGGCAGGCCGTGCTCGACACGCTGCTGCGCTTCGGCTTCCCGTGCGCCGGCTGGAGCCGCACGCCGCGCACGCTCGACGGCATCGACTGCTACGCGGGCGACGCGGCGCTCGACGCGTTCCTTGCCCGCACCGACATCCTGATCTGCCTGCTGCCGCTCACCGACGACACGCGCGGCCTGCTCGGCGCGCGCGTGTTCGACGCGCTGCCGGCCGGCGCATCGCTCGTGCAGGTCGGGCGCGGCCCGCAGCTCGATGCGACCGCGCTGCTCGCCGCGCTCGGCAGCGGCCGCCTCGACAGCGCGATCCTCGACGTGACGGACCCGGAGCCTTTGCCGGCCGGCCACCCGTTCTGGACGCATCCGCGCATTCGCATCACGCCGCACATCGCCAGCGCGACGCGGCCCGACACCGCGGCCGACGCCGTGCTCGCGAACCTCGCGCGCCATCGCGCGGGGCAGCCGATGATCGGCGTCGTCGATCGCGCACGCGGCTACTGACGCGCGCGCCCGGCCCCGCGGGGCGCGCAGCAGAAAATGCCGAAGCGCCCCGTGCAAACACCGCTTTCGTACGTTTCAGGCCGCAAATTGAAGACGCATGCGGATTTCTCGCCCGGTAGCATGACCTCACGCTGACACCCGACGAGAGTCCCGCCCTGCCATGAACCAAGCCGCGCTGATCGAAGCCGATCGTCAACACCTGATCCACCCTGTCGTCAACTATCGTGCGCACGAGGCGCGCGGCGTCACCGTGCTCGAATCCGCCGAAGGCGTGTTCCTGCGCGACGCCGACGGCCACACGTTGCTCGATGCGTTCTCGGGCCTGTGGTGCGTGAACGTCGGCTACGGCCGCGACAGCATCGTGAAGGCCGCCGCCGAACAAATGGCGAAGCTGCCCTACGCGACCGGCTATTTCCATTTCGGCTCACAACCCGCGATCGAGCTGGCCGAACGCCTCGCGGCGCTCGCGCCGCCGTCGCTGAATCGCGTGTACTTCACGCTCGGCGGCTCGGATGCGATCGACTCCGCGGTGCGTTTCATCACGCACTATTTCAACGCAACCGGTCGCCCGACGAAAAAGCACATGATCGCGCTCGAGCGCGGCTATCACGGCTCGTCGTCGATCGGCGCCGGCCTCACCGCGCTGCCCGCGTTCCACCGTCACTTCGACCTGCCGCGCGCGGACCAGCACCACATCCCGTCGCCCTACCCGTATCGCCACCCGCTCGGCAACGATTCGCAGGCGCTGACCGCCGCGTCGGTCGCCGCGCTCGAAGCGAAAGTCGCCGAACTCGGCGCGGACAACGTCGCGGCCTTCTTCTGCGAGCCCGTGCAGGGTTCCGGCGGCGTGATCGTGCCGCCGGCCGGCTGGCTGAAAGCGATGCGCGACGCCTGCCGGCGCCTCGGCATCCTGTTCGTCGCCGACGAGGTGATCACCGGCTTCGGCCGCACGGGCCCGTTGTTCGCGTGCGAGACCGAGCAGGTCGACCCGGACCTGATGACCGTCGCGAAGGGGCTGACCGCCGGCTATGCGCCGATGGGGGCCGTGCTGATGTCCGATGAAATCTACGAAGGGATCGCGGGCAGCCGCGCCGATTCGCCCGCGGTCGGCCACGGCCATACGTATTCCGCGCATCCGGTCAGCGCGGCGATCGGCCTCGAGGTGCTGAAGCTCTATCACGAAGGCGGGCTGCTCGCGAACGGCCAGGCGATGGCGCCGCGTTTCGCCGCGGGGCTCGATGGGCTGCGCGCGCATCCGCTCGTCGGCGACGCCCGTTCGGTCGGGCTGCTCGGCGCGCTCGAGCTGGTCGCCGACAAGGCACGCAAGACGCGCTTCGACCCTGCGCTGAACGTGCCCGACAGGATTGCCGCCGCCGCGTACGCGAACGGCGTGGTGTTTCGCGCATTCGGCGACGGCGTGCTCGGTTTCGCGCCGGCGCTGAGCTTCAACGCGGGCGAGTTCGACCTGATGTTCGAACGCGTGCGCAAGACGCTCGACGACGTGCTGGCCGACGCGGGCGTGCAACGCGCGCTCGACACCGCGCACGCGCAGCCGGCCTGACCGGCCAAGGGAAAGCCGGGCTTGTGGCGGCCATCGTTCGACTCTAAAGTAACCGGACATTCCATTTTTTCCCTCTCACGTGAACATGACGGACAGCAAGCTGGATCGCATCGACCTGCGCATCCTCTCCCAGTTGCAAAAGCGCGGCCGCATGACCAACGTCGAACTGGCCGATGCGGTCGGGCTGTCGCCCAGTCCTTGCCTGATCCGCGTGAAGCGGCTCGAGAAGGCCGGCTACATCGGCGGCTACGGCGCGCACATCCAGCTCGAGAAACTCGGCGACGTGCAGGTCGTGTTTACCGAAGTCACGCTGGCCGACCACCGGCGCGAGGACTTCGACCGTTTCGTCGCGGCGATCCGCAACGTCGACGAGATCGTCGAGTGCCACCTCGCGAGCGGCGGCTACGACTATCTGCTGAAGTTCATCACGCGCAGCGTGAGCCATTACCAGACGATCGTCGAAGGGCTGCTCGAGCAGAACATCGGCATCGAGAAGTATTTCAGTTACGTCATCATCAAGTCGCCGTTCGTGAAACGGCACTACCCGCTCGAATCGCTGTTCGGCGAGCGTCACTGACGGACAGCGCGCGGCATCCACGAACGCGGCGGCCCGCCGTCCGCGCGGGGTAGTCGCGCGCCCGCGCCGCCGCCGTCGTCACCGAATCGCCCCATCCAAGGATCTGTCATGCCGCTTACGCTGTCCCGAACCGAACTCGTTCGCACCGCCAACCTGATCGACGGCACCTGGCGCGATGCGCTCGACGGCCGCCGCTTCGACGTCACCGATCCCGCGACGCTCGAGATCGTTGCCCACGCACCCGACAGCGGCGCCGCCGACGCGCGCGCCGCGACCGACGCGGCAGCGCGCGCGCTGCCCGGATGGCGCGCAACGCCCGCTCGCGAACGGGCCGCCATCCTGCGCGCGTGGCATGCGGCAATCGTCGCGCACACCGACGATCTCGCGGCGCTGATGTCGCGCGAACAAGGCAAGCCGCTCGCCGAAGCGCGCGGCGAAGTCGCGTACGGCGCGTCGTACGTGCTGTGGTTCGCCGAGGAAGCGACGCGCACCTATGGCGACCTGATTCCGCAGCAGCAGCGCGGCAAGCGGCTGAGTGCGGTCAAGGAGCCGATCGGCATCGTCGCCGCGGTCACGCCGTGGAATTTTCCGCTCGCGATGATCGCGCGCAAGATCGCACCCGCGCTCGCGGCCGGCTGCACGGTCGTTGCGAAACCGGCGGAAGACACGCCGCTCACGGCGCTCGCGCTGGCCTTCCTCGCACAGGAAGCCGGCGTGCCGCCCGGCGTGCTGAACCTGATCGCCGCGTCGCGTGACCGCGGCATCGACGCGGTGGCCGACTGGCTCGCCGACGCTCGCGTGCGCAAGATCACGTTCACCGGATCGACGCCCGTCGGCAAGCTGCTCGCGCGCGAATCGGCCGCGACGCTGAAGAAGCTGTCGCTGGAGCTCGGCGGCAATGCACCGTTCATCGTGTTCGACGATGCCGAGCTCGACGCCGCGGTCGACGGGCTGATGGCCGCCAAGTTCCGTAACGGTGGCCAGACCTGCGTGTCGCCGAATCGCGTGTACGTGCAGGCCGGCGTCTACGACGCCTTCGCCGCGAAACTCGCCGCGCGCGTCGCCGCGCTGAAGGTCGCGCCGGCGACCGACCCGGCCGCGCAGATCGGCCCGATGATCAACGCGCGCGCGATCGACAAGATCGCGCGCCACGTCGGCGACGCGATCGAGCGCGGCGCACGCGTGCTCACGGGCGGCAAGCGCCTGCCCGAACTCGGGCCGAACTATTACGCGCCGACGGTGCTCGCCGACGCCACCGCCGACATGCAGCTGACCTGCGAAGAAACCTTCGGCCCGGTCGCCGCGCTGTTTCGGTTCGCTACCGAAGACGAGGCCGTCGACGCCGCGAACGACACGCCGTTCGGGCTTGCCGCATATTTCTACACGCAGGACGTGCGCCGCATCGCGCGCGTATCGGCCCGGCTCGAAACAGGGATCGTCGGCATCAACGAGGGCGCGCTTGCGAGCGAAGCCGCGCCGTTCGGCGGCGTGAAGGAATCGGGCTACGGCCGTGAAGGCTCGCGCTACGGCCTCGACGATTACCTGTCGATCAAGTATCTGTGCCAGGGCGGGCTCGACTGATCCCGCGCAGCCGCTCGCATCCGCGGCCGTTGCGTTCCGTTGCGCGGCGCGCCGCGACCGGCGCGCAACGGCCGCACACGTTTGCGGCACCCATGCAGTCATCGCTTCGCATGGCGGCCTCGATTTCCGGTTAACGGTGCCGTTAACCCGGATTTGACCCGCGCCGCTGCGATCGCAGCCGGCTCCCCGTACGAACGCGAGCAATGCCTGCATTCACTTCGATCGAGAAAATTGCCGACTGGGCCGGCCGCCACCACCTGATCGTCGGTGTGCTGGGCACGCTGATGTCGCTCGCGGCGTTCGGCATCAGCGCAGCGACGCTGTGGGCCGCGCGAAGCGAAGTCGTCGAGCATGCGCACGAGACGTCGCGTAATGTCGCGGCCGTCCTGGTCAGCGAGATCGCGCGCACCGTCGAAACGTCCAACAATGCGCTCGTCGCGCTGGCCATCGATCTCGGCAATCCCGCCGTCGCACGCATGGACGCCGGGCTGCGTCACGACGTGCTGTTCGAGCGCACGGCCGCGCAATACGTGACCGGCATGGGCGTGACGGACCGCTACGGCCGTTTGATCGACGGCTGTTGCAGCCCGACCCACAACTGGGACTTCAGCGATCGCGACTACTTCAAGGTCCATCGCGATGCGGACAACGTCGGCCTCTACGTGTCCGAGGCGTATCGCGCGCGTTCGCGCGGCGACACGGAATCGATCGCGCTGTCGCGGCGCATCGAGCGGGCGGATCACACGTTCGACGGGATCGCGGTGGTCGCCATCGACCTCGCCTACTTCGATCGCCTCCTGTCCCGCCTGAACGTCGGGCCGCACGGCGTCAGCGCGATCCTGCGCGCGGACGGCACGATCCTCGCGCGCAACCCGCCGTTGAGCGATCACCAGATGGTCCGCCTGCGCCGCTCGAAGTCGTTCGAACGGATGGTGAACCGCGAATCGGGCTTCTATGTGGCGCGCTCGAGCATCGACGGCACCGTGCGGCTTTATACGTTCCAGCGTGTGCCCGGAACGCCGCTGATTGCCGTGGTCGCGCCGGCCGAGCGCGACGTGCTGGCCGGCACCACGCACCTCGCGTGGACGGTCGGTGTGTCTGCGTCCGTCATCGGTGCACTGTTCTGCGCGGTGGTATGGCTGCTCGCGTTCGCGCTGCGGGACAACCTGCGCAAGCAGACACTGCTCACCGACCTGACGCGCACCGATCCGCTCACGGGCCTGCACAACCGTCGCGCGCTCGATGCCGCGCTCGCCGAAGAATGGGAGCGGCTGCAGCGCGGCAGTGACGGCAGCCTGTCGGTGCTGTTCATCGACGCCGACCACTTCAAGCAGTACAACGACCGATACGGCCATGCGCAAGGCGACATCGCGCTGCGCTTTCTCGCCGAGTGCATCCGTGCGCATACGCGGCGGCGCGGCGATCTCGCCGCGCGCTACGGCGGCGAGGAATTCGTCGCCGTGTTGCCCGATACGGACGAAGGCGGCGCCGCGCAGGTCGCCGAGGCGATTCGCCGCGCCGTGGAGCGCAACCGGCTCGACGGGTTCGACGCGACGATTCCGGCTTTCACGGTCAGCATCGGCTGCGCGACCGGGCACCGCGCGCACCCGAGGTCCGTGCACGCGTTGTCGCATCAGGCGGACCTCGCCCTCTATGCGGCGAAGCGCCAGGGCAGAAACCGCGTGTGCCACGCCGACGCGAAGTCGTTGGCTCAACCGGCTTGACCGTGCCGGTTCCGCTCTCCTTCAAGCACCCGCGCGAGCACCGCCTGCCCGTATCCGCACGCTGCAGAACATCGGCCGACGGCAGAATCGATCCGTCCGCAAACGTTCAGCATCACGAATTCACCACATAGTGAACATTCGGGCGCATCGTCCGCGACCCGAAACAAATCCTTAACGGCTGCGTCACGATCGCCCACGACAATCCGCCATCTTCAACACTCAGGATGGAGTCTTGCATGTTTGCGTCACGAAGCCGTTTCCCGCTGCACGTCGCAGCGCTGTCGAGTGCGATCGTTCTCGCCGCATGCGGCGGCGGCGACGATGTCGCGTCGACCACCACGACCAGCGCGGCCATGCCGGCACCGCCGGCCGACCCCGGTTTCGTCGACAGCGCGCCCGTGCCGAGCGTGCCGGCCTTCGTCGACAACATCGCGACCAACCAGCGCGGCGACGCGCGCTATGCAACGCTGTCGACCAACGCCGCCGTGCGCGTGGTGAGCCGCTTCCTCGACCTGTGGCAACCGGCGACGATGCTGGTCGATGCCGGCGTGAGCGCGCCCGCCAACGGCGCGTTTCCGGCGATCTCGCCGTCGACCTGCTCGGGCCTGCCCGGCAGCGGCACGCCTTGCGGCACGATCCTGAACGACACGGTGCTCAACGCCAATGTCCAGTATGTGATCAACGCAACCACCGCCCGCACGCAGCAACAGGCCGACGCCGCCTACTTCGACGACCGGCGCGGCAAGGGCTACAGCGTGACCGACGGCATGGGGCCGCTCACCGACGCATGGCGCACCGCGGCCCAGCAGACGACCAGCATCACCAGCGTGCCCGCCGACGCGACGACGGTGCTGTACAACGATTCCGGCAACAACGTCGGTATCGGCAGCAGCACGAACACGAACTTCGGCAAGGTCGTCGACCTGCTCAACCAGATGGGCAACAACGCGTCGACCGAGCCGTCGAAGCGCTTCTACAAGTATGCGCGGCCGTACCGCTGGAGCACGAGCGTGGTCGTCGCGCCGACGCTCGTGCCGGCGGAAAGCACGACGCCCGCTACCGACGGCGGCTTCATCAGCGGCCACACGGCCGAAGCGGTGCGCGACGCGATGACGATGGCGTGGCTCGTGCCGGAGCGCTTCCAGGAGATGGTCAGCCGCGGCCTCGAACTCGGCGAAAACCGGATCCTCGCCGGCATGCACTCGCCGCTCGACGTGATCGGCGGCCGCATGCTCGCGCTCGCGATCAGCGCGGCGAACCTGACCGCGTACGCGAGCGACGCGCAGGCCGCGTATGCGCAGGCCCATCAGACGCTGCAGCAGCTCACGGGAACGACCGATACGACGTTCGCCGCCTTCGCGCACTCGGGCACGCCGACCACCGACCGGTTTGCCGATTACGCGACGAACAAGACGGCCTTCGCGCGCCGCATGACGTTCGGCTTCGGCACGATCGAATCGACCGGCGCGCCGCCCGTGGTGCCGAAGGGCGCGGAAATTCTGCTGCAGACGCGCTTCCCGTATCTGAGCGCGGATCAGCGGCGCGTCGTGCTGAAGACCACCGAAGTGCAGTCCGGCTATCCGGTGATGGACGACGCGGAAGGCTGGGGGCGCCTGAACCTGTTCGCCGCGGCCGACGGTTACGGCGCGTTCAGCGGCAACGTCGTCGTGTCGATGGACGCATCCCAGGGCGGGCTCAATGCGGCCGATCAGTGGCGCAACGACATCGCCGGCGCCGGCAAGCTGACGCTGCAAGGCACCGGCACGCTGACGCTCGCCGGCAACAACAGCTATACGGGCGGCACGCAGGTGAGCGGCGGCACGCTCGCCGCTGCATCGGCGAGCGCGTTCGGCACCGGTGACGTCTATGTCGGCTCGGGCGGCAGCGTACGGATCGCGGCCGCGTCGCCCGTGACGGTCGCGACACGCTACACGCAGCTCGACAACACGACGCTCGAACTCGATATCGACGGCAACGGCGGCGGACGGCTGCGCGTCGGCGGCCCGCTCACCGTCGCGGGTGGCACGCTGCACGTGAAGTTCGTGAACGGCTATGCGCCGAAGGCCGGCGACACGATCGCGCTGATCGACGGCGCGGCGGCTTCAGCGAAGTTCTCGACCGTGACGGTCGACGGGTTCAAGGCGACGCCGGTTTATACAGCGACGGGGGTGTCGATGAGGTTGTCGGCGTCATGATCCGGAGCGGTGCGCGCGGGACGTTCATCGCTTCGGACTTTCCGCCGCGCCGCGCCTGATCGGTGCCCGCATCCACGTGGATTGCACGCGCCCTCCGGAACAGCCCGGCCGCCATGCCGAACTGACTGACGGTCAGGCCGATATCGCGGTTCATCGTCAGCGCCGCGAAGCCGATGTTGGTGCGATCGATGTAGTTGAAGCAATTGCGGTCGACCTGGCCGACCTGCCGGCCGGGCCGCTCGACGAAGCGCAGGACAGGGCGCTGTTCGCGCGCTTCGGCATCCCGCCCGCGCGGGAAGGCATCGTCCGCACCGCCGCGGATGCGGAGCAGGCTGCGCGCGACTTCGACGATCGCGTCGTGCTCGAGCGCCTGTCGAACCGCATCACGCACAAGAGCGATGTCGGCGGCGTGGCGGTCGGCCTGAGCGCGGACGGGATCGGCGGGCGTCTCACGCGCATGCGCTGCGACGTCGAGATCGCGGCCGGCTTCGCGCCCGATGTCGAAGCGCTCGCCGCCGCGCTCGTGGCGTTCTCGCGCATGGCGCTTCAGCTCGGCGAGCGGCTCGTCGAAGCCGAGATCAATCCGCTGTTCGTGCTCGACGCCGGCCAAGGCGTGCGAGCGGCCGACGGCGTTGCCGTGCTCGCTTGACGCGGCTGCGGCCGATCGTTCGCGCGATGCAACCGCTGTCGCATGAACGGCCGGCCGTCCCGCGTCAGCTCGCGCCGTCCGCCGGGTGTGCGCATCGAGCCCGCTCGATACATGCGCAAAGCGCTTCGGCGATCGCATCGAGCGATACGCCGGGCCCGAAAGTCGCTGCGACACCCTTCGCCTTCAGATGTCGCGCATCCGCGGCGGGAACGATGCCGCCCAACACCACCGGAATCTCGGCGCGACGCGATGCCAGTTCGTCGAGCAGCTCTTCGACGAGCTCGAGGTGGGCGCCCGACAACGACGAAATGCCGACGATATCGGCGCCGTGCGCCTGCGCTGCTGCCGCCACGGATGCGGGTTGCTGAAAAAGCGGCAGGCGAACGACGTCGAATCCAGCGTCCTCGAGCGCGGCTGCGACGACGGCCGCACCGCGGTCGTGTCCGTCCTGGCCGAGCTTGGAGATCACGATGCGCGGCCGGCGGCCGGCCCGTTTCGCCAGCCGGTCGACGCGGCCCTTCGCCGCCCGCCATGCGGCGTCGCCTTGCCGATGGTCGCCGTAGACACCCTCGCCGTCCGCTTCCACCGCCGCGGCATGCCGCGGCCATACCGATTCGAGCGCGCGCGTACACTCCCCGACGGTCGCACGTGCCCGCATGCAGTCGATCGCCAGTGCGAGCAGGTTTCCGGTGCCGTCGCGCGCCGCATCGGCCAGCCGCCGCAACGCCGTCGCAACCCGCACCGGATCGCGCGCGGCCTTGACGGCTGCGATTCGCCGTTCCTGCCCGGCCCGAACATGACGGCCGTCCACCTCGCGCACCATGAACGCGTCCGTCGGATCGCTCGTGACGAAACGGTTCACGCCGACCACGGTCCGGCGCCCGGAATCGACCTGCGCCTGCGTCGCGGCCGCGGCACGCAGCAAGCGCCGTTTGACCCAGCCGGACTCGATCGCGGCGATCACGCCGCCCTGCGCGTCGATGGCGGTCAGCTCGGCGCGCACACGTGTCGCGATACCGTCCGTCAGTGACTCCATCATGTACGAACCGGCCCACGGATCGACCGTGTCGCACAGTCCCGTTTCATGCTGCAGAATCAGCTGCGTGTTGCGAGCGAGGCGCGCGGCCGCCGCCGAGGGCAGCGCAAGCGCTTCGTCGTACGCATTCGTGTGCAGCGACTGCGTGCCGCCGAACGCCGCGGCCATCGCCTGCGCGGTCACGCGAACGATGTTGTTTTCCGGCTCCTGTGCCGTCAACGACCAGCCCGATGTCTGGCAATGCATGCGCAGTGCGCACGCCCGGGGCGAACGCGCGCCGCACGCATGCGCGATCTCCGCCCACAGCAGACGCGCCGCGCGCAGCTTGGCGATTTCCGTATAGAAATCACTGCCCACGCCGAAGAAAAAGCTCAGACGGGAGCACGCTTCATCCGCGGGCATGCCACGTGCGGCCAGCGTGTCGACGTACGCACGCGCGTTCGACAGCGTCAACGCGAGTTCGAGCACGGCATCGGCGCCGGCTTCCTGGAAGTGATATCCCGACACCGACAGCGCATTGAAGCGCGGGGCGTGCTCCGCCAGCCACAACGCGACGTCTGCGACGATCCGCATCGACGGCGCCGGCTCGAATATCCACGTATTGCGGACCATGTACTCCTTCAGGATGTCGTTTTGAACCGTCCCGCCGATCCGGGCGGGCGGCACACCCTGCTCCTCGGCGGCCACGACGAACGCCGCCATGATCGGCAGGACCGCGCCATTCATCGTCATCGACACGGTCGTGCGGTCGAGCGCGATGCCGTCGAACAGTCGCACCATGTCCTCGACCGTATCGATCGCGACGCCGGCCACGCCGACATCGGCCCGTGCGTCGGCGCAATCCGAGTCGTAGCCTCGCTGCGTCGCCAGGTCGAATGCCACGGACAGCCCCTGCGCGCCCTGCTCGAGTGCCGTGCGAAACGCGAGATTGGAATCGGTCGCGTCCGCGTGCCCCGTGTATTGCCGGATCGTCCATGGGCGATCGGTATACATCGACGCGTACGGCCCGCGCACATAGGGCCATGCCCCGGGCATGCCGTCGAGATGCGCGACCGCTTCGAGATCGCGCTGCGTGTAGAGTGTGCGCAGCGGCACCGTCCGCGCGCCTCGGTCGTTCCGCGCGACGCTCTCCACGTCAGCGCCCGGCTCCATGATTGCCGCTTCGTTCATGCCCGGCTCCAGTGCTTTTGCGTGATCACGTCGGCAATCTTCGTCCCGTCGCTGTCGCGGACGATTTCGCTCCAGTGCAGCAAGCCCCCCGCATCAGGTCGGGCACGCAAGAAACGCACGGTCAACGCATCGCCGATGTCGAGATTTCCGTGAAAGTACAGTTGACGCGCCGCCAGCACCGGTGCGTGCGCGAAGCGGTAATGCTGCCATTCCGCGCGGTCGACGAATGCCTGGAAGCTGGCGAAGTACAGCAGGTCCGCGCCGTTGAAATCCATGTTCGGGCACGGCAGGAACGAGACGCTTGCGCCGTCGTCCTCGGTGAGGCCGGCGAGCGCCGGTACGATCGACAAATCCCGCACCCGCAACTTCTTCGCCCGTTCCGCCATCGACAGCGCATCGGCCGGGACCGGTCCGGTGCGGCCGTCGACGCCGGTCATTCGCGCCTTCATCACCGAACGGTTGCTGCCGGCATGTTCGCGCGTCACGAACGTCGACATCATCCGCACGACTCCGGCTTCTTCGTTGCCGTGCCGGATCCGCTGTTCGCTGAAATGGCGAATCGGGCCGACCCGGTGAAGCGCGACATGAAGCGCGAACGTGTCGTTCTCGCAAATCGCTTGGCGGCGGTTCATGTCCACGCGCACCGCAACGAACGACGCGTAGGCACGCCGCCCCTCATCGTCGAAGAACTCGGGCACGTCGCGGCCGCTATGCGCGGCCAGCGCGTCCCAGTGGCGTTGCCCGCACTCCTTGAGCAGCCAGTTTTCCGCGAGCCCCGTGTGCGCGAGTTGCGGCATGCCGGCCCGATAGCGATGGATGGCGGTATGCATCGGCGTCAAGCGGCCAGGCTTTCGGCCGAGCACCGCGCGGCCGTTATCTCGACCTGGATCTGGTCGACGATATGGGCGGCATCGCGCGCAACTCCGGAGAATCGACCCGAACCCCACGTGTACAGCCAGGGCAGCCCGACGAAGTAGAGCCCCGAAACCGGCGTCACGCCGCGCCGGTGCGCGGGATAGCCGCGACCGTTGAAGACGGGCTCATCCAGCCAGCTGAAATCCGGGGTGAAGCCGATGCACCAGATGACCGATGCGATGCCGCTGGCCGCGAGATCGAGCGCCGTGCGCTCGCCGGCCGGACGCCACACGGGTTCGTAGCGCGTCGCCGGCGGCGCCGCGATCCGGTTTTTCTCGATATGGGCGTCGATGCCGGCATTGATCCCGTTGTACGTATCGTCCGCGCTGTCGAGCCGCGCCGACAGATCCGCGGAGAATCGCAACTGTCCGTCCGTGAAATCCTCCAGCCGACCGTACAGTTCCATCCCTTCGACGGCAAAGCGGCGCAGATCGATGTCGCGCCCGCCGTCGCGGCCGGTCACATAGTGGTTGGTGTTGTCGCGCACACCTTCACGCAGCGGATGCGCATCGACCGGCATGTCGTAGTACTGCATGTCTGCCAGCCAGTCGACGACGTCCCTGCCCCGGTAGAAACGGGCACAGCGAGGGGCATCGCCCACCGCGAGGAACACCTTTCGTCCGGCGAGGTGGAGGTCTTCCGCGATCTGCGCACCCGATTGTCCAGATCCGACCACGAGAACCGGTCCGTCCGGCAAGGCGGCCGGATTCCGGTATTCCGAAGACTGGATCTGCACGATCGATGCAGGAAGCCGCTCGGCCATGCGCGGGACGATCGGCCGATGGTAGCCACCCGATGCAACGACGACCCGATCCGCCGTGTACGTGCCGCGCGACGTCGCGATGCGATAGCGTCCGTCCGCGTCGCGCGCCACGCGCTCGACCGCAGTGTGTTCCAGCACCGGTGCATCGACGCTGCGGATGAAGCCGTCGAGATACTCGACGATCTCGTCCTTCGTCATGAAGCCGTGCGGATCGGCACCGCGATACGGATAGCCCGGCAGCGCGCACTGCCAGTTCGGCGTCACCAGGCAGAACGCGTCCCAGCGCTGCTTGCGCCACGTGTGCGTCACAGTTTCCTTTTCGAATACGAGATGATCGATGCCTGCCTGCTTCAGGTAGTAGCTGATCGACAATCCCGCCTGCCCGCCACCGATGACGGCTACGCCGAGATGGGAATCGATATCCGGGAGGCTGGATGAAACAACGCTTTCGCTTGACATGATGCAGTCCTGAATGTGTGTTGAAGACGACAATGGATTTCCGTATGCCGGACGCCTCAAACGAGCTCGATGACGGTCACGGTCGCATCGCCCTGCGGCGCAAATCGTTCCGCGTGCGCTTCAATCCGTGCCAGCTCGTCCATCGCGGCCGAGCAAGCGAACCCGTATTTTTCGCGTACGCGATCGGACGCGATACCCAGCGCGCGGCGGGCCCGCTCGACGAAATCGTCAAGCGCGTACTGCGTGTCGGGCGCAAAGAATTCCGACACGACGGTCGAAGGCGAATAGCAATTGGTTTCCGACTGGTCGGGCCAACGAACCCGAAAATGCATGACCGGCATGATTCCTCCTCACTCGGCGGACGATGCTTGCGCACGCTGCGCCAGCCTGTCCTGGTAGATGTCCAGATGCCTGCGCGCACTCGCTTCCCATGTGAAGCGGTTCAGCAGCGCGGGGACGGCATGTGCGAAATCGGGAGCACGCCGTCCCGTGAGCGCATCGCACAGCGCGTCGGCAATCGAATCCACGTCGTCGGGATCGGCCCAGATGCACGCGCGCTCGTCCAGATACTCGGTAAAGGGGGCGATTTCCGACACGACGACGGGCTTTCCGCAGGCGAGCCCCTCGAGGACGACCAGACCGAACCCCTCCCGGATCGACACCATCGACACCACGTCGGCGCAGTGCATCAGCGCGATCAGCGCCGCGTCGTCCAGCGGCCCCGTCGGTACGACGGGTTCGTCGACACCGATGCCCAGCCCGAGCGCTGCGGCACGCGCGACGAAACGGCGCGCATATGCATCGTGATCGAGCAGACTCGCGCCGCCCCCGATCACGAGCCGTGCCTCGGGTATCGTGTCGCGCAGCCGTGCGAACGCCTCGAGCAACGCAATCGAGTTTTTCCGCTGCTCGATCCCGCCGATCGCCAGGACAACCGGCGCGCCGTGCAGGCCGAATCGCTGCCGCACCGCCTGCATGTCCGCCTGGTGCGCACGAGCGAACCGGGCAACGTTCACGCCGTTGGGCACGACGCTTGCGTCGACCCCGAACGTGTTCCGCATCGTGGCCGCCCAGGCGGCGCTCACGCACAGCACCTGATCCGCCTCTCGCCACGCGCGCTCCTGCCAGCGTTCGAGCTGCGGGTCGTCGAATACGTCGAGGTGATGTACGGTCCGTACGAATCCATCGATTGCCCCTGACTGCTTCAGCTCGGCCAGTGCATTGCCCGTGATGCTGTCCTGTGCATGCAGAACGTCGAACCCGCTTGCGTCGTGCTCCAGCAAGGTGTGCTTGATCGCGGAAATTCGCGCGCGCACCATTTCAGCGACGCTGCGCGGATGGCCATCGACGCGTGCCAGCACGACGCGGCACGGGACCTCGCGGAACATCGCCTCGCCCGGCGCGGCCGGCGCGAACACGGTGACGTTGCTTCCCGTTTCGTGCAGCGCACGGGCGAGTTCAAGTGCGTGCACGACACCGCCGCGCGGATTGACCGAGTGGGTAAGCAGCGCTATGCGCAACGTATCGCCGCTCATCGCACACCTCCGCCGACGCCGGTCATGAACGGTTCGATCCGGAAATCCCACAGCATCGCGGTTTCGCCCGCTTCTTCGACGACGACCTCACGCGTTGCATCGATATCGCCGATCACGGCGCACGCGAGCCCGCGCGCCGCGAAGCGTTCCGCGATCGCGTCGGCATGCGCCGGCCGGGCCGACATCAGGAATCCGTAGCTCGGAAAGGCAGTCAGCCAGCGATCGAAGTCGACGCCGGGCGGACGCGGAATCGCGTCGAGCTCGATGCGCGCACCGACGCGCGAGCATTCGACGAGCATCAGCGCCGTACCGAGCACGCCCGCCATCGAGATATCCTTCGCGGCATCGCACAGCCCGTCTTCAGCCAACGTCGGCAGAATCTCGAGATCGCCACGCAGCCGGGCCGGCGGCGCGGCGACCGACGCATTCCAGAACGGATACGGCTCCTCGAATGCGCCGCGCAGGTCGACCGCCATCATCAGGCGATCGCCCGGCCGCGCGCTGAAGCTCGACAGCAGCGCGCGCGCCCGGCCGACGATCGATACGGCCAGTTGCCCCTGCGCGCTGCGCGTGTTGCTGTGGCCGCCGACGATCGGCACGCCATACGCCGACGCCGCCGCGGCCATCCCGGCGAGCACCGGGCGCGCGGCGTCGATTCCGTCGCTCCACAATGCGTCGACGACGGCGATCGGCCGCCCACCCATCGCGTAGATGTCGCTGACGTTCGCCATCACACCGCTGTAACCGGCGAACCACGGCATCGACTCGACGAAATCGCCGACCATGCCCTCGATCGCAAATAGCAGGTAGCCGTCCGCGTCGGGAATCGCCGCGCAGTCGTCGCCGAGTGCAACGGCCTGTGCGAGATCCCGTTCGCCGTTCGGCAAAGCCGCCGCGAGCGACGCCACCACGCCGGAGATGTCGTGCTTGTGCTGGAAGCCGCGGCTTGCGCGCAGCGTTGCGATGCGATCTTCGACACTCATTGCCGCCCCTCCGAGCGCAGGACGAAACCCTCGAACGGCGTGCCGCACGGCGGATAGTGTGCAAGCTGCGCCTGCATCAGTTGATGAGGACGTCCGAACAACGTTTCTTCGCCGAGCGCGTCCCAGTGAAGCCGACGAAACAGCGGCACGTTCTGCGCTTGCACGTGTGCGACGAAGGTCCGGCAACCTTCGGCATGCGCGCTGCTGACGGCCAGCGCGATCAGCATCGAGCCGATCCGGCCCTGCCTGCGAAACGCGGGATGCACCGCGAGCCGCGAACCCATCCAGGTTCCGGGCACGGTTTCATGAATCCGCACCGTGCCGACCACCTGCTCCGGCAGCCCGGCGCAGCAGCTGACCGCGACCAGCAATTGCGCGTGGCGATCGATATCGTCGCGATCGTCGCCGGCGAAGATCCCCTGCTCGATGCAGAACACCGCCCGGCGCAGCTTGTACGCTTCATCGATTTCCCAAGGAAGCTCCGCCCATTTGATCCGGTATTCGGCAGGCCGGTAGGTGTCGCGGCTGTCGGCCAGTCCCATCTCTGCGCAGTACATGCTCACCCCTCGTAGGTCGAAAGCGACGAGCAGGCGCCGCACTTTCCGCAGCCTGCCTTGATGTCGGCGGAGCGCATGCCGGCGTCGCGCAGCATGGCGCCGAGCGGTTCGAGCACCGCCCGCATGAAGTCCGGCGACGGCGCGGGATGACTCTCCAGCGGCGTGCCGCTGATCGGGACGAACGGCACCACGAACGGATACACGCCCAACACGATCAGTTCGCGCGACATGTCGAGAATCGCGGTCGCGCTGTCACCGAGCCCGGCGAGGATGTAAGTGCTGACCTGTCCGCGGCCGAACACCGCGACGGCCGCGCGGAATGCCGCCATATACCGGGACAGCGGCACGCTCGCCTTGCCTGGCATGATTCGTTCGCGCACGGCCGGCGTCACGGCCTCCAGATGCATGCCCAGCGTATCGATCCCGCTAGCCTTCATCCGGTCGAACCAGGCGTCGTCGTCGGGCGGCTCGCATTGGGCCTGGATCGGAAGATCGACCGCGGCCCTGATCGCGAACGCGCTTTCGCACAGCACGCGCGCACCGCGATCCGGCGTCGGCGGTGTGCCGGTCGTCAGCACCATGTGCTTGACGCCGTCGAGCAGGACCGCAGCGCGCGCAACCTCGGCGAGTTGTTCGGGCGTCTTGCGTGCGATCGTCCGGCCGGCCGCAAGCGACTGGCCGATCGAGCAGAACTGGCAGGTCTTGCGCCGGCTTTCGTAGCGAATGCAGGTCTGCAACACCGTGGTCGCAAGCACATCGGCACCATGCAGCGTCGCGATGTGCGAGTACGGCACGCCCTCCAGCGTCTGCAACGCATAGAAGCGCGGGCTCGACGGAAAGCTGATGCTCGCGATCGGGATGGTGCCGCGCGAGAGCAGGCTGACACCCGCCGCATCGGGCGCCGCCGCGACGAACGGCGAATCCCACGCGGTGCTCGTGTGCACGGGCACCATGATGGTCACGCCGTCGACCGTCACGGCCTTGTGATCGGATGGTCCGGCGCCGCCGCGCCGGCTCGCGGCGCCAACCCTCGGATCCGTGAGGCGCAGCCCCACCGACTGCAATTCAGTCATCAATTGCCGGCTCTGCACCGACGGTTTCGCGTTCGCGCTCATGGCAATGTCCCTCAAAGTCGCGTGCGGCCGACCCGCTGATCCCCATCGGGGTCACCGTCGTCGCCGGCCGATCGTTGATGGCAAGACTCAGCAGCTCCGGCCGCGCATAGTGGCCAACCGAATCCATCATTCGCTTGCGCTTGGTGATCAGCGACATGTCCAGGTCGGCGATCACCATCCCTTCGCCGGCCCGCAAGGGTTCGGCCAGATGCTGCCCCTCTGGTGACACGATCGCGGTATTGCATCCGCCGCGCAGGGCTTTCTGCAGATTAGGATCGCCCGTGATCGACTCGATCTGGGCGTCCGTCAGCCAACCGGTCGCATTGACGACAAAGCACCCCGACTCCAGCGCGTGGTGGCGGATCGTGACCTCGATCTGTTCCGCGAAGATCGGGCCGACCAGCGAACCGGGGAACTGGCTGCAATGAATTTCCTCGTGCTGCGTCATCAACGCATAACGGGCGAGCGGGTTGTAGTGCTCCCAGCACGCGAGCGCACCGACCCGTCCGACACCGGTCTGCGCAACCTTGAGTCCGGCAGCGTCCCCCTGTCCCCAGATCATCCGCTCGTGGAACGTCGGCGTGATCTTGCGGCGCTTCACCGCGAGGCGCCCGTCGACGTCGAAGATCAGCTGCGTGTTGTACAGGCTGCCGTGGTCGCGCTCGTTCACGCCGAGCACGACCACCATCCCGTGCAGGCGCGCACGCTCGGCAACCGCATGCGTCACGGGGCCCGGCACCGCCACGGCCTGCTCGTAGAGCCGCATGTGATCGGCGCCGGACGCGACCGGCGTCCGCACGAACGAGAAGTACGGGTAGTACGGCACGAATGTTTCGGGAAAGACGATCAGCTGGACACCCTTGCCGGCGGCCTCGTCGATCGCCGCGCAGACCTTGTCGAGCGTGCCGCCGGCGCGGTCCAGATCGGGTGCGATCTGGACGGCTGCCGCCCGGACGATGCGTTTGTCGGACATGATGGCACCCGTCATTCGGTCAAACGGTCCAGGTGTGGATGATCAGCGCGTTCTCCTTGCGGTGAAGCAGCTGGATATCCAGCACGTCGAGCGGATTGATCGGTCGAATGCCCTCGATCAGCGACGCTTCGCCATGCCCGTAAAGCGCCTGCAGCGCAAAGCGGCACGCATAGACTTTCCCGCCTTCTTCCATGAACTTGACGAGCTGCTTGTTGAAGTTCAGGTGACCGGGAAATGCCTCGTCGCCCAGGGTCGGAAACCCGCGTTGCAGGCCGAGCGTCACGCCGGGGCCGTAGAGCAGCACCGACGTCTCGAACCCCTTGCGCTGCAGGCGCGTCGCCTGCAGAAGGTTCACGAAGCCGATCGATCCCTCGAACGCAACCGTGTGGAACGTCACGAGCGCCTTCTCGCCCGGTTCCGCCTTCACGTCTTCGAATACTTTTTCCTCGTAATCGACGAGGAAATCTCCCTTCTTGTGCAGAGGCTGATTGACTGCGGGCATGGCACGCTCCGTCTGAAAATGAGTTGAGTGAGGTTCCCGGACGCTTTCGAATCCGGGCGAGCTCATTAACGCAACGCATATGCCAACCAGGCGTAGACCCGATGCAATCACTCTCCAATCATTCAATCGAAAAATGCCGCTGCAGTCGGTCCGATCCTTGCGTGCCCCAATTCGGATCCAACTGGAACCGGCCTGTCCGGGCCGAACGGCGCACCTGACTGATGCAGCACGCGTGAACCGGTGCGCGTCTAGCGTGCATCGATGCATCAATCCGATACACGATGCGATCAATGCAATCAGTCGGCTTCGACGTGGCGATATATATATTTTCGATTAATGCGCCATGCTAACGTTTTGATGAATCGTCAAATGGAAACGGGTATGGATTACGCAATCCATCATTGGTCGAAGCGCTTGTTGGAAAGCAGGAAACCGGCCTATCTGCTGATCCCCGACCTCATCGAGGAAGACCTCGCGGCCGGCCGGCTGAAACCGCGCGACCGCCTGCCCGGGCTGCGCGATCTCGCCGGCGCGCTGAACCTGAACTACACGACGGTCGCCCGTGCTTATGCGGAAGCCCGCCGACGCGGCTTGCTCGATACACGGGCAGGAAGCGGTACGTTTGTGCGCGGCCCAACGCAAACGGTCCCGCTGTCGGGCGGCAGCAGCGTCGAGATGTCGATGAACATGCCCCCTGAACCGGCCGAGATGGTCGGCCGGCTGCAACAATCGGCAGCGGCATTATTCGCCGCAGCGGATCCTTACCAACTGATGCGATACCAGGATTTCGGCGGCACACCGGCGGATCGCGCCGCCGGCCGCGCATGGCTGGCCAATCGCCTGCCCGGCTGCAGCGGCGATACCGTGCTCGTGTGCCCGGGGATCCACAGCGCCCTCGTCGCGCTCGTCTCCCGGCTTGCGCGCCGCGGTGACTCGATCTGCCTCGATTCACTCGCTTACCCCGGCATCAAGGCCATCGCATCGCAACTGGGCGTGCAATTGCAGCCGCTGCCTCGGGACGACGACGGTCCGTTGCCGCACGCATTCGAATCGCTCTGCAGAAGCGGACAGCCCGCGGCGCTGTACTGCAACCCGACCCTGCAGAATCCGAGCACGCTCACGATACCGTTCAGGCGCCGCGAAGCGCTGGCCGATATCGCGATGCGCTACAGCGTGCCCATCATCGAGGACGACGCCTATGCGATGCTGCCGCAGAGCGCACCGCCACCCCTGGCGTTGTTGGCACCCGAACTGACCTATTACGTCACCGGCATGTCGAAGAACCTCGGCGCCGGGCTGCGAATCGCTTACCTGCTGGCGCCGACGGCGCGCGAAGCGCAGCGTATCGCCGGTGCATTGCGCGCCACGACCGTGATGCCGAGCCCGTTCACGATGCTGCTGTCTACCCAGTGGATCAATGACGGCACGGCAAGCGAGATGCTGGCCGCAATCCGATCCGAGGCGCATTCGCGGCAGGCGATCGCTAGCCGCGTTCTCGGCGCATGGCCTTTCGAAGCGCATCCCGACGGTTTCCATCTCTGGTTGCCGATTCCCCGCGAGTGCCAGTGGACTGCGCCGGACCTGGCGCAATATCTGCGGAGTCGGAACGTCGCCGCCGTGGCAAGCGCGGCATTTTCGACGGACGGCGACCCGCCGGCGGCGATTCGCATCTGCCTTGGCGGGCCGCAGGATCGGGAGCGGTGTCGGGACGGCTTGCAACTCGTCGCCGACGCACTGGCCGACGCACATCATCTTTACAGTGCGGCGATGTAGCGGCGCCGGGGTCGCGGATGGATCGCACGAACCGGACGCCGTGCCGCAGGTCAACGTGTCGCCCGAATGCGCCGCATGTCCCCGCTAGCTGGGAAGCTTCAATAGGTTGTATCGATGGCTCATCCGAACTGAGTCTCGGTTCCTGGAAGTCGTCAAACACTCAACCTTCCAGGAACCCAGCCGGATGGACACGCATAAGAATGCCCGACTCACTTTCGCGCATCGACTTGAGATGGTTCAGGAGATCACCGAATCCGGTTCGAGTGTGCAGCCACGAGTTTTGTGTAGGCTACAGCTCTTGAGGGAAATGGTATGGGCGCCCCCTCCCGCGACGTACGGTGGCGTCCAATTGAGGGCAATGGGCGTGGTGATTGGGAACGCAAGCTGCCGAAACCCGTACGGAACGCTCGATGCGTGAACGGCGCCTGCGTGACTCGGCCGTTCCCGCGGATCGCCACGCCGGACGGCGTGGCGATGTTCGCCCAATGCGGCCAACGCTTAGCCCAGCGGCCAGTTCAGGAACACGATGCCGTCGTTGTAGTCGTCGTCGGTGCCGTGTTCCGAGCCGACGATCCCGAAGTACGACTTCTTGAACAGATCGACTTGCCGCGAGCCGAGCCGCGACGGCTTGCCGTTCACCGTCACGATCACGCGCACGCGCCCCTTGCCGGAGTCGAGTACCTTGGTGCCGAGGTTCTGATCCTCCACGCCCGCGCCCTTGAACGTGGCGGCGGGTTTCGGGTTGTCGTCGATATAGATGTCGATCGTCTGGTCGTTCGCCGCGTTGGTGAGCGCGGTAACGCCGAACCGGGTGTTCGGCGGCAGATTGAAGACACCGTCGCGCTCGCCGCCGACGCCGATGTTGCCCGGGGCCGGGCCCGAACCCGTGCCGGTGCCGCCGCCTTCGCCGCCCGGATTGCCCGGCGTGCCGCTACCCGCCGACGACGACTGCCCGGCCGTGCAGCCGATCGCAGAAATACTCGCATACGAATCGATGTGCATCGCACTGCCGCTACCGCTCAATGCAAGCCAGAAGATCGAGAAGTTCAAACTGCGTCAGCAGGCGGCCGAATTCCCCGAAACCTTGTGGGATCGCGAGAAAGCCAGCGTTTCGGTGGAACGCTGAGGTTCCGGCGAAGACGCGATTGCCGATTCTTCGCGCCTTCAGTCGTTCGCTTCTGAATCGAGGCCTGCGCACGCAGGCTTCATCCGAATATGCGTCAGTTGCCGTTCGTCTCTCCGGACGATTCATGTCGCGTATAGACCGCAAGACCCCACGTCAAAAGCGCGGCGAGCGCGAGCGACACCGACATCGCCAGCATTCCCGGTGCATACGAATGCGTCGTGTCCTTGAGCACGCCGACCATCCACGGGCCGACGTAGCCACCGAGGCTTCCCATCGAGTTGATGAACGCCATGCCGCCCGCCGCCGCGATCCCGGTCAGATACCGCGACGGCAGGCTGTAGAACGCCGGCCGCGCCGCGCTCAACCCGATCACCGCGAACACCATGCCGACGAGCGCAGGCAGCAGCGACGAAAAAACGACGGCGAATATCAACCCCGCGGCGGAGACGACGCACGCCAGCGCGAGATGCAGCAGGTGCCTGCCGTGACGCTCCATCAGCCTGGCCCACACGATCATGACGACCGCGGCGACGAGATACGGCACTCCCGACAGCAGGCCCACCGAGAACGTCGACAATCCGTGCCCCTTGAGCATCAGTGGCAACCAGATCGCAATGCCGTTGATGCCGATCCAATAGCAGAAGAGAATGCCGACCATGAACCAGACCCTCGCGTCGCGGAGCACGGCGCCGAAGTTCCTTTTCGGCAGTTCGGCCGATTCCCGGGCCAGGACTTCGGAGAGCGCCGCGGATTCCTCCCGCGTCAGCCAGTTGGCCTGTTCCGGTCGGTCGCGCAGGAGCCACAGGGTCAGCAGGCCGAGCAGGCACGCAGGCAACCCTTCGACGATGAAAAGCCATTGCCAGCCTTTGAGCCCCCCTGCCCCGTCCAGTTGCATGACGAACGCCGCCAGCACGCCGCCCACCACCGACGACAATGGAATCGCGACCAGAAACCACGCCAGCACGCGCACACGCCATGCTTTCGGAAACCAGCACGACAGATAGAACAGCACGCCGGGAAAGAAGCCCGCTTCGGCCGCACCGGTCAGCACGCGAAGTACGTAGAAACTGGTCGGCCCCTGGATGAACGCACAGGCGGCCGACAGCAGCCCCCAGCTGATCATGATGCGGGCCAGCCAGCGCCGCGCGCCGAACCGATAGAGTGCGAGATTGCTCGGCACCTCGAGCACGCAGTAGCCGACGAAAAACAGACCGGCGGCCATGCCGAACTGGCTACCGGTCAGGCCGAGATCGCGGTTCATCGTCAGCGCAGCAAAGCCGATGTTGGTGCGATCGATGTAATTGAAGAAATAGCCGATCGCCAGCAGCGGGACGAGACGGATCAGGTTCTTGCGCAACGCGCGCTGAAGCGCGGCGTCTTTCGTCACATCCGGCCGGTCGTGCGCAATAGAGAGCGTCGATGCCATGGGTTCACCTGAATCCGAAGAAGTGAGCGGGATTGTCGACCAGCATCTGCATGCGGCGCGTCTCGTCCGGCACGATCCGTGCGATCAGATCGACCAGGTCGCCGTCGTCCGGCATCGGATGGCTCAGGTTGACGTGCGGCCAGTCGCTGCCCCACAGAACGCGCTCGGGCGCGTGTTCGGCAAAGCGGCGCGCGACAGGCAGCGTGTCCTCGAATGGCGCCCCGGCCTTCGACATCCGGTCTGCGCCCGACAGTTTGACCCATACGTTTCCCGTATCGAGCAACGCACACAACGCCCGCACTGACGGACTGTCCGCCCCTTCGTCGATGTCGAGACGCGCCATGTGATCGATGACCACCGGCATGTCGAGCGAACGGATGAACGGCGAAAACTCGATGATGTCCTGCCCGGCCACGTGAATCGCCAGATGCCAGCCGAGCGGCCTGATGCGCGCGGCAACCGTCCCGACTGCATTCAAATCCGGACGGCCGCCGAGATGCGCAAGGAAGTTGAACCGTGCACCGCACACCCCATTCGCGTCGTACTCCGCGAGGAGCTCATCGGAATCGCCCGGCCGAACGAGTGCGACACCCTTGTAACGCCCGGCTCCGTCACGCAACGCGTCGAGCATCGGCCGATGATCGAACCCATGGCCCTGGCTCTGTACGATCACGGCGCGCGAGAAGCCGATGCGCTCGTGCAGTCGTCGCAACGCAGTTTCGGGTGCCGCAGACGGATCGAAACTGCGGTCGTCGGGCAGCGGATAGCGGTCGAACGGCCCGAACACGTGACAATGCGCGTCGCAGCTGTTTGCCGGCGGGCGCAAGACCGGGCGACGCGGCTCCGCCAGCGGCGGCGGAGAAAACTTGAGTGAATGCCCCGAGGAATTCGGAGAAGGCATGGTCATGTCGACAGATTCCTTGAAGGTAGGCGAACGGTATGGGTACCGCACCGGAGAACGCATCGTTGGGCGCGCGCGTGTGGTGCGAATCCGGCATTCATACGCACGTAGTCGGGCGCGAGATTGCGCGTGTCCGATCGAGGCGATCGAGCTGTGCGATCAAGTCTTGACTGGCAGTTCGAAATCCTGTTTTCAAGGCCGAACTGGTTGCAGATCGGGCACGCCGATCCGACACAAACCCCATCTGCATTTACGGGTCGGCTGACAGGCCGGCATCACGCAGGTACGGCGCATAGACATTGAATACCGTCAGGGAGTGGCCGGCTGCGCCCCGGCGCGTCGCGTCGAGAAGTGCGTGCTCCAAGGGCGCGACGAGCGCGACAATGAACCATGCGATGCCTGCCGGTACTGCGCTTTGATGCGGGCCGTCGCGCGTCGGCTGAGCGCGTGATTCGAAAAATCCGCGAAGCTGAAGCACCTCGTTCGACGAGGCCAGTTGGCGTTGCAGCCCCCCGGCGACATCCAGCGCGTCGCCATGCGTCTCGACCGGAATGCCCATCACGACGAGCCGCGAAGTTTCCCATCCGGCATGCTGGGTCGCCGTGGTCTCGGCAAGCGCCGTGGCCACGACGCGGCGTCGGCCCACCGTGCGCGACAGGATCCGGCGTGTCCAGGGCGTCGATTGCCTGCCCGACATCGAGCGATACGCGTCGCTTCGCAGCACGTCGACGCTCGCCAGATCGTAAAGCGCCATCCAGCGGGGCCACCCGTGCACACATACCCATCGCGAAGCCGCGATGCATCCGGGCAGCGATCGGCGCTGGGGGAAATGCTCGGTGTCGTACCAGTCGTTGAACTCGTCCTCGAGATCGGACGGTGGTTCCATCATGACCATCAACATGGCGCTCGGCAGCGTCGTGGCATCGTGCAAGCTCGTCTCCTGTTTATGCCAGTCACTGTGAACACTTTTCCCGGGATTGACCAAAACCTTTTATCGATAGAAACCTATAACCGGAATGAATAGGACCGCACGGATCTGCCGTATGCGGACCGTCTCGGCAAACGTCGAGCTATTTGGCAGGCGGCAGGTCGACCTCGAGAAACACCGCCGGAACCGAGCCGGTATTGCGCAGCGCGTGCGCGCGCGGGCCGGAAGTGGTGTAGGCCTGACCTGCCTGCGCTTCCCGCGGTGCCGGGGTGCCGTCGAGATACTCGGTCACGGTCCCGCTCAAAACATACGAGACGGACGGCCGATCGCGATGGCTGTGCATCGGTAATACGCCACCGGGCTGTATGGTGACTTCACGCATTCGCAGCTCGCGACTGCCGGCCGCCGCCAGGAACTCGGCGCTCAACGGGATCGACCCGAGCGTCTTCCCGTCGACGCCGACCCGCTGCGAGGGCAGCGCCTGCGCATGCGAGATGCTCCAGCCCAGTGCCAGTATCGCGCCGACGAGAGGGTGCCAACGCAACTTGTTCAATTTACGATGCATGATCGATTCCTCAAATGGTCTTTCATTACCCGAATGCACGCGCGCACGCATCATTGCACCGTCTTCGCGATCCACGAGTGGATCACGGCGGCGACGTCCAGGTTGTTTTTTTCCTGCATCATCAAGTGCCCGTTGCCGTGAATGCCTATTGCGTCGAGGCGCACGAATGTCGTCTTCACACCGGCCTGTTCGAGAAATGACGCCGTACAGTGGTCATAGGGCGCGTGATAGGACGCCTCGCTGGTCAACACCAGCACCGGCACATGCTGAAGATTCACGAGCTTGCGGGCTGGCTCCTTCTGGAGCCAGCATTTCGTCAGATCCCTTCCGTCTGGTGTGTCTTGCTGTTCGATCGTCAGCTGCGCCGGATCGGTGACGGGCGGGTCGTACCGAACGGGAATGTTCGTCAGCCCCCACGCGAGTTCGGGTTTCGCTTGCGTGGCGTTCTGGAACGGCGGCCCCGACGGCTCGACCGATACGATCCCCTTGACAAGCTGCGGCCTGGCGTCGGCAATCGACCAGCCGAACAGGCCCGCCTGTGAATGGACGAGCAGGATGGCGGGTCCGATCTTGTCGAGCAGCGCGGCCGCCGCATTTTTGACGAGCAGTTCACTCTGCACATTGTCGGCAAGCGACGGCACGAGTGCGGCATAGAACGCATCGAACACCGGGTCGCCACGCCGCCCGGCATCGGGCCATTGCATGTGCTTCTCCGCCTGCGGCCACCCCTTGTCGCGCTCCGGCGACGTAAAGAGGCGCTGCGCCATCGCGACATCGGTCACCCGAAACCGGCGATCGGCGTCCGTCGACCAGGACGAGCGGCCGCGATCGGGCTGATCGACCATGTAGACCACGTAACCCTGATCGACAAAGTAGTCGGCCCACCCTTTTCGCCCGTCCGCCGTGCTCATCCAGTTCGTCGCCGTCTGGCCGAGACCGTGAAGAAACACGATCGGATACCGATGCGTGATGCGTGCGGGCGCCCAGCCCTCGACATACATCTGTCCGTCCATCGTCGTCTTGCCGTCCTTCTCGACATACCGCCCGCCGACATAGAACGACGCATGCCGCGTGACTTTCGTCGGGATGAACTGCTGCGGGCCGAACTCCGCCGCCGACGCCATACCGCCTGCGGCGGACGTGATCGCCACGGCAGTCGCCAGGCAGGCCAGCGTCCGGCATCTTTTGAGATGTGTGAATATCATCGATACGTTCCTCGCTAACAATGCAAAATTGGTTAGTACTTAAGACCTTCACCCATTCGATACGACACCGGCTCGTTCGTTTGCTCGTGAAGGCGATCGGTCCATACCAGGTCGTACGGCAGGCGAGCGACAGGACCGGACTCGCCGGTCAGGACATCGACGATCGCGTCGGGCGCCGCACCAAAATTGGCGACGATCGCTGTCGCGCGGTTCGCGATACCGGACAGGTCGATCGGGCGCTCCATGTATATCGACGCGATGGTCGGCACGACGGCGGCAGTTTTCTCAAGCACGGCGAACGCCGGATCGTCCGCCCTGAAACGCGTGCTGCCTTCGCGGTACCGTGCACCGAAGAAAAAGTTCGGATGCAGCATCTCGAATGGCGTCGCCATACCGACGACGGCAAAATCCGCTTCCTCGGGACGCTGCACGACCGTGAACCCGCGCCGTCGCATTGCCTCCGCGTCGAATCCGTACACGAATACCTTCGTCATCCTCCGGCTCACCGGCAGCAGATGTCGGCCGTTCTTCAGCAGTACCTGCGAGCGATGCTGCGCGTCGAGTGCGATCCGCCTGAATTCGGCATTTCCCACGATCGACGAGGCACGGCCGGCATCGACGTACGGATCCTCGAAGAGCCCCTGCTCGAACTTCTGCGTCATGATTCGCCGCACCGCTGCATCGACCCGCGACACGTCGAGTCTTCCGCTCCTGACGAGGCCTACGACGATCTCCGGGTCGCTCGTGCCGCCGAACTGGTCGACCCCTGCGTCGATCGCCTTCACGTAGCGCCCGGCCTTGTCGAGTGCTTCGACACCCCACGGCATCGCGATGTCAGAGAACTGTGGCTTCTCGCCGGGATTCGCGCCGTTCCGGCATACCCGCGTGCAGTCGTCAGTGATCTGCCAGTCGGACAGTACGACGCCGTCGAACCCCATGCGGCCACGCAATACATCGGTCAGCATGGCTCGGTTGAATCCCATGCCAACCGATTCGACCGGTTCGGCGCTGCCGCGCACGCGAAATGGCGCCGCAGGCATGCCGTACGAAGGCATCACCGCACCGACCCGCGCGGTAAATGCGCCGGTAAACGGCATAATGTGCCGCTCGATGTTCGCCCCGTCGATATCGAGCAGGCGTCCGTAGTAGTTATGTGCGTCCGCCCCGTCGTTCATCGTCGCGCCATAGCCGACCCAGTGCTTGATGACCGACACGACGCTGCTCCGGTGAATCCCGGATTCGCCGTCCTGCATGCCGGCGACATAGGCGCGAACGAATCGAGCGGACGCCGCCGGATCGCTGCCGAATGTTCCGCTGCTGCGATGCCAGCGCGGATTGACGGCCAGATCGGCTTGCGGCGACAACGCCATCCGGATGCCGACTGCCAGGTATTCCCGGCGCACGCTGTCGGCGAACCGACGGACCAGTTCCGGATCGCCCGTCGCCGCCATGCCGACGGGATCCGGCCATTTCGTGAAGGCGCCGGCGTCGACGCTTACACCCTGTGCATACGAGAACTGGCTGCGCGGATCGCTGCTGATCGTGACGGGAATCCCGAGGCGCCCCTGCTCTGCAATCGCCTGCAGCGCGTTTTGCTGATTCGCCAGGCTCGCCGGGTCGGCTTTGAGCCGGTTCAGAAAGAATGTCACGTGCCGGTCGAGCACGAGGTGGCCGACGGCAGCCATGTCCCATACCGAGCCGGCTCCCGGCACGCCCGCCGCCTCTTTTGCCGGTGGATTCGCGTGCATCATCGCGCCGGCCTTTTCCTCGAGCGTCATTCTTGAAACGAGATCGGCAGCCCGCACCGCCGCGGGCCGGCGCCAATCCTTGTACGGCTCCAGCACGCCGCTGCGGTCCAGATCGCGGAACAGCAATCCGTCGGCGTGGATCAGCGGAATTGCACCGCCGGCGAGTTTGACCTGCTTCGAGGATTCCGGGTGCGAGGTTCCGCATCCGGACACTGCCAGAATGGAGAGCAACAGTACGCCGACTACACCAGAGATGGATCTTGATCGAATCACCTGGATTTCATCCTTTTCCGAAAGGTACTGAAGGAGAAATTCGCCGAAGTGGACTGCAACCTGCCAGTCGCTCCGGCACGATATGCGCCGCCTTGACAATCGATCGCCGAACTTCAGAAGCGATGGCTGACGCCGAGCTCCGCACCGACGAGCAGGCGCCCGACCGGCTGCGTGCCGAAGCCGAATGCATCGCCGCCCTTGTTGCTCAGTCGCACGACCGTTCCATACGTGCTCGTCCTCTTGGAAAGCGCGTACGTGTAGCCCACAGCGACCTGGGTGGCGTGATTTGCATCGATCGAGGTCTTGCCCAATGCACCGGATTCACTCACACGCGTGAAGTTGGCGCGAAAGGAAAGAAACGGATTGACGGGTACGATCACCCCGGCTTGTGCTATCAGCCGGGACGCTTCCAGATACTGGTTGCGCACCGCCGACCCCAGTAATGTCAGGTACTTGAGGTCATAGCTGACCGCAAAGCCGATGCGCTTGAGCGGCCCCTGCAGACCGTCGAATACGCCGAATGCCGCCGTGACGTTGACGGTGTCGTTCGCATAGCCGACGCGGCCGCCCGCATACCGCTTCGCCCGCTCGCCTCCACCCAGCGCATAGGCAGCCTGCGCGTAAAATCCGCCGAGACGGGGCGGCGTGTAATACGCGATCATGTTGTCGGCACGAGCCCAAAGCCCGGTCGCCTCGATGCCACTGCCGAACGCCGTCGAATAGAATTTCCCCTGGTCGGCCAGACCGCTGACGCCAAACGTGTCGAACTCCCCAAACGACGTATAGCTCGGCGTCAGATCGTGGCCCATCCGCAGTTCGCCGTAGCGGTCGATCACGCTCAACGTCGAACGCCGGTTCCAGTAGCGGGACGGATTGCCCGTGCCGTCATTGAAGTTCACCGTGCCCTCCAGCCAGGCGCGTACCTTCGTTCCTCCTCCGATATCCTCGTCCGCCCGAAAGCCGAGCCGGCTCGCGGCAAGTCCCCCGCTTCCGATCGAATAGGCGGCATCCGCCCCGTTGCCAATGCGCCTGACCGACGCGTCTGCTACGCCGAAGAGTGTCGCACTGGATTGTGCGGCGGCAGCTCCTGAAATCATCAGCATTCCGATTAACTCGATCCTTCGACTTCTCATCGACCATCCCCAGAAATTCGTATCGTTGTACTTATTGATCTGATGTCGCCAGCAGACCTTTGAGGTCCGTGCGTCGATCCTGATCGGCCATGTCACTGCATCTGCGAGCGCAAGGGACATGCCATCTGCGCCCCATCGAATCCGATCACCATGCGATCAGGCCGGTGTCGCGCAGTCGCCGGCGCAGGCATCGAACTCCGCCGAAACGTCGCTCGCCCCTGCTCGCCGACCGCGTGCCCGTTCATGGTGCGACATCGGTTTCCGGAACGTGCGCTCCGCACCGCAATCCACCGAAATGCCGGCGCGCAGAATATCTATCGTCTGCGGACGATACCCATGTCGAACTCGAACCGTATTTGCTGACAACCGCAGCTCGAGTCAGAACGATAAACGATCCCTTATTTCTCGCAATGGCGCAGTTTCATTCCTTGAAACAAGGGCGTTGACTATTATGTAGTTGCGTAAATTAATCGGCGTCATTCGCACATCGCCGTCGCTTGCGCGTTCGACACACGAGATCAATGGCGACACACGACATTCGATATGGATACCTGACGGTTCTCCGCAGTGCCGCCCAAGGTCCGGCATCGCGCAACGTGACGACACGACGCACCAATTTTCTCGCCCCTGTCGCGGCAAACAATCGAAATTGAGGAGGGTGGACAGCGTGACATGACACGCGAAGTCGTATCGGGATGCGCATACGGACAGGTCCGCACACGTCAGGTGGAAAGCTTGCGGGGGAGCACGGCGCACTCCCCTCGATCATGCACGGCGGCCCGATGGAGCCGCCATGCATGATCATCACTGCGCGGCGTTGATCTTCCGCGCAAAGGCTGCGATGGCGTCAGCCATTGCGGCCGGCTGTTCGGGTGCAAGCGCGTGGCCGGCATCCGGAATCCTCACGATCGTCACGCGATCGCCGAGCATCGACTTCAACACGTTGGAGAACCGGCGCGGCGCAACGGCGTCGTGCTCGGCTTGCAGGTCGAGAATCGGCACGGTGCCGGCCGCGAAATACGCATCGACCGGCGTCGTCTCGCGCGCATGCGATTCGGCGTCGTGCGTGGCGGCATGCCAGCCGTCGAGCCAGACCCGCGGATCGTTGCCTGGTGCGAAGAATGCCTTCTTCAGGTATTCGATCCGCTTGGCTTCCGGCAGCGAAAGGTCCCCGGCGCCGTCGATCGCCTGCCGAATCTCCGCGCTGATCGGCTTTTCCGTCGAACCGGGCGGCACCTTGCCCGCGGACGCGGCCGCGAGCACGACCCCGCGAACGAGATCGGGCCGATCGACGGCCAGCATGCGCGCCGGGAAGTTCCCCCATGCATGGCCGACGACGATCGCCGGCCCGCGATGCTCGTTCTCGATCACGGTCGCTACGTCCGCCGCGAAATCATGAACCGACAGGTTTTCCATCGGCCCCTTGCTCTGTCCGATGCCGCGCGGCTCCGGACGCAGCACGCGAAAGCCGTCCGCCACGAGCCGCGCGGCAACCACGTCGTAATCCAGACCCGAGCGCCCGAGCGACGGCAGGATCACAATCAGCGGGCCTTGCCCCTGGCGCATCACCTCGATCTGCACGTCGCCATGCCGGACGATCTCCCGATCGACCGCAGCCACGCCGGACGATGCAAAGGCGGACGCCGCCCACCACAACACGCATGCGGCGACGATGCCGCGCTTCGATACCTTCATGATTTGAATCTCCTCGTTGATTGACGAACGCATTCGCCCCTTGCTGTCCGTGCGAATACAGCTCAGCGCGTGCCGTAGACCTTGCGCGCAAAGCCCGCGATCGCATCGCTCATCGCGCGCGGCTGCTCGGGCGCCATCGCGTGCCCGGCGTCCGCGACGACCTGCACGGTCACGCGCTCACCCAGCCACGGCTTGAACACGTTAGGCACGACGACGGCGTCGTACTGTGCCTGCAGATCGAGCATCGGCACCGTTCCGCCGCCGAAATACGCATCGATCGGGGTGACGTTGCGTGCATGGGCCTGTGCCGCGTGTACCGCGGGATACCAGCCGGTCAGCCACGCACTCGGATCGTGTCCCGGTGCGAAGAATGCCTGCCGCAGGTAGGTCAGCCGCTGCGGTTCCGGCACCCGGGGATCGCCGGCGCCGTCGATCGCTTCGCGCAGGCGTCCATAGGGCTTCTCTGTCGATCCCGGCGGCAACTTGCCCGCGGAGGCCGCGGCCATCACGAGCCCGCGCACGAGGTCGGGGCGGTCGACCGCGAGCATGCGCGCGGGCTGGCTGCCCCACGCATGCCCGACGACGACGACCGGCCCGGTGTGCTCATGATCGAGCACGAGCGCGACGTCGGATGCGAATGCATGCAAGTCGAGGTCGCGCATCGGCCCCGTGCTGCGGCCGATACCTCGCGGTTGCGGACGCAATACGCGGAATCCGTCGTGCGCGAGCATGCGCGCGACCTCGTCGTAATCTTCCGCGCCGCGCGCGAGCGACGGCAGGATCACGACCACCGGGCCATGCCCTTGCGCGAGCGTTTCGATCCGGACGTCGCCCTTCGACACGAGCGTGCGTTGAACCGCGTTCGCGTCGGCGGCGGGCGTGGTGCAGGCGGCAACCGACGTCGCCAGTGCGGCGGCGAGCGCGAGCCGCGTCAGTATCTGGTTTGCTTTCATTGTCTCCTCGTGAATCGATACGGACCGTCGCCTCAAAGCGGATCGAGGCCGGTTTTCTGCAGAACGGCCACGGCGGGCGCCGTCTTCAGAAAAGCCGCGAACGCGCGCGACGCGTCGGCGGCCTGCGCATTCGCGGCGATCGCCGACGAGATCACGCTGGTCTTCTGCACGTCGGCAGGAAGCGGCCCCGCGAAGTCGATGCCCGGCGTCACCTTCAGTTCGCTGATCTGCTGCAGCCCCAGGTCGGCGTCGCCGCGCGCGAGTGCGGTGCCGACCAGTTCCTTGCCGCGAATCAGCACGCTCTTCGATTTCATCTGCTCGGCGATGCCGAGCCGGTTGAAGAGCGTGCCGACGATATAGGTGCCGCTCGCTCCTTCGGAAAAGGCAACCGATTTGGCGGAGAGCAACGCGCGACGCAGCGCGTCGTCCGTACTGATGTCGGGCACGGCGAGTCCCTTGCGCACCGCGACGCCGATCCCGGTGGCGGCGATGTCCGACAGCGTGGCCCGGTCGAATCGGCCCGCGTCGACTTCCTGCTCAAGCGCCGGCTTGATCATGAAGCAGATGTCGACCTTCTCGCCGTTGCGCAAGCGCATCGGCAATGCCTCGGCCGACTTGCCGTACGACGGCCCCCAGGCAATCTCGAGACGATGTCCCGACGATTTTTCAAACATCGGCACCAGTTGCCCGAACGCGCCGTGCAGCGCGCCGGTTGCCAGTACGTGAATGTCTTCGGCATGCGCGCCCGGCGACGCCACGCACAGCGTTACCCATGCCGCGGCGGCCACGCAAGTCCGCCAGATCGATTTTTCCTTCATGTCTCCTCCTTGAGGGTCACTGTAAGTCGAATGTGTTTTCTGTTCGTCCGCCGGGCGGCGATTCGCGGGCTGCTTCGGCTCAGCCGTAGAGCCGCCGCGGATTGCCGGCCAGCACGGCATCCGCAAGCGCCGCGTCGCCGCACAAGGCGCGAACGAACGCGAGCAGTGCGGAGTCGTCCGGGGCCGCGCCTTCGATGTTCGGATGCGGCCAGTCCGATCCCCAGATCGACCGGTCGGGTGCGGCATCGAGCAGCCGGCGCGCGAGCGGCCGCGCATCCGGCCACGCATGCGCGTCGCCGCCCGCGAATCGATCCACGCCGGACAGCTTGATCCAGCGATACGGATTGCCGAGATGCGCGATCAATGCGCCGCGTTCGTCGTCGGTCCACGGCGCTTGCAACGACGGGCGCGCCATGTGGTCGATCACCATCGGAATGTCGACCCCGGCCCACGTGTCGAGCACGGGCAGCAGTTCGGCGAGCCGGCCGTGCAGAAGCACGTGCCAGCCGAGCGCTGCAACGCGCTCCGCGGTGCGCAGCAGCTTGTCCGTGTCACGCTCGCCGGGAAGGTGCCCCATGAAGTTGAACCGGATGCCGCGCACGCCACCTTCGTGAAGCTCGCGCAACGTGCCGTCGTCCATCGTGTCGTCGACGAGCGCGACGCCGCGATAGGCGCCGCCGGTCGCGGCGATCGCGTCAAGCAATGCGGCGTGATCGTGCCGATAGCACGCGGCCTGGACGATCACGCCATGCGTGACGCCGAGCCGTTCGTGCAGCGCGAGCAAGCGCGACATCGGTGCCGCCTCGGGCAGGTACGCGGCGTCGGCCGGCACCGGAAACCGCTCCCATGGCCCGTAGATGTGCGCGTGGCAATCCCACACAGGCGCCACCGGGCCATCCTGCCGAACGTGCACCATCAGTCGCACCGTGCGGTCATGCCGCCGTCGACGACGATTTCCGTACCCGTGATGAAGCGGGCTTCGTCGGAGGCGAGGAATAGCGCGGCGTTCGCCGTGTCGCGGCCGTCGCCCATGAAGCCGAGCGGAATGCGCGCGAGCCGGCTTTCGAGCAGCTTGTCGACATCGCCGCCGGAGCGTTGACCGGCCAGACGCACCTCGACCATCGGCGTATGCAGTTGGCCCGGCACGACCGTGTTGACGCGGATGCCCTTCTTCGCGTATTCGACGGCCACCACCTTCGACAGCTGGATCACGCCGGCCTTGCAGGCGGCGTAGGCAACCTGCGCCGAGCCGGTCCAACGGATGCCGGAGGTCGACGCCGTGTTGACGATCGCACCGGCGCCCTGTTGCTCCATGACCGGCAGCACGTGCTTGCAGGTCAGGTAGACGCTCTTCAGATTGAACGCGACCTGCTTGTCCCACGCTTCCTCGGACAACGCGACCGGGCCGCCCGCGGCCGAGCCGCCGACGTTGTTCACGAGAATGTCCACGCGCCCGTAGGTTTCGCGGCACGCGTCGACCATGGCCGCGACGGCGGCGCTGTTCGTGACGTCGCACGTGTGCGCGGTAATCTCCCCGCCGAGCTCGGTGACGCGGCGGACCGTTTCGGCCATCGCGTCCATGTTGATGTCGACCGCGAAGATCTTCGCGCCCGCGGCGGCAAACAGCGCGGCCACGGCGCGGCCGTTGCCCCAGCCGGGACCGACGCAGCCCGCGCCGGTGACGATCGCTACCTTGCCTTGCAGGCGGCCCGTGCCTGCCTCGTTGATGGATGTGTCGTTCATGATGGGTGTGTTCAACCGTGTGTTGCAGGGAGTTCGGGGGCGACGCCGGCTGGCGGCGGCACGTTGAAGACCTTGATCGTCATCGAGATCAGCGTGTAGTAGCCGGCGATGCCGACGAGATCGACGACCGCGCCTTCGCCGAGCGTGTCGACGAGCGCCGCATACAACGCATCGTCGATCTCGTGGCGTTCGTGCAATTGCGTGACGAAGGCGTGGACGAGCTTCTCGTCGTGCCGGACGAACGGCGGTTCGACGCCGTCGCGGATCGCGTCGATCACGTCGATCGTCAGGCCTGCCTCGAGCGCGAACGGCTTGTGCGCAGCCCATTCGTACTCGGCGAGCCAATGGCGCCCCATCGACAGGATGACCAGCTCGGAGAGCCGGGGCGACACGCTGCTGTCATAGCGACAGTACTGGCCGAGCGCCTGCGCGCAGCCTGCAAGCTTCGGGCGATGCAGCCAGACGGCCAGCGGACCGCGCACGCCTTTGCGGGGCCCGCTGGCGATCGCGTCGTACACCTGGCGCTGCGCGTCGGACATGTGCTCGGGGGCGAGCGTGGCAATACGTTCCATGAATGAAATCACCTCGACAGAATTCAGTTGGCTTCGGCGGGCGCGCCGGACCGTTCGGCTCGTGCATCGGCAGGCACGACGCGCGCGCGCAGCATCGAGCGTCGCGCCGTGCGGCCGGTTTCGCGGTTGAACGCGGCGGAATCGAACAGCCCTTCCCAGCGGGCAATCGCGAACACCGCCATCGTGTTGCCGACCACGTTCACGAGTGCGGTCGCGGTCGCCATGACCCGGTCGATGCCGAACAGCAGGCCGAGCCCGGCGAGCGGCAACGAACGCACCGACTGCAGCGTGGCCGCCAGCTTGACGAACGCGCCGCCGGCGACGGTCGTGCCACCCTTGGACGTCAGGCTCAGGATCGCGAGCAGGCCAAGCTGCTGCCAGAGCGAGAACGGCGTGTCGGTTGCCTGTGCAATGAAGCCGATCGCGATCGCCATGTAGATGGCGGTGCCGTCCAGATTGAAGCTGTAGCCGGCCGGGAGCACGAACCCGACCACGACTTCGTCGCAGCCGGCGCGCTTCATCTTCTCGACGAGGCGCGGAAACACCACTTCGCTGGACGCGGTACCGAGCGTCAGCAGGAGCTCGTCGCGAATCAGGCGCATGATCCCGGCGAACGGCAGGCCGATCGACCAGCTGATCGCGCCGAGCACGCCGAAGACGAAGATCGCGGAGGTCGCGTAGTACAGAACGATGACCTTGAACAGGTACAGCAGCGTCACGCCGCCATAGCTGCCGACGGCGGCCGCCATCGCGCCGAACGCGCCGAGCGGCGCGAGGCGCATGATGAACGCGAGCATCCGGAACAGCACCTTCTGCGCTTCGTCGATGCCGCGCAGCACCACCGAATCGGCGCCGACCGATACGTTCAGCGCGAGCCCGGCCAGGATCGAGATGATCAGGACCTGCACGATGTCGCCTTTCGCGAACGCATCGACAAGCGTATGCGGAATGAGGCTGAGCAGATACGCAACCGCGGAGATCTCGCCGGCATTCGACGTCGTCTTCAGCGCTTCGGCACTCTCGGCGATGTTGGCGGCGTGCAGGCCCGTGCCCGGCGGAAACAGGTTGACCATCGCGAAGCCAAGCACCATCGCGATCGTGCTGACCACCTCGAAGTAGACGAGCGATTTCACGCCCATCCGGCCCAGCATCCTGAGATCCTTGACGTGCGCCATGCCCTGGACGAGCGTGCAGAAAATGATGGGCGCCAGCATCATCTTCAGGAGCGCGATGAACCCCTGTCCGAACGGTTTCATCGCGATCGCGGTCTTCGGCGCGAGCAGGCCCAGCACGATCGCGCAGGCCAGGCCGATCAGCACCTGGACGTGCAGTTTTTTCAGGCTCTTCATCAGTATTCCTTCATATTTCGGTTCGGATGGCGCTTCGATCGAACGACTAAACGCTCAGCGACGATGCGGCTGCGCGCTGCGACGCGACCGCGAATGAGGAACGGGATGGGCGGAAGGAAGAGGATGCATGGCGTCTCCGGAATCGTTATTGGGTTGAATTGCTATCTAACCGCAGCATAGAATCTGGCGTCTTCTTTGACAAAGACCTTATGAACATGTATTTCTATGCCACGCCGGCATAGCTCAAAACCGAAATGGACATTCGAGAACTGCGCAGTTTCATTCACGTCGCACGCGCCGGCAGCTTCAGCCGCGCGGCGGCGGAGCTGTATATCGCGCAACCGGCGCTGAGCCGCCAGATCGCCAAGCTCGAGGAAGAAATCGGCGTCGCGCTGTTCACCCGCTACGGACGCGGCGTCCGCTTGACGGCCGCGGGTTCGCGGCTCCTCGAGCATGCGGAGATGATCACACGAATGGTCAGCGAAACGGCCGATCAGGTGCGTGCCAGCGCCGACACCGAACGCGGCTATCTCGCGGTCGGCCTGCCGCCGACGATCGGCCGGCTGATCGGCACCGATCTCGTGCGCGACTTTCATGCACGCTGGCCCGGCGTGTCGCTGCACGTTCGTGAGGGGCTCAGCAATTCGCTGCAGGAATGGGTGCTCGATCGGCGCGTCGATCTCGCCGTCGTCTACAACCAGCCGCCCCTCGATGCGTTCGATGTCGTTCCCCTTTTCAGCGAACCGTTGATCGTCGTCGCGCCGCCGGACGCGGCACCCGTGCGAAAGGCGCTGAGCATTCGCGATCTCGCGAGCATGCCGCTGATCCTGCCCGGCCTGCCGCACAGCAACCGCCGACTGATCGACCAGGCCGCCGTTCAGCACGGCGTGCGGCTGCGCGTCGCGTTCGAAATAGACAGCGTGGCGCTGACCAAGCAGCTCGTGCGCGCGGGCGTCGGCTATTCGCTGCTTACCTACGTTGCGATCCAGGAAGAACTGGCGCGCGGCGAGCTGAAAGCCATTGCGATCGAACGGCCCGCAATCCGCTCGACCGTATCGATCACCACGTTGCGCGAAAACCGCCCGTCGCGTCTGGTCGACGCATGGATCCGCATGCTCAAGGACACGCTGTTCCGCTTTACGCGCGAGCAGACCTGGAGCGATCAGGTCGTATGGCTCGCATCGGACTCCTGAACCCCGCGTGCCGGCCATGTGTGCGCGGCCGGCGCGGCGACGCATTCGACGCTGTCCCATCTCCCCACCCTCGCGAGCCACTGCACCATGCGTGAATCCCGCCCGTCGCACTCGTCAGACGCAACCGAACGCGGCCCGTCGTCGACGGTCTCGAACCGCTCGCTCGAACGCGGGCTCGACGTGCTGCGCGCGTTCGGCTCCGGCGCGACGCTGCTCGGCAACGGCGACCTCGTCGAACTCACGGGCCTGCCGAAGGCCACCGTCACCCGGCTCGCCCGCACGCTCGTCGAAGCCGGCTATCTCGAACACGATCCCGTGCATCGCGGCTACCGGCTCGGATTGCCGGTGCTCGGCCTCGCGCATGCGCTCAGGAGCGGTTCGACGGTGCTGCAGGCGGCCGCGCCGCGGCTGCGCGAGACGGCCCAGGCGCTGCACATCAACGTCGGCATCGCCGGCCCCGACCGCGACGACATGGTCTACCTCGAATCGATCCGCTACAGCCCGCGTGCGTCGCTTCGCACCGTCGTCAGCGGCCAGCGCGTGCCGATGGCGCTGACGTCGCTCGGCCGCGCGTTTCTTGCGTCGCTGCCGGGCGCCGATTACGCGCGTCAACTCGCCAAACTCGAGCCGCATCGCGCATCGTGGCCGCGCATCCGTGCCGAGATCGACGACGCCGTCGCAGCGGTGCACGCGCAAGGATTCTGCGTCGCGAGCTGGCAGCCGGAAGTCGTCGCGCTCGCGACGCCGCTCGAGATTGCGGGCCACCGCACGCTCGCGCTCAACTTCAGCGTGCGCACGCTCGATGCCCCGTCAGCCGTCGCCGCCCGCCTGTCGGCGGCATTGCTGGCATTGCGCGACGACATCGTCGCCGCGACGCTGCGCCTCGACAGCTGACGCGACGATCGGCTCCCCCCTGCATCAGCGTTCGCGAATCGCGCGAGCCGGGATGCCGAGCACGACGGCGAGCCCGCCGAGCACCGACACGATCGCGACCGTGTAGAGGCCGATCGCGCTGCTGCCGAATTGGGTCGACGTGTAGCCGATCACAGACGGTGCCGCAATGCCGCCGAACTGGCCCAGACTGCTGATCAGGCCAATCCCGCTCGCGGCCACGGTGCTCGACAGATACGCGGGCGGAATCGTCCAGAACAGCGACAGCATCCCGAGATAGCCGGCCGTCGCGATGGTGAGCAGCACGATGAGTGCGGCCGGCTGCGACGCGGCGGCCGGCAGCAGCGCGACGCCGAGCGCGGCCAGCGCGGCACTGCCCATGAAATGCCAGCGCCGTTCCAGCTTGCGGTCGGAGTGCCGGCCGAGCAGATACATCGCGACCGCACCGAACACATAAGGAATCGCCGACAGCAGCCCGATGTACCAGAAGTTCGTGATGCCGCTCTTGCGAATCACGCTCGGCGCCCACACATGCACGACGATGCTCGCCCAGGGCACGCTGAAATACGCGAACGCCAGTAAGTAGAACTTCGGCTCCTTCAGCGCATCCCAGATCGAGCCGTGCGCGTGCGATGCCTTCAGCGCCGCGTCGTGTTCGAGTTCGCGCAGCAGCAGCGCCTTCTCATCCGCGCTCAGCCATTTCGCGTGCTCCGGGCGATCGGTCAGATAGACGTACGCGAACAGGCCGGCCACGACCGACGGTAACCCTTCGATCACGAACAGCCACTGCCATCCCTTCAGGTGAAGCACACCCGACAGGTTGTTCAGGATGAAACCGGATACCGGCCCGCTGACGATGCCCGATACGCAGATCGCCGTCATGAACAATGCGGTCACGCGGGCGCGCCGCGCCGATGGGAACCAGTACGTGAAGTACAGGATGACGCCGGGAAAAAAGCCCGCCTCCGCCGCGCCGAGCAGCACCCGCGCGATGTAGAACTGGGTCGGCGTCTGCACGAACGCGGTGCCCGCGGACACGAGCCCCCAGAGCGCCATGATCCGCATCAGCGTCTTGCGCACACCGACACGTGCGAGCCACAAATTGCTCGGCACCTCGAAAATCATGTAACCGACGTAGAACAGCCCGACACCGAGGCCGAATGACGCTTCAGTCAGACCAATGTCGCGCGAGAACTGCAGATGCGCGAAGCCGATATTGGCGCGATCGATGTAAGCGAATACGTAACAGATGAAGAGGAACGGCAGCAGCCGTTTCGTCACCTTGGCATAAACCGCGTCGAGTGCCGGCCGGTCAGCGCCGCTTCGCTCGAGCGATTCCGTTGCAATGGCGGGTTGCATCTTGTCTCCAGTCTTGTTGAACGCGCCGCGACACCAAATCGGGTTTTGTCCGGTCGCGGTGAAGTTGATTATCGGCGGCTGGCGGCCAGCCGCAACCATGCCGTTTCACTGGATGAAACAAACCTGCGTGGCTGACAGTTTCATTCAGTGAAACGACGTTGATGGCAGCCGCATGCGTTGGCGCTACGCTTGCTGCAAGCGGATCGGCCTTCGCGCATCGCGCCGCGCACTGCCGATTCATCGCACCGCTCGTTTTCGACGCAGGAAGAAACCATGCAAACCATCGACGTCACGATTCAATCGAATATCGCGACCCTTACCCTGAACCGCCCCGACAAGCGCAACGCCGTCAGTGACGCGATGCGCACCGAGCTCATCGATGCGCTCGAATCGCTCGCACGGGCGCCGGAAGTTCGCGCCGTCATCATCACCGGCAGCGGCAAGGGTTTCTGCGCTGGCGGCGACATCGCCGGGATGGCGCAGCGCATGGATGCGCCGCCCGATGAAGTCGCGTTCAACGGGTGGTCGCGCCAGCAGCGTGTGCATCACGCCGTTTCGCTGCTGCACACGATGCCGAAGCCGACGATTGCCGCCGTCAACGGCGCCGCAGCCGGGCTCGGCGCCGACATGGCGCTGTCGTGCGATTTCGTGATCGCCTCGGAAGCGGCGACGTTCGTGTGGAGCTACATCAAGCGCGGGCTGATTCCCGACGGCGGCGGCCTGTATTTCCTGCCGCGGCGGGTCGGGCTCGCGGCCGCCAAGGACCTGATTTTCAGCGGTCGCAAGGTCGACGCACGCGAGGCGCACGCGTTGGGCATCGCCGACCGGATCAGCGCGCCCGACACGCTGCTCGCCGACGCCACCGCGTGGGCGAGCGAGCTGATCCAGGGCTCGCCCACCGCGCTTGCGCTCGGCAAGGCGATCCTGAACCAGAGCTACGAACTGTCGGCCGCGCAGGTGCTGTCGCAAGGCAGCCAGGCGCAAGCGATCTGCTACACGAGCCGCGAGCACCGCGATGCCGTGCGCGCATTCCTCGACAACGTGCGCTGAGCGCCGACAGGAGCCTCCGATGAACGCCATCGAAAAATTGATGCGGCCGGCCCGCGTCGCCGTCATCGGCGCGTCCGCCGATCCCGCGAAGACCGCCGGCCGACCCATCGCCTACTTGCAAAAACACGGGTTCGGGGGAGACATCTACCCGGTCAATCCGCGCTATCCGTCGATTGCCGGCCTGCGCTGCTACGAGGACGTCGAAGCGCTGCCGCACGCACCCGACGTCGGCATCGTGCTGCTCGGCGCCGAGCGCGCGCACCTCGCGGTCGAGGCGCTTGCGAAACGCGGGACCGCCGCCGCGATCGTGCTCGCGAGCGGCTACGCCGAAACCGGCGAAGCCGGCGCACGCCGCCAGGCACAACTGAAGGAAGCGGCCGGCTCGATGCGGGTGCTCGGGCCGAACACGATCGGCGTCGTCAACCTCACGGATCGCGTCACGTTGTCCGCGAGCGGCGCGCTGGACACCGACGGCTTCGCCGTCGGCGGCGTGAGCGTCGTGTCGCAGAGCGGCGGCATTCTGGGTGCGCTGCTGTCGCGCGCCGCCAATCGCGGCATCGGCCTGTCGAAGCTCGTGTCGACCAGCAACGAAGTCGATCTCGACGTGAGCGACTTCATCGATTACTTCATCGACGACGATGCAACCTCCGTGATCGCGCTGTACCTCGAAGGGCTGCGCGATCCCGCGCGGTTTCGCGCGGCCGCGCGCCACGCGGCGCGTGCGGGCAAGCCGATCGTCGTGTACAAGATCGGACGATCGGAGTCCGGCGCGCGCTCGGCCGTCTCGCACACCGGCGCGCTCGCCGGCGAGGACCGGATGTACGACGCGCTGTTCCGCGACGCGGGCGTGATTCGCGCGCAGACGTTCGGCGATCTGCTCGACATGCCGAACGCCTTCGCGGCCGGCCGCACGCTGCGCGGCACGCGCGTCGCGATTCTCACGTCGACCGGCGGCGCGGGCACGCTCGTCGCCGACAACCTGGGGCTGGCCGGCTTCGACACGCCGGCGCCCGATGCGGACACGGCTGCCGCGCTACGCGCGCTGCAGTCCGGCGATCACGCGGTGCTCGACCGCAATCCGATCGACGTGACGCTCGCCGGCCTGCAGCCCGGGCTGCTGCGCCGCGCGATCGAGACGCTCGCGGCCAGCCCTTCATACGACGCAGTTGCCGTGATCGCCGGTTCGTCGAGCATCGGCATGCCCGAGCTGATGGCCGGCGCCGTGCGCGATGCGTTGCCCGGCACCGACAAGCCGGTGGTCGCATTCGTGAGCCCGCATGCGCCGGCCGTCACGCATGCGATGAACCGGCTCGGCGTGCCGGCGTTCGTGTCGCCCGAGAGCGTCGCGAGCGCGATGGTCGCGATGCGGGACGCCGGCCTCTGGCGCGCGCGGGCGGCCGCGCCCACGCTCGATGCGGTTGGCGCGGCAACCGGCATCGACGTGCCGGACCTGCCGCGCGGGCCGCTCGACGAAGCGCAGGCGAAGGCGCTGTTCGCACGCTTCGGCGTGACGCCCGTGCGCGAGTGCGTCGTGCGCAATGCAGCGGATGCCGAGCAGGCGGCACGGCATCTCGGCGATCGCGTGGTGCTGAAACTGCTGTCGAACCGCGTCACGCACAAGAGCGACATTGGCGGCGTCGCGGTCGGCGTGCATGCCGATGCGATCGGCGAACGGCTCGGACGCATGCGTGCCGACGTCGAGACCGGCGCGGGGTTCGTGCCGGACGCGTTCCTCGTGCAGGAAATGATTGCGGGCGGCGTCGAGATGATCGTCGGCCTGCATCGCGACCCGCTCGGCATCGCGATCCTGCTCGGGATGGGCGGCGTGACCGCGGAGATATTCAACGACACGGTGTTGCGGATGCTGCCGGAGGACGCGCCGCTGTCGCGCGACGACGCGCTCGACATGATCCGCGCGCTTCGCACGTGGCCGTTGCTCGACGGGTATCGCGGCCGCCCGAAGGCGGACGTCGACGCGCTCGCCGACGCGCTCGTCGCGTTCTCGCGGATGGCGCGCCAGCTCGGCGCGCGGCTCGTCGAAGCCGAAATCAATCCGTTGTTCGTGCTCGATGCCGGCCACGGCGTGCGGGCAGCCGACGGCGTCGCCGTGCTGGCCTGACGGCGAGCGCGCCGCAGCGGCACAAGCGTTGGGGCAGGCGCGCTGAGTCACGCGCCAGCCTCAACCGCGAACGGACGCGACACCGTCGAGTTCGCGCACGGCGTCCTCCGGCAACACCAACCCACCGGCGGCGAGATTCTCGCGCAGATGCGCGACGGACGACGTCCCCGGAATCAGCAGGATGTTCGGCGCGCGCTGCAGCAGCCACGCGAGCGCGGTCTGCATCGGTGTCGCACCGAGCCGGGCCGCGACCGCGTCGAGCGTGGACGACTGCAACGGATTGAAGCCGCCGAGCGGAAAGTACGGGACGTAGGCAATGCCGTCGCCCGCGAGCGCATCGACGAGATCGTCGTCGTCCCGGTGCGCCAGGTTGTAATGGTTCTGCACGCAGACGATGTCGCAGATCCGGCGCCCTTCGGCGATCTGCGCGGCCGTGACGTTGCTCAGCCCGATGTGCCGCACGAGGCCCTGCCGCTGCAGTTCGGCCAGCGCGGACAGCGGCGCCTCGATCGAGCCTTCTGCCGGGCCGTGCGTGTCGAACATGATCCGCAGGTTGACCACGTCGAGCACGTCGAGACCGAGGTTGCGCAGGTTGTCTTGCACGGCAGCGGCGAGCGCTTCGCCGGAAAACGCCGGCAGCCAGGAACCGTCGTCGCCGCGCCTCGCGCCGACCTTGGTCACGATCAGCAGGTCGTCGCGATACGGATGCAACGCTTCGCGAATCAGCTGGTTCGTCACATGCGGGCCGTAAAAGTCGCTCGTGTCGATATGGTCGACGCCCGATGCGACGGCTTCACGCAAGACGGCGAGCGCCGCGTCGCGATCCTTCGGCGGACCGAACACGCCGGGGCCGGCCAGTTGCATCGCGCCATAGCCGATGCGGTGAACGCGTCGGCCCGCGACGGAATACGTGCCGGACTGAACAATGGGGGATATGATCGTGCTCCTGTATCGAATGCGTGGCCGCAGGTTACGCCGTGTCGCGCTGCGCGATAACCGGTCATAATCTGCACGACCTGTACGAAAAGGCGAACAATGCAAGTCGATCTGGGCGATCTGAACGCGTTCGTGGCGGTGGCACGGGCGAAGGGCTTTCGCGAAGGTGCGCGCATGGTCGGCGCGAGCGCATCCGGTCTCAGCGAAGCCGTGCGCCGGCTGGAGGCGCAACTCGGCGTGCGGTTGCTGCACCGCACGACGCGCAGCGTGTCGCCGACCGAAGCCGGGGAGCGCCTGCTCGCGCGGCTCGCGCCGGCACTGAGCGAGGTGGAGGCGGCGCTCGACGTGGTGAACACGTTCCGCGAGCGACCGGTCGGCACGCTGAAGCTCAATGTGCCGATGAGCGCGGCGCGGCTCGTGCTGCCGTCCATCGTTCCGCGCTTTCTCGACGCGTATCCGGAGATCCGGCTCGAGGTCGTGGCCGACGAAAACTTCGTCGATATCCTCGCGGCCGGCTGCGACGCGGGCATCCGTTACGACGAGCGCCTCGAACAGGACATGATCGCCGTGCCCATCGGCCCGCGTACGCAACGCTTCGCCACCGCTGCGGCGCCCGCCTATCTCGCGCGCCGCGGCCGTCCGGCGCATCCACGCGATCTGCTCGATCACGCGTGCCTGCGCGGCCGGTTCGCGAGCGGCGCGATGCCGGCGTGGGAGTACGAGCGCGACGGCGAAGTGGTCCGCGTGGAGCCGTCGGGCCCGCTCGTCGTGCAGATCGGCGGCGCCGTCGATCTCGTCGTGGACGCCGCCTGCGCCGGGCTCGGCATCGTGCACCTTTTCGAAGACTGGCTTCGTCCGCACCTCGCGTGCGGCGCGCTCGAGCCTGTGCTCGGCGAATGGTGGCGACCGTTCTCGGGCCCGTATCTGTATTACCCGGGGCGGCGTTTCGTACCGGCTCCGCTGCGCGCGTTCGTCGATTTCGTCAAGGCGGATGCCGGGTAGAGCGGCGGGCGCCGCCGCCCGGCGCCTGCGCAAGCGGCGATCGCGCCCGCACCGCCCGTCACCGCCGGTTCGAACGCGACACCACGTCGATCCACACGGCCAGCACCAACACCCCGCCCTTGACGATCATCTGCCAGTACGCGTCGACGTCGAGCATCGACATCCCGTTGTCGAGGCTCGCCATCACGAGCGCGCCGATCAGCGCGCCATAGACGGTGCCCGACCCGCCGCGCATCGACGTGCCGCCGATGAAGCACGCGGCGATCGCGTCGAGCTCGCCCATCGTGCCGGCCGACGGCGAGCCGGCCGCGAGCCGCGCGGTGTTGACGATGCCCGCGAACGCGCACATCAGCCCCATCAGCGCGAAGATCGCGAGCTTCACACGATCGGTGTCGACGCCCGACAACCGCGTCGCTTCCAGGTTCGAACCCACCGCATAGATGCGCCTGCCGAACACGGTCTGCGTCGCGATCCACGAGAACGCACCGAGCAGCGCGAGCAGCAGCAGCACGGGCACGGGAATGCCGCCGTAACGATCGAGCGTCGCGACGAACGCGAACAGCACGGCCCCGGCACCGACGACTTTCGCGACGTCCTGCCACAGCGGCACGACCGCAAGCCGGTAACGGTGCCGCGTACCGCGCTGCCGGAGGACCAGCAGCGCAACGAGCGCGAACAGCAGGACCGCGAGCCCGTCGCCGCCCGCGCGCGGCAGATAACCCTGCCCGATGAACACGAAGCCGTCGGACACCGGCGCGATCGTCGAGCCGCCCGTCACGCCGAGCAGGATGCCGCGGAACGCGAGCATCCCGCCCAGCCCGACGATGAACGACGGCACGCGCCGGTAGGTCGACCACCAGCCGTTGAACAATCCGACCAGCACGCCGAGCGCGAGCACGGCCGGCACCGTCGCGGCCACGGGCCAGTGGCGATTGACGTCGAGGATCGCCGCGACACCGCCGAGCAACCCGAGCAGCGATCCGACCGACAGGTCGATCTCGCCCGCGATGATCACGAACACCATGCCGCACGCGAGCATCCCGGTGATCGACATCTGCCGCAGCAGGTTCGACACGTTGCGCGGCGTGATGAACGCACCGTCGGTCAGCACCGAGAAAAACACCCAGATTGCCGCGACCGCGAACAGCAGCGCGAGCACCTTGTAGCGCACGAAGATCTGGCGCAGCGGATGGCCGTGCGCGCGGCGCGCGTCGGTGTCCGGCGGCACGGCGGTGGAGGAAGACAGTTCGGTATTCATGGGGCACTCGCTGCAATGGGTTCGGCCGGCTGCCGCGCGGATTTCAGCGCGGCGCCGAGGATCTGTTCCTGCGTGAGACCGTCGTTGACGAAATCGCCGCGCAGCTCGCCTTCGCCGATCACGAGCACACGATCGGCGAGCCCGAGCACTTCCGGCAGCTCGGACGACACGACGATCAGCGCGACGCCGCGTTTCGCGAGCGCAAAGATCAGCCGGTAGATTTCCGCCTTCGCGCCGACGTCGACGCCGCGCGTCGGCTCGTCGAGGATCAGCACCTGCGGATCGGCCAGCAGCATCCTGGCGAGCACGGCCTTCTGCTGGTTGCCGCCGGACAGGCTCGCGATCGGCAGGAACGGATGCGCGGCGCGCACCGACAGACGCTGCATCTCGGTGCGGATCGCGTCGAGTTCGGCGGCCGCGTCAATCCGGCCGTGGGCGGCGAAACGGCGCAGCACCGACAACGTGATGTTGTGGCCGACGCCAAGCTGCGGCACGATCCCGTGACGCTTGCGGTCCTCGGGCACCATCGCGATGCCCGCGCGAATCGCATCGGCCGGCGAGCGGATCGCGAGCGGCCGGCCGTTCATCCGCACGGTCGCCGTGCTCGCGCCCGGATACGCGCCGAAGATCGCCTGCATCAGCTCGGTGCGGCCGGCGCCGACAAGCCCGGCGACGCCGAGGATCTCGCCGCGCCGCACGCTGAACGACACGTCGTCGACGCGCTTGCGGCGCGGGTTCGCCACGTCGTGACAGGTCACGTTGCGCGCGTCCAGCACGACGTCGCCGATCTCGTGCGGCTCGCGCGGATACAGGTTGCGGATCTCGCGGCCAACCATCATCGCGATGATCCGGTCGGTGGTCATTCCGCGCATCGGCTCGGTCGCGACGTGGCGGCCGTCGCGGATCACGGTCACGGTGTCGCACACCGCGTCGACTTCGTCGAGCTTGTGCGAGATGTACACGCACGCGACGCCGCGGCGCTTCAGGTCGCGCACAATGTCGAGCAGGATGCGCGTCTCGGCGGCGCTCAGCGACGACGACGGCTCGTCGAGGATCAGCAGCTTCGCGCGCTTGTTCAGCGCCTTCGCGATCTCGATCAGCTGCTGGTGGCCGCCGCCGTAGTTCATCACCGGCTGCGCGACGTTGATCGCGTCGATCCGCAGCTCGCGCAGCAGCGCCTCGGAACGCCGCACCATCTCCGCGTAATGCATGCGCCCGCCGGGCAGCGTGATCTCGTTGCCGAGGAAGATGTTCTCGGCGACCGACAGCTCGGGCACCAGCATCAGTTCCTGGTGGATGATCACGATGCCCGCGCGTTCGGTGTCGCGCACGCCGGACGCGACGAGCGGCGCGCCTTCCCAGCGGATCTCGCCCTCCCACGTGCCGTGCGGATAGACGCCCGACAGGACCTTCATCAGCGTCGACTTGCCGGCGCCGTTCTCGCCGCACAGCCCGACGCACTCGCCGGGGCGCACGGTCAGATCGATTCCGTCGAGCGCCTTCACGCCGTCGAATGCCTTGACGATGCCGCGCATCGTCAGCAAGGGTTCGGTCATACGTTGATTGCCTCGCAGTGAGCACGCGGCCGGCCGCACCTGGCCGGCCACATGCATCCTGCCCGTCGCGCCGTCATTGGCTCGCGAGCTGGGCCTGGGTATAGAAGCCGTCCTTCACGACGACGTCGACGTTGCGCTTGGTCAGCAGCGTGGGCTGCAGCAGCACCGTGTCGACCATCTTCTTCCCGTTGTCGTACTGCGCGTTGAACGCGGGCTTCGTGCCCTTCGCGAGATCGACCGCAAGCTTCGCGGCTTCGCTCGCGATCAGCTTCAGCGGCTTGTAGACGGTCATCGTCTGCGTGCCGGCGATCACGCGCCTGACCGCCGCGAGGTCCGCATCCTGCCCGGACACGGGCACCTTGCCGGCCAGGTGCTGCGCGGCGAGCGCCTGGATCGCGCCGCCCGCGGTGCCGTCGTTCGACGCGACGATCGCGTCGATCCGGTTGTTGTTCGCGGTGAGCGCATCCTCGACGATGCGCAGTGCGGTCGATGCGCTCCATTCGGGCACCCACTGCTGGCCGACGACCTTGATGTCGCCGCGATCGATCGCCGGCTTCAGCACCTTCAACTGGCCCTCGCGCAGCATCTTCGCGTTGTTGTCGGTCGGCGCGCCGCCGAGCAGGAAATAGTTACCCTTCGGCTTCGCGTCGAACACGCCCTTCGCCTGCAGTTCGCCGACCTTCTCGTTGTCGAACGAGATGTACGCGTCGACGTCCGCATCGAGGATCAGACGGTCGTACGACACGACCTTGATGCCGGCCTTCCTCGCTTCGGCGACGACGTTGCCAAGCGTCTTCGAATTGAACGGCACGATCACGATCACGTCGACGCCGCGTGAAATCAGGTTCTCTATCTGGGAAATCTGTCGCTCCTCGCTCGCGTCGGCCGACTGCACCGACACCTTCGCGCCGAGCTTCGTCGCGGCCGCGACGAAATAATCGCGATCGCGCGACCAGCGCTCGACGCGCAGGTCGTCGATGCAGAAGCCGATCTCGGGCTTGTCCTTGCTCGCATGCGCAAGCGGAGCGCCGAGCGCGAAGAGCGCCAGCGCTGCTGCGCCGGCAAGGGAACTCAATACGGTACGGCGCGTCACGGATTTCATGTCTCCACTCCTTGTTATTGGACAACCTCACGAACACCGGGCGGCCGCGGGAATGCGCCGCCCGCTTCGAGTCACTGCACAGCACGGGATCGCACCGGCGAAGCGCCGCTCACGCGCCCGTCGCAAACACCGGTTCGAGCGCGCGGTAAAGCGCGCGAAACGTCGGCCGCCGCGCATCGCGATACCACGCGTGTCGCGCGGGATCGGGCTCGCGCACCGCGACGATCGGCGGCTGCGGGCACACATCGTCGAGCGACGCATCCGGTTCGAGCGCGAGATGCGCGAGCCGTGCGGCACCGAGCGCCGGGCCGACCTCGCCGCCCGCGCGCAGCGTCAGCGCGCGTCCGCTCACGTCGGCGAGCATCTGCGTCCAGTACGCGCTGCGCGAGCCGCCGCCGATCACCGTGATGCCGTCGGGCGCCAGTCCGGCCGCATGCAGCGCATCGATGCCGTCGAGCAACGCGAAGCCGACGCCTTCGAGCGTTGCATTCGCGAGATCCGCGCGCTGCGTATCGGGCGTGAGCCCGTAGAAGACCCCCTTCGCATTCACGTCGTTGTGCGGCGTGCGCTCGCCGCTCAGGTAAGGCAGGAACCACGGGCGGCTGGCGCGCGCGTTCGCCTCGGCATCGGCGAGCAGCGCCGCGACGCCGTCGTAACCGGCCAGTTGCGCGGTGAAGTCGATGCAGCCGGCCGCGTTCAGCATCACCGACATCAGATGCCATGTATCGGGCAGCGCGTGGCAAAAGCTGTGCACCGCCGATTCGGGGTTCGCGCGAAACCCGTCCGACACCGCGAAATAGACACCCGACGTGCCGAGCGACAGCAACGCGTCACCGGGCCGCACGATCCCGACGCCCACCGCGCCGGCCGCGTTGTCGCCGCCGCCGGCCACCACCGGAATCTCGCGCAGCCCGAGCGCGCGCGCGACGGCCGGCAGAAGCGTGCCCGTTACGCGGTTGCCCTCGTACACAACCGGCATCTGCGTGCGCGACAGCCCGCACGCGGCGAGCAGCGTGTCGTCGTAGTCGCGCTTCGCGACGTCGAGCCAGAGCGTACCGGCGGCATCCGACGGATCGGTCGCGAACGCGCCGGTCAGCCGGTAGCGCAGGTAATCCTTCGGCAGCAGCACGTGCGCGATGCGCGCGAACACGTCGGGCTCGTGGCGGCGCACCCACAGCAGCTTCGGCGCGGTGAAGCCCGGCATCGCGATATTGCCTGTCACCGCGCGCAGCGCGGGTGCGAGCCGCTCGAGTTCCGCGCACTCCGCATCCGCGCGGCCGTCGTTCCACAGGATCGCGGGACGCAGCACGTCGCCCTGCGCATCGAGCAGCGTCGCGCCGTGCATCTGCCCGGTCAGTCCCAGCGCGTCGATGGCGCGCGGATCGATGCCGCCCGCGCGTGCCTCATCGACGAGCGCGGCCAGTGCGCCGCACGCGGCGTCCCACCAGTCGCGCGGCGCCTGTTCGGACCAGCGCGGCTGCGGCCGGCTCACCGTCAGCGGGCGACTCGCGCTCGCCCGCACCACGCCGTCGCGGTCGAGCAGCACCGCTTTCACGCCCGACGTACCGAGATCGAGTCCGATATACATGGCGTCAGCGCAGGCCGTAGATCGCCTGGTTCACGATGTTCTCCAGCCGCTCCTGCGCGCCGCTCGCATGCCGCGGGTCCACGCCGCGCGCGAGCGCGTCGTCCGCGAGCGACTGCAGCGTATAGCCGCCCGACAGGATCTTGCGGCCGAACGCGTCGTCCCACTGCGCGTAGCGCTGCCGGCGCAGCGCATCGAGCCGGTCGTTCTCGACCAGCACGGCCGCACGTTCGAGCGCGAGCGCGAGCACGTCGATCGCGCCGACGTGGCCGTAGAACAGGTCTTCCGCATCGATGCTCTGGCGCCGCACCTTCGCGTCGAAGTTCATCCCGCCGGTCGTGAAGCCGCCGTGGCGCAGGATCTCGTAGAACGCAAGCGTCAGTTCCTCGACGCTGTTCGGGAACTGGTCGGTGTCCCAGCCGTTCTGCGGATCGCCGCGGTTCGCGTCGACGCTGCCGAACACGCCGAGTGCGAACGCGTTCGCGATCTCGTGATGGAACGAGTGGCCGGCGAGCGTCGCATGGTTCGCCTCGATGTTCACGCGAATCTCGTTCTGCAGTCCGTACTGCACCAGAAATCCGTGCACGGTCGCGACGTCGTAGTCGTACTGGTGCTTGGTCGGCTCCTGCGGTTTCGGCTCGATCAGCAGCGCACCCTTGAAGCCGATCCGGTGCTTGTGCTCGACGACCATCGACAGGAAACGCGCGAACTGCTCGCGCTCGCGCTTCAGGTCGGTATTGAGCAGCGTCTCGTACCCTTCGCGGCCGCCCCACAGCACGTAGTTCTCGCCACCGAGCCGGTGTGTCGCGTCGAGCGCGTGGCACACCTGGGTCGCGGCCCACGCGAACACGTCGGGGTTCGGATTCGTCGCGGCGCCCGCCGCGAAGCGCGGGTGCGAGAACAGGTTCGCCGTGCCCCACAGCAGCCGCACGCCGCTCGCCTGCTGGCGCTCGCCGAGATAGTCGACCATCCGCGCGAAATTGGCTGCGTACTCGCGCAGGCTATCGCCCTCCGGTGCGACGTCGGTGTCGTGGAACGTATAGAAAGGCGTGCCGAGCTTCGTGAAGAACTCGAATGCCGCGTCGGCCTTCATTCGCGCACGTTCGAGCGCGTCGCCAGGCTGCTGCCACGGCCGCTGGAACGCGCCCTGCCCGAAGATGTCGTGCCCCGGCCATACGAAGGTGTGCCAGTAGCAGACGGCAATCCGCAGATGCTCGGCAAGTGTCTTGCCGAGCACGCGCTTCTCGGGGTCGTAATAGTGGTACGCCAACGGGTTGTCCGACTGCGGACCTTCGTAGCGAATCGCGGGAATGTGTTCGAAATACGACATGGCGTCTCCGTGCTGGGTCTTGGTGCAGCGCAACGCGCGTCGCGACGACGACGCACGCGGCCGAATCCGGTTGGCTGGATCGTGCCCGCGCGCCTGCCGGCCGGCAATTGCGAAATTGCGCAGCACGCTTAACGTTTCTTGCCAGCCGCTGCGCGCGGCGTGCGTTCCGTCCTACAATCGCCGGACACCAGAGAACCGCGCGGCACCGCCCGCGCGCCCCGGAGACAACGGCGAGACGCCCGAGCGGCGCCCGCCTCGAGACCGACATGACCCGTGCCTCTTCCGCCCAGACACCGCACCGCATCGCGCTGCTGTTCAACGCGAACAAGGTCTACGACCGCGAGATCATCAGCGGCATCGGCCAGTACCTGCACACGACGCGCGTCGTGTGGGACCTGTTCCTCGAAGACGATTTCCGCTGCCGGCTCGCCGGCATCGAACGCTTCGACGGCGACGGCATCATCGCGGACTTCGACGATCCGGCCGTCGCCGACGCGCTCGCCGGTTCGCCGCTGCCGATCGTCGCGGTCGGCTCGTCGTACGAGGATCCGGCGCAGTACCCGGACGGGGTCCCATATATTGCGACGGACAACCCGAAGCTCGTGTCGCTCGCCTACACGCACCTGATCGGCGCGGGGCTCGCGCATTTCGCGATGTACAGCCTGCCGGTCGCGCAGGAGAACCGCTGGGCGCAGCAGCGTGAGCTCGCGTTCGACCGGCTCGCGCGCGCGGACGGGCTCGACGCCCCGATCTACCGCGGGGTGTCGACGAGCGCATCGGGCTGGAATCACGCGATCGAGGAGCTGATCGGCTGGCTGCATGCGCTGCCGAAGCCCGTCGGCGTGATCGCGGTCACGGATGCGCGCGCGCGGCATCTGCTGCAGGCGTGCCTGCTCGCCGGCATCGCGGTGCCGGAACAGGTCGCGATCATCGGCATCGACAACGATCCGCTCACGCGCACGCTGACGCGCATTCCGTTGTCGTCGGTGATCCAGGGCACCGAGGAAATGGGCCGCACCGCCGCGCACCTGCTGCACCGGATGCTGCGCGGCGCCAGGTTTCCCGGGCAGCGCATCCTCGTGCCGCCGGTCGGCATCAACGTGCTCGAATCGACGCGCCACCAGCCGCTCGCGAGCCCGCACGTGATGCGCGCGCGGCACTTCATCCGGCAGTACGCATGCCAGGGGATCAAGACCGAACAGGTCGCCGACTATGTCGGCGTGTCGCGCTCGCTGCTCGAAGAGCACTTCCGGCGCGAACTGCAGCGCACCGTGCACCAGGAAATCCTGCGTCACAAGCTCGAGGCCGCGCAGGCGCTGCTCGCCGGCCGCAATGCGTCGAGCGCGGAAGTCGCGATCCGTTGCGGCTTCACGTCGTTGCAATACATGTACGCGGTGTTCCGCCGCGAACTCGGCTGCACCCCGCGCGAATACCAGGAACGCGCGGCGGCCGCTCACTGAATTCACCGCCCACGAGCGAACCCACTCATGCATATCGATACCGACTCTTCCCGCCCGTCAGCCGATGTCGGCCGCATTCCGTCCGAGCCGTGGGGCGCGCTGCCCGGCGGCGATCCGGTGCGGCGCTACACGCTGCGCAACGCGCACGGCATGCGCGTCGTCATCAGCGATCTCGGCGCGACCGTCGTGTCGTGGCTCGCCCCCGACCGCACCGGGCGCTTCGCCGATATCGTGCTGGCGCACGACACGCCGGCCGAGTATGTCGAATCGGGTGCGTACCTCGGCGCGACGGTCGGCCGGTGGGCGAACCGGATCGCGGATGCGCGCTTCTCGCTCGACGGCATCGACTACACGCTCGACCGCAACGAGAACGGCAACCTGCTGCACGGCGGCGCGAGCGGCTTTCACCGCGCGCGCTGGGACGTGGTCGACGACCGCGGCGGACTGACGCTGCGGCTCGATTCGCCGGAAGGCGATGCGGGCTTCCCCGGCAACGTGAGCGTGCAGGTGCGCTACACGCTCGACGACGACGGCACGCTGACGATCGACTACGTGGGCGTGACCGACGCGCCGACGCCGCTGAACCTGACGAATCACAGCTACTTCAACCTGAGCGGACGCGCGGGCAGCGACGTGCGCGGCCACCTGCTGCAGATCCACGCCGACGCGTTCGTCGAAGTGGACGATGCGCTGATCCCGACCGGCACCGCCGACGTGACGGGCAGCGCGTTCGATTTCCGGCAGAGCGCGCCGATCGGCGCTCGCCTCGACTGGCCGCATGCGCAGCTCACGCGCGGGCGCGGGTTCGACCACTGCTACGTGCTGCGCGACCATGGGCGCAACGTGCGGCCCGTCGCGTCGATCTACGATCCGGAAAGCGGTCGGGAACTTGCCGTGTCGACGGATCAGCGCGGGTTGCAGCTCTATACGGGCAATTATCTGGATGGCGTGCGCGTGGGCGGCGGCATGCCGTGCGTGCGACATGCGGCGCTGTGCGTCGAAGCCGGTTTCTATCCGAACCAGGTCAACATGGACGCGCTGCGCGACGAAACCATCCTTCATCCGGGCAACACCTATCGCCAGACGACTCGATATCGGGTCGGGGTGCGCGGGTAGCGGACATGCCGGTCGCCAGATAGTAGGCAACGCACGCGTTCTTTGCGTCGGCATCGACGGCTGCGCTACGCTCGATCCGGCCTCGCATCGAGGCTGAAATTTAAGCGCTTAAACCGACGAAGCCCGCGATCCTGCGATCGATCGACCGGGCCCGATACTGGAGGATGACGATGAACAGACGATCGATGTTGCGCTGGAGTGTCTCGACCGCGGCGCTCGCATGCGTCGACCTGGCCGGCACGCTGCCGGCCGTCGCGCAAGGCGTCGCGCGCGCGGCGGGTGGCATCCCGTTCGCGATGGGCGCCGACGTGTCGACGCTGCCGGAGCTCGAAGCGCACGGCGCGCGGTACTTCGACCACGGCCGCCCGACCGACTGCCTGAAGGTCCTGCACGCGCACGGCGTCGACTCGATCCGCATCAAGGTATGGAACGATCCCGGCAATCCGGCATTCTTCCCGGCCAACCAGAGTGATGCGGCCGGCTATAACAACGCGGCCCATGTCGTCGCACTCGCGAAACGCGCGGCCGCGCTCGGGATGCGTATCCTGATCGATTTCCACTACAGCGACTGGTGGGCCGACCCCGGCAAGCAATACCCGCCGCATGCGTGGGCCGGCAAGAATCTCGCCGAAACGTGTGCGTTGCTGTCGGCCTATACGACCGACGTGCTGCGCCAACTGCAGCGCGTCGGCGTGCGGCCGGAGTGGGTGCAGATCGGCAACGAGATCACGGGCGGCATGCTGTGGCCGCTCGGCCGCTACGACCAGTGGGACAACCTCGCGCAGCTGCTGAAGACGGGCCGCGATGCGGTGAAGGCCGTCGATCCGCGCATCAAGGTGATGCTGCACATCGACAGCGGCGGCGACAACGCGAAAAGCCGCTGGTGGTTCGACAGCGCGACGCAGCGCGGTGTCGCGTTCGACGTGATCGGCCTGTCGTACTACCCGCAGTGGCAAGGCTCGCTCGACGACCTGCGCAACAACGCGAATGACCTCGCGGTGCGATACGACAAGGAACTGATCGTCGTCGAGACCGCGTATCCATGGACCACCAGCGACGGCGACTCGGAACCGAACGCGATGACGAACACCGGCTCGACCGCGTTCCCGCCGTCGCCGGCCGGCCAGGCGCAGTTCCTCGCGGCGGTCGTCGATATCGTGAAGGGCGTGCCGGGCAATCGCGGCAAGGGCGTGTTCTGGTGGGAACCGGAATGGATCCCGACGCCGGGTGTCGGCTGGAAACTCGGTGCCGGCGATCAATGGGACAACAACACGTTGTTCGACTTCCACGGCAACGCGCTGTCGTCGCTCGACGCGTATCGCCAACGCTGACGCATTCGCGTCGTCACCGCATCACCGCACCGACGCATCCCGCGTCAGTGCGGTGCATCGAAGCGGCCTCCGGCAGATGCCGTCGTGCCGCCTGCGCCACGCGCACCGCCCCGCTCGCCGTGCGCGTCCCGGGCGAGCAGCGCGAATGCGACGAGCGCGAGCACGCAGCACCCCGCGCACGTCCCGCGATAACCGAACAGGTCGACGCACGCGCCCGACAGCACGCCCGATGCGATCGAGCCGACGCGCGCGGTGCTGAAGAACATCGCGGTCGCGGTGCCGGGACGCGTCGGCATCAGGTCGCACACGCGCGTCATGCCGAGGCACGACGTAATCGCGACCACGCAAGCGCTCAGCAGTTGTAGCGGCAGGATCATGTCCACCCGCGTCACCGCCGCGAGTCCGATGAAATACGCCGCATGCACGGCCGCGCACGCGGTCAGCCAGCGCGCCTTGTCGAGCCGCGTCGACCGGATGCCGAGCCAAAGCATCATCGGGATCTCGAGCAACGCGGCGAGACCCAGCGCCGCAGACACGTTGCCCGGCGATCCGCCGAGCCCGCGCACGATGTACAGCGGCAGCACGATCATCGTCGCGTTCGCCGCGAGCCCCATCAGCGTGAGCGCGACGAGGGTGCGCCGCACGCTTGCGCGCGGTGCGACGACGATCTCCGCCGGTGCCTCGGCGGACAGCGGCGCAGCATGGTCCACTGCGCGCACATGAGCCGCCGCCGGCCGCCGCGCGGGCTCCGGAATCCGCGCGATGATCGCCGCGCATGCGACGAAGCCCACTGAAGCGGCGAGAAAAAGCCCGACAAAACCCGTCTGCGCGAGGATCAGCGCGCCGAGCGCGGGACCGAACACCCATGCAACCGACAGCATCGTGCGCAGCGCCGCCGACGCGAGATCGCGCTGCGCATCGTCGTCGACCGGCAGCACCGCGCGCGCGAACGCGAAGATCTGCGACAGCGACACGGCCCCCGCACCGAGCAGGATCGTGCCGGCCGCGATCACCGGCCCGTGCGCGCGCAGCACGCATAGCAGCGCGAAACCAAGCGCGGCAGCCGCGAGCGAGACGACGAGCAACGGCCTGTGCCGGTCTCGGCGATCCGACCAGCGCCCGGCCCACGTGCTCGCGACGACACCGCTCGCCGCGATCAGCGTCATGAAGATGCCCGCGAGAAACGGCGACATCCCCGCCGCCTCCACGCCGAACAGCGACAGGTACGGCGCCGTAAAGGACATCGCGACGCCGAGCATCAGCGCGGCGGCGGACAGCGGCAAGAAATTCGCGATCCCGGCGAGGCGCGCGAAATGCGACCGTAGCGACCGCGGCGACTGCATCGCGTCAGTCCGGCTCGACCCACGCGGCGACGTCGACCGCGCCGAGTTCGGGGCCGCCGAGCACGAAGCGCGCACGGTCCGGCGCCGGCAGCGTGCATGGCGCGTCGCCATAGTTGAGCGCGAACACGAGACGCCCGCGCCGGCGCAAGCGCACGCCATCCGGCAACGCGCGGACCGGCAGTCCGGCGTCGCGCGCGCAGCGGGCGACGATCGCACGCAACAGCGCGTGGTCGAAGCAGGCGGTCGCCATCGTCACGCGGCCGCGCCGCACGAGCGCGGGCACGCCGTCGTCGCAGGCAGCAAGCACGTCGATGCCGGTCGCCGATTCCATATCGACGTGATCGCGCCATTTCAGCGCATGGCCATCGACGCCGTCGAACGCGACGCGCGGTGTGAGCGACGGCCGCAGCGACTCGACCTGGCCGATTCGCACCGGCAGCACGTTGCGCAGCTTGCCAGGTGCGAGGCCCGGCGCGATTGCGAATTCCGCCGTGCGCGAGCCCGTGCGCGGCCCGAACAGCCAGTGCGCGTCTCCGCACGCCGCCTGCTCGACGACACGATCCGGCACAACCGGCAGCGTCGGCGCGACGACGAGTGCATAACGCGACACGTCGGCGTCGGCCGCGACGATGTCGACGTCGAGCCCCAGTTCGCGCAACGCGCGATACCAGTCGAACGCGTGCTGCTGGTAGTCGAAGTCGGCGCCGTGCGGCTGGATCCGGATCATCCAGTCGGCCGCGTAATCGAACAGCAGCGCGACGCGTGCGGGCTCGTGCGTGCCGGTGACGAGCCCGATATCCAGCGCGGCCAGTTCGCGTGCGACGCGCGCCACTTCGCGGCCGCCGGGCGACAACTGGTCGTCCGGCGCATTCAGCCCCGAGTGCAGTTGCTCCTGTGCATGCGGATACTGTCGCCAGCGGAAATACGACACGAGTTCCGCGCCATGCGCGAACGCTTCCCACGTCCACAACCGCACCGCGCCGGCATGCGGCACCGGGTTGTACGGCCCCCAGTTCACGGGCCCCGCCTGTTGCTCCATCACCCACATCCGCCCGTTGCCGACGCCGCGATACAGGTCATGCGAGAACGCCGACACGTCCGGGTGCCCAGTACGTGCCCAGCGTCGCTTGTCCGCTTCGTCGAGCGGCAGCACTTCGGTACGCGGCACCGGGTAGCTGTCCCACGCGGCGACGTCGAGGCCGCCATGCGCAAACGCATAGTGATCAAACTCGGTAAAAAAGCCCATGAAGTTGTGCAGCACGTCGCGGCCCGGCGCGTGCGGACGGATCGCATCGACCTGCACGGCGTGGAACCGCGCGACCTCGTCCGACTGATAGCGACGGAAGTCGAGCAGATGCGCGGGATTCGCATCGGTCGGCGTATGGTGCGGCAGTTCGATCTCGTCGAAACCGCGATACTCCATGCTCCAGAATACGTTGCCCCACGCGCGGTTCAGCGCGCCGATGTCGCCGTAGCGCACCGCGAGCCACGCGCGAAAGCCTTCGAGCGCCGCGCGCGTATAGCTCGGCAGCGTGTTGTGACAGCCGAGCTCGTTGTCGGTCTGCCATGCGATGACCGCCGGATGCGCACCGTAGCGTCGTGCCATCGCGTCCGCGATGCGCACGCAGTGCTCGCGATACACGAGGTTCGCGATGTCGTAATGGCGGCGCGAACCGAACTGCCACACCGCGCCGTCCGCGCCGACGGGCAGGATCTCCGGATGGCGATCGACGAGCCACTTCGGCGGCGCGGCGGTCGGCGAGCCGAGGACGATCTTCAGCTGCTGGCTGGCGAGCGTGTCGATCGCTTCGTCGAGCCACGCCCAGTCGTAGCGGCCCGGCTCCGGCTCCATCCGGCTCCACGCGAATTCGGCGATCCGCACGCGGGTCAGGCCCAGTTCGGCCATCCGCCGCGCATCGCGGGCCCATTGTTCGCGCGGCCAGTGTTCGGGGTAATAGCAAACGCCGAGGTGCATCGTGGGTTCCTTGCAGAAGAAAATGGATGTGACGGATCAGCCTTTCGTCGCGCCGAACGTGAGCCCCGCGACGAAGTGCTTCTGCATCGCAAAGAACATCAGCACCGACGGCAGCGCGGCGAGCACCGAGCCGGCCGACACGATGTTCCAGGCGGTCGTCCACTGCCCCTTCAGCGCGGCGACGCCGACCGTGATCGGCGCGGCGTCGTCGCCTTGCGTGAGGCACAGCGCCCAGAAGTAGTCGTTCCACACGAACGTGAACACGAGGATCGCGAGGGCGGCGAGCGCCGGCCGCACGAGCGGCAGCACGACGCGCCAGTAGATCGCCCACTCGGACGCGCCTTCGACGCGCGCGGCCTCGATCAGCTCGAACGGCAGCTCGCGGATGAAGTTGCGCAGGAACAGCGTGCAGAAGCCGGTCTGGAACGCGGTATGAAACAGCACGAGCGCCCACACGGTGTTGTAGAGGCCGACGCCGAGCATGATCTGTCGCACCGGGATCATCAGGATCTGGATCGGCACGAAGTTGCCGGCGACGAACAGCCCGAGCAGCACGAGATTGCCGCGGAACCGGTAGTTCGCGAGCGCGTGCCCCGCGAGCGACGCGAGCAGGATCGATGCGGCGACGGACGGCACCGTGATCAGGATGCTGTTCGAGAAGTAATGCAGCATCGGCGTCTGCGTGAGCGCGGCGCCGTAGTTGTCGAGCAGCGCGAACTGCTTCGGCCAGTCCCAGTAATGACCGGCCATGATCTCGTCGGTCGAGCGGACCGACGTGACGAGCACCGCGAGCAGCGGCACGAGCCACAGCGCGAGCGCGCACGGCAGCGACAGCCGGTACAGCCAGCGGGCGGGACGTCCCCAGCGGGACACGGGCATCGGATACATTTTCGTGATCCTTATGATTCGACGCGCACCAGCTTGCGTAGCTGCCACACGATATAGACGAGCATGATCGCGAACAGCACGACCGCGATCGCGGCCGAATAGCCTTCGCGGTAGTACTTGATCGCCTGGTCGACCATGAAGTACGCGAGCACGGTCGAGCTGTCGAACGGGCCGCCGCCCGTCATCACGGAGATCAGGTCGAAGCTGCGCAGCGCGCCGATCACGGTCAGCACCACCGCCATGAAGGTCGCGGGCCGCAGCTGCGGCAGGATCACGTGCCACAGCAGCGTGAAGCCGCGCGCGCCTTCCATGCGCGCCGCCTCGACGATCTCGCCGTTGATGCCCGTGAGCCCGGTCAGATAGAGGATCATGCAGAACGGAATCTGCGGCCACAGCGCGGCGGCAATCACGCCGAAGGTCGCATAACGCGGATCGCCGAGCACCGGGATCCCATGCCCGACGATCAGCTTCAGCAGCCCGAACGTCGGGTCGTAGAACCACGAGAACACCAGGCCGACGACGACGCCCGGCAACACGAACGGCGCGAAGAACAGCGACTTCACGAGCCGGATCCCGAACACGTTCTGGTTCAGGTACAGCGCGAGCGCAAGGCCGAGCGGCGGTGCGGCGAGGAACAGCACGAGCCACAGCACGTTGTTCTTCAGCGCGACGTAGAACGTGTCGGACTGCAGCAGCTCGCGGTAGTTGTCGAGCCCCGCGTACGTCATCGGCGTCATCCCGTCCCAGTGATGGAAGCTCAGCCAGATGCTGCTGACGATCGGATACAGCACGAACACGGTGAAGAGCGCGAAACCCGGCAGCACGAACAGCAGGGCCGCGCGGTTGCGCCGGCGCGCCAGCGACGCACGCGCATGCCGCCGCGGGCCGGCTGCGCGGCGTGCGGTGCTTTCGGACAGGCTGGTTGACATGAGATAACCTTCGACGAGACGGACGTAACTGACGAAACGGACGCGACGGCGGCAACGACGCACCGGGCCGGCGTGGCCGGCCCGGCCGCGCGGCGCGTTACTTCCGGTAGATGCGCTTGCGTGTCTGCTCGAGGCGCTGCAGGATCGCATCGAGCTGCGTCGGGTCGGACAGGAACTGCTGCATCGCCTTCATCCCCTCGTCCGCCATTTCCTTCGTCATGTCGCGGTCGTAGAACTGCGCGATGCCGCCCGGCGTGGTCGCGAGCGTGCGGAAGCCGATCTTCGAGATCGGGTCCTGCGGCTCGGGCGCCTTGTTGTTCGACGGCAGTTGCCCCATCCCCTTCGCGAACTCACCGTTGACCACCGGTTGCCCCATGAACGCGAGCAGGCGACGCGCATCCGCCTTGTTGCGCGCCTTCGCCGGCACGATCATCACGTTGACCGGGCCGTCCTCGGCAAGCGGCACCGACGCGTCGATCACCGGGAAGCGGAAGAAACTGATCGGGTTGCGCGTCGCGCTCAAGAGACCCGCCGAATACCAGGTGCCCATCAGCGTCATCGCGGCCTGGCCGTTGACGATCAGCGGGCTCAGCGAATCGACATCGTAGGACAGTGCGTTGTCGATGAAATACTTGTCGTCGATCAGCTTCTTCCATGCCGCGTACACGGCCCGCACGCGCGGATCGGTGTAGGCGACGTCGCCGGCCATCAGCTTCTGGTGGAATGCGTAGCCGTTGATCCGCAAGTCGAGGTAGTCGAACCACGCGGCCAGCGTCCAAGCATCGCGCGCGGCCACCGCGATCGGCGCGATACCGGCCGCCTTCAGCTTGCGGCACGCATCCAGAAACTGCGCCCAATCGGCCGGCTCACCGTGAATGCCGGCCTTCTCGAACAGGTCCTTGCGGTAGAAGAGGCCATACGCGTCATAGCCGAGCGGCAAACTGTAAAGCTTGCCGCCGTAGGTCGACGACTGCTTGACGGCCGCATACGTGTCGTTCCAGCCGTTCTTCTGCCAGTCCGCGCTCAGGTCCTCGATCAGCCCGCGCTTCGCGAAATACGCGAGCCGCTCGCCGTTGTTCCAGCTCAGCACGTCGGGCGGATCGGTCGCGAGCCAGCCGGACATCTGCACCTTGTACGCCTCCTCGCCGACGTAGCTGACCTTCAGGTCGACGTCCGGATTCGCCTTGTGGAACTGGTCGAACACGGCTTGCCACGTCGCGCGCTGGTTGCCGCGCGCGGCGACGTTCACCTTGAGCGTGCCCGCGTCGGCCGTCCCCGCCGCGAACGCGGCGGCAGTCGTCAGGGCAAGCAGCAGTCGGCTCGCACGAAGTTTCATCGTTGTCTCCTGGTATTGGTGTGATAGGTGCCGCGTCGCGCGCGGCGGGTCGGCATTGCGCCGCTATGCGAACGCCGCTTCGGCGTAAATGGCCGGCAACGCGATGCCGGCCTCGTCGAACAGGTGACAGCGCGACGGCGGCACGTGGAACGCATGCCGCTCGCCGCGCCGCATCGCGGCCTGGCCGGGCAGTTTCGCGAGCAGCGGCATGCCGCAGGGCTGGTCGAGATGCACGTAGGCGGCTTCGCCGAGTTGCTCGACGAGCGCGATGTCGCGGATGATCGTGGGCGGGTCGGCATCGCCCGACGCGGCGACCGTCAGATGCTCGGGACGAATCCCGAGCGTCACGCGCGCGCCGCTGCCGATGTGGCGCGGCAGCGGGCGATCGCGCAACGTCAGCGTTTCGCCCGTGCCCTCGAGCCGCAGCCGGCAGCCATGCGCATCGGCTGCGTCGACGACCGCCGGCAGGAAGTTCATCCGCGGCGAGCCGATAAAGCCCGCGACGAAACGGTTGGCCGGCCGGTGATACAGCTCGAGCGGCGCGCCGGCCTGCGCGATGCTGCCGAAGCGTGCGACGTCGTCGCCCGCGTGCAGCAGCACGATCCGGTCGGCAAGCGTCATCGCCTCGATCTGGTCATGCGTCACGTAGACGGAACTCGATTGCGTGAAGCGTGCATGCAGGCGGGCGATTTCGACGCGCGTCTGGCCGCGCAGCGTCGCGTCGAGATTCGACAGCGGCTCGTCGAACAGGAACACACGCGGCTCGCGCACGATCGCGCGGCCGATCGCGACGCGCTGCCGCTGGCCGCCGGACAACGCCTTCGGCTTGCGATCGAGCAGCGCATCGAGTTGCAGGACACGCGCGGCCTCGGTCACGCGGCGCCGGATCTCGTCCTTCGGCGTGCCGGCGATGCGCAGGCCGAAACCGATGTTGTCGAACACGGTCATGTGCGGAAACAGCGCATAGCTCTGGAACACCATCGCGACACCGCGCTCGGCGGGCGGCGTGTCGTTCATGCGCGCGCCGCCGATCCGCAACTCGCCTTCGGTCACGTCTTCGAGCCCGGCGATCATCCGCAACAGCGTGGACTTGCCACAACCCGACGGACCGAGAAACACGCAGAACTCGTGCGACGCGATCTCGAGGTTCACGTCGCGCAGCACCGGCGCATGGTCGCCGTAGCGCTTCGAGACGTCCTTCAATGAAATGGCGGTCATCGCGCTCTCCTCTCCTGGTCAGGCGCTTCGGGACGCGAAATTTAACCGCTTAAATTCCGGTGGTGCGATTCGCCCTGTTCGCCGTACCATGTCGTCTCCTTGATCTGATGTGTCGAGAAATTAGCGTATCGCTTGTCCTTGTGCAACTTGTGGGACGCACTCCCAGAATATGAGCAGACACTCCCTCGCTTCCCTTCCCTCGTGCAGCATTGCCCGCCCGGCCCGAGGCCGTGCATGGTGACGCTCGCGCAAGTCGCGCGGCGCGCGAACGTCACCGCGGCGACCGTCTCGAACGTGCTGCGCAATCCGCAGAAGGTGAAGCCGGCGACCGTCGAGCGCGTGATGGCGGCGATCCGCGAGCTCGGCTATCGGCCTAACCTGACCGCGCGGGCACTGGCCGAGGGCCGCACGTCCACGCTTGCGTTGATGCTGTCGAACATCACGAACCCGTTCTATCCGGAATTCGTGCTGGCCGCCGAGCGCGAGGCGCGCAAGCGCGGCCATTACCTGCTGGTGTCGAATACCGACGACGATCCGGCGATCACGCGCAACTACCTCGAGCGGATCGCCGGCACGCTTGCCGCCGGCGCGATCGTGATGAACACCGACCTCGCGGAAGCCGAACTCGCCGACATCGCACGCCACGGCGCGTCAATCGTGCTGTGCATGTGGGAGCACGTGCATGCGTCACGCACGCTGCCGTGCGTCACCGTCGATTTCGCGACGGCGGGCGCGCTGGCAGCCGCGCATCTGTCCGGGCTGCGGCATCGCGCGTTCGGCGCGCTCGTCGGCAAGGGCTCGGGCGGTCCGCAATCGGTGCGCTTGCGCGGGTTCGCGGACGAACTCGCGGCATGCGGCCATCCGGCGGAGGCGCTGACGACGGTGTCGGCTCACGATTCGATCGAAGGTGGCTACGAAGCGGCCGCTGCGCTGCTGCGGGAGAAGCCGGGCCTCACCGCGCTGTTCGCGACCAATGACCTGATGGCGATCGGCGCGATGCAGGCAGCCGCCGATCTCGGGCTGCGCGTGCCGGCCGATCTGTCGGTGGTCGGCATGACCGATATCCAACTCGCCCACCAGTTCCGCCCCGCGCTGACGACGGTGCGGTTTCCGACGTCGCAGATCGCCGCGCGGGCGATCGCGCTGACGCTCGACATGATCGACGGCGTCGAGCCGGCTGCCGCCGTGCATACGATCGGGGCGCCGGAGCTCGTGGTGCGGGAATCGACGGGGGTGGCGCGGGGTTGACGCACGGAGCGCGCTGCGTCGACGTCGCGCTCCGGCCGGCCGTTCACGCATTCGCGTGTCAGCGTAAATGGCTACCCCTCCGCGCTCAGAACTGCCACGACAGGTTGCCGTACGGCGCATGGTCGCTGACGTTGCCGGGATCCACCGATTGTGCGAGCGGGTGACGCCAAGCCGGCCGCCCGTCCCGTCTTCGATTCCGATCCGGTCAGAACTCGTGCCGAATCCCCGCATGCACCATCCTCTGCCTCGACGGCGACGGCAGATCAGCTGCCCCCGGCACATATGCCCGATCGAGCGACGAGCCGAGCGAACTCGGCATCGTCACGCGCCGCAGCAGCACGCTGAGCGGCGCCGCGCGCTGCTTCATCGACCGCCTGCTGCCGATGATCCGCCGGCATGCGCGGTCGGCGCGCAACGAGGATCTTGCGCTGTTCCGCACGCTCACGCTGCTGATCTGACGGTGTGCCCGGCAGCGATTCCGTATACCTCCGCGCCACATTGTTCTATACTGCCCCCCAGTATCCGGAAACCCACAGATCCCATGCCGCATTCCCCCGAAGAAAAGAAACGCGTCCTGACCCGCGTGCGCCGTGTTCGCGGGCAACTGAATGCGCTCGAGCAAGCGCTTGAGGAGGGCGCGGACTGTGGCCCGATACTTCAGCAACTGGCTGCCATTCGCGGCGCGATCAATGGCGTGATGGCCGGCGTGCTCGAAAGCCATTTGCGCGAGGAATTCACCCAGCTCGCGGACGCATCGCGCCCCGCTTCCGGGTCGATCGACGATATCGTGACCCTCGTTCGGTCCTACTTGCGCTGACCGGTGCGGAATCGTCGACCTATCGATCCATTCGATGATTTTTTAAAGGATTGCCATGAAATCACGTGCTGCAGTTGCGTTCGAGGCGGGTAAGCCGCTCCAGATCGTCGAAATCGACGTCGAACCGCCCCGCAAGGGCGAAGTGCTCATCAAGATCACCCATACCGGAGTCTGTCACACCGATGCCTTCACGTTGTCGGGCGACGATCCGGAAGGCATCTTTCCGGCCGTGCTGGGCCACGAAGGCGCCGGCATCGTTGTGGAAGTCGGCGAAGGCGTGACGAGCGTGAAACCCGGCGACCACGTCATTCCGCTGTACACCGCCGAATGCGGTGAGTGCCTGTTCTGCAAGAGCGGCAAGACCAATCTGTGCGTGTCGGTGCGCGCCACCCAGGGCAAGGGCGTGATGCCCGACGGCACCACGCGTTTCAGCTACAACGGCCAGCCGATCTATCACTACATGGGCTGCTCGACGTTCAGCGAATACACGGTCGTCGCCGAAGTCTCCCTCGCGAAGATCAACCCGGACGCGAACCCCGAGCAGGTCTGCCTGCTGGGCTGCGGCGTCACGACCGGCCTCGGCGCGGTCAAGAACACCGCGAAGGTGCAGGAAGGCGATACGGTGGCCGTATTCGGCCTCGGCGGCATCGGCCTCGCGGTGATTCAGGGCGCCAAGCTCGCGAAGGCCGGCCGCATCATCGCGATCGACACCAACCCCGGCAAGTTCGACCTTGCGCGCGTGTTCGGCGCAACCGACTGCGTCAATCCGAAGGACCACGAAAAGCCCATCCAGCAAGTCATCGTCGAAATGACCGGCTGGGGCGTCGACCACAGCTTCGAGTGCATCGGCAACGTCAACGTGATGCGTGCCGCGCTCGAATGCGCGCACCGCGGCTGGGGCCAGTCCGTCATCATCGGCGTCGCGGGCGCCGGCCAGGAAATCTCCACGCGCCCGTTCCAGCTCGTCACCGGTCGCCGCTGGCTGGGTACGGCATTCGGCGGCGTGAAGGGCCGCTCCGAACTGCCGGGCATGGTCGAGGAAGCGATGGCCGGCACGATCCAGTTGGCACCGTTCGTCACGCACACGAAGCCGCTCACCGGCATCAACGAGGCATTCGACTTGATGCACAACGGCGAGTCCATCCGGACCGTCGTGCATTTCTGAAATACGCGCAACGAGATCGCCTGCTGTAACCGGTCTCGTTGCGCGATACCGCCGGCAAGCCGCGATGCTTGCCGGCGCGACGCATTCTCCGAACCATCGCTTATCAGACCGGCAACGGTCGACGTCTCATGACGCCGTGCCCGGCGCGCAAGGCGGCTCTGATGTTGCGCCCGACGCTTCCTGCAGCGATCCGACGACGCGCGAGCGTCAATCCTGGCGACCGTCCGCACGCGGCGACATCAGGAACGGCGCGTAGTGAACCGCGTACGCCGCGAACGCGACGATCCAGCACGCGCCCGACGCATCGAGCCAGACCGTGTACGGCACACCCGGCAAGAGCGGACCAAACACGCGAATGACTGCCGCACCGATCACCAGCCAGTAACACAGCTGCTCCCACGGGCCCGCGACGAGCATGCGTCCCGTGTGGCCGAGCGCCGTGCGCGTGATCATCGCGATGATCGCGCCGCCGATCGCGCCGACGGTCAACGCATGCACGGCGAGCGAGTGCGCGACCGCGCCAGCGAACGACAGCGCGAGCAGCACGAAGCCGACCGGAATCCACAGACAGGACACGTGCAGGATCCACACGATAGGCCGCTTGCCGACGCGCCATGAATGCCATCCGGCAAGGCGCCACGCGTGCAGCACGGCGGTCGCGAGCGCAGCGACGACCAACAGCGTATCGGGTGCGCCGAGCGCGTCCGCGAACAACGTCAGCGCGACCGCGGGGGCCGCGAGCGCGTCCACGATCCTGAAGCGGTGAATCTTGAAGCCGGGAATCGCATTCATCGTGAACATCGGCACGATGCGTCCGGTTATCACGGCGACGAAGAACACGACCAGCCCCGTCGCCGCGTAGGCCGCACGCAACGCGAGATCGGCCCGACCCGTCGTCACCGATACATGGAACAGCGCATTCAGCGCGCCGAACAGCAGCAGCGCGACCGGCAGGAACACGTTGTGACGGTTCTTCGCCGAAATGAGCACGCGCAACAACACGATGGCCGTCACCGGCAAGAACAACGAATCGACGACGGCCGCGAGCATCGGCGGCCCCGACCAGACGAGCACGCGTCCGGCGAGCCAAAGCAGCCACAGCGCCGCGAGCGCCGGGCCGCGCAGCGTCTCGCGCGAAGTCCAGGCCCGCGTGGCGGTCAGCAAGAAGCCGACGACGATCGCGGCGACGAAGCCGAAGATCATCTCGTGCACATGCCACATGAGCCCGGTCATCGGACCGGCACGCCCGGCGACAGGCACGCCGTGCCAGGCCGCAAGCCACAAGACGATGGCGACGCTCGCGAACAGCGCGCCGGTCAGATAGAACGGCCGCAGGCCAAGCTGCAGCAGCGGTGACGTATCGGGCGCCGACGGGGCTCGCATCGGCTCGCTGATTTTCATGTGCGTCTCCGGCAATCGAGGATGACGTCATTCATCCTAGCGCGGTGAGACGCGAGACGGGAGCGTGCCCCTACGCGGCGCAGTGGCATCGCCCGCGTTCATGACATGCGTCAAGCGCGCGCTTCACGCGTGTGCCAGACTTTAAAAAGTGAGCCTGCGTTGTGGCTGCCCTCCCGTCAGCACCGCGCACGCCGCATCCGGAGCGTGGCCGACGGCGATTCCCCGAACGCGCGCTTGTAGTCGATCGCGAACCGCCCGAGGTGCGCGAAGCCCCATTTCAGCGCGACGTCCGTCACCGATGCGAGCCCCGGTGTCGCGTCGTCGAGCAGTTCGTCGCGCACATGTTGCAGCCGCAACTGGCGCACGAATCCCATCGGCGTGATGCCGTGGCGATTGCGGAATCCGGCGAACAGCGTGCTCGGGCTGACGCCCGCGAGTTCGGCCAGCCGTTCGATCGTCAACGGCTCGTCGAGATGCGCACGGATGTATTCCTCGACGCGCCGCACATAGAACGGCGCGAGCGGCGCCGGCGCGGGGCGTGTGCCGTTGCGTGCGCTGTTCGGGTGGCCGTACAGCAACAGGTTGAGCAGCGTCGATTCGAGTTGCTCGAATGCGAGCGGATGGCGCAGCGGATGCCCGTCCGTCGCGATCGCGTCGGCCAGCATCGGCAGCATTTGCGCGAGACACGCGCCCTGCTGCGACGACAGGCTGAATTCCGGCTCGAACTCCACCGGCACGCGCCGGTCATCGCCGACATGCCGCTGCGCATGCCGCTCCATCACCTCGCGCTCGATGCGCAGGATCACTTGCGGGCACGCCTCGCCCCACCGCATCCGGAGCGGCAGCGTCGGCGACAGCAGCGACGCGGTGTCGGGCGACGACACGAAGCGCGTCGCGCCGCACTCGATCTCGGCGTCGCCGCGCAGCGGAATCTGCAACAGATAGAAGTGCTCGAGCGGCCCCGGTTCGATCGACACTTCGCCGCCGTAGTCGAGCAGATTCAGCGACAGATTGCCCCAGCGCGCATGATGCATGCGGCCGTGCAGCGCGCGCGAATCGCCGGTCAGCGTAAGCCGATGCGGTTTGAACACATCCGCAACCCGCGCGCGCACCTCGTCGACGTCATCTGACTGCAGCAGCAGCGTGTCGTGGTTGAAACAGGCAGCGTCACCCAGCCAGCCCGCTCCGCAAAATTGCCCCATCGAAGTTCTCCCGTCGTGCTCGATTGCACCTGCGCCGTGCACGTATTCCCGATTCCGGGGAACCCCGTCGCACGATCCGGATAGCGTCCGGAGTATCCGGACAGTCCGCCTCGTTACACTACGCAAGCCCTGCGCACATCACGCAAGAAGTGGACCGTTCGCGCATCGTAGAAAACTGTGCGGACCTTCCGCATCCGCACATACCCGCAGTGCGCCGCGTTCCGGCCCCGGCGCGGCGGGCCGATCCGCAGGTTTCCGGAATTCGCGGATACCGGCCGAAGAAAGCGGATAGAAGCGCGCGTTTCGTCCGCCAATACTGGGCCCATGCCAGTCACGAACAGAACGGAGGGACACATGCAAGGACGACACATCGACATCCCGTCGCCGGACGGCGGGACGTTTCGCGCATACCTGAGCACGCCGGCCGGCGGCACGGGACCGGGCATCGTGTTGTGTCACGAGATCTTCGGCGCGAACGCGACGATGCGCGACGTGGCCGATTACTACGCCGAGGAAGGCTACACGGTGCTCGTGCCCGACCTGTTCTGGCGCCAGGCGCCCGCCATCGAACTCGGTTACACGGCGGCCGACTTCGAGCGCGCGATGGCGTTGTACCGCGAGTACGACGAAAACAAGGGCGTCGAGGACATCGCCGCCGCGCTGGCCGTGCTGATGCAACGGCCAGAATGCACGGGCCAGGCCGGCGTGCTTGGCTACTGCCTGGGCGGCAAGCTCGCGTATCTCGCCGCGTGCCGGCTGCCGGACGTGGCCGCCGCCGTCAGCTATTACGGCGTGGGGATCGAGCACGCGCTCGACGAAGCCGCCCATCTGCGCGGCCGGCTCGTGCTGCAGATCGCCGCGCAGGACCGCTTCTGCCCGCCCGACGCGCAGCAGCGCATCGCCGCTGCAATGGCCGGCCGCGACGGCGTCGAAGTGTACGTCTACCCGGGTGTCGATCATGCGTTCGCGCGCGTCGGCGGCGATCATTTCGACAAGGCCGCCGCGGTCATGGCGCACCAGCGCGCGATCGCCGCGTTTCGCGTGGCGCTCGGCCCGCACTACGATCTTTCCGCCCTGTGGGAAGAACACCTCCGGCACGAGTTCGACACGCGCAACGTCGACGCGACGATGGCCACGATGGTCGCGCAGCCTTACGTGAACCATATTCCGACGCTGACGGGCGGCGTGGGCTACGACGAGCTCAAGCGCTTCTACACGCATCACTTCGTGCATGCGAACCCGCCGGACACGACGATCACGCCGATCTCGCGCACGGTCGGCGCGAGCCAGATCGTCGACGAACTGCTGTTCTGCTTCACGCACACGACCGAGATCGACTGGATGCTGCCCGGCGTCGCGCCGACCGGCAAGCGTGTCGAGATTCCGCTCGTCGCGATCGTCAAGTTCCGCGGCGACAAGCTGTATCACGAACACATCTACTGGGACCAGGCGAGCGTGCTCGTGCAGATCGGCCTGCTCGACGCGGCCGGGCTGCCCGTTGCCGGTGTCGAAACGGCGCGCAAGCTGCTCGACGAAACCGTGCCGTCGAACAGGCTGATGCAGCGCTGGCACGACAGCGCGTGATCGACGGATACGCATGCGGCGCGCGCAACGCGCGCCGCCTTCACTCAATCATTCCAGGAGACACACCATGACTGCCCTTGCTGGCAAAGTCGCGATCGTCACCGGCGGCGCCACGCTGATCGGCGCCGCCGTCGCGCAGGACCTCGGGCGCGCCGGCGCGTGCGTCGCGATCCTCGATCTCGATGCGGAAAACGGCGCGCGCGTCGCCGACACGCTCGGCGAACGCGGGATGTTCATCGCGACCGACATCACCGACGACCGCGCGATCGACCGAGCGGTGTCGGCGGTCGCCGAACGCTTCGGCGCGATCGACCTGCTGATCAACCTGGCCTGCAGCTACGTCGACAACGGGATCCAGGCCACGCGCAACGACTGGCTGGCGGCGATGGACGTCAACGTCGTGTCGGCCGCGATGCTGGTCAAGGCCGTTCATCCGTTCCTGAAGCGGCGCGGCGGCGCGATCGTCAACTTCAGTTCGATCTCCGCGCAATGCGCACAGACCGGCCGCTGGCTCTATCCGACCTCGAAGGCCGCGATGCGCCAGCTCACGCGCAGCATGGCGATGGATCTCGCCGGCGACCGGATTCGCGTCAACTCGGTGTCGCCGGGATGGACGTGGTCTCGCGTGATGGACGAGCTCACGCACGGCGACCGCGCGAAGACCGATCGCGTGGCCGCGCCGTTTCATCTGCTTGGGCGCGTGGGCGATCCGTCGGAAGTCGCGCAGGTCGTCACGTTCCTGTGCAGCGACGCGGCGAGCTTCGTGACGGGCGCCGACTACGCGGTGGACGGCGGCTACTCCGCAATGGGCCCCGAGCAGGCGGTGCCGGCGATTCCGCGGCTGGCCGAATAACCGGCAGCCGCTTCTCGCTCGCCCATACTTCGCCCCATGCAATTCGTTCTACCAAGGATTTCATCATGAAACGCATCGCTATCGTCGGCGCCGGCCAGGCCGGCCTGCAACTCGCCTTCACGCTGCTCGACCAGGGCTATCACGTCACGCTCGCGACCAACCGCGACGCGGAACAGATCCGCGCCGGCAAGGTCATGTCGAGCCAGTGCATGTTCCATACCGCACTGCAGATCGAACGCGATCTCGGCCTGAACACCTGGGAAGAAGCGTGCCCGACCATCGAAGGCATCGGCATCGCGGTGCCGCATCCGGAAGGCAACGGCCGCAAGGCGATCGACTGGTCGTCGCGGCTGACCCGCTACGCACAATCGGTCGACCAGCGCGTGAAGATGGCCGACTGGCTCGACGCGATCCGGCGCCGCGGCGCGGACGTGCGCATCTGCGACGTCGGCGTGCCGGAACTCGAGGACCTCGCGCTCAGCCACGATCTCGTGCTGCTCGCGGCTGGAAAGGGCGAAATCGTGCACCTGCTGGGCCGCGACGACGCACGCAGCGCATTCGAGCGCCCGCAACGCGCGCTTGCGCTCACCTACGTGAAAGGCATGACGCCGAGCCAGCCGTATTCGCGCGTGCGCTTCAACCTCCTGCCCGGCATCGGCGAATACTTCGTTTTTCCCGCACTGACGACGACGGGCCCGTGCGAAATCATGGTGTTCGAAGGAATCCCCGGCGGCCCGCTCGACTGCTGGGCCGACGTCAAGACGCCCGAGCAGCATCTCGACCGCAGCCTGTCGTTCCTGCAGCAGTATGTGCCGTGGGAATTCGAGCGCTGCCGCGACGTCGAGCTCACCGATCCGAACGGCACGCTGTCCGGCCGCTTCACGCCGACCGTGCGCAAGCCGTTCTTCCGCCTGCCGTCTGGCCGAACCGTATTCGGCATGGCCGATGCGGTGGTCGTCAACGATCCGATCACCGGCCAGGGTTCGAACAATGCGGCGAAATGCGCGAAGGTATACGGCGACGCCATCCTCGCACGCGAAGGCCAGCCGTTCGACGAAAGCTGGATGCACGACACGTTCGAACGCTACTGGTCCTATGCGCAGCACGTCGTGCGCTGGACCAACTCGCTGCTCACCCCGCCGCCGCCGCACATCCTCGAACTGCTCGGTGCCGCCGGCCAGTTGCCGTCGCTGGCCGCGACGCTCGTCAATGGCTTCGACGATCCGCGCCAGTTCGCGCCGTGGTGGTTCGAACCGTCGGCCTGTGCGGCGCTGATCCGCGAACACGCCGCACGTTCGGAGTGAGCGACATGGACACCACCGCGACCTGCATTTCGGGCCTCGACCCGCAGCAACTGCGCGCCGCGTTCGGGCAGTTTCCGACCGGCGTCACCGTGATCACGACGCGTTCGGCGGACGGACGCAAGGTCGGCCTCACCGCGAATTCGTTCTCGTCCCTGTCGCTCGACCCGCCGCTCGTGCTGTGGAGCCTGCGCAAGGTCGCGCCGAGCCGCCCGGACTTCGTCGCGGCCACGCACTTCGCGATCAATATCCTCGCGCACGACCAGATCGAGCTGTCGCGCCGTTTCGCGACACCGAGCGCCGACAAGTTCGACGGCGTGTCGCACGTGGAAGCCGATGCGGGCGGCGTACCCTGTCTCGACGGCGCGAGCGCGCGTTTCGTGTGCCGCAACGTGGGCCATTACGAAGGCGGCGACCATCTGCTGTTCATCGGACAGATCGAGCAGTTCGATGCGTTCGGAAAGGCGCCGCTCGTGTTCCATGCGGGCCAGTATCGCGCGATCTCCGTACATCCCGATCTTTCTCGCGCCGTTTGATTAGTTATACAAATAAATATTCAGGAGGTGGTGATGATGAAATTCGGCTCTCGCCTGCTTGCGATCGCAGGTCTCGGGTTAGTCGGCCTGACCGGCCCCGCGCCGGCGCATGCGACCGACCTGCCGTCGGTCAACCTGGGGATGACCAGCTTCCTCGACGGGATGCCGCCTGCCGGCTCCGGCTGGTACGGCACGCAGTATCTGACGTACTACACCGCCGGACGCGTCAACGACAACGCCGGCAACAAGGTCGGGCTGCCGAAGCAGGACATCGACCTGTTCGCGGGCCTGAGCCAGCTCGTCTACCAGTCGCCGCTGACGTTCGGCGGCATGCATCCGGGGCTCGACGTGATCCTGCCGTGGGTGGCCTCCGTGCATACGAACGACGGAATCGGCAACGTCGCGCTGAATTCGCGTGCCGGATTCGGCGACCTGCTGGTCGGACCGTTCATCCAGTTCGATCCGGTGATGGGCGCGCAGGGGCCGCGCTTCGCGCAGCGGCTGGAGTTCCAGTTCATTGCGCCAACCGGTGCATACGATCCGGCGCGCGCGATCAATCCGGGCAGCCATTTCTGGTCGTTCGATCCGTACTGGGCCGCGACGTTCTGGATCACGCCGAAGTGGACCGTGTCGTGGCGTCTGCACTATTTGTGGAATGCGACCAATCACGAGCCGGCGACCGCGCTCGGGCCGGACGTGACGTCGACGCAGGCCGGCCAGGCCGTTCATGCGAACTTTGCGACCGAGTATGAAGTGCGGCCCGGGCTGCGGCTGGGTCTGAACGGCTACTGGCTGCGCCAGACCACCGACATGAAGGTGAACGGTCAGGATGTGTCCGGCACGCGGGAAGCCGTGCTGGCGATCGGACCCGGTGCAATGTACAGCTTCTCGCCCCAGGATCACCTGATGTTCAACGCGTACTTCGAAGTCCATGCCCGTAACCGGCCGCAGGGTTCGCGGATGGTGCTGCGGTACGTGCATCACTTTCAGTAGGCGAAACACCGACGCGTGACGCAGCACCGCGGGTACGTATGACGGATGGCAACTTCTACTACCCCGGTTTTTCTCGCGCATCGCTCATCGGCCGGCGCATCACATGACCGCGGCTGCACCGGCCGAGGCGATCCGCGCGTATCGTCGTGGGCGAGCCCGGCAAGGCCGCCGATGGGGCAAGCGAGAGGCGCCGTGGCAGTCCGGCGCGCAACCCGCGCGCGACCTATTTGGCCGCCTGCGCCGCCGGCGTGAAACTGCACTTCGGATCGTCCTTGCCGCGCGCCGAACAGCATTCGAGCAGGTCGCTCACCGACTTCGCGTTCGCCGCATTCCATTCATACAGGCTCTTGTTGTTGTCGATCGGCATCCAATGCGTCATCGGATACCGGCTCGCACGCGCGTTGCTTCCCTTCGGCGGCGGCAGCAAACCGGCCGCGAGCGGCACGTAGATCTTGCAGCTGTTCTGATCGCCGATCCGGTGACAGCCGATGCAGGTATTGCCCGGCGTGCTGATCGCGTGCGATGTCCACGACGCGAAGTCCGCGCCGAGATTCACGTACTTGCCCCACGGATCGGTCGGCACCTTGCTCCAGACCTGGCCGATCCACGGGCTGTACATGACCGGGCTCGCGTCATGACACGACACGCAGCGCTTCGTCGCGGTCGCGGCCGGCTTCCACCAGAACTCCGCCGCGGACGGATGGCCGGGCGGCGGCGTCGTCTCGTTCGGCGGCGGCACGCGCGCCGCGTTCATGCCGGCTGTGCCGCCCTGCTCCGCATGAAACCAGCAGGTCTTGCCGTTGCCCGCATGATGCAGCACGATGTCGACTTCGTCGTAATACGGGCTCCGATTCGCACGGATCTGCTTGCGGCGGCAAAACGCCGAGATCTGCGTGTCGCCATGCGACAGGTCGAGGATCTTCGAATACGGTGTGCACTGTCCGGACGTCGGCGCGTCATAGGGCAACAGCGCCGGGCGATCGCACGTCATGTGTGCTGCGTAGCGCACGGGCACGCGGCCGTTGACGGTGATCGGCACATCGGTGCCGTCATTGCAGTCGAACGCGGGAATCTCGCCGATTTCGTCGGTGCACCGCTGCGCATACTCGTGCAACGACGTATCGCCGTTTGCCGCCGCGAGCGCAACCGGCACGACCGGTGCAACCTGTGCGGCCAGCATCGTCGCCAGCGCGACGACGCAGTTTCTCATCGTCATGCCGCCCCCTTCGTGTAGCGTATCGCCACCTTGCGAATGGCCTCGATGTACTTCACGTAACCGGTGCAACGACAGATGTTGCCGCCCACCCAGGTTTCGATCATCGCGTCCAGATCGCGCTCGTGCACCGGCTGCGCGCGCAGATGATCGAGCATCGCGGTCGCGGCCATCAGGAAACCCGACACGCAGTAGCCGCACTGGAACGCGAACGACTCGAGAAAACTCTGCTGCAGCGGCGACAGCGCGCCACCCTGCGCGAGCCCCTCGATCGTGTACACGTGCATGTCCGCCATCGCGCTGACCGGGGTCGAGCACGACAGCGTCTTTTCCATCGGCGCATCGGGCGCATTGCGCACGCCGACCGTGCACGCGCGGCACACGCCGATGCCGCAGCACAGCTTGGTGCCCGTCAGGTCCTGCCGCTCGTGCAGGAAGTCGATGAGGTTCATGTCCGCGTCGGCCGCGTCCGCTTCGACGGGCTTGCCGTTGATGATCATCCGGACCGGATTGCTCATTGCAGTGCCTCCCGAATCTTCTCCGGCGTCACGGGCGTCACCCGGAACCGCCGCCCCGTCGCCATCGCGAGCGCATTGAGCAGCGCCGGCGCGATCGGACACATCACCGCTTCCGCGATGCCGCGTGCATTCGCGGGATCGCCGCCGGGCGGCGGTAAGGCGATCAGCTCCTGCACGGGGATGTCCGGCAGCCGCGTGACCTCGTAGCGATCCATATTCCATCGGCCGCCGCCCGGCCCGTCCGGCCCCAGCGGACACGTTTCGGTCAGCACGTTGCCGATACCCATCGCGACCGCGCCCTGTGACTGCCCTTCGACGAGCTCCGGCGACAACTGCCGGCCGACGCTCACTGCCGTCACCACGCGTTCGACCTTCACGCGCCCGGTCGCCGAATCGACGGACACCGCGACGAGCGTCGCCGACGGCGCATAGGTCGTGCGCCCGTACAGTGTCGTATTGATCGGCGGCGGCTGCAGCACGCGCTTCAACGGCGTCAGGTGATACGGATCGAGGCCGACCGCCACGTAGTCATAGTCGACCTGCGCACTGCCGGACGCGAACGGATAGCTTCCCTTCCAGAAATACCCGGCATAACTCGCATGCACGGCTGCGGTCGTCTGCAGGCCGAGCTTCCTGATCGTGCCGAGCAGCGTCGCCCACGAAATCGGTGTGAGGCCGTTCGCGGCGAGTGCGCGATCGGTCCAGTGCACGTCCTCCGCACGCACGGGTACGCCCCACCATGCGCGCGCGGCCGGCAGCACGCTCTGCAGAAACAGCACCTGCGCGGCGCCCTTGACCGCGTGGTACTGATGAAATGCGCCGAGACAGGCGCTCGACGAGCCGTACGTGTAGCACACGTACTTGCTGTCGTCTGGCGGATTGCTCGAACGCTGCAACCCGAGCGAGTTGAACGGTCCGATCTCGCTCATCGCAATCGTTTGCGCGTTTTGCCCGAGAAACTCGGCCGGCGCGAGACCGAGCGTCGTGGCCGCGCCGTTGCCCATGTCGGTATATGGCGTGACCACGCGCAGGTTGCCGTCGGGCAGGATCTGCACCATGCCGAACATGCCGTCGCCGGAGGTGCCGTACGCTTCGTTCGCCATCGCGAGGCCGACACCGTAGCGGAGGCTGCGCGCGCTGCGCTCGGCACGAATCTGCTCACGCTCGAGCCATAACGGATGACGTTCGAGCCGGTCGAGCAGCGCGTCCAGCTGCAGGTCGAACAGGATCGGCGCGCCCGTGATCGCGCGGCCCTTGCCGAGAGCGGGCGCCTTGCCGAGCAGATTGGCGCGCCGGATCTCGAACGGCGACATCCCTAGCCGGCGTGCAGCCTCGTCCATCAGCGTCTCGATCGCCATGAACGCCTGCGGCCCGCCGAAGCCGCGCTGCGAGCCGCCGAAGACTTCCCGCGTGTAGGTCGACGCGGCCTGCGCGCGTGCCCGCGGAATCTCGTAGCAGCTCATCGCGCTCAACGCGGCAAGCTGCGCGACGTACGGCGACAGGTTCTTCTTCCCGCCGCCGTTCATCAGGAAATCGCAGGTGATCGCTTCGAGCTTGCCGCGGCGGTCGAACCACAGCGATTCGGAGAACTGCGTCTCGCAGCGTTTCAGGCCAACCTGGAATTGCTCGTAGCGTGACTGCTGCCAACGCAGCGCGCCCTTCGCGAACGGCGCCGCAAGGGCCAGATACAGCGGGAAATAGGACTTGTCGCGTCCGCCGAAACCACCGCCCGGGTAGCACGCGATGACCTGGGCCTCCTTGACCGGGACGTTGCTGCCGTCGAACAGCGCACACGCACCGATCGCATCGTCGTTCGCCGACTGCGTGCCGAGAACGAGGCTGATCTTCGAGGCGGACGCGTCGTACCATGCGAGTCCCGCTTCGGGCTCCATGAACATCGGATCCATCGCCGGCGTCTCGAACCCGTCGTCGCCCGTCGCCCGAATGCCGATCCACGTGCCGGCGGCCGCGTGGTGGGCAATCGTCGCATCGATGTTGGCGACCGCCGCCTCGCGTTCCTCCAGATACTTCGCGGTCGGCTTGCCGGTGCTGTCGGCCTCGTAGTTGTCGACGTAGTTGAACCGCCGTGCGTCGTCGCGCACGTAGACGGTCACGGGCGAATACGGCACGACCGGTGCGGCCTGGCCGGCGCCGACCGGCGCGCCGTAGCGGATCACGCCGCGATTGAAATCGAGCAGCTTCCTCGCGCGACGATAGATATCGAAGTTCTCGAAGATCAACAGCGCGGCCGGTTGGCCGTAGCAGTCCGCCGGATGACCCACCCGCGCGAGCCAGTAGATGTCCTGGTTCGCGATCGGGTCGGGCCGCGGTGCAAGATTGATCTTGCGCGCGCTCAGCAACGCGTTGTCGACAATGGCGATCGGCTGCAGTTCGTGCGGCAGCACGCCGAGATCGTAGCCCTGGTACACCGCGTCGACCCGGTCGCAGCGCAGCGCATAAAGCCAGTTTTCCTGCTGCGGCCAGCCGACGAAGTCGCGGGACTTGAAGTCGCGCGCGTAGATCTTCTGGCCCATTACCTTCGGCACGCCATCGATGCGCCAGCGCGCCTTTCCGGGCACCGGTGCCCAGCTCGGGCCGTCCGCATCGGCCTGCGTCTCGCCCGCGGCGAGTACGAGTGCCGGTAAATGCGTAACCGAAACGGCGACAACGGCGCCGCTGCCGGCGAGCTTCAGAAACGTCCGGCGTGTCACTGGCACACGGATGGCCATGCTGCGTCCCTCGTTCGAATTGTTATGTCGGTCGTCGAGTGCACGACGTGCGTCGCCACGCCGGCCGCGAGCGGCCCGATACGCGTGTGCGTCGGTGCACAGGATGTCGGTGAGAAAGCGGTGTTCCGGGCGCGGTTGCGCGCGCCGGCTGTCAGTAATCGGGAGGGAGACGACGCGCGCCGTAGCCCGGCGGCATCGCGGGTTCGGTCCACGCGGGTGGTCGCCTGCTCGATGAGGCGTCAGGCGGCGTGCATCGCGCTGCGTGTTCGTTCATGATTCCCCCGGCCCCGATCGTGCTTGACTGGCCTGTTGCCCATATCGTCGGGCAGCCGCTTCAATTTCAGGCGTTGTGTTCGTTCTTTCCGCGACGCGGGGCGATCGTCCCGCTCGCAGCGTCATTCAAGCCTGATTTTGAATAATCGTAGAAATTCGAATCGACGATTTCAAGGAGATTTTCGGGCACGATGACGCGCACATCGGCAGCGGCATCCGTCGATACGTGCCGCGTCATCGGCTGACGCATGCCACCGCTGGCGGCCCGAGGGCGCTGCGGCCGGGCGGCGACTGCCTGCGCCGGCCGGCAATTCGGTAAACAATCGCTCGCGTTATCGACACGGATGGATTCAGCCGTGCAGATCGGACCTGTCGGATCGGCTTTCAGTCCGGTCGGCGCGCCGCCGCGACTGCGTTCGAGGTTAGTCGTAGGGGGCCACCCGCGCGGGCAGTGGACTACGGCTGTCTCCATGGTCGACCATGGGTCCGGGTTGCGTTGACGCCGCTATGATCGACCTGTCTCGCGGCGCCGCCCGGGGGGAGAAGGAGCCTCCCATGAAGACGGTGACCGTGCCGGCCGGCAATACCCGGTCGGCACGTACATCCGGTTCGCGCGGCAGTCCCGCGCCGCTGCTTACTGCCCGATACTGGTGAAGGTCGGCAGCAGCACGCGATACACATGAATCATCGCCGGCCCGAGCAATACGCACATCAGCGCCGGGAAGATGCAGAAGATCAGCGGGAACAGCAGCTTCAGCGCGATCTTCGCGGCGCGCTCCTCGGCGCGCATCCGCCGCCGCGTGCGCAGCATGTCGGACAACACGCGCAGCGATTCGGCGATGCTGGTGCCGAAGCGATCGGCCTGGATCAGCATCGCGCAGAACGATTCGATATCCTCGACGCCGGTCCGCAGTGCCAGATTGCGCAGCGCGGTTTCCTTCGTGAACCCGGAACGCATCTCGAGCAGCAGCAAGTCGAGTTCACCCGCGACCACTTCGCTGCGAAAGCGCAGTTCCTCGCTCACCCGCATCAGCGCCGCGTCGAGCCCGAGCCCTGCTTCGACGCAGACGGTCATCAAGTCGAGCGCATCCGGAAAGTCCTCGAAAATCACTCGCTGACGCGTCGCGATCCGCCGCCTGAGGATCACGTTCGGCACGTAGTAGCCGATCCCGGCGAGCGCGACGAGGATGAACGACAGCAGCATGCGTTGATCCGCGAGCCGGGTCGTGGCGAGCGCCAGCAGCGCGGCGCCCGGCAGCGCCAACGCGAGTACCGTCTTCGCCGCGAAGTAAAGCGCGCCCGCGTTCGGATCGCGCCAGCCGGCGTTCATCAGCCGGATCCGCAGCGGTGAATTCTCCCAGCCCTCCTGCGGCACCGACAGCCGGGAAATCGGTTGCGACAGCTCGACGAGCTTCGCGACCCAGCGCGACGGCTGCCCGCCGCCGTCGCCGGCGCCGGCGCCGGCGCCGATGCCCACACTTGCTCCGCTCGCCTGCTGGATCCGGCGCTCCATGTTGCGCGGCGCAAACAGCAGCATCGCGACCAGCACGCCGCCGGCGACGAAGATGAACAAGCCGGCCAGCATCACGGTATGTACTACACTCAGGTTTTGCATGACAGCCTCGAATCGGTTCGTGAAGCCTGAGACACGCGTCAGACGCGAATCCGGATGATGCGTCGGATCCACAGCATGCCGAATGCCATCGACCCCAGCATCACTCCGACCATCTTGATGCCGGCCGGATCCTGCCAGAGCACCGACAGAAACTCCCGGTTCAACACCGCCATCATGCCCGCCGTGCCGAATGGCAGCAGCCCGAGGATCCAGGCCGACAGCCGCCCTTCCGCCGACAGCACGCGGACCTTGTCGAACAGCTTGAAGCGCTCGCGAACCAGCGATGCGATGCTGTCGAGCAGCTCGGCCAGGTTGCCACCGGTCTCGCGCTGGATCAGCACCGCGATCACGAAGTAGCGCAGGTCATGGGCAGGCACGCGTGTCGCGAGGTTCACCAGCGCATCGTGCAGCGATACGCCGTAATTGATCTCGTCGAACGTGATCCGGAATTCACCGCCCATCGGATCGGGAAACTCCTCGCCGACCATCCCGAGCGCGCTCGTAAAAGAGTGGCCGGAGCGCAGCGCGCGCGCGATCATGTCGCAGACATCCGGCAGTTGGCGCTCGAGCTTGAGCATCCGCCGGTTGCGATGCCGCATCACGTACATTGCCGGCATGCACGCGGTCAGCAGCGCAATCGGCAACATGGCGATCAGGGGCAACGGAGTGAACAGCAGGACGAGCATCGCCGTCACCGGCAATGCCGCGCTGTACACGACGAGCTTCGCCACCGTCCAGTCGAGCCCCGATTGCTGCAGCAGCAAATCCACCGACTGCACGCGCGGCATACGCAGCAACAGCCGGTCGAACGGTTTCGATTCGTCGAGCATCCGCTTCTTGAGAATCGACAGTCGCTCCTGCTGCACGCTGCCGCCGGCCGACATCGCGCGCAGGCGCGACTCGATCCGGCGTGCCGCGGCACCGTGGCGTGAGTTCCACCATTGATAGACACCTTCGATCGCGAGCACCACCGCGACGAAGGTGAGAATCACAAAACCATAGAATATCGAGTCCATGAGACCTCCCCGGAATCAGACGACGGCGCGTCGTCACTTCGTCTCGTAACGCTGCGCCGGGTCGTAGAGTGAATCCGGCAGGTTGATGCCGAACGACTGCAGCCGCTCGGCGAACTTCGGCCGCACGCCGGTCGCGCAGAAGTGTCCGCGCACCGTCCCGTCGCGATCCATGCCGGTGCGCTTGAACGTGAAGATCTCCTGCATGTTGATGATGTCGCCTTCCATCCCGGTCAGCTCCTGGATGCTGACGATCTTGCGCTTGCCGTCGGTAAGCCGCGTCGCCTGGACCACCACCGAAATCGCCGACGCGATCTGCTGGCGCATCGTCTTAGGCGGCAGCGTCAGGCCGCCGACGCTGATCATGTTCTCGAGCCGCGTGAGCGCGTCGCGCGGCGTGTTTGCGTGGATCGTCGCGAGCGAGCCTTCGTGGCCGGTGTTCATCGCATTGAGCATGTCGAGCGCTTCCGCGCCGCGCACTTCGCCGAGAATGATCCGGTCCGGCCGCATCCGCAGCGCGTTGCGCACGAGCGTGCGCTGCGTGATCTCGCCCTTGCCCTCGATGTTCGGCGGCCGCGTTTCCAGCCGCAGCACGTGCGGCTGCTGCAGTTGCAGCTCCGCTGCGTCCTCGATCGTCACGATCCGCTCCGATCGCGGGATGAAGCCCGACAGGATGTTGAGCAGCGTCGTCTTGCCGCTGCCGGTCCCCCCCGACACGAGCACGTTCACTTTCGCCTTGGCCAGCGCATCGAGCAGCTCCGCCATCGGCGGCGTGAGGCTCTGGTAGCTCACGAGGTCGTCCATCTTCAGCGGGTTGACCGCGAAACGTCGGATCGACATCAGCGGCCCGTCGATCGCCGACGGTGGAATGATCGCGTTCACGCGCGAGCCGTCCGGCAAACGCGCATCGACCATCGGGGTCGATTCGTCGATGCGCCGCCCGACCCGCGACACGATCTTCTCGATCACCTTCATCAGGTGCGCGTCGTCGTAGAACGTCACGTCGGTCAGCTCGAGCTGGCCGGCGCGCTCGACATAGACCTGCCGGTACGTGTTCACGAGGATGTCGGAGATGCCGGGGTCGCGCAGCAGCGCCTCCAGCGGGCCGAAACCGAACATCTCGTCGTACACGTCGATCGCGAGCTGGCGCCGCTCGATGTCGTTCGCGGGCATGCGCTCCTCGTCGAGGATGCGCGAGATCAGCGCCGAGATTTCCTGCCGCACCTGTTCCTGCGGCAGGCGTGACAGACGCTCCAGCTCGACCCGTTCAAGAACCGCCGCGTGAATTTCACGGCGTAGCCTCTGGTACGCGTCGCGTACCGACGAATGCGTCGCACCCGCCGGATCGGTGCTCGTCGCCTGGGGCTGCGTCCGGTACAAGGACATCTGTTCGCGCAATGACATGATAGTTTCCCCGAAAGATTCACATGGACTTGAGCTTCGGCGTGGCCTTGCGGCCGAACAGCCGGGACATCAACGGTTCGCTGCTGGACGCGTCGTGCCTGGTGCGCACGTCCCCTTCGACGATCTGCTTCGCACAGGCCTGTAACGCACGCGTAACCGCTGCGCTGCGTGCGACGCGCGAGACCGGATGCCCGAGGTCGAGCGCCTCGCGCACGGTATCGGCGTCGTCGGGTATCGTGCTGCTCGCATGCAGGCCGAGCACTTCCTCGAGCGCGGTGCGGGACCGTTCGCTCGCGCGTGTCATCCGGTTCACCACCAGCCGCATCTGGTCGGTCGGGTAGCCGAGCGACACGAGAATCTCGAGCAGCCGGCGGCCCGCGCGCACGTGCGGCATCGCGGGCTGCAGCACGAGCTGGATCTGGTCGCTGCGATCCAGCGCGATCATCGACAGCGGATTGATGCTCACGCCGATGTCGAAGATCACGAAGTCGTAGCGCGGCGCCGCGACGCCGAGGATCCATTCGAGCGCATCCTCGCGCATCTCCGCGGCCTTGACCGGGTCGCCCGCGCCGGCCAGCACGTGGAAGGTCGGCGTCACGTGCGCGACGCTCGCGTCGAGAAACGCGCCGTCGAGTCGCTCGATCTGCGCGCACAGCTGCGGCAGCGTCGACGGCGGCGTCTCGTCGCTGACGAGGAACGCGGCATCCGCGAACTGCTGGTTCAGATCGACCAGGAGCACGCGGCGCTTATATCCTTCAGCGATCTCGTACGCGACGTTGCTCGCGGCGAAGCTCGTGCCCGCGCCGCCCTTGCACGACATGAACGACACGAAGCGCGTATCTTCGGCGTCGCGTCGCGTGCTTTGCGCGGCGGCACGCTCGAGCGCACGGGCCAGCGCCGTGGGGTCGATCGGCCACTGCAGCACGTCGCGCGCGCCGGCGCGCATCGCGTCCAGCAGCACGTTCGGCGCCGCGTCGGCCGTCACCAGGATGCAGGTCAGGCTCGGGTGCAGCCGGCAGATGCGCTCGAGCGCCGACAGCTCGGTCGCATCGGTCGTCGCGCCGTCGATCAGCAGGATGTCGAATGAATCGAGTCCGTCCGTTCGATTCTCGATCTGCGACGATCGTCCATGCGCGCGTGTCACGCGATAGTGTCCGCTGTCGGTGACCAGGCGCGCGATCTGCGTGAGCCGGGCGGTATCGTCGGCAGCTACGAGGATATTGATCATGGCTGTGCCTCGTCGGTTCGATTATTGACAGGCGGTGCCGCCCGTGGATGAATTCAGGCTTTCACGCGACAGCGTCGTGGTGAACGGCGGCATCGTGATCGAGACGCTCGCGAGCGGAATCATCGTCTTGACGGTGAAGTTGGTCATGCTGACGGTCACGAACGAGCAGGAGCTCACGTCGCAGCCCGACGGCGTGTAGCTCACCGACACGTTCGCACTCGACACCATCGGCATCAGCGACTTCACGCGCTTCACGACGCCGGCGGCGTTCACGTCGCAGACGATCGCCGTGCGTGCGCCGAGCCGGATGGCCTCGGCCGCCGTGTTCCAGTAAAACAGCACGCGCCCGAATTCGAAGACGCCGATCAGCAGCATCATCAGGATCGATGCGATCAGCGCGAATTCGACGATCGTCGCGCCGCGTTGTGCGCGACGGCGCGACGGCAGACAGGAGCGCGGGTTCATGACACTTGCCTCATCACGGTGACGATGTTGCCGAAGGTGATCGACGACAGCCCCGGGTAGGCCGGAATCGGCTGGTACTTATAGCCCTTCACCTTCACCTCGACGACGTTGATGCTGCCGGTCGCCGTGCCGCTTGCCGCGTTGTTGGTCGCGTCATAGGTCGGCAGGTTCGCGAACTGCGGTGGATCGGATGCGTCGGCGCAATCGCTCGAATGCGCGGCGTCGCACACGATCACCATCGATGTCGTGAGCCCCGGCACCAGCTCGGTGCCGGCAGACCCGCAGGTCGTGTTGCCGTAGACGACCAGGCACTGCGCCGCCGCGAGCGGATACGCGCTGTCGGCCGGCAGATAGACCGACAGGTAGCGCGCCGCGTCGCGCGTCGCCTTGGTGAGGGTCTCGTACTGATAGATCGCGCGGCCGAACTCGGCCACACCGGTCGCGAGCACGATCATCGGCATCAGCACGAGCGCGAACTCGACCGCGGCGACACCGCGCATGCGCGACCGGCGAATCGGGAGCCTTTTCATGATCGCGTCTCCTCTATTGAACGAGCATCGGCACCTTGAGGCCGATCGAGCTGCCGTTGCCCGGCAAACCGTGCGTCGCGCAAGGCGTGCTGCCGGACGACGCCGAGCCGAGGTATTCGAGATGCGCGACCACCCCGCCGGCGCCCGGGCTGAACGGCAGCGGATCCAGCATCAGCACGCAGTCCCACTGCGTGACGGTCAGCTGGTTGCTTGCGCCCTGCAGCGTCGAGCAGTCGCCCTCGGGGGCGAGCGCGACCCGGCGGTCGCCACCGAACGTCTGATAGTTGCTTGCCGTGGCGGTCCCTTTGGTCGCGATGCCGCTGCCGGCGGGCGGCGCGCCGTCGCCCTGGTAGGACTTGAAGCTCGCACGATCGAGCACGAACTGCTTGTACGCGTCGCCGACGATACCCGCGGTTCCCGGCGGCCCGTATTTGGGGCCGACGTATGCGTAGCCTGTGAAGTCCGGCTGGCCGCTCGAGCCGTTGGCGCCGTTCGTATAGATGCCGAAGCGGGTATTCCACGCGCGCAGCGACGCGGACTTCAGGCCCGTCGAACCGAGGGTGGGCGGCGACTTGATGTTGCAGGTATTGCCAGACAGTTCGCTGGCGATCGTCGTTTCGTTGGTCGAACCGTCGAGCGCGGCCCAGCCGAAGTTGCCGGGCCCGTACGTCGACGACGAGCCGGAAGGCGACGAGATCCAGTCACCGACCTTGTACGGCGCGGCGGCCGCCGCGCGGCACACGAACACCGGTATCGCACAGGTGGTCTGCCCGGCGCCCACCGTCGCGATCGCGCTGGCCGAGACCTGCGCCGCGTTCGCGACCTGCACACCGGGAATCGTGTTGAGCACCTCGATGAACCAGTGCGCGATGTTGGTCAGCTGCGCCGTGCACTTCACGTACTTGATGTTCGCCGGCGTGGCGACCGCCGTCTTCGTCAGAAACGGATTGGTCAGCGAATCGCTGAACGTGACGTTCGAATCCGTCTGCATCTGCACCGCGTTCTGCTGAAAGAAGGCGAAATTCGAGTGGCCGGCGGCGATGCCGTCCGCTTCCGCGACCTGCAGGCTGATGGCCGACGTGAGGTCGCGCGCAGCGGACAGCGCGCATGAGTCGGCGCTGTTCTGAAGTTCGCTGCGCGTGACGTACAGCTTGCCGAGGTCCAGCGCGAGACCGACGAATCCGATCATCACCGCCAGTGCGAGACCGACGATGATCGCGACGGCGCCTTGCTGGCGATGCAACCCTCGACGCGTGAATTTCGGATGACGAGCTGCGCTGGACATGGCGTTCTCCCTGAGCGTGCCTGTGTTATTGCCCCGACGACTTGCCGATCCCGATCACGAATGCATTGGCTTTCGGCTCGGGCTGCCTGAACGACTTGTCGTAGTTGTCGAGCGCGGCCGCGGCGGCGCTGCCGTCGACCCCCGGGCGCGAGGCCGCGTGTTCGGCGGCATGCGGATCGATGATCTGGGCTTGCGTGACGGCGCGGACCGAGTCGCCGAAGCGACTGTCCCACACCGGCGTCGACGACATGCAGCCGGCAAGCGCGAACGCGAGCGGGACGGCGAGCGCCGCACGGCGCACGAATACGAGGTAGGCGGATTTCATGAGCTTCCCCTTGGATGGCTTCAACGATCGGTGGACGCGGGTTCCGCATTCGCCCGCGCGATCTGCGCGTGGGCGGCGGCCGGCAGACTGTTCTTCGAATGCGGCGCGGGTTTGGCCGGCGTGTCGGAGCCAGCCGCCGCGAGACGCGCGGCAGCGGCTTCGATGCGCGCGATCCGTGCCGCGCTGGCCGCATCGGCCTGCGGTTGCGGTTTCGGCTGCGACTGCGCGGCATGCGCCGGCTCGGCGTTCACCGCTCCTGCCGCGGCGGCCGCTGCAGCCGCCGGCTTCTCAGGCTGCGCCGGCACCGGTGCCGGTGTGTCGGCGGGCTGCGGCGCACGCGGAGCGGGCAGCGCGGCGGCCGGTGCGGCCGGTGCAGCCGATTGCGGCGCGGGAGCAGGTACCGGCGTCTGCGGTGCATCCATCGCGCCGTTCGCCGGTTGCGCGCCCGCCTTGCGGACACCCTTGCGCCCTTCCATGTTGCCGGTCGCATACACGTCGGCTTCGTTGGGCTTCGAGAAGCTGTCGGTCGGCAGCGGCAGGTCGGCGGTCTGCAGCGGCCTCACCAGGTGCGGCGTGATCACGAAGATCAGCTCGGTGCGGTCCTGCTGGAACGACGTGCTGCGGAACAGCGCGCCGAGCACCGGCACCTCGCCGACGCCGGGAATCGCCTTCAGCGCGCCGCTCGCGTTGTCCTTGATCAGCCCGCCGATCGCGAACGATTCGCCGTCGGCCATCTGGACCGTCGTCGACGCGCGCCGGGTGGTGATCAGCGGCAGGATCGACGTGCCGCCGATGTTGGTCGCGCTCAGCGTCACGCCCGTCTGCGACAACTCCGACACTTCCGGCGCGACCCTCAGGTTGATCCGGCCGTTCGCGAGCACCGTCGGCGTGAACTTCAGCGCGACGCCGAACTCCTCTTCCTGCAGGGTAATCGACGACGTGCCGGTGCCGCTGCTCTGCGGTACCGGGATGAAGATCTTGCCGCCGGCGAGGAACGTCGCCTCCTGGCCGCTGATCGTCACGAGGTTCGGCTCCGCGAGGATCTTGACGAGGTTGTCGGTGTTCTGCGCATCGGCCGCGATGCTGAACGGCTTGTTGTTCGCCTTGTTGAAGATCGCACCGCTCGCAACGCCCGCGAGCAGGTTGCTGACGAGCGCGCCGCTCCACGAGCCGAACCCGCCCTGGATGTTGAACGCGCTGCCCAACTGGTTGATCAGCGTCTTCGACACTTCGGCAACCTTCACTTCGAGCATCACCTGCTGCGGCGACGTCACGTTCAGCATGTTCAGCACGCCACCACCCTTGCCAGTGCCGCCCCCCTCGCCGGTGCTCTCGCTGTAGGCCCGTGCGATCTGCACGGCCTGTTGCGCGGCCTGCGAGCTCGACACGGTGCCCGCCAGCACGATCGTGCCGGCTGCGTTCGATACGTGGATGGCGTGCTCGTCCGGCATCAGCTGCGCCAGCGATGCCTGCAGGCCGCCGGCGTCCGCGCCGACCGCAACGTCGATCACGCGGCACGCGCCGCTCCTGCCCTGCACGATCATGTTGGTGGTGCCGACCGACATCCCGAGGATGTAGAGCGTCTGCGGCGACACCATCGTTGCCTGCGCGACGGCCGGGTTGCCGATGGTCCGGTTGCGGACCGGCTCCGGCATCGGCACCAGCAGCGACTTGCCGAGCGGCACGCTGACGCTGGTCGACTCGCGCACGGCGCCCACGCAGTTCGGTCCGCGCAGCGGGCCCGCCGATGCGGCAGCCGCGGCGGCAGGCGCCGGCGCCATGCTGATCGTCATCTGCATCGGCCCCTTGGCGACGGCAGCCGGCGCGCTCGCGCCGCCCTTCATCAGCGCAGCCGATTCCGCGCCTTCCTGGGCCAGCGCGCTGTACACCGTCAGCCACCCCGTACACAGGATCGCGGCCATCATCGTGCCCCGTGCGATACGCGTGCGCACCGGGCCGGTACCTGAATATTGCGGATTGATCTTCATTTCGTCTGATCCCCCGAGTGACCGGCGAGCGGCCGGTTGTCGACTTCCAAGGCCGCCGTGCCCTGACGGCGGCCGATCTGGTTAATCTGTTTATCTGGATGTGTGTTCTACGGTTTCAAAAGCATTCGACGCTGCCCCGTACCCCGGTCAGCACGCCTACACAATCGTGCCGTGCGTCCGGTGCCGCGTGCGACGCAACGTGCACGCGCACGGTCCGTACGCGTTCGTGTACCGGTGCGGGCGTCGCGTCGGGTACCGGAGCCTTGCCGAGCAGCGTCAGCTTGGTCGCGCCATCGGTCGTCAGCGTCTTCTGGTCGACCTGGTTGCGCAGCACGAGCGACAGCGTGCCGACGCTGCGCGCGAGGTCGAGGCGTTCGGCCTGATCGGGCGTGACTTCGAGCGTCACCGCGTTGACGACCTTCGGTGCGGTATCGTCGCGGCTGACCTGCTGCGCGACGGCCAGCACCAGGATGTGCTCGAGCACGATCTTGGAGATGCTCTGCCCGTCGGTCTTGCCCTGCTGTTCCTGCGTGTTGACGATCACGTCGACGTAGTTGCCCGGCAGCGCGAAGCCCGCGACGCCCACCACGTCGTTCACCCGCACCGTGATCGCACGGCTGCCGTCGGCGATCACGGCGGACAGCCCGCCCTTCGTGCCGACCGGCGCGAGTTTCGACTCGATCACCGGTTCGCCGCGTGCGAGGCTCGTACGCACGACGCGCCCTTCGAGTTCCTTCGTGTCGGTGAACGCGCCGGTCGGCACGCTGCCCGACGGCCAGCTCACCATGCGGATCTGGTTCGGCCCGAGCGGCTCGCCCAGGTTCAGGTCGGTGGTCGCCACCGCGACCGACGTGACCGAGCTGCTGGATGTATTCATCAACCAGCGGGACGCGAACACGACCGCGGCAAGGCCCGCGACCATCGCGACGATCAGCATCATGAGCGCTCGACTGTTTTTCATGGCAATGCTCCTCAACGAATCGTGAAAGAAACGGCTCAACCGGTTATGTGCGTGTGACCGCCGTGCTCGGCAGGCGGCAGATATCCGCCGTCGCGCTCGGGCGCGGTGCCGAAATAACTGGCCCATGCGTCATGCAACGCGTCGTGCGTCACCTCGAGCGGATCGCCGCGATACCGCGCGCCGGCGGCGACCAGGCGCAGCAGATCCATCGGGAAGCATGCGAGATATGCCTTGCCGGTCGGCAGGTGCAGCCGGTGCAGCAGATAGTCGAAGGCGTCCTGCGTCGACACCAGTCCGAGCGACTCGCATGCGGCGTCGAACACCGCGCGGTAGTGGTCGATCGACAGCGCGCCGACGTGAAGCTTTGAACCGAGCCGGCGCAGGAATGCGTCGTCGGCGAACTGTTCCGGCGCCAGGTTGCTCGAGAACACCGGCCAGACGTCGAACGGCAGCACGAATCGATTGCCGGATTCGAGCGTCAGGAAATCCACGCCTCGATCGAGCGGACGCAGCCAGCGGTTGAGCAGGTCGCGCGGCTCGACACGCTGGCGGCCGAGATCGTCGATGATGTACATGCCCATGTTCGCCTTCATGTGCGGCGGCGCCTGGTAGAAGCCCGCCGCGTCATCGCGGCGCAGGTCGAGTTCGTCAAGCGTCAACTCGCCGCCGGACATCACGACCGGCCGCTCGCACAGGCGCCAGCGGCGATCGACCGACTGTCCCTCCGTTTGCAACGGCGCGTCGACATGCACGAGCGGATCGTGGATCTGGATGACTTCCCCGGCCGCATAGATCGCATACGGCACCGGTACGTGACCGCCCATCAACGCGCCGAGCCGCTCGGCGAGGAAGGTCTTGCCGCTGCCGGCGGGGCCGTAGATCAGCAGCGGACGGCCGGAGTTCAGCGCGGCGGCCGCCGAGTCGAGTACCGACGTGTCCATCACGATGCCTTCGAATACGGCCCACACGTCGTTCTGAGCCACGTGCAGCTTGCGCACCGAATGGGTGGACACGCAGTCGAGATACGCGTCGAGCGTCACCGGCGCGGGCCCGCTGTACGTGCTGCGCGCACACTCCTCGAGTGCTGCCACGCGGCCCGCGTCGGTCAGGCGGAACGTCACGTCGAGATCCGTCTTGCCGCGATGGGTGAGTTCGACCAGATGCTCGCGCACCAGGAACGCGAAGACGTCGTCGAGCACCGCGAGCGGCAGGCAGTGGCGCTCGATGAGGTCGCCGTAAGACGGACGGCCGAGCACCAGCGTCGACTTCAGCACGAGCCCTGCGACGAATGGCTGGCTCAGTCCGGTTTCCTCGAGCGAGCGCGGCGCGGCAGGCAACTGCGTGCCCGGCTTCGCATGCGCCTCCCGCAACGGCGACGGATGCGGCAGGTGTGCAACCTGCGCGTCGCGCTTCGGTTCGGTGGGGATCGTGTTCATGTGCGTTTCATCCTCGTTGCGGGTTCGTCGCGCTAGACGCACGAAGCGAACAGCATGCCCAGCGTGCCGGCGGCAATTGCCACGCCATACGGCAACGCGCCGACCGACGCAACTTCTATGGGGCCGTCGGTCGCCCCTGCATACGCGCGGATCGAGCGATGCGCGATCAGCGCCCTGACGTTCGCGCACATCTGGCGCAGGCGCCCGCGCAGCAGCACAAGGCCGATCGCGCCGATCCCGCCGGCCAGAAACGTGGCCAGCACGATGTAGAACGCCATCTGTGCGCCGACCCATGCGCCGATCGCCAGCATCAGCTTCACGTCGCCTGCAGCCATTCCGCGCATCAGATAGAACGGCAGCAGCATGCCGAAGCCGGTCGCCGCGCCGGCAAGCCACGCGAGTGCGCCCGCCTGGACCCCGTGCAGCGCGCACTGGGCGATCAGCGCGCCGGCCAGCCCGATCGCGACGAGCCGGTTCGGGATGCGTCGGCTCGTGATGTCCGTGCTGGCCGCGACGACGACGAGCAGCGTCACGCACAACGGGACCGGGTGAGGCAGTGCGGCAGGCAACATGGCGAACCTCGATTGGCTGCAATAGTCGGAATCACTTACCCAGTGCGGTATTGACCGCCGCGGTCACGATTGCCGCGATCATGTTGTACGCGTCTTGAACCGAACCCTTCAGGGTAACCACGCTTCCCAGCACGATGGTGGCGAACACTGCCGCGATCAGCGCGTACTCGATCGACGTCACCCCCTGCTCGTCGCCGATCCATCGCGATACCGCTACCGCACGTCCACTGGTCCGCATGACAGCCTCCGATTCGGTTGATCGAGAGAGCGGGGGAGACTCGCGCAGTGCACCGGCCGAGTCATCCGCCGTTCGCTCCATTCGACATCTGTTGGTTGAGTGTCCGGCCCTGCACGAGCGACGGGATGGCGACGAACGGGCCGGACCCGCCGTTCGCCGCCCCGCCATTCAGACCGCCGCGTTGAGATCGTCTGCAATCGTGTTGAAGACGGTCTGGAGATCGTTTCCGACCAGCGTCAGCGCTGCAACGAGGCCGACTGCGATAAGTGCGGCAATCAGGCCGTATTCGATGGCCGTCACGCCTTGTTCGTCTTGAACGAAACCGCGGATCTTCGTGATGAACGTGGACATGGCTACTCTCCTTTCGCACTACTATAAAAACCCGTTGTCGGGGATCGACGCGGGGAGCGGGTACTGCCGGAACAACTCAAGGATTCGGATGCTGCGCTCAGCGACGCACACGGCAGGGTACGAGCCTGGCCGGGCGAACGATTGTCGGTGAGCTGATGCGTGCGATATGCATGCGCGCTGCGATCTGGCGAATGGCGCGATCGAGCAGAACGGCGAAATAACCGTCCCGGGCATGAATACGGATTGAACGGATGACGCTGACGCGTCGATTCCACTGCGGGTCTTCTTCGCGGCATGCGAGCCGCGACGTGCTCTGGTCTTTCATTTTTATTCCCCAAATGCTGTCATGTGATTCTTTTTGCGCGGACGATGCCGTCGCCTATTCGCCCGGTCGACGTTTCCGGCGGTTTCCAAGGCCTGGGCGGCGTATTCCCCGACGCGCCCTCGATCCGTTGCTTTCCGCAGGTGATTGAGTCCGGTCTTGTCAGCCTGTTGCTTCAACCGGTCGTTCATCACGTCGTCGACTGTCGTGCGGACCTTGACGCAAAGAGCAGGCCAGCCGGAGGGAAAACGAGGCGCAGCAAGGGTTCCGTCGATTCATCCGTCGATCGGGTTTCGGCGCGCCGCACAAAATGTTTCAGATTTGATATACGCGTGCCGGCCGGCGCCGCGTGCCGGCAGGGCGCCGTCGTGCTGTGCAAGGGCCCCAAAAAATTTTCTCGGGATTTTCCCGAATCCGGGTCGCGCGTCGCCCGACGCGCATTCCGCACACCGCGGGACCGGTGAAAAACACGGAATGTTTCAAGCGAGAAACATCATTTGCGCCGGTACGGATTTCTCAGACGTAAAAACCCGCTTTTCGGCCATGTCGCCGTCGAATCGCCATTTCGCGATTCAGCCCGCGGTTTGCGTCACACGATTTTTTCTCCAACAATGCATTCACCGGACAGTGCCATCGAGCGCGATTCGATCCGGACACACGACAACACAAAATGGCTGCGCAAGACCAGGCAGCCTTCACTGCAAACGGGGCATCATGTACACGGCCAATCGTGGAGTGCGCTATCGCGCCAAACGCTGTGCTCAATGGCTGACAGCTGACCGGATCGTTCCGTACAGCTGCGTCATGCTGCTGCTTTGCGTGGCCTTTCTGATCACATGGGGCGTCGTTACGGACACCTTCACGTCACAGACGGCTGCCCGACCGGGTGTCGACTTCTCCGTCTTCTGGACCGCGTCGCAGCTCGTGCTGCAAGGCCATGCCGCAGCGACCTATGATCCGGTCTTCTTCTCCCATGCCGAGGTAGCGCGGTTCGGTTCCTATATCGGTCACCAATCGCTGCCCTGGCTCTATCCGCCGACGATGCTGCTGTTCATCGCGCCGGTTGCCCTCGTGCCTTTCCTGCCCGCGTATTTCCTCTTTTTTGCGGGCAGCCTTTTATGCTATGCGTATGCCGTCCTGCGACTGTCGGGCCTGCGTGCGCACCTGCCCGTTCCGCGCGCCGCCGCGCTCGCCGTGCTTGCCTATTCGGGCGTGTTCGCGTGCGTCCTGTACGGGCAGAACAGCATCCTGACCGCCGGCATCGCCGCACTCGCGCTGCATTTCCTCGGCCGACGCCCGGTCGTCGCCGGCATGCTGATCGGGTTGCTCGCCATCAAGCCGCAGATGGCGCTGGTGTTTCCGTTCGTGCTGATCGCGACGCACTCGTGGCGAACCTTCATGTCGGCAGCGATCACGACCACGCTGTTCACGGTGGCCGGCATTGCACTGACCGGCACGGGCTCCCTGAACGGCCTGGCCCATGCGATGTCGATCGTGCGCGGCATGCATTTCACCCTGCCGGCCTACTGGTTCGTTTCCCCAACGCCGTTCGCGGCCCTCCGCCTCGCGGGTGCATCGATTCCGGTCTCGCTTGCCGCACAAGCCGCCGTGGGGCTGCTCGCAATCGCCGCCGCCGTTCAAGTCTGGCGTCGCACGAACGACATGCGGCTGCGCGGCGCGGCGCTGGCGGTCGCCACACTGTTGTCGACACCCTATCTGTGGCATTACGAGCTGGCCTGGCTCGGCATCGCGGTCTTCTGCCTGATCGCCCACGGTCTCGACGAAGGCTGGCTGCCGGGAGATCAGATCGTGATCGTGCTCGCGTGGCTGCTGCCGATATTCGAGGTGTTCAACCGGATCACGAGGCTGCCGCAGATCGGCCCGGTCGTGCTGCTCGCCGTCCTGTTCGTCGTCGTGCGTCGCTCGACCCTCGCGTCGCGGAATGCGCAATGAAATCGCCGCTCTCCCTTCTGCATGTCGATTCGGCCATCGACGCCCATCCGGAACTGCCGATCGCCGGCCCGCGCCGGTTCCCGCATTGGCTCAATCGTGATCGGGTGCGCCTCTATGCGGCAGCGGTACTGTTCACCGAGTTGCTGTTCATCTGCATCTATCTCGCACGCGTGCATGGGTCGCATACGTCCGTGCCCGAACCGCTCGCGCAGGATCTCGCGCCGATCTGGAGCGCCGCACGGCTCGCCGCGCTCGGGCATGCGGTGGACGCATGGCAGTTCTCCTCGCTCTTCGCGATCGAGAAACTCGCGATCCCGATGATGAACGCCGCGGACGGCTCGCTGCCGTGGCTTTATCCGCCGACCATGCTGCTGTTGGTGCTGCCGCTCGGCTGGATGCCTTACCTGCTCGCGCTGGTGCTGTGGCTCGGTGTTACCTACACGCTGTTCGCGGTGACGATCCGCGCCACCGTGCAGCGCGACGCCGCGCTGCTCTGCGCGCTCGCGTTCCCCGGCGCGTTCCTCACGGTGATCGTCGGGCAGACGAGCCTGCTGACCGCGACGCTCGCCGGCGTCGGACTGTTGACGCTGAATCGCCGCCCCGTTGTCGCCGGCATCTGCTTCGGTTTGCTGACGATGAAACCGCAGATGGCGGTCCTGTTCCCGCTCGCGCTGCTTTGCGCCGGACAATGGCGCGCACTGGCCGCATGGGCCGCGACGATCGCCGTCGGCGTCGTACTGACGACGCTTGCGTTCGGGATCGAGTCGTGGATCGCGTTCGTGCACGGCATCAACGACGCGTATCAGATGGTCGACGCGGGCCACGTCAAGCTCGCGCGCATGCCGACCGTGTTCGCGCTCGCCACCCTCGCCGGCTGGCCCGCCTATGTCGCGCGCGGCCTGCAGCTGCTGTCTGCCGCGGCCGCCGCGATCGCCGTCGTGTACGCGTGGCGTGGCGCGTGTTCGTACGCGCTGCGCGCCGCCACGCTCGCCTGCGCATGCCTGATCGTCAGCCCGTACCTGTACGACTACGACCTGACCTGGTACGGGCTCGTGATCGCGTGGTATGCGCGCTATGCGTGGACGCACGGCTGGCGACGCTTCGATCGCGAATGGCTGATGCTGATGTGGGCGACGCCGCTCGCCGGTCTCGCGATCGTCACGCATCTGTCGTTCCAGTTCATGCCGTTCGTCACGCTGGCGTCGCTGGCGCTGCTCGTCAGCCGGATTGCACAAGAAAGACACGACGTGCCGTCGATGCCCGACGCACACGACAACTCGACCGAGACCGGGTTCCCGCATCCGGTCCGCTCACACCACCGCCCGGCGCACGGACTGCGCCGCGCCGGCCGCCCCACCTTCGGTGCCGGCCGCTGATACGCACGTCTTACAGGGGAACTCATCATGCGCGAACCACTCTACACACCGCTCGTCTCGCTGGTCGTACCGTTCTACAACGAAGGCGAGGCCGTCGAACGCTTCTTCGACGTCGTGATTCCGCTGATGGCCGGTCTCGATGCGATCCGCTTCGAGATCGTCTGCGTAAACGACGGTAGCCGCGACGACACGCTCGAACGCCTGATCCGGGTCAGCATGACCGACCGCCGCGTGCGCGTCATCGATCTCACCCGCAACTTCGGCAAGGAAGCGGCGCTGACGGCCGGCCTCGACGAGGCGGGCGGCGACGCGGTGATTCCGCTCGACGCCGACCTTCAGGATCCACCGAGCCTGATTCCGGTGATGCTCGAGCACTGGCGCAACGGTGTGGAAGTCGTCGCCGCGAAGCGCAGCAATCGCGCATGCGATTCGTTCTCGAAGCGCACCGCCGCCGCGATCTACTACCGCGTGCACAACCTGCTGTCGGACGTGAAGCTGCCGGAGAACGTCGGCGACTTCCGGCTGATGGACCGCAAGGTCGTGAATGCGCTGCGCAGCCTGCCCGAGCGTCATCGCTTCATGAAGGGGCTGTTCGCATGGGTCGGGTACCAGACCGTGATCATCGAGTATCAGCGCGAAGCGCGCAGCGCCGGGCACTCGAAGTTCTCCGGCTGGAAGCTGTGGAACTTCGCGCTCGAGGGAATCACAAGCTTCAGCACCGTGCCGCTGCGCAGCTGGACCTACATCGGCCTCTGTATCGCCGCGCTCGCATTCCTGTACGGCGCGTTCATCGTGGGCCGCACGCTGCTGTTCGGCAACCCGGTGCTCGGCTATCCGTCGCTGCTGTCGGTGACGCTGTTCATCGGCGGGATCGAGCTCGTCGGCATCGGCGTGGTCGGCGAGTACATCGGACGCATCTACGACGAGTCGAAGCAACGCCCCGTCTATCTGATTCGCCGTCGCTACCAGACGCACGCCAAGGTGATCGAACTGCCGGTCGCGCGCGATGCGCGACGCCCGAACGCACGCCGCCGCGCGCAGCCGGCCCGCGTGCGGGTGGGTGAGCGCTGAAGCGCGGAGATAGCGATGTTCGAGCTGCTTTATGCCGAGCGCGTTCGGCTGGCGCGCTTCGGCCTGTCCGGGCTCGGCTCGACCGCGCTGCACGTGCTGATCGCATCCGCGATGTACGCGCTGTTCGATGTCACTCAGGTAATCGCCAACGCCGTCGCGTTCGTCTGCGCGACGGCGTTCTCGTATCTCGCGAACACGCTGTGGAGCTTCTCGTCGACCGTGCGTTCGCGCAACCTGCTGCGCTATCTGACCGCCGCGCTGGCCGGCTTCGCCGAAACGATGCTGCTCGCGCGCACCGCCGAACTGCTCGACGTGCCTCGCGGTTGGGCCATCGTCGCGATCGCGCTGCTGATCCCGCCGACCATGTTCGTGATGCACCGGTTGTGGACGTATCGGTGAAGCGTCGGCATCCGCTCGCACGCAACCGACATCCGTCGGCAGTGGGGTCGGAGCATTCACCGATTGGTCACGGAACCATCGCACCCGAGGCGAGCGACGCCTGTTAGCATGGTGCGTGGCCGACCAGAATCGGGACGCTGCCGGATTGATGTCGCGCGGCGTGGTGTTCTGTCGGTCAGTCGCTCCCCGTATCGGCCGTGCCGAGGCACGCCGACGCGGACGCTTCCTGCGGCACGCATTGTGCGCTGCCGCCCGCATTCGCCGTCCATCCAGCGGCCGGGCTCGCCGCATGCTGTCGCGCGAGCTGCCGGCACGAGATCCGTCCATGCCCAGGAAAAAATCCAGCCTCTGGCTGCGGCCGTTCGATCTGCTTTCCGCCGCGGCGACTACGCGCCCCAAAAGGAAGACAACCAAACCGGCGCCGTCCACCCAGCGCGCGGCCACCGCCCGAACCACGCATCGCGTGCGCGCGCCGGCGCCGCCCGCACGGACATCGCCACACCAGGCACCCGGCACGTGGCTGCGCTCGTTTCATTCCGCGCGCCCGACCGCCGGCCGCCTCGTCAACCATCTCGCCTACGCGCTGTACCTGCCCGCCGCTTCGGCGGCGAGTGACGGCATGCCCGTCGTCGTGATGCTGCACGGCTGCAAGCAGTCGGCCGAGTCGTTTGCCGCGGGCACGCGCATCTGCCGCATCGCCGAGCGCGCCGGGTTTGCCGTGCTGTTTCCCGAACAGGCGAAGACAGCCCATTCGCATCGCTGCTGGAACTGGCACGGCGATGCGTCTCAGTCGGAGGCCCCGGCGATCGCGTCACTGATCGACGCGATCGTGCGGGCGCGCGGGTTCGACCGCGACCGGATCTACCTGGCCGGCATGTCGGCCGGCGCGGGACTGGCGGCACGGCTGGCGATCGAGTCTCCCGATCTGTTCGCGGCCGTCGGCCTGCACTCCGGTCCGGCCATCGCGCCGCCGTTGTCGACGATGGCCGCGATGAGCCTGATGCGCCGCGGCCTGCGCGACGATCCGATAAGCGTCGTCGACGCCTGCGTCGACGTGGGTGCTTATCCGGGCATGCCCGCGCTCGTCGTGCATGGCGGACTCGATACGGTCGTCGCCGAGCAAAACGCACGGCAGCTCGGCGTCGCGTTCGCGCGGATCAATCGGCTCGTCGACGAACAGGGCGAACTGCGTGTCGGCGAGCAACATACATACGCGCATGACGATGCCGATTACACCGACTATCTGCGCGGCGGCCGGCTGATCGTCCGGGTCTGCATCGTCCGCCGCCTGGCGCACGCGTGGAGTGGCGGCGATCCGCGCGAAGCGTTCCACTCCGCGACGGGGCCGGACGCGACCGCGATGTTCTGGAATTTCTTTCGCAGGCGGCGGCGCAAGCGGGTGCGGTGACGACGCGTCGCCTGTCGCTTATGCCCGTTGCTCGACTGCCGCCGCCGCGTCCGCGCTGCCTTCGGCGCGCCGGATCGGCAGTCGAACGCAGAACGTCGTGCCGCGCCCCGGCTCGCTCGTCACGTCGATCGCCCCGCGATGGCGCTCGACGATGCCGTGCGACACCGACAGCCCCAGCCCCGTGCCCTGCCCGACCGGTTTCGTCGTGAAGAACGGATCGAAAATCCGCCGAACGACGTCGGGCGTCATGCCAGTGCCGGTATCGCTGATCGCGATCGACACCTGTTCGCCGTAGCTCGACGTACGGATCGTGATCACGCCGCGCGACGGAATCGCATGTGCCGCGTTGACGAGCAGGTTCATGAATACCTGGTTCAACTGCGACGGAAGACATTCGACCTGCGGCACGTCACCGTACTCCCGGACGATGTCGGCCTTGTACTTGAGCTCGTTGTGTACGACGTTGAGCGTGCTCTCGAGGCCCGCGTGGATATCCACCACGCTCCACTCGCCGCTGCCCGGCCGCGAGAAATCGCGCAGGTCCTGCACGATGCGCCGCACCCGCACCGCGCCGTCGATCGATTCGTCGATCAGCGTCACGATCTCGTCGCGCACGTAGTCCAGATCGGCCTCGCCGCGCATCGCCGTCAGCGCATCGCGCGTCGCCGGTTCCAGCTGCGTGAGCGCGGCGTCATGCGCGGCGATCACGTCGAGCAGGCTTCGCACCCACGTCCTGAGCGTATTGAGGTTCGCGCTGATGAAGCCGATCGGATTGTTGATCTCGTGCGCGACGCCGGCCGCGAGCTGGCCGATCGACGCGAGTTTTTCCGATTGCAGCAACTGCACGTGGGTTTCCTCGAGCGCCCGCAGCAGGCGCCGCTGTTCGTCCTTCTCCTGTTCGAGCCGACTCTGCGCCGCCCGGCGCTCGTCGATTTCGGTCGCCATGTTCTCGCGCGTGCGTTGCAGCATCGCCGTCGTCTGCTCGTAGCGCCGCAACGCCGTTTCGAGTTCCGCGGTCCGCAATCGCACCAGCCGTTCGAGCGTGTCCGTCATGCCGCGCAGAAAGGTCGTGCGTGCATCGAAGCGGCAGACGAGCAGCGTGACGATCAGCGTCGCCATCGTGAACAGTGCGATGGTGGTCGCGAGCCACGGCGCATCGATGCCGTTGGCGGCGCCGCAGCGCGCATCCGGCGCGAAATGCGCGGCCGCCATCGCGGTGTAGTGCATGCCCGTGATGGCGATGCCCATGATCAGCGCGGCGCCGATGCGTTGCTCGGTCGCATGGCGCGCCTGTTGCGCGCGCAACGTCTGCGCCATCCAGAGCGCGACGGTCGATGCGATCACCGCGACGCCGATCGACGCCGCGAACAGCGCGGGATCGTAGCGGATGCCGGGCGCCATGCGCATCGCGGCCATGCCCGTGTAATGCATTCCGACGATTCCGGCGCCCATCAGCACGCCGCCCGCCAGCAGGCGCCGGCGGCTCAACCGCGCGCGCGTGACGACGTTCAGCGCGAAATACGACACGAGCACAGCGATCGCCAGCGACGCGCCGGTATCCGGCAGCGCATAGCCGAGCGGGATCGGCAGCGACAGCGCCAGCATGCCGACGAAATGCATCGACCAGATTCCGGTGCCCATCGCGGCCGCGCCGCCGGCCAGCCACGCGCGCTTGAGCGTCGGGTTGTCGAGCAGCGAAATGAACGCGGCCAGGTCGAGCGCCGTATAGGAGGCCAGCGTCGCGATGACGAGCGACAGCAGGACAAGCAGCAGGTTGTAGGTGCCATGCATGATCGAGCGCCCCAGTCGAAATGAACGCGTTGCGGCGACGCGCGACCGCTCGCGCGCCACGGCCCGGCCGGCGCGGCGTCAGGCAGGCGACGTGCCGGCCGGCGCCTGCGTCGACGCGGCGGCGCCGGTCATCACGAGAATGTCGAACGTCGTGCCTTCGCGTGCCTCGAAACGGCGCACGAGCTCGATCTGGTGCGCCGACATCACGCTGCCCTTCGTCATCAACAGCACCCCGCGATGCGTGCGCAGATCGTCCGCGAGCTGCATCCCCTCGCGCAGTTGTTCGGACCGGATCTCCGCGACGGACGCCGCGATGCGCAGGCTTGCCGGATCCCGCATCAGTTCGATGAAGCGCGCGACGAGCAGCGGATCGTAACGCACGCCGGCCTGAGAGTGCAGCACGTCGATCGCCTGCTCGACCGAATGCGGCGAACCGATCTCGCCGTTGCGTAACCCTTCGAAATCGCGCGCGATCGCGACGATCCGCGAGCCGAGCGGAATCGCGTCGCCCGCGAGCCCGTCCGGCGTGCCGCGTCCATTGAATCGCTCGTACTGGTGCAGCACGATCGACGCGACCTTGTGCAATTGCGCAACCGGCGTGAGCACCATCTGCGCACGCAGCGGGTGCTGCTGGAACAGGCTGTGTTCGTCCGTCGTCATCTTCACGAGCGGCTTGTGCAACAGCTCGTCGGGCAGCGACAGCTTGCCGATGCCGTGCAGCAGTCCCGCGAAATACACGTCCTGCGCGTGCAGGCTGCTCATCCCCGCCGACAGCGCGAGACGGCGCGCGATCTCGCCGACGCGCATCGCATGCCCGCTCGCCGACCCGCAGCGCATCTCGATCATGCTCGCGCAGACCTGCACCATCGCGGTGAAGCTGCTTTTCAGGTCGTGCTGCGCCGCCTCTAGAAACATCACGGTTTGCCCGAGCTCCTCGGTGCGCGCGCGGACCTGTGTTTCGAGTTCCGTATTGAAGCGGCGCAGCGTTTCGTTCTGCGCTTCGGTCAGCGCGGCCAGCCGCGCGGCCTCGCCCCGAAGGCGCCGCTGTTCGAGCGCCTGCTCGATGGTCATCAGCAGGTCATGATCGTCCCACGGCTTGTTCAGGTAGCGATACACGCCGCCTTCGTTGACGGCCTCCACGATCGACGCGATGTCGGAATAGCCGGTCAGCAGGATGCGCATCGTGTCCGGGTAAAGCGCGCGAGCGCGGGCGAGAAACGCCGCGCCGCTCAGGTTCGGCATGCGCATGTCCGACACGATCAGGTCGACTTCGGTCGACGCCAGGATGTCGAGCGCGGCCTCGCCGCTTTCGGCGGTCAGGATGGTGTAGCGCGCGGGCCGCAACACGCGCTTGAGCGCGGACAGCACGCTCGGCTCGTCGTCGACCAGCAGGATCGACGGGGCGGCGGCCGGGGTGTCGGATGCGGCCTCGGCGATCGTTTCGGGTGGTGCATCATTCGTTCCGTTCATCGCGGATGTCGTCATGGCTGTCCTCGGATTGTTTATCTTCACTACCTCTGTGACATCGGCTCGTGCCGCGTATTCCACATTAGGGAAAACGCTGACGCGCATGAGCCGATCAGCGGCACCCATCGCACGGTAGGCCGCGCGCGAGCCGGCCATCCGGAACACGTGATGCGGACTTCCGGTATCGTTGCGGGACGCGTCGATCATGGCGCGCCCTGTCGCATCATTCACCCCGTATGGAGCATTCATGATTCTGGAAATGGCATCGCTCGAAATCGATCCGTCGCTGGCCGAGCAATTCGAAGCGGCGGTTCGCCAGGCACTTCCGCTGTTCGCCCGCGCGCACGGCTGCGGCGGCGCCGAACTGCACCGCGTGATCGAGCGCAGCGGCGGCTACCTGCTCGTCGTCAAATGGGACACCGTCGACGATCACATGGTGCGTTTCCGGCAATCGGACGACTTCCAGGCGTGGCGTCAGCTGGCCGGGCCGTTCTTCAAGAGCCCGCCGCAAGTCGTGCATACGGAAGTCGCGGTGAAGTAGTCGAGACGAAGCAACCGCCGCAACGAGCCAACCGATCCGTCACGGATGATGCTGCCTCGGCGCGCTGACCGTTCGCCGTTCCCGCACATCCGATTCCTTACGAGCCCTTTCATGACCGTCGACCCTTCCGTCCTCTCCGCATTCACCCCGACCGGCAAGCTGCGCGCGTCGATCAATCTCGGCAATCCGATCCTCGCGAACCGCGACCCAGCCACGGGCGAGCCGTTCGGCGTATCGATCGACCTCGCGCGTGCGTTTGCCGAGCGGCTGTCGGCCGAGCTCGAACTCGTCGTGTTCGACGCTGCCGGCAAGTCGGTGCAGGCGCTGACCGAAGAGCGCGCCGATTTCGGCTTCTTCGCGGTCGATCCGCTGCGCGGCGAAACGGTCGCGTTCACCGCACCGTACGTGCTGATCGAAGGCTTCTATCTGGTGCGCGACGATTCGCCGATCCGCGGCAACGCGGACGTCGACCAGCCGCACAACCGCGTGGCCGTCGGCAAGGGCAGCGCGTACGACCTGTTCCTCACGCGCGAACTGAAAGCCGCGCAGATCGTGCGCGCGCCGACATCGCAGGCCGTGGTGTCGACGTTCGTCGAGCAGCAGCTCGAAGTCGCGGCGGGCGTGAAGCAGCAGCTCGAGGCCGACGCGGCGAAGACGACGGGCCTGCGCCTGCTCGACGAGCGCTTCATGGTGATCCGCCAGGCGATGGGCGTGCCGAAGAGCCGCGGCGAAGCGGCCGCCGCGTTGCTCGGCACGTTCGTCGAGGAGATGAAGGCGTCGGGCTTCGTCGCGGATTCGCTGAGGCGGCATGGAATCGTCGGTGCGTCGGTCGCACCGCGTGCCTGATCGACGCGCACGTGAAGTCATCCTGACGATGCCGGCGCGCCAGATCGGCGCTGCCAGTCACCCCCAGCACCACCTCGTACTCGACACGTCGCTCGCGGGGCTGAACGTCGTCATCGACGGGATCCGGTGCGTCGCACGCGACGATCTTTCCGTACGGTCCGTTCACGGCCGGCGACGGGAAGACCGTGATGCCCGGGCGGCACGAACTCGGTTATGCCGATGAAAAGATTCACACGTTGCACGCCACCGGTGCGGTCTGACCGGGCCTTTCCGCGCTGAGCGAAGTGTTCGAGAAAAAGGGTTCCGTGCAGATTTCCGCTGATGTGCTGTTCGCCTCATTTGCCGCGCACTCGCACGATGACCGACTGCACTGAAGCGTGATCGCGTGTAACCACGTACGCGCGCACAGGTACCACGCTGCCGATGGTGACATAAAATAGAACGTACTCCAGACTGAAAAAGGGGGCCGACATGAGGCGCCTCTATTTCCTCGTACCCGACACGCGGATGGCCAAGGCGGTCGTGGATGACTTGCTCCGCGCGCGCATCATCTGGCGCCATATCCACGTCCTCGCCGATCACAGTGTCACGCTTGAAGAGTTACCCGAAGCGTCTTTGCTGCAGAGCAGCGATGTCGTGCATGCGCTCGAGCGTGGTGTCGCACTCGGCGGCGCGACGGGCGCGCTCATCGGTCTCGTCGCGCTCGTATACCCCCCTGCAGAGCTCGTGATCGCGGGCGGCGCCGTCGTCGCATTGACGATGGTGGGAGCGGGCTTCGGCGCGTGGACGGCCGGGATGATCGGCATCGCCGAGCCGAACGCGCGACTCGAGCGGTTTCGTGAAGCGATCAAGGAAGGCCAGATCCTGATCATGGCCGACGTGCCGGCATTGCGAGAGCAGGAAATCGAGCAGATGATCGCCCGACATTTTCCGAATGCGGATCTGGAAGGCGGCGAACCCACGTCACCGGTTTTCCCCTGACACCCGAAAACCGGCATGCCTGAGTGCTGAGGTTGATCCTTCAGCAAGGAGGTTCTATGGAACTGCACATTCAATCACACCATTGGCAACGGCGCATGCCGGACTGGCTCGCCGCTGCCGTAGCCGGTCTTGCGGGTGGCGCCCTGGTGATCGTGCTCGAATTCTTCTGGTCGACCATGGTGCTCGATGAAAGCCCGTGGCAACCGACCCACAAGATCGCGGCGATGGTGATGGGCCGCGGTGCGCTCGAACAGATGTCGGTGTTCAGCTTCAGCATCGTGGGAATGGCGCTGCTGCTGCACTATGTGCTCGGCGCCATCATGGGGATGATCCTCGCCGCGATCATGGCCCCGTTCCGCTTCGATTCGAGCGTCGGCATGGAGGCCGTCATCGGCCTGGCTTTCGGGATCGTCGCGTACGTATGGAACTTCTACGTGATGACCGCCGTGTTCCCGTGGTTCATCTCGGAGCGGGGATCCGGACCCTTGTTGGCCAACCTGCTGTTCGGTGTGGTGACCGCCGTTGTCTACGGCATGCTCGAACGGCGCAAGCAGAACGCGATGCACTGACACGCCGGTTCGTCGCGCCGCGCGAGACGCCCGCCTCGACAATCCATGCAGAAGGCGGCCGTTTTGCTCGTCGTCGCGGCGGGTGGCATCGTCTGTCGTGCGATGCATGCGGGTATGGGAGCGTGCCTCCCCCCCTTGCGCTGCCTTGCACGATGCAAAGGCGCGGACTACCTTTTCTTTAGAGCCGCCGACGACGCTTGGCGAATCGGTCTGGGTGGACTGCCGGCAAAATGTAATACGAAATCCGGCAAGGCGGCACGACGATGCCAGGAGCGCGGGTTGGCGGCTCCGGCGAGTGAGGCGCGGCGAGGCGGCCCATGGCGCTTGCGATTGCCCTGATCGTGATCATCGCATTGGCGGTGGGGTTTCACTTTGCCAGTCCCTGGTGGATCACGCCGATCGCGTCGAACTGGGTGCGCATGGACGACATGCTGACGATCACGCTCGTCATCACCGGCGCATTCTTCATCGCGATCAACCTGTTCATCGCGATCGCACTGATCCGCTACCGCCACCGCGGCGGGCATCGCGCGGCCTACGAGCCGCACAACCGGCGGCTGGAATGGTGGCTGATCGGCCTGACCGCCGTCGGCGTGGCGGCGTTGCTGGCACCCGGTCTCTTCGTCTACGCGGACTACATCCGGCCGCCACGCAACGTGCTGCAGATGGAAGTGCTCGGCCGGCAATGGCAATGGCGCTTCCGCTTCGCCGGCACCGGCGGCAAGCTGGGCACGACGGACGCGCGCTACGTCAGCAACGACAACCCGTTCGGCCTGAACCCCGCCGACCCCAACGGCCGCGACAACTACCTGATCGAGACGCCCGAGGTCCACCTCCCGTTGAACCGGCCGATCCAGGTTCTGACACGGTCGCTCGACGTACTGCACGACTTCTATGTGCCGCCGTTCCGTGCGCGCATGAACATGGTGCCCGGCATGGTGACGACCTTCTGGTTCACACCGACCAAGGCGGGACGTTACGACATCCTGTGCGCGCAGCTGTGCGGCATCGGGCACTCGAACATGCGCGGCGTGGTGGTGGTGGAAGACGAAGCATCGTTCTCGCGATGGCTGGCGCAGCAGACCACCTTCGCGCAGCGGCAGCAGGCCGGCGTGCAGGCCGCTGCCGCCACGGCAGGCGGCAGCGCCCAGGCGCTCGCCGACCAGGGCAAGGCGCTCGCGGCAGCCAAGGGCTGTTTCGCGTGCCATACCGTGGACGGCAGTCCGCGCGTGGGCCCGACCTGGAAGGGCCTGTACGGCAAGACCGAAACGATGGCCGACGGCAGCACCGCGAAGGTGGACGAAGCCTATCTGCGCGCGTTCATCCGCAACCCGACGGCCCGCGTCGTGAAGGGGTACGCACCGATCATGCCGCATTTCGACCTGAGCGAGCAGGAGCTGACCGCGCTCGTGACCTACATCGAATCGCTAGGCGGCCCGGCCGCCAGCACCGCGGCCAACCGCCAGCCCTAGCGGAGCAGACGCAATGCCCTACGCGCACATGGATCACGTCCCGAAAAGCTTCTGGACCCGCTATGTCTGGAGCCAGGACCACAAGGTCATCGCCGTGCAGTATTCGCTGACGGCCATCGCCATCGGTCTGGTCGGCCTCGTCCTGTCGGACCTGATGCGGTTGCAGCTCGGCTTTCCCGGCAAGTTCAGCTTCATCGACGCCAACCACTACTACCAGTTCGTCACCATGCACGGGATGATCATGGTGATCTACCTGCTGACCGCGCTGTTCCTGGGCGGCTTCGGCAACTACCTGATCCCGCTGATGCTGGGCGCGCGCGACATGGTGTTCCCGTTTCTCAACATGCTGAGCTACTGGGTCTACCTGCTGGCCGTGCTGGTGCTGGTGGCGAGCTTCTTCGTGCCGGGCGGGCCGACCGGCGCGGGCTGGACGCTCTATCCGCCCCAGGCCATCCTGCCCGGCACGCCGGGCGTCGAATGGGGCATCGAGCTGATGCTCGTATCGCTCGCGATCTTCATCGTCGCGGCAACCATGGGCGGCCTGAATTACGTGACCACCACGCTGCAGGCCCGCACCCGCGGCATGACGCTCATGCGCATGCCGCTCACGGTGTGGGGCATCTTCATCGCAACCATCATGGCGCTGCTCGCGTTTCCGGCGCTGTTCGTGTCGGCGGTGATGATGCTGCTCGATCGAACGCTCGGCACCAGTTTCTTCATACCGGCCGTGGTGTCGATGGGGCAATCGCTCAAGCATGCCGGCGGCAGCCCGCTGCTGTTCCAGCACCTGTTCTGGTTCTTCGGGCATCCGGAGGTCTACATCGTCGCGCTGCCGGCCTTCGGCATCGCGTCGGACCTCATCAGCACCCATGCGCGCAAGAGCATCTTCGGCTACCGGATGATGGTGTGGGCCATCGTCATCATCGGCGCACTGAGCTTCGTGGTCTGGGCCCACCACATGTTCATCGCCGGCATGGATCCGTACTTCGGCTTCTTCTTCGCCACCACCACGCTCATCATCGCCATCCCGACCGCCCTCAAGGTCTACAACTGGGTGCTGACGCTGTGGCGTGGCGATATCCACCTGACCGTGCCGATGCTGTTTGCCATCGGCTTCATCAGCACCTTCGTGCTGGGCGGGCTGACCGGGCTCTATCTCGGCAACGTGAGCGTGGACATTCCGCTGTCGAACACGTACTTCGTGGTGGCGCACTTCCATATGGTGATGGCCGTGTCGCCGATCCTGGTGGTGTTCGGCGGCATCTACCACTGGTATCCGAAGGTGACGGGCCGCATGCTCGACGACACGCTCGGGCGCGCGCACTTCTGGGCCACCTTCGTCGGCACCTACGCGATCTACTTCCCGATGCACTATCTCGGCATCCTCGGCATGCCTCGGCGGTATTACTCGTACGAGGGTTACAGCTTCATTCCGCACTCGGCTCAGACGCTCAACACCTTCATCACCGTCGTCGCGCTGATCGTGGCGGTGGCGCAGTTGCTGTTCCTGTACAACCTGGCGTGGAGCCTCGTGCGCGGCAAGCGTGCCGACGGCAACCCCTGGCGGGCCACCACGCTGGAATGGCAAACGCCGCAAACGCCGCCGACGCACGGCAACTGGGGCGCCGCGCAACCCGTCGTCTACCGTTGGGCGTACGAATACAGCCCGCCGGGACAAACGGAAGACTTCGTCCCGCAAAACCAGCCGCCCGCGACGGCACCGGAACCGGAACCGCCCCCCCCGACGCTTCAACCCGGCGAGGCACGCAAATGACCACGCTGCCGCGCACCTTCGTTCCCGACACGTCGCCGCCCGTCGTGCCGAATGCGAGCCGCATCGGCCTGATCGTGTTCATGGCCGTGGCAACGGCATTGTTTTCACTGCTGCTGCTCGCTTACGGCATGCGCATGCGCGAGCCCGACTGGCAGCCGATCCCGCATCCCGCGCTGCTGTGGTGGAACACCGGCGCGCTCGCGCTGGCAAGCGTGGCCATGCAGCGTGCCAGGCAGTTGACCGTGCACCGCACGGCGTGGCTGGTATGCGGCGGCGTGCTGGCCGCCGTGTTCGTGATCGGGCAACTGACCGCGTGGCGCATGATGTCGGCGGCCGGGCAGACCCTCATCGCCAATCCTTCCAACAGCTTCCTCTACCTGCTTACCGGCCTGCACGGATTGCACGTGCTCGGCGGGCTGGCGGCCTGGGCCGTGACGATCGCGCAACGCCGGCATATGGACCCGTTCCGGGCTCAACGCGCCATTTCCCTGTGCGCCCTCTACTGGCATTTCCTGCTGGCGGTCTGGCTCGTGCTGCTGGCGGCGATGTGGTGGCTCACCCCCGCGATTGTTGCCACCATCTGCGGGCCGCTATATGGAGCCGCGCCATGACTTCGCCTACGCTCCCGCCCGAATCCGCTGCCCCTCCGCCCGCCGACGCCGGTCCTGACGGCTGGCGCGGCATCGTCACGGATTGGTCGGCCGACCGCGAAGCCTTCAAGGTGCCGTGGGGCAAGGCGATGATGTGGATCTTCCTGCTCTCGGACACCTTCGTCTTCAGCAGCTTCCTGATCGGCTACATGACGGTGCGCATGTCGACCACGGCGCCGTGGCCCGACACGTCCAAGGTGTTCGGGCTCACCGTGGCGGGCGTCGACGTGCCGTTGCTGCTGATCGCCATCATGACGTTCACGCTGATCACCAGCAGCGGCACCATGGCGATGGCAGTCAATTTCGGCTACCGGCGCAATGCGAGGCGCGCCGCCGCACTGTTGCTCGCGACCGCGCTGCTCGGCGTGACCTTCGTGTCGATGCAGGCCTTCGAATGGACCAAGCTGATCGTCCATGAAGGTATTCGCCCGTGGGGCAACCCGCTGGGCGCCACGCAGTTCGGCGCCTGCTTCTTCATGATCACCGGATTCCACGGCTTTCACGTGACCTGCGGGGTGGTCTACCTGCTGCTGATCGCGCGCAAGATCCTGCAGCCGGGGTTCACCGAGCACGGCAACTTCCAGATCGTCGAGATCGCCGGCCTGTACTGGCACTTCGTCGACCTGGTGTGGGTGTTCATCTTCGCGCTGTTCTATTTGTGGTGAGGCAGATCATGGACCACACCAATCCCGCCGATCGACCCGACGCCGCGCACGGCCAGCAGCACCCGATCGGCATCTACCTGAAGATCTGGGGCCTGCTGTTCGTCCTGAGCACGTTGTCGTATCTCGTGGATTACTTCCACGTGCAGGGCCTGTTGCGATGGGTGCTGATCGTCGTGCTGATGATCGCCAAGGCCGGGCTGATCGTATCGATCTTCATGCACATGATGTGGGAGCGGCTGGCGCTGGTGTACGCGATCCTGATACCGCCGCTGTGCCTGCTGGTGCTCATGGTGCTGATGGCGGCCGAAGCGCACCACACCTTTGGCATGCGGGAACTGTTCTTTCGTTGACGACGCCCGACTGCTGTCACGCGATCGGGCAACCGTCCGTGAAAATCACGCCAGGAAGCACATCGATAACAGCTCACCGGGCGCTCGCGAACATGCGCGGGAGAGGGCTCGCCTTGCATGCCCGTCGCACGTTCACAAGTCGACGACTGAAGCCCCGCTCACTTTCCCGTCGATGATGTCCTTTCCCTGCTGCCGGGCGGCGCGCCTCGCCACGCCAAAATCGGAGAAAGTATCGGGCTGGTTCAGCCTGAAAACGCGGCTGGCAGGTGAGCTTTCAATCGAGGCCGGACGACATATTCGTACCGCAATGTCATACCCTTCGGCGTAACGGGAATGCCTGTCAAAGCGATCGAACGTGCGGGGGAAGACAAGAGGATGAAGTTCGTACCCCTTGTAGAGAAGAAACGGATATGTCGGCATGTTGGTCACTCCACACGGGGAAGCCCACTATACACGGGAACGGGCAACGCAGGACGCCCCGATTTCTTTCGAACTGGAGCGACCGAAGGTGCCCTCGCGCGTATCGCGATCAGCGGGTTTGCCAGCGGATCGCTGCCCGCACATGACACCGGCTATCCGCCATCGAACCCGGCACACGCATGATCCGGATCCGCGATTGCGTTTCCCTCTGCGTGCCTCCTCTCGAAGAGCGTTATCACGTCATATGGCGCAAAATTCGATTCCTCGCGAGCTTCCGGCATGGTCGCTCGACGGCCTTCGCCCTACTCCGCCACGCCCTCGAGGTTCGCGCGCCGGCGTGCAACGGCGACATCGGATAAGCGCGCTTCGTCGCAGCCGAAATAAAGCGGTTGTCCGACCGGCGATGCGCGTATGATGGTCTCATCCGAGCCCCGTTTGCAGATCGACTGCTCGCCCGCTCCAGATGGTGTCGTGCCCTTGCTTGCGCACCACATTTTCCCCTCTCCCCACACCGTCGAGCCGTGCGACAGCCGCACTGCCCGGAATCGGCTCCTGCACCGCCTTTTGAGTGAACTCGAGAGTTCCTGCGGGACAGAAAAACAAGATGCAATTCATAATCAACGGCGGCAAACATGAGCTGGTACTGTGAAGCGGAACGCGAATTGGTCCATATCAGGCGAGCGATCGGACTGCTCGAGCACGCACAACATGCGTTCGTCAACAAATCGTCTGTAAGTGATCCTGCGTATTGGAGAGTCAGGCTCGGCAAACTCCGCACGCAATCCGGCCAAAACAGGGTCCTCACGCTCCAGGTTGACGAGCTTTTTTCCCGCCTCGAGCGAATTCAGGATGCGCGCTGCGGCAAATAGCAAACTGTTCCGTCACCGTCATCGCTGAACCTTCGGAGCAATATCATGATCGACGCCAACCCGAGCAACACGTTTCGACACCTTCCACTCTCGCCGGATCAGGACGCGGAAATCCGGCACTATATAAAGAAGAAGGAACAAAGAGGCGAGGAATGGGACACCCCTGAACTTGCGATGATGCTTGAAGACATGCTTTCCCCTCCGCCCAGCGAAGACGAGGAGCCAGAGCCTGCGGTCGAAGAAACGAAACTGGCCTGCGAGTATGCATTGGCATCGATCGACGAAGCCATGGACTCTGTTTCCGCAAGCGAAGAACGAATCGCCGCGGTGGAATCCGAGGAAATGAAGCATCCTCGATGATGGTGCCTTAGCGGCGCCAACGTGCCACACCCGCGACTTGACGATCACGAGCGAATGCCGCCTGAATAAGCGCTTGTCGACGAACGCGACAAACGGCAACACCGCCTGATCCGTTCGCGAAATTTTGCGATCCTCAGGATGACATCGAGATGACCGGCAGCTCGACCGTTACCGCTGCGTAGCGGTCTATCGGTCGCTGAAAGGCAAGCGGCTCGATCGCGAATCAAACCGCCCACACGATCCTGACCAGCACCGGTTCCTCATGCGGGAATCAACCGCGTGTATCGACCCAGTTGCGTGCCCAGCGTGCCGAATGCAGAAGCGCCTGCTCTTCACTCGCGAAGTAATCGAGCGAGTAGAACTGGTAGCGGCCTTCTGTACGCGCGCAACCGGTGCGGTCGAGCAGCAGATTGGATGAAAATGTTCCATCGGGCAAGCGATGCGCCGAAGGTTGAACCGCATAGCCGTTGTATAGCTGAACTTGTTTGTCGTGCATTTTAGTTTTAGTGATGTTCGAGTAGGTGCGTTCCGTGCGAGACGCGCACGGGCGCACTGATTCAAAGTCATTTCGCGCCGAATCCAAAGCAAGCGGGAAGTGACAAAAAGGCGTTGCAGCCAGGGAGAAGTGTGCAACGAGGTGTATGGCGTTCGGCACGCTGCGCAACGAGCATAGATGCAGCAGGAGCGCTCGTTCCAACTGGGGAGGGGCAAAGCTTCGCGTGCATGTCGCTGCGACACGGCGTCCCTCACGGGAAGCCGGAGCTTCAGACCTCACGGAAGCTTGATGTTCGGCGCTAGCAGACCCTGTCGGTCTTGCTTCGTTCCGAAACGCGCCTTCCTATTTCCAGCCGGAGTCTTGAAGCCCGCTGCTCCAGCCTGGGGAGGCTGAACGTGCAGGTCGTCGCCGACCTCGTCGGGGGGGATGAAGCCAAAGCCGTTGCTATCGGTTGAACCACTCGACCGTACCGGTATCCATGAATAATCCTTGAGAGAGAAATACGAATATCTGCCCTGCTAAAGAGGGCGCGAAGCGTCAAGGAGGGGGAGGACAACGATACCGTTGAGGGACGAGCAATTGATGAACAGCAATCGAACTTCTTGAACTTCGGACGACACACTAACCGCCGGGTAGCTCCCAGGTCAACAGGTATCTTGTAACTGTTTCGTCAGCCAGTCAGTTCGACGGTCGAGACGATGTTGCCCCGCTTGGCGTGGCGCACCGCAGGTTGCAGTAAAAACGGCCGCAGTGGATGGTGCGAATCACGATTCCGCTATCCAGGCCGCGCGCGTCGACCATTCAAGGAGGTATCCGGAATCTTGTGTGTGAGGCGGGTTAAGACTCAGATTCCGATGTTGAATCGTTCCGGGTAAAGCAGC
>NZ_CABVPN010000021.1 GCF_902499115.1 Burkholderia diffusa
GCTCACGACGTTGAACCACTTGCCCGACATGTTCACCGGCGAGCCGTGCGTCAGGTGGCCGCCGTGCGCGAGGCTCAGCCCCATGATCGTGTCGCCCGGCTTGAGCATCGCGAAGAACACGCCCTGGTTCGCCTGCGAACCCGAGTTCGGCTGCACGTTCGCCGCTTCCGCGCCGAACAGCTGCTTCACGCGGTCGATCGCCAGCTGCTCGACCACGTCGACGTATTCACAGCCGCCGTAGTAGCGCTTGCCCGGATACCCTTCCGCGTACTTGTTCGTGAGCTGCGAGCCCTGTGCGGCCATCACGGCCGGGCTCGTGTAGTTTTCCGACGCGATCAGCTCGATGTGCTCTTCCTGGCGGCGGTTCTCGTCCTGAATGGCAGTCCAGAGTTCCGGATCGACGTTGGCGACGGTGCTGGTAGTGCGATTGAACATGATGATTGATCAAAAGAAAGTGATGGATTGACCCTGGTATGCCGGACTTGCCCGGACCCGCGAAGCCGAGCGCCGGACCGGCGCTCGATGACGTCATCAACCATGCCGCCCCGCGATGCCGGCTGAACGGTGATTCGGCATTGCCATTCCAACAGACGCAAATTCGTTCAGATAGAAGGATTACGACAATCCGCTAGGACGCATCGCGCGGCGAACCCGCAAAAAAAATCGAAGGCCCGCATCGCTGCGGAACCTTCGACGGGACCTGCCGCTCCTGGAGAATTCGTGCCTGCCCTTCGGCCTCCTGCGAATATCGGGGCCTAAACAGCGGAAAAACAGTTGTCGACGAACAGATGGGTACCGTTGACGAAGCTCGATTCGTCCGACGCCAGGAACAGCGCGGCCGCGGCCACTTCCGACGGCTCGCACAGCCGGCCTTGCTGCACCGCGATAGCCGCTTCGGTCGCGTCCACGCCCATCGCCTGCAGATCCTTGAGCTCGCGCATCCCGTGCGGCGTGCGGATGAACCCGGGCGCCAGCGCGTTGCAGCGGATGCCGCGGTCGCGGTATTCGACTGCGATCGCCCGCGCGAACATGTGGCACGCGCCCTTGGTCGCGTCATACAGCACCTCGCCGGGCGTCGCGCAGACGGCCGAGATCGACGACGTGCAGACGATGCTGCCGCGCCCCTGTTCCAGCATCTGCGGCAGGACTGCCTTCGTCATCAGGAACATGCTCTTCACGTTCACGCCCATCAGCCAGTCCCATTCCGACTCCTCGATGTCGAGGAACGGTTTGACGATCAGCGTGCCCGCGTGATTGAACAGGATGTCCGCATTGCCATACTGCCGGCGTGCCGCGTCGACCGCCGCCTGCACCTCCGACTGCTTCGACACGTCGGCGCCGACGCCCATCGCCTGCAAGCCGGCATCGCGCAGCCGCGACGCGAGCGTTTCGGCCGCGTCGCCGTCGCGGTCGATGATCGCCACCTTCGCGCCCTGCGCGGCGAACAGTTCGGACGCGGCGCCGCCGCATCCGCCCGCGCCGCCGCTCACGATGGCGACCTTGCCGGCCAGGCGTCCGTCAATCTTGGCATTCATTCGTCGCTCTCCAGTCTGGTTCGTTCGGACCGCTCAGCTGAACAGCGTCCGAAGATGATCGTTGAGGAAACGGCCTTCCGGGTCCACGCTGCGGCGCAGTTCGCGGAATGCTTCGGCCTTCGGGAACCAGCGATCCACGTCATCGCGGTTCGTGAAGTGCAGCTTGCCCCAGTGCGGACGCGAACCGTAATCGCGCAGGATGTCGTCGACGTCCTTCAGGAACGGCCAGTAGTCGACGCCGTTCGGCCCGCCCGAGCACGAGATGGTTACGCTGTCCTGATTGTTGAACGGGCTGATCCACGCCGGATCGCCCTTCGTGAAGCGGTACTCGACCGGGAAGATGCAGTCGCGATGCTTCGTGAGGATCAGGTCGCGCACGCGGCGCAGCGCTTCCTTGCCGTGTTCGGCGGGCACGGCGTATTCGAGTTCGTGGAAGTTCGCGACGTAGTGAATCGCATAGACCTCGGCGCTGTACGCGATCTTCTCGTGCTCGCCTTCGAAGAACGTGCGTTCGTCGGTGACGTCCATCACCTTGATTTCGCACACGTCGTAGTCTTTCTTCGAGTTCGACACCTTCGCGGTGTCGGGCAGGCAGTACAGGTGGCGGCTTTCGGACGTCGGGCACCAGAAGAAACCGAAATGCCGGTGCGTGGCCGCGAGGTCGTCGTACTTTTCCATCAGCGCCTCGAAGTCCTCGCGCCACACGCGGTCGTGCAGCCAGAACGCGTCGGTCACCTGCAGCGTCAGCTCCGACACCACGCCGAACAGGCCGATGTTCACCTGCGTCGCATGCAGCAGGTCGAGGTCCTGCCTGTCGCTCACCTCCATGATCGAGCCGTCGGGGCGAACGATCCGCATCCCGACGACCTGCGACGACAGATTGCTCAGCGTCACCCCCGTGCCGTGCGTGCCGGTTGCGAGCGCACCGGCAATGGCCTGCGAATCGATGTCGCCCTGGTTGACGAGCGAGAAGCCGATGTCCTTCAGATGACGCGTCACCGCGTTGATCCGCGTGCCGGCCTTCACCGTGACGCGCTTTCGCTGCTCGTCGACCGCGACGATGCCCTGGTGGTCCTTCAGCGACAGCAACAGGCCGCTCGTCGCGACGACCGGCGTGAACGAATGTCCCGATCCCGAGCATCGGACGTTCTTGCCCTGGCTCGTCGCCGCATGCACCAGCTCGGCGATCTCCGCCTCGCTGGTCGGCGACGCGATGTGCGCGGCAACGCACGACTGATTGCCCACCCAGTTCCGCCAGAATCCGCCACGTGGAAGCTCCATCGACGTCTCTCCAGAAGTGTGCCGCCGGTCCCACGCCGGCAGCCGTGTTCGGTTCGTCCGGCAACGAAGCGCGATGCTCCCGGCGCCGGCGCGATGCGATGCGTTGTGTTCCGTTCGTGCCAAAGGTATTGCGCCAGCCGGCTTTTCACTATCGGATTTCGGCAAGCGAGGGTTTCTTCGGGGAATCGGGCCATCGGGGTTTTTGACCGGCTCGTGCAGCGGCTACAATGCATCGATCCGGCCCGCCCCTTCCCGACTCCGATGACGCCGTCCGCCGATCCGAGCGATTTTTCTGGCGCCCCGCCGTTTGCGCGAACGGTGGCGTTCTGCGCGTTCACCGACGTGGAGGAACAGGCGCGGATCTTCGACGGCTGGGATCTCAACTACACGCAGATCTCGGGCGGCCTGTTTCATGGCTCGTCGTCCATCGTGTCGCTCGGCGGCATCCGGCTCCTGGTCGAGGACCTCGACAAGGTGATCCTGCAGCAGGGCGCGGTGCCGTCCGACCGCATCGCGGTGGCCGTGCCGCTGGAACTCGAAGGCCATGCACGCATGTGCGGCGAGAAGAGCGGGCGCGACAGCCTGCATGTGTTCTCGAGCCAGCCCGTGTTCGAGTTCTATTCGCCCGACCGGCACGTGCTCGTGAACGTCGAGATCGAACCCGACAAGCTGTCGACGGAGGCGATGCGCACACTCGCCGCGTCGCTGCGCGCGCGTACCTTCGCGCCGCTGATCCCGATGACGCCCCAGGTCGCGGACCGCTTGCGCGACCTGCTGCGCCACACGATGGCCGCGGCCGCGAAAAGCACGCCGATCGAGGACGTGACGACGCAGGAGCGGATCGAACTGCTCGAGCGGACCGTGCTGTATGCGATTTCCGAAGCGATGACGATGCCCGCGCCGGACGCGGACGCCCTCGCGACGCGGCGGACGAAGTACTGGTCGCTCGTGAACGCAGTGCAGGAGCGGCTGCAGGATGCGTCGACGTGCCCGCTGTCGATCGCCGAACTGTGCGTGCAGCTCGGCATCAGCCGGCGTACCGCGCAATACGCGTTCAACGACACGCTCAACCTGAATCCGATCGCCTATCTGCGCGCCGTCCGGCTGAATCACGTTCGCCGCGAGCTGCGGCTCGGCGGGTCCGTGACGTCGGCCGCGACGAAGTGGGGCTTCTGGCACCTGAGCAGCTTTGCGCAGGACTACCGCGCGATGTTCGGCGAGTTGCCGTCGGCGACGGCGCGGCGTTACGCGCACCGGGAAGCTGAACATCGATCACGTGATACGTGACGCGGCTTCGCGTTGCCTGCGCATGAACTGAGCTTCCATGAAGAAAGCCGCGGCCGGACTTGCGCCGCGGCGGGCTGAAAGCAGGCCGCCTCAGCAGGGAGCGGCCGGCACCGGCCACCACCCTGCGCACGACCTCGCTACACCGTCACTCCTGCTGTTCCTGCTCCGCCTGCACCTGCCGCTGCTGGATGAACTGCCGCACATCGCTCATCGTCACGCGACCGGTGTGTTTCGCATCGATCTCGTCGAAGTGCTTCGCGACGAAGCCCAGCCCGCTGCTCTGCGCCTGCGCTTTCGTCACCGCCGCGCCGTTGCTCAGCACCGTGTTGCCGCCGAGCCGGGCGTCGACGCGCCGCTGCGCCTGCTGCTGCAGCGTCGCGCCGGTCGACGGCAATACCGGCGCCACGCGGGTCGAAGGAAAGAACGGACCGTCGACACCGTGCCCGCCGTGCGGCAGCTTCACAGGGGCCACCGCCTGCGGCGGCAGTGCATGGGCGCTGCTCATCACGGCACCGAGGACGATCGACGCAGACATACGCCGCATCAAGTTGATTAGGGACATGATCACTCGCATTCAATGGATGAATAGAGGGTTCCTTTTCGCAAGGAGTCCGTCGTTTATGGTGCCACCGCCAGCGTCGTCGCGGCCGTCGCGCCCGGCACGCTGCCGGTCGGCGTGCCGGCCGGGTTCTCGTCCGGCCACGGCGGCGGCAGCGTGCGCAGCGTCAGCGCCGTCGGAATCCGCCTGCCTTGATAGAAGATCTTCAGGTCGCGCTTCATCTGCGGACGGGCCACGTCATCCAGATACGTCATGTGCCCGCCCTGGAAGAAGTTCACCTGCAGCTTCGGGTTCAGGCCCTTCACGGTCTGCAGCCGCGCTAGTTGCTTCTCGGTGTTGAAGAACGGCGTCGCCAGATCGTGAAGGCCGTTTTCCGCGAGCACCCGGAGCTTCGGATTGAGCTGCAGCGCGCCGAGCAGATCGGGGATCGAGTCGGGCATCGGCTGGCCGTCATGCGAGAAGTCCCACACCTGGATGATGTTGTCGTTCAGTGGCAGGTAAGTCGCGTTCGGCGCGGTGTAGCCGAGGTAGTCGGGCATCTGCGTCGCGAGCGCGTTCGTGAACGGCTGCGAGATCAGGATGTCCGACGGATCGCCGTCCGCTTGCAGTCGCGGATCCGAGTTCGGCAACGACACACGTCCGTCGTAGCGGCCGATCGTCGTGCCGGGCAGCAGGCTCGTGCCGAACGGATTCGCGTTGAAGTAGCCGCGCAGCGCCTGCTGCGTGAGGCTCGACGGCAGCGACCACAGCTTCAGCGTCGCATCGCTCGGGAACACCGGCGTGCCGAGCGCATCCGGAATGCCGAGCTGGCTCAGCACCCACGACTGCGAATACTGCTGCAACTGGTTGTAGATCAGCGTCGTGAACAACTCGGTCTGCAGTGCATACAGATACGGGTTGACCGGCGCCGGCGACACCTGGTTGAAGTACGCCGCTACCGCTGCATAGCCGGGCAGGTAGCCGGCCACGGTATCGGTCTCGAGCAGCAGCCCTTCGGTCGACTGCGTGATCGCCACCGCTTCCACCGCATCGGCGAAGTAGTTCAGGATCGACGACTGCAGCACGATCCCGGTCAGGTGCACGCCGGCCGATTCGAGCGCCAGCGCGAGCATGTCGGTACGCGGCGTGCCGTATGACTCGCCGTACAGGTAGATCGGCGACGTGCCGCGGCTGTTGACGTTCAGGTAGCGCTGGATGAAGTCGCGCATGATGTTGACGTCCGCGTCCGAACCCCAGTACTTCTGGTTGGTGTTCGGCAGCACGGCTTCCGACAGCCCGGTTCCCGGCGGGTCGATGAACACGAGGTCGGTCGTGTCGATCAGGCTTTCCGCGTTGTCGACGAGCGGATAGTTCGGCCAGTTGTTGCCGAACAGCGGATCGGGCGTGGCGACGCGCGTCGGCGCGAAGGAGCCGAGGCGCAGCCAGATCGACGACGATCCGGGGCCGCCGTTATAGACGAACGTGACGGGGCGCGGCTTGCCGTTCGTGCTCGGCGCGGTGTACGCGACGTATGACATCGACGCTTCCGCGTTGCCGTTCGCGTCCTGCGCGGTCAGGTGGCCCGTGGTCGTCGTGTAGCTGACCGTCGTGCCGCCGGATTTCCACTGGTAATGCATCACCGCCGCCTTCTCCGAGACCTGCGCGGCCGCAAGGCCGTCGGTCGCGTTCATCGAATAGGCGACGGGGTCGACGTAAGGCTGGTTCGCCGCCGGCGACTGGCTGTCGGCCGCCGCTTGCGCGCTGGCCTGCTGGCTGGCGGTGGCCTGCGCGAGGCTCGACGCGCCGACCGACGACGAATCGTCGCCGCCGCAGCCCGCGAGCACGAGCGTCACGACGGTCAATGCGCCTAGCCCGGCCAGCCAGCCGCGACGCGCGCGGCGGCTGCCGGTACTGCTCCTGTCTGGTTTCATCTCTGTCCTTGGGTCGGATACCGCTTCACACGGGCCGCCATCGCCGGCGAAAAACGCGCAGGCATACCCGCCACTCGCGTTGCACGGTCGGCAGACGGCGGTTGGGGACTGGATTTCTTCGAGAGACTGAACTTGATACAGACACAGCAAACTGCTGGCGGAGAATGATGCGGGTAACGCCGCCCCCTTTGCAGTTTCAACGACTTATCGTATGACCAAAATTTACGACATCACAAAAATAGGTGGTGCTGCGCTGCGTTGTCAAAGATCATTCCGATATTAAAAAATCTCTTATGATGCAAACGGCGATCAGTGTCTGGCATTTGAAAGAAAACACGATTGTTCGCACCCGGCTTGTTATATGAGTCGTTTTTATTGGAATGCGGCTGCGTTTCCGCACGTTGGGCAACGCTTCCAGACTTCGCATTGCGCATGGACGCCCTTCAAAGCGACAGGATTTTTCTTTCATTTTAATTATCCCGAATCGATTGGCGCGATTCAATGAATAAAAATCGGCATTGTCCAAAAAATACCGATTCCGATTATCTCCCGGACACGCCATGGAATTATTTACCCGGCATTGGAATTAAACCGCGGAGTGCGCCAAGCGGCATTGATGCGTAATGCGAAGGCATTCGCAATGAAGAAGCCGTCATTCGCGCCACGCATTCCGGATCGCATGACAGCGATCGCGAATCGGGCACGTGACGGCCGAGGGGGAGAGAGGCAGCGCGAGCGGCACAAGCACCGCCCGCGCGACGGCGTGCGGCAACGTCGCACGCCGTACTTCAGACACGCGAGTCAGCGATCAGCGCCCGTTGCCCGGCAACGCGATATCGATCAGCACCGGATCGTGGTCCGATGAACGATACGCATCCGGCGCGTAGAACGTCTTCTGCTGCTCGGCCGACTTGTACGCGAGCGTGTACTGCAGCGCGAGCGGCTCGTCCGCGTTGATGTGCCATTCGTGCACGGCCTTCACGTGCGATGCGAGCGGCAGCGACGCGAGCGCATGATCGAGGTAGCCGGCTTCGCCGTTGTACACGTAGCTGTACGCATTGGCGCCGATCCAGCGCGACACGAGGTTGCGGTAGCCGCGCGATTCGAGCAGGCGGATCGGGTCTTCATACGTGTAGCTGTTGAAGTCGCCGATCAGCAGCGTGCCCTGCCCTGCGACGCCCGTCGGGTTGCCGGCGAGCCAGTCGGCCAGCTTCGCGGCCGCGCGCGTGCGCGTCGGATTCCAGCAGCCCTGGCCGTCGCCCTGGTCGAGGTCGTCGTTCGCGGCGTCCGGGCAGTTCTTCGACTTCAGGTGATTGACCGCGATCGTCAACGCCTGCTTGCCGCCGATCCGGCGGAACGACTGCGCGAGCGGCTGGCGGTTCTTGTCGTCGATCGCCAGCGTCGACGCGCGGCCGACGGGTTCGACCGCGCGGCTGTCGTAAATCATCGCGACCGTGATCGCGTCGCCGCCGAGGCGCGACGTGCCCGGATCGACGACGCGCCAGTTGCTGCCGAGCTTCGCCGCGAGCTGACGCACCGCGCTCAGTTCGCCGTAGCCGTTGTTCTGGATTTCCATCAGGCCGATCACGTCGGCGTCGAGCGCCTTCAGCGCGCTGACGATCTTCGCTTCCTGGCGCTGGAATTCCTGGTAGTTCTTCGCGCCGCGGTTGTTCGGATCATCGAAGCCGCCGCCGAGACCGTTGCCGTTGAAGTAGTTGAGGACGTTGAACGACGCGACGCGCAGGTTCGATTTCGGATCGCGCGCCGGTGCGTTGGTGCGCGGGTTCGAACGCGTGTCGAAAGCAGGCGCGGCCGCGCCGGGCAGCGGCTGCACGCGCCATGCGCCGTAGCGCACCTCGAGCACGCCTTCGACGTCGCGCACGGTGTAGCCCGAGCGCAACGTGTTCGCGGCCGACAGTTCCGGCGCCGGATACGGCACGGTCGCCGGGTTCTGCTTGTTCGAGCCGTCGTCGAGGACCAGCCGGTTGCGTGCGTTTGCATCGATCTGCGTCTGCGCCTGCGACGGCGGCACCACGCTCGTCGGTGTGCGCAGGCGGCCGTTGCTCAGCAACACGCTGCCGTAGCGGCCGAGTTCGTAATTTTCGGTGACGGTGAGCGTCTGTGGCAGGCGCACGCGCATCCCTTCATATGCGGCGAATGCGTTCGGGTTGTCGACCGGCAGCGAGAGCGTCGCCGGCGTGACCGTCTGGTTGTTCGCGCACACCGCGATCGCGCCCGACAGCGTGAGCTGCGTCTGCCCGTATTTTTCCTCGATCTTGCCGGTCACGTGCACGAGATCGCCGGCCTTCGCGCGCACTTTCGGCGCATAGACGAACAGGCCTTCGGAGACGCCCGGCTGGTTGCGGCGCTGCGCGTCGGCCTGCTGGACGAAGAAGCCGCCGAAGCCGTCCGTGCCGCCGAAATCGGCGGTGACGACCGCTTCGATCGACACGTTCTGGCCGGCGAGCGGCGACGGCGCGCCGGGCCCCTGGATGTCGGCGATCGGCGTCGTGCTGCCGCCGCAGTTCGGACTGACGGGAGCGGCGGTGACGGCGAAGACCGGTGCGGCAAGCGTGGGCAGCAGCAATAGCGGGGCAAACAGGCGGATTGTCGAGCGCATGACGGGGAATCCCGGTTGTGAGGATGGCGAAAGCTTAGCGGCGCTCGATGACAGTTGTTAGTAACCAGAAGATAGATGGATGTAATAATCCGACATCGCGCTCACGGTCGGAAAGCGCGAAGTCCTCCGATCAAAACCGCCGCTGTTCCGACGATTTCCCGATACCGGCTTCGCCTGCCGGCCGTGGCGCTAAACCGTCCCCGGCAACGCGCTCGACACGAGCACGGCGGCCACCATCAGCGCGCCGGCCAGCACAACCGCCTCGATCCGCAACACCGCGCCGAACCGTCGCAACAGGTCGGCCGGCGTCGCGGCCGCCGGGTCCTTCAGCGCGGCCAGCAACTTCGGCATCTCGAAGAACCGGTTGTGTCCGCCGAGCGCCGTCGCGATCAGCACGAGCGCGAGCTTGAACAGCAGGATCTGCCCGTACGTCGACCCGAGCAGGTTCGCGGGCGTATCGACACCGCGCCAGCCGTTGTAAGCGCCGGTCGCGAACAGCACGATCAACGCGTACGTCGACGCATCGGACAGCGACTGCACGAACGATGCGCCGGTCGTGCGTTCGCTCGCGGGCATGCCGGCAAGACGCGGCATCACGCCGAACGCCGTCACGAACACGAGCCCGACCCACGCGCTGATTGCCAGCAGATGCAGCCAGTCGACCCACACCGGCACGCTGAACAGGCCCGCGTCGACCGGATGCCCGCCGTTGCTGCGCGCGAGTGCGACACCTGCGAGCGCGGCCCACATCGCGAACGGAAAGCGCGTGTCGTTCGCACGCCGGAGCAACGACAGCAGCACGACGACGGCCGTGAACACCGCGCCGGCCAGCCACGCGTGGCCGAAGCCGGTGCCGGCGAGCATCGCGCGGACGGCCGGCCAGGCGTCGCGCATCGACACATCGCTCATCAGCGCGCAGTGCGCCCAGAACGCGGTGATGCTCGCGAGCAGCGACACGATGGACGCGATGCGCAGCGTCGCGACGAGACGCCGCGCGATGCCGTGCTGCCATGCCGACTCGCCGCGCGCGAGCCAGTGGCTGCCGAGCAGCGCGCCGACGATGACGGTGAACCCGGTGTTCTGGATCGCCACCGACACGAGCCTCAGAAGGCCGACGAGGCCCTCGTTCACCCCTTCACCCTGAACGCATAGGTGCCCTTGGTGCGATGCGCGTCGGCCGTCATCGCCACCCACTGCACCGTGTACGCACCGGGCCCAAGCTTCGGTATCCCGACGGTCATCACGCGCGGATTCGACGCATCGACTTTCGCCTTTTCGTGCGCGACGGCATTGCCGTTCGCGTCCGACACCTTCACCGAGCTGAACGCCGGTTCGAGGTCTTCGTTGAACGTCAGCCGCAACGTGTCGGGCGCGGTGTCGACCGCGCTGCCCGTCGCCGGTGCGGCGCTTTCCAGCTTGCCGTGCGCGAATGCCGCGGCCGGCACGGCGGCGGCGATCGCGCCGGCCGCGGCGAGGGCGGCCAGCCGCCCGAGCGTGGTGATCTTCATGGTCATGCCCGGCGTCACGGCTTCTTCAGCTCGACGACGGTCAACGTGCCGCCCACGTCCTCGGCGACGAAGTCGACCTGGTCGCCCACCTTCACCTGCGACAGCATCGCCGGGTCTTTCACCTTGAACGCCATCGTCATCGCGTCCATCCCGAGGTTGTCCAGCGGGCCGTGCTTGATCGTCAGCTTGCCCGTGCCCGTGTCGATCTTGCGAATCTCGCCGTGCGACATCTCGCGCTTTGCGGCGGTGCCCTGCATCGCGCCGCCGCTCATATCCATGCCGGCCATGTCGCCGGCCGCGTACGACGCGGCGGAAAACGCCAGCATGCAACCCGTTGCAATCGAAACCAGTTCCTTCTTCATCGTGCGTGCTCCTGAGTGAATGAAACGAAAACCGGCGGCCGCATCGTCACGGCCGCCGCATGCTGCCCGCGGCTCAACCGTCCGGCAATTCGCCGGTGTATTCGTACGCGACGGTGCCCTTCGGATGCCGGAACCAGCCCGGATCGCGATAGTCGTTGCGGCCGAGCCCCTGCCGGACCTTCAGCACCGTGAACATGCCGCCCATCTCCAGCGGCCCGAACGGGCCGGTGCCCGTCATCATCGGCAGCGTGTTGTCGGGCAGCGGCATTTCCATGCCGCCCATCGCGCCGCCCGTGCTCCCCATCGCCATGTAGTCGGGCACGAGCTTGCCGATCTTCTTCGCGAGGTCCTTCTGCGGCACGCCGATCAGGTTCGGCACCTGATGCCCCATCGCATTCATCGTGTGATGCGACTTGTGGCAATGGAACGCCCAGTCGCCCGGGCGATCGGCGGTGAACTCGATCGCGCGCATCTGGCCGACGGCGACATCCGCCGTCACCTCCGGCCAGCGCGCCGCCGGCGGAATCCAGCCGCCGTCGGTACCGGCCACCTCGAAGCTGTAGCCGTGCAGGTGGATCGGATGGTTCGTCATCGTCAGGTTGCCGAAACGAATCCGCACGCGGTCGCCCGCCCGCACCGGCAGCGGGTCGATGCCCGGGAACACGCGCGAGTTGAACGTCCACATGTTGAAGTCCGTCATCTCGTTCACGCGCGGTGTGTAGCTGCCCGGATCGATGTCGTACGCGGCGAGCAGAAAGACGAAGTCGCGATCGACCGGCATCGTCGCGCGATCCTTCGGGTGCACGATGAACATGCCCATCATCCCCATCGCCATCTGCACCATTTCGTCGGCATGCGGGTGATACATGAACGTGCCGTGCGCCTCCAGCTGGAACTCGTAGACGAAGGTCTTGCCCGGCGGAATGTGCGGCTGCGTGAGGCCCCCGACACCATCCATCCCGTTGGGCAGCCGCAGCCCGTGCCAGTGGATCGTCGTGTGCTCGGGCAGCCGGTTCGTCACGAAGATCCGGACCTTGTCGCCTTCGACGGCCTCGATCGTCGGGCCTGGCGACTGGCCGTTGTAGCCCCACAGGTTCGCGTTCATCCCGGGCGCCATCTCGCGCACGACGGGCTCGGCCGTCAGGTGGAATTCCTTCCAGCCGTTCTTCATTCGCCACGGCAGTGTCCAGCCGTTCAGCGTCGCGACAGGCGTGTACGGGCGGCCGTTGGGCGGCACGAGCGGCGGCTGCGTGCCGGCCTTCGCCATCGTGGGCGCTTCGGGCAGCGACGCCGCGCCGGCCTTGCTGACCATCGCCGCACCGAGCAACGCGGCGCCCGAGCCGCTGAGAAATTGTCGACGGGACACCATGTCAATGACCTTCCGGATGCGTTGCGGGCGCCGGTTGCGCCACGGGTGAAGAAGCCGGCTGCGGTGCAGCGTCGGTCGTGGGTGCGACGGGCGCGTCCGCACGCTGCGTTGGCTGCGTTGGCTGCATCGGCTGAATCGGCTGCATCGGCTGCGCGGTCGGCAGCCGGCCGCCGACGGCCGCCTGCAGATCGGTTTCGGCGAGCCAGTAGTCCTTCAGCGCATCGATGTAGCCGTTGACCGCGCCCACCTGTTCGCGCGCATCGGCCAGCAGCTCGAACACGCTCGCGAGCATCCCGTTGTAGCGCAGCAGCAACTCGTCCGAGATCGTCTTGCGCAGCGGCACGACTTCGTCGCGATAGTGCTTCGCGACGTCGTAGCTCGTCGTGTATGCCGCGTACGATTCGCGCACTTCCGAGCGCGCGTCGATCGCCGTCTGAGCGAGCCGGTTCGCCGACTGCATGTAGACGGCCTCGGCCCGCGCCACCTTCGCGCCGCCCCAGTCGAACAGCGGAATCTCGACGCTGATCTCGTAGCCGTGCTCGTGCCCCTTGGAGGTCTCGTAGTTGTTCACGTAGCCGAGATCGACCGCGTTGACGAAGCGCGTCGCCTTGCTGAGCCCGAGCGACGACGCGACGCCCCGCGTCTGCAGCTTCGCGGCCTGGATGTCGAGGCGATTGCTCATCGCATAGCGTTCGAGATCGGGCAGATCGGGGCGTGCCTTCGGCAGGTCGGGCAAGCGCTCGGGCAGCGCATACCGCGTGCGCTCGCCCCACAGCCCCATCGCGCGCGTGAGCTTCTCGCGCGCGGCCACGGCCTGCTGCCGCGCCTTCGCCTGCTGCGCGACAGCATCCGCATGGAACGCCTGTTCGCGCGCGTAGTCGAGCCGGCTGAAGTTGCCGGCCTGGCGCATGCGCAGCGCGAGTTCGGCTCCGGCGCTCGCGGCGTCGCGGACCTGCTGCGCATAATTCGCGGCCTGTTCGGCCGCGACGGCTTCGACATATGCGCGGCGCGCGTCGGCCGCGACCCCCAGCATCGCGTCGGCGGTTTCGAGCCGAGTCTGCTCGAAACGGCGGCGTTCGATGTTCGTCGCGAGCGGCAGCGTCAGCAGCGCGAACACGTTGGCCGAGAACGTGCGGCCGAGGCTCAGTTCGCCGTCACCGGCCCGCGTGCGGCTGAACGAGAAGCGCGGGTTCGGCAGCCGGCCTGCCTGCACGAGATCGGCCTCCGACAGCCCGAGTTCCGCGTACGACGCCTGCAGGCCACGGTTGTTCAGCAGCGCGAGCTGCACCGCGTCGTCCATCGACAGCGGTTTCTCGAGCAGTTCCGTCGTCCGCTTGTCGACGGCCGCACGGTCGGCGTCGGTCCTGACGATGACGGCGACCTTCCCGATGCGCTCCGATGCGACGGACGACACGGCGTCGAAGCCGCCGTCCTTCGAGAATGTCGTGCAGCCGGCGAGGAATGCCAGCACGAGCACGGTTGCGCCGAACCGCGGTGAAATCGCAAGTCTCGTCATTGCGCGGCCCCTCCGTGCATCGAATGGGCCGCGCCGGCTGCCGCATTTTCGGGTTTCGCGTGTCCGGTGGCGCCGCCCTTCGCGGGCCGCGCCGTCACGTCCCGGTTCAGTTGCTTCCAGCCCGGGCCTGCGTCGTCCCGATACGGCACGTAGCCGTCGAACGCGGACGTCACCGTGACGTCCGGCACCGGCGCAGCCGCGTCGGCCGGATCGGGAAAGGCGGTTTGCGCGGGCGCGAGCGACGGCACGAGCGCCGCCGCGCCAAGCAGCGCCGCAGTAATCAATCGCATGGATGTTTCTCGTCGTGAGTCGTGCGGCGGATGTCGAGCGTTCGCCGGCACGGTTTGCGGATCGCGGCCGGTCGGCCGCGGACACGGACTAGACGGGAATCCGGCGCGGCGGCCGGTCGATGCCGCCGGTCAAGAACGACACGACGACCGTCGACGGCGCGAACGTGACGACCGCGAGGCCGACGTCCGACGTAACGGACACGGCAGGCACCTCCGCCATGCCCGAGCCGAAACAGCAGGACCCGCAGGCGGAACAAGGCGCCCCGTGCCGTGCGTGGTCGTCGTGCTCATGCCGCTCGCCGTGCGCGCTCGGCATCGCATGCGACGCAGCCTGGGCCTCCGCGCCGGCCCCCGCATGCGACGCGGCGGCACCCGCGCACTGCGTCGACACGGTCGCGAACGACTGGATCGGCACGCACAGCGCCAGCAGCACAACGAGGATGAATTTGCGCCAATACGACATGGATGCGGAATCAGGCAGACGGTGACCGGATGAACGGGAGCGGCGCCGCGACGACGCGCGCCGGATACGAGACGGCCGCAGCTTATCGCCGCCGGCGTGACGACGACATGGCCGAAACATGACGGAATTTTCATGAAGTACGGCGACGCATCGCACGCGCGCTTCATGAAAATTCCGTCATCCGGCGGTCATCTTTCGCGCACGCGCTGCGCCGTAAGCTCACGCGTTACACTGACCGGCTGGAATCACGAACGCCTGCTCCACCATGCGGATACTGATAGTCGAAGACGAACCCAAGATGGCGTCGTACCTCCGCAAGGGGCTGACGGAGGCAAGCTACACGGTCGACGTGGCCGAGAACGGCCAGGACGGGCTGTTCCTCGCGCTGCACGAGGATTTCGATCTCGTCGTGCTCGACGTGATGCTGCCGGAACTGGACGGCTTCGAGGTGCTCCGGCGGCTGCGCGCGCAGAAGCAGACGCCGGTGCTGCTGCTGACGGCCCGGGAAGCGATCGAGGACAAGGTCACGGGGCTCGAACTGGGTGCCGACGACTACCTGCTCAAACCGTTCGCGTACGCGGAGTTCCTTGCCCGCATCCGTTCGCTGCTGCGGCGCGTGCCGCGCAATTCCCGAGAGATCCTGCACATCGCCGATCTCGAAGTCGACCTGATCAAGCGCCGCGTGCGGCGCGCCGACGCCCGCATCGACCTGACCGCGCAGGAGTTCGCTCTGCTGCAGCTGCTCGCGGAACGCGAGGGCGAGGTGTTGACGCGCACCTTCATCACGTCGCAGATCTGGGACATGAATTTCGACAGCGACACGAACGTCGTCGATGCGGCGATCAAGCGCCTGCGCGCGAAGATCGACAACGCGTACGAGAAGAAGCTGATCCACACGATCCGCGGGATGGGCTACGTGCTCGAGGATCGCGCATGAAAGGCGGCCCCGCGCCCTATTCGCTGCTCCGGCGCCTGACGCTCGCGTTCGCGGTCGTGGCCGCGCTCGTGTTCGCGCTGACCGGCGCGTACCTGTATCGCTCGCTGTCCGCCGAGTTGACCCGGCGCGACGATATCGAGATCGCCGGCAAGCTCAACCAGTTCCTGCAGCTCGCGCGGGCGAGCGGTTCGACCGCCGCCGTGCGCGCCGATCCGGCCGTTTTCCATGAAGTGCTGCTGTCGCATCCGGGCGTCTATCTCGGCATCTACGACGGCGCGAACCGCCCGCTCGTCGAACACACCGACGAAGCCGGCCATACGCTCGCGTCGGTGATCGCGCGGCCGCAGCCGGCCGGTGCAGCGGGCGCGGCGGCCAGCCCATTCACGTGCTCGCCGCCCGGCATCGGCACGTCGCGCTGCGTCCGTGCGCGCGCCACGCTGCCGTCGGGCGAAACCATTCAGGTTGCGCTGGCGCGCACGGCGGCGGATCGCCAGTCGCTGCTGGAAAGCTATCGCGTCGACATCTGGCTCGCGGCCGCGCTCGGCGCGCTCCTGGTCGGCGCGCTCGGCTACGCGGTCGCGTCCCGCGGTCTGCGTCCGGTCGAGAGCCTCGGCCGGCAGACGTCGCGCATCGAGGCGCACAACCTGGCCGCGCGCCTCGATGCGCGCGGCGGCCCGATCGAGCTGCGCGAGCTCGCCACGTCCGTCAACCGGATGCTCGACCGGCTCGAGCGCGCGTTCGTGCGGCTGTCCCAGTTCTCGTCCGATCTCGCGCACGACATGCGCACGCCGCTCGCGAACGTGATCAGCGCGTCGCAGGTCACGCTGTCGCGTGCCCGCACCACCGAGGAATACGAAGCGCTGATCGATTCGAACATCGAGGAATGCGAACGGCTGCAGCGGATGATCGAGAACATGCTGTTTCTCGCGCGCACGGACAATGCGCGGCAGCACCTGAAGACCGCCGAACTCGACGCCGGCAACGAGCTGCGCCGGCTCGCGTCGTATTTCCAGGCGCTGGCCGACGAGGCCGGCGTGCGCCTCGACGTACACGGCGCAGCGCCGGTCGTCGCGGACGCGACACTGTTCCGGCGCGCCGTCAGCAACCTCGTCTCGAACGCGCTCGAACACGCGGAAGCCGGATCGACGATCGAGCTGGCCGTATCGCCCCGGCCCGGCTACGCGGTCGTCGAGGTCACGAACCGCGGCGTCGCGATTGCGCCCGAACAGATCGAGCGGATCTTCGAGCGCTTCTACCGGATCGATTCGTCGCGGCACGGCGCGGCGCGCAACACCGGGCTCGGGCTCGCGATCGTCAAGTCGATCGTCGAGCTGCATCGCGGCAAGGTCGAGGTCGTGAGCCGCGACGGACGGACGACCTTCGCGCTTCACTTCCCGGCCCGCGTTTCGTGACACGCGGATGACGCCGCCGCGCGAGCATGCCGATTGCTTCCCGATACTGCATGGGCATCCGTCACAAGACGGCTTGACCGCACGCATGAATGGATATGGCCGCACGCGCTTGCCGAAAGCGGCCAGCTCGGCTAGACTGCCCTTCGTCTTTGGGGAGTAGCCTGCTTTCCATCCCCCGGAAAGCGAACGCGTCAACACACTCGGCCTGCGGCCGTGGCGCGTTCGGCCTAATCGGTCTGGCGAGACCATCGACGCATCGCGTCGTTCCTGGTCGGACGTCGGCAGATGCGTCATGGTTCGTCCACGTCCGACCACGGAGTCCCCATGTTCCTTCCAGACTTCCCCCTGCGTTTCGTTCGCCGCGTCCGTTCCGCCACTGCCTGCGTGCCTGCCTGCGGAGGTGCCGCATGACGTTGATGCTCGTCGAACTGGCGGTCATGCTGATCGTCATCCTGATCGCCGCCGAACTCTTCACGAATGCGCTCGAACATCTCGGCGAGCGGCTGAAGATTTCGGAAGGTGTGACCGGCTCGCTGTTCGCCGCCGTCGGCACCGCGCTTCCCGAAACGATGGTGCCGCTGCTCGCGCTCGCGGGCGGCACGTCGAACGCGGCCGTGAACGAGGAAATCGGCGTCGGCGCGATTCTCGGCGCGCCGCTGATGCTCGCGACGCTGACGACCTTCCTGATGACGATCGCCGTGATCCGCTCACGCGGACTGACCGGCACGATCGCGCCCGAGCGCACCGGCTTCGTGCGCGACCTGAACTACTTCATCGCCGCATTCGCACTCGCCACCATCGCGATGTTCGTTCCGCATCACGTGTGGGCGGTCCGTGCGCTGCTCGCCGCGATGCTGGTCGGCATCTACGTGACGTACGTCCTGATGACGTTCCGCGCGTCGACGCAACTCGTCGATGCCGGGCACGGCACCGAGGCGCCGCACGCGATGTTCCTGTCGCGCGTCGGGCTGCCGACCAACCTGGCGACCATCGCGCTGCAACTCGCGCTCGGTGTCGCGCTGCTCGTCGGCGGGGCGAAGGGCTTCATTCACGGCGTCGAGGGGGTGTCGCACCTGCTCGGCATCTCCGCGCTGCTGCTGTCGCTGATCATCGTGCCGATCGCGACGGAATTGCCGGAAAAGGTCAACAGCGTGCTGTGGATCCGCCGCAAGAAGGACACGCTCGCGTTCGGCAACATCACCGGCGCGATGGTGTTCCAGGGCACGCTGCTGCCGGCGATCGGCATCATGCTGACGCCGTGGGAACCGCGCCCCGAAGTGCTGACCGGCGTGATCATCACGCTCGCGGCGGCGGTGTGGCTGCGCGTCAATGCCCGCGCGCGCGGGCTCGCGATCTGGGCGTTGCTGGCAAACGGGGCCGGGTATGTCGGCTATCTGTTCGTGACGCTGACGCGCTGAACGCGCGACGCGCTTCAATCACGACACATCGGGCCGGGCGTCGGCCTGCAGCACCTGCTGCACGGCCGGCCGCGCGCGCACCCGCTCGTACCACGCGCGCAGGTTCGTGTACCGGCTCAAGTCGATGTCGGCGTTGTACACCGAACGCATCCAGTCAGCCTTGCCCCAACCCGTCAGCGCGAACAGGTACGCATCGCCGATCGTGAACGTGTCGCCCGTGATGAAGGTCTTGCCGTAGAGCTGGCGGTCGATCCATGCGAAGCGGCTGTCGAGCTTCTGCCGCGCCGGGTCGACGTATTTCCCCGCCTGCACCGCGTACAGCAGCGGGATGAAGCCCTTGTGGATCTCGGTGCCGAGAAAGTTCAGCCATTCCATCAGCCGGTAGCGCGCGAGGGTGCCGTACGCGGGTGCGAGCCCCGCGTCGGGGCGCAGGTCGGCGAGATACTGCGCGATCACCGGTCCTTCGCGCAGCATCGTGCCGTCGTCGAGTTCGAGCAGCGGCACGTAGCCGAGTTCGTTGACGTCGTAATAATCGCGACCGTCTTCGATCCGGTGCTTGCGCGCGTCGACCGTGACGATCTTCGCGTCGATGCCCGCTTCGCGCAGCACGATGCGAATCGCCTGCGAGCAGCTGCCGGGAGCGTGATAGAGCTTCATGTGTTTCCTTGGTTGGGTGGTTCGACTCTCGATTCGCCGCGACGCGGGCGCTAATATCTCGCATCGGCGCAGCGCTGAGAAGAAGGCAGTCGTTTGTGCCGTAGTCACAAAAAAGTTACCTACCGGGGTTCAGCAGGATGAAAACGAGTGCGACAGGATGTTCCGTGGAAGAAGCGATGCGCCTGCTCGGCGGCCGCTGGCGGCTGCTGCTCGTGTCGTATCTGCTCGACGGGCCGAAGCGCTTCGGCGACCTGCGCCGCGACATGCCGGGCATCTCGCAGCGCATGCTGACGCTCGATCTGCGCGCGCTCGAGGACGCCGGCTTCGTGCGGCGCACCGTGTATCCGGAAGTGCCGGTGCGCGTCGAGTACGATCTGACCGCGGACGGTGACCGGCTGCGGCCCGTCGTCGACGTCATGCGCGAGTTCGGGTTGTGGCTGAAGGCGCGCGATGCGCACTGCGAGGTTGAAGCGGAAGCCGCGCTGCCCCGATAACCCCTCATCGAGAGAAACATCATGGAACTACATGCCACCGTCGGCGCGGCAACGTCCGACATCGACGACGACGAAAGTTGCGCGAACATCTATTGCCACGACGCGGCGCAGAACTATTGCTTCTCGCTGCTGCGCTTTCCGGACGAAACGTCGATCGAGGTGATGGTGCTCGACCAGCTTACCGCGCACGTGAAGGATCTGACGGTGCGCCTCACGGGCGACACGATCGAAGTCGAGCTCGATGAGCGCACCGCCGCGCGTCTCGACGGCAACACGCATTACGTGATTCATCTCGCGCCCGGCGAGCACGATCCGGTCGTGCTGCGTGCCGCGCTCAAGGAAATCTTCGACGGCAAGAGCGGATATCGCGACGACAGCGCAAGCACGTAACCCGCCCTGCCCGGCACGCGTTCAAATCTCAAGCGTTCGCGCTTCGCCCATGACGCGTGCTGCGCGATTCCAACCGCTTCTCCTGCGCTGCGCGCTGCTGGTCGCGGGCTGCGCATCGATAGCCGCCGCGCATGTGGCCAGGATCTCGACCTGCATCATCGGCGCGAACTACGTCACGTCGACGGGATGGGTGATCGCGTTTATGACGATCGCGTTCTTCAGCAACGGCTTCGCATCGATCACATGGCCGCTCGTGTTCAACCTCACCGGCAATCTGGTCGCAATCGCGACGCCGATCGTGATCGGGCTGCTCGTCGACGGCGCGGACTTCTCGCGCGCGATCACCTACATCGCCGCGATGGCGCTCGAGGGCAGCCTGTCGTACGGGCTGCTGGTCGGCAAGGTCGAACGCATCGATGCCTGAGCAGGTGCCGCGCTACGCGGCCAGCGCGACCGCCTTGATGTTGAACGCGCGCAGCAAATCCTCGCAGAACGCGTCGACGATCGGCCTGTCGCTCGCGCTGCGCTTCATCGCGAGATGCAGCGGCACGTCGAAGCTGAGCGTCGCGCGGCCGATGGCCTTCACGAGCCCGCGCTGCTCGAACGGCTCCGCGTAATGCGCGGGCAGATAGCCGAGATGGCCGCCCGACAGAATCAGGATCGTCGCGGCCTCGATGCTGTCCGCGCTCGCGGTCACGCGCCGCTCGGGCAGCGGATACTGCTCCTCCGGCACCGGATAAGTGCGCCATACCCAGTCGTGCGCCTGCAGGTCGTCGGCCGACACCGGCCATGACGCATGAAACAGCGGATGGCCGCGCCCGCAGTAGATCACCTGTTCCTCGGTAAACAACGGCGTGTAGTCGAGCCCCGGCACGCGGTGCCAGAAATACCCGATCGCGAGATCGAGCTGGTTGTTGACGAGACTTTCCTCGAGTTCCTGCGGCGACGCGACCTTCATCGAAAACGTGACGGCCTGGTCGCGCTTGCGGAACGCGCCGATGGCATCGGCCAGGCGCGCGTTTTCGACGAGCGGCGCCTGCCCGATCAGGCCGATCGACAGCGTGCCGACCAGCTTGCGGTCGATGTCGCGCACACGCGCGACGAACTCGGACGTCGCCGCGACGAGCGTACGTGCCGTGGCCGCGAAGCGTTCACCCTTCGACGTCAGCCGAAAGCCGCCGCGGCCGCGATCGCACAGCTTGAAACCGACGCGCGCTTCCAGCGCAGACAGCTGCGTGCTGATCGTCGACTGCCGCACGCCGAGCGATGCCTCGGCCGCCGTGATGCCGCGTGCGTCGACGACGGCGAGAAAGACCCGGATGAGCCGGAGATCGAGATCGGTGGTATTCGAAAACATGCTTCGAGCCGCTGCGCCTGAGCGCGTTGTCGGGCCGGCGCGATACCGGCCGTCTTTGCCGATGAACCTTGCCGGACGCGTGCCGCCATCGGCAACGGCACGCGCCATACGCGTCGCTCGCGGACATCGCGCGTCGCCTACATCGGGAAGCCCATCGCCTTGATCCCGTTTATCCACGCGCGCTTCCAGCCGCCTTCGGCATCCGCGCCGTCAAACGCATGGAACGTGATCTTCGCGGCGACCCAGCGCATCGGCTCGGGCGGGATGTAGCTCGGGCTCTGGTTCGCAATGTCGAGCTTGCGTTCCGGGCTGTCGCGATCGAACAGGATGTTCAGCCCCATGAACGCGCCGAACCGGCTCGCCGCGACGCCGAAACCCGTGTAGCCGGCGACGAACACGGCCTTGTCGCCCAGATAGCGCTTCGCGAACACCGAGCCGCGCGAGCAGTAGTCGATCGGGCCGCCCCACGCGTGCGAGAAGCGCACGTCGGCGAGCTGCGGGAACGTGCGGTAGAACGCCTCCGCGAGCCGGTAGTAGGTTTCGCGCTCGCCGTCCTGGTGCGGCTCGGGATCGCCGTCGAAGTGATAGCTGACCAGCCCGCCGAAGATGATGTTGTTGTTCTTCGTCAGCCGGAAATAGTTCAGCTGTGTGCGCGTGTCGTACACGCCCTGGCGATTCTTCCAGCCGATGCGCGCGAGCTGTTCGTCGGTGAGCGGCTCGGTCGCGAGCACGTGGTCGCGCACCTGCATCACCCGGCGGTTGATGTCGGGAATGCCGACCTTCGCCGTGCCGCTGCCGAACACGACGCGCGGCGCGCGCACGCTGCCCTTCGGCGTCTTCACGTACACCGTGCCGCCTTCGTCGGTCACCTTCGTGAGCGGCGTGTGTTCGTACAGCTTCACGCCGAGCGACAGCGCCGCGCGCTTGAGCCCCCACGCGAGCTTCGCCGGATGCACGATGCCGCTGCGGTTGCGCGACCACAGTGCGCCCGCGAACAGCGGCGAGTTCAACTGTTCGAGCGTTTCGTCGCGATTCAGCAGCACGACGTCGTGTCCGTATTCGCGATGCAGATCGTAGTCGCCCTTCAAGTGCGCGAGGTGCTCGGGGTCGACCGCCACCGTCATCTCGCCGTTCCACTCGATGTCGGCGTCGATGTCGTAGCGCTTCAGCGTTTCCTCGAAGCCGTCGAGGTTGCGATGGCCGAAAGCCTCGAGCTGCGCGATGTCGTTCGGGAACACGCGCACCGCGTTCGGCAGCCCGTGCATCACCGACGTCGAGATGATCCCGCCCGCGCGGCCCGATGCGCCGTGCGCGACCTTGCCGGCCTCGATCAGCACCACGTTCAGCTGCGGCATCTGCTCCTTCGCCTGCACGGCCGCCCACAGCCCCGTGAAGCCGCCGCCGACGATCAGCAGGTCGGCCGTCGCGTCGCCGACGAGCTCCGGCTCGGTGGCCGGTGCGGCCGGGTTGTCGAGCCAGTACGGGAACAGCTTCGTATTCGCGAGCGCCTCGGCGGCGCCCAGTGCGACCGGTGCGCGACGCGCGGCGTGTGCGTGCGCCGGTGCGGCCCGTGTTGCTTCGTTGACTTCCATTTCCATGATCCCAGCCATTCCACGTGATCGCAGCCCGCACGGGTCGAGCGTGCGCGGCGTGCCGCATTCGCCGATTTCGCCGATGGCGACTTGCGGCGCACGCACCGCAAGTCGCAATATGTCCTGTCGGCAAAAGCGCGACGGACTTCGCTTGCGGTCGATCGAAAACGCAACCGCCGGCGGGCCCGCGTCAATCCGACGACGACACCCCGGCGGCGGTCGCTCACATCACGACTTCTCGAGCAGCACGTAGAACTTCTTCGCGTCCTCGATCGTCTCCCAGCGGCCCGCGAAACCGGCCGGCAGCAGGTACCCCTGGCCCGGCGTGAATTCCTTCCGGTTGCCTTCCACGTCGGTCAGCGCGATCCGGCCCTCGACGAGCCACACCGCCTCGTCCGCCGCCGTTTCCGGAAACTCCACCGAGCCGACCTTGCCTTCCCACCAGCCGATGAGGTAGCTGCCGCTCTTGCCTTCGGCCGCGCGCCAGTCGCTTTCGTCCATCCCGAAGTCGAGCTTCGTGAATTCGCCAATGCCTGCGCCGAGCGGCAGGATGTCCTTGATCAGTTTGGTCATCTGAATCTTTCGTCTCTGGATTGAAAAGCAGAGACAAAGTTACTCATTTACACTGCCCCGGTATGCCCCCCTTCGGGGGGGACAAGTCGCGTTTTCCGGGGTGCGCCAGGTCGCAGGACGCCATACCGCATTTCCCCCTAATGACGTTTCGGACTTCGGACGCTAAAATCGCGGCCGCTTTTCACCGGGGAACCGCATGCTGCTCAACGTGAACCCCTCAGACCGCGACACCGACCGCTTCGTCGTGCCGTTCAAGGCGCTGGGCGAGCTGATCGAGACGGTCGGCACGCCGCACTTCGTGCCGCGTCTCACGCAATTGCTGAACGACGTGGTACCGCTCGACGTGGCGCACGTCGAACGTTCGCGCGTCGACGGCACGATGCCCACCGGCTACCGCTGCGAATGGATCGGCAGCAGCGGCATCGGCACCGCGACTGCCGCGATCTCCGACGTGATGACGCTCTACTACGAGCGCTTTCTCGACAGCGACCCGCTGTTCGCGGGGCTGCGCGGCAAGACGGGCACGATGCTGGTCGTGCGCGATATCGCGGCGATCCCGCCCGGCGAATTCCGCCAGCGGCTGTTCGACGACGTGCGTATCGGCCACGAATGCGTGCTCGCGCGCGGCACCCGCTACGCGCAGCATTCGATCGCGCTGGAACGCGGCCGTGACCGCCCGCCGTTCACGCTCGCCGAGATGAACCGCTTTCGCAACGTCAGCGATGTGCTGTTCCCGCTGCTCGAGCTGCACGCGTCGACTACCGCCGCGCGGCGCGTCGCGCACCCGACACCCGAAGTGCATCCGCTCGCGCAGTTCGATGCGCGGATCGCGACCGACGGCGTGAAGCTGTCGAAGCGCGAATACGAAACCTGCAAGCATCTGATCTCCGGCAAGACCGTGCCGGAAACCGCCGACATCCTCGGCGTGCGGGTCGCGTCGGCCGAGTCGTACGTGAAGCGCGCGTTCGCGAAGCTCGGCGTGCGCACGAAACGCGAGCTTGCTGCATGGGGCTCGGCCGCGCCGGCGTTTCGTGCGGCCGCGGCCCACGACGGCGACGGCGCGCCGCCGCCCGCGATCGCGCGCTGATCCGGTCCGACGTCGACCGTCCGCCGACGGTCACGCCGCGTCGATGCGGCGGCGCCACTCGCATCGAGCGCCGTCGATGTAAACGTTGCGACTTCAAGATCTTCGCGTGCGCGTTCTCCTCTACCATCGGCCGATCGCTTTTCACCAGAAAGAGGAGACGGCCCGATGCAACGCGAACTGAACCAACCCATGGGCGGCAACGAGATGCCGCGCTTTGGCGGCATCGCCACGATGATGCGCCTGCCGCAGGCCGACACGACCGACGGCCTCGACGTGTGCTTCGTCGGCGTGCCGCTGGACCTCGGCACGTCGAATCGCTCGGGTTCGCGCTTCGGCCCGCGCCAGATCCGCACCGAATCCGTGCTGCTTCGCCCGTACAACATGGCCACGCGCGCGGCACCGTTCGATTCGCTGCAGGTCGCCGACATCGGCGACGTCGCGACCAATCCGTACGACCTGAAGGATTCGGTGCGCCGCATCGAGCAAGCGTATGACGAGATCGTCGCGAACGGCTGCCGGCCGATCACGCTCGGCGGCGACCACACGATCGCATGGCCGATCCTGCGCGCGCTGCACAAGAAGTACGGCAAGGTCGCCGTGGTGCACGTCGACGCGCACGCGGACGTGAACGACACGATGTTCGGCGAGAAGATCGCGCACGGCACGCCGTTCCGCCGCGCGGTGGAGGACGGCCTGCTGCAATGCGACAAGGTCACGCAGATCGGCTTGCGCGGCACCGGCTACCACGCGGACGATTTCGACTGGTGCCGCCAGCAGGGCTTCACGGTCGTGCAGGCGGAGGCATGCTGGAACACGTCGCTCGCGCCGCTGATGACGCAGGTGCGCGAACGCATCGGCGACACGCCGGTCTATCTCAGCTTCGACATCGACGGTCTCGATCCGTCGTTCGCACCCGGCACCGGCACGCCGGAAATCGGCGGGCTGTCGGTGCAGCAGGGTCTCGAGATCATTCGCGGGATGAAGGGGCTGAACATCGTCGGCGCGGATCTCGTCGAAGTGTCGCCGCCGTATGATCCGACCGGCACCACCGCGCTCGTCGGCGCGAACCTCGCGTTCGAGATGCTCTGCGTGATGCCGGGCGTCGCCTGCCGCTAACCCGATCGACAGGAAAACGTTCATGTCCACCGCTGAGCTTTCCCCTTCCGCCACCGCCATCGTGCTGCCCGCCGCGCGCATCGCCGGCCGATCCGTGCACACGCATTCCGCTGAAGCCGGCGCGCCGATCTTCAATGCGTCGACCGGCGAGACGATCGGCTGGCAGGAATTCGCGACGGCCGCGCACGTCGACGCCGCGGTCCGCGCCGCGCGCGACGCGTTCGCCGCGTGGCGCGACACGCCGCCCGCCGAGCGCGGCCGCCTGCTCGCGACGATCGCCGCGCGCGTCGACGCCAACCGCGAACGCCTTGCGGCGCTGCAGATGCAGGTGAGCGGCAAGCCGCCGTTCGAGGCCGACGCCGACGTCGGCGACGTCGCCGCGACGTTCGCGTACTACGCGCAGCTGTGCGAGAACCCTGCGCTGTTCGCGGCCGAGCCGGTCGCGCTGCCCAGCGACACCGTTGCGGCCGAACGCTTTCACGATGCGGTCGGCGTGGCCGCGCTGATCATGCCGTGGAATTTCCCGATGGTCACGACCGCGTGGAAGCTCGCGCCCGCGCTGGCGGCAGGCTGCACGGTCGTGATGAAGCCGTCCGAACTGACGTCGCCGACCGAGCACGCACTGCTCGACCTGATCGCCGAAGCCGGCGTGCCCGACGGCGTCGTCAACGTCGTCAACGGCGGCGCGGAAGTCGGCGCGGCGCTGACCGAGCATCCGCTGGTCGACAAGATCTCGTTTACCGGCAGCACGGCCGCCGGCCGCAAGGTCATGCAGGCCGCGGCCGAGGACATGAAGCGCGTGACGCTCGAACTCGGCGGCAAGTCGTCGCTGATCGTGCGCGACGACGCCGATCTTGACGTCGCGGTGTCGCTGGCGGTGGCCGGTGCGTTCACGAACGCGGGCCAGATGTGCTCGGCCACCGCGCGCATCCTTGTGCACGACAGCGTGTACCGCCGCTTCATGGCCGCGTTCGAGACGGCCGTTCGCGCGCTCGTCGTCGCGCCGCCTTCCGCCGAACACGTCGCGATGGGGCCGCTGATCTCGGCCGCGCAGCGCACGCGCGTGGAGGCGATGCTCGAGCAAGGCATCGCGGCCGGCGCCCGCGTCGCGTTCAGCGGGTGCGTCGCCGAGGGGGGCGGCAACGGCTTCTTCATGGCGCCGGTCGTGGTCGCCGAACCGACCGTCGACAACCTGCTGTGGACTGACGAGGTGTTCGGCCCGGTCGCGTGCGTGAAGTCGTTCCGCACCGACGACGAGGCGATCGCGCTCGCGAACGACACGCGCTATGGGCTCGTCGCGACCGTCGTGACGCGCGACGCGGAAATCGCGAAGCAGTTCCAGGCACGCGTGCGCGCCGGGCTCGTGTGGATCAACGCACCGCAGCTCATCTACCCGCACGTGTGCTGGGGCGGTTTCGGGCTCAGCGGGATCGGACGCGAACTCGGCGTGACGGGCCTGCGCAGCTACCAGGAACTGCGCCACGCGATGCGTGCGATCGATTGACCGGGGGCGGCCGGCCGAAGCATGAGATGCACGCTTCCGATGATGACGATGTCCGTGCGCGAATACGGCGTCGTCACGGTCGATGTGCCGCCGCTTCGGCCTCGGTATCGTGATACTCGACAGACGTCGCGATCTTCCCGCTTTCGATCGTGAACAGATGCCCCCAGTCGTCGTCGTACGTGCGGCCTGTGGCATGGACATGCCAGCGTTGCGTGCCGAGCACGACGACCCGGTTGCGCTGCACACGAGCCGCCGCGAGGCAGCGGAACAGACAAGCGCGCGTGCGATGCGCGCGCGGCTCGATGACTTGATGGCGATGGTGAAAGCGCTGCGCGCCGAGGCGAGCGCGATCGAACGGACGGTGCAGGCATCGACCGACGATCCGGCCGCACCCGCGGCGCAGTCACTGTCGATGCTGCGGCGCAAGCGCGTCGTGCCAGCCGCTCCACGCGACGCGGCGCGCCGCCGCGCGCATCACGACAGCACGATGTTCCGGATGACCTTCCTGATGCTCGGGTAGCTGTCGACCGACTCCGCCTTCTGGTCCGTCACGAGCGTGCCGATCCGCGCGGGTTCGCAAAAGCCGATCCGGCTATTCGTGCCGAGCTTGCTGAAGTCGGCCAGGATCGCGACGTCCGCCGCGTTGGCGACCATCGCGCGCGCGACTTCCGTTTCCATCCGGTCGTAGTTCGTCGCGCCGCGCACGTGGTCGACGCCGACCGGCGACAGCAACGCGAGATCGGCGCGATAGCGGAAGATCTCGGCGATCGTCCCGTCGCCGACCGTCGCGGCCGCGCGGCTGCCGATCATCCCGCCGAGCAGAATCGTTTCGTTCTTCGCCTGCCCGGGGTCGCTCGAGCGCATCTTCAATGCGACGTCGATCGAATTCGTGACGACCGTGAGGCCGGACAGCTTCGCCAGTTCCTCGGCCAGCAGCGTGGTGGTCGTGCCCGCGTCGATGAACAGCGTCTGCGAGCCCGTGACGAGCCGCGCCGCGGCGCGCGCGATCGCCTGCTTCGCCTTCACGTGCGTCTGCGCGCGTTCGGCGATCGGCGCTTCGTCGCCCACCTGCACCGCGCCGCCGTGCACGCGCTTCAGCTCCCCCATCGCTTCCAGATCGACGAGATCGCGGCGCACGGTTTCCCGCGACACGTTCAGATCGGCCATGATCCGGTCGGTGGAGACACGCTGCATCTTCGATAACAGAAGCCGGATCCTCTGATATCGCTCTTCTTGCCACATGAAATGTCCTTGGAAATGAACGTCAATGGTATTCGAACCGCGGCTACGCGGCGCTCTCCTCCATCTTTTTGACCCCGCCGAGGGTCTGCAGGGATTGACGGACCACCTGGAATTCGCGGCTCGTCATCTTCGAGAACACCACATGGATCCGGTCGTCGTCCGGTGTCGCGTCGTCCTGTTCGATGACGAACTGGACGATGCGCGCCTGGTCGATCCCGGGCATCGCCTGCAGCGACGTCAGCTTCACCGCGCCGCGGCTCGCGAGGATACGCACGCCCCAGCGCTGCCTCGCGGCGAAGAAGCGCTTCTCGATCGGCTTCAGGCCGGCGAGGATCGTCAGCACGATCGCCGTTGCAGCGATCGCGGCGATGTACATGCCGCCGCCCACCGCCAGCCCGACCGCCGCGACGACCCACAGGCTCGCCGCCGTCGTCAGCCCTCGGATGATCTCGCCGCGCAGCATGATCGACCCGGCGCCGAGAAAGCCGATGCCCGATACGACCTGCGCGGCGACCCGCGACGGGTCGAGCGACACGTTCTTCGCGTTCTGGATGTCCGCGAAGCCGAACGCCGACACGACCATCACGAGCGCCGCGCCGACGGCTACCAGCATGTGCGTGCGCAACCCGGCCGCCCACGACAGCCGTTCGCGCTCGATGCCGATGATGCTGCCGAGCAGCGCGGCCAGCAACAGGCGGGAGATGATTTCCATCTGACTGATCATGCGATGCCTCCATTCTTCGACCGACTTGATGAAACGCGACCCGCCCGAACCGCCGCCCGGCATGTTCTGCTTTCGTCCGGCTGACGGTTCGCACGCGCCGCAGGTTGTATTTTTGTGCGAACTTGCGAATTTGTGCTTTCTAATATACGTTACGAAAAACCGCACGGCTAGACCCAAGTTCGTTCGTTTCATCCGATCAATACGATCGATCGTCGGACCACTCACGCAACCCGATCCGGAACACTTGCTTAGGAGACCAACATGATGAAGAAGGCATGGATGCTGGCCGCAATGCTGCTCGCGTCGATCGCGACGGCGCCCGTTCACGCATCCGAAGGCGACGTCTGCAGGAAGGTGACGCTCGGTGATGTCGGCTGGAGCGACATCGCGGCCACGACCGGCGTCGCGATGATGCTGCTCGACGGGCTCGGCTACGAAGCCAGCAAGACGATCGCGTCGCCGCCGATCGTGCTGGCCGGCGTGAAGAAGGCGCAGATCGATGCGTTCCTCGGCTATTGGGATCCGAGCATGACGCCGACGGTGAAGCCGTTCGTCGACGCCGGCGCCGTGCACCTGCTGCCGCAGCCGAACCTGGTCGGCGCGCGTTACACGCTGGCCGTGCCGCAATACGCATCGGACAAGGGCCTGAAGAGCTTCGCCGACATCGCGAAGTTCCGCGACCAGCTCGACGGCAAGATCTACGGGATCGGCGCCGGCAACAACGGTAACGCGCTGATCCAGCGGATGATCGACAGGAACGAATTCGGGCTCGGCGGCTTCAAGCTCGTCGAGTCCAGCGAGGCCGGGATGCTGGTGCAGGTGACGCGTGCGGTGCAGGAACACCGGATGATCGTGTTCCTGGCGTGGGAGCCGCATCCGATGAACATCAACTACAAGATCGCGTACCTGGAAGGCGGCGACGCCGTGTTCGGCCCGAACTACGGCTCGGCGAAGGTCTACACGCTCGTCACGCCCGGCTACCTCGAACGCTGCCCGAACGTCGGCCGCCTGCTGACCAACCTGAAATTCACGACCGACGAAGAGAACCAGCTGATGGTGCCGATCATGAATCACGCGGATCCGGTCGCGGTCGCGAAGGAATGGGCGAGGAAGAACCCGGGCGTGTTGTCGAAGTGGCTCGACGGCGTCACGACCATCGACGGGAAGAACGCGAAGGACGCGATCGAGAAACTCATCGGCGCATGAGCACGCCAGCAGGCACGCAATACAAGGACTTTCACATGCACAGGAATCTCGCGCTGTTCGATCTCGATCACACGCTGTTGCCGCTCGACAGCGATCAGGCCTGGGGCCGCTTCATCACTCGGGTCGGTTCGCTGGAAGACGACACGCACGCGGCGCTGATCGACGAGCACTACGGCCGCTACGCGGCCGGTACGCTCGACATGGACGCGTATCTCGCGGTGACGCTGGCGCCGCTCACCCGCTATCCACGGGCCCAGCTCGAACGCTGGCACGCGCAGTTCATGGACGAGGTGATTCGGCCGGCCATCACGCCACAGGCGCGCGCGCTCGTCGATCGTCATCGCGAGAGCGGCGATCTCTGCTGCATCGTCACCGCAACCAACGTATTCGTGACGGGGCCGATCGCCGCCGAGTTTGGAATCGAGCATCTACTCGGCATCGAGCTCGATACCGACGACGGCACGCCGGGCGGACGGTTCACCGGACGCAGCACCGGCGTGCCGAGTTTTCGCGAAGGGAAGGTCGTGCGCACGAACGCCTGGCTCGATTCGCTCGGCTACGCACCGTCGGATTTCGAACGAACCTACTTCTACAGCGATTCGATCAACGACGTGCCGTTGCTCGACTACGTCACGCATCCGGTCGCGACCAATCCCGATGCAAGGCTGTCGCATGTCGCCGGCGCGCGCGGATGGCCTGTCATGAAGTTGTTCTGATACGGGCGCTATTCTCCGCTGTTCATTTCATTTCTGGAGGGGCAATGAAAGCAGGAACAGGAACGACGCACGTCAATCACTCAGGAATCCGACTTGAATCGAGTCACGACAACCCCGCTCCGCCCGCCGGCAAGGAAAGTCATTTTCCGCACTGGCGCGGCGCTTTGATGATCGCACTCCTCTGCACGCTGGCCGGTTGCGGCGATGGCGATTCCGGCGCGACCGGCAACCTCGCCGCGAACCGCGCATCGGCATCGGGCCCGGCCGCCGCGCCGGTCCTGCATTGCGCCACGGCTTGCCACTGACGGGCACCTGCCCTTGTCCGGCGCGACTGCCATTGCAACGCGCGGCGTTTGAAGCGCGGCGGCGTCCGGCCATTCATGACAGAGAGCGAACATGCAAAACAAATCCACGACACGACGTCAGTTCCTGGCCGATGCGCTGAAGCTCGCGGGCGCCACGGCAGTCACCGGCATGCTGCCCGAGAGCATCCTGCGCGCGCAGTCGATTCCGGCGGCAACCGTCACCGGCACGATCCAGGACGTGAAGCACGTCGTGATCCTGATGCAGGAAAACAGGTCGTTCGACCACTACCTCGGCACGCTGCGCAGCGCGCGCGGCTTCGGCGATCCGCGCCCCGTCGTGATCTCGAGCGGGTATCCGGTCTGGCGCCAGCCGTGGCTGCTGTCGTACGTGTTCCCGTTCAACCCGTCGCCGCCGGCCGGCAGCGCGAACGGCGACACCTATTACGGAGACCTCGACCACAGCTGGAACGGCACGCACAGCGCATGGAACAACGGCCGCTACGACAACTGGGCCGGCGCGAAGACCAGCGGCACGATGTACTACTTCACGCAGAACGACATCCCGTTCTATTACGCGCTGGCGAGCGCCTTCACCGTATGCGACAGCTACCACTGCTCGATGCTCGGGCCGACCGACCCGAACCGCCTGTATCTGTGGACCGGTTGCTGCGGCAACGTGCCCGGCTATTCACCGTACACGACCAACACGATGACCGGCACCGGCTGGACCACGATGCCGGAACGGCTGAATGAAGCCGGCGTCACGTGGAAGTTCTATCAGGACAAGGGCAACGGGCTCGATGCCGCTCACGGTTACGGCGAATACAACGGCTCCAGCAAGGATCTCTGGTGGAACGGCAACTACGGTGACAACGTCATCCTCAACTTCAGGCAGTACCAGAACCTCGGCGCGAACGATCCGCTTGCGCCGGCGCTCAACGGCACGCAAATCGACCCGACGGGTGGCGGCACCGAATACGACACGCGCCTGTTCAGCCAGTTGCAGGCCGACGTCGCGAACGACACGCTGCCGCAGGTATCGTGGATCGCCGCGCCCTACGCGTACTGCGAACATCCGTCGTGGGCCGCGAGCGGCGGCGAATGGTATGTGAGCAACGTCCTCAACGTGCTGACGTCGAATCCGAAGGTCTGGGCCAGCACGGTGCTGCTCGTGATGTACGACGAGAACGACGGCCTGTTCGATCACGTGCCGCCCGCCGTGCCATCCAGCGCCTACGCGGGCACCAGCCTGTCGACGGTCTCGACCGCGGCCGAATTCGTCGGCAGCAGCGGCGCAGCGTCCGACGGCTCGGCCAGCGGCGACGTGCCGATCGGCCTCGGCCCGCGTGTGCCGATGTTCGTGATCTCGCCGTGGTCGAAAGGCGGCAAGGTCAACTCGCAGGTGTTCGATCACACGTCGGTGATCCGCTTTCTGGAAACGCGTTTCGGGCTGCAGGAAACGAACATCACGCCGTGGCGGCGCACCGTGTGCGGGGATCTCACGTCGGCGTTCGACTTCACGAATCCCGACCAGACGGTGCCCGCGATCCCGAGCCCGGCCAGCAACATGGACCCGAACGGCTGGACGGTCGTCATCCCGCCGGCGACCACCACCGCGGTGCCGGCACAAACGACCGGCCGCAATGCGGCATGCCGGCTGCCGTACGAGTTCTTCGTGCAGGGCAAGGTCAACCGGTCCGGCAAGACGCTCGCGCTGACGATGACCAATACCGGCACGGCGGGCGTGCATCTGCAGGCGTGGGTCGACGGCACCAGCACGATCCCGCGGCAATACACGATCGGTGCCGGCGCAAACGCGTGCACGACCCTGTCCGATTCGCTCGCGCTGAGTTCGGCCGGTGGCTACGACTATTCGGTCTACGGGCCGAACGGATTCCTGCAGACGTTCCGTGGCAACATCGGCGCGTCGGGAAATACCGGTTCGTCGGCCGAAGTGAGCCTCTGTTATGACGTGCAGAACGGCAACGTGCAGATCACGCTCGACAACACCGCCGGATCGAGCCCGACGACGTTCCAGCTCGTCGACAACGCGTACGGCATGAACACGCCGCAGTCGGTCAGCGTGCCGGCCGGCGCGACGCAGGCCGTCACGTGGTACGGCGACGCAGGCTGGTACGACACGAGCATCCGCGACGCGAACGATCCGAACTTCCTGCGCCGCGTGGCCGGCTGCGTGCAGACGCAAGCGGGCGCGCTGCTGACCGATTCGGCGATTGGCAATACGAACGGAAAGTTCGTGCCCGCGCTGTCGTCGCAGGGGTCGACGTACGGTACGCTGCGGTTCGACTACGTCGTGCCGCCCTGGCGCCACAGCCCGAAGAACTGGGTCGGCATCTACCCGCGCGGCGCGCAGCCGACCAAGGGCGGCTACAAGTCGTGGGCGTATCTGCCGAAGAGCACGGGCTCGCTGCTCTTCTCTTCGACGGCGAACAGCGCGCTGGCGTCGGGCCAGTACGATGCGTGGTTCCTCTTCGACGACGGCTACACGCCGCTGGCAGGCCCGGTCGCGATCAGCATCTGACGAGCGGCCGGCGACGCGCGCTCACGGCGCGCGTCGCTCGGCTGGGGCTCACATCAGCAAGTCTTCACGGAGCGCGCCGAACGGCCGTGTCGGATGCGCGTTTTCGGATTTCCAGGATCCACGGCCCGGTGGCCGGCGCGCCGTCGAAATCGCCGAGATTGCCGGCCTTGTCGATCGCGTGCGGAAAATCGCTGACGCGATGCCCCTCATCCGCGATCGCGTCGACGGCGTGCCACGTCATCGTTCTTGCGTGCCGCTTCGCGTCGAGCGAAAACGCTTCTCCGACGGCTTCCTGCTGCGTCGAATTCAACATGGTGTTCCCGTGCCGGTGAATGTCGGTCGGTGCAGTCGATCGTCGTTTCGATACGCACCGCCGACTATCTCGCGTTCCGCGCCGATGCATGGCGTGGTTGCATACCCGTTCCAGGTGCGGCGTCGCCGCCGATATCCCGCATAATCGGGCGTTGAACCGCGCCGCGAAGGGAAGCATTGTGCGAGCGCAGCAATTCGAATCAGGAACGGGCGCGATCCGGCTCGCCGCAAGGCGGCGGCGCTCGTCCCGGGGGAATACCCGGCAATCCCGCTGAAGACAGGACACCGACACATGGACCGAGCCGAGCACATCAGCATCGAACAGGCGAGCGATCTGCCCGCCGACGAACTGAACGGATGCGACTTTTCGTTCGAGATCGCGTGGGAGCTGAATGCGCCGTACCAGGATCTGCTCGATTTGCGCGCGCTGCCCGTGCGGCGCAAGGACTACGGATTCGACCCGGCCGGCTGGGCGCGCGAGGCATCCGGCGGCACCGCGCTGTTCCGCGCCAGCGCGGGCGGGCGCCTCGCGGGATTCGTCGCGATCACCGAAAGCTGGAACGGGATGGCCGAGATCGCGGAACTCGCGGTCGACCGCGGTTGCCGGCGGCAAGGTATCGGCCAGTTCCTGCTGGCGGCCGCGGAAGCATGGGCGCGCAACCGCGGGTTCGGCTTCATGCGGCTGGAAACGCAGGCGAACAACGTCGCGGCCTGCTGCACGTACGCGCGCGCCGGCTTCGTCATCGGCGGCCACGACCGCTTCCTGTACGCCGACGGCGCGAATGACGGGGAAGTCGCCCTCTTCTGGTACAAGGATCTGCGTGACGGGCAGTCCGCAAAGAGCCGGACGGTCGATCCGGAATCGATGCGGCCGCTGTCCTGACCGACGACCGGCCGCCGCACCGCCCCGGTCCTGGTTTCGCCTTACTTCCGCGTCGCGACGATGAACAGGCGCGGGAACGGCAGCAGCACGGTGCCGTCGTCGAGCAGCGGATAGCCGTCCGGACCAGCGAGCGCATCACGATAGCGCGCGACGAATGCGTCGCGCTCGCTTTCGTCCAGCGCCGCGAGAAACGGCCGCAGCGCGCTGCCCTTGAACCATTCGACGACCGCATCGGCCCCGCCGCGCAACGGATGGTAGTAAGTCGTGCGCCAGACATCCACCCGCGAACACAACGGCGACAGCAGCGCGTAGTAATACCGTGCGTCGAACCGTTCGGTGCGCGCCGCGCCCTTGAGCTTGTCCGCCCATCGCCCGCCCGCGGCGACCTCGCGCATCAGCCGGTGCGCGGGTTCGTCGAGGTTGTCGGGCATCTGCACTGCGAGATGGCCCCCCGGCGCGAGCCGACCGACGAGCGACGGAAACAGCGTGTCGTGCGCGGGCACCCATTGCAGCACCGCGTTCGACAGAATCAGGTCGTAGCCGCCCGGATCGTCCCAGGCGGAGACGTCCGCGAGATCGAAACGCAGCGCGGGCAGGCGCTTGCGCGCGGCCGCGATCATGTCCGGCGACGCGTCGATCCCGCGAACCGTCGCGTCGGGTGCGCGCGCGATCAGCGCCTCGGTCGAATTGCCGGGCCCGCAGCCGATGTCGATCGCGGTATGGATCCGCGTACCCGGCACGGCGGCCAGCAGGTCGCGCACAGGCCGCGTGCGTTCGTCTTCGAATCGCACGTACTGGTTGGCGTATTGATCGAGTGGGGTCGTCACGGTATGCCTCCTGGTCGGCGTGGACGGCGTCGGAATACCGACAGCCATCGATGCAGCGCATTCTGCGATCTCGCCGTTCTTCAGTAAAATGAATTTAATATCGTTATTGATTCATGTTTCTGATGAAAATCGATACGCTCGGTGTCCAGGCTTTCGTCGCGATCGCCGACGGCGGCAGCTTCAGGCAGGCGGCCGACACGCTGCACGTCACGCAAACGGCGATCACGCAACGGCTGCGCAAGCTCGAGTCGTTTCTCGGCGTCGCGCTGATCGAGCGCACGACACGCCGCACCACTCTCACCGAAATCGGCCAGCGTTTCCTGCCGCAGGCGCGCCGGCTGCTGAACGAGCTGTCGGATGCGCTGACCGAAATCCGCGAAACGGGCCTGAGCCAGCGCGGCGACGTGACGATCGCGTGCGTGCCGACGGTCGGCGTTCAGTATCTCCCCCGTATTCTGCGTGCGTTCTCCGGGCACCGGCCGCACGATCGCGTGAAGATCCTCGACCACGCGTCGGCGTCGGTATTGCAGGCCGTGCTGCGCCGCGAAGCGGAATTCGGGATCAGCATCGCGGGCGACCAGCACCCCGAACTCGTCAGCGTGCCCCTCACGCATGATCCGTACGTGCTCGTCTGCCGCGACGATCACCCGCTCGCGAGGCGTCGGCGGATCCGCTGGGCCGCGCTGCAGCCGCATCCGCTGATCTTCGCTGGCGAAGTGAGCGGCAATCGCGGGCTGCTCGAAGGTGCGCTGAAGACGAGCGGCGTGACGCTGCATTCGTTCTACGAAGTGCAGCGCAGTTCGACCGCGCTCGGACTCGTCGCCGAAGGCCTCGGCGCGGCCGTGGTGCCGAAGCTCGCGATCCAGAAGAACGCGTATCCGATGATCCGCACGATCGAACTCGTCGAGCCGTCGGTGTCGCGCACGCTCGTGCTGGTCAAGCGCCGGGCCGCGCAGTTGTCGCCCGCGGCGCAGGCGCTGTACGACATGATCGTCGAGCGCGCGACGCCGGCGCGGTGACGTCAGGCAACGTCGTTCATAGCGTCTTGACCATGAACACACGCGCCGCCCCTTCCGGCTCGCACGGCACTTCACCGAACACCTCGTACCCGTGCTTCCGGTAGAAATCCGGCGCCTGGAACGTAATCGTGTACAGCACCGCGCGGGCACATCCGCGCCGCTTCGCCTCCGCTTCAGCCTCGCGCAGCAGCCGGCTGCCGAAGCCGCCGCCACGCAGCGATTCCGGCAGATAAAAGAGGTCGACGAAGAAGAGACCGAGCGAGGTTCGGCCGGTGAGCCCGCCCAGGACCTCGCCGGTCGCGGGATCGGTCACGTAGACGTCGAGCGCCGCCGTGTCGCTGCGGCCCGTCATCGCGTGGTTGAATTCGCCGAGCTTGCGGCTGATGAAATCGCGGGCAGCCGGTTGTTCGGTGTCGGTGAGCTGAAGGGAAACGGCGGGATGCGCGGTCATGGAATGGAGACGTGCGTGAATGAGCCGCCGAACGTGCAGTGTTCGCGGCGGGCGTCGCACGACTATAGCGCGTTCACCGACAGCGCGAGACTGTGCCGATCTTGACGAACATACAAACGACGGGCACATCCGGAACCCGCCGCTTCGTGACGCCGGGAGCCACTGCCTCTCGGGGCCGAACAGCCTCGACTATCCGCTGCCACGCCTGCCCGAAGGCGTATGTTCGGAATGCTGCCGCAGCGCCACGAAAATGAAGTCCGCACTGACACCCCGTACATGAGCGACGCTGCCTCCATGAAGCTGTTTCGCGATTTGGCGCGCGCGTTGCCGCTGCCAACGTAATGGCCACGCACGACCGCGGAGCAGCGGCACGACGATCTGCGCGACTGGCATCGCGCGCGGCGGATCGAGCACACGGGCCCGTTGCGCCTCATCGCGCTCGTCGACGGCGCGCTGGACGATACGATGCTCGTTCGCAACCCGATCATGGTCGCCGTGCCGCTGCTTGTCGGGGCACGGCGGGTTCATGCGGTGACTGCTGGCTACGGTCCTTATCGATAGATTTGCCGAACGATGTAGATGAAACTGACATCCCCGTCCCTTCGTTGCCCAACAAACACGACGGATCTATCGAATTCCATTTCCTGCCCGACCGAAAGATCGAAGCCAAATGGGTCGAGTACCCGACCGACCCACACAACCCGAATACAACGAGCAACGCGTCGCCCGCGACGAACTGACTGACAGGAACGCCGACATGCTGAATTTTCTTCGTCGCCTCATTCGTAATTCAATCGTCGTCGCGGTACCGCTGCTTGGCGGGGCATGGTGGGTGCATGCGCAGACAGGAGGATACGAACCGTATCGGGTCATTAGCTATAACCACACGGATCGAAGCATCTACAGCTTTCAGATCGACGATTTCGGCGCAGGGGGATCATATGCGCACGAGTCCCAAGGAGGCGGTGGCATCGTGTGCTGCATGGATGTCCCTCGAGGGAAAAAGACCTGGCATATCAAGATCATCTATGACTTGACCAAAGAGCAGGCTCAAAAGAATGTGCCGAATGAGGTTTACGAAACCGACATTCCCGTTCCCCCTCTGCCAAACAAGCATGGCGGGTATATCGCATTTCATTTTCTGCCCGATCGAAAGATTGAGGCGCAGTGGGTCGAACGTCGAATCAAGGCAAACATCCCGAACGCAAACTAAGATAGCGAGCGCAGCATGTCGAACGAAACCAGTCCTGCCCAAAGCGCCAACTCAAGCCAATCCGATTCCGCCTCCGGTGCCTCCCGTGCATCGCGCGCAGCGAGCGTCAGCGCGCAGCTTCCCCCCGAACCGCCAAGCCCTTGCTTTCGCTGCCATCAGGAAATCTATCAATCCTTCCTTTTTTGATGGGTTTGCGCAAGGGCTAAAGGATGTCGATCACCCGTCGAATATCCTTCGACTGTTCAATGCACACGAAGAAACAAACGATGAGCGCGGCATCTACAAGATGTACTACGACGGGATGGGCCGCGACCTTGCCAACCAGACGGTCGGCACCGGCAAGAAGGTGGCAAGCGACATCGCGTCCACCGCCGAGAAGATGGCGAGCGACAAGTTTCTGAAAGGGCCTGCCAATGCCGTCGCCGACGATATCCGAAAACGGGCAATGAACGACGCCGGCGACAAAGGTCTACTGACCCGAGCCAGATCCGCGATTCTCGAAGGTACCGCTGCCGCTGGCACTACAGCGAAAAACAATATAAAAGACTCGTTTTCTCTGAAAAGATGGGCATCCGCTGGCGGATTATGCGGCCGAGCGGCAGCAGGCAATGACGGCGGCGGTGGATGCGCAGCCCGAAGCCGGTTGAGTGGCGGGAGAGGCGGATGTTGAGGGGAATGCGTCGGGTGGCTGCAATAGGGATCGCGGTCGCTGGCGGCCTGTGGGGTATGCAGGCACATGCCGAGCGCGACGGGCCGTATCGCGTCGTGGGCTTCAACTACACCGACCGGGGTGTGTACAACTTCGTAGTCGACGATTTCGGTGCCGGCACTGTGCACGCCCGTCAATTCGGCGGCGGTGGAGGCATGGCCTGTTGCATGGAGGTGCTGCGCGACAAGAAGACCTGGCACCTCAAGGTCACATACGACCTGACGCCTGAAGAAGATGCCAGGAATCTGTCGCCGGAAATCTACGAGACGGACATTGCCGTTCCGAAGCTGCCAACCAAACGCGACGGCTATATCGCATTCCATTTCCTGCCCGACCGCAAGATCGAAGCCCAATGGGTCGAATACCCGACCGGTCCGCGCAACCCGAATACCACGAGCAACGCGTCGTCCACGACGAACTGAATGACAGGAACATCGACATGCTGAATTTTCTTCGCCGTCTCATTCGCAACCCGATCGCGATCGCCGTGATGCTGCTCGGTGGTGCGTGGTGGGTGCATGCTCAAACCACAGATTTCGGCCCGTACCGCGTCATCGGTTATAACTTCACCGATCGCAGTATCTACAGTTTCAAGATCGACGAATTTGGCGCAGGTAACGTGCGTGCGCACAAGCCAGGCGGTGGCGGTGGAACCGTATGCTGTATGGATGTACCTCGGGGCAAGAAAACTTGGCACATCAAACTCAAGTACGAGCTGACTCAAGAACAATACAAAAACAACCTTCCCAACGACATCTTCGAGACGGACATTGCTATTCCGCCGCTTCCTGACAAGCACGGCGGATACATCGAATTCTATTTCTTGCCGAAACAGAAAATTGAAGCGCGATGGGCCGAACTGCCGACTGACCCTCACAATCCGAACTTGCAGTAACCGGGAGGAAAGCATGCCTAACGACACAATCCCCGCCCAGGGCGCCACGCCCGTGCAATCCAGCGCCAATGCCGGAGCATCGCGTGCCGCCCGGGCGGCCAGCGTCAGTACACAGCTTCCCGCCGAGCCTCCCAGCCCATGCTTTCGTTGCCACCAGGAAATCTATCAGTCCTTCTTCTTTGACGGCTTCGGACAAAGCCTCGACGACGATAACCCTTCGAATATCGCGCGCCTGTATAAGGCCCATATGGAAAGCGACAATTCAACCGGAATCTATCGAACATACTATGCAGGCATGGGCCGTGATTTACCCAACCAGACGGTCGGCACGCTCAAGAAGGCTGCAAGCGATAGTGGTGCCGCGTTACTCAAGGAAGCCAAAGGCAAAGGCATCGAAGATCCCGCCAAGAAAGTCGGGGTCGATATTGGCAAGCGTGTAATGGCCGATCGAGCCAATCAATCGATATTCGCACACGCCAAGTCATCGATACTCGACGCGATCAGCAATGCCCCCGACACCATAAAGAAATCCCTCAAGGAATCCTTCACAGTCAAAAAAATCGGCACCGACCTTATTCCCGCCGGAATATCAACAGTTGCCGACTCAGTTCCGGCGATACGTGACACCGAATTCTCGGCTGCATATCTGGGTACTGGTTTCGACATCCGAGTCAGTCAGGCACTTGCCGACTTCGAAGCCAATGTCAAACGCGCAACAGACGGTGACCCTCGCGAGCTCAAGCGTATCCGCGTTTCGGTTTTCGGCTACGACAGAGGCGGCACCATCGCCCGGAAATTCGCGAACGAATTGATCGCCAAGGTATGCAAGCAGAAGAACGGTAACGTCACATACAAAGAAATCCCTGTTGAATTCGATTTCATGGGGCTATTCGATTGCGTCTCAACATCCTATGCAGACTCGATATTCACGAAGGCAGTCGCCCCTATTCTTGGTGTCGTGCCGGCCGCAGGAAAAGGCGTCAGCCTCAGCATTAAAGGGCTAAGTGTATTTCTCAGCCTCTCCAAGCAAACGCTTGGCGAATACGATATCCAGAAGGAGTTCAAGTCAATCATCCACCACGTCGCAGCGACAGAGTTGCGCTTCTATAAGAATCTGGATTCACCGAGAAAATCTTCGGATCACGCGAATCTCCTGGAGATCGTCTATCCGGGAAGTCAGGCTGATGTGGGAGGCGGATTTCACGAAGGCGAGAATCAAAAGTCGGCCGAGCTGGCACGCATATCGGCACGGCATATGCTCGATCGAGCATGGTCAGCCGGTGTACCGTTGCTGCCACTCGACAAGCTTCGGAAAACCGACCCGACGGTTGCTCGTGAGTTCGAATTTCAGAAGACAGTCAGCGTCAACGGAAAGAACCTCACCGTCGACGATCTCTTCGCTGCCTACACGGCAATGCTGCCGAAATCGAATGGGCCACTCGAGACATATTTTCTCGAGCACCAGAAGCTGTTCGTGTCGTGGGCGCGTTACGTCCACGATCGCACATCGCATGAAAGCACGGGCGACAACCTGTTCATTAACACCGTGGACGCCGATGTCTACAGCGCAGTCTTCCCGCACGGCGGCGGCTTGCCAAACTATGAGGGCCGGGACTGGTACTACAAGAGCCAGGATCCGAATTCCAAGGTCCCGCAGTTCACCTTCGGCGAACGCCGGACAGTCGACGACATCTCGGACAAGACCGTGCGCGCATTGGCCACCGCATGGGTGCACCCGCCAAAACTGTCACCGGAAGTCATCGCGTTCTTCGACAACTTCGTACACAACACGATCACGCCATTCAACAACGTGTCGCTCGGCGACGGGGTATTCATGCAACTGCGCGAAATCGAAGAAAAAGGCTGGGTCGCACGCCAGACCGACGCCGCGAAGGATTACGTGAAAAAAGTCCTCGGCAACGTGTCGAAGAACATCAAGGATGCGCAGGACGAATACGTCAGGCAGGTCACGTCCGGCCAGATTCCGCACGGCGCGTCGATCGGCGACCTCTCCGGCGATTGAGCAGTACACACCACGCCAATCAGCAAGCCCGCCCGGCCGCACACGCGACCGGGCGCCAACCGCATCCGGCCCCGCGTCAGTTGTACCCGAGAATCGCCACCGCCGCGACGTCCGGCCGGTCGAGCGTATTCCCGACGAGCGACGTCATCGGCTCCTGCAGCACGGCCTGATACGAGGTCACGCGCGGCGCTTCCGGCGCGCCCGGCTCATCCGGTGCCGGTTCGTCGAACGCGGCATCGAAACCGCTGTAAAACCCCGGTTGCCTCTGCGAAAAAGTCATCTCCACTCCTTTACCTGTTTTATCTGTTTATGTTTTCGATGTTCTAACCAACTTGCTTCAATGCCGCCGACTGCACCGGCATGCCGTCGTGCGCCGCCTCCGATCGCGCCAGCTGCGCGCGCGTGCGCCGCGTGATGTGAATCACCGCGAACACGACCGGCGCGATCAGCAGGCCTTCCGCCAGTTCGGGATCGACCGGCAGGTTCATCACGTGCAGTGCCTTGAACGCCGCCGTCGCGAGCGACAGCACGTAGTACGAAATGGCCGCCACCGACAGCCCTTCGACCGCGTGCTGCAAGTGAAGCTGATTGCGCGCGGTGCGCTCCATGCCGGCCAGCAGGCGCGTCACGTCCTTTTCCTGCGCGAGATTCACGCGCGTGCGCAGCAGGTCGACCGCCCGCGCGATCCGCGCGGCGATCTGCTCGTGGCGCGCCCACACGCTGCGGCAGGTTTCCATCGCCGGCGCGAAGCGGCGTTCCATGAATTCGGCGATCGTCGGCATCCCTTCGATGCGCTCCTCGCGCAATTCGTGGATGCGCGCCAGCACGAGCTTTTCGTATGCACGCGACGCGCTGAAGCGGCCACCGGACCCCGACAGCGCCTCGACCCGCACCGCGAGATGCGTGAGCTTCACGAGCAAGGCCGCGTCGTCGCCGTCGGCGCCGCTCGCGTCCATCCGCTGCATCAATGCGTGCAGCGCCGCGTGGATCTCGTCGAGCTCGCGGCTCATCCGGCGCGCGACGGGCAACGCGAGCAGCGCCATCATCCGGTACGTCTCGATTTCATACAGGCGCTGCAGCAGTCGGCCGCCCTGCTCCTCGCGAAAATCCTCGTCGACGACGAGAAAGCGCATGAAGCCGTCGTCGCGCACGTGCCAGTCGCAGTACACCTTGCCACCGCCGAGCACGTTGCTGCCGACGAGCGCGGGGCCGTCGATCCAGCGGCGCAGGTCGCCGCACACGAGCCGCGCGGCGTTGCCCGTCAGCAGCTCCATGCGCACCGCGACGAAGCGGATGCCCGCGAGCCGCGCGAACCACGCAGCCGGAATGCCTTCGATCGCGAGATCGTCGAAATAGCCCGTGTCGCGACGCGGCGCGACAAACGTGAAGGTCGAGAATTCGGTGTGCCGCTCCCACTTAAGATGCCAGCCGCACGGCGACTGCACCGCATAGTGGGTCGCGCCGTCCTGCGGCACGACGATGCCGGTGTCGCGGCACAGTGCGTGCAGCAGCGTTTCGTGGATATCGGGCTGGCCGTCCGCGTAGATCGCGTAATGCGTGAGCGACACGGCTTCGGCGAGCCGCAGGAACGGCCGGGCATGCAATTCCGCGGCCAGCGCGGCGCGCAACGGATGATCCATCATCGGTACACCACTCTTCCTGTTCAACGCTGCGTGCCGGGCTCGCCGGCGTGATGGCCGCACCGCATCGAACGATACGGCAGGCTCGATGCCACTATGGCAGACACACAGCAACAATAAAAACGCATAATGCTGATCGTTACGTTCAGTTTTCCTGATACCCATGAAGATGCTCGATCACGACGTGCTGGCCACCGTCGTCGCCGTCGCGGAAACCGGCAACATGACCCGCGCCGCCGAAGCGGTGAACCGCTCGCAGTCGGCCGTGAGCATGCAGATCAAGAGCCTGGAAGACGCGATCGGCCGGCCGCTGTTCGTGCGCAAGCCGCGCAGCATCGTGCTGACGCGCGAAGGCGAGGTGCTGCTGGGATTCGCCAGACGAATGCTGGCGCTGCGCGACGAGGCGTGGGCGGCCGTGGTGCGGCCGGAAGTGACCGGCAAGGTCGTGATCGGCGTGCCGGACGACTATGCGTCGTCGCTGCTGCCGTCGGTCCTGAAAAAATTCTCGGCGACCTACCCGAAGGTCGAGATCCAGGTGATGGGGCTGCCGAGCAGCGCGCTCGCGCCGCTGATCAAGGAGGGCACCGTCGATCTCGTGTGCGGCACGCGCATCAAGGGGCTGACCGGCGACTTCATCCGCCACGAGCCGATGGCATGGGCCGCGATGACGAACGGGCCGCGCGTGTGGGAAGAACGGCCGCTGCCGATCGCGGTGTTCATGCCGGGCAGCGTTGCGCGCGAGAACGCGATCCGCAGCCTCGAACGCGCGAAGGTGCCGTACCGCACCTCCTATGAAAGCCCGAGCCTGCTCGGGCTCCTCAGCATGGTCGAAGCCGGCCTCGCGGTCGCGCCGCTCGCGCGCTGCGCGATACCCGCGCAGCTGTCGATGCTCGGCCGCTCACACGGGCTGCCCGATCTGCCGCCGCTCGAGCTGATCCTCGCGCGCAGCACGAAATCGAAGCGCCCGCCATGCGACTTTCTCGCAGAGCAGTTGATGGAAGACCTGCAGCGGCAAACCGGCCAGACCGCCGACGCCTGAACCGCTGTCGGGCGCGCGCCGCCTGCGCCGTCACGAACCGCAGGGCCGTGGATGGCCGGCCGCGAGCAGCGCCGCGTTGACGATGCCCGCCACCGTGTCGACGAGCGCTTCCAGCGTGTCGCCATGCACATGCCGCCCGGCAGGCGGAATGCATTCGATACGCCGGCCGCCCCATTGCGACCCGCCCGTCACCGACAGCGTCGCCCCGAACCGGTTGCCGTGCCGCCGGCCGAAGATGCCGACGCGCTGCTCGCCCAGGTACGCCTGCTCCGGAAGAAACAGCCGAATGTCGACCGCAACCTGGTCGGGATCGCCGGCGCGCGCGTTCGCATCGGCCGACGGCGCGAACGTCTTCGCGATGCGCAGCGTCACGTGCGAATCCCAGGCGGCCAGCGGTCCGCCGGCCGCGTCGACACGTTCGAGGTCGACCGACCACTGATGGCGATCCGGCAGCCGGATCGCCTGACGCAGCAGCACCTCCGCCGCGCGCACGGTCACCCGCAGCTGCATGGCAAGCTGCGTGCCCGACGGCAACGCCGCCACGCGCAAGCGGCCGCTTGCCGGACGCGTAGTCTGCACTTCTTCCATGAGGTGCATGGATCCTCCCTGTCGAGGGCCGGCGCCGCGTGCGACGCGGCGCACAAACGCTCGCCGCGACCGGCCCGCGGACAGCACGACGGCCGGCGAATCGGCGGCAAACCGTAACGTACGAGCAATCAGCGTTCCCCGGCCTGACGATCCTGCGTCGCCACGCGCAGACGGCGGGCAACGGGACCGATCACGGCATCGACCTGCTGCGCGATCAGCATGTGCAGCGTGAAGTCGAGATTCTCCGGCGCGATGTCGAATTCCACATGGATCACGTCGCGCACGGTACGCGCGCTGACCACATATACGCCGAGCGGGGAATGCAGCAGCGCCGCGAGCCGGGCGTGCGCGAGCGCGCCGGTGTCGGCCGTCAGCGTGACGGGCAACCGCAGGCGCGGACGCGGCGGCGGGAGCGGGACGACGGTAGTGCGCGCGCCGGCACGCAGCTGGCGGCCGACGATGTCGCACCCGGGTACGGGATGGATGAAGGTCATGGTGCGGACGGAGGGCGTCCTGGCTGTTGGACACATCCCGAGCTTAGAAGGCGCCGCATAAATACCGTGCAAAAAAACGGCTTTGCAGTGCAAAAAACGGCATGCCGGAAGAGCAGCACATACCGGTCGGGTTGCGCGGCGTGCGCCCCGTCAACGCTGACAGGACAATCGCCAACGATCCGCCGATACACTTGTGCCACCGTGACGTCCGGCGTCCTCGATGCCGGACGGCGCTTTAATTGCACGCACGCTCCACCGCTTCCGGTTGGCCAGCCTGCATCGCACATGTCGCCCCGATCCGATGGAGTCCTGCTTGAACCCCTGGCGCCCCACGCTGCCCGACGCCCAATCCGACACCGTGCGGCATTCACGCGACACGTTCCCGGCCGCGCGGCCGGCTCGCGCGCAACCGGGCCGGCCGCAATGAGCGCCGGGCCGCGCAATGCCCGGATCGACGTGCTGCGCGGCGTGTCGATCCTGCTCGTCCTGCTGCATCACTTCAACATCCCGTATTCGCTGCGCGACACGTCCGTCGCGCGCATGTTCGGCTGGGACGCGGTGCACGCGGTGGTCCGCAACGGCAACTATGGCGTGACGATGTTCTTCGTGATCTCCGGCTACCTGATCACGTCGAATGCGCGCCGCCGCTGGGGCAGCCTCGGCGCGGTGGACGTGCGCGCGTTCTACGTGTCGCGCATCGCGCGCATCGTCCCGTGCCTGCTCCTGCTGCTCGCGCTTGTCAACGGGCTGGCGGCGACCGGCGTGCCGATCTTCTTGAACCACGCGCCGCAGGGTGTCGCCGTGTCGTTCTGGCTCGTCAATCTCGCGTCGCTGACGTTCTGGATGAACGTGCTGATCGGCACGTATGGATGGGTCAATTACGCGCTCGGCGTGCTGTGGTCGCTGTCGGTCGAAGAGATGTTCTACCTGTCGTTTCCGCTGCTGTGCATCGCCCTGCGCCGCGACGCGCGACTGTTCGCGTTCTGGCTGGCGGTCGTCGCGATCGGGCCCGTGTACCGCTTCACGCATGCGAGCGACGAAGGCGGGTTTCTGTATGCGTATTTCGCGTGCTTCGACGGAATCGCGATCGGCTGCTGCACCGCGGTGCTGGCCGGACGCGCCGGCTGGCAGCGGCTCGCGGCCGCGCCCGTGCAATGGCTGACCGCGATCGCGATGACCGTGCTCTATCTCGCGTGGCCGATCGCCCAGAGCCATGTGATCGGCGTATCCGCGATGGCGCTCGGCACAGCCGTGCTGCTGATCGGCGCGCATGCCCGCGGCGAGCGAGCACCGGGCCGCGCGCTCGCGCCGCTGCGCTGGAGCGGCCGGCTCAGCTACGAGTTGTACCTGTTTCACCTGATCGCGCTCGGCGCGCTGCGCACGGTGTGGCCGCCCGCCACCATGCACGGCAACGGCAAGCTCGTGCTGCTCGTCGCGTATCTGGTGTTGTCGGCCGGATTGAGCGCGTCCGTCGCGCGCGGCTACGCGACGCCGCTCGACCGCATCATCCGGCGGGCCGCGTCGCGGCCCGCGCCGCGCGTGCCGGACGCCGCGACATGAGCCGCGGCCGACGGCATCCGCAGGGTCGATGAAAGGAAGCGCGGCACGATGTGGGCATCACGCCGCCTGTCCGATCGCGGCCCGGCGCATCGTGACGATGCGCGCGGGCGGAATATTTGCCCACACGATCCGGCTGGCGTCGGCAACAAATGCCGGATCGCGCAGCGGGTGACGCTCGGGCACGCGCAAATCGTAGGTGAACTGGATCATCACGCCGTCGACTGACAGCACGCGCTCGCACTGCCCGACGATCGCCGTCACGTCCTGGCGCGGCAGCGTGCGCAGCGGCAAGCAGGACACGATCGCATCGACCGCCGCGTCGGACGGCAGCAGCCGCTCGAGCTGTCGCGCGTCGCCCGACACGATCGAGATACCGGGGAAGCGGCGTCGCAGGTGCTGCACGAACGCCGGCGACCGCTCGACCACCACGAGGCGCCGTGGCGCGACGCCGCGTTCGAGCAACGCGGCGGTGATCGCGCCGGTGCCACCGCCGAGCTCGACGACGAGGCCGTCGCCGTCCGGCACGGCATCGGCCATCTCGCGCGCCAGATGCCGCGAACTCGGGCACAACGCGCCCACCGCGGCCGGGCGGCCGACCCACTCGCGCACGAACAGTGCCGAGACACGCAACGCGTTCGGCCAGATCATCGGCCAACCTTGCGCGGTTGCGCTTTCAGCTTCGACGTGCCAATGACTGCCTGCAACAGGGCTACGACGACACGAGGTTCTTTCACGTGCATCCTCCTGAACAAATCGGTCCGCCGCGCTCGCGCGGCGATCAATCGATTCTAGGAAATGCAAACTTAAGGCGACGTGAAGATTGTCCCTGATTGCGTCATCGATGCGGGCCGTGCAACCGACGGCTGCCCGATCAGCGGTCGACGCGCTGCTGAAGCTGCGCGGGATACCGCTCGCCGACGATCGTGATCTGGCGCAGCGCCGTCTCGATCGCCGACAGTTCGTCGGTCGTCAGCACCACCGCGGCCGCGCCCACGTTTTCGTCGAGCCGATGCAGCTTCGTCGTGCCCGGAATCGGCACGATCCACGACTTGCGGGCCAGCAGCCACGCCAGCGCGATCTGCGCGCGCGTCACGCCCTTGTCGGCCGCGATCCGGCCGAGCAGGTCGACGAGGCCCGCGTTGGCCCTGCGGTTTTCTTCCGAGAAGCGCGGCACGATATTGCGGAAGTCGGTCACATCGAACGTCGTGCTCGCATCGATCGCCCCCGTCAGGAAACCCTTGCCGAGCGGGCTGAACGCCACGAAGCCGATGCCGAGCTCCTCGAGCGTCGGCAGGATGCGCTCCTCCGGCTCGCGCCACCACAGCGAATATTCGCTTTGTAGCGCCGCGACGGGCTGCACCGCGTGCGCGCGGCGAATCGTCTGCTCACCGGCTTCCGACAGCCCGAAGTGCGCGACCTTGCCTTCGCCGATCAGATCCTTGACGGTGCCCGCGACGTCCTCGATCGGCACGTTCGGATCGACGCGATGCTGATAGAACAGATCGATGCGGTCGACCTTCAGCCGCTTGAGCGCTGCGTCGGCCACCGCGCGGATCTGCGACGGCCGGCTGTCGACGCCCTTCATCGGCTCGCCATTCTCGAAACCGAACTTGGTGGCGATCACGACCTGATCGCGAAACGGCGCCACCGCCTCGCCCACCAGCTCCTCGTTGACGAACGGGCCGTACGCTTCGGCCGTATCGAAGAAGGTCACGCCACGTTCGAACGCCGCGCGAATCAGCGCGACGCCGCTCGCCTTGTCGGTGGCCGGACCGTAGCCGTAACTCAATCCCATGCAGCCGAGCCCGATTGCCGAGACTTCGAGGCCGCTCTTTCCAAGCATGCGCTTTTGCATGACTTTCTCCTGCTGAAAGGTGAAGACGATTGACGGGATGCCCGAGGAAGCGAGTGTAGGTTGATGGATAAGTCTCAACAATCGGCGTAACATTTCATGCATTATTGAGGGAATTTAATTAATGCTGCGCACTGGCCTCGGCGAACTCACGACCTTCATCACGATCGCGGAACAGCGCAGCTTCAGCGGCGCGGCCCGCATCCTCGGCGTGTCGCCGTCGGCGCTGAGCCATGCGATCCGTCATCTCGAGGCGCGGCTCGGCGTGCGCCTGTTCAACCGCACGACCCGCTCCGTCGCGCTGACCCAAGCCGGCGAACAGTTGCTGCTGCGCGTGCGGCCCGCCGTCGCCGATCTCGAGGACGCGATGAACGACGCCGCGACCGCCCGCAACCGGCCGTCCGGCCAGATCCGGATCAGCGCGTCGGAATCCGCGTCGCGCCCGCTGATCCGGCATGTGCTGCCCGGCTTCGTCGCGCGCTATCCGGACATCCACGTGGAGTTCGTCGTCGATTCGCGGCTGATCGACATCGTCGAACACGGCTTCGACGCCGGCATCCGCGTGCGGGAGGACGTGCCGCGCGACATGATCGCCGTGCGGTTCGGCGACGCTGTCCGCTTCGTCGCGGTGGCGTCGCCCGACTACCTGGCGCGGCACCCCGCGCCGGACACGCCACAGGACCTCACGCGCCACCGGTGCATCCGGTTCCGCTTCGAAAGCGGCGCGCTCTATCGATGGGACCTGATGCGCGACGGCAAGCGCGTGAGCGTCGACGTCGACGGGCCGATGACGCTCGGCAACCTGGGGCTGATGGTCGACGCGGCGCTCGCCGGCATCGGCATCGCATGGGTCACGCACGCGCGGGTCGCCGAGCATCTGGCCGACGGCCGGCTCGTGCGCGTGTTGCCCGAATGGGCGCAGACATTCGACAGCCTGTGCCTCTACTATCCGGCGAACCGGCATCCGCCAGCCGCCCTGCGGCTGTTCGTCGAAGCCGTGCGCGAATGGACGGCTGCGGGAGGTAACGCGTCGGACGACTGACGGTTCGCCCCGCTCCGCCACTTCACCGCAGGTTGGTCCTCGCCAGCTCGACGATCTCGTCGCCGCGCCCGCTCAGGATCGCGCGCAGCATGAACAGGCTGAAGCCCTTCGCATGCGCGAGCTCGATCTTCGGCGGCATCGCCAGTTCGTACTTCGACGTGACGACGTCGACGACCGCCGGCCCGTCATGCGCGAACGCCGTGCGCAATGCCTGCTCGACGTTCTCCGAATGTTCGACGCGCACGCTGAAGATGCCCGCGCCCTTCGCGATCGCCGCGAAGTCGGTCGGGCTCAGGTCGACGTTCGTGTCGAGATAGCCGGCCGCCTTCAGCTCCATCGACACGAAGCCGAGCAGGCTGTTGTTGTAGACGACGATCTTGATCGGCAGGTTGAGCTGGCGCGCGGTCAGCAGATCGCCGAGCAGCATCGACAGCCCGCCGTCGCCCGACAGCGACACGACCTGCCGCCCCGGATGCGCGCCCTGCGCGCCGAGCGCCTGCGGCATCGCGTTCGCCATCGAGCCGTGGTTGAAGGAGCCGTGCAGCTGGCGCTTGCCGTTCATCGTCAGGTAGCGCGCGGCCCACAGCGTCGGCGTGCCGACGTCGGCCGTGAAGATCGCGTCGTCGGCCGCGACGTCGTCGACGATCTTCGTCAGGTATTGCGGATGAATCGCGCGGCCCGGCGGCTCGGCCACCGCGAGATCGTCGAGCCCCTTGCGCGCAGCCGCGTAGTGCTTCAGCGAGTTCTCGAGGAAGCGCCGCTGCGTCTTGCGCGTGAGGCGCGGCAGCAGCGCAGCGATCGTTTCCTTCACCGTGCCGACGAGCCCCAACGCAAGCGGCGCACGGTGCCCGAGCTGCGAGCCTTTGCAGTCGATCTGCGCGATCTTTGCGTTGGTCGGATAGAACGGCCGGTAAGGGAAGTCCGTGCCGAGCATCAGCAGCGTGTCGCACGATTCCATCGCGTGATAGCCCGAGCTGAAGCCGATCAACCCCGTCATCCCGACGTCGAACGGGTTGTCCCATTCGACGAACTGCTTGCCGCGCAGCGCATGCACGACCGGCGCGCCGAGCGTGTCGGCCAGCGCGACCACTTCGTCGTGCGCGCCCTGCGTGCCGCTGCCGCACAGCAGCGTGACCGCGTCCGACGCGTCGAGCAGCGCCGCGAGCCGGTCGAGATCGGCGTCGGCCGGAAGGATCGACGGCGGCGCCGAGCCGCTCCACGCAGGCGCCTCTTCCGGGCCGTCGCCGAGCGCGATGTCGCCCGGCAGCACGATCACCGCGACGCCGCGCTCCTCGATCGCGGTGCGCATCGCGCGCGCGAGCACGCGCGGGAACTGCGATGCGTTGGTCACGAGTTCCGCGAAATGACTGCACTCGCGGAACAGCTCCTGCGGATGGGTTTCCTGGAAGTAGCCGAGGCCGATCTCGGTCGACGGGATGTGCGCGGCGATCGCCAGCACCGGCTGGTGATTGCGATGGCAGTCGTAGAGGCCGTTGATCAGGTGCAGGTTGCCGGGGCCGCAGCTGCCCGCGCACACCGCGAGCCGGCCGGTCGACGCGGCATCGGCGCCGGCCGCGAACGCGGCGCTTTCCTCGTGCCGCGTATGCATCCAGCGGATCGAGCCGATCTGGCTCAGGCTGAACGACAGCCCGTTCAGGCTGTCGCCCGTCACACCCCAGATCCGCTCGACGCCCGCTGCCGCCAGCGTCTTCGCCAGGTATTCCGCCATCGTCTGTCTAGCCATCATGCCCTCGCTCATTGATCGGTCGTTACACGATTGATCCGGCTACGGCAGCCGCCGTCGCCGCTGACGGGACGAGCATACGCGATCGTGCCGCGCGGCGTCGTGACGATGCGAGCGTCACGCGCGGCGACGCGGCGGCTAACGGGCGCGGCAACGCAGAGTGCGGCACGCCAGTCGTTTTCTCGACGGAACTGCCCTGCGATGCGGCGCGCTCCGCGGCCCGCATGCCGTCAACGCAGCCTGCGCGGCCGACCACATCGCGATGCGCTACACCGGCAGTGCATGCGTGGACAGAATCTCCTTGAGCACCATGAACGAACGCACCTGCCGCACACCGGGCAGGTACAGCAGTTGTTCCGCGTGCAAGCGGTTGAAGCTCTCGTTGTCGCGCGTGCGGACCAGCATGAAGTAGTCGAATTCGCCGGTTACCACGTGACATTCGACACACCCCGACACCTTCTGCGCGGCCTTCTCGAATTCGGCGAACGCCTCGGGCGTCGAACGATCGAGTACGAAGCCGATCACGACCAGCATCCCGGCACCCAGCGGCTTCGGGTCGAGCAGCGCGACGATACCGCGAATCAGCCCCATCTCCTTCAACCGTTCGACGCGCCGCAGGCACGCCGGCGCGCTCAGCTTCACCTTCGCGGCGAGGCTCACGTTCGAGATCGACGCGTCCTGCTGCAACTGCCGCAGGATCGCGCGGTCGATGCGGTCGAGCACCGGCGCGGCGGCGGCCGGCAAGGCATTGCCGCGATCTAATTTCATTGCGTCTCCTGGACTTTTTACGAACAAAAATTATCCATCTGATCCTCATCTCATCGACAACGTAGGCCCTCGTTATTAATTTCGCAAGCTCATTTCGCGCCGTCCTGCCTATCATTTTTCCATTGGGACACGGCGTGCCGGCCGCCCCCGTCCGATGCGAATTCCCGCCCACAGCCTTTCGGAGCTTGTCGATGAACCTGCAACGTTTCCCCCGCTATCCGCTCACGTTCGGCCCGACGCCGATCCAGCCGCTCAGGCGTCTGAGCGCGCACCTCGGCGGCAAGGTCGAGCTGTATGCGAAGCGCGAGGACTGCAACAGCGGCCTCGCTTTCGGCGGCAACAAGACGCGCAAGCTCGAATACCTCGTCCCCGACGCGCTCGCGCAAGGCGCCGACACGCTCGTGTCGATCGGCGGCATTCAATCGAACCAGACACGCCAGGTCGCGGCCGTCGCCGCGCATCTCGGGATGAAGTGCGTGCTCGTGCAGGAGCACTGGGTCAACTACGAGGATCCGGTGTACGACCGCGTCGGGAACATCCAGCTGTCGCGAATGATGGGCGCCGACGTGCGGCTCGTTGCCGACGGTTTCGACATCGGCATTCGCCGCAGCTGGGAAGAAGCGATGGAGAGCGTGCGGCAGGCGGGCGGCAAGCCGTATCCGATTCCGGCCGGGTGTTCCGAGCATCCGCTCGGCGGACTCGGGTTCGTCGGCTTCGCGGAAGAAGTGCGCGAGCAGGAAGCACAACTTGGCTTCAAGTTCGATTACATCGTGGTCTGCTCGGTCACGGGCAGCACGCAGGCGGGGATGGTCGTCGGCTTCGCGGCCGACGGACGCGCGGACCGCGTGATCGGCATCGACGCGTCGGCAACGCCCGAGCGCACACATGAACAGATCACGCGCATCGCGCGGCACACGGCCGAGCTGGTCGGGCTGGGGCGCGATATCGAGGAGAAGGACGTGGTGCTCGACACGCGCTATGCCGGGCCGGAATACGGACTGCCGAACGATGGCACGCTGGAGGCGATTCGTCTGTGTGCGCGGCTGGAAGGCATGCTGACCGATCCCGTCTATGAAGGGAAATCGATGCACGGGATGATCGACCACGTGCGGCGCGGGGAATTCGAGCCAGGGTCGAAGGTGCTGTATGCGCACCTTGGCGGGGTGCCGGCGTTGAGTGCATATAGCGGGATTTTTCGGGAAGGTTGATCGCGCGATGCGGCACGCCGGCGAGGCATGCGCGAAGTCGGCGCCGCCTCGCCGGTGTGCCGCCTCTTGCCGATTCCCACTGGACGGCCGCTTCGATCCGACCAGGCCGTCGTTCTCACGCGCGTGCCGCACAGACTGGCACGCACGCCGCGATGCACCGGATGCACCCAGTTCGACCAGTGCTGCACGTCAGGACATGCAGCGCCGGCCCGGAACGTCAGTTCACCTGCAATTGACCACCGCGGCCAAGGCCGCCCTTGACGTCCTGCGCCTTGTAGCTGCGCAGCGCGACGACCATCTTGTTCCACGCGTCGATAAACGCGACGACCGTCGCCTTGCCTTCCGGCGTCGTCGAGAAGCCGGCGAGACCGCCGCCCACGCCACCGCCCAGGCCGCCCAGCGCCGCGCCGTAGTTGGTCGCCGTCGAGCTGCCTTCCGACGCCGCGATCTGCACGGCCGAGCGCACGTCGAACAGCGTCAGCGTCACGACCGACGCCTTCGTCTGCAGATGCCCGGCCACCGCCGCGATCGCGCTGTTGCCGATCAGCCCGCCGATCATGCTGCCGATGCCGCCGATCGGCGAATCGTTGATCACGATCTGCGGCTCCATGTAGTAGTCGGCCGCGACGCGCTGGCCCTTGTGCTGCTTCGAACCCGCACGGTATTCGCCCGAGTTGCGCTGCAGCTGCGTGATGCGCGACAGGCGCGCATCGCTCTTCTGGTTGCCGATCGACGTGATCACGAAGCAGTTCGACTGCTGGACGGCCAGGCGCAACAGCGGGTCGATGCTCGTCACCTTGGTCGCGCTGCCGAACGGGCCCCACCAGTCGGCATTGCGGCCGTCGTCGACCGCGATCGTGCCGAGCGGCGACGCGCAGCGCCGCAGTTGCGAATCCGCACCGGCGCTCGCGCCGCCCGCGGCAGCGCCCGTGACGCCGGCGTTCTGGCCGCCGGGCGTCACCATGCCGCCGCAGCCGGCGACGGACGCGCAAAGCGCTGCAACCAGCGCACCTTGAGTGAGACGTTGGGAAAGGATGGTCTTCATGTCGTTGTCGATCGATAGAGTCGTTGTTCGGCTTATGTGTTCGTGCGAACTTTGATAAGCCCCCCGGCGTGGCGCGCGATGGTGGTCTCCCCGCAGCCGCCTCCGTTGCTTTCGGCCCGGTCAGTAGTACCAGTACGTCTGATGCCAGACGCCGTAGTACGGATAGCCCGAGTACCAGTAGCCGTAATAGACGTCACGCCATTGCGTGCGCCATTTCCAGTCGTCCTCGTCGTCCTTCTTCGCCTTGCGGGCGAGCTCGAGCAGCTTTTTCGATTCCTTGTCGCCGCGGCCCGCGGCGATCGACAGCCACTTGTCCGCTTCGCGCGGATCGGAGCCCATCTCCTCGAGGCCGAACAGGTAGAAACTGCCGAGCGCCTTCTGCGCGTTCAGGTCGCCGCGCTCGGCGGCATCGCGCATCCACTTGAGTGCCTGGTAGCTGTCCTGGCGCACGCCATCGCCGCGGAAATAACGCAGGCCGAGGTCGTAGGCGGCCTTCGGCTGCGTCTTCGCGGCCTGCTTCAATGAAACGATGCGAGGATCCTCGCGATCGTCGGAATCGTCCCTTTTTTGATAGGAGACCTGATCTTTAGGGCGATAGGAACACCCGGTGTCATCGCAGATCCGCACCGTGTTGCCGGTGACGGACGGATCCTGCGCGCACGCGGCCAACAGCAACAACAGCAGCCCCGGTGCCAGAAAACGGCGAACCATTTTTACTTTTCCCTCGATTTATTTGCGCCGCACTGCTTCGCGCTATCTCACCCCGCGAGCGCGTACCCGGCTCGCGCGCGGCGGGGCGAATACAATTCACCCACGCCGACACGCGGTCCACGGCTCTCTCAGGCTCTCTTCGTATCGTTCAGTCACGCGCGGGCTGCCGCTTTTCGCTGGGCCGACCGTTGTCGACACCGGCGCCTCAACCTGACGCGGCAAACAATAGTGACGTGGTGAGCAATAATAATGGAGAAAAATGGCATGTCAAGGTGATTCGCGATTTCAAAGTTTGCGTATCGCGTCACTTTTGAATATGCTCTTCGTCGCTAAAACCAGGAGACCCCGTCGAGATGTCCAATAGCGAGCAGGCCAATGTCGATCTCATTACCGCAACCAAGGTGCGCGATCTGCTGACGCGCAACGGGATTCCGCCGCGCAGTCACAACACGACGATCGCGAACGTGCTGGGCCTCAGTTTCTCGGTCGTCACGCGCAAGATGAAAGGCCTGATCCCGTGGAACCTGTCGCAGTTGCAGGACATCGCGACGCACTTCGGCGTGCCGCCCGCGATCCTGCTCGACGACAAGGGCACACAGCCGGCCGCCGCCGAGATGATCGACGCGACGCTCGTGATCGAGTCGCGCCGTTTCCGCTGCCGCGCGGCGATCTCGGCGAAGGCCAGCAGCCAGGCCGAAACGGATTTCGTCGCGTTGCAGTGGCAGGGCGAATGGATCGTCACCGAACGCCAGCACGCGCGCGAAGGCCGCCTCTATCCGGTCGACGTCATCGAACTGCGCTCGAGCCAGCCGACCGTGTACGCGGCGCGGATCGCGGTGGTCGACGATTCGCGGGACGTCGCCGAGACCGTGTGCGAATACTTCATCGAAAAAGGCGTGAACGCGATTCCGTACCATGACGGCGCGTCGTTCCGCAAGGCGCTGGAAGTCGAGGATTTCGACGGCTACATCCTCGACTGGATGCTCGGCGACCAGACGGCCGCCGAGCTCGTGCGCGGCATCCGCTCGAGCGAGAACGGCGGCGCGCCGATCTTCCTGCTGACCGGCAAGATCTCCACCGGCGAAGCGAGCGAGGACGAGATCGCGCACATCGTGTCGCACTACAACGCGCGCTGCGAGGAAAAGCCGGTGCGCCTGCCGATCCTGTTCGCCGAAGTCGCGCGCGAACTGAAGATCACGCAGCCGGTGGCCACGGCCGCCGCCGCGAGCTGAGACCACGACGAGAACCGGCCACCACACGAACACGAAAAAGGGAAACACATGCGAATTTCGACCCTCTGGATCAAGACCCTGATCACGGCCGGCCTGCTCGGCATGGCCGCCGCGAGCTGGGCCGCGTCGTTCACGTTCACCGTCGACGGCAAGATCGGCCGCAGCAACCAGCCCGGCAAGACGACGTTCGTCTTTACCGAGCAGGCGCTGATGGCACTGCCGCAGCACACGATCGTCACGTCGACGAGCTGGACACCGAAAGCGACCTTCACCGGCCCGCGCCTGTCCGACGTGCTGAAGACCGTCGACGCGCACGGCACGCAGATCGAGTTCCGCTGCATCGACGAATACACGTTCACGATCCCCGTGTCGGACGCCGACAAGTACGGCGTGATCCTCGCACGCACGATGAACGGCAAGGTGCTCGGCAACGACAACTACGGCCCGCTGTGGATCATGTATCCGCGCGACCAGTATCCCGACGAGCTGAAGACGCCGCTCGGCGAAGCCAAGTTCGCATGGCAGATCATCGGCCTGACCGTGAAGTAAACGCGCGACATGATGCGCGGGCGGTGGAAGAACAGAAAGATCATCCTCATCCTGGGATCGTTGTGGATCCTGGGATTCGCCGCATGGGCATTCCTGCTGTGGGACCTGCTCGCGACCTCGGTCAACGAGGGCGTGCTGGAAGGACCGCGCGAAGGCGTGTTCTGGACGGCCGCGCAATACCGGAACGCCTACACGCGCTTCGACCGCCAGTTGATCCTCTACTCGACGCACGTGGACAACGACTTCGACCACGTGCAGATCCAGCTCGACAGCCTGTCGGTGTCGTTCGGGTTCCTGCAGCGGCCGTCAGAAGTGTCCGAATACTGGCTGCGCATCCCGCGCGCGCGCGCGGAAATCGCGGTGCTCGGCGCATTCATGGCGCGCCTGAAGCACGACGTGCCGCTGCTGCGCGACGCACCGAACGATGCGCCGCACGTGATCGACGACGTCAACGCGTACTGGCCGAAGGTCAATGGCCTTGCGAACTACTTCCGCGCGATCGAGATGGCGCAGCGCGATTTCACGTTCCATCAGCTGAAGGAAAAGCAGCGGGCGATCGTGTCGCTCGGCATCATCCTCGGCGTGATCCTCTGCGCGCTGTTCCTGCTGCTGTTCTATACGATGCGCACGCGCGACGACCTGCTCGAACGACAGGACGCCGCGCTCGATGCGGAGCGCAAGGCATCCGATCGCGCGTTCGAGATGATCGAGGCGAAGAACGCGTTCCTCGGGATGGTCAGCCATGAACTGCGCACGCCGCTGCAGGCGATCTGCGGTTCGATCGAGATCCTGCTCGCGCGGCCGCAGTCCGACGCCAACCTGAAGACGATCCGGCGGCTGCAGAATTCCGCGTCGTCGCTCGAAGCGCTGGTCAAGGACCTCACCGATTACATCAAGCTGCGCTCGACCAAGCGCCTCGCCGAAACCGAAACGGTCGGCATGGCATCGCTGCTCGCCGAGGTGCTCGATCCGCTGCGCGCGAAGATCGCGACCAAGCGGATCGCCGTCGCGCAGCGCGTCGAGCCGCACGACCTCGCGATCCGCTCCGATCGCAAGCTGTTGCGTCAGGTGCTGTCGAACCTGATCGAGAATTCGGTGAAATACACCGTCGGCGGATCGATCGACGTATCGATCATGCTCGTCGACGCGCCGGCCGGCCGGCAACTGAAACTCGCCGTGCGGGACACGGGCGCCGGTATCGCGAAGCAGCATCTGTCGAAGATCTTCGAGCCGTTCTACCGCGCGAACGACGCGGTCGGCCTGCATGTGGACGGAATCGGGATGGGGCTCGCGGTCGTGCGCGAGATCGTGACGACGCTGCGCGGCCACGTGGACGTGCGCAGCGTCGTCGGCGAAGGCAGCGAGTTCGTCGTGACGCTGCCGGCCGAGGTGCCGGATGCCAGCGAAACGACCGGCGACGCACCCGCGTGGCCGGCCGCCGCCGCGCATCGCAACCGCCGCGCGCTCGTGGTCGACGACAACGACAACGCGCGCGAAACGCTCGGCGCGATGCTCTCGGCGCTCGGCCTCGACGTCGACCTGTGCGGCACCGGGCAGGAAGGCATCGCCCGTTTCGGCGAGATGCATTACGACCTCGTCGTGCTCGATCTCGAACTGCCGGACGTGAGTGGCTTCGAAGTCGCGCGCCGCATCCGGATGGTCGCGCAACCGGACGACGACGGAAAGTTTCCGTCGATTCTCGGTGTCAGCGCATACGAATCGGCCGCGCTGCGCGAGAACCAGCGGGTGTTCGACGCATTCCTGCCGAAGCCCGTTCACCTGCGCGAACTTGGCGCGCTCCTCGAGAAGCTGCTCGGCTGAGCGTGGCCGCGGTGCGTGACGGGCAGGCCTTCCAGCGGCCCATTGCGCGTTTCCCGCTTACTCGCCGATCAAATGCAGCACGATGTCACGCCGATGCGCGGCGCGACGATGCTCGAACAGATAGATGCCCTGCCACGTGCCGAGCACCATGCGTCCGTGCTCGACCGGGATCGACAGCTGCACTTGCGTAAGCGCCGTGCGCAGATGGGCGGGCATGTCGTCGGGGCCTTCCGTGTCGTGCTCGTAGCGCGTGTCGTCTTCGGGTGCGAGCGTCGCGAAGTAACGTTCGAGATCGCGCTGCACGGACGGATCCGCATTCTCCTGGATCAGCAGCGACGCGGACGTATGGCGGCAGAACACGGTCAGCAGCCCGGTGCGGATGGCCTGCTGATCGACGAATGCGCGCACTTGCGGCGTGAACTCGACGAGGCCGCTGCCGCGCGCGTCGACACCGATATGCGTGATGGCCTGTTGCATGACGACGACCTCAGGCGAGCGCGGCGAAGCCGTCGGCCTCGATCTGCCTGGCATCGGCGGGGCGCACGACGCGCGCGACTTCGACCCCGTCGCGCAGGAATACCAGCGTCGGCCACAGCTTCACGCCGAACGAACGGCCGAGCGGCCGACCCGGGCCATCCTCGATCTTCAGGTGCCGCACGGCCGGATGCGCGGAGAACGACGCGACGATCGCAGGCTGCGCGCCCGCGCAGATTCCGCACCAGTTCGTGCCGAATTCGATGACGGTCGCACCGGCCAGTGCGTCGACTTCCGCGCGCGTCGGCGCGTTGGCGGTGTAGCGTTGCTCGATGTCCATCGGGCCCCTCGTGTGCAATTGCGGAACGTGGCCGCGGCGCGCCGGCGTGGGCGGCACATGCGACCTTCGATTTCCTACTCTAGCGGAAAAGCACGCGCGATGCCGAGGGCGCCCGCGCCGTGCGGATGACATGACAAGAATCGGAGCGCCGCGCGGCGGCGACGCGATCAGCATGCGAACTGATCCCGTCAACGAAGGACCGACCATGAACGCTGCGCATCGCATCACTGAACCGAACATCCTCTATTTCGGCACGCCCGTCGTGCTGATCAGCACGTTGAATCCGGACGGCACGGCCAATCTTGCGCCGATGTCGTCCGCGTTCTGGCTCGGCTGGCGCTGCATGCTCGGGCTCGCCGCCAGCTCGCAGACCACGCACAACCTGATGCGCACCGGCGAATGCGTGCTGAACCTGCCGTCGGCGGCGCAGGCGCAGGCCGTCGACCGCATCGCGCGCACGACGGGCACGCATCCGGTGCCCGAGTCGAAGCAGGCACGCGGCTACGTGTACGAACCGGACAAGTTCGGCACCGCCGGGCTCACCGAAACGGCCTCGCAGACCATCGCACCGCCGCGCGCGCTCGAATGTCCGGTGCATCTGGAAGCGGTGGTCGCCGCCACGCACGGCATCGGCGACGAAGCACCCGACCTGCGCGGCCACATCCGCGTGTTCGAGGTGCGCATCCAGCGCGTTCACGTACATCCCGACCTGCTGATGGACGGTCATCCGGACCGCATCGATCCGGACAAATGGTCGCCGCTGATCATGAGTTTTCAGAAGTTCTATGGCCTCGCGCCGCATCAGGTGCATGCGTCACGGCTCGCCGAGATTCCGGAGCGCGCCTATCGCAGCCCCGACATCGACCGCGCGCGCGAAGCGGGCATGTCGATCGGATAAGATACTGGCCGATTGACCCATGACCGAACCGACGGAGTGTTTCAGTGATTCAACCGACCCAAGTATTCAAGGACAACCTCGCGCAACTGCCGGCCATCGAAGGTGTCGCGCGCATCGATCTCGTCGGCGCGAACGGCGACGTGGTCGCCAGCATCGAGAATCAGCCGGGCAAGCAGGGCTCGCTCGCGGTGTACAACTACCTGAAGCAGGTATTCGGCACGCTCGACGCGAAGGCCGCCGAGCACGGCCTCGCCGTGTTCGCGGAGCACACCGCCGACGCGCGTAACCGCCCGGGCGCACACCCGAACGTCGATCGTCTGCTGGCGATCGTCGACGGCGGCGAGGCGCTGCGGATCGACGTGGTCGCGAAGGCTTGAATGCCCGGCGACGGGCACGCACGCAAACGGTCGATGCCCGTTCTTTCCCGAAGACCCTCCACATGCGTCGCATGACTGTCCAGCCGATTGCCCGTCGCGTCGCATCGATCGCCGCCCTCGCGTGTGTCGCGCTCGGCGGCGCGGCGTCCGCCGAGACGCTGCGCACGGCTTCCGATATCGCCGGCGCGTCTCTGGTTCCGCTCGGCGCGCTGCCGCACTCGCCGGAGAACGGCACGCTCGACGCGTTCTGTGCGCAATATCGTGCGAAGACCGCAACCGCGGCCGGCCGCGACGTAGCGAAGCTCGGCTGGATCGTGACGTCGGAAGCGCCGCTCGGCCGCTACACGGTCGTCACGTTCGCGAGCGGTTTCAAGCCGGGCACAAGCGCGATCTGTTACGCGCGCAACGCAAATGTCGGCGTCTTCGACGGCACGACGCTCGTCGCGCTCGGCTATACGGCACGCTCGGCCGGCTGGCAGCTCGGCTCGGTCGAGTTGCTGGAAAGCGGCGCGCTGCTCGTCTGGGGTGGCGATGGCCCGTCGGCGCCCGTCGGCGAGTTGCGCGAAGCGCATGGCGGCTTGCGGCTGACCGCGGTCGCCGCCGAACGCACGTACTGCCACGGCCGTGCAGTCGTGCCCAACGTGTACGGCAAGCCACTCGACGCGGCCCGCAAGATCCTGATCTCGCGTGGCTGGCAGCCGCTGCGTCCGCGCGAGAGGCCGGACCCGCTGGACGGCGCGGCCACGCTCGCGAAGCACGGGATCATCGAAGCCGAAGCGTGCTCGGGCACCGGCATGGGGTATTGCGCGCTGCGGTATCGGAGCGCGGCCGGCGTGCTCGGTGTGACGACGGCCGGCGGCGAGCCGGACACGCCGTCGGCGAATACCGTGATCGATTATCAGGTGGCTTGCAGGAAACAGTGATCGGCGCGGTGGCGTTCGCTTGATTCATCGCTCCCGGCCGCCCGTCGCTCGGGCGGCCGGCGCTGCCGCGTCAGCAATCGTCAGCGATTCGCGCCGAGCGCCACGCGCAGCCGCTCCATCAGCCGCGTGTAGTGCCGCACCACATCGGCCTTGTCCGTCACGTTCGCGGTCGAGAACCGCTCGGACCACGCGGCCTTCCACTCATACGTGCCGTGCACGCTGCGGTCGCCGTCCGGCGACTGGATCAGCGAGCGAATCCGCGCGTCGCGCCCCGGCCCCGTATGCATCTCGAACAACGCGTGGATGAACGTGTGATACGCGTCGTACACGTCGTCGTCGAACAGGTAGCGGTAGATGTGAAACGTGCGGTCGAGTTCGCGCTTCGCGCGGATCACGTCGTCCGGCGAGATGTCTTTCCAGTAGCCGATCCACGTATAGAAGCACAGCAGCGCATTGAGCTGCGGCGCGACCGTGTCGTACAGCGTGAGCCGCTTCTCGATCAGCCGCTGGTTGGTCCACTGCACGAGCTCGAGCCGCTTCAGCCGGCGCGCGACGAGCCAGCCGAGACACGCGACCGACAACGGCGTCAGCACGCCGAGCACGAGCTTGACGATTTCCAGCGAATTCCACGGATCGTTGAATGGCTGCATGAATGGCCCGACAAGAAAGACGCACCGCCCGGCGGATCGCATCGCGCTGCGCGCGTATTCGTCGATCCCTTCGCGGTTGACCGTTAGTTGCTTGCGCATCGAAGTCGCACCGTGATGCTGCCGGCGCGCGGCGAGGCGGCTCGTCCCCCAGTGTATCGGCCAAATGTCACCGGCCGGTGACGATTCGCCGGGTCGTCGTCAAGCGCCCGTGCCGCGTCACGTCGGCAGCGCCGACGTGAGCTTGACCTTCTGCATCGGAATGTCGGTCTTCACGCTCAGCACGCCCGGGATGCGCGTCAGGTATTCCATCTGGAAGCGCCGGTAGTCGTCGATGTCGGCCGCCACCACGCGCAGCAGGAAATCGCAGTCGCCGGCCATCAGGTGGCATTCGACCACTTCCGGCATCTGCTGGACGGCCTCCGCGAAGCGGTTCACGGATTCGGCGTCCTGTCCCTTCAGCCACACGCGCGTGAAGATCGTCAGCCCCTTGCCGACCTTCGCCGGGTTCAGCACGGCCACGTATTTCTCGATCACGCCCGCTTCCTCGAGCAGCCGCACGCGCCGCAGGCATGGTGACGGCGACAGCCCGACCTCGTGCGCGAGTTCCACGTTTTGCATGCGGCCGTCGCGTTGCAGCGCGCTCAGGATCCGCCGGTCGATAGCGTCAAGCTTCATTGGCATCAAATTCCAAAAAAATCGCAAATCACTCGCTCAATGCCAAATTCTCGAGAATATCGATCCGCAACGCAACCCGATTCGAGTCAAAAAAGCAGACAATCCTCCTCCCCGTAGGAGGAGTAATGAGCAGTAGCGTTTCAACGTCGTCCGGGCTTCGCGACAAGCCCGCCTATGTCGCCGAGATGGGCCGCGGATTGCGCGCGGCGTTGCCCGTCATGCTGGGTTTCGTGCCGTTCGCGCTGGTGCTCGGCGCGCAGGCCGCGCAAAAAGGGCTGAGCCTGTTCGAGGTCCCGATGATGACGGGCCTGAATTTCGGCGGCGGCTCCGAATTCGCGGCGATCCATCTGTGGACGTCGCCGCCGCACATTGCGCTGATCGTCGCGATGTCGTTCCTCGTGAATTCGCGCCACATCCTGATGGGCGCGGCGTTCGCGCCGTACATCCGGCGCCTGCCGCGCCGCCGCGCGTTCGCCGCGCTGTTCTTCATGTGCGACGAAAGCTGGGCGATGTCGCTCGCCGACGCGCGTTCGCGCTCCGCCACGCACATCAGCGTTCCCTATTACGCGGGCGTGTGCGCCGGGCTGTACCTGACGTGGATCTCGATGACGACGCTCGGCGCGGCGGTCGGCCCGACGATCGGCAACGTCGAGCAGTACGGCTTCGACATGGCGTTCACGGCCGTGTTTCTGGTGCTGCTGCGCGGGATGTGGAAAGGCATGCGCGCGAGCCGTCCGTGGTTCGTGAGCCTCGTCGTCGCGGCCGCCACGCACCTGGCCGTGCCCGGCGCGTGGTACGTCCCGGCCGGCGCGTGCGCGGGACTGATCGCCGCGCTGCTGTGGGAGCCGCGCGATGCTGCCTGATTTCGCGACGGTCGCGACCATCGTGCTGATGGCGTCGACGACCTACCTGTCGCGCGTGCTCGGCTACGTGCTGCTGCGCAACCGCACGCTGAGCCCGAGGATGGCGTCGGTGATGGAGAACGTGCCCGGTTGCGTGCTGATCTCGGTGATCGCGCCGGCCTTCGTGTCGACGCGCCCGGCCGATCTGCTCGCACTCGCCGTCACGCTGATCGCGGCGACCCGCCTGTCGATCCTGCCGACCGTCATCGTCGGGGTCGTATCGGCCGGCCTGCTGCGGCATCTGCTCGGGTAATCGGCTAACGCGGTTCCGAGCGCCGCGCGGGCGGCACCTCGAACCGGAAAACGGGCGCGCCATGCGCCCGTTTTCGCATCCGCGCGCCGGCCGCGGCGCTGCCTGACACGGCACGCGTCACGACGGGATGCTAGCCTTGCGGCTGTACCCGCGATGCCTTCCCCCTCATTGCCTGCCTGCGAGGATCATCCCGATGCAAGAAACCCGCCCGCTGTTCGACCGCGTCCTGCTCACCAACGACGACGGAATCGACGCCCCCGGCCTTGAAGTGCTCGAACAGGTCGCCACGCAACTGGCACGTGAAGTCTGGATCGTCGCCCCGGCGGAAGACCAGAGCGGCACGTCGCACTCGTTGAGCCTGCACGAACCGCTGCGCGTGCATCGCAAGGGCGAGCGCCGCTTCGCCGTGCGCGGCACGCCGGGCGATTGCGTCGCGATCGCGGTCAGCCACCTGATGAAGGACGCGCGGCCCGACGTCGTGCTGTCCGGCGTGAATCGCGGCGCGAACCTCGGCACCGAAACGGTGTTCTCGGGCACCGTCGGCGCAGCGATGACGAGCATGCTGGTCGGCGTGCCGGCGATCGCGCTGAGCCAGGCCTTCCGCGACCGCAACGCGGTGCCGTGGCATACGGCGCTCACGCATGCACCGGACGTGATTCGCCGGCTGGTCGCGGCCGGCTGGGACAGCGACGCGTGCCTCAACGTGAATTTCCCGGCGCGGCCGGCCGACAACGTGCGCGGCTTGAAGGTGACGAACCAGGGCACCGGCACGCTGCAGGGCGTCGAAATCGTATCGGGGCGCGATCCGCGCGACATCGAGTATCACTGGCTTAAACTGGCGCGCGCACCGCGCGACGACGATGCGGATTCGGAAACGGTCGCGCTCGACGAAGGCTACATCGCGGTCACGCCGCTGAAATTCGAACGCACGCACGACCAGGCGCTCGCGCGGCTGCGGTCGAGCCTCGGCTGACCTCGGGGGTGATACCGGCTGGCGGATTCGCCGCCGGGCCGCCTCACCGCACCGGCCGCATCACCTGTCCCCCGGGTCACGTCAGGTTCAATCCCCCGTCGAGCATCACGATCTCGCCCGTCACGTAATCGGACGCGACGAGCATCGCGACCGTCTGCGCGACGTCGTCCGGCGTCGCCGCGCGGCGCATCGGCGCGTGCTCGCGCCAGAGCTGCTGCGCGGCGGTCCAGTCGGCGGTCAGCGGCGTATCGACGAGCCCCGGCGCCACCGCATTGACGCGAATCGCCGGCGCGAGCGTGCGCGCCAGCAAGCGCGTCGTGTGATTGAGCGCGGCCTTCGCCGCCGCGTACGGAATCGACGCGCCCTTCGGCCGCACGCCGGCATGCGAGCTGACGTTGATCACGCACCCGGCGCGCCCGCTCGACGCCGCTTCGAGCAGCGCGGGCTGCGCTTCGGCGACGAGCCGGAACGGCGCAATCACGTTGATTTCGTGCATCTCGTGCCACACGTCGGGCGTCGCGGCGGCGAGATCGTCGTGCGGAATCACGCGGCTGACGCCCGCGTTGTTGACCAGCACGTCGAGGCGGCCGTGCACCGCCACCGCGTCGCGGATCAGCCGCACGCGCTGCGCATCGTCGGCGAGATCCGCCTGCACGTAGGCCGCGCCGAGTTCGCGCGCCATCGCGCGACCGGTTGCAGCGGAATTGCGCGAATGCAGGATCACCGCATAACCGTCCGCCGCCAGTCGTCGCGCGATGGCCGCGCCGATCCCCGACGTCGATCCGGTGACGAGCGCGACGGGCCGCTGCACGCGCGACCCGCGCGGCTCGGTGACGGTTTCGGTTTCAGGTTCCGTTTCGGAGATGGGGGCATTCATCGGCGGATGCGGCGCGTCCATGGCGTGGAATCCTGTCAGTGGCGTTCCCGCATCATAAGCATGACGACGGCCGATGCGGATGCGTGGCGTCTACGGCCGTTTCGGCAGCTCGACGAAATCCTCGAGCTCGCCGGCGATGTAAAGCCGCTTGCCGATTCTCGGGTATTCGCAGACGTCGTGTTCGAGGCGCTGGCCGAGGATGAACAGTTCCAGCGGCACGTCGCCGGTGTTCTGCAACGCGTGTGCATCGCCGCCGCGCGGAAAGCCGAGAAAGTCGCCCGGCCCGATTTCGCACGTGCGTTCGCCGATCGTGACCGTGCCGGTGCCGGACAGCACGTACACGCATTCTTCCTCGTACAGGTGGCGGTGATACTCGGCCGATTCGTGGCCGGGCATCAGCGTGAGCAGGTGCGCGCCGATTTGCGTGAGGCCGGTCAGGTCGCTGAGCTGTCGTTTGAGGCGAACGGCGTTGGGATTGAGCGAATGCACCGCGCGGGTCGGTTCCATTTTCGCGATGTCGGCGGCTTTCAGCAGTTCCCGGGGAGGTGTCGTGGACATGGGGATCTCGTCAGCGTCAATGCAGCGGTTGAACGCGCCGCCCGGGCGGGCGCGGCGAGCATGCCGCGCTATTGTCCGACATTTTCACGCGGACGAGATCACCGGCATGCGCGTCGTCTACCGCGACCTGGCGACGCCGATCAGCCCGCGTGCACGCCGCGCAGCTTCGTCAGCAACGCGATGAGGCGATCGATGTGTTCGTCCTCCGTGCGCCACGACGACACGCTGATCCGGAACGCCGGCCGCCCCTGCCACACCGTCTGCCCGAACCATACGTCGCCCGAATCCTGCGCGGCCTGCAGGATCGCGATCGTCTCATCGTCGGTGCCGGCGCGCACGAGCACCTGATTCAGCACGACGCGGTTCAGCACGTCGTAACCGGCCGCGCGCAGACCGTCGGCGACGCGCTGGGCTTGCGCGCAATGCCGTTCGACCAGCGTCGCCACGCCGGCGCGGCCGAGCGCGCGCAGCGCGGCCCATACCGGAATGCCGCGCGCCCGCCGCGAGAACTCGAGGTTGAGGTTCTTCTGCGCGTCCTGCGCGCCGCTCAGGTAAACGGCATCGCTGTTCATCGCGGTCGCGAGCGCGGCCGCGTCGCGGCAGATGACCATCGCGCCGTCGTACGGCGTGTTGAGCCACTTGTGGCCGTCGGTGGTCCAGCTGTCCGCGCCGTCGATGCCGTTGGTCAGCGCGCGCTTCGACGACGCGCGCGCCCACAGCCCGAACGCACCATCCACGTGCACCCACGCGCCGGCGGCCTGCGCGCGCGGAATCAGCGCCGCAAACGGATCGAACTCGCCGGTGTTCACTTCGCCGGCCTGCACGCAGAGGATCGTCATGTCGTCGAGCGGCGGCAATTGCGCGGGATCGATGCGGCCGTGCGGGTCGACCGGCGCGACGATCAGGCGCTTCATCCCGAAGCCGAGCACCCGCAGCGCCTTCTTCACCGTGATGTGCGCAAGCTCGGAGAGCACGACCTTCACCTCGGGCGCGCCGATCAGGCCTTCTTCGTCGACGTCCCAGCCCTTGCGCGCGAGCAGCGCACGCCGCGCCGCAACCAGCGCAACCAGCGTGCAGGCCGTCGCGCTCGTGCCGAAGCCGACCGCGCTGTCTTCGGGCAGCCCGAGCACGTCGACGACCCAGCGCGCGGCCTGCCGCTCGATCGTCGCGGCCACCGGCGAATTCGCGAACGACGACGCGCACTGGTCCCACGCAAGCATCAGTCGCTCGGCCGCCGCCGCGGCCGGCAGCGTCGCGCCGATCACGAAGCCGAAGTAGTTCGGGCCGTTCGATGCGACGGTCGCAGGCGTGCCGCGCTCGTCGAGCAGGCGCAGCACGTCGTCGGCCGGGTAGCCCGTATCGGGCAGCGGTTCGTCGAAGGCCGCAAGTCCGGCGAGCGCTGCCGCATCGGGATAGGCGCGCCGTTCCCCGGTCGCGGCGAGATACGCGTGCGCGCGCCGGTCGGCGTCGGCCAGCAGGGCGAGTTCGTCCATGTCGTTTGCCTCTGGGAAGGTCAGAGTTGCAGGAGATCGCGGCCCAACTGATGCAGCGCATCGTCGATCCGCTTGTAGTACGTGAACTTGCCGACGCGCGTCGCCCGCACGAGCCCGGCATCCGCGAGGATGCGCATGTGGCGCGTGGTCGTCGCCGGCGCGATGCCGAGCTTCTCGGTGATGTACGTGCAGCACACGCCGAGCTCGTCGAAGTCGCCATGCGGCTGCGGCGGGAAATGCTTGCGCGGCTGCTTGAGCCAGCGCATCACGGCCAGACGGCTTTCGTTGGCCAGTGCGCTGATGCGGGTGACGTCGTCCATGGTTCGGCCTCGTTTAACGTTTCGAATATTAGCTAAATGACGAAACGTGGGCAACTGCTTCCGGGATTTCCGCGTTCGCTGTCGCGCTCGAAGCCGGGTCGCCCGCTACCGCGCCGCATCCGACGTCACCGCCCGGCCAACGCGCGGTCGATCATCTCGCCGATCCGCCGCGCGAGCGCGTCCATCCGCTCGGCCGGCACGCCGCCGTAGCCGAGCACGAGCCCGTTGTAGCCGTGCGCCGTGCCCGGCATGCAGAACGACGACAGCGCCCGCAGGATCAGCCCGTGCGCCTGCGCGACGCGGCTCAGCGCCGTGTCCGCCAGCGGCACGTCGAGCCGCGCCGACAGATGCATGCCGCCCGCGCCTCCCGATACCGTCAGCCGCGTGCTCAATCGCCGCGCCAGCGCGTCGTGCAGCGCGTCGCGCCGCTCGGCATACACGCGGCGCATGCGCCGCAGATGCCGCGTGAAATGCCCGGCCTCGATGAAATCCGCGAGCGCGCGCTGCTCGACCGCGCGGCCCTGCAACATCAGCGCGCCCGCCGCGTCGCGCAGCGGCTGCGCAAGCACGGGCGGCACGACCATGAAGCCGAGCCGCAACGCGGGAAACATCACCTTGCTGAACGTGCCGAGGTAGATCACCGGCGCATCGTCCGCGAGCCCCTGCACGGCCGCGTGCGGCGTGCCGTGGTGGCGAAACTCGCTGTCGTAGTCGTCCTCGACGATCCATGCGCCGGCCGCGCGCGCCCGCGCGACGAGCGCGAGCCGCCGTTCGAGGCTCATCACCGCGCCGAGCGGATACTGGTGCGACGGCGTGATGTAGACGAGCTTCGGCGGACGATCGCGCCAGTCGTCCGGATGCGGCGCCAGCCCCTGCGCATCGACGCCGATCGGCTCGACGCGCAGGTCGGCCGCGAGAAACGCGTTGCGCGCACCGTGGTAGCCGGGGTTCTCGATCCATGCGACGTCGCCCGCGTCCGCCAGCGCGCGGGCGCACAGGTCGAGCGCGCCCTGCGTGCCGTCGGTGACGATCACCTGCGCGGCGTCGCAACGCACGCCGCGCGATGCGCGCAAATAACCGGCGATCGCGTCGCGCAGCACCGCGTCGCCTTCCACGGACTGATAGCCGAGCTGCGCCGGCCCCGCCGTGCGCCATGCGCGTTCGACGCAGCGCCGCCACTGCGCGAGCGGGAATTCGTCGACGGCCGGCACGCCCGGCATGAACGGCAGCGATTCGTCGAGGCCGCTCGTCGCGCGCTCGGCCTGCGCGACGCGCCGCGACAGCATCGCCGCATCGCCGGCGGGCGCCGCAGCGGCGATCCGCGACCCGCACAAACCCATCCGGGCGACTACCGTGCCCTGCCGCGTGCCGGTCACGAAACCTTCCGACGCGAGCCGCTCGTACGCGTACAGCACCGAGTTGCGCGCGATGCCGAGTTCGTCGGCCAGCGTGCGCGAGGCGGCAAGCCGCGCGCCTTCGGCGATCCGGCCGCTCAGGATCGCGTCGCGCAGACACGCGTACAGCCGCTGCTGCTGCGACATCCGCGCGGCAGCGTGCGGCCCCGCCTCGCGCTCGAAGGTCGACAGCAGCACCGCGTAATCCATCGTGGCTCCAGAATGTGGGAATGTCATGGGTCTACACATGGTGCCACGAACTTTCTATCGTGGATGTCCGTTCTCGTTTCCGGCCGCGCCGGCAACGCCTCATTTCATCCATCCTCGAAAGGTTCGCGACCATGAACGCTACCAACACCGGCATGATCGTCCGCCCCGTGCGGGAAGACGATCTCGACAACTGGCTGCCGCTGTGGGACGGCTACAACCGCTTCTACGGCCGCTTCGGCGACACCGCGCTGCCACGCGAGATCACACAGCTCACGTGGTCGCGCTTCTTCGACGGCTACGAGCCCGTGCATGCGCGTGTCGCGGAACGCGACGGCCGGCTCGTCGGGCTCGTGCATTTCCTGTATCACCGGAGCACGACGCTGATCGGGCCAACCTGCTATCTGCAGGATCTTTTCACGCTCGAGAGCGAACGCGGCAAGGGTGTGGGCCGCGCGTTGATCGAAGCCGTGTACGACGCCGCGCAGGCGCAACGCGCCGAACGCGTGTACTGGCAAACGCACGAGACGAATCACACCGCGATGCGGCTCTACGACACCGTCGCGGAAAAAACCGGATTCGTGATCTACCGGAAGGTCTTGCCACGTTGATCATGCCGCACGCGGCGGCGGCTTCACGCCAGCGGCCGCGCCTTGATCCACAGGAACAGCGGCACGCGCGACCACTGCTTCAGCGTGTCCGGGTCGACGCGGTCAGGCGGCGGCAGCGATCAGCCCGCGAAATGCTTCGACAACCCGTCGCGCGCCGCAGCCGATTTCCAGAGCGTGGCCGCCGCCGCGGCCGGTTTCCGTTTCCGGCGGCGGCGTTCTACAGTTACGAGAGACGACACGCGGCGCCGCCCACTTTCTCGTTCGGTTCGCGTGCGCCGATACGCACCCGATTCCGAGGAATGTCCATGCCGAGTATCGTCGCCGGTCCCGCCCATCTTCCGCCGAGCCCCGTCGCCGCCGAAACGCGCATGGTGCACGACGTCGCCACGCTGCAACCGTCGGACTATCGTTCGGCCGACGGTGCATCGTGGGTCATCGCCACCCTCACGCCGTCCCCGGACAGCGGCGACAACGTGACCGGCACGACCTACTTCGATACCGCGAAACAGCAAACCGTCGCGGTGCCCGACGCGCGCCGGCGTTATGCGAACCGCGGCACCTGGCAGGTCGTCGCGAGTTCGAGCCCGTCGGTGCCCGCCACCGGCCGCTACGACTGGCTGACGCTCACATGGCTGCCGATCAACCGACGGCCGCTGCCGCAAACGCCCGAGCATCTGTATTCGCCGTTCATTCACGGCGGCACGATCGTCTACCGGTGGAATCCGGCCGCGCAAGGCGGCGAGCAATTCGGCAACGTGCGGATGATCTTTCCGGAGTGGCTGGAGCAGGTGGCGGACGTGCTGCGCGGCGCGCCCGGCGCCGTCGCAAAGGCAGCGGCCGCCGCGTCCGCATCGGCGCTCGATCGCGTGAAGCAGGACGGCAACCCGATGGCCGCCGTGCTCGACTTCGGCGCCGCGCTGCATGAGGAACCGGCCGACCGGATCGCCGCACGCCTGCCAGCATTGCTGCGCGCGAACGACCTGCACGAAGTGTCGGCGATCGTGTTCCAGTGCATCGCCGCATCGCGCGAAGCGGACCGGCCGCGCTTCGTCGAAGCGATCAGCGGGTCGATCTTCTCGATCGACGACAGCGCGCGCCTGCTCGCGATCGCCTACGGCGCGTTCGCGGCCGGCAGGGCGAAGCCGCGTCCGTTCAGCGATGCCGCGCAGGCCGCGCGTATCAACGACGTGTTCGCGGCGTTGAAGCAGCGGACGTCGACACTCGGCGTGCCGGTCGGTCAGGGGTCGCCGTGGTACGAGTTCTTCACCGCGTACCGGCTCGGCGGCGCGTCGCCTGGCTCCGGCGGAAACAGGCAGTAATTGCCGGTGCCGCGCGATCGTCAGTCGACCTGATGCTTCGAGACGCTTCGACGAAAGCAACGTCATCCTGATTGCTGGTACTCGGCATGCAATTCGCGGGCGCAGGGCGGCGCATGTCGCGAGCGCTAACGGGAACCCGCGTGCGTCGCACAGGGTCGAAACGCCACATGACCGGCAACGGTGTCGCCTTCACCGGTCGATCCACGATCCCCCCACCCCTTTTCTTCCCATGTTGAGCATCGGTCCCTTCTCGATCCGCGTCGTCGCGGTAGCCGCCGCCGCGCTGCTGGCGTGGCTCGTCGCCCGCTTCATCCAGCGCCGCCCGCCCGACGGCCAGCACAAGACCGCGTCGAGCCTGATCCTCGACGTGCTGCTGATCGGGCTGGTCGCCGCACGCATCGGCTACGTCGTGCAATGGTGGCGCGAATACGCAGCGACGCCACGGTCCATCATCGCGCTCGGCGACGGCGGCTTCGACTGGCGCATCGGCGTCGCCGCCGCGCTCGTGTTCGCCGTGTGGCGGCTCCGTCGCCTGCCCGCCCTGCGCCGCCCGGTGGCAGCCGGCATCGTCGCGGGTCTCGCCGCATGGGGTATCGCTCAAGGCACGCTCGCGACGCTGCAGCGCACCGCGCCGCCGTTCGCCGCGATGCAGCTCGAAGCGCTCGATTCGACGCCCGTGCTGCCGCAACGCTTTGCCGGCAAGCCGGTCGTCGTGAACCTGTGGGCAACGTGGTGCGCGCCTTGCAGGCGCGAGATGCCGATCCTCGAACAAGCGCAGCGCGAGCATCCCGGCATCACGGTGCTGATGCTCAACCAGGGGGAAAACGCGCAGGCGGTGCGCGCGTTCCTCGAACAGCAGGGGCTACGCTTCGACAACGTGCTGCTCGATCCGCCGTTGCGTGCGATGCATGCGTACGGGTCGCACGGGCTGCCCACGACGCTGTTCTTCGATGCGAAGGGCGAACTCGTCGAATCGCACATGGGTGAGATCACCGCCGCGCGGTTGAAGGACGCGGTGGCGCAGCGCTTCGGTCAGTGATCCCGTCGGCAGCCTGCGCGAGGCCATGATCGATCGTCGATGGCAGCGCGTTCCCGCTGCCGCGGCTGACCCGCCCCACGACAGGTCGATACACCGACAGCCGCCCGCCACGCTTACGGCCTCGACAACACCATCACGCGCCCCGACACGCGCTGAAGCTTCAACCAGCCCGTATCGGCCGTGAACCGAAGCTGCTGCAACGGAAAATCGAATCCCGCCCTCTGCGCGGCGCTGACCACCGCGTCGGCGATCCAGCGGATCAGTTCCTTTCCTTCGTCGGTTGTCTGGTGACCGTTCTGGACGCCGTAGAAATAGCGATTCCCTGCGTTGACCTCGTTCTGCAGTTGCATCCAGTGCCCCGGAAGGCCCGGCAGGGTTCTGAACAGGTCCGCCACGCGCTGCGTCGTCAGGCCGCGCGCCCACAACGCGCCATTCACTGCGGGCCGCGCCAGGTTGTGACGGTCTGCGTCCTGAGCCTGCCCCTTGATCTCGCCTTTCAGAATATCGGGTTTCGTCATCGCACTGTCCTCTTAAGGGCCCGGCAAGCGGGCCAATTGAATAAAAGCCGCCGAATATCGAGCGCGCGCGCTCCGTGCACGATACCTCTAATCTCGAAATTAATCGCCTGTCAGGTGTATCAGGCGAGCGCATCGCAACATCGAAGGAATAAATCAGCCCGCTCCGACGGGCACCGAAGCCCGATCCTCCGGCGATTCCGGCCCGCGCACCCATTCATTGTTCAAATAAGCGTGACGCGCAGCGATATCATTTCGCGGATATTCAGAACCATATCCGATTAAATGATCATCATTAAATCAAACTGTTTCGATCTCCGATTTTCTGGACAATTTCCATTCCCGGCCGAATATTTTTTTATTTATTTTTCGCCATGCTGGCCGCGTCGCGTTTGAAACGGCAAACGTTTGCGCGACGCACAAAACGCCTTATCCACCGACCTTCAGGAGGCAAGCATGGCCGACTCTCAAACGTCCTCGAATCGCGCCGGCGAGTTTTCGATTCCGCCGAACACCGACTTCCGCGCGATTTTCTTTGCGAATGCCGCCGAGCAGCAGCACATCAAGCTGTTCATCGGTGACAGCAAGGAACCCGCCGCCTATCACAAGCTGACAACGCGCGACGGCCCGCGCGAAGCCACGCTGAATTCCGGCAACGGCAAGCTCCGCTTCGAAGTGACGGTGAACGGCAAGCCGTCGGCCACCGACGCCCGCCTCGCGCCGATCAACGGCAAGAAATCGGACGGCTCGCCGTTCACGGTCAACTTCGGAATCGTCGTGTCGGAAGACGGTCACGACAGCGACTACAACGACGGCATCGTCGTGCTGCAATGGCCGATCGGCTGACGGACCAACGCTGACGAAGATTCGCGGCGCGGCATGTCCGGCGCGCCGCCTTCCGGATCGCAATGACGACGGAGCCCACCGCGCATTGCGATCCGTGCGGGCCGCCATCGGTTGCCCGCGCGCTGCGCCACGCGCGACACGGCGAAATCCGATCGCCGGCCGCGTCACGCAAGACAATTCATCAAAACGAGGACGACATGACACAACCCTTTACCCACGACGACCTGTATGCGCTTCTGCAGCTCGCCGGCAACGACGCAACCGCCGTACAGGCGAACGGCGACCAGGCGGTGCTCGACCGGATGCGTCAGTTCATGACCGCGCAGCTCATGGAAAAATTGCCGCAATACGACGTGTTCGTCGACATCGCGACCATCCCGTACAGCTTCGACGTCGGCAGCTGGCAGAACAAGGTGAAGGCCGACGCGGCGGGCCAGGTGATCGCGTGCACGGTGACGTGGGCCGGCGCGCCCGGTGTACTGCCCGGCGCGGCGGCGAAATTCGGCGTCGGCGCGGTCGTCAATTACTTCTCGAAGGCGACGCCGCAACCCGCGCAGCCGGAACCCACGACGACCGGCGGCGGCGAGCGCGACGGCATCTTCAACCTGCCGCCGAACATCGCGTTCGGCGTAACGGCGCTGGTCAATTCGGCCGCGCAGCAGACGATCGAAGTCTATGTCGACGACAACCCGAAGCCGGCCGCGACGTTCCAGGGCGCCGGCACGCAGGACGCGAACCTGAACACGCAGATCGTGAACTCGGGCAAGGGGAAGGTGCGCGTGGTCGTGATGGCGAACGGCAAGCCGTCGAAGATCGGCTCGCGCCAGGTCGACATCTTCAAGAAAACCTACTTCGGGCTGGTCGGCTCGGAAGACGGCACGGACGGCGACTACAACGACGGCATCGCGATCCTGAACTGGCCGCTCGGCTAAGCAGCGCGATCCTGTCGAACTTCGCCACGCCGTCCGGCGTGGCGACCGCATCGACGCTGCCCGACGGCGCGGGCAGCACGACCGCATTCGCCGCCTGCGGCCGGCATCGCGAACCGTGCATCTGCGAGCGGCGTACGGTCGAGGTCGAGGTCGTAGCACGGGCATCCCACGAGCCCGTTTCCGCGGGAAACCACACCGCCGCAACGCGCTGGCCGCGAAACCGGAGATCGCGTGGCGCCACCCATGCGTTCGCGCGAAAACCCGCATGGCGTGTACAGTCGAGGGCTGCCGACGCGCGAGCGCATGCCCGTCCGACCATGACGGACGCCGGCACCCGTCGCGCGCTTGCCCGCTCAACCCGGAATCCCGTCATGTTTCTCGATCATCTTCATCCCGAACGCTGGACGTTCCTGTGGAACGCGTTGTCCACACTCTCGCTCAGGCTCTGCGCCGCCCTCGCGCTGCTCGTCGCGGGCTGGTGGCTGTCGAAACGCATCGGCCGCTGGCTGAACCGGCTGCTCGCGAACAAGGAGCGCGTCGACGACACGCTGCGGCCGATCCTCTGCGACGTCGCCGTGTGGGGCATCCGCATCGTCGCGATCGTCGGCGCGCTGTCGCAGCTCGGCATCGAAACCGCGAGCGTCGTCGCGGTGCTCGGCGCGGCCGGCCTCGCGATCGGGCTCGCGTTGCAGGGCACGATGCAGAACATCGCGGCCGGCATCATGCTGTTGCTGCTGCGGCCATTCAAGGTGGGCGACTTCATCGACGGCGGCGCGAGCGTCGCCGGGACGGTGGACGAGGTCGGGCTCTTCATGACGCGGCTGACGAAGCCGGACGGCATCTGCGAATACGTGCCGAACAGCGCGCTGTGGGGCAGCGCGATCCGCAACTACACGCGCAATCCGACGCGCCGTCTCGATCTCGAAGTGGAAGTGTCCGTGCACGACGACATCGATCGCGCACTCGACGCGCTGCGTGCGCTGGCCGAGGCCGACCCCGACGTCCTGCAGGAGCCCGCACCGGACGTGATGGTGATGCGTTTCGACGACAGCACGGCGATCGCGAACATGCGCGTATGGACGCACACCGACACGTTCTGGGCGCTGCGCTGGCGCCTCGCGCGCCAGGTACGCAAGACGCTTGCCGATGCGGACTGCGTACTGCCCATCCGCACGCGCGAGCTGCACATCGTGCACGACGCCGAACAGCAGCGCCGGGCCGACCCGCGCCGCGTGCAGGCATCGTGACGCGCGTCGCGACGCAACCGGGCGCACGACGGCGCAAGCCGCGCCGTGCGCCCCGCCCGCGTCACATCCGGACGATATCGAGCAGCGCCTTCTTGCCGCTCCTGTACGTGAACACCGAGATCGCGCCATGCTTCAAATCGCCTTGCGGCGTGAAGCTCGTTTCGCCGATCACACCACGATAATCGGTCGCCGGCATGGCGGCGAGCACCTTCGCCGGATCCGTCGAGTTCGCGCGCTTCATCGCGTCGACGATGATGTACACCGCGTCGTACGAGAACGGCGCATACACCTGCATCGGCTGGTGATAGCGCGCGTCGTAACGCTTCACGAACGCCGCGCCGCCCGGCATCTTCTCGAGCGCGATGCCGGCTTCCGAGCACACGACGTTGTCCGATGCCGGGCCCGCGAGCTTCGGCAGGTCGGTCGAGCACACGCCATCGCCGGCGAGGATCCTGGCGCGAATGCCGAGCTGGCGCGCCTGCTTCGCGAGCGGGCCGCCGGTCGCATCCATCCCGCCGTACATGATCGCGTCGGGGTTCTCGCCCTTGATCTTCGTGAGGATCGCGCGGAAGTCGATCGCCTTGTCGTTGGTCGCGTCGCGCGAGATGACCTTCATCCCGGCCGACTTCGCCGCCTTCTCGAACTCGGTCGCCAGGCCCTGCCCGTAGGCGGTCGAATCGTCGACCACGGCCACCGTCCTGATGCCCATGTTCTTCGCCGCATACATCGCCAGCGCGGGCCCCTGCTGCGCATCGGTCGCGACCACGCGATAGGTCGTCTTGAAGCCCTGCTGCGTGTACGTCGGGTTGGTCGCGGCCTGCGAGATCTGCACGACGCCGCCATCGCGATAGACGCGCGACGCCGGGATCGACGTGCCCGAGTTGTGATGGCCGACGACGCCGACCACCTTGTCGTCGACGAGCCGCTGCGCGACCTGCGTCGCGGTGCGCGGGTCGCCTGCGTCGTCCTGCGCGTCGAGCTGCAGCGTGACCTTCCTGCCGCCGATCACGAGCCCCTTCGCGTTGATCTCCTCGACCGCGAGCCGCGCACCGTTCTCGCTGTCCTTGCCGAGGTGCGCGATCGCACCGGTCAGCGGCGCGACGTGCCCGATGCGCACGACGTCGTCCGCGTGCGCGGACAACGCAGGCAATGCGCACGCCAGCGCGGCCACGGTCGCGCATGCCGTTTTCTTCCGATGTCGATTCATGTTCGTCTCCTTCCTTGTCGCTCTTGGTTCGTGATCAGGACCGTCGTTGATTGCAGGCGAAGCGATGCGGTCACGCGCGCCCTTCGAAGCCGAGCAGCACGTTCACCGCGTTGATACCGATTTCCTCGACCATGTAGCCGCCTTCCATCACGAACAGCGTCGGCAGGTTCAGGCGCGCGAGCGCTTCGCCGATCCGCAGGTAGTCGGGCGAGCGCAGCTTGAAATGGCTGATCGGATCGTGCTCGAACGTATCGACGCCGAGCGACACGACGAGCAGGTCGGGCGCGTGCTGCGCGATCGCGGCGGCGGCCTGGCCGAGCGCCGTCGCATAGGTGTCCCACTGCGTGCCCTTCGACAGCGGCAGGTTCAGGTTGAAGCCTTCGCCCGCGCCCGCGCCGCGCTCGTCCGCGTAGCCGGAGAAGTACGGGTACGACACGGCCGGCTCGCCGTGCAGCGACGCGAACAGCACGTCCGAACGCGCGTAGAAGATGTCCTGCGTGCCGTTGCCGTGGTGGAAGTCGACGTCGAGCACGGCGACGCGCGCGGCACCGCTCGCGATGCCGTGCTGCGCGGCGATCGCCGCGTTGTTCAGGTAGCAGTAGCCGCCCATGTACTCGCGGCCCGCATGGTGGCCGGGCGGGCGGCACAGCGCGAACGCCGCGCGCGCACCGCCGTTCGACAGCAGGTCGGTGCCGGTGAGCGCCGAGTTCGCGCTCGCGCTCACCGCGTCCCACGTGCCGGCGTTGATCGGTGCTCCGGCATCCATCGCGAAGAAGCCGAGCTTGCCGTCGATGAAGTCGGGCAGCGTCGCGGCCGACGGCATCGCGCGCACCGGCCATACGAGCGGCAGCGCCTGGCAGGTGCGGCCGGTCGCGGTCCATTCGTCCCATGCGCCGGCGAGGAAGTCGACATAGCGCGCGCTGTGCGCGCCGGCATAGCACGCGCGGTCGAACGCGCGCGGCGCGATCACGTCACCGAGACCGGACGCGCGGACCTGCGCGAGCACCGTCTCGGCGCGAAGGGGGTTCTCGAACGAATCGGTGATCGCGCCGTCCTTCAGTTCGACGCCGCGATGCAGATGGTGATCGCTGCTGTAGACCGTGAGCATGGTTGACCGTTGCATTGAATGCTTCAAGGGGATGGCAACAGTCTATTGACGCCGGCCGGCAATAACTTTGCTTTTCGCCTCCCCGTTTCATACAATTTTGAGAAAACCGCCTACGGAGACCCTGGAATGAGCAAAAATCGCGCTTCGGTGGAACTGGACGGCGTCGATCGCGCGATGCTCCGCCTGCTGCAGGAAGACGGCGCGCTCTCCAACGCGACGCTCGGCGAACGGCTGTCGCTGAGCGTCACGCCGTGCTGGCGGCGGCGCAAGCGGCTCGAGGACGAAGGCGTGATCACCGGCTACCAGGCGAACCTGGACCGCCGCGCGCTCGGGATGAACGTGTTCGCGTTCGTGCAGGTCACGTTCAACATGCATTCGGACCAGGATTCGGACCACTTCGAGGACGTGATGCGGCGTCACGACGAAGTGACGTCGTGCCACAAGATCACCGGCGCGGCCGACTACATCCTGCAGGTCGTCGCCGCCGATCTGGACGCGTATGCGGAATTCGTCGAACGCGTGCTGAGGAAGCAGGCCGGCGTGTCGTCGATCCAGTCGAGCCTCGCGCTGCGCGAGGTCAAGTTCTCGTCGCGCGTGCCGGTGCCGGATGCGTGATCGAATCGTTCAAGCGCCCGTTCGCGGGCATCCACCGTCGAACCTCATCCCATGGAGCGCTACCGTATGAAGCATTTCATTTCTTCCGCGTCGATTGCCGCCATGATCGCCTGCGCGTTTGCATTGGCCGCGTGCGCGAATGAGCCGGTTTATCCGCTCCCGCCCGATGTCGCCGGCCACGACACACAGGCCTCGCAAACGGCGCAAACAGCCCAGGCCGCGCCGCCGGTCGTCGGCGGCGATCGCGACGCGCACGGCTGCATCGGCTCGGCCGGCTACGCATGGTGCGAGCGAACGCAGCAATGCGAGCGTCCGTGGGAACTCGCGAAGGCGCAAGGCTTCGCGAATTCGGCGCTGGGGTACGACCAGTTCTGCCGGAGCGGTTCGTCCAAGTGATGAAGTGATCGGAAACGGATCGCGGTGCAACGCCGCGGTCCGGATGCAGTATCGATATCGCGCGCGTCGCGCCCCGTCCGTTCCCGCCATTTTTCCGGTTCCGCGCACCGTCATTCCGGAAACCCGGACACGCAAGAAACCCCACGAAAACAAGGATATTCCGCGCGTGCGACACGGGAATCGAGTTCGGTTATATTACGCGCCCCTTGCCATCCCGCCCCCGCGGAACGCATGGTGCGCGGCCTCTTTCGACGCAGCCTGAAGCGCCGTCCGGCGAGGCCTGCAGCACGGGCTTGCGCACGCGTGGCGCGAACGTGAAGCATGCGATTGCGTGAGCGCATGAAGCCGATCCGAAGGTGTCCTTCGCAACGGCTTCGCGTGCGCAAATGCAACGGCGAACGCGGCCGGTCCGGAGTTCCGGATTCGCGGTCCGGATATCCGGATGCGCGGGCCGAGCGCGAATCCGCATCGGCCGGGCGGCATGGCAAACCGATACATCCAAGTTGAAGAAGGGATCTGTTGTGATCAAAACGTTACGGGTAATACTGTCGGCGCTCGCGCTGTGCGTCGCCGCGTCGTCCGCGCACGCGGCCGATACGAAGAAGGTCGACGTCCTGCTGGTAGGCGGCGGCATCATGAGCTCGACGCTCGGCGTGTGGCTGCACGAGCTTCAGCCCGACTGGTCGATGACGATGGTCGAACGCCTCGACGGCGTCGCGCTGGAAAGCTCGAACGGCTGGAACAACGCGGGCACCGGCCACTCGGCGCTTGCGGAGCTGAACTACACGCCGGAGAAGGCGGACGGCAGGATCGACATCTCCAAGGCCATCGAGATCAACGAGTCGTTCCAGATCTCGCGCCAGTTCTGGGCGTGGCAGGTCAAGCAGGGCGTGCTGAAGAATCCGCACTCGTTCATCAACTCGACGCCGCACATGAGCTTCGTGTGGGGCGACGACAACGTCCGCTTCCTGAAGAAGCGCTACGACGCGCTGCAGGCGAGCCCGCTGTTCCGCGGCATGCAGTATTCGGAAGACTACGACCAGATCAAGCAGTGGGTGCCGCTGATGATGGAAGGCCGCGACCGCAAGCAGAAGGTCGCCGCGACGTGGACGCCGATCGGCACCGACGTGAACTTCGGCGAGATCACGCGCCAGTTCGTCGGCTACCTGAAGACGCAGCCGAACTTCACGCTGTCGCTGTCGAGCGAAGTGCGCGAGATCACGCGCAACGCCGACGGCACGTGGCACGTGTCGTGGGTGAAGCTGCATTCGGATGAACCGCCGCAGGCCGTCGACGCGAAGTTCGTGTTCATCGGCGCGGGCGGCGGTGCGCTGCACCTGCTGCAGGCGTCGGGCATCCCCGAGGCGAAGGACTACGGCGCGTTCCCGGTCGGCGGCTCGTTCCTCGTGACCGACAACCCCGAGGTCGTGAAGCGCCACCTCGCGAAGGCGTACGGCAAGGCGTCGGTCGGCTCGCCGCCGATGTCGGTGCCGCACCTCGACACGCGCATCATCGACGGCAAGAAGATCATCCTGTTCGGGCCGTTCGCGACGTTCTCGACCAAGTTCCTGAAGAACGGCTCGTACTTCGACCTCGCGAAGAGCACCAACCTGCACAACGTCGCGCCGATGATGCGCGTGGGCGTCGACGAATTCCCGCTCGTCCAGTACCTCGCGGGCCAGTTGATGCTGTCCGACGACGACCGCTTCAACGCGCTGAAGGAATATTTCCCGGACGCGAAGAAGGAAGACTGGCGCCTGTGGCAGGCCGGCCAGCGCGTGCAGATCATCAAGCGCGACCCGAAGAAGGGCGGCGTGCTGAAGCTCGGCACCGAGATCGTCAGCTCGCAGGACGGCAGCATCGCGGGCCTGCTCGGCGCATCGCCGGGCGCATCGACGGCCGCGCCGATCATGCTGAACCTGATGCAGAAGGTGTTCAAGGACAAGGTCGCGACGCCCGAATGGCAGCAGAAGATTCGCCAGATCGTGCCGAGCTACGGCACCAAGCTGAACGACAGCCCGGCGAAGGTCGTCGAGGAATGGACGTACACGAGCGACGTGCTGCAGCTCTCGCCGCCGCCGAAGATCGACCTGACGGCGCCGTCGCAGGCGACGGGCGCCGCCCCGGCGCGCCCCGCAAAGGCGTCGGCCGACATGGCGCTGTAACGCGTCCGGGTGCCGCGCGGCACCGCGGAGCACCGTTGCGCCGCACGACACGGCCGCCCTCCGGGGCGGCCGTTTTTCGTCATGGCGGCGATCGGGGCCTGTTTTCCGGAAACAACGGGCGCTGAATGCGCGCTGTCCTTGCAGGCATCGCCCGCAGCCGGTCGCCCGCAGCCGGTCGTCCGCAGCCGGTCGCCCGCAGCCGGTCGCCCGCAACCGGTCGTCCGCAACCGGCCTCTCGCAGCCGATCGTCCGCATTCGCCTCCTCGCTTCCGCTAGAATTGCGGCACGCGCGACCCCGTCGCCGCCCGATCCATCATCCGCATCGACGCAATCTAAGCGACGCCCGATGCGGCCCGCGCCCGAGCCGCGCGAGCGCCGCACGCCGTTGCCGCGCCCGCCGGGCGCCACATCAACCGAATTCAGTTGGAGAAAGACCTTGTTTACCTGCCGAAACCAGAGCTGCGGCACGCAGTGGGAACAGTCCGACGTCGTCATCAAGGACGAAGGCCAGGGGCTGCTGTTCCGCTGCCCGCTGTGCGGCGCGCGCAACTACCTCGAACGTTTCGAAGATGACGAAGGCAACGTCGTCTACGAACAGATGGAAGGCCGCCCCTACCTCGGAGACGTGGAATGACCCAGCCGACCGCCACGCCGTTCAGCGCACTGCCGCTGACGCCCGCCTCGCTCGCGAACCTCGCGCAGCTCGGCTATGTCGACATGACGCCGATCCAGGCCGCGAGCCTGCCGATCGCGCTGGCCGGCCAGGACCTCATCGCGCAGGCGAAGACGGGCAGCGGCAAGACCGCCGCGTTCTCGCTCGCGCTGCTGGCGCGCCTCGACGCGCGCCGCTTCGACGTGCAGGCGATGATCCTGTGCCCGACGCGCGAGCTCGCCGACCAGGTCGCGCAGGAAGTGCGCCGCCTCGCGCGCGCCGAAGAAAACGTGAAGGTGCTGACGCTGTGCGGCGGCACGCCGATGCGGCCGCAGGCGCAGAGCCTCGAGCATGGCGCGCATATCGTCGTCGGCACGCCGGGCCGCATCATGGATCACCTCGACCGCGGCAACCTGAAGCTCGACGCGCTGAACACGCTCGTGCTCGACGAAGCCGACCGGATGCTCGACATGGGCTTCTTCGACGACATCGCGAAGGTCGCGCGGATGTGCCCGACGACGCGCCAGACGCTGCTGTTCTCGGCGACCTATCCGGACGGCATCGCGAAGCTGAGCCAGCAGTTCCTGCGCAATCCGAAGGAAGTGAAGCTCGCCGAGCGCCACGACGACAGCAAGATCCGCCAGCGCTTCTATGAGGTGACCGAGAACGAGCGGCTGCACGCGGTCGGCCAGTTGCTGAACCACTACCGGCCCGTGAGCACGATCGCGTTCTGCAACACCAAGCAGCAATGCCGCGACCTGCTCGACGTGCTGCACGCACAGGGCTTCCACGCGCTCGCGCTGCACGGCGAGCTCGAACAGCGCGAACGCGACCAGGTGCTGATCCAGTTCGCGAACCGCAGCTGCTCGGTGCTGGTCGCGACCGACGTCGCCGCGCGCGGGCTCGACATCGCGCAGCTGGAGGCGGTGATCAACGTCGACGTGACGCCCGACCCCGAAGTGCACGTGCACCGCATCGGCCGCACCGGCCGCGCGGACCAGGCAGGCTGGGCGCTGAGCCTCGCCAGCATGGACGAGATGGGGCGCGTCGGCGCGATCGAGCAGGCGCAGAAGCGCGAAGTCGAATGGTATCCGCTCGCGGAACTGAAGCCGGCCGGCAACGACACGCTGCTGCCGCCGATGGAAACGCTGCAGATCCTCGGCGGCCGCAAGGACAAGATCCGGCCGGGCGACGTGCTCGGCGCGCTGACCGGCGACGCGGGGTTCGACGGCAAGCAGATCGGCAAGATCAACGTGACCGAGTTCTCGACCTACGTCGCGATCGAGCGTGGCGTCGCGCACGACGCGCTGCGCAAGCTCAATGCGGGAAAGATCAAGGGCAAGCGCGTCAAGGTCCGGTTGATGGACGAGGAATGACGGCGTGATGCCGGCGCGGGCCGCAACGCTTACGCGGCGCGCCCGCCCAGCATCGCCAGATACTGCTGTACCGCTCCCCATTCCCCGCCGATCCGGCAGAGCACGACAAGTTCGGCGCCCGGCACGTTGCCCGCGAGTTTCCGGTATGCGATGTTCGGCGCCGCGATCCGGCTGAGCGGCGCCGGCACCAGCGCCACGCCGAGGCCGGCCCCCGCCAGCGCCAGCGCCAGCACGAACAGCGTGCTGCTCACCTTGTGCACGATGCGCGGCGCCCGGCCGAGCACCCGCCGCAGGATCGCCAGCTGCCCTTCGTCGTCACCGTCCGCCGCATAGAAAATGAACGGTTCGTCCGCCAACGCTGCTTCGCGAGCGGCTGCCGGTCGCGCCCCCTTCCCGGCTCGGTTGCGTGCCGTCCGCCGCGCCAGCTTCGTATCGAAAACAGCCACGTCGGGCCTCGAAGCGAGCGCGCATCGCCGACTGTCGACGCACGAATATCGAGATTTTTATCAAAAGATCAGCAGGGTTCGTCGCGCGCAGGCCGGACTCGCTTGACCAAATCATCAAATCGGCCTGATTCCAGGTTGCTTGTGCGTCGCACCATACCAAATACCTGCCGCGCCCTTCATACCGCCAAACCAGGAATGTCGGGATTTTTGCAGCGCACACATTCCGGTTGCAGCCCGTTCCTGGCACTGCCCTTGCTCAGTCATTCACACCGGCCCCTTGCGCGACACCCTCCGTGCGCAGACAACCGGTTCGAACGATCCCAATCAAGGAGACATGACCATGGCGTTACTGGAACGGTCGGCGTGGTACGACATTGCCCGCTCGACGAACTGGACCCCCCGATATGTTACGGAGTCCGACCTTTTCCCCGAGATCATGACTGGCGCGCAAGGCATTCCGATGGAAACGTGGGAAGCCTACGACGAGCCGTACAAGACTTCCTATTCCGAATACGTCCGCATTCAGCGCGAAAAGGATGCCGGCGCCTATTCCGTGAAGGCCGCGCTGGAGCGCAGCCGCATGTTCGAGGAGGCCGATCCCGGCTGGCTGTCGATCCTGAAGTCGCACTACGGCGCCATCGCGCTCGGCGAATACGCCGCCATGAGCGCGGAAGCGCGCATGGCCCGCTTCGGCCGCGCCCCCGGCATGCGCAACATGGCGACGTTCGGCATGCTGGACGAAAACCGCCACGGGCAACTGCAGCTGTATTTCCCGCACGATTACTGCCACAAGGACCGTCAGTTCGACTGGGCCCACAAGGCCTACCACACGAACGAGTGGGGTGCGATCGCCGCGCGCAGCACGTTCGACGACCTGTTCATGTCGCGCAGTGCGCTCGAGATCGCCGTGATGCTGACGTTCGCGTTCGAAACCGGCTTCACCAACATGCAGTTCCTGGGCCTCGCCGCGGACGCCGCCGAAGCCGGCGATTTCACGTTCGCGAGCCTGATCTCGAGCATCCAGACCGACGAATCGCGCCATGCGCAGATCGGCGGCCCCGCGCTGCAGATCCTGATCGCGAACGGCCGCAAGGAAGAGGCGCAGAAGCTCGTCGACGTCGCCATCGCCCGCGCATGGCGTCTCTTCTGCCTGCTGACCGGCACCTCGATGGACTACGCGACGCCGCTGCATCACCGCAAGCAATCGTTCAAGGAGTTCATGCGCGAGTGGATCGTCGGCCAGTTCGAACGCACGCTGATCGATCTCGGCCTCGACCTGCCGTGGTACTGGGATCAGATGATCAACGAGTTCGACTACCAGCATCACGCGTACCAGATGGGCATCTGGTTCTGGCGGCCGACCATCTGGTGGAACCCCGCCGCCGGCATGACGCCGGATTGCCGCGACTGGCTCGAAGAGAAGTATCCCGGCTGGAACGACACGTTCGGCAAGGCCTGGGACGTCATCATCGACAACCTGGTCGCGGGCCGGACGCACCTGACGATGCCGGAAACCCTGCCGATCGTCTGCAACATGAGCCAGTTGCCGATCTGCGCGATTCCCGGCAACGGCTGGAACGTGAAGGACTACCCGCTCGACTACAACGGCCGCACCTATCACTTCAACTCCGAAATCGACCGCTGGGTCTTCCAGCAGGATCCGCTGCGCTATCGCGATCACATGACGCTCGTCGATCGCTTCCTCGCCGGGCATATCCAGCCGCCCGACCTGATGGGCGCGCTCAAGTACATGAGCCTCGCCCCCGGCGAGAGCGGCGACGACGCACATCGGTACGCGTGGGTCGAGGCCTACCGCAATCGCGGCAATCAACAGAAAGCCGCGTAAGACGGCCGATCAATGGAGGACGACATGGCACTTTTTCCCGTGATTTCCAATTTCCAGTACGACTTCCTGCTGCAACTCGTGGCGGTCGATACCGACAACACCATGGACGAGGTCGCGGCCGCGGCCGCGCATCACTCGGTCGGCCGGCGCGTCGCGCCGCGGCCGGACAAGGTCGTGAGGGTGCGGCGCCAGGGCAGCGAGACGTTCTTCCCGCGCGACGCGCGGCTCGGCGAGACGGACATCCGGCCGATGGAAGCGCTCGAGTTTATTTTCTGCGACGCGTGAGGCCGACATGACATTTCACAAAGCATGCACGCTCGACGAGCTGTGGGAAGGCGACATGACCGAAGTCGAGGTCGAAGGGCACGTGATCGTGCTGGTCCGCCCCGAAGGGGGCGAGCCGCGCGCGTTCCAGGGCATCTGTCCGCACCAGGACATTCCGCTCGCGGAAGGCAAGTTCGACGGCCGCGTGCTGATGTGCCGCGCACATCAATGGACCTTCGATGCGAATACGGGCAAGGGCATCAATCCCGGCGACTGCCGGCTCGCGGAATATGCCGTGAAACTCGACGGGGACGACATCCTCGTTGCCGTGGAGGGCGTCGAACCGCTCTTCGCCCATTCCTGACCTGACGTAGGACACACCATGAGTCACGACAACACGGCGGACGCCTATCGCAACAACCGCGTCGGCCCCATCCTGCGCGCGAGCAGCATCACGGCCGGCGTCATCGAAGCCGCCCAGGAAGACAACCCGGACAAGGAGATCCGCATCGACGACAAGCTCGCCTACGTGCGCATCGACACCGACGGCGAACTGGTCCTGCGCCGCGCGACCCTGGAGGCCGCGCTCGGCCGGCCATTCAAGATGTCGGAACTGGAAATCAACCTCAGCTCGTTCGCGGGCCGCATCGAGACGACGGACGACTACGTCCGCTTCTATTACGAAAAGACGCTCTGACCGGAGACCAGCATGACGCAACCCGAAATCCTGAAGCCGCTCAAGACGTGGAGCCATCTGGCCGCGCGGCGGCGCAAGCCGAGCGAATACGAGATCGTCTCGACCAACCTCCATTACACGACCGACAACCCCGACGCGCCGTTCGAACTGGACCCCAACTTCGGGATGGCGCAGTGGTTCAAGCGATACCGCAACGCGTCGCCGCTGCAACACGCCGACTGGAACGCGTTCCGCGATCCCGACGAGCTGGTCTATCGCACCTACAACATGCTGCAGGACGGCCAGGAGACATACGTCTTCGGTCTGCTCGACCAGTTCTCGTCGCGCGGCCATGACACGATGCTCGGGCGCGACTGGGCGGAACACCTCGCGCATCTGTATACCCCCGCGCGCTACCTGTTCCACGCGCTGCAGATGGGCTCCGCCTATCTGACGCAGCTCGCGCCCGCGTCGACGATCTCCAACTGCGCCGCCTACCAGACGGCCGACTCCCTGCGCTGGCTCACGCATACCGCGTATCGGACCAGGGAGCTGTCGCAGGCCTTTCCCGATCTCGGCTTCGCGAGCGACGAACGTCGCATCTGGGAACAGAGCCCCGCATGGCAGGGCTGGCGGCGGCTCGTCGAGGAAGCGCTCGTCGCATGGGACTGGGCCGAGAGCTTCGTCGCACTGAACCTGGTCGCACGGCCCGCCATCGACGAGACCGTGCTGCGCACGCTCGGCCAGACCGCCCGCCACAACGGCGATACGCTGCTCGGCCTGCTGACCGATGCACAACTGGCCGACGCGCAACGGCATCGCCGCTGGGCAGGCGAGCTCGTGCGCATGGCGCTGGAACAGGACGGCAACCGCGCGGTGCTCGCTGCCTGGATCGACAAGTGGGCGCCGCTCGCGGATGCCGCCATCGACGCGTATTGCGATGCACTGCCCGACGCGCAGGATGCGGCAGCGCGTGCGCGCGCGGCGGTCGGCGAATTCCGGCGCGGCATCGGCCTGTGACCGCTGGATGAACCCGGGGCCGGCCCGTGCCGGCCCCCCGTAACGCGGAACCTGAAGATGGAACATCAGATCACGATTGAAGGCGGCGCGACATTCGCCGTCGACGCGTCGGAAGACGCGCTGCTGCGCGGCGCATTGCGTGCCGGCGTGGGACTGCCGCACGAATGCAGCGTGGGCGGCTGTGGCGCCTGCCGCTTCGAGCTCGTGTCCGGCGCGATGGACACGCTGTGGCCGGACGCACCGGGCCTCTCCGAACGCGATCGCAAGCGCGGCAAGCGGCTCGCATGCCAGTCGCGCCCGACCGGCGACTGCACGATCCGCGTGCGCTGCGACGACAGCTACCTGCCCGTCGTCACCCCGTCGCGCCGGGAGGCGGAACTGGTCGCGCGTCGCAGCGTGACGCCGGACATGAGCGAATTCACGTTCCGCGCCCCGGGCGAGGCGGCGTTCCGCGCCGGCCAGTATGCACTCCTCTATCCGCCTTCGGCACAAGGCGCGCGCGCCTATTCGATGTCGAATCTGCCGAACGGCGACGGCCTCTGGCAGTTCGTCATCCGGCGCCTGCCCGGCGGCGCGGGCAGCAACGCGCTGTTCGACCGTATCGCCATCGGCGAGCGCGTGCTGCTCGACGGGCCTTACGGGCACGCCTACCTGCGCGACGACGACGCCCGCGACATCGTCTGCATCGCCGGCGGCTCGGGGCTCGCACCGATGCTGTCGATCGCACGCGGCGCGCTGGCGCAACCGGGATCCCCACGTGTCCACTTCTTCTACGGCGCGCGCTCGCAGGCGGATCTCGGCGCCGCGGCGGAACTCGATGCGCTGGCGCACGAACGACTGTCGGTTTCTGTCGTGCTGTCCGCCCCGGATGCGTCGCAGCCATGGCACGGTGCGACGGGCTTCGTCCACGACGAGGCCGAGCGCGGGCTCGCGCAACCGCTCGACCGCTACCGCTTCTACTTCGCGGGCCCGCCGCCCATGATCGAGGCCGTGCAAGACCTGCTGATGCTCCGGCACAAGGTCCCCTTCGCGCAGCTCCACTTCGATCGATTCGTCTGACCCCCGTTGCATGCGGGCCGCCCGGGCGGGCCGCATGCATTCCTCTGCGAATTTCCCGCGCGTAGTTTCACCAATCGCCACGACGACACGCACCCGCTAAGCTGACCCGGGCGATTCGGTCGCAATGCGTGCCGGCATGCATGTTCCCGTGCGCCACATGCATCACCAGCACAGGGGAGCACCGGCCGAACCGGCCGCAAGCGAGGCAAGCATGTCAAGGAGCGAAATGCACGACGGCAAACCGGGTTCCGCGCCCCGGCATCGCGCGGGACATTCTCCGCGCGATGCCGGGCATCCGGAGATTCGCGTACCCGCCATCCACGACCTCGCAAAGCGTCTGCGATTCGCGCCCCAGCAAGGCAGGATCTGGCTCGACGACCAGCGCATGATGCTGATGCACATCAGTTCGTTCGGCGCGCTGCGCCAGGAGCTGATCGAGAGCCTCGGCAAGGAAACCGCACGCGGCCTCATCACCCGCATCGGCTACCAGGCCGGCACGCACGATGCCGCCATGGCGCGCAAGGTGCGAGCCGGCTTCAACACCTACGACGACTTCCTGGCCGGCCCGCAGCTCGTCTCGCTCGAAGGGATCGTCCACTGCGAACCGATCGCGCTCGACATCGATGTCGAGCGCGGCCACTATTTCGGCGACTTCTATCTGATCGATTCGTCGGAGGCGGAGGCGCACATCGCGAGTTACGGAATCGGCAACGACGCCGTCTGCTGGATGCTGATCGGCTATGCGTGCGGCTATACCAGCTCGTTCATGGGCCGGCCGATCCTGTGGCGGGAAATCGAATGCCGCGGGATGGGGCATGCAAAATGCCGCGTCGTCGGCAAGCCGGTCGAGGAATGGGACGATCCGCAGGACGATCTGCGCTTCCTGCAGATCGGCGATTTCGTCAAATGGTCGCTCGAGCCGCAGACCATGCCGCCGGCCGCCAGCCGGATCGCCGAGCGGATCGCGCGCGCGCCCGAAAACAGTTTCGGCGTCGTCGGCATCTCGGCCGGCTTCAACACCGTGTGCCACATGGTCAACAAGGTGGCACCCACGGAGGCCACCGTGCTGTTTCTCGGCGAAAGCGGGGTTGGCAAGGAGGTGTTCGCGAACAACCTGCATCGGCTCAGCAAGCGGGCCGAGAAGCCGTTCGTGGCCGTCAACTGCGCGTCGATTCCGGAACACCTGATGGAATCCGAACTGTTCGGCGTCGAACGCGGCGGCTATACCGGCGCGACCTCGTCGCGGCCCGGCCGGTTCGAGCGGGCCGACGGTGGCACGCTCTTTCTCGATGAAATCGGCACGCTCAGCTTCACCGCGCAGGGCAAGCTGTTGCGCGCGCTTCAGCAGGGCGAGCTGGAGCGCGTCGGCGACACACGGACGCGCAAGATCGACGTGCGCGTGATCGCCGCAACGAACGTCAACCTGCGGGAAGCCGTCAAGGCCGGGCAATTCCGCGAGGATCTCTTTTTCCGCCTCAACGTGTTTCCGATCCAGGTGCCGCCGCTACGCGAACGGCGCGACGACATCCCGCTGATGATGAACTGGTTCCTTCAGCGGCTCGCCAAGAAGCACGACAAGCACATCACCGGTTTTCGCGAGCGCGCGGTCGACGCGATGTTCAACTATGACTGGCCCGGCAACGTGCGCGAACTGGAGAACATGATCGAACGCGCGGTGATTCTCGCCGAGGACGGCGGTGCGCTCGACCTATGCCACCTGTTCACGACCGGCGAGGAAATCGACGTGTCGTCGTTCATTCTGAAACGCAGTGGCAACATCGCCTTGATGGACGAGCCGGTCGAGACGGCCCTGGCCCCGGCCTCGACCGGCCCCGGCGCCCGCCCCGGGCTCGCCGAAACCGAGGTGGCGATGCTGCGCGCCGCGATCGCCGAGGCAAACGGCAACCTCTCGCTGGCAGCGCGTGTGCTCGGCATCAGCCGGCCGACACTGGCCTACCGGTTGCGCAAGTACGGCATCGCCGCCGAATGACCCGACAAGCGCCGGGCGACGCGGCATCGATGCGCGTCGCCCGGCGTCCGGTCAGAAGCGCTTCTGATATCCGACGACCGCGTTGATTTGCGAGTGCGTTGCGACGATGGGCACCGCGGTGTTCGGCTGGCTGCCGTTCGACAACGTCTTTTGCAGGCCGACCGATAGTGCGAAGCTGACGAGATCGTCCTTGTCGAACGCGTAGGACGCGCCCGCGCTCAGGTGCGTCGTCGGAATCGCCGGTACGACGGCCAGCAACGTGTCGTTCGGTACGGCCTCCTGCGCGTACTGGAACCCCGCACGCAGCGTCAGCTTCGCGTTGTAGCGATATTCCGCGCCGACCGCGAAGACGTTGATGTCGCGATAATTCTGCGGGATCGACAGGTTCAGGTTCGCGCCGGTTCCGGCCTGCGTGAAGCTCATGTTCAGGTCCTTCATCACGCTCGACCAGAACACGCGCTGGTAGTCGGCCGAAACCGACCACTGGTCGTTGAAGCGGTGGCTGATACCTATCGTGAACTGGGCCGGCATCTGGAAATCCTTCACGACGATGTCGCCGCTCAGCGGAATATTGCCCGCGACCGAACTGACGGCGGTCAGATTCGCATGTCCGGCGCGCAGATCGCCCACGGCGGTCTTGAAGCTGTACGCCATGCCGACCCGCGTGTCGGGCGTCAGCAGATACGTGAGGCCCAGCTTGCCGCCGACACCCCAGGCGTCGGCTCCGCCGCCGACGATGCCGCTGTGCGAAAACCCGACGTAGCCGCCCGACAGGCCGGGCACGCTCAGCAGCGCCGGCACCAGCGACCCGGACACGCGGCGCTGCGCGGCCAGCGTGCCGATCTGGGACACGTCGAGCAGCGATCCCAGGTTGAGCGAAGTCCAGACGACGTCCAGCGACGCCCCGACCGTCAACCGGTCGTTCACGTTGTACGCCGCGGACAGCGGGACGCGCAGCACCAGCAGCCGCGAAAACTGGTCGAGCCCGGTATCGACGTTGTTGGTCGCCGTCCGCGACAGGAAACTGCTGCCGCCGAATTGCGTACCGAGCCCGCCTTCGGCGAACGCGCCGATGCCGAACGCATAGTTCGCGCGGCGATAGACGACGGCCAGTTGCGGCGCGAAATACGGCCCGTTGTTGTTGCCGTGATTGCCCGACGTGGCGCCCTCGCCGGTCGACGCGTTCTTCACGTGAATGTTGGTCGTGACCACGTCGAGCCCGAGGTCCACATAGCGCCCCTCGGTCATCAGGCCGAGCGTGGCCGGGTTCAGCATCATCGCCGCCCCGCCGACGTCGTAGGCCACGCCGGTCCCGCCCATCGCGCGCGAGACCGGACCGTAGCCTTCGAGATTGAACACGTCGGTCGCACGCGCATGCGTGCCCCATGCCGCGGCGCATGCCACGACTGCCAATCGAACATACATGCCTTTCACGGACGTCTCCTTACCCATTTATAATTAAATAGTGCTAATCGTTTAGAAAGCTGCTATCCATCGCTTGAAATTGCGCCCGGCTCGCGATCAGCGGGATCTCGCCGGCCTCCGTCCGGCAATCCGCACGATCACGACATGCGATTCCTCGTGCCCCACCCAACCTGCCGCGCGCCGTCGCGCGGCATACCGTCGTCGGCGCGGATCGATCAGTCCGTCGACTCGCTGAAATGATCGATCACCAGCCGGTTGAACCGCGCCGCATGCTCGATCTGCGTCCAGTGTCCGCAGTTGCCGAACACGTGCAGTTGCGCGTTCGGCAGCAGTTCCAGCAGCCTCATCGAGCTGTCGAGCGGAATCACGCGATCCTCGCGGCCATGGACGATCAGTGTGTCGTGCGGCAGCGCGCGCAGTTTCACCTCGTCGCTCGCGAGCGCATCGACCCAGCGCTGGCGCGGCACCGGAAACATGTTCGCGAACGCCTCCTGGTAGCCGGGCCGCACGCTCGCGTCGTAGCGCAGCTTCGCGAGCTCGTCGTTCACGAGCGTGCGATCGAACGCGAAGATGTCCAGCAGGCCGCGCATGTTCGCGATCGACGGCGTGTAGCCCCACACCGCGTCGAGCCCTTCGGTCAGCGTGAAGCGCGTGCCGGCCGCGCCCATCAGCACGAGCCGGCCGACACGCTCCGGCGCGCGGATCGCCAGCGCGAGCGCCAGCGCGCCGCCGAACGAATTGCCGATCACGTGCGCGCGCTCGACGCCGAGCGCATCGAGCAGGCCGACCGCGTGGTCGACCCAGTGATCCATCGAATACACGTAATCGCGCGGCCGCTCGGTTTCGCCGAATCCGGCCATGTCCGGTGCGATCACGCGAAACTGCTCGGCGAGCGCGGGCATCGTGAGCCGCCAGTTCGCGTAGGCCGTGACACCCGGCCCCGAACCGTGGATCAGCAGCACGGGCGGCCCGTCGCCGACGTCGTGATAGTTGGTGTCGAGGCCGCCCGCGACGATCCGGCGGCCCAGTTCGGGATTGGTTGACATGACGTCCTCCAGTCGATTTCGATGGTGCGCGGCGCGTCAGCGCCCGCGCTTCTTCGCGCTCTGCCCGCCGATCCCGAAGTGCCCCTTCGGCATCTCGGTGATGATCACGCGCACCGATTCGAGCGGTGCGTCGAGCGAGCGATGGATGGCTTCGGTGACTTCGGCGATCAGGCGTTCCTTCTTGTCGTCGTCGCGGCCTTCCAGGATGTACAGATGTGCTACCGGCACGATGGCCTCCCTTTGCGTTCGGAACGTTCAGATGAATCGCAGGCCGACCGACCCGATGTCCTGCACGCGCAGCGTCACGTTGTCGCCGGCCGCGACGGCCACCGCCTCCGTGATGCCGCCCGACAGGATCAGGCTGCCCGCCGGAATCGCTTCGCCGCGCGCGCCCAGGTGATTCGCGAGCATCGCGATCGCGGCGGCCGGATGCCCGAGCACGGCCGCACCGGCGCCGAACGCGACCGGCAGCCCGTTCTTCTCGAGCACGATGCCGAGCGTGCGCAGGTCGACGCCGTCCACAGCCAGCGGCCGGCCGCCCGCGACGAAGCGCGCGGCCGACGTGTTGTCGGCCACCACGCTCTTCAGGTCGAACTTGAAGTCGCGGTAGCGGCTGTCGATCACCTCGATGCCGGCGACGACGAAGTCCGTCGCGGCGAGTACCGCGCCGACATGGCAGCCCGGCCCCTTCAGTTCGGCCTTCGTCACGAATGCGATCTCCGGCTCCACCTTCGGATGAATCAGCGCGGACGTATCGCACTCGCCGCCGTCGGGCAGGTCATGAACGTCGGTCAGGAAGCCGAACACGGGCGTGTCCACCCCCATCTGCCGCATCTTCGCGTGCGACGTCAGGCCGGCCTTGTAGCCGACGATCCGCGCGCCGCGCGCAAGCTGCCGGCGGCGGATCGCATCCTGCACCGCGTACGCGTCGTCCCAGTCCATCTCCGGATGACGGTCGGTGATCTTCGGCGTGTCGCGCGCCTCGCGCATGCAGTCGTCGAGATGCGCGGCCAGCGACTCGATCGTGTCGGTCGTCAGATTCATGCGGCCTCCCGCTTCGGTTGCGCCGCGCGCGCCTTCGCGAGCGTCAGCGCGGTGTCCTCGATCATGTCCTCCTGCCCGCCGACCATGCCGCGCCGGCCGAGCTCGACGAGGATGTCGCGCGCCGGAATCCCGTACTTCTCGCCCGCGCGCTTCGCGAACAGCAGGAACGAGCCGTACACGCCCGCATAGCCGAGCGTCAGCGCGTCGCGGTCGATGCGGATCGGGAAGTCCATCATCGGCACGACGAGATCCTCGGCGACGTCCTGGATCTTCCACACGTCGATGCCGGTCTCGATGCCCATCCGCTCGCAGACGGCGACGAACACTTCCAGCGGCGTGTTGCCCGCGCCGGCGCCGAGCCCCGCCGCCGCGCCGTCGATCCGGGTCGCACCGGCCTCGATCGCGGCGATCGAGTTCGCGACGCCCATCGCGAGGTTGTGGTGGCCGTGGAAGCCCAGTTCCGTTTCAGGCAGCAGCGCGTCGCGCACGGCTGCCAGGCGGGCCTTCACGTCGTCGGGCAGCATGTAGCCGGCCGAATCGGTGATGTAGATGCAGTTCGCGCCGTACGACTCCATCAGCTTCGCCTGCTTCACCAGCCCGTCGGGGCTGTTCATGTGGCTCATCATCAGGAAGCCGACGGTATCCATGTCGAGCTTGCGCGCCATCGCGATGTGCTGCTCGGAGACGTCCGCCTCGGTGCAGTGCGTCGCGACGCGAATCGTATGCACGCCGAGCGCGTGCGCCTCCTTCAGGTGGTCGACGGTGCCGATGCCCGGCAGCAGCAGCGCCGACACCTTCGCGCGCTTGAGCAGCGGGATCACCGCGCCGAGGTATTCCGCGTCGGTATGCGCGGGAAAGCCGTAGTTGACCGACGAGCCGCCGAGGCCGTCGCCGTGCGTGACTTCGATCAGCGGCACGCCGGCCGCGTCGAGCCCGCTCGCGATCGAGCGCATCTGGTCGAGCGTCATCTGGTGACGCTTCGGATGCATGCCGTCACGCAGCGTCATGTCGTGGACGGTGATTCGTTTGCCTTTGAGATTCATTGCCGTTCCTTTCTTGTCCGGTCGTGGAAGTCGCGTCTGCCGGCGTCAGGCCGCCTGGGCGGCCGATGCCAGCGTGAGGCGTCCGGCCAGCAGTTCCTCGGCGAACATCTCGGCGGTGCGCGCGGCGGCGGCCGTCATGATGTCGAGGTTGCCCGCGTATTTCGGCAGGTAGTCGCCGAGACCTTCGACCTCGAGATAGACCGACACGCGGTTGCCGTCGAACACCGGCCCGTTGACGAGCCGGTAGCCGGGCACGTAGCGCTGCACGTCGGCGATCATCGCGTGCACCGATTCGACGATGCGCGCTTCGTCGGGCGCGGTTTCGGTCAGGCAGTGCACGGTGTCGCGCATGATGAGCGGCGGGTCGGCCGGGTTGATCACGATGATCGCCTTGCCCTCGTTCGCGCCGCCGACCTGCGCGACGGCCGCGGCCGTGGTGCGCGTGAATTCGTCGATGTTCTTGCGCGTGCCGGGGCCGACCGAGCGCGACGACACGGTCGCGACGATCTCGCCGTACGCGACCGGCTGCACGCGGGAGATCGCGCGCACCATCGGAATCGTCGCCTGGCCGCCGCACGTGACCATGTTCACGTTCATCTCGCCGGAGCCGATGTGATCCATCAGGTTGACGGGCGGCACGCAGTACGGGCCGATCGCGGCCGGCGTCAGGTCGATCATCAGCACGCCGAGCGCGTTCAGCTTGCGGCTGTTTTCCGCGTGGACGTATGCGCTCGTCGCGTCGAACGCGATCTGCACGCCGTCGGCCTGCACATGCGGCAGCAGGCCGTCGACGCCGTCCGAGGTGGTCTTGAGGCCGAGTTCGCGCGCGCGCTTCAGGCCATCGGAATCGGGATCGATGCCGACCATCCACACGGGTTCGAGCACGGGGCTACGCATCAGTTTGGCGAGCAGGTCGGTGCCGATGTTGCCGGGACCGATCAGCGCGCAACGGATCTTTCGGGTCATGGGGGATTCCTCGTTTGCGTGGAAAGGGGAACGGGCGGCGCTCACGCGAACCGCACCGAACACGCGCCGATCCCGCCGATCGACACGCGGAAGTTGTCGCCGCGCCCGACCGGCGCCATCGCTGCGAGCGCGCCGGACAGAATCACTTCGCCGGCCTTCAGCGGGATGCCGAGGCGGCCGAGCGTGTTGGCGAGCCATGCGACGGCATTGACCGGCGAGCCGAGCGCGGCCGCGCCGGCGCCGGTGCCGATCACGTCGCCGTTCTTCTCGAGCACCATGCCGCAGGTCGACAGATCGACGCTGCGCGTGCTCACCGCCCGGTCGCCGAGCACGAACACGCCGCACGACGCGTTGTCGGCCACCGTGTCGCCGATGCGGATCTTCCAGTCGCGGATGCGCGAGTCGACGATCTCGAAGCACGGCATCACGCACTCGGTCGCGGCGAGCACCATCGCGTTCGTCACGCCCGGGCCGAGCAGGTCGCGCTTCAGCACGAACGCGATCTCGCCTTCGGCCTTCGGCTGGATCAGCGTGTCGAGCGCGATGCATTCGCCCTCGCCGTACACCATGCCCGACAGCAGGTAGCCGAAGTCGGGCTGGTAGACGCCGAGCATGTCCATCACCGCCTTCGACGTGACGCCGATCTTCTTGCCGATGACGGTCTCGCCGGCATCCAGGCGGCGCTGCACGAAGCGCTGCTGGATCCGGTACGCGTCGTCGACCGACAGGTCCTCGTGCTGCGACGTCAGCGGCGCGATGGGCTCGCGCGACGTCATCGCGTCGTACAGCCGGTCGCCCAGCGTGGTAATCAACGTGGAGTCCATAAGAGTTTTCCGGTCATTAACAGAGGGTCAGAGCTTGATGCAGACGTTGCGGAGCTCCGTGTAGAACTCGAGCGAATGCACGCCGCCCTCGCGGCCGATGCCCGATTGCTTCGCGCCGCCGAACGCGGTACGCAGGTCACGCAGGAACCATGAATTGACCCACGCGATGCCGACGTCGATCGACGCCGCGACGCGGTGCGCGCGCGACAGGTTGGTCGTCCAGATCGCGGTCGACAGCCCATACGCATTCGCGTTCGCGCGGCCGATCACCTCGGCTTCGGAATCGAACGGCATCACGAGCGTGCACGGCCCGAAGATCTCGTCGCGCGCGATCGGCGAATCGTCGCCGAGGCCGGTCCAGATCGTCGGCTGCACCCACGCGCCGCCGCGCAGGTCCTCCGGCATGTCGGGCACGCCACCACCCGTCACGACCGTCGCGCCGAGTTCGGCCGCCTTGCGGTAATACGACAGCACCTTGTCGCGATGCTCCTGGCTGATGAGCGGGCCGAGGCCGGTCGTGTCCGCTTCCGGGCGGCCGGGCCGCAGCCGTTCGGCACCGGCCTTCAGCGCGGCGACGAAACGCTCGAACAGCGGACGCTCGACATACACACGCTCGGTGCCGAGGCACACCTGCCCCGCGTTCGCGAAGCACGAGCGCAACGTGCCCTCGACGGCCGCATCGAAATCGCAATCGGCGAACACGATCGCCGCGTTCTTGCCGCCCATCTCGAGGCTGACGGGCCGCGCGCCGTCGGCCGCGGCCTTCATGATCGCCGCGCCGGTGCGCGTCTCGCCGGTGAACGTGATCGCGTTCACACCCGGATGGGTCGTCAGGAATTCGCCGGCCGAGCCGGGCCCGAAGCCGTGCACGACGTTGTAGACGCCGCGCGGCACGCCGGCCGCGTTCATCACCTCGCCGAGCAGCGCGGCCGTCTGCGGCGTCTCCTCCGACGGTTTCACGACCACCGTATTGCCGCACGCGAGCGCGGGCCCGACCTTCCACGTCATCAGCAGCAGCGGCAGATTCCACGGGCAGATCACGCCGACCACGCCGACCGGCCGGCGGATCGCGTAGTTGAGCGCGCCCGCGCCGTCCGGCGTCGCCATCTCGAAGGTTTCGCCGGGCACGTTCTTCACCACGTCGGCGAACACCTTGAAGTTCGCGGCGCCGCGCGGGATGTCGATATGGCTCGCGAGGCTCACCGGCTTGCCGGTGTCGGCCACTTCGGCTTCGAGGAAATCGTCGAAGCGGCGCGTGATGCCGTCAGCCACCGCATACAGGAGCTCGACGCGCTGCGCGACGGTCAGGCCGCCCCACGGGCCGGCCAGCGCCGCGCGTGCGGCCTGTACCGCCGCGTCGACATCCGCGCGGCTCGCTTCGGCGACGCGCGCGATCACCGCGTTGTCGAGCGGCGAGCGCTTGTCGAACCAGCGTTCGCCCGCGCGATAGTCGCCATCGATGAAGTTGCGGACGAGCCGCGGTTCCGGCTGCCCGCCGGCGGGGCCGCGTGTCGCGGCGATGGGTTCGGTGTCGTACATGATGTGTGTGCCGATAGTCGTCAATCCGTGGGTTCGTGGAGCGCGTTTGCGTGCCGTGCGTCATGGCCCGCCGAAGCCGGCCGCATCGAGCCCCGCGTTCGCGCATTGCTCGTCCTGCGCCTCGCTGCCGCCCGATACGCCGATGCCGCCGATCAACGCGCCGTCTTCGACGATCGGCAACCCGCCGCCGAATGCGACGAAGCGCGGCCGCAGCACGAGGCCCTGCCGCACCGCGTCCGAGTGCGACGCCAATGCGGCGTGCCACGCGCCGGTGGGCAGACCGAAGCTCGCGGCCGTGTACGCCTTGTCGTTCGCGATATCGATCGAATGCAACGGTGCGCCGGGCATGCGGACGAATGCCGCGAGCAGTCCGGCCGCATCGACGACCGCGACGTTGACGCGCACGCCGAGCCGTTCGGCGGCCTCGGCCGCCGCCTGCGCCGCGCGCGCCGCGGCGGGCCACGCGATCGTGCGCGTGTCGATGCTCCGCTTCGTGTCGTTTCGATCCATGACGCTGGGCTCCTTGCGGCTCAGGTGTAGACGGTCGTGAATGCTTCGTTCAGCTCGCCGGAGTGGAAGAAGATCCCGCGCCCGAGCTCCTCCTCGGTCCACGTCGTGACCGGGCGATCGGGTTGCGCGAGATAACCCAGCCCCGCGAACGTCTCGTTGCGGTTGCCGCTCGGATCGAAGAAATAGATGGTGGTGCCGCGCGTGATGCCGTGCCGCGTAGGCGCGACATCGATCTTCACCTTGTTCTTCGCCATGACGTCGGCCGACTTCAGCACGTCGGCCCAGTCGTCGAGGAAGAACGCGATGTGATGCAGGCCGTTGCTCGGGCCGCCGACGAACGCGATGTCGTGCGGCGTCGTGCTGCGGAACATCCACGTCGCGGCCCGGATCGTGTTGCCGGGGCCGACCATCACCTGTTCCGCCAGATGGAAGTCGAGACACTCGGCCATGAAGCGCGTGTTCTCCTCGACACGGTTCACGCCGGTTTCGGGGTTCAGTTCGCACATCAGCAGGCAGTGGTCGAGCCAGTGCACGGCCGAGCCCGGAACATCGTCGGGCCACGGATCGGGGTTCAGCGAGCCGACCGCGGTGCCCACCAACTCCTTCTTCGCGAACAGCCGCAGTTCGTGCCCGCTCGGCAGCAGGAACCGCAATTGACGGCCGACCGCCGGCAGCGCGCCTTCGGGCAGCATCTCGGTCGCGATCCCGTATGCCTCGATACGCTGCTGGAACGCGTCCAGGTCGGCGTCGTGCTCGACCTTGTACGCGGCGTGCTTGAGCCCCGCCTGGTCGGACGGCGACAGGATCAGCGAATACTTGTCCCATTCGTCCCAGCATTTCAGATAGACGTTGCCCGCCGCGTCGCGCATCGTCTCCTGCATGCCGAGCACGCGCACGTAATGACGCAGCGCCGCTTCCATGTCCATCACCTTCAGACTGACATGACCAATACGCATCACACCCATGATGTGTCTCCTCCTGGTTTCCTGGTTACTTGTCGATCGTCGGCGCGCCGGCACGGGCCGCGCCGCAGAAGAACGGCTTTTTCAGTCGGCCAGCCACTTCCAGTTCCACGTCGCCGTCCGGCACCACACGGCACGCGAGCGCATAGCCGTCGTTCTCCTCTTCAGCGCTGACGTGTGCCCGGCTGACCGGCCCGAGCTTGCGCACCGCGCCGCGCAGCACGCGCACCTTGCACACGCCGCACCCGCCGTTCAGGCAGCCGACCGGAATGCCGCGGCGGCCGAGCTTCGCCATGCCGGCCAGCAACGACTCGCCCGACACGCACGCATAGCGCTCGTCGGTCTGCGCGATCCTGACCGTCCCGCATACGCGACCCGCATCCATGTCACACCCGCCGGAACAGCGGGCTGCGCGTCTGTTGCGCGTCGGCCGCCGAGATGAACTTCTCGTGATAGATGTCGCGCTCGAACAGGCGCCCCTGCATCAGCGTCGTGATGCACGCGTCGATCATCGCGGGCGGGCCGCACAGGTATGCCTGGTGCCCCGAGAAGTCGCCGTCGAAATGCGCCTTCGCGACGTCGTGCACGAACCCTTGCGCGACGTCGCCGCCGGCATCCGGCGCGCCTTCGGACAGCGCCGGCACGTACGTGAAGTTCGGGTGGCGTTCGGCGAGCGCGCGGAATTCGTCGTGGTAGTACAGCTCCTTCGCGTTGCGCTGGCCGTAGACCAGCGTGATCGGCGCGGTGACGCCGCTGGCGAGCAGGTCCGCGATCATCGAGCGCGGGCTCGACAGCCCCGATCCGCCAGCCATGAAGATCATCGGCCGCGCGGCCGAGCGACGCACGAAGAAGCGCCCGTACGGGCCCGACAGCCGCATGCGGTCGCCGGTGGCCAGCTGCTCGTGCAGGTAGCCGGTGCCGAGCCCGCCCGGCACCTGCCGCACGTTCAGCTCGATCTCGCCGGTGGCCGCGACGTCGGCCGGCGCGTTCGCGATCGAGAACGCGCGGCTCTGCCCGAGACCGGGAATCTCCAGCTGCACGTACTGGCCCGCCTGGAAATGCATCGGCTGCGACAGCTTCAGTCGGATCGACTTGATGGTCGGCGTGAGCTGCTCGATGCGCGTCACTTCAGCCGCGAAGTCCTTGACCGGAATGATTTCCGCGTCCGGTTCCTCGTCGACATCGGCCTCGATCACGGTGTCGGCCTGCAGCGTCGCGCAGCACGCGAGCGCCTTGCCTTCCTCGCGCTCGAAATCCATCAGCGCGAACGGGTTCGCGTCGCCGAGATCGGTCTCGCCGTCGAGCACCGCGACCTTGCAGGTGCCGCACAGGCCGTGACAGCACGCATGCGGAATGTAGATGCCCTGGCGCAGCGCGGCATCGAGCATCGTCTGTCCTTCCTCGACCTCGATCGTGACGCCCAGCGGCTCGATGGTAAGTTGGTGGCTCATGATGGTTCGCTCGTCCGCGTGGCGGTCAGAAGCTCGCGCCGCCGAGGCCGTCGAGGCCCGGCGTGCGGAAGCTGATCAGGTCCTTGTGCCCGAGGCCGTTGTCGGCCAGGCTCTTCGCTGCGTCGGGCGTCCACGGCTCACCGGAGCGAAACCACTCGACGCGGCCCCAGTCGATCTTCGCGAAGTCGGGGTGATAGCCGTAGATGGGCGGCAGCACCTTGTCGGCGAGCGCGCCGAACGGCATGTCGGACGGCAGCGGCAGGCAGAACGGCGCCGGGAACATCAGGTGGTCTTCCCAGCACACGTAGAGCAGCGGCGCCGGAAACTTCTCGACCGCGTCCTTCACCGGGAAGTCGTAGGGTTTGAGCGCGATGACGGTCATGCTTGTCTCCTGTCGGCCGGCGTTTGCGCATTCGCGCGTACGCCGGTCTCGTTCAAGGTTGTGTATCGATCAGTTGCTCGTGGCCTGGCCGCGCCAGGCCGCGAAGTTCTTCTGGTCTTCCGAGCCGTCGAAATCGAGGTTGTCGCGGCCCATCTGCACTTCGTAGTAATCGAGCACCGCGGCGAGCGGATTGAAGCCTTCCGCGCTCGGGTCCGCATCGGGCGGGAAGCAGTTGCCCTGATAGATCTGGTGCACGGGCAACCATGCCTGCACGTACTTCTGCGGCTCGTGGTCGAAGATTTCCTTGCAGTGATCGCTGCAGAAATGGAACTTGTTGCCGAGGTAGTTCGACTCGCGCGCGCCGATCTTCGTCGGGTTGCCGGGCTCGGTGAACAGCATCGGGATCTGGCAGGTCTGGCACAGCATCGGCAGCGTCTTCATGTAGAAGCGGTTGCCGGCCTTCGCCTGCTCTCCCCAGTAGTCGAAGCGCGGGCGGTAATAGCGGTCGAACGAGTCGGGGTACTTCGCGGACAGCCACGCCATCTCGTCCTCGGTCGGCACCCACGTGTGGAACGCCGACGCCGCGTTGAAGCCGTAGAATGTCGACCATGCCTGGTGGCTGATGTGGTCCTTGCCTTCGCAGGCGTCCTGCCAGCCCTTCGGCTCGCGAATGCCGTAGCGCGCGAGATCCTTGAACAGCGCGCCGCCGTTCTGCTCCGCGTACATCTCCCACGACTCGCGCCAGCTCATCACGCGCTTCGGCTGCATGTAGTCCATCATCATCGCGACCAGCGTGAGCAGCCGGTAGCCGCGCCAGAACCACTTGTCGATCCAGCGCTGCACGATCGGCACGTTGTCCGGGTCCTGCTCGAGCAGGAACTTGATGCACTCGATGCCGAGCGTCATGTGACGCGATTCGTCCGACTGCGCGGAAAAGCCGAACGTGACGGTGGACATGTCGCCGTTGTACGCGGCGCCCGACATGAACGGCACGAACAGCAGGTTCGTCAGCACGTATTCGAACGAGAAGCTGACCGCCGTCAGGAACTCGAACGGCCCCGACGAATACGCGTCCTCGAAGAACGACTTCGGCACCGACAGGTACCAGACTCGGTCGAACCAGTGGTTCGAATGATGGAAGCCGTTGAAGAACTTGTTGTACGTCGACATCGCGTGCGTTTCGGTCTGGTAGTGCCGCAACTCGTCGATCGACTGCATCTGGCACGCGATGCGCGCGCCCTCGCCGGTGAAGTGCCGGCCGACGTGCGCGAAACCGCGATGCGCGAGATATTCAAGCGGCGTCACGCCCTGGATGAACAGCTTCAGCGCGTTGATGTAGCGCGCGTCGGTCACGCCGAGGAACGCGTTGTTCTGCGTGAACGCATCGAGCACCGCGTACAGCTTCTTCTCCTTCTCGCCCTGGTATTTCCAGTACGCATCCATCGTCAGGCGGAACGGGTCGACCCACTTGTCCCAGTCGTGGATCTTGATGCCTTCGTAACGGTCGTACGGGAAGACCTTGTCCATCGGCTGGTAAGTCGTCTCCCAGCCTAGGCCGCGCGTCATCGCCGCGTAGCGGTCCTTCAGGCCGAGCTTTTTCTTGAGCGTTGGCGTGTCCATTCGTGTCTCCGGTGTTGTCGGTGCGTGTTGCGCGGCGTTCAGTGCGACCAGCTCAGCGTGAACTGGTCGTCGTCTTCGTCGATGTGGCCGGACAGCGTGATCAGGTTCACCTGCAGCTGCTGCAGGTCGAAGCGCGTGCCGGTCAGTTCCTCGATCGTTTCGCGGCGGATCGTCAGCCGGTCCGGCGCGTCGATCTTGACCATCCCGGGCGACTCGACCACCACCGCGTGCGGGTTGTCGGCGACGATCGCGTCGACGATCGGTCTGGAGTCCTCATTTGTCTGAAAGGCGATGAATACGTTCGACATGCTGGCTTTCCTTGGATTGAGGGGATATGCGCGGCGTCAGAGCGCGAGGCCGAGCTTTGCGACGCGTGCATGGAACTGCTCGCGCACTTCGTCGAGCGCTGCCCGGCCGGCATCCTGCAACGCGCGCGCCGCGACCGGTGCGAGCGCCGCGTCGGCCCGTGCGGACCAGTCTCGGGTCCAGCGGGCGAGCAGCGCGCGGTTGTCGTCGGATTCGGCGGCCATGGTCTTCACCACCGCGTCGATCCAGCGATTCGATTCGGCGTGCCATTCCGGCATGAACGCGGTGAGCATCGCGACCGCCGAGCCGCCCGCGAGCGCGATCCGTTCGTCGATGAAGCGGTCGTAGACGAGCGGATACAGCAGGCCGTCGAGCGCGAGGTTCTGCGCAACGAAAAGCTCGACCGGGTCGGCCACGACCAGCGTGTCCTCCACATAGCGGCGCAGCGGCTGCCATGCGGCGTCGTTCGTCCAGCTGGCCTTGGCCGCATCGAGCACGTCGGGCTCGGCCATCGCGAGCGCGAGGCGCGTCAGGTACTGCGCGACGCCGAGGTTGTCCATGGCATGGAACATCGCGGGCGCGGTGAACGCGGTACCGTAGCCGAGCGCGCAGATCTGCGCGTTGTTCATGTTCGCGCCCCACGCGGCATGGCGCAGCGGCACCAGCACGTCGAGCGCCTGCGCGGCCACGTCGTCGCGCATCAGGCCAATCATCCGGCGCGATTCGACGAACTCGAAGTTCGACTCCATCGCGTCCTGCTGGCGCGCGCGCGTCGTCGCCCACGACGCGTAGTAGAACTGGCGCGGATCCTTCAATGCGTACCAGTTCGCCATCCGTATCGCCGAACGCGACGGATCGAAGATCTCGTGGTCCGGGTCCCAGGTCGGCCGGTAATGGAAGTTCGCCTGGGGCTGCGCGCCCATCATGCCTTCCTGGTAGCGCGTCGCCGTCTTGTCGCCGCCGATGTTCTGCGCGACATGCGCGAAGGTGTGCCGGAGCGGCTTGATGTCGACTGTCTTCAGCTCGATGGTCACTTCTTGCTCCTCAAGGTCATGGGTTCGCTTCGACGTCGAGCCGCGTCACCTGCTGTTCGCGGCAGAACGCGTCGAAGGCGGCAGGAGACAACGTCAGCTCGACGAACAGATCCGGCTCGCCGCCGAGCGAAAACTCGAATTCGACGAAGCCGCGCACGTTCGTGCCGGTCACGCGTGCGCACTTGCGGCCAGGGTCGAGCGGGGAAAGATCGGTCGGGTGCTGATTCATGATCGGTGTCGCCTCCATGCCGCACTTCAATGCAGCATCCGTGCCACGTGCGGGCACGCGCTCAAAAAATCTCGATAATTGAGGGAAAGCCCTGACGCGAAGTTCAAATTCGCGATCCACAATGGCGGTTAACCAGAACGGAAATCGCTCGCCGGCGACCGCGCCCGAACCCATATCTGGTGGTGCCTTTCATCATTTGAGCAACACCGTCGAACGCATTTGACGAAATGATCAAATCGATCCGCCCGCCGCGGCGCTGCTGGCGAAAATCTTGAAAATCACGAGAAATCTCGACGGAGGAGACACGATGCGGCCCAGCCTGCCCCCCTTGCCGCCGGACACCGACCTGCGCAAGCTGATCCATTTTTCGGCGAGCGACGGTCGCATCTGGCTGGCCGGTCAGCGGATGGTGCTGCTGCATGCCGGCGCGCTGGCGACGCTGCGCCAGGAACTGATGGAAAGCGTCGGTCCGGCACAGACGCGACGCTTCTTCACGCGGGTCGGCTTCGCCGCCGGAGAACGGGACGCCGCGCTCGCCCGCGAAATTCGCAGCGGCGCGTCGTTGTTCGACATGTTCCATGTCGGCCCGCAACTGCACATGCTCGAAGGCGCCGTTCAGGTCACGCCGTTGCGCTTCGAGGCCGATCCCGCGACGGGCGCGTTCTATTGCGAGTACCGCTGGGAACATTCATGGGAGGCCGACGTGCACCGCCGCACGTTCGGGCCGCAGCCCGAACCCGTCTGCTGGATGCTGATCGGCTATGCGACCGGCTACACCAGCGCGTTCATCGGCCGGACGATCCTGTTCAAGGAAACGACCTGCGTCGGCATGCACGACCCGCACTGCACGATCGTCGGCAAGCCAGCCGAGGAATGGCCGGATGCCGACGAGATCTCGTCGTGGTTCAAGGCCGACTCGCTGATCAACACGATCCGCGACCTGCAGACCGAAGTGGAATCGCTGCGCCTCGAGATCGCGCCGGACGACAGCCGGACCCGGCTCGTCGGGCGTTCCGACGCATTTCGTGCAGCCTATGCGCTGCTCGAAACGGCCGCGCCGACCAAGGTCGCCGTGTTGCTCACCGGCGAAACGGGCGTCGGCAAGGAACGCTTCGCGCGTGCGCTGCACGGCCTCAGCCCGCGCGCGCAGAAGCCGTTCGTCGCGATCAACTGCGCGGCCATTCCGCATGCGCTGATCGAGTCCGAACTGTTCGGTGCGGAGAAAGGCGCGTTCACGGGCTCGCAAGCCGCGCGCGCCGGCCGCTTCGAGCGCGCGGACGGCGGCACGCTGTTTCTCGACGAGATCGGCGAGCTGCCGCTCGACGTGCAGGCAAAGCTGCTGCGCGTGCTTCAGGAGGGCGAGGTCGAGCGGCTCGGCGCGACCGAGGGCCGGAAGGTGGATGTCCGCGTCGTCGCGGCGACCAACCGCGATCTCGAGCAGGCCGTGCGCGACGGCACCTTTCGCGCCGATCTCTATTACCGGATCAACGTCTACCCCGTGCTGATTCCGCCGCTGCGCGACCGGCAGGACGACATCGCGCCGCTCGCCGACGCAATGCTCGAACGCTTCGCGGCCGTGCACGGCAAGCCGACGCCGACGCTGACCGACTACGCCTACGACACGCTGCGCGGCTACCGCTGGCCCGGCAACGTGCGCGAGCTCGAGAACCTGATCGAGCGCGCGGTGATCCTGTCGCGCCCGAACCGTCCGGTCGACGCGAAGGACCTGTTCCCCGGCGTCGGTGCGCCCGGTGGCGCGACGGTCGATCGGGCCGGGCAGATCCGGCCGGCGGCCGCGATGTCGATCGACTGCGGCGCCATCCTCGACCAGTTGCAGGGCGGCGGCGGACTCGACGGCCTCGAGCGGGCGCTGCTGCACGAGGCCGTCGACCGCGCGAACGGCAACCTGTCGGCCGCCGCGCGCCTGCTCGGCCTGACGCGCGCGCAACTCAGCTATCGGCTCAACCGCAAACAGGATCATGAGGAGGCGTGACATGAACACCATCCTGCCCGCCCATCCGTTCGACGACCCGCCGCCTGCGCACGAGACGGCCGACGCCGACGCCGCCGAGCCGCATGCCCGCACGCTCAGCGAGCATGCGTATCACCAGCTCCGGCAACACATCATCGAGGGACATCACCCGCCCGGCACGAAGCTGCGCGTCGAGCATCTGAAGGACGTGTACGGCGTCGGCGCGGGCACGCTGCGCGAGGCGCTCACGCGGCTCGTCAGCGATGCGCTGGTCGTCGCCGAAGGGCAGCGCGGGTTTCGCGTGACGCCGATGTCGGTCGACGATCTCGAAGCCATCACGCGGCTGCGCATTCATATCGAGGTCGATGCGCTGCGCGACTCCGTGCGGCGCGGCGACGACGCATGGGCGCAACGCGTGCGGCAGAGTTTCGACATGCTGTCGGCCTGGGAGCAGCCGGTGTCCATCGAAAACCGCGCCGCATGGGAAGCGTGCAACCGGCGCTTTCACGAAGCGCTGATTTCGGCGGCCGCGACGCCCTGGACGTACCTGATCCTGCGCATGCTGTCGCAGCAAAGCGAACGCTATCGGCGCGTGTGCATCGGGCTCGGCGATTCGAAGCGCGACGTGCATGCGGAGCACACATGCCTGTTCGAGGCCGCGATGCGCCGCGCCGATGCGCGCGCGGCACTCGCGCTCGAGGATCATATCGGCACGACGCTCGCCGTGGTACGCAACGCGCCGCCCGGCACCTTGCCGTTCTAGCCACCGTTGCGCGGACGCTGCGCTCACGCCAGCTCGGGATACCCGTGCGCGGCCGCGTCCCGCGCGAGCCGGGCAATCGTGTCGTAGGCACTCGGCGGCAGACGCTCGAAACCCTTCAGCCGCAGTGCGTTCGCCCGCGCCGGATCGACCGAGACCGCGTGATCGAGCGCATCCTGCAACGCGCCTGCCAGCGTTGCGTCCAGCGCCTTCGACGCAATCAACGGCAAGCCCGGCGCCGACGCCGTCATGCCGATGATCCGGACGTCGTTCAACAACTCGGGCAGTGCGTCACGCACATACGCGAACGTCACGCAGTCGATCGCCGCGCAATCGGCAACGCCTGCCGCCAGCGCGCGCAGCACGTTCAGGTGCGAGCCGAACGACACGACCGAACTGAAGAAACGCCCGTCATGCGCATGCGGCGCGACCGCATGCCGGAACGCGTTCATCCCGCTGTGTGAATCCGCGCCGTTGAATGCTGCCCGCAATCCGCGACAGGCAGTCAGCGTCGTCGCGCCGCCCGCGTACACGCGCGCCGACACCACCAGCACACTGCTGTAGCGCGCGCCGTCGCAGCCGGGCGCATCGAATGCCGGTGTCGCGATCAGGTGCACGGCATCGCGCAATCCGAGCATCCGGTATGGATAACCGCATGTCTGCGACAACAGCAAGTCGTTGCGGTGCCACAGCGCATGCAGATCCCCGAACGGCTCGTCGAGCAGCGCGACGCCGGCAGGCCCGCCGGCACGCGCGAACGCATCGAGCGCGTCACGCAGCAACGCGCGCCACAGTGCGGCGTGGCGCGGCGTCACGTTGTACATCGGCAGTCCGGCGATCCATGGGCTCATGCGTGCATTCTACGCATCGGCGATGCGTTGGAGAAAGCCCGTTCGCCCGGGGTTCGCGCCGGTCCGGCACGCGCAGGGGCGGTCAATGCTTATCTGCCGCGCAACGATAAGCAAATGCGAATTGCTTGGTTGGCCTGACTACGCGAGCCGGTTAGCGTTCCAGTGTCGCGACACCGTCGCAAGCCGCTGTAGCGGCCGACCGCGAGCCGCGCCCCGTGTCTGTCAACAGCGTCGCGGCCCACGCCGGCGCGATCGTCCGCTACCCGTTACCCGTATAGCACCCGAATCACCCGCTTCATCCCGCCCCAGCACCATGGCCGAATACTTCGACGTCGACCACGCGCGCGCGATCGCCGCACTCAACGCCCGCTTCACTGCCCGCACCGAGTGGCCGACGTGGCTGCTGGTCGTCGCGATCTACGGCGGCTGGCTCGCCGTGCTGCTGTTCGTACGCGCCGAGCGCCTGTCGCTCGCCGCCGCGACGCCGCCGCTGATCCTGCTCGGCGCGTGGCACCTGTCGCTGCAGCACGAGCTGCTGCACGGCCATCCGACGCGTTCCGCGTTCGTGAACCGGCTGCTCGGCTACCCGCCGCTGACGATCTGGTATCCGTACACGCTCTATCGCGACACGCACCTCGACCATCACCGCGACGAGGACCTGACCGTGCCGGGCGTCGATCCGGAAACGAACTACGTGTCGCGCGAGCGGTGGGCGCGGCTGCCGCGCTGGCGTCGCATGCTGACGGTTGCGCGCACCACCTTCGCCGGACGCCTCGTGTTCGGGCCGCCGACGAGCGTCGCCGCGATGTTCGCCGACGCATTCGCCGCGTTCCGGCGCGGCGACTTCCGCCATCTGCGGATGTGGATCACGCACGCCGCCTGCGTGGTCGCGCTGCTCGCATGGCTGCAGTGGGCAATCGGCGTGCCGTGGTGGTATTACCTGCTGGCCATCACGTGGCCCGCGCTGTCGCTCGCGATGATCCGTTCGCTGTACGAGCATCGCGCCGCGCGGCACCCGAAGGCGCGCATCGCGATCAACGAAGCCGGCTTCGCGATGCGGCTGCTGTACCTGAACAACAACTATCACCTCGTGCATCACGACCTGCCGACGCTGCCGTGGTACGACCTGCCGCGCGCGTACCGGATGCGGCGCGATGCGTATGCGGAGAAATGCGGCGGCTTCGTGATCCGCGGCGGCTATCGCGAATTGCTGGCGCGCCATGCGTGGACGCCAACCGACACGCCCGTGCATCCGTTCGACCAGGGCACGGCGTCGCTGTCGACGGGCAGTGGTGCGAAGGTCGCCGCCGTCGACGGGTATCTTCAGATCAGTACGTAGTGCTTGAGTGAGTCGCGCTTCGCCGTGAAGGCGTCCGATGCGACGACGCCCGCGCAATGCAGCACGGCCGCCCCGACGCGCATTTCTTACGAAAAGCCGACAACACCGATCTTCATCGGCAAATTGCCAATTTCGGCGGCAATGCCCAGAATGACGGATCGTCCGGGGCCTCCGACAATCATTCGCCCCGGCTCAGCCGCCCGGCCGCGCGCCGCACTCCTCTACGACGATGCAACCGAACACCTCGCCCGGCGCGATCCGCTCGATCGGCAACGACTGGTCCGTCTCCGCGGTGACCGCGGGCTTTCTCGCGGTGCTGATTTCCTACGCGGGCCCGCTCGCGATCTTCTTTCAGGCGTCGCAGGCCGCGCATGTCTCCAACGAGATGGTGGCGTCGTGGGTCTGGGCGATCTCGATCGGCGCGGGCGTGTCGGGCCTCTTCGCGAGCTGGAAACTGAAGGTGCCGATCGTGACCGCATGGTCAGCGCCCGGCACCGCGCTGCTCGTCGGCCTCTTTCCGCAGCTGACGCTGAACCAGGCCGTCGGCGCGTACATCACGGCCGCGCTGATCATCCTCGTGATCGGCATCACCGGCTATTTCGACCGGCTCGTGCGCCACATTCCGCGCGGCATCGCGTGCGGGATGATGGCGGGGATCCTGCTGCCGTTCGGCATGCATGCGTTCTCCGCCGCGACCGCGCAGCCGGTGCTCGGGTTCGGGATGATCGCGGCATACGTGATCTTCAAGCGCCTGCTGCCGCGCTACAGCATCGTGCTCGTGCTGCTGACGGGCGCCGCGCTCGCGACGCTGCTCGGGATGGCGCATCTCGGCAACGTGTCGCCGAGCATCGCGCGGCCGATCTTCATCGCGCCCGAATGGACGCTCGGCACCACGCTCAGCCTCGCGCTGCCGCTCGTCGTCGTCAGTCTCACCGGCCAGTTCCTGCCGGGGATGACGATCCTGCGCGTGTCGGGCTATCACACGCCCGCGCGGCCGATCATCACCGCAACCAGCGCGATGTCGCTCGTCGTCGCGTGCTTCGGCGGGATCACGATCGTCGTCGCGGCGATCACCGCGGCGCTATGCACCGGCAAGGATTCGCACGAGGATCCGGACCGGCGTTATATCGCGGGCATCGCGAACGGCGTGATCTACCTGATCGGCGGGCTCTTCGCGGGGACGATCGTCACGCTGTTCTTTGCACTGCCGAAGGCGTTCGTCGCGATCCTCGCGGGGCTCGCGCTGATCGGTGCGATCGGCGCGAACGTGCACGGGATCTTCGAGGACGAGGCGCATCGCGAGGCATCGGTGATCACGTTCCTCGCGACCGCATCGGGAATGACGTGGCTCGGGCTCGGGTCCGCGTTCTGGGGGATCGTGATCGGGTCGGTCGCGTATGCGGTGACGAGCTGGGCGCGGCGGCAAACGTAACGCGCGGCGTGCGCCCGCTCAGCCGCCGCGTCGCTCACCGCGCATGCTCGCGCACCAGCTTGGCGAATGCCTCCGCCGGTGTCGTCGCGCCATACACCCGCTCCGACACGCCGGCCTCGACATCGATCTGCCCCGCGTTGTGCGCGTCATAGAGATCGACGATCAGTTGCGCATGACGCTCGCTGAGCCCGGCGCGCAACAGCGTCGCGGTCCATGAGTCGCGCGGCAGTTCGCGCGCGACGATCTCGTGGTCCGCGACCGCGCCGAGCGCATCCGCGATGTCCCGCACGCTCACCCGCCGCGGCCCTTCGATGCTGACGATACGCGGCCGGTTGCCGGTTTCGGCGGAATCGAGCAGCAGCCGCGCCGCCGCGACACCGACATCGGGCGCCCAGACCGTCGGAAACACCTTGTCGACCGGATGGTGAAAGCTCGGCAGCACGCCGGTTGCGAGTGCGACGGGCAGCACGCGGGCCCAGTTCTGCAGGTGTTCGGCCGAGCGCAGCAGCGTGAGCCGCGTCGGGACCGTCCTCAGCCTTTCCTCCAGACGATGAAAGAGCCGCGTGATGCCCGTGTTGCCGTCGCGCTCGGCGCCGTAGTCCGACAGCGCGAGCAGCGTCGGCGGCGGATTCGCGACGAGCGCGCCGGTCACGAGGTCGATCGTCCGCTCCATCGTTGCCGCCGGGTCGCTGTCGGCGATCGGCACCGGGCACAACATCTGCACGGCTTGCGCGCCATCGATCGCCGCGGCGACCGCGCGGGCGTCCGCCAGATCGGCGATCGCGACGTCGCAGCCGAGTTGCGCGAAGCGTTCGCGCCGGCGTGCGTCGCGCAGCACCGCGCGCACGGGATGACCTGCCTGGCGCAAGGTCGTTACAGTCGACAGTCCGACGTTGCCTGATGCTCCGAAGATCACGAACACGATCCGCTCCCGGGGGATGATGGTGCAGTGATTGTCGGCGCTCACAGCCGACGTGACGCGCACGGACGGATGATCGGAACAGGAACGGATGACGGATTACACGGTTGCCGAGTGTGTCCGCCGCGTCGCCTGCTCCGCCAGATCATGGGCTCGCCGATCGTCGGCCCCCGCGCGGTCCAATCCGGCACAGCGGCCGATCAACGGTCCTCGCCGTCATAAGCGAGCCGCAGCCCGCCACGCGCCCCGGAACGCGCGACCTCCGCCGGCGTCACGCCCAGCACGCGATTCATCCAGTTCGCCATGTGGCTCTGATGCGCAAACCCGGCTTCGAGCGCGATCTGGCTGATGCTGAGCCGGCCTTCGAGCAGCAGCGCCTTCGCACGCTCGACCCGGCGCCGCACCACGTACTGATGCACCGGCATCCCGAGCGTCTCGCGAAAGAGCACCTTGAAATGCGGCACGCTGATCGACACGAGCGCCGCGAGCTCGGCCAGCGTCATGCGGCGTTCGAGGTTGGCCTCGACATAGTCGATCACGCGCGCCGCCGCTTTCGGCGCAAGCATACGCCGGCGCTCGCGAAACACCGGCTGGCTGTCGGCCAGCCGCGCGACGAGCGCCGTGCACAGGCTCTCCGCATAGAGCGGATCCGACGCGTCTTCCGCTTCGAGTTCGGCGGCCATCGCCCACGCGATGTGCTGCAGGCGCGGATCGCGCACCTGCAGCCGCCGGCGAATCTGCGCCTGCGACGGCTTCAGCTCGAGTTGCTCGAACGTGCGCCGCACGAACGTGTCGCTGAGTGCGACGTGCAGGATCCGGCAGTCGGCACTGTCGGTCCACTGGCCCGGCAGGCCGGCGGGAATCACGTCGATGTCGCCGTGGGCCTGGATGCGCGACACGCGTTCGCCGTCGCACACGCAATCTGCGCGCACGGGCGAGCCGATATGCACGCCGATGCGGTGATGATCCGTGGCCGGAATCCGGTACGTACCGGCGCGAATCTCCAGCAGCGACGCGCCGAAGCCGCGCCAGCCGAGCCCGCGGCTGGAGCGCAGGCTGACCGGCACGCCGTTGTCAGCCGGCGCGGCGAGAATCGGATCGCTCATGGTTCCCCTCCACCAGATCGGGTGTCGAACGCGCATTGTGACGCTTTTCCGGGCCGCTTGCCGGGCGCGCACCGCCATTCCCGCGCCCGGCAGAAAAAGATCATCCGTTCCTGCTCCGCCGCATCCTTGCCTGCGCGCGGACGGGCGCCGCGACGATTACGATGGCCTCATCCGACACCTACGGAGACCGTCATGCCCCATTCCTGCCCACGACGCGCGGCGTTCATCCTCGCTTCGCCGTCCCGTGCGGCTCGCCGTCCTGCCGGCCCCGCTCCCCGCGACAACCGGACCACCCTCGCCGCGCGGTGCCTGCGCATGATCGGCTGGTACCGCCTCGAACGGCTGCTCGCGTCGATTCCCGACAGCAACGACGACTTCGGGATCGTTTGACCGACGGAACGCACGGCTCGCACACGCCGCCCGCGTCCCCGACGTGCGCCTACTTGCGCCGCCGCTCGTGCGGCGCCACCGTCGCGCCGTCGATCACCGGGGCGCCCTGCTTGATCAGGAAGTCGCGAAACAGCCCCGTCACCTGCGAGATCCGCCGGTCGGCGAGCGTGACCACATACCATTCGCGCTCGATCGGGTTGCCCGGAAACGGCAGTTGCCCGAGCAGCCCGGTGCGCAACTCGAGTGCACACGCGTGCAACGACAGGAACGCGACGCCGAGCCCTGCTTCGGCCATCTGCTTGATCGCCTCGTTGCTCGACAGTTCGGAGCCCACATGGAAGCGATGGCCGGCCGTCTTGAACAGGCTCTCGACGGTCGAGCGCGTGCCCGCACCGCGTTCGCGCACGAGCAGGTGCGCGGATTCGAGATCCTTCAGCGCGACGCGCTTGCGCTGCATCAGCGGATGGCCGGGCGCCGCGACGAACACCATCGGATGCTTCGCGAACTCGACCGCGTGCGTGCGCAGCTCCCTCGGCGCGCTGCCCATCACCGCGAGATCGATTTCATGCGTCGCGAGCATGCGGATGATGTCGTCGCGATTGCCGACCTTGAAATAGGTCTTCACGTGCGGGCGCGTCGCGGTGAATTTCACCAGCAGCGGCGGAATCAGATACTCGGCCGTCGTAATCGCGCCGATCCGCAGCGTGCCGCCGAGGTCGCCCGTCAGCGCGGCCACTTCGTCGCCGGCCTCGCTCCACAGATACAGGATCTCGCGCGCATAGCGCGCCACGATTTCACCGGCCGCGGTCAGCTGCACGCCGCGCCCCACCCGCTGCAGCAGCGCAGCGCCCACCGCCTCCTCGAGCAGGCGAACCTGCAGCGACACGGCCGGCTGCGTCAGGTTCAGCTCCTCGGCCGCGCGAGATACGCTACCGAGCCGCGCAATCATGTCCAGCGCCTTCAGCTGCCGGAACGTCGCGGCCTTTCCTATAAGTGAATACATATGAGTTGCTTATAAACATTAAATTGTTCGCGTAGGTTCAAAACTATATCGTCAGTTCTTGAGCAATGTCATCCGAATCGTCATCAGCGGGAGCCACAACATGGACCACATCACGCCTACCCTTGCCACGGATCGCGCACCGCGCGTGCCGCGCATCGTGATCGTCGGCGGCGGCGCCGGCGGCCTGCAGCTCGCCACGCGCCTCGGCGACACGGTCGGCCGCCGCGGGCAAGCCGACGTCGTGCTCGTCGACCGCTACCCGACGCACTTCTGGAAGCCGCTGCTGCACGAAGCCGCATCCGGCCATCGCGATCCGGCCTCGCACTCGATCGAATACGCGGCGCAGGCGAAGCGCCACGGCTTCCGCTTCGTGCAGGGCGCGCTGCAGCGGGTCGACCGCGCGGCACGCACGGCGACCATCGCCCCGGTTCAGGACGCGGACGGCACGGAGATCCTGCCGCAACGCGAGCTCGGCTACGACGATCTGGTGCTGGCCGTCGGCAGCGTGACGAACTTCTTCAACGTGCCGGGCGCCGCGCGTCACGCGCTGCCGCTCGAAAACCTCGACCAGGCCGAGGATTTCCGCCGCAAGTTCCTCGCCGCCTGCACGAAGGCGAACCACCTGGCCGAGCAGCAGCCGGCGCGGCGCGCGGCACCGATCTGCATCAACGTGATAGGCGCGGGCGCGACGGGTGTCGAACTGGCCGCGGCGCTGCGTCATGCGATCCAGCAGCTGACGACGTATCGCTTCAAGGCACTGGTGTCGGCGCGCGACGTACACATCCGGCTGATCGAAGGCGGCCCGCGCATCCTGCCGGCGCTCGACGAAAGGCTGTCGGCCAGGATGCAGGCGCAACTGCGCACGATGAACGTCGACGTGCTGACGGATACGCGCGTCGCGGAAGTCGGCGCGGACGCGGTCATGACCGCGACCGGCGAGCGGCTTGCGAGCGACATCACGATCTGGGCGGCCGGCGTCGCGGGCCCCGCGATGCTGCGGGAACTCGGCGACATCGCGCTCAACCGGTCGAACCAGGTGATCGTGACCGACACGCTGCAGACGCCCGACGATCCGCACGTGTATGCGTTCGGCGATTGTGCCGCGTGCCCGTCGGCCGATGCGAGCGGTTTCCTACCGCCGCGCGCACAGGTTGCGCACCAGCAGGCCGTGTACCTCGGCGATGCGCTCGCGCGGCGCCTCGCCGGCAAGCCGACGCCGGGCTTCACGTTCCGCGACGCGGGCACCGTCGTGTCGCTCGGCCGGGCAGGAGCCGTGTATCAGGCCGACCTCGGCGTGCGTTCGCGCTCGCTGATCGTCGACGGGTTCGCCGCGATCGGGCTGTACAAGTTCCTGTACCGCAAGCATCTGTTCAGCGTGTACGGTCTGAAGCGCGCGCTGTTTCAGTCGCTGAGCCACTGGCTGCAAAGGCTCAACCAGCCGTCGATCAAGCTGCACTGATCGCCGACTGCCACACGGCATCGCAAGACGGCGTATCGGGCGCACCTCGCCCGATACGCCGTTTTCTTGTCTGCACGGATCCGGTGCATTCGTTGCGTGCGCACGTTTGGTGCATCACATGGAAGCCCGTCGATACGATGCAAATCATCCGCAAAACATGGGATCGGGCGCATCCCGCGCCGGTGTTGGCTCACCGCCCCACTCATTAGTCGAATCGTATGAGTCGACTATAAATATTAATTGGTTGAAATTTCAGGATCGACGCTAAGGTGTGGGGCATTCCCGTCCGCGAACGGATCGTCACGTCTCAGGAGAGGAATCACCGTGGTCATCGAAGCCATCGTCACCCGTCTCGACGCCGCATTCGCGCAGATCGAAGCGACACCGGATTCGCACGAATCGCGCAACCAGCGCGATGCGATCATCCAGTGGCTCGACAGCGCGTCGGAGCAAGGATATCGACTCGGTCTCGTCACGACGCTGCCTGCCGCCCGGCTCAGCGACATGTTCGAAGGCCAGTTCGGCCGCGCGAACCTCGACCGCTTCTCGGTCGTCGTGACCGACGCTCATCAGCAGGACTCCGTATCAAGCCAGCATCCGTTCGACATCGCGCTGCAGGCGCTGGGCGTGCCGCCCGAGCGCGCGGTGGCCGTCGCGAGCAGCGAACCGGAACGCCGCGAAGCCGAGACGTTCGGCCTGTCGCGTTGCGTGCGCATCACCGACACGATGCGCTCGATCGCATCGGCAGGCCTGCACTGACCTGAGCACCTGCATACGGGACGGCTCGCGCGGGACGTGTATCGCAACGGCGCGCGAGTCATCGTGAAGATGCTGTTAAACAAGCGCGCGACGGATTTCCAGACGGCGTGCGACGGCGAGAAGCTCGCCGCCGGAAGCCGCTTCTACGATTACACCGGATTGAAGCGCTGTGACGGATAGCCTCGACGCGTCGTCAGTCCACCGGGTAATCGAGATCGTGCCAGCGCTTCGCCGATTTCCCGCCCGAGCCAAGATGACCGCCGGGGAAGCGCATGACCGCAATCGCGTGAAGCGCTTTCTCGTCGAGCGCGGCGTCGCCGCAACTGCGCCTGACCTTGAGATCGCGGACACGCCCGTGCTCGTCGAGCCAGACACGCACGATCACGCGCCTTCTCGACGTGCCGTTCTGCACGCCGCGTGACAGCAGACGGTCCATCAGCGACATGGGTTTCTCCGTGATGCTCGAACGCTTCGGTTATCGATACGCGCCGGCCTGCGTGCAGCGTCAGTGCTGGATGGCCACGCTTTTGTGCGTCGCCCGCACGGCCTTCGGCTTCGCAACGACGGGCGCCTTCGGATCGATGCCGACCGCATGCTCGACCTTGCGGGTCTTCGCGGGTGCCGCGTGCGCCTTCGACACGGGTTTCGCGTCGGCATGCGCCGCGACCGGCGCATTCGACCGCGAAGAACCGGGTTGCCGCCCCGGCTTCACGGCCGCCGCACCGCTCGCGGCCACGGGTGAATGCTTGACCTGGTGCGCGTATTCCTTGACGTCGTGGTCGCTCATCCACGATTCCGTATAGGCCGCCGACGCGGGCTGTGACAGGTTGAGATACGCGACCGATGCGACGAGAAAGGCACGAACATGCGTGCGACGATTGAATGCGGTAATGACGAATGCTCCTTGCGAACTGGCTCGACGCCCTCTATCGGCGCCGTCGTGGCGGCACGATAAATGAGCGCATTCAGCATCGCAAGCGTCTGACGGGGATCCAAACGATTCTTGACGTTTGAATGATCGATCCTGTGCGCGAGACCACTCACGCACCGCGTTCGACCGCGTCGGACATGCCGATGTCACGCGTGCGGCATCGGCAACCTGCCGAACTCGGGCCCGCCGACGGTGTCGAACGTGCATCGCCGGAGAATCGCATGAAACGCGCCGCCCCTTTCGCCATCCTGACCCTGCTTGCCGCCGTCAGCTTGCCGGCGGTCGCCGGCACCGCCACGGACAATGCCACCGCGCCGGTTGCGCAGCAAGCGAGAAACTGCGTGCCGTCCTCGACGTCCGCCGGCGCAGCGCCCGGCTCCCGCGCGGCGTCGAAGGCGCCACCGATCCGCATCTGCGTCGGCGATTCCGATACGCAACTGAACCTGCCGTGGTTCCTGACCGACGTCCTCACCGCCATGGACACGCATCAATCGCCTCGCGACCTGCTCCACAAGATGCGCAACGACTTCTGAAGCGCGGTCGCCAGATGTGACGCGCGATGCAAATATTTCTCGCCAAGCATCAATCTCGATATTGCGCTATTTTTTGAATAACAATATTTCGTAATCGCGCGTAACACGCCTTATACTTGCCGCGCACCATCCTCGTGCCAAGAGACGGTGTCTTCTGTCCCGGCTGCACATCGATGCGGCCGGGTTTTTTTTGGGTGTGCGATACCGACATACATCCGTTGTCGATGTATGTTACGAAAGAGCGCCTCGAATCCTGTGCTCCCGCCGCGATGTCGCTTCGTGCGTTTCGCGAGCGTAGAATCGATTTGCGTCCCGATATGGGCGCGAGCCGCGGTGCCCCGGCCAGGCACGGCGAATGCCTCGCGCCAATTCATCGACCGGTTCGACCTGCATTCACATGCGCACAACAACAAGTACGACCCGAGGACCATCCGCGCTCGCACCGCGCCCGAAACCCGCGTTCCAGCGCAGCGGTGCGTGGTCGCACATCGTCTTCCCGGTTGCCCTGATCGTCTGCATCCTCGTGTTCGTGCTGGCGCTCGTCGTTGCAGGGCGTCTGGCGCGAGACTCGATTGCACGGCACGAAAGCGACGTCGCGAACGACATCGTGATATCGGTCGACCGCATCCTCGACGGGATTCGCACGCGGCATCCGGATGAGTTGAACGCGCTGGTCGGGCGGCCCTGCACGACGATCTTCAGGACGCTCGCCGAAGTGGGCACTCACCTGCGCTATCTTCGGGCCGTCGGGCTGGCGAACAGCGGTCGCGTCACCTGCTCATCGGCGCTGGGCGCGATCAACGTCCCGCTCGAAGCCTACATTCACGCGCCAGCGCCGGGGATGACGGCCATCACGCTGCTTCGGCAAACGCCGTTTCAGCGTGACGTTCCGGTGCTGGTGGCGTTTCGCGCGACCGCGCCCGACTCCGGCGTCCTTTATCTGGTCGAAGGCGACTATGTGGCAGACGTGCTCGCGCACGGAACCCGCTTCGGGGCGGAAACGGCCACCCTGTCGATCGAGGGCGCGGGAAGCATCGATCGGCATGGTACGTTCGTCCCGTCACTCAGCGCGGCGCCGGCCACGGGCAGCAAGATTGCGTCGAACGCGTGGCCATTCACAGTCTCCGTCAGCTCGGCGGAACCCTACGTTTCGCAGGTGCAGCGGCGCTACCGGCTCATCTGCCTGACGATCGCGCTGCTGGTCAACGGCCTCGTCGCGGCCACGTACCTGCTCGCGATGGCGCCGCGCCGGCTGTTGCTGAAGGCCGTTCGCAATGCGCTGAAGCGCAACGAATTTCATGTCGTCTACCAGCCGATCGTCGACGTCGAAACGCGCAGGACTGTCGGCGTCGAGGCGCTGCTGCGCTGGCACCATCCGAAATGGGGAGCCATCAGTCCGGCCGTGTTCGTGCCGCAGGTCGAATCAAGTGCGGTCCTGCCGAAGGTGACCGAGTTCGTGCTTCGGAGGGCCGTATCGGAACTGACCGCACTCGCGCCGTCGGTACCGCTACGCATCGCGATCAACGTCGCGCCGAAGGATCTTGAACGCGCGCGCTTCGTGTCCGTCGTCGAAGACACGATCGGCAGGCTTCCACAAGGCAGCACGCTGGTCCTCGAAGTGACCGAGCGCATCCTGCTCGAGAAGAATCCGCGCACCACCGAGATATTCGCCACACTGCGCGCGAAAGGCGCGAAGTTCGCGATCGACGACTTCGGCACGCATCACAGCAACCTCGACATGCTGTCGCGCTTTCCGTTCGACTACGTGAAGATCGACCGACAGTTCATCTCGCAGCTCACGACGGGCAACGCGAAACTGATCGAAGGAATCGCGGCGGTCGCCCACCACTACGGCCTGAAGATCATTGCCGAGGGCGTGGAGACGGAAGAGCAGCATCGCGCGCTGCATGCGGTCGGGATTCAGTACGCGCAGGGCTATCTGTATCAGCGTCCACGGCGAGCGGAACACCTGAAGCGGAATTTCGCGCCGATGCCGGCTTGAATGCCGCATCGGCGCTAAACGCCCGGTCGGCGAATACGTGACGCACACGCGTCGTCCGGTCCGCACGCGACGCCGGCTGCCGCACGCGGTCGATGCGCTGCGTGGCGGGTCGCGCGGCGGCTTCCTGCCACCTGATGCCATCGATCCGCCCTTCGGCGGGAACCGCGCGAGAGGCGCTAAAATCCGCCGCCTGGGCATCCACGACGAGCAAGCGTTTTGACGGAGTTCGAGCAAGGTTTCATCCTCACCCGCCACTGGCGGGACACCGCATCCGGCATCGAGATCGAGTTCTGGCTGGCAACCGAACACGGTCCGCGCCGCGTGCGGCTGCGCCCGCAGGAAGCCGTCGCGTTCGTGCCGGTCGAGCAGCAGGCGCTCGCCGAACGCACGCTCGCCGGCGAACGCGATGCCGAACTGCGCCCGCTCGCGCTGCGCGACTTCCGCCAGCGCGCGGTGGCCGGCCTCTATTGCCGCCGCTACCGCCACCTGTCCGGACTCCAGAAACGCCTCGCCGCGGCCGGTGTCGACGTCTACGAAGCCGACGTGCAGCCGCCCGACCGCTACGCGATGGAGCGCTTCATTACCGCACCGGTGCTGTTTCGCGGCACGGCCGGCCACGACGGCACGCTGACCGACGCCGAACTGAAACCCGCGACCGGCTATCGGCCGACACTGCGCTGCGTGTCGCTCGACATCGAGACGAGCGTCCACGGCGAGCTCTATTCGATCGCGCTCGATGGCTGCGGACAACGGCAGGTCTACATGCTCGGCCCGCCGAACGGCGACGCGTCGGCCGTCGACTTCCGTCTCGACTACTGTGACAGCCGGGCCGAAATCCTCACACGCCTCAACGAATGGTTCGATGAATACGATCCCGATGCGGTGATCGGCTGGAACCTCGTGCAGTTCGACCTGCGCATCCTGCATGCGCACGCGGAACAATACGGCGTGCCGCTGAAGCTCGGCCGCGGCGGCAGCGTGCTCGAGTGGCGCGCGCACGGCCAGCAGCCCGACCATTTCTTCGCGGGCGCGGCCGGCCGCCTGATCCTCGACGGCATCGACATGCTGAAATCGGCGACGTGGACGTTCCCGTCGTTCAGCCTCGAATACGTGTCGCAGTCGCTGCTCGGCGAAGGCAAGTCGATCGACAATCCGTATCAGCGGATGGACGAGATCCAGCGCCGCTTCGATCACGACAGGCCCGCGCTCGCGCGCTACAACCTGAAGGATTGCGAACTCGTCACGCGCATCTTCGACAAGGCCGACCTGCTGTCCTTCGCGCTCGAACGCGCGACCGTCACGGGCCTCGCGGCCGATCGCACCGGCGGTTCGGTCGCCGCGTTCACGCACCTTTACCTGCCGCGCATGCACCGGCTCGGCTACGTCGCACCGAACCTCGGTGACGTGACGGGCCAGAACAGTCCCGGCGGCTTCGTGATGGATTCGCGGCCCGGCCTGTACGACTCGGTGCTCGTGTTCGACTACAAGAGCCTTTATCCGTCGATCATCCGCACGTTCCTGATCGATCCGGCCGGGTTGATCGAGGGGCTCGCGCATCCGGGCGACGACACGTCGGTGCCGGGCTTTCTCGGCGCGCGCTTCTCGCGCACCGCGCATTGCCTGCCCGACATCGTGCGGCGCGTGTCCGAAGGCCGCGACGAAGCGAAACGCCAGCGCAACGCGCCGCTGTCGCAGGCGCTGAAGATCATCATGAATTCGTTCTACGGCGTGCTCGGCTCGACCGGCTGCCGGTTCTTCGATCCCCGCCTCGCGTCGTCGATCACGATGCGCGGCCACGAGATCATGCATCGCACGCGCGAGCTGATCGAGGCGCAGGGCTACGAAGTCATCTACGGCGATACCGATTCGACCTTCGTCTGGCTGGGGCGCGAGCACGACGACGACGCAGCCGCCGCCAAGGGCCGCGCGCTCGTCGAGCACGTGAACCGCTGGTGGCAAGCGCACCTGCGCGACCGCTTCAGGCTGGAGAGCGCGCTCGAACTGCAGTACGAACGGCATTACCGGCGCTTCCTGATGCCGACCGTGCGCGGTGCGGAAGAAGGCAGCAAGAAGCGCTATGCGGGCCTCGCGCTCGCGGCGAACGGCGGCGAGGACCTCGTGTTCAAGGGGCTCGAAACGGTGCGCACCGACTGGACGCCGCTCGCGCAGGCATTCCAGCGCGAGCTCTACCGGCGCGTGTTCAAGCGCGAACCGTATCAGGACTTCATTCGCGACTACGTGCGCCGCACGCTCGCCGGCGAATACGACGCGCAACTCATCTATCGCAAGCGCGTGCGCCGGCCGTTGAGCGAATACCAGCGCAACGTGCCGCCGCACGTGCGCGCCGCGCGGATCGCCGACGAATTCAACCAGGCGCGCGGCCGGCCGCTGCAGTACCAGCGCGGCGGCTGGATCAGCTACGTGATGACGACGGCCGGCCCGGAGCCGCTCGAGACGATGCGCTCGCCGATCGACTACGCGTTCTACGTGAGCCGTCAGTTGCAGCCGGTCGCCGATGCGATCCTGCCGTTCCTGCGCGACGATTTCGAACGCGTGATTTCCGGGCAGGGGCAGTTGTTCGGCGACTGACGACACGCGGTACTGCGCTGGCCAATATCTTCATACGGTTGCGTTCGCAACCGCTTCGCATCCTGTTGGGCCTCGGGTTGCGCACGCCTTGATCGGCATTCAGGCCGGCCCGCTCGCCGGCCGACACCGCGATACCGTAAGCACTCGCCGCGACGGCAGCGTGCGACTTCACCGTGAGTTCGCCGACGGCTGCGAAACTCGGGCGCGACCACGACGAACTGATCGACGCGATCGCGCGACGCGATGCCGACGCCGCCGAACGCGCCGCGCACGAGCACACGATGCTGTTCCAGAAGCGCTTCCTCGACTACATGAAGCAGAACATGACGGAATCGATGGCCGTGCTGTAACGCCGCACGCCGGAAGGAGTGCGTCCGTCCGGCTAAAATACCGGCCTGCCGCGCCCCCTGCCGCGGCCGGAGGACATTCATCATGACCGCACGTCGCGGTGCCGCGGTCGCCATCGCGCCCGGTCACGAGACAGCCAGCCTGTCGAAAGCCCAGAAAACGTTCAATACGCTCGTCAAGCACATCGAAAAGCGGCGCGAGCGGCTCGGCGCGTGGGAAGCCGTGATGCCGGCGTTCCAGAAGAAGTTCGTCGACGCGCTGTTGCCGCTCGAACAGGAAGCGACGGCGCTGCGGATCCGGCTGATTCATCTGCTCGACGACACGTTCCTGCAGAAAGGCTTAAGCAAGGCCGAACAGCGCACGCTGTCCGACCTGATCGCCGACATGGCGCGCGATTTGCTGAATGTGAGCGACGACGCGGCGCTGAAGATCATTTACAACCGGCACGCCGAATCCGGGCAGGTCAGCAACGCAGCGGCCGAGCCCGAGCCAACAGAAACGGAGCGGGAGCCCCAACCGCAATCGCAACCTGCTGACGATCTGGACTCACTGTCGCCGGACGAGCTGGCCGAACGGATGCAAGCCGAACTCGACGCACAGTTCGAGCGCGACATGGCCGCTCACGCGGCCCGCGAGGCCCAGCGCGCGAAGCGCAAGAAAGCGCCGAAGCAATCGGCCGCGCAGGCCCGCGTCGAAGCCGAGCAGGCCGAATCGAGCAAGTCGATCCGCGAGATCTATCGCAAGCTCGCGAGCGCGCTGCATCCCGATCGCGAAACCGATCCGCTGGAACAACAACGCAAGACCGTGCTGATGCAGCGGGTCAACCGCGCTTACGAGAAGGGCAACCTGCTGCAGCTGCTGGAGCTGCAGCTGGAGATCGAACAGATCGACCGGCGCGCGATCGACGGCCTCAGCGAAGCGCGGCTCACGCGCTACAACGGCATCCTGGAGGAACAACTGCGCGAACTCGATCAGGAGATCGTGCACGTCGAGAACGATTTCCGGCGGACCTACGGCATCGCGTCGTCGAACAAGGTCGCGCCCGATACGGTCCTGCGCATGCTCGCGCGCGACATCGCCGGCATGCAGCGCAGCAACCAGGACCTGGCCGTCGCGCTGCGCGAGTTCGAGGATCCGGATCAGGTCAGGAGCTGGCTGAAGGACATGAAGCGCCGGAGCGCATCGTCGCGCTTCGACGAGGATTCGTATTGAGCCGGCAAGCGCGGGCAAACGCGCGATGCGCACGCCGCGCCCTTCACTGCGGCTCGCCGATCCCGCCCATCAGCATCATCAACTGCTCACGCAGCCACCGACTGCCCTGATCCTGATCGGCGCTGCGGTGCCAGTAGCAGAAGTATTCGAGCCCCGGCATCTCGAACGGCAGTTCGAGAATCCGCGCCGGGTAACGCTGCAGCAGCCTGAGCGGCGCCGTCAGCACGAGATCGCCGCGCATCGCGATCAGCGGCGCGACCATGTAGTGCTGCACCCGCATCTGGATGTTGCGGCGCAGCCCGAGCCGCGTCAGCTCCGCATCGACGTGCCCGCTGCCCTTGCGGCGGCTCGACACGTGGATGTGCCCCATCGACAGGTAGTCGTCCATGGTCAGCGCGTCGCCCTTGAACGGGTGATCGTCGCGGATCATGCATGCGTAGCGGTCGCGCACGAGCAGCGCCTGATGCAGGTGCGGGTCGCCGATCAGCGGCGCGTCGATCGCGATGTCGACGGAACCGTTCGCGAGCGCGGTCGCCACTTCGCGGCGGTCCATCGTGTAGCTGCGCACGTGCATGCCGGGCGCATGCGTCTGCAGCAGTTCACCGAGCGCGGGCAGCAGCAGCGCCTCGGTCAGGTCGCTCATGCTGAGCCGGAACACGCGCTCGGACGAAGCGGGATCGAAAACGTCGCCTTCGTGCGCGCTCGAATCGAGCAGCTGCAGCGCCTCGCGCACGCGGCCGACGATGTTCTCGGCCATCGGCGTCGGCATCATCCCGGCCGGCGTGCTGACGAACAGCGGGTCGTTCAGCGTCTTGCGCAGCCGCGCCAGCGCGTTGCTGACGGCCGGCTGCGTGAGGTTCAGCACCTCGGCCGCGCGCGTCAGGTTGCGCTTGTTGTAGATCGCCTCGAATACGACGAACAGGTTCAGATCAATCTTCGAAAGACGCATCGCCGGATCTCCTTGCCGGCATCTTAATACGGCGTGCGTCTCCCGCTCGTCCACGTCGCGTCCCCGCGCGGCGCGCGGCTCAGCCGCGCGGCGGCCGCGTCAGGTACGGCTCGGTCGAACCGCGCACGGCGTCCTTGATCTCCATGCGCGCGATCGCCTGCAGGTGCACCTCGTCCGGGCCGTCCGCGAAGCGCAGCGCGCGGCCCCAGGTCCACAGATCGGCGAGCGGCGTGTCGGGACTCAGGCCCATCGCGCCGAACACCTGCATCGCGCGGTCGCACACGTCCGTGTATACGGTCGGCACGAGCGCCTTGATCATCGAGATTTCCTTGCGCGCCGCCTTCGCGCCGACCTTGTCGATCATCCATGCGGCCTTCAGCACCAGGAGGCGCGCCTGGTCGATCTCGATGCGCGAGCGCGCGATCCATTCGCCGATCGTGCCGTGCCGGTTCAGCGGCTTGCCGAACGCCTCGCGCGACTGCGCGCGGTCGATCATCAGTTCCAGCGCGAGCTCGGCCGCGCCGATCGAACGCATGCAGTGGTGTATCCGGCCCGGCCCGAGGCGCGCCTGTGCGAGCGCGAAACCGCTGCCTTCCTCGCCGAGGAGGTTGCGCGCCGGCACGCGCACGTTGTCGAACGTGATCTCGCAGTGCCCTTCGGGCGCGTAGTGATTGACCACCGTGATGTTGCGCACGACCGTCACGCCCGGCGTGTCGCGCGGCACCAGGATCATGCTCTGCTGCTGGTGCGATTCCGCGTCGGGATCGGTCTTGCCCATCACGATGAAGATCCGGCAGTTCGGATGCGCTGCGTTCGTGATGAACCACTTGCGGCCGTTGATCACGTATTCGTCGCCCACGCGCTCGATGCGGGTCGTGATGTTGGTCGCGTCCGACGACGCGACGTCGGGCTCCGTCATCGCGAACGCCGAACGGATCTCGCCGCGCAAGAGCGGCAGCAGCCACTGTTCGCGCTGCTCGGGCGTCGCGAACATGTGCAGCAGCTCCATGTTGCCGGTGTCCGGCGCGTTGCAGTTGAACACCTCCGACGCCCAGCCCACGCGCCCCATGATCTCGGCGAGCGGCGCGTATTCGAGGTTCGTCAGCCCGGTGCCCGGCTCGTCCTCCTTCAGGTGCGGCAGGAACAGGTTCCACAGCCCTTCGGCCTTCGCGCGCTCCTTCAGCGCCTCCATGAACGACACGGGATACTGCCCCGCATGCACTTCCTCGTTCCACTGACGGATGCGCGGCACGATGTGCGCGTCCATGAACGCACGCACGCGTTCGCGCAGTTCTTCCACTTTCGGGGTGTAGCCAAAGTCCATGATCGACTCCTCGTGATTCCGTTTGTCCGTTCGTTTCGCTCAGAAGGCCGAGACACCGCCGTCGACGGCGACGGCCTGCCCGGTCAGATAGGTGTTTTCCTTCGCGCACAGCGTGAGCATCGTCGCGACGATTTCCTCGGGACGGCCGAGCCGTTTCATCGGCGAGCCCTGTGCGAGAAAATCCTGGCGATCGCCGATGTCGCTGTCGGTCACCATCGGCGTCGTGCTATAGAACGGGCACACCGCGTTCACACGAATGCCATGCCGCGCGTATTCGAGCGCGGCCGTCTTCGTGAGCCCGACCACGGCGTGTTTCGACGCCGCGTACGCGGCCAGCTTCGGTGCGCCGCCGAGCCCGGCCATCGACGCGACGTTCAGGATCACGCCTTCGCGCTGCGCGAGCATCTGGCGAATCTGGTGCTTCATCCCGAAGAACACGCCCTTCGCGTTCACCGCGAAGCTCAGATCGAGATCCGCTTCCTCGGTATCGATCAGCGCCTTCAGCGGCGGCGCGATGCCCGCGTTGTTGATGCCGACGTCGAGCCGGCCGAAGCGCTCGACCGCCGCCTTCACCAACGCAGCGACCTCTGCTTCGATGCGCACGTCGCAGCGCCGCGCGATCACGTCGGCGCCGGCCGCCAGTAGCGGCCCGGCCACGCGTTCGAGCGCCGCCTCGTTCAGGTCGCCGAGCGCGAGCCGCGCGCCCATCGCGGCCAGCTCGCTCGCGAGCAGCGCGCCGAAGCCGCTCGCGGCGCCGGTGATCATCACGGCCTGCCCGGCGTAGCTGTCGAGTTTCATCGCGCGCTCAGATCGTCAGGCCGCCGTCGACGACGATGCACTCGCCGTTCGTGTAGCTCGCCGCGTCCGACACGAGATACAGCACGGTGCCAGCCATCTCGCGAGGCTCCGCGTGGCGGCGCAGCGGAATCTTCGCCATCCAGGTGTCGTAGATGTCCTTGTCGGCGAACAGCGCGCCCGCGAACTTCGTCTTCGTGAGGCCCGGCAGCAGCGCGTTCACGCGGATGCCGAACGGCCCGCATTCCTTCGCGAACGCCTTCGTCATGTTGACGACCGCGGCCTTCGTGATCGAGTAGATGCCCTGACGGTCGCCCGGCTGCAGCGCGTTCACCGACGCGGTGTTGACGATCGCGCCGCCGCCCTGCGCCTTCATCATCTTGCCGGCCTCGACCGACATGAAGAAGTAGCCGCGGATGTTCACGTCGACGGTCTTTTCATACGCGGCGAGATCGGTATCGAGGATGTGCCCGAAATACGGATTCGCGGCCGCGTTGTTCACGAGGATGTCGAGCCGGCCATGCTTGCCGCGGATCGATTCGAACGTCGCGGCGATGTCCTCCAGCCGCCCGACGTGACAGGCCAGCGCTTCGGCGCGGCCGCCCGCCGCGACGATCGCGTCCGCGACCGCCTGGCAGTCGTCGAGCTTGCGGCTCGACACGATCACGTGCGCGCCCTGCTCCGCGAGCAGCTTCGCGATTTCCTCGCCGATGCCGCGGCTCGCGCCCGTCACCAGCGCGATCTTGCCCGTCAGATCGAACAGATTCGTTGCCATGTTGCTGTGCTCCTCCATTGATTGTTGTTCGTGCGGCCGCGCGGCGATGTCCGCGATGTCAGCGATGCGCGCCGATCACGTCGACCGCCATTTCGGCCAGCCGGCCAGCCATCGCGCCCACGCGCAGCGCCTGCTCGCTCGACGCGTTGCCCTGCAGCGCGCGCGCCTTCACGCCCTGCGCGATCGACGCGAGCCGGAAGAAACTGAACGCGAGATAGAAATGCCAGTCGCGGATCGGCTCGATCCCGCGCAGTTCGCAGTAGCGCGCGACGATCGCCGCTTCGTCGGGAATGCCGAGTTCGGCACGATCCTGGCCCGCGAGCCCGCGCACCTGGTCGCCCGGCGGCAGCCGCAGGCACATGCAGAAATACGCGAGATCGGCGAGCGGATTGCCGAGCGTCGACAGCTCCCAGTCGAGCACGGCCTGCACGCGATAGTCGTCGCGCGCGAACATCAGGTTGTCGATCCGGAAATCGCCGTGCACCAGCGCGGGCCGACCGGTGTCCTCAGGGCAGGCCTTCGGCAGCCAGTCGATCAGCGTCTCCATCGCGTCGAGGCGCTCCGTTTCCGCCGCGCGATACTGCTTCGTCCACACGCCGATCTGGCGCTCGAAGTAGTTGCCGGGGCGCCCGAAGTCGGCGAGGCCCACCGCGTCGACGTCCACGTCGTGCAGGGCGGCCAGCGTGCGCAGCAGCGCGTCGTAGCAGATCGCACGATCGGCCTTCGGCAACTCCGGCAGTGCCGGATCCCAGAAGATCCGGCCGTCCTCGAAGCTCATCACGTAGAACAGGCTGCCGATCACGTCGCGGTCTTCGCAGAGGTGATACGGACGCGCGACCGGCACGGCGGTGCCCGACAGCGCGCTCAGCACGCGGAATTCGCGATCGACCGCATGCGCGGATTTCAACAACTCGCCGGGCGGCTGGCGGCGCAGCACGTAGCGACCGCTCTTCGCATGCAGCAGGAAGGTCGGGTTCGACTGGCCGCCGGCAAACTTCTCCATGTCGAGCGGGCCTTCGAAACCCGGCACGTGCGCTTCCAGATAGCGCGTGAGGCGAGCTACGTCGAGGGGCTGGGAAGGGTTCGTCATCGTCGCGATCGTTCGTAGGGTCAGCCGTAGGTGCGCCACGCATGTCGTTCGGTATCCTCGAGATGTGGAATGCCGTTGAACGACGCCAGGTGGAACGCGTCGGCGTTGAAGAAAAACTGCGAAAGACTGCTGTTGCGGATCTGCAGGTTCAGCGCGATCGCGCTCGACGGCGGTGCGGCGAGCACCTGCTGCACGGTCACTGCGATCGGGCCGCCGGAACTCACCGCGAGCACGCGCTGGCTGCCGCCCTCGCGGATCGCGGCGCGGGCGTCGGCGACGCGTTGCTGGAAATGCGCCCAGGTTTCGGGCGCGGTGTCGCCCAGCTTGTCGTCGGACCACAGGTGCAGCACCTGCCGCAGCGCGCGAAAGTGCTCCTTCATCGAGCCGGCCGCGAGCCGCGCGATCTCCGGATAGTCGCTCGCCGCGGCCGCGAACAGCCCGTGGAAGTCGTATTCGTTCAGGCCGGGATGGCGGTCGACCTGCGCGCCTTCGCCGCCCATCCCGCGCAGGATCGCATCGACAGTCTGCGCATGCCGGTTCATCGTGCCGCAGATCACCCGGTCGAACGTCAGGCCCTGCTGCGCGAAGTATTCGCCGAGCCAGACGCCCTGCTGCTCACCGGCCGCGGACAGCCGGTCGTAATCGTCCGTGCCGAACGACGCCTGCCCGTGCCGCACCAGAAAAAGTTCAGCCATTGCGTGCCCGCCTGAGGGGAAACCGAAGGCCCAGCATAGCGACCGGGGGCACATTTTTGAAATTTATTTCCTGAATCGCCCGCTATTCATCGCATGAATTCCACGTATTCATACAGCGCGCTTGTGCCGGCTTTCGCCCGACTCCCCGCCGCGGCACGCGAATTGCGGCAGGAGCCACCGTCATGTCATCACGTTCAGGAGGGGTGCGATGCTCGGTACGATCCTTATCATCGTTCTGATTCTGCTGCTCATCGGAGCATTTCCGGCGTGGCCGCACAGCCGAAGCTGGGGCTACTGGCCATCGGGCTCGGTCGGGCTGATCGTCGTCATCGTCGTGATACTGGTGCTGCTGGGTCGCATTTGAGTGTGACGACGCGTACCTGTTGCGCAGGCACGCGTCGTTCGATCGCGCTGCCGTGGCTTCTTTACAAAAGCCGGCGATGAATGCCAACCCGGCAACGGCACGAACCCGCCCGGGCGCCGTCGTTCCTGCCGTATCTCGGCGGCGCGCGCACGCCGCACAACGACGCGCATGCGCGGGGTGTTCTTCGGGTTATCCAGCGAACACTTGCTTCACGAATCGACAGCAAACTGAGGCGCCGAATGAGCACGCCCACCCTGCGCCCGAGCGCTTCGGCCGCAGCCGCGCGGCTCGGCGTATCGGTCGAGGCGCTGCGGTTCCACGGGCCGCACGGCCTCGTCGCGCCGGCGCGAATGTCGGCGGGCTACCGGGCAGTCAGGCCGTTCACCCGAGCGCGTCGACCCGGCCGCCGTCGGTTGATGCAGGCTTTCGGTCGACCGTCATGACAATTCCCGCTGCCCGACCTTTGACCGCCATACCGCGTTCATGGATCATTCGCTTCGAGCCATGGAATCCACCCGCCCACGCTCCTCGACCATGCCCCCTGCCATTTGCCTGCGCCCGGCGACCGCCGCCGACCTGCCCTTCCTGCTGAGGCTCCGCCGACTCACGATGACCGAGCATCTGCAACGCGTCGGCGCACCCACCGACGACAACGCGCACGATCAGCGCATCCGCTCGAACTTCGAGGACGCGATGATCATCTGCGACGGCGCCGATGCAATCGGTTTGCTGAAGGTCACGCGCTCCGCCGACGAATGGCACGTTCACCAGATCCAGATCCTCCCGTCGCGACAGCGACAAGGCATCGGCGAAGCCGTGCTGCGCGAGCTGCTGATCGAAGCCGCACGCGAGCACGTGCCCGTATCGCTCGGCGTGCTGCGCGGCAACCCGGCGCGGCGCCTCTACGAGCGGCTCGGCTTCACCCTCGCGTCGGAAACGGAGACGAGCGCGAGCCTGATCTGGCGCGCCTGAACCGTGGCGTGCCGCGCCTCGCCCATCAAGGCGTCCACCGATAGACGGTGATGCTGTTCCCCTTCACGTTGTTCTTCGTCACCACGTATTCCCCGTTCGAGCGGCGATACGCGCGCACGCTGTACATCGCGTCGATCGCGCTGCTGGTATCCACGGTCGCGGGGCTCGCGTTGACGAGCGTCGTGTCGAGATTGCCGGTGTCGAGGTTGAATGCGTCGATGTTCGGCCACAGCGGCCCACTGCTGCTGAACCAGTAGCCGACGAACAGATGGTTGCCGGCCGCGTCGATCGACTTCGCGCCGCTATGCGGCAGCGTGATGACCGGATTCGGCTTCGTCGTGTTGCCGGCGTTCCAGCCGTGATACACCTCGATGCGCGTGCCGATCGACGTCCAGTCGGTACTCCCGACCACACCCTGCGCGAGCACCATCGTGTCGCTGTCGGCGAGATAGACGATGCGCGTCAGCGGCTGGATGCTGGCCGGCACGGGCGTGGGTACGCCCGCCCCCCACGAAGGCTTGCCGCTCGCGTCGAAACCGTTCAGCGGATAGTGATAAATGGCGCCGGTCTTGTCGAGGCCGGCCCAGACGCCGCCCTTGCTGTCGAGGCTGAAGCCGGCCGACACGCGCCGGGTCGTGTTGAACGCGGGCCCGGGGATCGATCCGTCCGGAATCGCGACGTAGCCGTTGGCCGCGTTGAAGTGGAAGAAGTAGTAGACCGGCGGATTCTGCCCCGCTGCAACGAGGATCCGGTTCGCGCCAACGGACGTCAGCAGCCCGAAGTGCTCGTCGCGCTGGGTATCGCTCATGTTGATGCGCGGGTCCGACGGATACGTGAACGGATCGACGGTGTTCGCGACGAAGGTGCCGCCCGCCGTGCCACTGTAGACGTGCGTGCCGCTGTAGAACAGCACGCCGTCGGTGACCGGATCCGGTGCGGCGATGCCCTCGAAGTTGAGCGACTGCAGCGTCCACCGCAGGCTGCCGGCGCTGCTGTACGCGTGAATGTCGGTCGCGCCGTTGCGGCCGAGATCCCAGCTGCCGCCCCACGGGTTGTTGAGCACATACAGGTTGCCGCCCGTATCCTTGCCGATGCCGGCGATGCGGGTGAAGCGCTTCGCGCCGACCTGCCCCTTGATACCCGTCGTCGTGTCGAGATAGCCGCCGGGCACGCCGAACGTGCCGGCCAGCGCGGGTCGGCCCGAGACGGAATAGCGCTTGATGTTCATGTCGGGGCCTTCGTCGCCGATCATCAGCTGCCCCGCCGCCGCATCGAAATAGAGCGCCGACGGCTGCGACCCGGCGGCCAGCCGGATCGTGTTCAGCAGCGCGCCGGCCGGACTGAATTCGACGACCGAGCCTGCGCTCTTCTGCGCGACCCAGATGTTCCCCGCACCGTCGACCGCGAGCGCGCCGGGTGCCGACACGCCGATGTCACGCTGCCACACGCCGTCGGTCGTGAACACCCGCACGCGATTGCCGTAGAAATCGCTCGCATAGAGCAGCGAGCCGGCCGTGGCGAGCCCGGTGACGACGTCGATGCGCGGCTGGTTGGTCGCCGCGGTGACCTGAATCAGCTTGTCGCGGAATCGCGTGGCACGGTTGTAGCGCCCGACCGCGCCGCTGCCGTATCCGCTGCCGGGCTGCAGCGCGACGAACAGCGACGTCGCATTGCCCGTGATCGCGCTGCCCTGGAACTCGGAATGCGTGCCGATCGAACCGACGCTCTTGCCGTTCTGGTAGATCGCGACGCCGCCCTCATCCTCGTCCCACATCGACGCCGTGTAGATCACGCCTTCGGGCGCGACCCACATCGAGCGCGCGACGTTGCCGACGTGCGCGGCGAGCGTGCCGTAGGTATTCGCGATCCAGTCGGTGGTGTTACCCGCGTTTGCGGCCGGCGCGATCGCGGCGATCGCGGCGGCGAGCAGCACGGCCTGAATCGATTTTCTGGCGACCATGGCTGATGCTCTCCTGAATGGTGGCGTCATTCACGTGAGGGGGCAGCCGGGTGGTTTGAAAATCGGCAATGCGTAAATACTTCCGCTAAATCACCCGGTGCAGTCGGTATTACATCGCGCGTGCGCTCGATAATCGGCAACGCCGAGAATAGCGTCATATAAATCGAAAAAAAATTGCGCGCTGCTCGCGCCGGCCAGGCGGACGACTGCGCGAGAGTGAACGACCACTTGTGCGTTCGCGTGTGCTATCGGGGCAGTACGGCTTTCGATGCCGGGAATATCGCCGCGGTTTCGAATGCCGCGTATCGGCAATGGCGGAAGGTTTTTCGGCGAATCTGGACAATCGCCGGATACGGGTAAAGACGGGTAAAGGAATGACCGCTGGCGGGTATTGCGCCGGCCCGAGTCCGTGTCGAATCCGGGCCGGCGCATATCATTTACAACAGGGTAATCACGCGGACGTCGCCGTCTCCCGTACCTTCACCGGCTCGATTTCGCCACCGCCGTCCGAATCCGAGTCGGCGCGCGGTTCGCCGAGCTGGCCTTCCCACTTCGCGACCACCGCAGCCGCGATCGAATTGCCGACGGCGTTGGTCGCCGAGCGGCCCATGTCGAGGAACATGTCGACGCCCATGATCAGCAGCAGCCCGGCTTCCGGCAGATGGAACTGGTTGAGCGTCGCCGCGATCACGACGAGCGACGCGCGCGGCACGCCCGCCATCCCCTTCGACGTCACCATCAGCATCAGCAGCATCGTGATCTGCGTACCGAGCGGCAGGTCGATCCCGTACACCTGCGAGATGAACAGCACCGCGAACGTGCAGTACATCATCGAGCCGTCGAGGTTGAACGAATACCCGATCGGCAGCACGAAGCTCGAGATCCTGCGATTCACGCCGAACCGGTCGAGCGCGTCGAGCAGCTTCGGATACGCGGCTTCGGAACTCGCCGTCGCGAACGACAGCAGGAACGGCTCGCGAATCAGGCGAATCAGCGTGAACGCGCGCTTGCCGAGGAACGCCACGCCGGCGAGCGTCAGCACGCCCCACAGCAGCGCAAGCGCCAGATAGAAGCTCGCCATGAACTTCGCGAACGTGAGCAGGATGCCGAGCCCTTCCGTCGTGATCGTCGACGCCAGCGCGGCAAACACGGCGACCGGCGCGAACCACATCACCGCGCCCGTCACCTTCAGCATGACCTGCGCGAGATCGTCGATCACGCCGGTCAGGCGCTTCCCGGCGTCACCAAGCGCGGACAGCGCGGTACCGAAGAAGATCGAGAACACGACGATCTGCAGGATCTCGTTGTTCGCCATCGCCTCGGCGATCGATTTCGGCACCAGGTGGACGACGAAGTCCTTCAGCGTGAATGCGCCCGTCTTCAGGTTCAGCGCCGCGTCGGCGGCAGGCAACGGCAGGCTCAGGTGGCTGCCCGGCTTCAGGATCGTCGCGGTCACGAGGCCGAGCACCAGCGACGTGAACGACGCGATGAAGAACCAGCCGAACGCCTTCACGCCCACGCGGCCGACCGACCCGCTGTCGCCCATCTGCGCGATGCCGACCGTCAGCGTCGCGAACACCAGCGGCGCGATGATCATCTTGATCAGCCGCAGGAACACGTCGGACAGCAGCGACACGTAGCCGGCGACTTCCTTGGCCATTTTCGGGTCGGGAAACGCGCTATGACAGGCGTAGCCCACGGCAATGCCAAGCACCATCGCGATGACGATGTACTTGGTGATGTTGTGCTTCTTCTTCATTAGCAATCCAAATTACAGAACTTGTGCTTCCAACGACAGGGAGATCGCCGGCATCGACATGGGAACGGTGGACCGCGAGCGCGGCGCGCGCCGCTTCGAGTGCCGGTGCCCGTCCGTGGGCATGGCCACGGCGAACAGGGGGGGCATTCTATCGCAAACGCCGGACAATCTTTCAAATCTGAAAGCGACAAGCGATGCGCGGCGCGGGAAAGGAGGCGAGGCCGGCCTTCGCCGGCCGGGGCCGGGGCCGGGGACGGGCGGACCGCGACGGCGGGTCTGGTCTTCGGGCACCGTCGTGCCCGGCCGTCAGCTCAGCCTTGCGCCGAACGTCGGCAGACCCGGCCGGCGCCGCGTCACGCGTGCGACGCGCCGGGTCGCGGCATGAACCGGCACAGGCACAGCGGCACCACGACCAGCGCCGCGCCCGCGAGAAACGTGGTCGATGCGCCGAAACGCATCCACAGTGCGCCGGCGATGCTGCTCGCGAGCAGCATGCAGACGCCGCTCACCAGGTTGAACACGCCGAACGCGGTGCCGCGCAGCGTGGCCGGCGAGGTTTCCGACACCATCGCGGCGAGAATGCCCTGCGTGAAGCCCATGTGCAGCCCCCACACGGCCACGCCGGCGAACATCGAGATCGTCGACGTGCCGATGCCGAGCAGCAGATCGGCCGCGATCAGCAACACCATGCCGGCCGCGAGCAGCACGCGGCGATCGAGCCGGTCCGACAGGATGCCGACCGGCCAGGCCGACAGCGCATAGGTGACGCTCATCGCGACCATCACGGCCGGAATCCATGCCGCGTCGAGCCCCGTCTGCTGCGCACGCAGCACCAGGAACGCCTCGCTGAAGCGCGCGAGCGTAAACGTCGCGCCGGCCGCGACGACGAACCAGTAGCTGCGGGGAAACTCGCGCAGCGCGTTCCAGCGCAGCGGCGAGCGAAAGCGCCGGTCCGGTTTCGACTGCTCGGGCTCCTGTACGCCGAAGACGATCAATGCGATCGCGACGAAGGCCGGCACCACGGCAAACCAGAGCACGGTCCGGATACGGTCGCCGAACCACAGCATCAGCGCGATCGCGAGCATCGGGCCGAGAATCGCGCCGACGGTATCCATCGACTGACGCAGGCCGAAGCACGCGCCGCGAATTTCGGGCGGCGCGATGTCGGCCACCAGCGCGTCGCGCGGCGCGCCGCGAATCCCCTTGCCGACGCGGTCGAGCAGACGGGCCGTCACCACGACGGCCGGCGTGGACGCCAGCGGAAACAACGGCTTGGTCAACGCCGCGAGCCCGTAGCCCACCAGCAGCAGCCCCTTGCGGCGCCCGAGCCAGTCGCTGATCGCACCGGAGAACACCTTGACGATCATCGCCGTCGCTTCGGCCGCCCCCTCGAGGACGCCGAGCGCGGCGACGCTCATGCCCATCGTCGACACCAGGTAGATCGGCAACAGCGCATGGATCAGCTCGGACGACAGGTCCATGAAGAGGCTCACGAGACCCAGGGCCCACACGGTCCGCGGAATCGCAGGTTTGCTGGCAATCGGTGACGGGGCGCTCATGATGTGTTCAGTCGGTCGTTTCCCGCGTCAGTTTCGCATGCCGCCGCGCGCGGTCGTTCACGATTTGATGACGCCGGTGATCCGTCATCTTCTTCCAGCCGCGCGCTTCGTCGCGCGTCCGCAGGCATGCCACGCAGTAGCCGGTGCGACCGTCGAACGAACACACGTCGACACAAGGGGACTTGACCGCCATGCTTTATCGTCCTCGCGTCGCGGGCACGACTTCGACGGTGACGTGCGACAGGTTCCTGAATCGCTGCAGCACGCCGTGATAGAAGCGCGCATCCCGATCCGGATCGGTGGTCGTCACCGACACCACCGCACTCATGTGCCCCGGCCCGAGCCGCCACACATGCAGGTCGGCGACGCGGTCTCCAGTGCCTTCGATGGCGCCACGCACCTTGTCCGTCAGACGGCGATCGGAATTCATGTCGAGCAGGATGCCGCCCGTGTCGCGCATCAGGCCGTACGACCAGTTCGCGATCACCATCGCGCCGATGATGCCGGCCAGCGGATCCATCCAGACCCAGCCGAACGCACGCGCGAGCAGCAGCCCGACGATCGTCAGCACGGAAACCGCGGCATCGGCGATCACGTGGATGTAGGCGGAGCGGATGTTGTGATCGCGCGCCGCCGCCGCGGATGCGCCATGATCGTGCTCCTCGAACGCCAGTTCGTGTTCGCGACCGTTCAAGCGGACGATCGCCTTGAATTCGTGCGGTTCGGGAATGGCTTCGGTCGACTCCAGATAACCATCGCGGCTTTGCATCGCGAACATCTGGCGCGTGCCGTCCGGGCGGATCGTCGTCACCGACACGGCGCTCGCATCGACGCGCTTCGTCTCGTGTGTCGCCGGCGCGACGCGGAAAACCGGCGGGACGCCCTCCTCGAACACCGACACGACGAATATGCCCTGCTGGTCGAAGATCCGGTGCGCTTCCTCTTCGTTGTCGTGCGCATGATCGTCGTGATCGCCATGACCATGCCCGTGATGATGGCCGTGGCCGTGGCCGTGGCCGTGGCCGTGGCCGTGGCTATGGCCATGATGATCGCCGCTCAGCAGCCAGACGCTCGCAATGTTGACGAGCAAGCCGGCAACCGCGATTGGAATCGCCTCGTCGAAATGGATCGGAACGGGCGCCAGCAAACGCGCGACCGCTTCGTACCCGATCAGCAGCGCGATCATCGCGAGCACGATCGCGCTCGTGAAACCCGCGAGGTCGCCGAGCTTGCCCGTGCCGAACACGAAGCGCGGATCGTTCGCATGCTTGCGCGCATACGTATAGGCGAACGCGGCGATCAGCATCGCGCCCGCGTGCGTCGACATGTGCAGGCCGTCCGCGATCAGCGCCAGCGAGCCGAAAAGCGACCCGCCGACGATCTCGGCCACCATCATCGCCGCGCACAGCGCGATGACCATCCAGGTCCTGCGTTCGTTCTGCTCGTGCGCCGCGCCAAGAAAAATGTGGTCGTGCCCTGCGCCGAAGGCGTCATCGCTGAAATTGCTCATTCCGCCTCCGTTTACTTGAAGTAGCTGTGTACGACTTCGATCAGCTGCTCGGTCGCGCTGCCTTCGTCGTCGTGCCCCTCGGCGTCGACCAGATGGCTGCGGATGTGATCCTCGAGCACGACTGCGAGCAGGCCGTTCATCGCGCCGCGGCCGCTCGTGATGAGGCGGAGGATTTCGTTGCAACCGCGCTCGTCCTCGAGCGCGCGTTCGATCGCTTCGACCTGTCCCTTGATGCGGCGGACACGGTTCAGCAGCTTCTGCTTGTCCTTGATGGTGTGGCTCATGGTGGTTCCTTCATATACCGGGGGGGACTATATCTGAAATCGCATTTCCATATAGGGGGGAGGGGTATATATCGGGCCGATGAAAGGTCTAGCCGGAAAGCGGCGCCCGGTGCTCGAACGGACCTGCACCGTGCTCGCTTCGGCCCACTGCGCGCGGATCTGCAACAAGCCGGGCCACGATGAAGCGGGCATGGGTGCGACGCGACTCAGCGACTGCGTCAAAAAAGTTTGTAGAGTGAATAACAATTGGATAGAGTTCACTACATGAACACTATTTCTACGTGGTCGCTCCTCGTGCTGACCCTTCCGACCGAAAACGCGACGGCCCGCATGCGCTTCTGGCGCGCGCTGAAGGCAAAGGGCTGTGCGGTGTTGCGCGACGGTATCTACCTGCTGCCGTACAGCGAAGAGCATGAGGAGACGCTGCGCGACCTCGCGGGGGCGATTGCCGAAAGTGGCGGCACGGCTCATCTGTTACGGGCGCCGAGCCTGGACGCATCGCAGGAACTGGAATTCCGCGCGCTCTTCGATCGCGGGGAGGATGACGCCGCCTTCATCCAGACCCTTGCGGATGCCCGCAAGACCCTCGCCGGTAAGTCGGCCACGGAATTGACACGTTTGCTGCGGCGCGTGCGCAAGGATTTCGACGCCATCCGCGCGATCGACTATTTCCCGGGCGACTCGGCCACCCGTGCCGAAGTTGCCCTGCAGGATTTCGTCGCACTGATCGACACCGTGCTGTCGCCGGGGGAGCCGCACGCCGCGGACCGCGCGATCCGCCCGCTCGCGATCGACGAATATCAGGGCCGCACCTGGGCGACGCGGCAGCGGATGTGGGTCGATCGCGTCGCCAGCGCGTGGCTGATCCAGCGCTTCATCGACGCACGCGCCCGCTTCATCTGGCTCGCATCGCCTGCCGATTGTCCGGCTGACGCGCTGGGCTTCGATTTCGACGGTGCGACGTTCACGCACGTCGGCAAGCGCGTAACGTTCGAGGTGCTGCTGGCCAGTTTCGGACTCGACAACGACCCTGCGCTCGCGCGGCTCGCCGAAATCGTGCACGCGCTCGACGTCGGCGGCCCCGCAGCGCCCGAGGCGATCGGCTTCGAGGCCGTGATGGCCGGCACGCGCCAGCGCACGGAGAACGACGATCAATTGCTCGAGCAGATGAGCGCCGTGCTCGACGCCCTGCACGCGCATTTCTCGTCGAGCGGAAAGAACGAGACCGGAGCCAGGTCATGACCACTGCCATCGCCACGACCGAACCGACCTATTCGCTCGGCGAGCTGGTCGCCTACATGTTGCGCCTCGGCACGTTCGGCTTCGGCGGGCCGGTTGCGCTTGCGGGCTACATGCGTCGCGACCTGGTCGAGCGCCGGGGCTGGATCACGGAAGCCGACTACAAGGAAGGACTCACGCTGGCCCAGCTCGCGCCGGGGCCGATGGCGGCCCAGCTCGCGATCTATCTCGGTTTCGTTCACTACCGCATCCTCGGTGCGACACTCGTCGGCTTCGCATTCGTGCTGCCGTCGTTCCTCATGGTGCTCGCGCTCGGGTTCGCGTACGCGCATTTCGGCGGGCTGTCCTGGATGCAGGCCGTCTTCTACGGCGTCGGCGCCGCGGTGGTCGGCATCATCGCGATGAGCGCGTACAAGCTCACGACGAAAACGGTCGGCCGCGACAAGCTGCTCTGGGCGATCTTCGCGACGCTCGCCGCCGTGACCTTCATCACGGAATCGGAAATCGCGTGGCTGTTCCTCGTCGCGGGCCTGGTCGGCTGGCTGTGGCGCGCTCCGCCCAAGTGGCTGCACCGGGGCGGGCTGAATGCGGTTGCCGCCGCCAACCTGCCGGCGGCCAGCGGAATGCTGAGCGGCATCGATCTGCCGCAGCTCGTTCAGATCGGCGCGTTCTTCATGAAGGCAGGCACGTTCGTGTTCGGCTCCGGGCTTGCAATCGTGCCGTTCCTCTACGGCGGCGTCGTCACCGAACATCACTGGCTCAACGACAAGCAGTTCGTCGATGCGGTCGCGGTCGCGATGATTACGCCCGGCCCCGTCGTGATCACCGTCGGCTTCATCGGGTATCTCGTGGCGGGCTTGCCCGGCGCGTGCGTCGCGGCGCTCGGCACGTTCCTGCCCTGCTATCTGTTCACCGTGATTCCCGCGCCGTACGTGAAGAAGTACGGGCACCGCCCGGGCGTCAAGGCGTTCGTGGACGGAATCACCGCCGCAGCCGTCGGGGCGATCACGGGCTCCGTGCTCGTCATCGCGAAACGCTCGATCGTCGACTTGCCGACCGCACTGCTCGCCCTCGCTACCGTGCTGCTGCTGTGGCGTTTCAAGAAGCTGCAGGAGCCGGTCATCGTCATGGCTGCCGCGCTCGTCGGGCTGGTGGCCTACCCGCTGCTCCATCATTGAGCCGCACTGCGGGGAGACGGCCGTGACGCATTGGACGACATTCGTCCGGCATACAGGAGGCGCGCCATGCATGAAGTGGATTACGCGCGAACGGCCGAAGGTCGACCGCATCGCATGCCCGTGGCAAATTGCGCGATTCATCGACGATGCGCTTTACGCGTGGTGCCGGCGTGATGCGCACACCTGGCAGCCGGCGCGCGTCCACGCTCGTCGAGTTCGTCGAAATCGATCCGGCTACGGACTGTGTCGGCTCGCGGCACGGCCGTCGAGCGTCAACGCGAGCCGATTGCCGCCAGCACGTGTGGACTCTCAGTAAAGGTGTCTTAGGCACCCTAGACAAATCAAGGACTTGGACATCTTTTTTGAGAAATCTGCACGCCTCTCGTCTCAGAAAAGATGTCCGCGGCCTCGGGAATTTTCGGAAAAGTCGCCCTTGGGAATGTCACGGCCCTGCCTAGGTGTCTCGACGGAGCTTGGCGACCAGCAGCGCCATGAATAAGGGTTTCGGCGGCCAGTGCAGTCGGTACTCTTTGTGCAATAAATGTGCAGTAGTGTGCGGCGGGTACTCTGCCATGAAACATGACCTGTTCCCAAATTCAACGCCGCCCTCAATTTCGACCAGTTCATGGCGTCTTTGAGAAACTCAGATAGTGTCGCGCCGATCGTCTCGGCGCGACGCTTCGCGTCCGCCCTGCATATCGATATGCAAACAGTCGCACGGCTGGCCCGTGTACATCGCAATACGGTGAGCCGCTTGGCTGGTTCCGAAAGCGTGCAAAAGTACCTTAGAGACGCACTCCAGGTCATCCGAGCTGCAACCGATATTTCCGGAGACGTACGAAGCAAGTTGCTTTGATATCGCAATGAACCGCTGCCGACTTTTGGCTACAAGACTGCCGAGCAGTTGATATCGGAGGGACGCACTAAGGACCTGCTGTGTTACGTCACGTCGCTCGAGGCCGGTCCGGCTGGATAGGGTCGATGCACACTTTGCAGATCTGCAAATTCACGGCTACGTGGCATTAGAAAACAGCGAGCGGGACTTACCGGATTGGGCGTGATACCGCGGTATGCTCGTGCCCCACCTCCGCGATGCCCGCTTGACGAGTGGCCACTTTCTTTTTCGCGCACACTTAACAGTCGGTCTACTCGGAAATTGTGTGTCTCGGACCAGCGCACTACGAGCGTAGTTCGTGGACCTTCATATCAGCTGTAGCGCGCAATACGACAGCGTCGTGACCCTGCGCCTGTATCCGGCAGGTATCGGCGCATCTATGGTCATTGGCGCGAGGAGCGCGCACGACCGCTTCCTGACGTCTATGGGAATGCTGATCCGCACAATATGCGAAACGAAAAGAACGTGCACTGGATGCGCGGAACCGGTAGCCCAATCCGCTCGCATCAAAGCTCCATGGAGTTGTATCCGCTTACCTTCACATCGGCAACATCCCATCCAAGAACGCCGATTGGCCACGTGCCGATTCTCCATTGTTCGGCTTGAGCACAGGAAGAAGCCGGAAGTGGCCTTTCCTGCACTCACCATATTGGATGTGACCGCCTAGTGTCCTGTTCCGTTGTTAACTGGTCTATGTTCACGTAGCATGTTGACGTCAACGGAACGGGAGACGTCA